>CAWKMO010000007.1:0-370087 GCA_963850755.1 Ilumatobacteraceae bacterium | reverse complement strand
CTCGAGCCACGGTCGTATAGTCGGCGGCGATGGACTTCGGTGCGCTGGTCTTCCCCACTGACCTCTCGATTCGTCCTGACCGGCTGGCCAGCGAGCTGGAGGCCCGCGGGTTCGAGTCGCTCTGGGTGACCGAACACACCCACATACCGGTCAGCCGCCGCACGCCGTGGCCCGGCGGTCCGAACCTGCCGGAGGAGTACCGCCGCACGCTCGACCCGTACGTCGGTTTGACGGCGGCGGCGATGGTCACGCAGCGGCTGCGCCTCGGGACCGGGATCTCGCTCGTCGCCCAGCACGACCCGCTCGTTCTCGCCAAGACGGTGGCCTCGCTCGATTTCCTCTCAGGTGGCCGTGTCCTGTTCGGGATCGGCGTGGGCTGGAACGAGGAGGAGATGGAGGACCACGGCGTCGACCCCAAACGGCGGCGGTCCATGGCACGGGAGAAGGTGCTCGCCATGCGCGAGCTGTGGACGAAGGAAGAGGCATCGTTCGACGGTGAGTTCGTGCGCTTCCCGCCCGCATGGAGCTGGCCCAAGCCGGTCAGCTCGCCGCATCCGCCGATCATCATGGGCGGCGCCGGCGGGCCGATCACGTTCCGTCACGTCGTCGAGTTCTGTGACGGCTGGATGCCGATCCACGGGCGGCGCAGCATCGCCGACAAGCTCGACGGTCTGCGCCAGGCGGCCGAAGAGGCGGGACGCGACATGAAGACCATCGAGCTGGGCGTCTTCGGCTGTCCGCCCGACGCCAAGGTCATCGAGGACTACGCCGCCGCGGGGTTCAGCCGGTGCGCGTTGATCGTGCCGCCCACCGGCGAGGACGACGCCCTGCGCGCTCTCGACAGCTACTCCGAACTCATTGCGACGTACACCACCGCTTGAGAGCCACCAGGCGAGACACGAACCCACGCCTAACGAGCGCGCACGACAACGTCCGTCGTGTGCGGCGATCACGCACCGAACAACGCATCTGCGCATCGTCTTCGCTACTCATCTCGCGCAGTCAGCGAGTCGATTTTTCGTGGTGAGCGGATCGTCCGAAGTCGGTCTCGACCGCCTCGGTGACGAGCGCCCCAATTCGGGAGTTGGCGCTTCGTGCTGTCACACGTGGGCGGAGACGTGGAGGGCTCGCCCTGGCAAGGTCACTCCGTCGCCGTTGAGGTGACTCGCGGCGAGTTGTGCCGCGGTCTGACGTACGGCCGTGATCTGATCCGGTGTCGCTGAGGCGAATGCCGCGGCGAGCGGACCCGCCAGCGAACTGACCCGTTCGATGTGCTCGTCGATGCTCGAGGCGTGGAACGTGGTCGGAATCTCCTCGACGACCACATCGACGAACCCGGCGCCCTCGGCAAGTGCTGCGAGCTCCGCTGGATCGCCGAGGGAGAAGATGCCGCCAGGACCGACGGGCGGTCCGCCGTCGACGAGGCCGTTCATCATCGCCGCCATGCCGACGCAGGTCATCCACGGGTTGTGCTCGATGCCGGCCCAGGTCAGTGCGGCGAACCGGCCCCCGGTACGAGCACGCGGCGGATCTCGCCGAACGCCACGGCCGGGTCGGGCGTGAACATCAACCCCATGCGGCAGGCCACGACGTCGAAGGACCCGTCGGGCCGGTCGATGGAGGAGGCGTCGAGCACCGCGACCTCGACGTTGCGCGAGCCCGGCGTTGCGCCGTCGGGCGACATCGACCATGCCGGGCGCGATGTCGCTGAGGACGACCGTCCGGTCGGACCGACGAGCTGCGACCAGCGACTGCCCGAGGCTGCCTGGACCGGCGGCCAGCTCGAGCACCCGATCGCCCGGCCGGACGCCGGCCGCCGTCGAGCAGCGCCTCGGTCGCGGCGGCCGAGTGGCTGTCGACGTCGTCCGTGTTGCAGTCCCAGGCGCGAGCGACGGCGCTCCAGTCCTCGATGGCCTTGCTGGTCGATGATCATGATCGTCCTCCCATATCCGCTACACTTACTATCAAACCAATACAGGTATAGGTGTAATGAAATCTGGCGACCCTGTCAAGCGGCGCTCCTACGACTCGTCGCGGCGCCGCGCTCAGGCCGACGAGACGCGAGCCGCGATCGTGCGCGCCGCCCGCGACCTGTTCATCGAGCACGGCTACGGCCACACCACCATCGCCGACATCGCCGGAGTCGCCGGCGTGTCGGTCGAGACGATCTACGAGTCCGTCGGCAACAAGGCCACGCTGCTCCACAAGGCGTGGGACATCACCGTCGGCGGCGACGAGCAGGACATCGTCTTCCACGAGCGGCCGGAGGTGCTCGCCATCCGCAACGAGCCCGACCTCGCCAAACGGCTCATGCTGCACGCCGCGTTCTCCACCCACACCGCGCAGCGCATCGCGCCGTTCCAGCTGATGGTCCAGTCCGCGGCCGGCGCCGACCCCGCCGCGGCAGCGATGCTCGAGGAGATGGGCCGCCAACGACTCGCCGGGATGACCGTCATGGCGGCCGAGGCAGCCAAGACCGGCCAGCTCGCCGTCCCCGAGGAGGAGTGCCGCGACGTGATCTGGTCGATGACCGACGGGATGCTGTGGCACCGCCTCGTCAACGAGCGCGGCTGGACCAACGACCGCTTCGCCGAATGGCTGGGGCGCACCTGGGTCGCCAGCCTCGTCAAGAACCCGCGCCGCTCAACTCGAACGCAGCGCTAGCGGCTCGCGGCCCTCAGGCCACGCCGACCGCGTGTCGGTAC
The DNA here is from genome assembly GCA_963850755.1 of Ilumatobacteraceae bacterium. GTDB lineage: Bacteria > Actinomycetota > Acidimicrobiia > Acidimicrobiales > Ilumatobacteraceae > Ilumatobacter. The sequence continues at coordinate 367,382 of CAWKMO010000007.1, read as the reverse complement.
CGACGACTGGGTCACCTCGGAGCGCCGGGTCGTCAAGCATCACTCGACATGCGACTGCCGAGTAACAGCCAGGACACGACGGTCGCCACGCCCGGGGTTGTAGAGCGCCGCTCTGAGGGCAGCGATCGAGTGTGGTGAGATGGCAGCGGTGGACGATCCCCAGGCAGCGACTCGCGTCGAGATCCAGCTGACGCCGAACGAGGAGTCGCGCCTTCGCCGACGGAGGTTGGCTGGTACGGGCGCCGAGGTGGTCGCCCACGACCACTCGAGCGATTTCTTGCCACCGGAGGCCGATGCGACGCTGACCACGGAGAAGAAGCCTCCCGCCGTTGCGATCGAACGCCGCACGCTGGTGATCGTCGCCACGGTCGTCGCCGTCGTCGCGTTCTTCCTCGGGTGGGCGCTCGGCCGTTCCGGCGGCTCGTCGGGGAGCGAGCAAGGCCAGGCGGAAACGCCTGCTGCCGACACGGCTCCGTCCGAAACCTCCCCGCTCGCCGAAGTTCCGACGACCGTGCCCGTGAGCAACAGTCCGGTCCTTCGGGCCGTGCCGACGACCACGTTCTCCGAATGGCAGACGGAGACGGTGGAGGTACATCCCGCACTGGCGGCGCTCGGACTCGATGTGGTGATGGTTGGCGGAACGCAGATCGCCGAGCTCGACGCGACGACCGGAGAGCTCCGCACGCTGATGTTGAGCAGCGGCATCGTGCAGCCGCCGGTCGTCGACGCAGGAACTGATTGGTTCGTCATCCGCAACTTCGACGCAGACACCACACAGCTCGTGCGGCACGGCGCACCTCCGGTCGCCGTGCCGATCCTCGATGTGCGGTCGTCTCATTTCGAGCCGGATACGGGGATGTTCTGGCAGGCGAGGCGGGAGTACGACGTGAGCGCGCCGCTCGGCGTCGTCGAGGTCGACCACGAGGGCAATCAAACCGGACGTCGGTTCGATGTTGCCGGTGGCGTGTGGCCCGCCGCACCGGACCCGGCGGGGGGCATCGTCGTCAGCGCCAACGGCGGCACGTTTCACGCCGGGCCCGAAGGCTCGCAACGCCTGACGACGGGGAACCTGGTGGCGCTCAGCAGGCGTGTGGCGCTCGAGACTGATTGTGGTCAGGACGGCGGCGACTGCGGCATGTACGTCGTCGATCGCACCAGCGGTGCGCGGACCCAGGTTGTGCCCACCGACTCGGGGTCCGGCGCGATCGACATCCTGGACGTGCGGAGTCCAGCGTTCTGGAGCAGTCCCGAGCTGATGGGAGCGATCTCGCCGGACGACCGATGGGCGCCGATGATGTTGTCGAACGATCAGCCGCAGTTCGGACTGATCGACATGACGACGGGCCGATTCATCGCGCTCGGCGCCAATCCGCCGTCCGGATGGTGGTGGTCGCCGGACGGTCGCTTCGCGATCTACAACGAGAACAGCACTCTGAAGTTGTTCGACACGCAGCAGCTGACCACGATCGAGGTCGCGCCAGAGGGCATCGCCGTCGACGCCTTCGCAGTGCGACCCGCGGCCTGAGCAACACGGAGGCTTTCGGTTTGCCGGCGCCGCCCAGTCGCCGGCCATGCCGTGGCTGGCGCCCTCGGTGTGCCGATCGGGAACCCATGACCCGCAGCGCACCACGACGACCGCGTCGGCTGGCGGAGTCGCTCCGAATGGCACGTCTGGGCGCCACTCGGCTCGCTCAGACGCGGTGGCGACGGCGGCTCAGTTGGTAGTTCCGCTCCTTGCTTGCTGCTTTGCTCGCGGAGCAGCGCCAATTCAACGCTGCGCTCAGCGGGCGGGGCGTTGCTCGAGGAGCCAGGCCAGGACTCCGGTGACGGTGTCGGCCGGGGTACCGTCCGGATTGCGCTCTGGGAGCGCGGGGTAGCTGCCGTAGTAGTTGATGAGCGTGACTGCGTCTCCCGGACGCCAGAGTCCGGCCGCAGCGATGGCGTTGTACGTCTGTTGGATCTTGGCGAGCCAGCCGGAGGAGCCGATGCCGGACTCCGTGTAATACCCGGTGAACCACACGAACGATTGGCCTCGCGCATGCGCTTCCTCGATCACTCGGAAGAACTGCTCGCGTATGCCCGGGTACAGGCAGTCGTCCATGTGACACTCGATCACGACGGCCCCGGCGTTGCGATTGGCGAGATCGCCGGGCGAACCCGGCGTGACGCGGGGATAAGCCGTCGGGTACCCGACGTCGATCAGGTTCGATCCCTGCCACAGCGCGTACACCGTGGCGTACCCCTGACCCTTGAACTTCTCCAACATGGCGGAGATACCGCCCACCGCTGCCCAGCAATCCGGGTTGTCCCCGGCGTAGAGCGCAGTCGCGACGCGGTCGTAGCGAATGTCGGGCGCCCGATCCCTCGCACCCCGACCCCAAGTAGAACGAATCCTCCAGGAACGACCCGCATGAGCCATTGGCATTGGCGATGGGGTGTTCGTCGACGAGCTCGCGGCCGACGATCTTGCGAGTGAGTTCGATCGTGTTCTTGGACCTGGGTCTCATGGGCCGGAGCGGACGACCAGTGGCCCCAGAATCCGTCGAGGTTCTCCCTGACGTACGGCCACTGTGCATCGGTCGCCCCGAGGAGTTGCTCACTTCCGTGGAAGTTGAGGTACACGTCGGGTCGCCAGTCGCGGGTGTCGACGGTGCGCTGTGGCGTGGCGTCGGGGTTGGCAGGCGTGAAGCTCTCGATCGCGATCGTGCCGAGATGGTCCGCAACCAGATCAACCAGGCTGTGCATCGAGTTGACGAAGCAGACCCGCCCATCAGACCCGATCGGCGCGAACGCCACATTCGGATCAACCGAACCCGGACCGAAGTTGACGTTCGACGCCACCGGCGGATCGACGACGTCCGACGACACCAACAACCCATTCCCCGGACCCTTCGCCAACACCGGCGTCAAGTTCACGACAGCAACATCGCCAGGCTCCCCGGCCACACCGAAACACACGCGGGCACCGGGTGCCATCGTCGTCCCACCGATCCCGATGCGGGTGTCGACGCTGCGCTCGGGGGTGGCGTCGGGGTTGGCAGGCGTGAAGCTCTCGATCGCGATCGTGCCGAGATGGTCCGCAACCAGATCAACCTGGCTGTGCATCGAGTTGACGAAGCAGACCCGCCCATCAGACCCGATCGGCGCGAACGCCACATTCGGATCAACCGAACCCGGACCGAAGTTGACGTTCGACGCCACCGGCGGATCGACGACGTCCGACGACACCAACAACCCATTCCCCGGACCCTTCGCCAACACCGGCGTCAAGTTCACGACAGCGACATCGCCAGGCTCCCGGCCACACCGAAACACACACGGGCACCGGGTGCCATCGTCGTCCCACCGATCCCGATGCGGGTGTCGACGCTGCGCTCTGGGGTGGCGTCGGGGTTGGCAGGCGTGAAGCTCTCGATCGCGATCGTGCCGAGATGGTCCGCAACCAGATCAACCTGGCTGTGCATCGAGTTGACGAAGCAGACCCGCCCATCAGACCCGATCGGCGCGAACGCCACATTCGGATCGACCGAACCCGGACCGAAGTTGACGTTCGACGCCACCGGCGGATCGACGACGTCCGACGACACCAACAACCCATTCCCCGGACCCTTCGCCAACACCGGCGTCAAGTTCACGACAGCGACATCGCCAGGCTCCCCGGCCACACCGAAACACAACCGTTCCTGGGGCACGAGAGGCCCTTCGCCCACCGCCGGGCCGGCACCGGGCGCCGCAGCAACTACTGGGACCGCCGCCGCCAGCAGGCCCGCTACTACCCTCCGCATGCGCATGTTGGCGGCACCCTAATCCGAAGCGAGTTGATCCACCGACGGAGGTGGTGTGGGTCGCGGATTGGACGTTGGTGGCTACGCCTCGGTTGACTCGCAGCCCGCGACCGGTTGGTCGCGCTACGCCCAGCTGCACGCCGCGCCTTCTCCTGTCAGGGGGTGACTGCCTCGAGGAAGGCGCTCAGCGCTGCCCAGTTCATGCCCTGCACGTCATGCATGCGCAACCACTCGGGGCCGGTGTCGACACCGTCGAACACGACCACCTGACCGGCCGCCCTGACCAGGTCGCGGGTCTGCGTCTGGACATGCGATCGGAATCAGCGAATGTGTTCCGCCGATCAGATACAGGGGAGGGTCGGACGCGTCGCTGTACGTGGTGATGTCGCTCTGGGCGATGCGCTCCGTCGAGCACTGAGCGAACGACCCACCTGGGCAGTCCAGCAAGCGGGCAATCGCTGGAGCGGGCGACAGATTGTTGCCGTCGGCGTCCACGGTCCCCTCGGGCACCGCAGCGGCGAAGAGGCTCGACATCATGTTGCCGTCCTGAGCCAGGATCGCCCGGATAGCAGGCAGGCCATCGGGAGGGTTGAAGGTGCCGTCGTTGAGCGCTGTGGCTCCCAATCCGCTGATGTGAGCGCCAGCCGAGAATCCGCCCACCACGAGCCGTTCGAGGTCGACGTTCCACGCCGCAGCGTTCTGGCCAACCGCCACCAGGCTGGCGTAGAAGTCGTCCACCATGTCTTCCAGATGAACCTCGGGGCTCAGCCGGTAGTTGACCGACACGACCGTCCAGCCATCGGCATGCAGGAGACGAGGCACCCTCTTGAAGTTGCTCATGTCGTCGTTCAGTCCGAGCGCCTTGTCGCCGCTCTCCCAGCCGCCACCGTGGAGCCACACCAGGGTCTGGCCGGTCGTGCCGCGGTAGACGTCGAGCGCCTGCAAGTGATGCGACCCGTAGTGATGCGTGACGTCGGGAGCGCCGATCGGGACATCGTCGGGCAGCAAGGTCGACCCGTTCGGGTCGGGTACCTCGTAGTTCACGTTCGCCGCGGTGCCGGTGTAGCCCATCACGTCGACGATGATTCCGGCGTTGGCCGACGTGAAGATCGAGAAGGCACCGTTGCGCACGGGCACGATCATGAAGTTGCCGTCGGTGTACCCGGCCGAGACGTAGTTGAGCGCTGACACCTCGGGCACGGGACCAGCTCCATCCCAGACGGTCAGGTACCCGGGGCCGGCAGTGTCGGTGACGGTGATCTGGACAGCAACCGCGGTCACCATCGGGTTCAGGTTCGACTCGACTCGGACGACCGAACCGGCAGCCGACCCACCGACCTGGCGGCTGTCGAGCACCCGCTGGGGCTTGGTCGCCGTGTAGTCATGCGGGACTCCCATCAGGTCCACGATGATCCCGGCGTGGACCAGTGTGTAGACCTGGAACGTGCCGTCCGGAGCGAGCGGAACGATCACGAAGTTGCCGTCGACGTCGCCGGCGTGGCGGTAGTTGAGCACGGAGGTCTCGGGCCTCTTACCCTGGCCGCTCCATGCCGTCAGGAATCCCGGGCCGGCAGTGTCGGCCACGGTGATCTGAACGGCAGCGACAGGCGTGCCCGCCGGAAGCCCGGTCTGCACGGTGATCGTCGAGCCGGCAGGCGTTCCCCCCGTGGTGCGCGTGTCTGCCACCCGGCTCGGCGTGATCGCCGAGTAGACGGTGGCGTACCCCATGACGTCGACGATGATCGCCAGTCGTCTCTGACGTGTAGATCTTGAACTTGCCGTCGCTCACAGGAACGATCACGAAGTTGCCGTCGATGTCGTTCGGGTGCCGGAAGTTGAGCACCGAGGTCTCGGGTTGCTCGTCCTGGTCGCTCCATGCCGTCAGGAAGCCGGGACCGGCGGTGTCGGCGACCGTGATCTGCACAGCAGCCGCGGCGACGTCGCCCAGCAGCGTGTCGATCGTGATGGTCGAGCCGCGCGCCGTTCCACCGGTGGAGCGCGTGTCGAGCACGCGGTAGGGAGCGACTGCGATGTACACGGCGGGTGCTGGTCGCCTGGGCTGGCTGGCTGTCGGTGAGCAGGGCGAGCGGGGGCTTGAGGGTGGCGCCGAGATAGTGGTCGCCAGCGGCGACCGGGGCTCGCCGTGCGGGGGCATGGCTGTTCATGCCGGCCTCCGTGAGGCGCCGGTGTGTCGGTCGAGCCGCCGCACGACCACGACTAGGACGCCGGCGGCGTGCGGGGCGCGGCAGTCGTACCTACGGCCGAATTGTGGCAACGACGACGCGAAACAGCCGCCCCCGACCGGTATCCAGTCACGGCCAGGGGCGGCTCGATCGGCTCAGGGTAAGACGGCCGGCACATGCAGCACCAGCCTCAGAGTGAGTTGTCAGCATGTCGCAAGAGATTCTCAACGCGATTGAAACGGCGCGACCGGCCCACTCAGATGAGTCGTCTCATATCCGCGACGCTCCAGATTGGCGATCGGGTTCAGGCGGTACCCGGTTGCCAGAACGCCGACGCCTCACGCAGTGCAGCGACGGCCGCTGCCGGTTCGGGCACAGTGATCGTGACGGTGCGCTGGTTGCGGAGCGACAGTCGCAGAGTTGGTCCGCTGCGGACTGTGCAGTTGGTTCGCCTCGGTGTCCACCACAACCCGTACGAGACCCGCCACCAGGGCAGATCGATCACTTCCGCGCGCTCGATCTGGTCGAGACGGTACGTGCATCGGGGCCATCCGATCAGTCCCCAGTGGATGGTCAATCCATTGGGGCCGGCGGTGGCACGCACGCTCGAACCCGTCAGGACCTCGGCGAGCACGCCGATCGCAACGAGGATCAGCGGCACGACGAACATGAGGTCGCTCCAGGCGACGTCGGATTGCTTGCCCATGAGCACGAGCAGGAGCGTGCCGACACCGGTTGCGGCGACCATCGGCCAGCTCGTCGTTCGTCCGGTGTACACGGCGTACTGGTTGGGTCCGGCGATCGGTAGTGAAGTCATGTCAGTTCCTTGATGATGCGGATGAGGTCGTTCGTTCGGAGGCCATGCTCGGTGGCGGTGGCGATCAACTTCTGGGCCGCCTCGGTCACCGACGACAACGGTGGGCCAGCCGCCGCGACACGCGCCCCGCGCCCGCGGCGGAACTCGAGCACCCCGTCGTCGCGTAGGTCCCGGTAGGCGGCGAGCACTGTGTTGCGGTCGACCGACAACGCGATCGCGAGTTCGGCGGCTGGTGGGAGCTGTTCACCGACGGACAGTTCTCCGGACGCCACGCCGCGGCGAACACAACTCGCGATCTGATCCTGGAGACGTTCCCGGGAGGCGTGATCGATCGTCCAACGCATGGTACTAATGAAACTAGTTCCATTTACGCCGGGAGTCAACAGGCTCGCGAGTCATGACCCACAAGCGCCGCCGCTCGGGTCCGGATGCCCGATCCGGACCCGAGGTGCGCAGCGCGCCTAGGCGTCACGCGGCGTCGTCGTCGGTGTCGTGCCGAGCACGTGTTGCACGTACTCGCCCCGGAGTTGCTCCCAGAGCGCGAGCGACTCGGGCGTGAGGGCCGGGCGTCCGTCGGCGGTCATCAGCTTCCACCTCGTCCGGATGCGTCGTCTCCACCCAGGTGGAGAACGGGTCCCCGACCTCTCGCGTGAAGTCGTCGTCGACCCAGGATGAGTTCACCTCGGTGATCATCCCGCTTGCGTCGTCGACCGTGACCGTGAAGTAGTTCTCGTCGAACGGACCCAGACCCAGCTCGCGGGATCCCAGCAAGTGGTACGCGAACGGGCAGCGCACCGTGCAGCCCCGTCGCCGTGGCGCCGAGCTGTCGGCAGGGGCCGAGCTCCTGCTCGTAACCCCATCGCCTGGTACAGCGCGATCGCCTCTCGGTAGTCAGCGACGTCTTGATTGATGACGTGCTCCGTGGAGGCGCCGGTGGCGAGATACGCGCCGGCCGCTTCTGCGTCGAATGCCGCGAACGCCTCGAGGAACTCGGTCAGCGACCTGCTCGGCGGCCAGGCGCGCCTCGACCCACTCACGCGAGCGCTGCTCCCACAACCGGTTCGATTCCTCGGTCTGGCTCTCCGAGAGTCGCCGTCCGCGAACATGACCGCCACGTCGTCAGGGTGCTTGGGCTTCGACCCAAGCCGCTGAACGGATCCCACATCTGCTGCCCTGTAACCCGTTCGTCGTCGACCGGGACCGTTTCGGCGATCGACGTGATCTTGCCATCGACGACGACGATGTCTGCGGAGTTGTCGCCGAACGGACCGAGGCCGAGCTCGTCCGACCTGAGATCCTGATAGTCGAACTCACACCGAATCGTGATCCCGGGACCCTGGCCTTCGACCGTTGTGCAGTCGCCGAGCAACGCTTTGGCGTTCGTCGCTGCGGCACGTCTCGATCTCGAGCCGGAACTCCTCGGGGCCAGCTGCGGGCTCGGCAGTGCCCTGGCTCCATTCTCGACATATCGCTTCGTCGGTCAGGAAGCTCATCGCGAGCGTCGGCGTCATATGCGTTCCGGGCGTCGTAGAACGCACCGCACGAGCGCAATCGCCTCTTCGACCGACTGGCCGGCGGCCTGCTCGGCGGCGGTCGTCGGTGCGACCGGGGCGACTGTGGTCGGCGGCGCGATCCGGAACCGGTTCGTCGCCGTCGTCGCGGGTCAGGAGTCAGGGCGCCGGCCACGATCAGCACGATCGCGGCGGCGACGATCGCCGCCAGCACCCATCGGTTGTCGCGAGGCGATTTGGTCGGCGCCTCGGTGATCTCTGTCAAGGTCATGTCGTAGCTCCTCGTTTGCAGTGCGTCGAGGTAGCCGGCGGCATCGACCATTCGCGCGCCGTCGTCGTCGCGGGCAGGGTCTGCCAGCTCGAACAAGCGCATGATCTCGTCGTCGGTGATCACCGGACACCTCCTTTCGGAGCTTCGGGGGCTTTCGGAGCTCGGGGGTCGACTTGTGTGTTCCTGATTCGAGCTTGCGGTACTCGCGGCCGAGGTGTTGCTTGGCGCGGTGGAGACGTTGCTTGACAGCGTTGGGAGCGATGCCCAGCACCGCCGCGATGTCGGCGATCGAGAGCTGTTCCCATGCCGCCAGCCGCAGCACATCGGCATCCTTCTCGTTGAGGCGGGCGGCGGCGTCGAGCACGAGCCGGCGTTGATCGGCAGCGACGACCGCATCATCGGCTTCCGGACGCCGCTCCGCCGTTGATCACGCTGCATCCGGTCTTCGAGCCGCCGTCGACGTGCCGCGCTTCGCCAATGGTGACCGATCACGCGGTAGGCGACGCCGTACAGCCAGAGCAGACCTTCATCTCCGCGTGGGATGTCGTCGATGCGGCGCCACGCCGTCAGGAACGTCTCGGCGACGACGTCGTCGACGACGTCCTTCGGCACGCGCCGGCGGCAGAAGTCTCTGATCGCCCGGTAGTGACGGTGGTAGAGCGCGGCGAACAGCGTCTCCTCGCGCGAACGGGCGATCCATGTCGCGTCAGCCCGTTCGTTCATGCACGTTCCATGTCCGCTCAGCCCCGCCGGTTACGCGATCCCCAGTTTCGTAACCAACACCCCCTTCCGGGCATGTCTACTACCGAGCAACGGGGGTTGCGAGGGCGACTCCGGGCACGGCCGGCCCGGAGCGCTCACTCGGGCGCCCTTGAGCTCCGAGCGCCTGGCGGCCAAGTTCTTCCGCTGTGAGCAATCCCCTACGCGGTCGACCTCGGCCAGCAGAGTGTCGATCTGGAAGCACGCAGGCCTTCGATGCCCTCGACCACTGCGCCCGTCGCAATCGCTCGCTCCATCCCTTCCAGCGAGTCGAAATAGGTGGTCCGATCATGCGGGTCGTGTCGCCCGCCGCATCGATGTCGATCTCCATGCGTAGTCAGTCGAGTTGCCGTCGCTGGGCGTGCCGTCATCATCGACGATGGCGTCTTCGACCACGAGTTCGGTGGGGCGCTCCACCTCGACCACGTTCCAGTGCCGTCGAACCTGTCGCCGCCGTCGGAGCCGGACATGTAGTAGGTGATCAGTGCCGCCCGCGCGAACATATCGTGATGCTCGAAGTGGCCAGGATCCTCGCGATCCCCACCACCGCTCAGCAGTCGCGGTCGGCCCACAGCTGCCACACGTTGGCCATCGAAGCCTTGAGCTCCGCGTGATCCACCATCGTCTTGGCCTCCGCGTTCGTTGTCGACATTCGCAACGGTCATTCGTCTTTCCTCTCTGGACGCCTCGGTGGATTCGTCGAGCGACGCACTTCGTCCAGCCGATCGAGGCGGGCTCGCCACAACGCTTCGAGTTCATCGAGCAGTTCGTGGGCGCGTGCGCAGCTCATCTCGACCTCGCCGCGAACGAGTTGTTCCCGTCCGCTCGCGTTGCTTCGAGCACGAGCCCGGCGCTCGACCAGCACCTCGACGTGCTTTTGCACCGCCGTGAGGCTCATCGGATACAGCCGCCCAGCTCGCCTACGGAACGCTCACGGTCGAGCGTCTGCGTCACGATGTTCTCGCCGTGTCGCATCGCTGAGCGCGAGAACAGCCGGTCGGTCTGTTCCCCGCTCGTGACTTTCTACAACCATTTGGTTGTAGATTATCCGAACCGCCGAGGATGTCAATCGGCAGCGTCGGCCGCCGGCGTGCGCGACGATGGGCCGATGAGCCAGCATCTTCCTCAGGTCTACGTCGTGTTCCGCGAGAGCTTTCCTCAGATCGCACAACGGCTCGACGCTCTGGCCGTCGCCACAGAGTCCGCAGGCCCGCTGACGAGCGTACGCAGCGCCTGGTCAAGCTGGCACTTGCTGTCGCGTAGCAGTCGCCGGGCGCTGTGCGTTCGAACGTCCGTAAGGCGCTCGACGCCGGTGACAGCGCGGACGAGATCCGACATGTCGTCTTGCTCGGCGATCACCACCTCCGGATTTCCGACGGCGGCCGCCAGCATGCAATTGGTCCATGACGTTCTCGGCGGCCGCGGTAGAACGTCATGCAGTCCCAGTCCGGCTCTCGCCAGGGTCGGAGCCTTGGCAACCATCGTGGGACCGCCCGCTGGTAGCGCTGATACGACTCGCCGTACGCGGCCAGCAACGTGGGTTCCTCATAGAAGTGAACGAAAGCCGTCACAGCGACAGCGAACAGCACGAGGTACAGCACGATCCCGAGGCTGGGACACAGCAGTGCCTGACCGCCGATCAGCGATGCCACCGCCACGTACATCGGGTTGCGCACGTAGCGGTAGGCGCCGCTGACGACGAGCGACTCGGTCGGCGCCGTCGGCGACGGCGTACCGCGACCCTCGACAGCGAAACGCCACACGGCATGAAGCAGAACAGCGGCGCCAGCGATGATGAGACCGGCCGCGATCGCCACCACCAGCGGCCAAGGCCCCCACGCCGCCGGCGTCCACCGCGTGATCGCCCAAGGAATCAGTACACCCACCGTGCCCGGGACGACCACGACGAACAGCAGGCTTCCCAAGACCGGCCTCGCCCGATGACCCATGTCAGTCATTCTCCAGCATCCTCGCAGCCTGTCGGCGAGGTCCGCCGCCCGGGGACCGTCGGTCAGACGATGTTCAGTGCGTCGAGGAAGGTGGCGGCGACCTGCTGGTCGCCGTCCACGGTGCAGGCATCGCGCCACGACGTGCGGGCCGTGCCCCACAACACGAAGGCGTGGGCGTCCGACGTCACGGTGACGTCGGGGTCACCCTGTGGCACGCCCACGACGATGTCGTCGCCTTCGCGTTGGATGTCCCACTCCCCGCCGCCCGCGCCGGTGAGCACGAGTCGAATGCGCCCGGTGAGGCTCTGCTCGAGCCCCGGCTGCATCTGTGGGATCCCGGCGAGCATCCAGCCGACGGCCGGCGCGACCAGTGCGTCGTCGGCCGGCGGCAGCTCGCGTTCGATCGGCCCGCGCGGGCTGAGCAGGTCGACGCGCAGATGGCAGTAGTGGTCGAACGCGTAGGCGTCGGCCAGGAGATGCATCGGGTAGTTGCCGAGATCGGCGAGTGGGATGACCGTCGACGCCAACGGCTCGTCCTGCAGCGCCGTGAGCGTGGCCAGCGCGCCGTCGCAGTACTGCAGGTACTCGTCGCGGATCTGCTCGTTGCTCCAGCCGTCGCGCAGGTCGACGAGTAGATCCATCAGGCGCTCTGCCGGCAGGTTCAACGGCTCGGGCGGGGGCGGCGACGGATCGACGGTCTCCTTGTAGTTCGAGCTCATGTGGGCAACGAGGTCGCGCACCGACCAGTCGGTACAGCCACTCGGCCTCGCCCACTCCTCCTCGGTCAGCGTCGTGATGACCTGCTTGACCTCGTCGATGCTGCGTGCGACCGACACCAGAGCCTCTCGCGACACGTCCCCTCCTGTCGTCGTGCGGACGTCAGGTAACTGTAGTCCGCATCAAGGAAGTCGACCGCCGCGGAAGCTCCACGTTGTCCGACGGCGGGTCAGCTGAGGCGGTCGTTGAGCGCGATGTCGGCGAAGAAATCCTGAATCTCGGCGACTTTGCCGTGGCGATGGTGAACAGCGACCTCGAGTGCTCGATGTACGGTTCGCCTTCCACGTCCATGCTCGGATGTGTGACCTCGTCGACAACCTGATCGCCGCCATTGGACAGCACGTGCTCGAGCTGTGATCCGCAACGAGGCGTTGGTCAGCCCGAACAATGTTCACCGTACTGGGCGACGATGCTGTCCTTGCCCTGATGGGCGCCGGACGCCGCGTGACGAGCCTCGGCTACGACTGGACGCGTCGTCGTCGACGCGCCATCAGCGTCTCCAACGTCGCTCGCTGACGAAGGCTGCATAGCCCTTGCAACGATCTCGAGATTCTGGCTCGATGTCCATCGCGTTTCCCTTGAACGCGACGCTCGCTTGAGCGCTCTTCGACCTTAATCCGGCTTGCGCCGAGCCGCTGACGGCGAGCAGTCCTGAGCGATCAGGTCGACCCGACTCGAGCCCGAACACCGGGCGGCGTCTGACAGTGTTGGGACGGATGGCTCGGCGACCAGCGCTTCTCGTGTCGGGTGTCGTCCTCAGCGCGATTGTCGCCTTCGGGAGCTTTGTCTTCGATGGCCATGCGCACGAGGTCGCCACAACTGCTCGACGTCGTGCGCCGGTTCAATGCGGTCGGTCACGAACCGGCTGCAGCGTCCATCGTGGCAAGCCAGGGGCATACGCATCGGTGATCCGGCATCAGGGCCGTCGTTCGGGTCGCTCCTACGAGACACCGATCGTCCCGTTCGCCACCGACGGCGGGTTCGTCGTCACCCTTCCCTATGGCCCGACGGCCGACTGGGTCCAGAACGTGCTGGCGCTCGGTTCGGCGGTGCTGATCCACGATGGACGCACGTTGCAGGTCGACCGACCCGAGATCCTGCCCGTCGCTGACGTGCCGGATCTGTTCCCGCCGAGTGAGCAACGAACACACCGCCTGTTTCGCATCGACCATTGCCTCCGGAGCCGCAATGTCCATGCGAACGAAGCCATCGAACGACGCCGAGCGCTGCACTCGTCACCGAACGACTAGGCCGCTGCCGATCGAATACCTGGCGCATGACCCTCGACGCCGTCAGCCGTCGACGACGCTGGGCTCGGCGGATTCGAACAGCTCCTCGAGTGCCGGATTGTCGATCTGAGCGGCGAGTGAGCGGGCGACGTCGAGTGCGCCGGGCTCCCCCAGACGAGCTCGGTAGACGGTGGCCCGAAGGACGAGCTCGCGGATCCCACGGCGCGCAGCAATCGCCTCCAGCTCGTCGATCCATGGCCCGGCGCCTCCGGCGCCGTGTTCGACGGCGACGGCACACAGAGCGTCGCGCGCATACGCCTCGATCCAGAGGTACGTGTCGGGAAGGCGGCGGCACAGCTTCGGGGCATCGATGAGCAGCTCGAGCGCGCGAGGAAGGTCGCCCCGCGCCGCCGCCGTGAGCCCGAGCCCCCTCAGAGCGATGCTCTCCCAGCACGGATCGCCGACCTGGCAACCGAGAGCAAAGGCGTGCTCGAAGCGCGCTTCCGCCGACGCCACGTCGCCGAGCGCGAGGTCGATCTCGGCGCGAAACGACTCCGGCCACGGCACGAACGCGGTCATGCCCCGCGCCTCGACCTCTGCGAGGGCCTCGTCGAGGAGATGGACGGCGTCCTCGATCTCCCCCCGCATCAGGTGAAAGCGACCGAGCAGCGTGAGCGCCTGACCCAACGGCTGGCCCGAGGGCAGCTGCCTCGAGCGAGCCAGTGCCGACTTCAGCAGCTCGCCGGCCGCGGCGTAGTCGCCCAGATCGTGTCGACAGGCGCCCCGAATCAGGTCGACCCAGGCGAGCTCCTCGTCGTTACCGGCGGCGAACTCGGCGGTGTTGCTCAGCGACTCCTCCGCTCGCTCGTAGTACGCACGCAGGAACTGCACCCAGCCGATCTCGCGCCATCCCTTGGCGGCGACGTCGAACTGGCCGACTTGCTCCGCGAGCATCGTTCCTTCGTGCAGCGCGGCGGCGCCTTCTTCGTCGGTGCCGCGGGCCGAGTGAACGAGCGCTCCCCCGAGCGCGACCAGCGCCTTGGCGAGGAGCTCGCGATCATCGATGCTCCGAGCGGCCGCCACGGCCCCGCGCAGGCGGTGGAGACCGGCTTCGACCGCGCCGGCTCCGAGCGCCGCCTCACCCGCCTCGACCTGCGCACGAACTGCCGCCCGTCCCGAAACGCGGCCCGCAACCGCGACCTCAGACGTGTCGGCCGCTGTGCGAAGAGCAGCGGTCGGATCGATGCCCAGCTCGCGTTTGAACAGCTCGGTGCACACCGCGACGTGACGCGCCGCAGCCTCGGCATCTCCCCCGACACGTAGGCACCGGACGAGCAGGACATGCGCGTTCTCCTCGTAGGGGTTGAGCCCGACGAGTTCGGCGGCATGTTGGGCGGCGCCGGCGGGGTCTCCTCGGGCGAGCAACGCCAGCGCAGCCTGATGGAGCACGGCGCTCGTCGTGCCCGCGACGTGACGGCGTTCGCTCTCGAGCCACATCTCGAAGCCGGGGCTGGAGCGAAAGGTCAGCCCCTCCAGCAACGCCCGGCCGAGTCCGGGAAGCGCGATCGCCTCCGTCCAGGATCCCTTGCTGAGGACGCTGACGTCGACGAAGGTCCCGGGCGGCAACGTCAACCGCAGTGGATCACCGCCGAGCTCGACCTCGCCGCCCAGCCGGCGGCGCAGGGCCGAGAGAGCCCAACGGAGCGCTCCCAGCGGATCGTCGGCCTCCGGGAAGAGCAGACTCGCCGCCCGCTCCCGGGACGGAGGAACCCGGCTGCGAAGGAGATACGCGAGCAAGCCCCACACCTTGTGGCCGCGAGGGTCCTCCACGGGTGTGCCCCCGACCTCGATCCTCGGCGGGCCCAACAGATGGACGCTCAGGCCCACGGCGAGCCATCCCCCGTCACACGCCCGGTCACACGCCCAACTGTGACCGTGTCACTCGTCGAGTGCAACAACGCATTTCGAGACAGGGTCACGAGCACTCGTAGCCCGCGCATCGACACACACCCACACGCAAAGGAGAACCAGCGATGAAGCGAACGAAAACACTCGGTGCGGCGACCACGACCCGGTTGCACAAACGTCTCGGACGGGGGCTGCTGCTCGGAACCGTCATGGCGTCGCTGCTCGTCGGCCATGCGACTGCGACCGGAAGGACACCCGCCGCCTGGGAGCCCGCCCAGAAGATCGACGAAGTGGCAGGGAACAACTCCGAGCTGAACACCGACGCCGTTGACGGCTGCCCGATCCAGTCCCCCGACGGGCTCAGTCTGTACATGGCCTCGAACCGGCCCGGGGGTCACGGTGGCTTGGACATCTGGGTGGCGAAGAGGCGTCATTGGTGGGCACCGTGGGGCCCGCCGGAGAATCTGCCCGCCCCCATCAACTCCGACGCCGATGACTTCTGCCCGACCCCGGTCGGCCTGCGTGGACTGTTCTTCGTCAGCAGAAGGACCATCGAGGGCGTGACCTGCGGGATGGGTGACATCTACTTCTCGCGCGACCGCTGGACCAGCGGATGGAGCGAGCCGCGAGCACCTCGCGTGCGCGCCGGAAGGACCCAACAGTGAGCTCGACGAGCAAGGACCGTCGCTCGCTCGCGGTCGCCTCTACTACTCACGCAGCTCGGCGACGGTGCCGGGTGACCTGTTCGTCAGCGATGGCGGTCCAGCCGGGTTCGGTCCGGGACAGCCTCTCGTCGAGCTCAATGACCCGATCGCCAACGACATCCAACCGAACGTCCGCAGGGACGGACGGGAGGTGGTCTTCTCCTCCAACCGGGCGGGGGGACTCGGTGGACAGGACATCTGGACGTCGACCCGCACCCGCCACGGCGACGGATGGTCACACGCCCACCAACCTCGGCGACGCCGTCAACACCGCGCTCAACGAGTCACGACCGTCCCTGTCGTTCGACGCCCGGCAACTGCTCTTCGGCCGAGCGGGACCAGCAGGCACCGGTGAAGGCGGCACAGGTGCGAACGACATCTACGTCACCCGACGATCCAGGAAGTGACCAGGCGCCGACCGGTTGCTAGCCGCGGACGCGAAGTCCCGATCGCAAGCGTTCGTAGACGCCGACCAGTTCGGCGGTGGTGGCCGACCATGTGAACCGTGCGTCGTCCAACGCACCGGCCCTCGCACCGAACGAAGGATCTTCGAGGGCGGTCGTCAGAGTGCGGGCCATGTCGTCGGGGTCCGAAGGGTTGAACAGGGCGCGCTTGTCGCCGATCAGCTCGGGCAGGGACGACACGCCGCTGGCGATCACACGGGCGCCGCAGCGCAGGGCCTCGAGGATCGGGAGCCCGAAGCCTTCGTAGAAGGAGGGGAAGAACACCAGCTCGGCGGTCTGGTACAGGTCGACCAGCGTCGTGTCGGCCACGTATCCGGTGATCACCAGCTGACCGTCATCGATGCCGGCCTCGGTGGCGAGCAGTTCGAGCCACGCCTGGTATCCGGGTTCGACGGCGCACGACAACACCAGCTGGTGGACGGTCGCGGAGGTCGGCGGGCAACGCGGCCGTAGGCGGCGATCGCGCCGGCGTGCGTTCTTGCGCCAGTCCATGCCGGTCGGGACGAGCACGTATCCGGGGCGGATCGTTGGCAGCCCGTCCGACAGCCGGGCGAGCCGGGTCGCTTCGGATGTCGACAGGCTGGGACGAACATCGTCGCCGGCGCCGGCGCCGATCACCGTGATCCGGCGAGGGTCGACACCGACCAGTTCGACGAGATCGTCGGCGGCGCGACTGCGAGTCGGTGACGACCGCGTCGGCAGACGCCAGCATACGCGAGCCGCGCCCGGTAGCGAGCTGCCCGACGCGGGATCGGTGAGGTAGGCATCGGCGAAGCGGTACGGGATCAGGTCGTAACACGTCGCAACCAGCCGGCGGGCCTCGACCGGCACCGCGAAGTCGGCGATGTCGAGCATCTCGAACGGGGAGTTGACGTGCACGCACGTCGACCTCCCGCCCCGCCAGCTCGGAGAACGGCACCAGGCGATCACCGACACCGAGGCGATCGAGATCGGGGGCCGGTGGCAGGCGGTCGTTCCAGGCGTAGACGTCGACGACATCGGGGTACTCGTGGTGCAGCGTGCGGGCGAGGTCGAACACGTAACGCCCGATGCCGCGCCCGCCGTGGGCCTCACTCTGCAGCGCCTGGACGTCGAAGACGATCACGGTGCGGTCGGACTCACCCGTCGGGAGCGGGCGCCGCCACGACGGCCGCCAGCTGACGCACGACGCGCTCGAGATCCTCGATCCGTGCCGACAGCTCGACGACCTCCTCGGTCAGCCGCGCCAGCACGCGTGCCTGGTGGACCGACTGCTCGGCGAGCACGTTCTCGAGCTCGGCGACGCGCGCCCAGGCGTCGGTCGCCTCTCCCCCGCCGGCCGCTGCAGGAGCGCCGCCCGAGGCGCGCACCTCCTGCTTGACCATCTCGAAGTGGTTGTTGATGTAGTTCCGCACCGGGGCCGTGGCGGAATGCGTCGCCCGTTTGAGCACGTTGGGCTTCTCGTCGGCCATCGGGCTTATCCTCGCACGCCCACGCCGGAGCGCACCGCGTCGACGACCCGCAGCGCCTGTGCCGTGACCGACTCACGCGCCGCGAATGCCAGCGCCGCCGATCGCATTCGAGCCGCGTCCTTCCGGATCGCCGAGCAGCGCCGCGATCACGTCCGCCAAGTGCCTCCGGTGTGACGTCGACGGGAACCCGCACCGCCACCTCGTCGGGCAGCTCGGCCATCGCTCCGATGTCGGTGACGATCAAGCGGCACGCCACGGGCGAGCACGTTGGCGACGGCGCCCGGACGACTCGCCGTTGGTGGTCGCCCGGAGCTGCACGGCGATCGCCGCCTTGCGCAGCCATGCGTCGAACTCCACGTCGTCGACGTGTTCGGTCGCGATCACGTCGCTGTCGCCGACGAACCGCGAACCGCCTGGTCCCACCACGGCAGCCCGGATCGGTGTCGTCTGTGAGAGGTGTCGGATCGCGGCCACGAACACGTCGGTCTGCTTCACCTCGTGGGCGATGCCGGCGCTGACGATCCACGGTGGGTCGCCGTCGTCGATCGGCTCGACCGTGCCGTCGTTCCAGCACGGATGCGGACCGACGTCGACCGCATCGAACCCGCTGACCTCGCGCAGCAGTTGTCCAGCGTGTTCGGACTGGACGAGCCGCGACACCGCCGCCGACGCCACCGGGGTCGCAACGAATTCGGAGTCGGTGTCGGGGATCGTCCCCTCGGGCGGACCTTCCGGGCCGTACAGGCGCGGGATCCGCACGTCGTGCATCAGGACATGTCCCGGGACGGCGCGCATCATGTCGAACAGCGGGCGATGGATGCTGTCGTTGCCGATGCAGTAGATCACGTCGTCGACGGCGCCCGACGCGAACCGTTCAGGAAGCGCCGCCAGGTGACGGACCTCGACGGTCGGGGCACGGTCGAGCCGACGCGGGCCACCCGGGGTGAAGACCTCGACGTCGACATCGACCGCGTCGCCGGCGATGGCCTCGATCAATCGAGCGCTGTGGTCGGCGACTCCACTCGGCGTCGGAGGCGTGACCGTGACAACCGCCAAGCGCGGCCGGGAGCGAGCTGCCCGGCGTGGCCGAGCGGCGCACCGCGCGTAGGCGGCGACCACGCCATCGCGCGGCGGAGCGACCAGTCGTAGGGCGCCGGTGGGACGCTGTCGAGCACGGCCCGGAACTCGTCGTCGGTGAGGGCGCGGCCGAGCATGTCGGCCATCGCCGGAATGTCGTCGGGATCGAAACGGGCGCGCGCGTCGGGCAGTACTTCGGGCAACGACGACACGTCACTGCAGATCACGCGTGCACCGCACGCACGCGCCTCGACCACGGGCAGCCCGAACCCCTCGTAGCGCGAGGGCACCATCACCAGGTCGGCCGCTCGGTAGAGGTCGAGCAGCACGTCGTCGTCGACGAACCCGGGAACCAACAGCTCGTCACCGATGCCGAGCTCGGCACCGGCGGCGGCGATGCGATCGACCTCGTCATGGTGGAGGTCGGCGACGACGACGAGTTGATGGCCGCGCCGCACCTCCGGGGCGATCCGGGCGTAGGCGGCGAGCGATCCCTCGAGGTTCTTGCGCCAGTCGATCGCCGCCGGGACGGCGACGAATCCAGGCTCGATCCCTGGGATCACCTGCCGGAGCCGTTCCATGACCGTGTCCAACGGTTCGTCCGACGGACGGAAGCCCGGGCTCGGGCCGGCGCCGATCACGGTCAACCGGCGACGATCGACTCCGACCAGTTCCACCGCGTCGTCGGCAGCTGACTGTGACACCGCCAGCACCTGGTCGGCGGCGAGCAACATCGCCAGCCTGCTCTGGTAGCGGGCGTGGTCGGACGGGTCGGCCAGGTAGCGATCCGGGAATCGCCACGGGATCAGGTCGTGGAGGGTGACGACCAGCCGGCGGGCGCGCACCGGCACCGCCATCTCGACCCAGTCGTTGGCCTCGCCGGCAGCGCGCGCCAGGGGCGAGAACGGGGCAGGGACGTGCAGCACGTCGACATCCGCACCGCGCAGCGCGGCGAACGGGCGCAGCCGGTCACCGAGACCGAGCTCGGCGTCGAGGGCCTCGATCGCCCCGCCGCGGTCGAAGCGGTCGTTCCACGCGAAGACGTCGACCACGTCGGGGTGAGCGGCGCGCAAGGCGCGGACGAGATCACCGACGTGACGTCCGACGCCACGTCTGGCGTACGCCTCGCTCTGCAGCGCCTGGATGTCGAGGACGATCACGTGTCGTCAGGCTTCGAGCTGCTCGATCCGATCGGCGAGGGCGGCGATGCGTCCGCTCATGTCGTCGACCGCCTGTCGGACTCCGTCGCGCACGGAGGTCCACGCTTCGGGATCGGAGGCGCCGGCGTCGATGCGGGCGACCACCAGGCTCAGCTCGGCCACCTGGTGCTGGAGTTGTCGGATCGCCTGGGCGTGCTCGTCGAGCGTCGCTTGGGCGCGTGCTCCCCACCGGTCAGCCAGCTGATCTGCTGTCTCACGCCTCCCATGTCGTCACCCTTCGCGACTCGTCCGGCTCCATCGAGCGATGGCGGCACCGGTCTCGGCCGGTGTCGGCTGCGCCAGCATCTTGGCACGCCCCGCCGAGGCCAACGCCGCGCACAATGCTGGTTCGGAGGCCAGGCGACGCATCCACTCGGCGGCCTGTCCGAGGTCGGGCTCGGCCCAGCAGGCCTCGTTCGGGAAGTAGCCCTCGCCGCGCGTCACGCGCACCATCGTGGCGTCGACGAGGGCGCTGTTGCCGTCGTCCATGAAGTGCAGGTTGCCGGAGTAGCGGGTGGCGATCGTCGGTGTGCCCAACCACATCGCCTCCATCAGGTGCAGGCCGAGACCTTCGGAACGGTGCAACGACACCAGGCACCCGGCAGCACCGATCAGTGCCAGTTGGTCGGGCCGATCGAGATGACGATCGATCACCTGGATGTCGGGACGGAACCCCGTCGCCAGCCGGACCCGTTCGTGCTCGGCCCAGCGATGCGAGGCGTTGACGGACTTGACGATCAGCATCGGTCCGTCGTCGGACGGTTCGGGAAAGGCGAGCTTGAAGGCCTCGATGGCGCCGATCGGGTTCTTGCGCTCGGTCACGCTGAGATGGTCGAAGGTGACGAGGAACGTGAAGCGGTCGGCGAGCCTCTCGAACCCGGCCGGCAGCGGTGCTCGACGTGACCGGCTCAGGCACCGGGATCTCGACCACTCGGACGGGCACGCTGGCGACGGCGCGCAGTGCGTCTGCCGTGAACGGTGTCGCGACCCAGACCTCGTCGACGTGACGCATCGCATCCAGCACCGACTGCGGAACGTGCTCGACGTCCCAGAACCAGTAGCCGATGGTGTGCCGTCCCGGGCGTGCGATCGCGCCGTAGTCGGCGTCGAACAGCGGCATCTGGTCGGCGTTGACGACGATCAGGTTGGTGTCGAAGCGCAACCGGTCGGTGAGCTCGGGTCGTTCCCGAGTGGGTGGGCTGCCCGAGCGGTGGTAGTCGAGGGCGACGGCCGGCACGTCGGCCGCGCGGAGACAGCCGTGGATCCGGCGGGCGACATCGCCGAGGCTCTTGTCGAACCCGAAGTAGCCGATCACGTTGATGCCGCCCGGATCGCGCGCGTCGTCCTGCCACGGTGGGCGCATCGGGCGCGATGTCGGGCGCAGCAGAGGCGAACGTCGCTCGCGACGCCAGCTGTTGGCGGCCCAGTCGGCGAAGGCCGCCCGATCGGCACCCTCGGGGTTGGGGAAGGCGTCGATCAGGTCACGCCTGCTCTCGCGCAGTCGCACCCAGTAGCGACCGAGGTCGGGCCCCCACGGCGGCCACGGGGTCTCGAGCCATTCGATGAAGTCCGACGGTGACCCGCTCCACGGATCGGGAGGCAACTCGCCCTCACCTCGCCGCCAGGCGACGATCGCCTCGGCGACCAGCTCGCGCACGACCGGATCGATGGCGACCCCGCCCGGCGTCGACAGGTGTCGATCGATGCCGGCCCATTGCGCACGCGTCCGCTCGAGCACGTCGGCAAGCTCGGGCCGCTCGGACAATCGCAGGCGCGGCGGCGGTGCATCGGTGAACGCCACCCGCCACGGTTCGTCGGCGTCGAGCTGGGAGACATCGACGGCGACCGGAGGCGAGAGGCCGACGTCGCTCCAACCGACGACCTCGACATCGGATCGTTCAACGACGGGCAGATCGGCCCACCCGAGGACGGCCTCGAACAACGCTCCGGACTCGGAGCCCGGCCCGCTCGCCGACGCCGCCAGGGCGATCCCTTCGGCGACGCTCGACGAGTCGGCACCGAAGCCGACGATGGCGGTGCTGAACCGACCGGCCAACGTCAGATCGGCAGCTGTCGGCGCCAATCCGTCGACCGGGAACGGCGTCGCCCGACGGGCGGCAACGGTGATGCCGGAGGACGTGACGAACCCATCGAGGGCGTCGACGACCGCGATCGACCCGACGCGCAGCATGACCACCGAGCTGAGGCGACGACCGCAACAACCGGGCGATCGCGGCCGCGCCGCGCCCGAGCTCGTACGCACCCGGCGGCAGGGCGACGAGCATCCGGTTCCAGTCGAGCCCGCCCACCTCGTCGAGTGCGACGTCGATCCAGGCGGCGTGGAGCGGCGGGTTCGGTCGCAGCTGCGGGTCGCCCGCCCACACCGCCGAGAACTCGGCATCCGGTGCAGTCCGGCGCACGGCGTCGATCACGTGATCGGCGTGCTCGCCGGACGCCGGGATCACGAGGCACACATGCACCGCCGGGATGCTAGCGATGCGCTCGCGCGGCACTCCCTGATGGCGCATCGGCGACTTCCCTAGACTTCCCGCCGAATGAGCCCCGATGCCCCCCTGAGTCGTTACGAGCTGGTCGCGCGCGAGCTCCGGTCGGGGACGTTCGAACTGTTCACGTGCGACGTCTTCGACACGCTCGTCT
This sequence comes from Ilumatobacteraceae bacterium, assembly GCA_963850755.1. Taxonomy (GTDB): domain Bacteria; phylum Actinomycetota; class Acidimicrobiia; order Acidimicrobiales; family Ilumatobacteraceae; genus Ilumatobacter. The sequence continues at coordinate 344,640 of CAWKMO010000007.1, read as the reverse complement.
GGCGCGCCGTGGCGAGACCCACCGACCTGTTCGTCGAGTTGGGGCGCCGGCTGGCGGCATCCGGACTGCTGGCGAAGGATGTCGACCCGGTCGAGTTCAGCGGCACCAGACAATGGGCCGAGGCCGATGCCCGACGCCTGCTGTGGCGTTCGTCGAAGTCGCTCGAGTGCAATCTCGAGCAGATCTGGGAGGCGATGCCGCCCACGCTGATCGGGAACGCCAAGGTGACCGAGTTGGTCGAGGCCGAGCTCGCCTGTGAGGCCGATCACCTCGGAATCCACCCAGGCACGGCAGGCCTGCTGACGCTCGCCAAGGAGCTCGGCATCCGGACCGCGCTCGTCAGCGACACGTACCTCTCGTCCGATCAACTCGGCCGTGTCGTATCGGCGGCTGGGTTCGACGTAGCTGCGATCGACCGCATCGTCACCTCGTCCGAGGCGGGGCTGGGCAAGGCCGATGGATTGCTCGTCAAGGTGGCGGCAGCGGAGCGGATCGATCCCCGGCGCGTGCTGCATTTCGGCGACAACGCCGTCAGCGACCTCGCCGCCGCCCGTGAAGCGGGCGCGCGCGGAGTCCTCGCCGACGTCGATCCGGCGCGCCGAGCCGTGGTGCGACCGTCCCCGGCGATCGTCGCCTTCGCCGATCGGAGCGGTACCGACGGGGCGCTCGGCGCCGCCGTCCGCGAGACGCTGGTGACCGCCGGCGCAACCGGCGACTCGGCCGCCTACCAGTTCGGCGCCGGCGTCGTCGGGCCGGCACTGGCGGGATTCGCCAACTGGGCGTCCGAGACCGCCGAACGGCACGGCGCATCGACCGTGCACTGCCTGCTGCGGGAAGGGGCGGTGATCGCCGACCTGATCGCGCGCACACGCCGGAACGGTCCGGCGACGCGCCTCGTGCACGCCTCGCGCTGGGCGCTCGTTCGCGCCGCCGTCTTCGACGGGACGCCGGAGGAGATCTTCACCGTCATCGAGCGTCGCACCCGGTTCCGACCCGCGCATCTGGCGTCGGCCTTCGACCTCGACCCGGCGCAGGTCCGGCGCGTGCTGACCGACGAGGAGTACCACCACGACCATCGCTACGAGGCGATGGTGGCTGTCGCCGGCGACGAAACGTTGCGCGAGCAGATCGTCGCCGCCTCGGCCGGCCAACGCCGCAACGTGCTCTCGTACTTCGCCAAGTCGCTCGATCTCGAACACGGCCCACTCGTGCTGTGCGACATCGGTTGGGGCGGCAAGATCCAGGCGACGATCGACGCCATCCTGCGCAGCGACGGGTTCACCGGCGACGTGGTCGGGCTCTACCTGATGCTGTCGGAGACCGGTGTCAAGCGCCGCCGCGACGGGGCGGTGATGCTGAGCTATCTCCCCGAGACAGTCGGCTCGGGACTGGTGGGAGCGGCCGCCGACGTGGTGCAACACCACGCCGCGATCCTGGAACGGATCGCCACCCCCGAGATCGGCACGTTGCTCGAGTTCGCCGACGACGGCAAGCCGATCTGCCGGCCGGACGACCACGACCGCCATGCCGACTCGTTGGTGCTCGCTCGCCAGGGTGTCTACGACGTGACCGAGCACGTTGGCACGGATGGCACGACTCGACGAGGTCGCCATGGCGCGATCGGGACTTCCGGGCGGCGCTGCTCGACACGATCGCCGCCACGATCGCCGATCCGTCACCGTTGCTCGCCGCCGAGCTCGGCGAGTGGCAGCACGACGACCTCGCAGGTGACGACCCGGCCGCGTTGGTCGACGGAGACATCGCCGGGCTCGTCCGCTACCTCAACGCCGTCGACGCCGCCACGATCGGTTGGGAGGAGGTGTTCTGGTTGCCGGGGCTGGCGGCGATCGACAATCCGGCGCTCTCGGCACAACTGGGGGCGGCGTGGCGGGGCGTCGACCTCGACGCGATCACGCCGTCGAGCGAGACCGGCGAGGCCCGGATCGCCAGCTTCCCGACCGGCTCCGATCTCGCCAGCCATCAGACCGAACGGGTGCCGCGCCGCTCCCCCGACGGATGGCAGCTGCTGCGCCTGCACGCCGCCGTCCCGTCGGCGCGCAGCCTCCGGCTCGACCCGGGCTCGGAGGCGTGCCTGGTGCAGCTCGGCCACCTCGCTGCGTCCGTCGCGACACCGACCGGAACTGTCGACCTCGACCTCGACGGATTCACCGATTCGCGCCTGCACTGGATCGGAGGACGCGCCCTCACGCGCTCGATCGCCGCCTTCGCCGCCGGCGGGCACCTGCTGATCGCGCTCGACGAGCTGACGCACGAGATCGTCGGCATCGACGTCGACTGGGCCTTCCGCACCTGGCCGATCGATGGCGACGATCTGGCGCTGACCCGGCCGACCGTCGCCCAGCGCACGACTGCCGGCGCCCGCCGCGCCCAACAGGCGTTGCGACGACGAACGCGCTAGCGGCCGATCCGGCGTCGGCGCGCGTGCGTAGAGCGAGCGCAGCGGATTGGTCATCCTGACCAGCTTCGAGTTGTGCCACGCATCGACCTCGGCCCGCAACGCATCGCGCTCGCGTTCGAGGTCGGCGACGTTGGCATCGGCGACAGGTGTGCTGCCCAGCCGCGGCCATGACGTCCGGGGCGGATCGGCGAGCACATCGACACCGCTTCCGCGGCGGGCATCGACGACGAATTGGAGCGTGAACGCCTCCGGATCGGTCGTCGCGTATCCGATCAGCTCGGGCGACACCGCCTCGCGCTCGAAGGGCAGATTCGACGACCCGAACGGTGTGCGGATCCGCTCGACGTGCGTCGCCACGAACCCGACGTCGGCGAGCAACTCCCGCAACGATTGGCGGGTGAACCAGCGCAGATGCGTGCGGTCGAGCAGCCCATCGGTCTGGTACTCCCAGTTGCCCTGCAGCAACATCATCCGGGCGTCGATGTGCGACACGTTGGGGATCGAGATCACGAACCGCCCGTCGGGAGCCAGCAGGCCGACCGCATCTTCCAGCACACGGCGCGGATCGTGCAGATGCTCGAGCACGTCGCCGAACAGCACGACGTCGAACGGCCCCGACTCCAGCTCGGAGAGCGGGGTGCGATCGATGTCGGCGACGTGCACGCGCTCGGCGAAGGCCTCGGCCCGGCGCGCTGCCTCGGCGTCGAGCTCGACACCGATCACGCGGTTGCCACGCTCGGCCAGATGACGCGTGACGTGACCCGACCAGCACCCGACCTCGAGCACGCGTTGGTCGCGCCCGACGAGCCGGATCGCCGCGCTGTGGGCGTTGTTGTCGGCGTCGGGATCGACCGGGACGTCGTACTCCGTGTCGTCGGCCATCAGGCTGGAGATCCTAACGATGACGCTCGGTACATTCGGGGCGTGGTCGGCGACCTCTACATCACCGGTGACGACGAGGCCGACGGGCTGCTCAACCACGACCCGGCGGCGCTCATCATCGGGATGCTGCTCGACCAACAAGTGCCGATGGGATGGGCCTTCGCCGGGCCGCTCACCATCCGACGCAGGCTCGGACATCTCGAGGTGGCCCGCATCGCCGCCATCGACGAGCACGAGCTCGTCCAGGTCTGCTGCGCCAAGCCGGCCATCCATCGCTTCCCGGCGGTGATGGCGCGCCGCATCCACGCCATGTGCTCGGTGCTCACCGAGCGCTACGAGGGCGACGTCGAACGGCTGTGGGCCGACGAGCCGTCCGGGAACGAGCTCTACCGGCGCCTCAGAGAGCTGCCCGGCTTCGGCGACGAGAAGGCGCGGATCTTCATCGCCTTGCTCGCCAAGCGCTTCGGTGTTCGCCCCGACGGCTGGCAACAGGCGGCGGGCGTGTTCGCCGACGACGAGCCGCGCACGATCGCCGACTGCCGCGACGACGTCTCGCTCGCCGCCGTTCGGGAGTGGAAGCAGATGCAGCGCGCCGAACGCCGCGACAAGCAGGGCCGGCCGCTACCCCAGGACGCCGACTGAGCTCGACCGTCTGACCCGCCGCCACCACGCGCCCGGCGCCCCGGCGAGGCCGACGAGCAGGGCCTTGGCATGCACCCCGCGCGGCCGATGGCGGAGCCTCCGGACCGACAACCAGACGGCTCTGGTCGTCGTGCCAGGACCGGTGTGGCGGAAGGCGTGCCACAACCGGTTGCGCTCCTGCAGATAGCGCGTGCGCTCCGGGTCGCCCGAGGTCGACATGCCGCGCCCGTGGTCGACGACCGAGGCCGGCACCAGCCGGTACGACCAGCCGAGCTCGGCGCCTCGCCCGCCGAGGTCGGCGTCCTCGTAGTAGAGGAAGAAGCGCTCGTCGAACCCACCCGTGGCGCGCAGGAAATCGGGCGCGAACAGAACTGCACCACCGGTGAAGCGGGCGATCTCCGATGCCGCACCGACCACGACGTCGAGCGTTCCGTCGCCGATGTCGGTGCCGGCACCGTCGGCACCGATCATGACGCCGAGACTGTTCACCCTGGCGGGGCTGCTGCCGGCGATCAACAGCTTGGGCTGAGCGGCACCGACACGCTCGCCGGCGAGCGCCGCCACCAGAGGGTCGAGCCATCCGGCGCGCACGACGACGTCGTCGTTCAACAACGCGATCGCTGACGCGTCCAGCTCGAACGCCCTCCGGAAACCGACGTTGGCAGCCGCTCCGTACCCGTGGTTGACGACGCGCATCAACTCGATGTCGTCGCCGGCCACCGCGGCCGATCCGCCGTTGTCGACGACGATGATCCGGTCGACACCAGCCGCCCGGCGGATCGCGGCGACGCACTGTTCGAGCACTGCGGCGGGCGCCGAATGCGTCACGACGACCGCTGCGATCACGCATCGAACGGTACAGTGCCCGGCCATGGCTGATCAGGAACGGGCGACCCTCGTGACAGGTGGGGCTGGATACATCGGCTCCCACACCGTGCGAGCACTGCGCAGCGCAGGCCGCCAGGTGGTCGTGCTCGACTCGCTCGAGTTGGGCAACGCCGATGCCGTGCTCGACGCCCCGCTCGTGGTCGGCGACATCGCCGACGGCGATCTGGTCGAGCAGGTCTGCGGCGACCATGGCGTCGACACGGTCGTGCACTTCGCGGCGTACAAGAACGTCGGTGAGTCGATGCACGCCCCGTCCAAGTACTTCCGGAACAACGTCGACGGCACGGTGAAGCTGCTCGACGCCGCCCTCGCGGGCGGCGTGCGCCAGGTGGTGTTCTCGTCGTCGTGCTCGGTGTACGGCACGCCGGCGGCGGTCCCCGTCGACGAGACCCAGCCGATCCATCCCGAGTCGGTGTACGCCGAGACCAAGGCGATGGTCGAGCGCGTCCTGCACTGGTACGACGATGTGCACGATCTGCGCAGCGTCAGCCTGCGCTACTTCAACGCCGCCGGTGCCAGCTTCGACGGGCGCATCGGTGAGGACTGGTCGTACGCCCTCAACCTGATCCCCGTCGCGATCCGGGCGCTGCTGCTCGGCAACGATCGACTCAAGGTGTTCGGCGACGACTACCCCACTCCCGACGGCACCTGCGTCCGCGACTACATCCACGTCGACGATCTCGCCGCCGCCCACGTGGCTGCCGTCGACTACCTCGGCGACGGAGGCGCAACCACGGCCGTCAACGTCGGCACCGGCGTCGGGACGTCGGTCAAGGAGGTGCTCGACGAGATCGAGCGAGTCGCCGGCCGTCCCGTCCCGTACGACATCGTGGGGCGCCGGGCGGGCGACCCGGTATCGACGTTCTCCGAGCCGGCCCGCTCGCGCGAGGTGCTCGGGTGGGTGCCGCAGTACGGACTCGACGAGATCATCGCCACCGCCTACCAGTGGCATCTCTCACAGCTCCCGGCTGCCATGCCTCGACGCCGACGAGCTCTGCCTCGCTACGGTCACGCGTCTCCGGTCAGCTTCGTGAGCATCAGGAACGCGGCGGCGCATCGCAACCTGCTGTACCTGCTCTCACTGCGTGAGCTGCGCACACGCTACAAGCGTTCCCTGCTGGGGTGGCTGTGGAGCCTCATCAACCCGCTCGTGCAGATGGCGATCTTCAGCGTCATCTTCCTCTACATCTTCGTGCAGGTCGCGCCGACCGGCGATCCGAGCGGGCTGCAGAGCTTTCCGCTCTACTTCCTGACCGGGTTCATCCCCTTCAACTTCTTCGCCATCAGCGTCGGCGTGTCGATCGGCACCGTGCAGGGTGGCGCCTCGCTGATCAACAAGGTCGCCTTCCCGCACGAGCACCTCGTGCTGTCCGTGATCTTCGCCCAGTTCGTCACGGTCCTGATCGAGCTCGGCGTGCTCACCGTGGCGCTCCTCATCGCCGGCAACATGGTGCTCCCCTGGCTGCCGGTGCTGCTGGTGATCATGGTGCTGCTGGCGATCTTCAGCACCGGCGTGGCCCTGCTGCTGGCGTCGGCCAACGTGTTCTTCAACGACATCACCTACCTGTGGGCGATCGCCAGCCAGCTGCTGTTCTACGCCACACCGGTGATCTGGGACCCCGAGAGCGTCGGCGAGCCGTGGCTCACCGCGGTCGCCAGCTGGGGACCCACCGGCGCCTTCGTGATGGCGATCCACGAGGTGATGTACGACCTGCACATGCCGAGCCTCGCCCGTTTCGCGCAGCTCACCGCGTACGCCGCGGTGTCGATCGTGATCGGCGCCTGGGGCTTCAACAAGCTCTCGCCACGATTCGCGGAGGAGCTGTGAGCGCCCACGTCCACTCGGTCGAGATCGACCACGTCACGAAGCAGTTCCGACGTCACCACGACCGGGCGACGTCGCTCAAGCAGTTCGTCACCGGCGGGCGCCGCCGCAACTACGACGACTTCACGGCGCTCGACGACGTCTCGTTCAACGTCAGGCGGGGCGAGGTGTTCGGCGTGATCGGCCACAACGGGTCGGGCAAGTCGACGATGCTCAAGTGCATGGCGGGCATCCTGCGCCCGACCTCCGGCACGGTCAGGGTCCACGACCGGATGTCGGCCTTGCTCGAGCTCGGGGCCGGGTTCCATCCCGAGCTGACAGGCCGCGAGAACGTCTTCCTCAATGCCGCCCTGCTGGGCATGCGGCGACACGAGATCGCCGAGCGCTACGACCAGATCGTCGAGTTCTCGGGGCTCGACGACGAGTTCCTCGACACACCGGTCAAGACCTACTCGTCGGGCATGTACGTGCGGCTGGCGTTCTCGATCGCGATCAACGTCGAGCCCGACCTGCTGATCATCGACGAGATCCTCGCCGTCGGCGACATCGACTTCCAGCGCAAGTGCACCGAGCGCTTCCTCGAGTTCCGCAACAGCGGCCGCACGACGGTGCTCGTCACGCACGACCTCGGCAGCGTGCGAACGATGTGCGATCGCGCCGTGTGGCTCGACCACGGCAAGCTCCGCGGCACCGGCAACCCGGGCGAGATCGTCGACGGCTACACCGAGTCGATGTCGGGCGCCACCGACCGGGTGGCGGCGCTCGGCACGTACCGCGAGGGCAGCGGCGAGATCCAGTTCACCGACGTCACGATGTCGGTCGACGGGCAGCCGACGGCGCGAGTGCGAACCGGCGACGACGTCGACGTCCACCTCGCGCTACGCCGCCACGTCACCGATCGAGAGCCCGGCGGTGTCGGTCACGATCAGCACCGCAGCCGGGCTCAACCTCAGCGATCCCAGCACACGCGACGCCGGCATCGACCTCGGCATCGTCACGTCCGACGGCGCGATCCGGTTGCGCTTGCCCGATCTCGCCCTGCTCCCCGGCGAGTACCACCTGCACTGCTCGATCAGCGACACCCGCCGTCAGCACCTGTTCGACCGCGTCCACACCGCGGTCGCCTTCGACGTGATGGCCGGCGACCCGCTCGAGGAGCGCGGCGCCGTCACCCTCCGCCCCCAGTGGACCCGCATCAACTGAACTTTCGTTGGCCGCTGTCGTCGAGGTAGTAGGGCGGGGCGCCTGACCGGCCAGGGCGTTCCAGCCAGTCGGTTCGGTGGGGGGCGAGGTTGACGTTGAAGTAGGGGTCGTGCTCGATGCGATCGCTCCAGCGCGAGAGCAGCAGGTCGCGCTCGGCATCACCGGTCGCCGGATCGCGTGTCGCGCTCTCGAAGTGGTACCAGGCGGCGTGCGGCGTCCAGACGATGCGGTAGCCGGCGGCCCGCATCCGGAACGACAGGTCGACGTCGTTGAAGTTGTGCGGCAGCGCCGCGTCGAACCCGCCGAGCTCGGCGAACAGGTCGGCCCGCACCATCGCCGCCGCCGCCGTGACCCCGCTGCACTCGCGCTCGACCGCGGCCATCCGGTACGGCCCGGGATGATCGCCCGCATACCCGAGCAACGCGTGCGAGGCGAACCCGGGGAACACGTGTCCCGCGTGTTGGAGCGTGCCGTCGCTGTACAGCAGCTTGGCGCCGACCATCGCCACGTCGGCCTGATCGAGCAAGGCCGCCATCTCACCGATGCTGTCGGGCTCGATCAGCTCCGTGTCGTCGTTCAGGAACAGCAACAGATCGCCGCGGGCGCGGGCGGCGCCGGCGTTGACCTTGGCCGAGAAGTTGAACTCGGCGTCGAACGGGACGATCGTCGTCGGGGCATCGAACTGCTCGATGGCGTCGACGACGTTCGAAGGGGTCGCCGTGTCGACGACGACGACGAACTCGAACTGCTCGAACGACGAACGCTCGACGATCGAGCGCATCGCCTCGAGCACCAGCACCCGCGGCACTCCCCACACGTCGGCGCGCGTCCCGCGGGTGGGGATCACGATGCTCACCCGCCGATCGGATGGTGGTCGCCTGATCCGGTACACCCCGTCGAGGGCGCCGCGCTCGACGGTCGCCACCATCCCGATCCGGTTGCAGTGGTCCTGCACGGCGCGCACACCGGCGTCGTAGGCGTACGGCTTGGCGGTGGGATCCGACGCCACGCTGGCCGGCGCCTCACGCCAGTGGTACAGCACCTCGGGGACGTGGATCACCTCACCGACCTCCGACAAGCGGAGCACGAGATCGTGATCCTGGGCGCCGTCGTAGCCGGCGCGGAAGCCGCCCACGCGACGGACCGCCTCCACCGGTGCCATCACGCAGTGCAGCACGTAGTTCTGGTTGCGCAGCCGCTCGGGCGAGAAGTCCGGTTTGTAGAACGGGTCGGCGACGCGACCGTCACGCCTGAGGACGGCGTTGTCGCTGTGGGCGACGGTCGCCGCCGGCTCGCGCACGCAGGGCCGCGCACAGACGCTCGAGCGCGTCGGGCACGAGCACGTCGTCGTGATCGAGCAGCGCGACGTAGACCCCGCGGGCGGCGCCGAGGGCGGTCGTGCTGGCGGCGACGATCCCGGAGTTGAGGCGGTGCCGCAGCACCCGTACGCGCCGGCTCGATCGTTCTGCCTCGGCGAGCACCTCGGCGACACGGCCGTCGGTCGAACCGTCGTCGACCAGCACGTGCTCCCAGTTCGGATATGTCTGGGCGTCGACCGAGGCGATGCACGCCCGGAGGTGATCGGGATCGGTCTCGTAGACGGCGGTGATCACCGACACCAGCGGCGCCCCGGACTCGCCATGATGTCGCCGGCGGCGGCTGCGTTGCATGCGCCGTCGCAGCCAGTACCAGCGCCCGAGGGCGACGTCCTGCTCGGCACGATCGATCTGGGTGTGGAACTCGTTGATCCTCCCCCGTAGCCGGCCGGTGGCGTGCTCTGCGTCGCGCGCCTCGGCCAGCGCCCGCGCCAGGTCGTCGACGAGACCATTCGGCCCGGTGTCGCTCATGTGCGCCGCCTCCGCGTTCGCACCCTGGCGGCGAATGCCGCCATTCGCGTGACGTCTGCAGGCGCTCCTGCGCCAGGCGCGCCCGACCGAGTCGTTCGTTCAACCCCGGCAGCTGGGCTTCGAGCCGCGCTGCCTCGGCGCGCTGCTCACGCGCGTGGCGGTCGGCCGACTCGATCGCGCGACGCAACTCGTCGTCGGACAGAGCAGGCACGCCACGAGTGTACGAGTCGACGTCAGAGCGCAGCGTCGTCGCGGTGCGGCCACGGCAGGTCGGGGTGGAGGGCGGCGATCTGGGCGTGCATCTCGTCGGCGACGAGATGCGTGATCGTGATCATCGACGCCACCTGCGTGCGATAGCGACCGAGCATCTGCGGCAGGTGCACCCCGTATTCACCGGCTTCGGCGAGCCGCAGCCACAGCTCCCAGTCCTCCCAGCCGTACCCGTACTCGTGGACCTCGCGATAGTTGCCGTGGCGCTCGAACGTCGAGCGCCGAACCAGCGCCTGGGCGTCGATGTAGTTGCCCTCGCACAGCCATCGCGGGCTCCACGCCAACTCGCTCCGCAGCCCCGGCTGGGCACCGAAGGCCTCGAGCGTGGCATAGGCGAAGGCCGCCCCAGGGTCGTCGTCGAGCGCATCGGACAAGCGCTCGAGGCAGTTCGGGTACACCGTGTTGTCGGCGTCCATCACCATGATCCGCTCGGCACGCGCCTCGGCCACGGCAAGGTTGCGCGACGCCGGCAGACCGCGGTTGATCTCGCTTCCCAGCAGCCGGATCGGCACGTCGGGGTGGGCATCCATGAACGCCGACACGACCGCTCTCCCGTCGTCGCGCGAGTGATCGTCGATGACGACGATCTCGTAGTCGACACCGGTCGAGGCGACGATCGAGTCGAGCGTCTCGAGCACCACGCCGGCATAGTTGTACAACGTGACGATCACGCTCACCGCCGGCTGCGCCGCGGCGTAGGCAGGTGTCTCCGACCGCAACACGAGGTCGTCGACCCCGTGCACGATCTGACAGCGCAGCCGCTCGATCTCGCGGATCAGCGAGACCTCTCTCATCCACGCCAGGTAGACCCGCCGGCGCATCGCCTGCGCCGGCCGCACGTCGCCGAGCTGCAGTGACACCGTGTGACTGAGCGCGATCGGACTGACGTGACGTCGCGGCACGTTGGGCGTCCACGTGTCGTCGAGGTGGTCGAGCACGGGGGCGAGCGAGGCGACGAGCGGGTGCTCGTCCATCACGGCGGCGCGGGCAGCCTCGCCGAGCTGCCGGCACCGATCGGGATCGTCGAGCAGCCCGGACAGCTCGCCGGCGATGTCGTCGGTCGCCACGAAGTGCTGCCCGGCGGCGAGCGGCTCGTGCCCGGTCGACGGCTCGGTCAGCACGGCGCAACCGTTGGCCATCGCCTCGATCAACCGCGCCCACTCGAAGTACCCGGGGATCACGTCGTCGCGGTGGAGATTGAGCAGGATCCGGCTACGGGCGAGCAGCTCGTACTTGTCGCGCCCGAACACGAGCCCGGGCGTCTGCTCACCGACCGGAGCCGTGAACCGGAACAGTCGCAACTCGGCGCGGTGATCCCACAGGATCGGACCGAGCTGCGCCAGCTCCGCAGCTCGACGCGGCGTGCTCCCGCCCAGGAACAAGGCATCGATGTCGCGTTCGCGGTCGGGCACCCGCATCGACGGCACGCCCCCGAGTCGGAGCTGCAGCGCCTCGTGTCCACGCGCACGCAACGCGTCGGCGCCGTGCTGGTTGATGTCGAGCACCAACGGCGTGTCGCGCAGGATGCCGGCCGTCAGGTTGAACCACGGTGTCGCCGGCTGCTCGGTGCAGATCGGGACCGAGGCCGCGGCAGCCCTGGCGATCGTGGCCTTGGGAGCGTCGAACAGCACGAAGAACTCGTGGGGGGCGACGACCAGATTGATCGATCCATCGTCGGCCGGAAGCTGCTCTGTGACGCGTGTCGCCGATCGACCGGCGAGCTCGGCGGCCTCGACGATCCAGTCGGCGATGTCGGTCATGAACGCGTTGCCGCGTCCGGACACGAAGACCTTGACCGGCCTCATGCCGAGCGGTTGACGCGCAGCTTGATCTGAACCCGTTTGGCGGCGTGCATCGGGGCACGGGTGACCTTGTAGGCGGCACGTCGTGCGATCGCCCCCTTCTGCGGCGAGTGACGCAGATCGTCGATCACGGCCCGCACGAGCGCCCTGCGGCTGATCGTCTCCGGCAGTTGGGCGGCGATCGCCTTCAATTCGTCGCGCCGGGCGTTCGACTGGGCTTCGAGCTCGTCGAGTCGGCGGAGCAGGTCGGCCTCGTTCCCGGCTTCGGTGGTCGAGTGGTCGGACATCGCGCCGCGAGGCTACCCGGATGCGTCCGCGAGCCATCGGTACACTCTCCGGACGATGACCGAGCGGCCCATTCTCGCGCGGTGGCGCGACAAGCCGGGCCTGTTGGTCGCAGCCGTCGTGCTGACGGCGTGTTGTTGGATCGCCGGCAACCCGCGCAGCAGCGGGCCCGACGAGCCGAGCCACATGGTCGCTTCCGCGGCGCTGGTGCGCGGCCACCGCGAAGGGCGGGTCAACCCCGATCCGCTGGCGCCCGGCACCCATCTGTTCGATGTGCCGGGGATGGTCGGCCAACCCGACCCGGGCTGCTGGGCGTTCCAACCCGAAGTCCCTGTTGCGTGCGCCAACGCGCAGCCGTTGTCGACCGAGTCGCGCGAGCTGTCGACGTTGTCGTACAACTACCCGCCCTGGGCGTTGATCCTGCCGGGACTGGCTTCCTTCGTCCCGTCCGCCGGTGGGTACGCGTACCTGGCACGGCTGCTCAACGCGGCGATCCCAGTCGCCTTGGTGGCGGCGTCGCTGCTGACCCTCGTACGGCGACGCCCCATTCTTGCGGCGAGCGCGCTGCTCGGGCTCACGCCGATCGCCTGGTTCACGTTCGGCTTCGTCAGTCCCAGCGCGGTCGCGATCGGTGGCGGATTGGCCCTGTGGACCGGCCTGCTGGTCGATCGGGCGCGGTCCACTCCATGGCTCACCGTTGCCGGCTGGGCGGCAGTCATGCTCGCCCGGCGCGACGGTCCGGTGTGGGCTGTGCTGATCGTGCTGGCGTGCTGCCTGTTGACGGAGACGCGACCGCTCCAGTTCTGGCAACGACTCGACTCGTGGGCCCGGTGGACCGTCGTCGTCATCGCCCCGTTGCCGATCCTCACCCCGCTGCTCAACCGCGACCGCGACTCCAACCTGCTGATCGCGTTCGCGCCGGTCGTTCTGATCGTCATCGAGCTCCTCGCCCGGCGGTACCAGCGCCTCACCAGCGTCAACGCCCGCAGAGCACTGATCGGCTACTCCTCGGCCGCCGCCGCGCTCGTCGCGATCGGGCTCGTCCTCAGCCGGCCCGGCGGCTTCCGGGCCGAGACACTCAGGCTCGTCGTGTCGAACACCGGTGAGCACCTGCGCCAGCTGGTCGGCGATCTGGGGTGGCTCGACACGGCCGTGCCCAGCGTCGCCGTGTTCCTGTTCTGGGCGATCGTCGGCGGGCTGGCACTCGTCTCCGTGCTCGAGTACCGGCGTTCGGCGCTGGTCTACCTCGCCGGATTGGGCGGCGCTGTCGTCGTCGCCTGGTTGCTCGAGCTCGGTCAGGGCGCCAACTACGGCGAGTACTGGCAGGGGCGCTACACGATGCCGTTCGCCGTCGGCCTCCCACTGGTGCTCGCCTGGAGGCCGGCCACGACGCAGTGGCTCGACGACCGTCTGGTGGCGATCGTCGCCTGGTCGAGTTGGGTGATCGCCAACGTGGCGTTCGTCTCCGCCCAGCGCAGATGGGGGGTCGGCGCCACCGGTTCGTGGTACCCGTGGGACTGGCACACGTGGGGAGCCACGATCTCGCCGTTCGCGCTCCTGCTCGCCCACGCCCTCGCTACCGGCGCGCTCACCCTGTGCTGCGCCACCGATCGAACACCGGCCACGTCGTGACCAATCGTCGCCGCCTCATCAGCTTGGTGGTCATCGCCGCGATTCCCTTCGTGGCGCGCTGGTGGCATCAGGAGTTCCGCGCACCCGAGGGCACGACCGAGGCGTACCTCCCGTACGTCCTGCTGTCCGTCCTGGCCGTGGCGATCGTGGCGATCATGGAGGCTCCGCCCCGAACGTCGTCGGTCACGCGGGTGTTCGTCGAGTGCACGGTGACGGCACCTCGCGGTGCTCGGCGCGGCGGCGACGTCACAGGTGTTCTTCCCCGACACGTTGCCGCGCTTCGTGATGTTGCTGACGTCGTTCCTCGTGTGGGCGTGGCTGGTGGTGTTCGGCGCCATCAACGCCGTCGCCCTGCGGAGATCGGGCGGTTCCGATCGCGTCGTCGCCGTGGTGGCACCCGACGACGGCAAGCAATTGATCGTCGACGTCGCCGACGGCCCGGTCGAACGACGTTTCACCCTGGCTGCCGTCTTCACCACCGAAGGCGACTACCTGCATCTGGCCGAGGCCTGCCGCCAGCGCGGGGCGACGACGCTCGTGCTCGGCACGGCGCCGAGCACCCATCCGTTCGTCATCGACGCCGCCGAGGAGCTGCACCGCGATGGTGTGCGCGTCCGCAGCCTCGACGACTTCTACGACGAGTCGATCGGCAAGCTCCCGCTGTCGGCGCTCGATCGATTCGCGCTGATGGGCGACATCGAGTCGTTGCACGGCGGCTATGCCCCGCTCAAGCGGGCGATCGACATCGTCCTCGCCCTCCTCGGTTCGCTGCTGCTCCTGGTGCTGATCCCGTTCGTCCTGATCGGCAACCTCTTCGGCAACCGGGGACCGTTGTTCTTCCGACAGGAGCGGGTCGGCCTCCAGGGCGAGCCGTTCCGCATCTGGAAGCTGCGCACCATGCGACCCGGCGCGGTCGACGTCTCGGGCTGGACCGCCAACGACGATCCCCGGATCACACCGTTCGGCAAGGCTGCTGCGACGCACCCACATCGACGAGTTGCCACAGGTGCTCAACATCTTCTTCGGCGATCTGGCGGTGGTCGGTCCCCGCCCCGGAGCAGGTCGGCTACGCCCGGCAACTCGAGGAGCGTCTGCCGTTCTACGCCGGCAGGTATCTGGTGCGTCCCGGACTCACCGGTTGGGCGCAGGTCAAGTACCGCTACGCGGCGTCCGAGGAGGACGCCTACGTCAAGCTCCAGTACGACCTCCACTACGTGCGCAACGAATCGCTCGCCACCGACCTGCGGATCATCTGGATGACGCTCCACCACCTGCTCTTCGATGGCGGCCGCTGAGCGGTGTCACCGGGCGAGCAGGTCGTCGTAGACGTCGGCCACCGCCTGTTCCATCGCCGTCGCCGAGAAGTGAGCTTCGTACCGGGCAGCGAGCGCGGGCGCCCAGCTCGGCGCGACGACCAACGTCGCCGACGAGCTGGTCGATGGCAGCAGCCAGCTCACCCGGTGAGCCGGCGACGAGGCCGGCAGGAGGCGTCCCGAACAACACCCGGACACCCGGGAGATCGCTCGCCACGCAGCACAGCCCGGCGCGCATGCCTTCGAGCAGCGAGATCGGCATGCCCTCGTACGCCGACCACAGCACGATCACGTCGTGGGCGGCGAGGACTTGCGGCACGTCGTCCCGGTGGCCGAGGAAGCTGACCCGGTCGCCGAGCAGACGCCTCGCCGTAGTCGCGGCAGTCGTCGAGCTGTCGGGCCGTCGCCGACGAACGTCAGCGTCCAGTCGACGTGCTGGAGCGTCGCCATCACGTCGATCAGCTCGCGC
Organism: Ilumatobacteraceae bacterium; assembly: GCA_963850755.1. Taxonomy (GTDB): domain Bacteria; phylum Actinomycetota; class Acidimicrobiia; order Acidimicrobiales; family Ilumatobacteraceae; genus Ilumatobacter. Next base: position 329,163 of record CAWKMO010000007.1, on the reverse strand, counting down.
TGGCGCTTGGGCGGAGCGAACCGGGCGACCATCACGAGCGCCCGGACCACCGACGCGCGTGCCGCCGGCGCAGCTCGGGGGAACGTCGGCGAGTCCGTTCGGGATCACCCACAGCCGGCCTCGGCGAACGACACGAGCGCGGCGGCCCAAGTCGGCCTCGGCGTCGGTCAGGCAGATCACTCCATCGCCGAGCCGCCCGGCGACGAGCTCACCGACGAACGACAGCACACGCTGCGAGAGCGCAGCCCCGCGCTGGAACGGCCACCCGTGGGCCGTGTACACGCACGTGACGCCGCTCGCGCCGGCACACGATCCGGGCGAGGAAGCCGCCGTTCGACGAATGGGCGTGGACGATGTCGGGTCGGTGCTCGATGAGCGCTGCGCGCAGATCGGCGAGGGCGGCGCGCTGCCACAGCCGCGATGCGCGCTTCGCCCAGCGAGGGCAACGACGGCGACGCCGGCGCCGCCGCGCCGGCAGCGCTCGATGGCGCGTCGCCGCCCGTGCCGGCGACGACGGTCACATCGTGACCCGCCGCGACTTGCGCCGTGGCCAGCTCGACGACGTGGGTCTGCGCACCGCCCACGTCGCCCTTCGTGATCACGTGGACGATTCGCAGCTCACCATCCCACCGCCGTCGACCCACGCCTCCTCCCACGTGGCGTAGGAGTAGGCGTCGGCAACGTCCGCCGCCGCGGCGGCGCGCTCGGCACGACGCTCGCGCCGGCTCGGTCAGCATCGTCGTCAGCGCATCGGCCCATTCGTCGACCGTCGTCGGTGCCAGCCCGTCCATGGCGTCGAGCAACGCGCGATTCACGCCGACCGGAGAGGCGACCGCCGGAACGCCGGACGCGGCGTACTGAAGCAGCTTGTAGCCGCACTTGGCGCGCTCGTACACACCGTCGCGCAGCGGCATGATGCCGACGTCCCAATCGGCGATCGCGGTGACCGACCCGGCCGTCCACGCGGTCGTCGTCGTGAACGCAGCGATGTGGTGGTCGGGCGGGCCGCCACCGCTGATCACGTGCAACCGTGCACCGGTGCGCTCGTGCACGACGCGCAGGGCGTCGGCGATGTCGACGAGATAGGGCTCGGTTGCGGGCGAACCGATCCACCCGACGACGGGCACCTCGCCGATCTCCCACGCAGTGCGCCGCCGGTACTCGCTCGGCTCGATGCACGTCGGCACGATGCGCACGTCGTCGCACCTGGTCGCCGCCCACTCGGCCAGCACGTCGTTGCCGACGACCATCCGATCGGCTGCGTGTGCCGCACGATCGGCGACGAGCGACCGAGGGAACGGGCGCTTCCACCAGCGACCCAACCCGGGAGGTTCCCGTCGTCCCACGGCAACCCGTCGTCGAGGTCGTACACACCCAGTCCGGCGCGTTGCAGCAACCGCCGCTCGCGACCACCGCGGGTGAGCCGGCCGACGTTGCGCAGGAGCAACACGTCGCTCCCGGGGGGCACGGCATTCGACGGGCGATCAGGCCCGTGCACCACGACCGAGTCGTCGGACACACGACCGGACGCGCGCAGACGCTCGATCCAGTGCAGCGCACGCGCCCGCACCGACGCGTTGTCGGCCCCGTAGGGCACGACCACGTGACGGGCGTTCCGCCGCTCACCGATGCCCGACACCTTCCACACGCTACTGTCCGACCGTGTCCGGCGCAGTCGACCTCGAGGTGCTCGTCGTGTCCTACAACAGTGCCGACACGCTGGGCGCATGCCTCGCCAGCGTGGCGTCGACGGCGCCCGGCACGGCGGTCGCGATCAGGGAGCACGGGACCGACCCCGGTGCACGGGCCCACCTCGACGAGCTCGTCGCGTCCTATCCCGGGAACCTCAGGGTCGAGCACGATCCGAGCAACCCCGGCTTCGCCGCAGGGTGCAACGCGCTGGCCCGCTCGTCGGTGGCGGGAGTGCTGCTGTTCCTCAATCCCGACGCAGAGATCGTCGCCTGGCCCTGGTCGTCGGACGATCCGCCACCGCGGGGAGCGATCGTGGGCCCTCAGATGGTCGATTCCGGTCACCCGGGAGCGCACTCCGGCGTGCACTACCGCGTGCGCGACGAGATCGCCCGGAGCTGGCTGCGGCGGCGAGGGCCGAGACCCGACGGCGAGGGCTTCGTCAGCGGCGCCGCGCTGCTCGTCGATCGCGACTCCTTCGAACGGCTCGGCGGATTCGACGAGCATTACTTCCTCTTCTACGAGGACATCGACCTGTGCGCCCGCGCCAACGAACGCGGGATCCCCACCCGAATCGATCCGCGATGGTCGGTGCGTCACAGCGGAGCCCACAGCACGATGTCGCGGTTCGGCGACTCATTGTCGTGGTCGTACGAATCGGCAGTTCGCTTCCACGGCCGCCACGGAGGAAACCTCGTCGGTTACCGGATCTACGTGATCGCCGATGCCCTGATGCGTGGCCTGGTCCAGGCCGCGCGACGGAACCGCAAGGGCGTCACGGGATATCTCGCGTTGGCGAGGCGTGCGACCCGCGACCTCCTGCGGCACTGATCCTCAATTCGGGTGACGTGTCGCCCGCCAGGAAGGTCGCTCCTGCGTGTGAAGTCGGTCAAGTCCTGAAATACCTGGTCGACCTGTCGTCCGTTGCGGTGTCCGGGCGGTCAGAATCGTTCAAGACGGACATCGAGCGGACCGATGGTCAACGTTGGGAGCATGGCGCTCCGACGATCAACCGAAAGGTGCTTGGGTGCTACGCAGACTGACCGCTGTTCTCCTGCTCGCGTTGCTCGCTGCAACCGCGGTGGAGGTGCACAAGGTCACCCGAGGTCGCGGCGGCGCCGGTCACGCTCAGCGAGATCGCGGCGTCACCGCTGGTTTCGAACTTCGGTGGCCTGGCGATGGGTTTCGCCACCAACAGCCTCTTCAGTTCGGCCGCGGTGGCAGACGTCACCGGCGACGGCCAGCCGGACGTGATCGTCGGGGGCATGAACAGCATCGCCCGTGTCTACGACCTCGCCCACTCGCACATCATCGGCCTCGACCCGGGCGGCACGAACCCGGCGACCGGGCAGGGCGCCACGCAGGCGTCCCCGGCGATCGGTGACATCAATGGCGACGGCGTCGACGACGTCGTCATCGCCAACACGAGTGGTCGGCTCGCAGCGTTCTCGGTCCGTAACGGCGTGGCCGCTCCGATCTACAACCACTTCGTCGAGCCGGCCTTCGACGGCGCCCTGCAGGGCGTCGTGGGAACGCCGGCGATCGGGTACGTCAATCGCGGTGACAACCAGCTCGATGTCGTCACGTCGAGCTGGGGCCAGACCGTCGATGCCTGGTCGGGCCCCGGCGGCAACCTGATGTGGCGCAACTGGTTGCGCGACACGATCTGGAGCTCTCCGGTGATCGGTGACGTCAGTGGTGACGGGGTCAACGAGATCGTCGTCGGTGCCGACTGCGAAGGCTCGGGCACACCGCAGCCGTGTCACGGCATCGGTAAGGGCGGATACGTGTGGGCGCTCAACCTGGACGGCTCGGTGAGGTGGAGCTACTTCGTGCGTGACGCCGTCGTCTGGTCGACGCCGGCACTGATCGACCTCAACCACGACGGCGCGCTCGACGTCGTGGTCGGCACGGGCCTGTACTTCATGGGACCGGCGGCGAACAAGATCATGGCGCTCGACGGCAAGACCGGACAGTTGCTCTGGAACGCTGCGACCGGCGGCGCGGTGCTCGGTTCGCCGTCCGTGGCAACCGTCAACGGCCAGCCACGCGTGTGGGTGGTCAGCCAGGGCGGAATGCTGATGTCATGGGACGGCGGCGGGCAGTTGCAATGGCAGCGGTGCGTCATGGATCAGCCCTGCCGGCCCGAGCACGGGACGTTCGGCGGTGTCGCCATCGCCGACGTCAACAACGACGGAACCCTCGACGCCGTCGTGCAGGCCGAGCAGGAGATGAAGGTCCTCAACGCGCTCACCGGTGCGCCACAGACCGTCGGTTCGCTCGCGATATGGGGGCGGTCTCCTGCCGTCGTTCGCCACGCCCACCGTCGCCAGTGTGAACGGGAGCACCTGGATCGTGCAGGTCAACATCGGTGACACCAACGGTGACTGGAACGCGGATGGCGGAGACGATCTCGTCGTGTCGATCTGGACGACCGGAACGGCGTTGGGTGCCGCCCCGTGGCCCACGTTCAAGGCGAACATGGCGCGCACGGGAGGTCCGCTGCCCAAGCCGCCACCACCACCGGTGGCGCCCGGCGGCCGCGTGTGCTGGCGAACGGCCGGATCACGTGGGGATGCGGCGTTCATGAACCTGTTGCCGGTGCAGGCCAGCGGCCCCGGCTACGGACTGCTCGTCTCCTCCGACACCACCAACCCACCCGAAGCATCCAACGCCAACTACAACGTCGGCAGCGTCGACCCCAACGTCGCCGTCGCCCCGATCGGACCCGACGGCCAGGTCTGCTTCGTCAACTCACCCCACGCCACCGTCGACCTCGTCGCCGACCACCTCGGAACGATCCGATCCAACGCCTACGTCCCCGCCAACGCCAGCGGCGCACCCGACCGCAAGGTCGACACCCGCATCGGACTCGGCGGCGGAACCCTCCCACCATCGGGACGCGTCTGCTTCACCGTCGCCGGCACACCCGGCGACGCCGCCGTCATGAACCTGACACCGGTGCAGGCCAGCGGCCCCGGCTACGGACTGCTCGTCTCCTCCGACACCACCAACCCACCCGAAGCATCCAACGCCAACTACAACGTCGGCAGCGTCGACCCCAACGTCGCCGTCGCCCCGATCGGACCCGACGGCCAGGTCTGCTTCGTCAACTCACCCCACGCCACCGTCGACCTCGTCGCCGACCACCTCGGAACGATCCGATCCAACGCCTACGTCCCCGCCAACGCCAGCGGCGCACCCGACCGCAAGGTCGACACCCGCATCGGACTCGGCGGCGGAACCCTCCCACCATCGGGACGCGTCTGCTTCACCGTCGCCGGCACACCCGGCGACGCCGCCGTCATGAACCTGACACCGGTGCAGGCCAGCGGCCCCGGCTACGGACTGCTCGTCTCCTCCGACACCACCAACCCACCCGAAGCATCCAACGCCAACTACAACGTCGGCAGCGTCGACCCCAACGTCGCCGTCGCCCCGATCGGACCCGACGGCCAGGTCTGCTTCGTCAACTCACCCCACGCCACCGTCGACCTCGTCGCCGACCACCTCGGAACGATCCGATCCAACGCCTACGTCCCCGCCAACGCCAGCGGCGCACCCGACCGCAAGGTCGACACCCGCATCGGACTCGGCAGCCCCTGATCGCACCGTTGCCGACGTGCCACGGCCGCAGCCGTGCGTCGTGTCACTGCCCTCGCTTCGACCGCATCCCCTGCGTCCGACGCTCGACGTAGCTGCTCACGCGGTTGCCGAGGTGCGCGAGGCGGGCTCCCGCGGCGAGCGGCGACAGGTCGTCGGCGACCCGAGACCGCGGTCCTCCCTCCTCGTGGTGTCGCCGCGCGTGCGGTCGCGCCAATGTCGAGTCGATCACCTCCCAGGTGCGCGAGGCGGTCGCGTCCCATCCGCGTCGGACCGCGGCGCGCTCCACCCACGCCAGCGCCTCCGCAGCACGCTCCGGTGACCGGATGATCCCGGCGGCCGCGTCGACCCACGCTCCGACACTCCACGAGGGCACCACGGCCGGGCCGTCGCCCAGGACCTCCAGCACGGCGCTGCCTGCGTGGCACAGGCTGGGGGTCCCGACCGCCGCGGCCTCGAAGGGCACGAGACCGAAGCCCTCGACCACCGACGGGTACAGAACGAGGTCGGCCGTGGCGAGCAACCACCACTTCGTCTGCTCGTCGACCTGCCCGAGCCGAACGACGCGGCGTGCGATGTCGGGGTCGAGTGACGCCACCAACCGTCTGCTCCTCGTCGGTCGATCGTCCGTAGTAGGGCTCGGGGCCGGCGATCACGAGCTGACCCTGGTAGCCTGCCGGCTGCAGAGCTCGGCGAACACTGCGATCGCGTGCTGACGGTTCTTGTGCCAGAACGTGGCCGCCAGGCATGCGACGAACGGCGGATCGGCAAGGCCCGCCATCGAGGGGGCCGGCGATCGCCCGGCCTCGACCGGGGCCATGGTGTCGACCCCGCACGACACCACGAAGCAACGCGAGCGGTCGAGGTCGGGACACTCGGCGAGGGCCGACTGCATGCCGAACTCACTGATGAACGTCACCCCGTCGGCGAACCGCATCGTGTGCCGCTGCAGGTTTCGGACGGCGTGGAACAACGACGACGACGGGTGGTAGGAGGGGTTCGAGAAAGCGATCATGTCGAGCTGGCTCACCACCAGGCGTTGCCCGGCGTCGGCGAGCCACGTCAGTTCGGCAGGATCGAGCAACTGGTACGGGCCGGTACACGACGTCGAAGCCGGTCGCGCCCCGCTCGCGCTCGACCACCTCGACACCGTCTCCCCCGACCTCGGCCGCGACGTGAGCGACGAAACGCTGAGGCACTGCCAGCGTCACGCTCGCCTCAGGGCGCGTGCGATGCAGCGCTCTGGACACGTTGGCGACGACAGCCTGCGATCCGTTGTGGGGGGCATCCGTGAGGCACGCCCCGTCGACCACGACTCGGACCGGCCGCAACCGCGATGAGCCCAGAGCACGTGGGTGGAGAGGCCTTCGTTCGCAGGACCGTTCTGCTCGTCGACCATCGCCCGTCCACGCGGCGTGGGCGGCGGGCAGCGGGCGCGGCTCGTCCGGCCAGGCGAGCACGGCACCGGGCGCGGCGACGTGGCGCCAGCCGGCGTGACTGAGTCGCTGGTTGCAGATCCACGAACGCCGAGCGCCAGTCGCTCCGCCGGTCGGCGACGTCGAGGGCACGCTGCTCGAGCGCGTCGCGCGAGAACAAGCACGCCGCCGCACAGCCGAGGGCAACTGTGGGGGGCGGTGGCAGGGCCGGATCGGTGGCGACTGACACCACCTCGCCCGTGCCCGCGGTCGGCACGGGCACTGGCGAGACCGTCGCCGCCATCGGCGCAGCCGAGGCTGCCAGCATCGCCGCCAGCGCCTCGGGGTGGACGCGACGCCGTGGCGTGGACGAGCACGTGACCGGCCGACCGAGGCTTGCGCAGTTCGTCGAGGAACTGCCCGGCGTCGAACCGAGGACCGCACTCGATCGTGTCGACCGAGCCGTCCATCACATCATCTCGGCGAAACGGTCGGCGCGCCGGATGAAGAACGCGGTACCGAAGTAGAAGCTCACGAACGACCAGCCGACCAGCCACAGCATCGTCGGCAGGCCCGGCAGCGTGACGTCGTAGAACACGTTGCGAAACGCCATCGCGAACCGCGCCATCGGGTTCGCCAGCGCGATGTCGCGCCACGTGATCGACGTGCCGAGCACCGGGATCGTCGGGGATGAACGTGATCGGTAGATGATCGGCGTGAGGTAGAAGTACGCGAGCAGCAACACGCCGGTGAGGTACTCGACGTCGCGATACCGCACGTTGCACGCCGCCAGCCAGAACGCGATGCCGGACGTGAACAGGACCAAGCAGCACGACGAGCACGAGCGCGACCGGCAGCAGGTGCAGCAGGAACGTCTGCGTGAAGACCGTGATCGCCACCGTGAGGATGCCGAGCTCGATCAGCAGCGACACCGCCAGCGCGAGGATCGCCGACATCGGCAGCAGCAGCCGCGGGAACCACACCCGCGTCATCAAGCCGCCGGCGTTCACGATCGTGCCCATCGACGTCGTGAGCGAGGCGGCGAAGAAGTTCCACGGCAGCACCCCGGCGAGCAGGAAGAAGGCGAAGATGTCGATGCCGCTCGGATCGCCCGGCTCGGGTGTGATCTTGAAGTAGACGCCGAGCATGATGGCGTACACCGCGGTCATCAGGGCCGGCTGCAGCAACGACCAGCCCCAACCGAGGACGCTCCGCCGGTATCGACTCCGCAGCTCCCGCTGCGTGAGGTTCTTCAGCAGGTCTCGATACTGCATGGCCTCGCGCAGCGAGGCCACGACGCCCTTGATGAGCCACGCGGCACCTCCGCGCCACGACCTTCGAGACCGAAGTAGCCGAGCGGGTCGAGCTCGGAGCCGCGGGCACGACATCGAGGTCGGCGAGCCGGCGTCCGCCGTCGTAGATGTGGCCGGTGTGTCGATCCTGGACCGACGCCGACAGGTGGTAGGCGCCGGGCAGCAGCGCGAAGCGTCGGGATCATGTAGTCGAAATGCCCGCTCCCGGGACCGAGCTCGGCGACCGCTTCGTCGTGCAGCTGGTCGCCGGCGACGACGACTCCGTCGGCAGAGATGGATCCGGAACACGAACTTGCAGATCGTCGCATGGCGCGCTCGCAGGCCCACGAGAGGCGGACCGTGAGCGGGTCGCCCGAGGTCATGACCGTGGTCGGCGTCACCGTCGACCAGCAGCGTCGACGTCGAGCTGGACCTCGCCGTCTCCGATGCGTTCGCGCCCCGGTCGTCGACCCGGTGTCGCCGGTCACGCTCCGCAGGTAGGCGCTGATCACGTCCTCGGTGCTCGCCGTCGGCGGCGACCGTGCCCTTGTCGAGCCAGACCGCGTGGTCGCAGATCTGCTGCACCTGGGCCAGCCCGTGACTGACGAAGATCGCCGTGCGGCCGCCCGAGCGGAGCTCGTCCATGCGTTCGAGGCAGCGACGCTGGAACTGCTCGTCGCCGACGGCGAGCACCTCGTCGACGATCAGGATGTCGGGCTCGATCGAGACCGCGACGGAGAATCCGAGCCGAGCCTGCATGCCCGACGAGTACGTCTTGACGGCGTTGTCGATGCGCTGCTCGAGACCGGAGAACTCGACGATCTCGTCGAATCGTCGCGTCGAGTTCGGCGTGCGACATGCCCGAGGATGGTGCCGTTGAGGAAGATGTTCTCGCGGCCGCTGAGCTCGGGGTGGAAACCGGCACCCAGCTCGAGCAAGGCCGAGACCCGCCCGTCTGACTCGCACGGCGCCCTTGTCGGGAACGAGGATGCGGGACAGCACCTTGAGCATCGTGCTCTTGCCGGCGCCGTTGGCGCCGATCAGCCCGATCGTCGTCCCGGCGGGCACCTCGAACGAGACGTCGCGCAGTGCCCAGAACTCGTCGTACACGTCGGCACCCCGGCGCAGGATCGCCTGCTTGAGGGTGGAGCTGCGCTGGTGGTAGATGCGGAACGTCTTCCACAGGCCGTCGACGACGACGTCTCCTGTGGCCATTCGCAGGACTCTACCGGCGCCGTCCGCGCCCGACCCGTTGGCGCACGCTCATGCGATCTCCGTCACATAGCCCATCAACTGGACCGCCGCCGCTGACCATGTGTGCACGGCTGCGGGGTCAGCTGGTCGTGACGGTCCGCGGCGCAGATAGTCGGCCCACGGCCCTGGATCGTCGACCGGCAGCAGCGTCGGCGCCCGCGTAGCCGGCGACCGCCTCGCGCACGGCGGGCGAGTCACCGGCTGCCACCGGGCACCCGCGGACCGCAGCCTCGCGGACGGGCAATCCCCACCTTCGTAGTGGGAGGGGAACAGCAAGGCTCGTGCACGCCGGTACAGACGGTCGAGCGTGGCCTCGTCGACCGAGCCGAGCAGCACGATCGCCCGACTCGCCGCGGTCGACTGCAGGTCGATCTCGGCGATCAGATCGTCGACTCCCCATCCGATCGCTCCGGCGACGACGACGTCGGGCACACGATCGCCTTCCGACTCGATGATCCGCAGCGCGTCGTAGACCAGCTCGAGGTTCTTGCGTCGTTCCATGGTGCCGACCCATAGGTAGAAGTCGTCGCGGGCCTCGGTCGTCGTCTGGAGCGTCGGGCAACTCCTCGCCCAGCCTGCAGCACCTCCGTCGGCGGCAGCGGCCAACCGTGCTCGGCGGCGAACGCGTGCCAGGTCCTGCCGGGACTGCTCGGAGATGCAACATGATCAGGTCGCTGACCTCCGTCAATCGTGCGTAGTAGCGCGGCGAACAGCTTGGGGTCCTTGTGGAAGGCGAGGTGCGTGTGCGTGAGCGGGATCAGGTCGTACACCATCGTGACCACGCGGCACCCGGTGCGCCGCTTCAGATCGCAGCAATCGCACCAGCAACTCCCCCGACCAGTCGGCACCGATCGAGATGACCACGTCACCTGGCTGGACGTGCTGCGCGAGTGGGTGCCGGTTGGCCGACGCCAGCGCCCGATTGGTCGTCCGCGAGATCGTCGACGAGACTCGCCGCGGCAGCGCACGAGCACCCGCGAGGACCCTGAGCACGGGATCGGCGAGCCCGCCGAGGGCGGAGACGATCGCCACCCGGATGTGGTTGCGCCACGTCGGCGTGGCGCGCCGCACCGTGGTGGCCGCCACCGCCGTCGGCGAGGCGTAGAACGGCTCGCCGAAGGTCGTCACCCGGGTCGATCTCCACGAGGCCGCGACGCTCGTTGAGCGCGAAGCACCGCGTCGCCGGCTCGGCCGCCAGCAGTGCCGACCCGAGGTTCCACTCGGCGGCGGCGATGCCGTTGCGACCGGTGTTGCGCAACGTCGTCGTGAAGTCGAACCAGATCGTCATGTGCCGACCATCTCCACGATCGAGTCGGCGGCGCGCTTCCAGGTCGGGATCTCGATCGAGGGCAGCGCCGGTGGCTGGGCGAAGTAGTCGGTCATCGCATCCACCCACTCGCCGGTGCGAAGCGGGTGGAGCTCGGTGCACACCCCGAGCCCGGCCTCGCCGAGCGACGACCCGGTGGCGACGATGCACGGCGTGCCATGGGCGAGCGCCTCGGTGACTCCGAGCCCCCAGCCTTCGTACAGCGACGGATACACCGCAAACCGCGCCCGTCGGTAGATCGCCGCCAGATGGGCGTCGTCGCAGTCGGTGACATGGGCGATCCGGCCTGCCACGAGCGGATCGTGGCGAATGCTGTCGAGCAGATCGTCGACGCCGGATCCGATCTTGCCGACGAAGGCGACGTTGCACGGCACACCGCGGCGAGCGCACTCCTTGCACGACGCGGTACAGCAGCTGGTGGTTCTTGCGTCGGTCGATGGTGGCGCAGTACACCGCGAACGGCTCACCGTCGAACAGCGACTGCGCGAATCGGTCGTGCTCGGGCGTGGTGGCGATCGCGGCGTCGGCTCCGAGAACGACCGTGCGGACACGGTCGGCGCCGTAGTCGGGGAAATGCCGAATGAAGTCGGCGCGGGTGCACTCCGAGATGCACAGCACCGACTCGGCGACGCCGGTGACGCGCCGGAAGTGCTGCATGAAGCCCACTGGATCCGCAGGGAACAGCCACTCCGGATGGTCGACCGGGATCATGTCGTAGCAGAACCCGAAATACCGAGCGCCCGCTCCGTACACCCACCGCTCGGCCTCGTCGAGGAATCCGTGGACCCAGTCGAGTCCCACCGACACCAGGGCGTCGCCGGTCCGGACCGCCGGTTCGGTCAACTCCCCCAGCTCAGGCTGCCGGCTCCGATCGGCGCGGGACGCAACCAAGCGGCGCACCTTGGACAGCCCCGCCGCTCGCGATGGTGTCGGCGCGTCGACGCCGAAACGCTCGACGACCGGAACGGACTCGCTCGGCCCCGTGTCGAGGTGTGCGGCCACAACGCCGGTGTCGAGGCACCACAGCCGGCCGCGCCTCAGCACGACGAACTGCACGCCTGCCCGACCGGCGAGTTGGACGGCAAGCTGTCGCTCGGTGCGGGTGATGCCGTGGTGAGATGCCGGGCTGATCGCGTCGGTGACGTTCAGGAAGATGGTCATGAGTTCCTTCGGCCCCGCCGAACCCTGGCAAGCCGCTCCGGTTGCGGCGCCGTGAGGCTAGCACCGGCACCATTCTGAGCGACTTGAGCAGATCCGACGGCCACAACGTAGATTTGTCCGCCGTGCAGACCGACGATGCCACCACCGCCGGATCTGAACGACTCGACTCGCCCGAGTCAGCTGCCACACGGCAGCGACGCCTCATCGATCTCCTCGCTTGCCCGCGGTGCCGGCGTCCCCTCGATCTGCGGGCGGCGACCATACGAGCAGGCGCGGTCGTCGATGCCGGGCTCGACTGCTCCACCTGCGGCGAGGTCGGAGTCGTCCGGACGTACCGGCCGTCGTTCCACGTCGAGGATCTGGGAGATCAGTGGGCGCCCGCCGGTTGGGCAGAGCAGCCGATCGACGTCCGTCGATCGGCCGAGGTGATCGGTGATTGGGTCGATCTGCCCGACGCAGTGCTTGGGCACGTCGATCGGTTCGTGTCTCACCGGTGAGGTCCAGGGCCCAGGCGTGGTCGTGGAGCTCAGGACGCACAGCTGGGGTGGCGCGGGTCTCGTCTCGTTCGGAGAGCGAGAGCAGCGCGTCGACCTTCGAGCCGACGATCCCAGGACTCGGCGTGTGGTCCTCTACGACCCGCACGGCGATCGGGCACGTCGGTGGTCGGTGGTCGTCGCCCACGGTGTCGACCCCGTTCCCGAACGCAATCAGGCGATCGTGCAGTCCGTGGCGGAGCTCGTTCCAGCATCGGATGCGCCGGCACTCGCGCACACACCGGGGAACCTGGGCAACCCGTATCCGCCACGGTTCGCCGAGTTGCTGGCCGAAGCCGATTCCGACGCCGTGGTGCTCGATGTCGGCGGCGGCGACCGCTGCCACGACGATCCGCGTGTCTTCAACTTCGAGTACATGAAGTTCCCACGCGCCGACTTCTTCGGCGATGGGCTCGAGCTCCCGATCGCGTCCGATTCGGTCGACTTGATCATGAGCCAGGCCGTGCTCGAGCACGTGCCCGATCCCAAGCGGGCGGTGTCCGAGCTCCAGCGGATTCTGAAGCCCGGCGGCCGGATCTACGCCGAGTTCGCGTTCATGCAGCCGCTCCACGCCGTGCCGTTCCATTTCTTCAACATCACTCCCCATGGCGCGCAGCTCTTGTTCGCCGACTGGGACGTCGTGTCGACCGGCTCGTTCGGCGGCCTGGAAACGACGATGGAGTGGTTCTTCCGCGCTGCTCGCCGCGGACCAGAAGGTCGGCAGTGATCAGACGGCTGAGGTCCTTGAGGTGCTCCGCCGGCTCGATGCCCAGCTCAGCGCATCAGAGCTCGACTTCGTGGCATCCGCGGTGTACGTCGAGGCGATCAAGCCGGCCTGAGTCAGGCTCGGCCATGCCCGGCCGAGCGGGCAACCTTGCGCCTCGCGCCGGAACGGCCCCAGTTCGGCGACCGCCGCGATCAACTCCGCCCGGGCCCGCTCGCGTGAGTGGGTGGCCACGAGCGCCGCCGCTCCGGCCGGAACAGAACGCTGCGCCGGCAAGGACCTGCCGCGACTGGCGACGATCGCCTCGGCGAGCGCATCGGGATCGCCCGCCGGCACCACCGGATCGGGCGGCTGGACGACGTACGGCAGGTTCCCGGCGTCGGTGCCGACGACGTTGCATCCGGCGGCGTACGCCTCGATCACCGGAACGCAGAGTCCCTCGTGCAACGACGGGCTCACGAGCACGTCGGCGCGTTCGTACTCGCGTGCCAGCGCCTCGTCGTCCAAGTCCTCCTTGATCCGGACATGTCCGCCGAGCGCCGGCTCGCGGATCTACGCCGCCGAGCTCGTCGATGTAGTCGACGGTCCGAGAGCGCCGCGCTCCCGGCCAGCACGAGCGTACACCGTGGCCGTCGAGCGTCGCGCACGACCGAGCTCATCGCCTCGACCAACACCCCGACGCCCTTGGCCGGGACCAGCCGGCCGACGTGAGCAGCCTGACGTGATCGCTGCGGCCGCGCGTGGACGACGGGACGCCGCGGCCTTCCACGGTGATCGGCAGCACACGGGTCTGCTCGTCTGGGTATCCCCAGTCCCGCAAGCGTCTGCAGGTTGAACGCGCTGTCTGCCCAGACCTTCGTGCCGGTCAGCAGTGGGAGCTGGATCTGGCGCGTGCTCACCTCGATCACCCATCGGTTCTCCTCGGGCACGAGGTGGGCTGGCGTGATGTTGTGGAAGTGGACCGCCGTCCTGCGTTGTGCGGCGACGAGCGGCAGGGCGTCGAACAGGTCGTAGCGAATCCCCCAATGGAAGATCACCAGGTCCGACTGCTCGATCGTCGGGATGTCGGACCAGAACGACCACGGGTCGCCGACGGTGACTGTCCGCACCGCGCACTTGCGGTCGTGGTGCTGTGCGAACGATCACCACGTCGTCGACCCCGTCGAGCTCGGCGAGCATCTGCGCCTGATCGGCCGCGGCCGCCGAGATCGCGTCGCGTTCGACGCAGATGCCGGTCGACGACCGCGATCTTCATGTCCGTGCACCCTCGCGCCACGTCGTCGCGTGACAGACGCTGCGATCAGCACGTGCCTCGAGTCGCGCCGCCGCGGCGGTCGGCAGTCGAACGTGATCCTCGAAGTGCCGACGACCCGCGCTCGCCGATCGGACGCCGCCAGCTCCGGGTCGGCGACCAGTCGACGATCGCGGCCGCCAGCACGTCCGCAGTCGTCGACCGGCACCAGCAAACCGGTGTCCCCGTCGTCGACCACCTCGGCCAGTCCGCCGACGTCCGACGCGACGACCGGCGCGACCGTGCATCATCGCCTCGACCACGACGAGCCCGAACGACTCGTACCGGCTCGGCATCACGACCACCGTCGACGCGTCGATCAGCGTCGGACAGCTCCGCGTCGTCCACCATGCCCCGGAACGCAGCCGGTCGGCGCCGCGGCCGCCAGCGCTGCCCACCACTCGCGGGTAGCGCATCCCGTCGGCCCAGGCCGGCTGTCGTCACCGGCGACGACGACCTCGAGTCGTCGTGCTCGGCCAACAGCGACCGCGGCGCGGCCAGGAAAGCGTCGATCCCCTTGCGCGGTTCGAGTCGCCCGATGAACAGGACGCACGGGCGCACTCGCCGGACACGGCAGTCGGGCGGCCGCGACGTCGTCGGCCGCGACCGATCTGGGCGACCTCGACGCGATCGCGCTGAGCGCGCCGGGATACAGCCGCTCGAACGTCGTCGACGATCGCCTCGCTGATCGCGTGCACGCACACCGCCGGGCGACGACCTCACGTTCGAGCTGCACGAGCTCGCTGCAGTCCTTCGTGGAACGGATGCGCCGGGTCGTTCCATCCCTCGTGCTCGGCCACTTCGGCGACCGGTGTCGCCAGCATCGGCACGACCGGCAGCGCCGGGTCGTGCCCGCGCCGACACCGAGCATCTCGACGTCCCACAGCGATCCGTACAGCGACGTCGGGCCGCCACCACGGCGTCGATCCGCTCGCAACTCGTCGGCGACCGCGGTCGCGAACGCGTCGATCGCGCCGAGGCCTCGGGCACGAGGCCCGGCGTCGGCGCCGGCAGCAGTCGGTGCACCCACACGCCGTCCTCGAGATCGACGGTCGACGCGACCGTCTGGTCGCGCGTGAAACCCGTACCTCGTGCCCGCGCCGGGCAGCTCCGGCGCGACGTCGCTGATGAACCTGGCGATTCCGCCCGTGAGATTCGGCGTGTAGCCCGAGCTCACCAGGACGACTCGCATCGACCGGCCGCGCTGGCGGCGCGCGACGAACGGACGAACTCGTGGTCGTCGAGCACCACGGGCATGGCGCGGCGCGTCAGCGTGCTCGCGACCGAGCGCGCATGCCCTCGACGAGCGCTGTCGTCGCACGTGCGCCGGGCGCGCTCGGCGTGACCGGCGGGCGCGTTGCCGAGCTCCTCGTGGTGCCGGGCGTCGTCGAATCGCCGTATCGATGAACCTGCGCGCCACGGTCGATCACTTCGAGCTCGGTCGGCGTCGAGCAGCCCGTGGCGGTAACCGAAGTACACGTGGTTCCTGCACGATCGACCACCAGTTGTCACGACCCTGGCCTCGTTGCGGCGCGCCGACGGCAGGTACTTGTGGTGCACCGCGGCGCCGTCGAGCTGGCGCAGGACGATAGCCGGCGTCGACGAGGCGGCAGCACACGTCGGTCTCGTCGAGGTAGAAGTCGAACGTCTCGTCGAACAGGCCGATCTCGGCCAGCGCCTCGCGCCGGAACAGCGCGTTCGTGCCCTGCAGGTACGGGAACGTGGCAGCGCCCGGGCACGCACAAGTCGGTCGAACGGCTCGTCCATCGAGAACGTCGGCTTCGCCGAACCGGTCGGCGCGCCGAGTACCGGTACTGCGAGCTCATGCCGGTGTGGTCGAGCACGATGCCGCCGACGCCGGCGACCTCCGGGTCGTCGAACGCGGCGATCGCCTGCTCGAGCCAGCCGGCTCGGGCAGCGCGTCGTCGTCGATGAACGCCACGATGCTCGCCGGCCGCCGCGCGGATGCCGAGGTTGCGCGACATCGACAGGTTGGCCGCGCGGGTTGTCGACGACTCGGACGCGTCGCCGGTACTGCTGCGAGCACGGCGGCGGTGTGGTCGGTCGACGGGCCGTTGACGACGACCACCTCGAAGTCGCGGTACCGCTGCAGTCGCAGACACTCGAGCGTCGTCCGCAGTCCGTCCGCCCGGTTGTACGTGCAGATGACGACGGAGACCCGCATCACGCCGGTCGGCGAGCAGTGAGCTCGAACTCGAGACAGTCACCGTTCGCGCGACCCCGTTCGACGAGTTCGACGTCGATCGAACCCGGCCTTCGACGAGCAGCTCGGAGAGACTGTCGGGGGTGAACGCCGTGTGGTGGAAGTCGCCTTCGTACTCCTGGCCGCCGTACGACGACCTGGCGGAGGTTCTCGAACGTGATCGTCGCCTCGCGGTACTGTCGATCATCGCGTCGACGTCGGGCACGACGGCGCGGAAGACGCCCCCGGGCGCGAGCAGCGAGCACCAGTACGGCAGCAAGCGGCGCTCGCAGCGCCTCCTGCGGAAAGTGCTCGAGCACGTGCGCGCTGAAGATCTCGTCGACCGTCTCGGGCTCGAACGGCAGGGCGTCGACCGGCGCGACCACATCGACGCCCGGGAGCTTCGCGCATGTCGACGTTGACGTATCCGTCGAGCGGGATGTGGCCGCAGCCGAGGTTCAAGCGCAGGACATCGGCGCGACTCGGCGGCGGCCGGGTTCACGATCTCGACGTCGATCTCGTCGGATTCCCGTGGCTGGCCGTATCGGAGCTCGTGCATCATCTCGGCTCGCACGGTCTCGACCCGCTGCACCAACCATGCGACGGTCTCGTTCAGCGAGTTCAGGCTCTCGGCACGCGCCATCAACGGCCACAGGTCGTCCTGGATGTGGCCGTTGAGGCGAACGATGTGACCGTCGAGGCGATTGATGTCGCCGGCGAACACGGTGACGTTCTCGCCGAGATTGGCGACGTCACTCCCGACCTGCTGGATCTGGCCGTCAACGCGCTCCGACCAGTTGCTCGAACTCCCGGCGGAGCAGTCGTGCCGAGCCGTTCGTGGAAGCGATCGCGTTGAGCACCGCCGGCATGTGACGGTCGATCCTGTGCTGCGACTCGAGCGAGCTCCGAGCGCATCGCCTCGAACTCGGGGTTGAGGCCCGGAGCGCCAAAGCGGCCGGCGGTGCGTCGCACCTTGCGGACACCGGGGGTCCGAGCGGCACGGACGAAAACTTGTCTGATTCTGCTCATGACGACGGGGGCGCATGATAGCGGCCGCCTGTCGCTACCGCCCGCCGCTGGCCCGAGCTCGGTCGAATCAGTCGGCAATAATCGACGCGGCAGCGGCCGAATCGTCGCGATTGATGGAATGGCCCCGACGAATGCTTGGAATCTGCTGGATGTACGGTCCTGCGGCGATCGGGCGGAGCCTGCTCGTGTGGCTCGCCCCTGATGCGCGCTAGATCCGATCGTGAGTTCGGGGATGTGGCCCCGCACACCTCGCATGGGTAGCCTGATTGCGGCCCGGAGGGACGGCCGAGCCTGCGTCTTCCTGCGCCCGACACTCCCTAGACTCCCGGGCGTGATCGAGGGAAGTGCGACAACGTTGACCGATGCGAAGGCCGACGGCGACGTCGCTCAGGCGGCCGGACGAGACGGATCCGATGGTGATCGAGCTGTCGGTCGTCATGCCCTGCCTCAACGAGGCCGACACGCTGGCGACGTGCATCGAGAAGGCCCAGCGGGCGCTGCGCGAGCACGAGATCGTCGGCGAGGTCATCGTCGCCGACAACGGCAGCACCGACGGCTCGCAGGACATCGCCGCAGCGCTCGGCGCGCGCGTGGTCGACGTGTCGACGCAACGCGGCTACGGCGCCGCGCTGATGGGCGGCATCGCCGCAGCGCGCGGGCGGTACGTCTCATGGGCGACGCCGACGACAGCTACGACTTCCTCGAGCTCCCGAAGTTCGTCGACAAGCTGCGCGAAGGCTACGACCTGGTGCAGGGCTGCCGGCTCGCGCGCGGCGGCGGGCAGGTGCTGCCCGGCGCGATGCCGTTCCTGCATCGCTGGTGGGGCAACCCGATGTTCTCGGCGATGGCCCGGCGATGGTTCCGCGCGCCGATCCACGATGTGTACTGCGGCACTGCGCGGCTTCACCCGCGAGCACTACGAGCAGCTCGACCAGCGCTGCACGGGCATGGAGTTCGCGACCGAGATGATCATCAGAGTCGAGCCTGGCAACGCGCAAGATCGCCGAGGTGCCGATCACGCTGCACCCGGACGGCCGCAAGGCGCACGCGCCGCATCTGCAGCACGTTCCGCGACGGCTGGCGAACGCTGCGGTTCTTCCTGATGTACAGCCCGCGCTGGCTGTTCCTCATACCGGGGCTGCTGCTGATGATCGCTCGGTCTGATCGGCTACGCGCTGGCCATGCCGGGCGTCGAACTGTTCGGCGTCAACGTTCGACGCCCACACGCTGCTGTTCGCCAGCCTGGCGATCATCTGCCGGCTACCAGTCGATCCTCTTCGCCGTGTTCACCAAGATGTTCGCGATCGACGAGGGCCTGCTGCCGCCCGATCCGCGCATGGCACGGTTCACGAAGCATCTCTCGCTCGAGAAGGGACTGATCGGCGGCGGGCTGGTCGCGGTGCTCGGGCTCGTCCTGCTCCTGATCGCCGTGTTGAAGTGGAGTGAGGGGGCTTCGGCGAGCTCGACTACTCGAGCACGATGCGGGTCGTCGTGCCCGGCGTGACCGCCGTCGTCGTCGGCTCCTCACCGTGCTGGCTGCTTCTTCACCGGCGTGTACGGATTGCGCCGCCGATGAGCCCGAGCAGCGCCAGCGACACCGCCGGGTTCGACCAGTACGCCACGAACTATCACGACGCGCTCGATCGCGGCCTCTCCCTCACGGGCGAGGACTCCGAGCTACTTCGCTCGCGCCAGCGTCGCGGTGATGCGTCAACGCTTGGCTGACCTGGGAGTCGCGCCGGAGACCGTCCTCGACTTCGGCTGCGGCACCGGCTCGACCGTGCCCCTGCTACTCGACCTGCCCGGTGTCGAACGCGTCGTCGGCACCGACTCGTCGGCGGCATCGCTCGACGTGGCGCGCACACGTCACCCTGATGGGCGGGCGACGTTCACGGTCGCTCGACGAGGTCATCGAGAACGACATCGATCTCGCCTATTGCAACGGCGTGTTCCATCACATCCCACCCGCGGATCGCCCGGCGGCGCTTCGCTACGTTGCCCGGCGCCTCCGACCCGGCGGGATGTTCGCGCTGTGGGAGAACAACTCCTGGAACCCTGGCACGCGCCTCGTCATGCACCGTATCCCGTTCGATCGGGACGCCGAACCGCTCTCGCCCGTCGCCTGCCGGCGCATGTTGCGGGAATGCGGTTTCGAGGTCGTTCGCACCGAATTCGCGTTCATCTTCCCGCACGCCTTGCGGGCGCTGCGCCCGGTCGAGCGCTACGCCAATCGGCTGCCGCTCGGCGGGCAGTACATGGTGCTCGCCCGCCCACCGCGCACCACCGCCTGATCGATCGTCACATCGCAGTGTCGGCCGTGTCGGCCGGATCGGTGGTGTCGGTCGTGTCGACGGCTGGATCGGCGTCCGGCAGATCTGATTCGACATCGTCGTCTGGCTCACGCCCCAGCCGCTGAGAACGGCGCAAGGCGAGCGCGGCTGCCAGCTGGGCGGCGACAGCCAGGAACCAGGTGTAGCGATACGTGGCGCTGATGCCCAGGACCGCGATCGTGACCTCGTTGAGGACCGCCGCGCCGAGCAGACGCGCGCGCCTCGTTGCACCGGGGCCGCCACGTGAGCACGGTGCTGGCGATCAACATCGCGAGGAAGAACCAACCCCGCAGGACGTGCGATTCGTCGGTGCGGATCAACACTCGATCGGCGGCCGAGGTCAACGACGGAAAGGCCGGCTCGGGAACGTCACAGGCGATGCCGAACGTCTCGGGTCGCGAGCCCGGGTCGGCGGCACTGCCCCCTGGGTGCGCTTGCGTCACCCCGAGTTGGGCGAGCGCGTAAGACAGCCGAACCTCGAGATACGCGATCGGATGCCGACGGATCGCGGTCAACCAAGCCGATCTCAGGTCGGCGATCTCGGAACCATCCCTCACCGGATAGACCAGGGGCGAGGTTTCCGTGGAGTACCACGCCTCGGCCGCGCCCTCGTCGAAGTTGGCCTCGACGTCGGCGAGCGTCGCTCCCGGGTCGAGGAAGTTCGGCGGCACCAGAAGCTGACCCGTGCGCTCCGACATGCCGGCGAGGTCGAACGACATCGTCGCCTGCTCCACATAGTTGTGATGGGGCTGCACGACGATGCGTGAGTACAGCTGGGCGCTGAGGGTGAGCATCACGACCACGCCGACGACCCAGATCCAGCTCACGAGCTGTCGCGCGAGGGATCAGATCGGAGACGCGCGCCGGCGTGAGCAACGCCGCAAACGGCAGACAGGCACCGAGCACGCCCGCGGCGGCGTTGCCCCGGGAGGCGATCGACAACCAGGCCAGGACCATCGCGATCACGACGAAGACATGCCGGCGTTTCGGGTCGTCGCTCCTGGCAGCCGTCGCCAAGGTGGCGATGGTCCAGAGCACGAATGCGCAGAACCACTCGTCCTTGCCGACGTGGCCCAGCCATCCGATGGTCGCCGGGTTGAGCACGACGACCAGCGTCGCGACAGCGGCTGCGGCCGGCCGAAGGTACGGGGCCAGGAGCGACCTCATCGCAAGGACGATGGCGAACGTCTGCACCACGAAGATCGTCCGCACCTCGAGCCCGAAAAATCCCCAGATGCCGGCCAGGATCGGGCTGTGCCAATCGGTGTAACGACCCGTGAGCGCCTGCCCGCACATGTCGATCGTGTCCGGCACGACGCGCCCTGGGTAGAAGGTCAGAACGACGAGGAAGGCGATCCCGAGGTATGCGAGGAGCCACAGCCGGTTGTCCCGGTCGTCGGTAGTCGACGATGGGGTCAGCGACATGACCGGCGAGGGTAATGGACCGATTCCCAAACCACTGGCGGCCGGCGGCGCCTCATCCGGGTCGTCACAGCTTGGGAGGACGATGCCCGTTCACGGAGCATGCGGTGCCAACCGCCGAACCGGCGCCGGGCCCGGACCGATACCGACGAGGTAGAGCGAATCGTCGGGGCCGGTCACCAAGTGGGCCAGCGATTGGGGCAGCGCGTCGGCGATCCGGAGCAGTTCGACGACCTCACCATCGCTGATGCCCGCCGCCCAGACAGCCGGACAGCCGAGATCGCTGAACGTCAGCCAATCGAGCGGCTGGTCCTCCGTCGCGGCGGCGCCGATGAAGCCGCTCGACACGAAGTCGCCGCCGATCACTGCGTTGCATCCGTCGACGTGCTTGTACCACAGCGCAGGACGTCGGGAGAGCCCTTCGAACTTCGGTCCTTCCACCGTGGGGAAGCCGTAGTCGGCGCCCGGCTCGATGACGTTGATCTCCTCGAACTCTTCGGTCCCGACGTCGGCCGCGATCACCACCGACGAATCCGACGAGTCGGCGATACGGAACGGGTTCCGAAGACCTGAGGCGTAGACGAACGGAGCCGCTCCGCTGTCGGCGTCGAAGGGATTTCCTTCGGGCGGTTGCTCGGGATGGTCGACATCGACGCGCAGCAGCTTTCCGTTCGGCGACGTCACGTCGCGCGAGCGATCCATCCCGGCCTCACCGACCGCAATCAGGAGCGTTCCGTCTTCCATGAACTCGAGTCCACCGGCGTTGTGAGAACTCCGAAACGAGGGAAGGTCGTCGACGATCACCGCTTCGCTCGCCGGATCGATCCCCTGCTCGCTGAACACGAAGCTCGACACACGATCGAACACCGGATCATCCGGGTCGGTGATGTCGGGCCCCGTGACTGCGCAGTCCGACATCTGCCGGGTGTGGAACAGGAAGATGCGTGACGTCTCCTCGAAGGCCGGATCGATGGCGATGCCGAGCAGTCCGCGTTCGGCGTCAGAGCACACGGGCAGCTCCAGCACCGTGCTGATGTGCCGCCCGTCGGCGCCGATCAGCTCGACGGTTCCGACACCGGGGCCCTGCCAACCTCCCTTGGTGATCAGCAGCGCTCGGCCATCGGGGAGGAAGGCCATGTCGGTGGCCTCGTAGCTCGCGTCAGACCACTCGGTCACCTCGAAACGATCGGTGACGTCGACCTCGTCGTGACTCCAGTCGCCGAGCTCGCTTCCACAACCCGCCAGGGCGACGATGAGCAAGAGCAGAGGAAACCGTGCTGTCACGCCGGCGGATCCTACGGGCCGGTGCTGCGGGCCGCTGAATCTGGGCGAGTGAATCGAGGCGAGCAGTCGGCCCGTGCTGCTCGATCAGGTCGCCCGCACGCGGTCGAGCCAGCCGAACAGGATCGCGATCGCCCTCGGGTCGTGCCGGAGCCGGTGACCGGCCCCGGGCAGCAGGCTGAGCTCGGCGGTGCCGTGCGCCTGGGCCAGCTGGCGGGCATCGCTCGTGGGAACGCTGTCGTCGTCCTCACCGTGCATCACCAGCATCGGGCGCGGTGCGAACCGGCTGGCCGCAGCGGTGGGCCGAAAGCGGCGGAAGGCGCGCGACCAGTCGTCCATCGACGGCGGGAAACCCGGGCGTGCGGATGGCACCGATCTCGCGGGCGTGATCGAGGAACCGCCGCGGATGGTCGGACCAGTCGTCGAAGTCGGCCCGTGGCGACAGCAGCGCCGACGGCGTGCACGCGTGGGTCGTCGGCACCGACGCAGATCGCGATCGAGCCACCCGTGTTGGTGCCCGACCAGCACGACACGGTCGACGCCGGTGGTGCGGATGAGGTGGTCGATCGCCGCCCGGAGATCGTCGATCCAGCCCTGCAACGAGAAGTCGCCGGTGCTGGTGCCACAACCTCGGAACGTGAACGTCATCGCCATGTATCCGACGTCGTAGACGATCCGGTCGACCAGTTCCGGAAACGTCCCGGCCGAGCGCGCGGGCGTCGATCGGTCCGATCGGGAAGCCGTGGCACAGGATCAGCCCGGGTGGGTTCGGCTCGGCGGCGCCGATCGACGGGACGCTTGATGTGGCAGGCGAGCGTGTTCGCTGCCGCTTGCGAAGGTGTCGTCCACGCCGGCCCGATCAGATCAGGAACGCGGCTTGCGATGCATTCGACGCTGGCCCGGATGCGCCAGCGTGTACCCACGGTTGCGCGCCTCGACCAGCGTGTCGGGCCCGAACTGGATGCCGACGCCGGCGGCGACGATCTCGTCGATCACGGCTGCGTCGGTCCACGCGTCGAGGTCGTAGACGAGTTGGGTGCGCTTGTCGCCCAGGAACCGGGCGTGCTCGAACCGGGACGGGCGCTGCATGGCGGTCACGATACGCGAGCGGACACCGAACGATTGAACGACACGCGGAACGAGGGAGCGCCGCAGCGCTCCCTCGTTGCCGTCGATTGTGACTGATAGGACCGAACTCACATCATTACGCCGGCGGGACGAGCTCCGGCAGCTTCGTTCGGCGGGGGTTGGCGAGGATTCGCCAGGCCGTCCAGCCTGCTGGCCTAGCGGCCAACCACCTCCAGGGTCCCATAACAACTGTCGATCATCGTGTGGACCACCTCCCTTCTCTGGTGACGACAGTCAAGCACATGGCGAGGTCGCGATCGAGTCAGGTTTTCACCAGCGGTCGAAGCCTGCTGACGAGCTCGCCGCGGTCTCGCACCAGCCAGTCCGGCGCTCCGTGCGGGCGATCGGCGAGAACCTCGCCCATCAGGCGGAGGAACCCGTCGGTGAAGGCGTCCATCGAGTAGTCCTCGAGGTGCGAAGCCGCGGCGCGACGCCACTCGTCCTCGGGCAGCTCACCGAATCGAGAGGTCTCCAGCATCAGGTCCTCGCCGCGGGTGCGCGCCGACTGGACCCTCGACGTGAAACTCTCGAGGGCGCGCTCGAGCTGGGACACGTCACCGACCGGGATCAGCGAGCCCAGCCCACCGGCGACGTTTGGCAGGTTCCCGGCATCGCTCGTGATCGGGAAGGACCCCGCCCACATCGCTTCGACGACCGGGACGCAGTAGCCCTCGTGGTACGAGGGCAGGACGAATCCGTGAGCCGAGCGGTACAACGTCTCGAGCGCGTGATCATCG
Organism: Ilumatobacteraceae bacterium; assembly: GCA_963850755.1. Taxonomy (GTDB): domain Bacteria; phylum Actinomycetota; class Acidimicrobiia; order Acidimicrobiales; family Ilumatobacteraceae; genus Ilumatobacter. The sequence goes on along the minus strand of CAWKMO010000007.1, from coordinate 304,744 downwards.
ACCTCCGACACGAGTCGCAACGGCCCGTCGGCTCCGAGTCGGTCGATCGTCGCCGTGACCCGGTCCAAGACATCCTGCTCGGCGAAGCGCGTGCCACCGACGAGCGTCAGACGCACATCGTCGCCATGCCGGCCCTGGACCCGTTCGAATGCATCGAGGAGGTCGTGGGTGCCCTTCGCCTGCACCAACCGGCCGACGCTCAGCAGGTCAACGGGTCCGGGTCGTGCTCGAATCGGAGGGCTGTCGACCACAGCCCGTCCGCCGGCCGCCACCGGCGGAAGGTGCAACACCGAGAGCCGGCCGGGATCGACACCGCGCCCGAAGATGGTGCTGGAGGTTGAATTCGCTGTCGTTGGTGATGTGGTGGGCCCACGACAGCTGATCTCGCTGTGTGATCGCCAACGCGCATCGTCGGACGGCCTCTGGGGACCCGACGAGGTCGAGCGGAGTCGTGCTGTGGTCGACGATCAGGGCCCGAGCATCCGCGGGAAGCTGAACATGGGTGTCGAACAGCTCGTACTGCATGCCGAACTCGAACACGTGGAGGTCGGCGGACAGGAAGCCATCGTGACGGACGAGCTCATCGGGAGACGTGACGACGATGCCCGGTCGGTCGAAGTCGGTCCCCTGCGTGAAGACCGTGGTCGTCACCGGATAGCCGAGCTGCTCCAACCCCTGCAGGATGTCGAGCTTGTGGCGCAGGCTGGTCGAGACCGCATCGAACTCGACGACGATGCCCGCGTACGAACGCGACTCCGCAATGACCGGGAGTCCGGCGAGATCACGGCGATCGCCGTTGAACCGCGCCGAGCCTTCGCCGCTTGAGCCAGGACGTCACCGCACGCATGGGTGCTGTGACCTTCCAACTGGTCGACATCACCATCTCGTCGTACCGAGCCGTCGCCTCCACGACCTTCGCCTCCAACTCCGACAACCGTGCCGATGACCGTGCCTCGTCGAGGGCTGCCAGGCTCTGCGCCGCATCGAGCTGCTGCTGCAAGTGATCGCCGCGGGCGGTGGCATCGACGAGCTGCACCTGCAGCTCCGACACCTTCGCCTCGCCGAGGGCGTGCCGGCTCACCATCTCCTGGAGTTGCTGATCCAACGCCTGCACTCGCGCATGCTGTTCGCTGACCTGTTGCTGAGCCGAGACGAGCGAATACGGCACGTAGTCGTCGAGTGCGTTGACCGGGAATCGGAAATGTTCCAGGAGACCCTCGTCCTCACGCCTGACGAACCATCGGTTGAGGCCATCGGCCGCCGCGAACAGGTAGTCGTGCGCCAGCAACTCCGCCTCCCACTGGTTCGACAGGTCTTCGACCTCGACACGTTGCGCGGCCGGGTCGTATCCGATCGGCGTCACGACCTCGACCACGACCACCCGTGGCCGCTAATGCCGCCAGTCGCCTCCACTCAGAACCTTGGCCTCCCACCCCTCGACGTCGACCTTGAGGAAATCGACGTCCTGACCGTCGGGCACATGCGCTTCGCACACATCCGCCAGCGTCACTGCCGGCACGCTGCCCGTGTGGGTGGGGTACCCTCCCGTGGCGAGGTCGTCGACATGACGCGTCGGCGAGCGAACGCGGCGTCGAGAGGCCGCTGCCCTCGACGAACGAGAATTCGATCTCTCCGCGCTCGTCACTGACCGCGGATCGGAGGTTGACATCCCGGCTTCTCGCCTCCACCAGCATCTCGAAGTATTCGGGGACCGGCTCGATGTTCACGCCGTGCCACCCCTGCTCGTAGAAGTGGTGCGTCACCGAGTGCAGCACCGGCTCCCATGCTCCGACATCGATGTAGAAACCGCTCGCCTGCGACCCGAAACAGCGGTTCAGCAGTACGTCCTCGTGGTTCTGTGCGTACGAGATCATGAAGCATCGAATGCGGGCGAGGCGATCTGCCCAATGTAACCGAGCACGATGCCGACGGTCATGGGTCGGTTGCCCGACTCGGCGCTCACATCACGTCGTCGAATGGCGCCTGAGGTCCGACCGCACCGATCGCGGCGAGGTAGTCGAGGTGTGCGTCGACGACGTGGACAGCGTCGACGTCGTCGAGCAGAACCACTCCTGACTCGCTCGCCTCGGCGAGCAGGTGCGCGACCAACGCGTCCTCACTGATGACCACCTGGTCGGTGATCTCCTGCCGGGCATCGACCGCCTTGTCGGGCTGCAAGCCCTGCTCGTGCAGCCATCGCAGGTGGGCGAGCAGCAGCGCTTCCACTTCGGCCGGTGTGAGCCGAGCCTGGCTCTCCGGAGGCAGCCGGTCGCACACGAAATCGATCGCCTCGTCGATCTGATACACGGCGCGGGGCGCCATCGCATCGAGGCGGTGGGCTCGCGCCCGATGGTCCCCGCCGCGATCGCGAACGTGAGCACCACTGCCATCGCAGCGAACACCCAGACCGTCGCGTCCATCTTCCCGAGGCTACGGCGTGCTCGCGGTACGTGGACGCCGGACCCGGGAGGCACCGGTCGGCGCTCGGTCGCGGGCCGGTAGGTTCGGGGGATGGCGATCTCGGGCCCGACCACCGCCGCCGATGAGCACGACCTCGTCGTGGCCGTCGTCGGCTGTGGCCGATGGGGACGGAACGTCGTTCGCGACCTCGTCGAACTGGACTGTCGGGTCGTCGCCGTCGACGTGTCCGAGGCCGCCCGTCATGACGCCCAGGCGCTCGGGGCAGCGACCGCCGGGCGAGATCTCCGCGACTACGCCGGCCGGCACCGAGTCGATGGTGTCGTGGTCGCGGCGCCGACGGACTCCACGCCCGGCTCGGAACCGAAGCACTCGAGCTCGGCGTCCCGGTGTTCGTGGAGAAGCCCTTCACCGACGACGTGGCCTCGGCTCAGAGCCTCGTCGATCTCGGGTCGGATCGCTTGTTCGTCATGCACAAGTGGCACTATCACCCAGGCATCGAGGCACTCGCGGAGGTCGCCGCCAGCGGGCGCCTGGGCACGGTGCACGGCATCACCTCGGAACGGGTCGGCGAGGCCAACCCGTCCGACGACACCGATGTGCTGTGGCTGCTCGGTCCCCACGAGATCACGATCGGTGCCCGTGTGCACGGGAGCTTCCAGGAGCGGGCCGAGGCGGTGGTCGATGTCGGTGACCACGGCCTCGTCGGTGCCGACGTCATCGCCCGATGGAACGACGGTCGCTGGCATCGATGGACGATCTCCACACGACGCGAGCCGCCCGGACGTCGTGTTGTGCTGCATGCGTCCCAAGGCCACGCCGTGCTCGCGGGGCCTTCGCCGACAGCATCGAGCTGCATCCGAACAGCTCGGCAGGGGGTGCCGATCCACTGCTGGTGCCGGTGTCGGCCGAATTTCCCTGCGCCGCGAGCTGACGGCATTTCGCGACCATCTGCTCGGAGGGCCTCCACCGCCGACGACGGCGACCGACGGGCTCGCGGTTGTGAGGGCGATCGCAGCAGTTCGCGAGTCGGCCGGGCTGGCGCCATCCGGATCGATCACCCAACCCGGTTCAGCCGGCCGGATTCCACCCGACGACGAGCGGTAGAGTTGGCCGATGCCCGAGCCGACCACCTCCCTGATCGAGGGCGTCGTTCGCTACCCGCTCGAAGTCCACGGTGACGAACGCGGTGAGTTCGTCGAGATCTTCCGCAACCAATGGCTCGACAACTTCGCGCCCGTGCAGTGGAACTTCCTGCGCAGCGCCGGCAACGTGCTTCGCGGCTTCCATTGCCACATCCATCACACCGACCTGCTGGCGATGGTCGAGGGAACGATGATCCTCGGTCTGAAGGACCTGCGGGTCGAATCGCCGACGCACGGAGTGTCCGAGGTGATCGTGCTGCGGCCCACGACCGAGCTCCTCATGATCCCGCCCGGCATCGGGCACGGTTTCTACTTCCCGGAGCCGGCGATGTTGGTGTACTCGGTATCGCACGTCTGGAGCACCGAGGACGAGCTGGGCTGCCGTTGGGACCGATTCGGCGCTCGATCTCGACTGGGGGGCCGGTTCGCCGACGCTGTCCGAGCGAGATCGGACGGCGGGCACGCTGGAAGAGCTGCAACGCGTCGTGCACGAGCGGCTGCAGCGTGTAAGCCCGCGAATCCGGATGCTCACTCGCTCGGCTGGGCGTCACGCAAGTCGGCCAGCTGCTGCTCGGTCTCGTCGAGCGTGGTCTCCAGATGGCGGATGTACGACGTGTTCAACTCTCGTTCGAGCGTCAGGTAGAAGCTGTCGTCGCGGTCGGCCGTCGAGCGAGGGGGCAACGGCGACCCAGGCGCCGGGGGCGACGACGAGGCGGCCAGCTCGACGGCTGCCTCGATGTTGCCGTCGTTGACGGGCTGACGCTGGAGATCATCGTTCCAACGCTCGACGAACCGCCGCCAGTTCGGCCCAACGAAGGAACGCCAACGCAGCTGCCGGCTGTCGCCTGCGATGGCGGACGCACGACCCGGGCCAGTACACGACCGACCATCCGAGGCGACGCGCTGACATCGCCACGTCGACATCGACGTAATAGGCCGGGAAGAACTCGTCGTCGAGACCGCCATGGCGTCCCACGTGTCGGCTCGAACGAGCAGCGAGCACGAAGCCGAGTAGTCGACCGAGGAGTGTCGAACGTCTCGGGAGCCGGGGGCTCGCCGTGCCAAGGCGGGGACGTCGTGGCGTCGCGGCACAAGATGCTGCCGGCGCCGCGCAACCTTCCGTTGGGGAAGCTCGCGGTGGTAGGTCGGGTCGCCGAACAGGAGCTCGGAGCTCTTGGCCCGCTTGAAGTAGAGGTGCGCCGGGTGCTCCCAGGTGAAGCCGATGCCGCCGTGGATCTGGATGTTCTCGGCGGTGGCGTGGAAGTACGCCTCCGAGCAGTACGCCTTGGCGAGCGAGGCGACCGACGGCAGCTCGTCGTTCATCTCGGCCGCGCACCACAGGCCGTAGTACGCGGCCGACTTGGCCGACTCGACCTCGAGCAGCATGTCGGCGCACTTGTGCTTGATCGCCTGGAACGAGCCGATCGGGCGGCCGAACTGGACGCGATCCTTGGCGTACTGCACCGCCATCTCGAGCACGAACTGGGCGCCGCCGACCTGCTCGGCGGCGAGCCCGACGGCGGCCAGGTCGAGCACGGTGGACAGCACGTCCCAGCCCTCGCCTTCGGTCGCCGATCAGCGTGGCCGGCGTGTCGTCGAAGTCGAGCTTGGCCTGCTTGCGGGTCTGGTCCATCGTCGACAGCGGCGTCTTGGTGAGCCCGGAGGCGTCGCCGTCGACGGCGAACAGGCTGACGCCGCTGGCGGTGCGGGCGGCGACGATGATCAGGTTGGCGGTGTGGCCGTCGATCACGAAGCTCTTCGTGCCCGACAGCGTGTAGCCGTCGCCCGACTGCGGTGGCCTCCATCGTGATCCCGGCCTCGTCCCACTTGCCGGACGGCTCGGTGAAGGCCAGCGTGGCGATCGTCTCGCCGCTGGCGATGCCGGGCAGGTGGGCCTTCTTGGCGGCGTCGTCGCCGGAGTGGATCAGCGTGTTGGCGGCGAGCACCACCGACGAGAAGAACGGGGCGCACAGCAGCGAGCGGCCCATCTCCTCGAGCACGATGCCGAGCTCGACGTAGCCGAAGCCCGAGCCGCCGTACTCCTCGGGGATGTGCAGGCCCTGGAGGCCCATCTGCTCGGCCATCTGGCTCCACACCGCCTGGTCGAAGCCGGCCTCGGTCTCCATCTGCTCGCGCACGGCGCTCTCGGGGCTCTTGGCCTCGAGGAAGGCCCGGATCGTCGAGCGCAGCTCTTCTTGTTCTTCGGTGAAGGCGAAGTTCATGGCGCCGAGTGTGGCGGGCTTGCGGCCGGTGCCGCAAATCTGCTTGTGTACACATGTGCACACAACGCGGCGTCCGCGAGCTGCGTGTCCGATCTGGCCGACGCCGTGCGCCGCGCCGCCGCCGGCGAGCGCACGATCATCACCGCCCACGGCCGCCCGGTCGCCCAACTCGCCCCGCTCGACGAGGCGGCGCCCGACATCGACCGGCTGGTCGTCGTCGGCGGCGCTGATCCCGCCGCGGCGAACCGGCGCGTGGCGACCGCCGGCACCGGTCGCCGTGTGGTCCGGCGTCCGCATCGACCGCGCCCTGCGGGAGCTGCCGCGGATGACGCTGCGCCTCGACACCAGCGCCCTGCTGGCGCTCGGCGGTCGACGGGCACCAGCGGGCGGTCGTGCTCGACGCGCTCGCCACCGACCCGATCTGGTGCGCGTCGGCGCTGGCGCTCACCGAGGCGCTGCCGGCGATCGACCGGCTCACCGACGAGCCGATCCTGCGCGCCGACCTCGAGGACGCGGTCCGGCTCGACGTGGGACCACCTGCACGTCGTCCCGATCGACCAGCGCTGCCTCGACCGCGCCGCCAGCCTGTCGCGCCTGCAACCGGTGCGGCTCACCGACGCGATCCATCTCGCCGCCGCCGAACGACTGCCCGGCCCGGTGCGCTTCGTCACCTTCGACCCCGCCCAGATCGGCGTCGCCCTCGGCCTCGGCTTCGAGGTCGTCGAGCGTGACCGTGACGCGAGACTGTCGGCATGGCATCACGCATCCGACGACACTGCACTGGTCGAACGCCGACGTCGAGGTGCACAAGGTCGTCGTCGGGCCGTCGACAACAACGTGTTCGTCGTCCGCTGCCGCCAGACCGGCGACGTCGGTGCTGATCGACGCCGCCAACGAGCACGAGCTGCTGCTCGAGCTGTGCCAAGCGCTCGAGCGTGCGGCGCGTGCTCGAGACCCACGGCCACTGGGACCACATCGGCGCCGTGCCGCAGATCCGCGAGGCCGGCTACGAGGTCGGCGTCACCGCCGCTCGACGCCCCGATGCTGAAAGACGTCGGCTACGACGTGTTCCTCGACGACGCCGAGGTGATCGAGGTCGGACGGCTGCGGCTGCACGCGATCCACAACCCCGGCCACACGCCGGGCTCGATCTCGTTCGCGCGTCGAGGGCACGCCCCTGCTGTTCACCGGCGACACGCTGTTCCCGGGCGGACCGGGAGCACCAAGTTCCAGGGCGGCGACTTCGCCACGATCATCGAGCTCGATCGACGACAAGCTGTTCACGTTCCCGGCCGACACGATCGTGCTCCCCGGCCACGGCGCCGACACCACGATCGGCACCGAGCGCCCCCACCTCCAGGAGTGGATCGACCGAGGCTGGTGACGGCTGGTCGACCTCGGACTCGGTCGTCAGAGCCGAGTGCACGTTTGCGGTCGCGGACTCGGGCTTCGGCGAGCAGCCGGCGGGACGGCCGCTTGGAGGTCGGCCAGGAACGCCACGACCCAGATCTGGACGGCGACGATCACCAGCACGCTGCCCATCACCAGGCTCGGGATGCGGCTGCGGTACGGGTCCTCGAACAGCCAGTAGAGCCCCCAGCGCACGAGCAACGCCATGCCCAGCACGAACGGCACGGTGCCGATGAAGAAGAAGAACCGGAACGGGTAGTAGAGGGCGAAGCTGCGCACGATCGTGGCACCCGACCGGCGCAGGTACTGGCACATGCTCTTGGCCAGCCGCGACGGCCGCGTGTGCGGGTTGACCCGGATCGGCACGCTGGCGACCGTCAGCCCCTCGGCCTTGGCCTGCACGAGCGTCTCCATCGTGTAGCTGTAGCGCCCGAACACCTGCAGCCGCAGCGCGGCGTCGCGGCTCATCGCCCGGAACCCGCTGGCCGCGTCGCGAACCGTCGTGCCCGAGAAGCGGCGAACCACCCACGAGCCGAGACGCTGCAGCCGCTTCTTCAGTCCCGAGAACTCGGAGATCTCCTCGATCGGCCGCTCCCCCACCACCAGGTCGGCCCCCTCGTCGAGCACCGGTCGGATCAGATCGGGGATGCACGCCGCGACGTACTGGTTGTCGGCGTCGGTGTTGACGATCACGTCGGCACCGACCCCGAGTGCGGCGTCGAGGCCGGTCATGAAAGCCGCCGCCAGCCCCTTGTTGCGGCTGTGGCGCACGACGTGGTCGACGCCCAGCTCGCGTGCCACCTCGGACGTTCGGTCGGCACTGCCGTCGTCGATCACCAGCCACTCGACGATGTCGACCCCGTCGACCTGGCGCGGCAGGTCGGCGATGGTCGCGGGCAGCGTGTCCTCCTCGTTGAAGCACGGGATCTGGATGACGAGCTTGATCGGCCGTCGCTCAGAGGTCGGGCTTGCGGACATTGCGGGGTGAGCATACGCCCCACCGACCGCTACCGTCCTGCCCCGTGGACGCCATCCAGCCGGGCAACGTGTCGGGCAACAACTACGACAAGTACGCCTCGAAGAACCCGATCGAACGAAAGATGATGGCGGGCTTCTTCGATGCCCTCGGCCGGATGCTCGACGGGCTCGACCCCGAGATCGTGGTCGAGATCGGAGCCGGCGAGGGTCGCATCACCGAGCATCTCGTCGAGCGTTTCCCGAACGCCACCGTCGTCGGCCTCGACCTGCCCGACACCAACCTCGCCGAGGAGTGGGACGAGATCGACGTCCCGATGTTCTTCGGTGACGCAACCCGGATGCCGTTCGTCGACAACAGCATCGACCTCGTGGTCGGGTTGGAGGTGCTCGAGCACGTCCCCGAGCCCGAGCGGGCCCTGGCCGACATCGCCCGCGTGCTGCCGTGGCACCGCTGTGCTGTCGGTGCCGCGCGAGCCGATCTGGCGGGTCGGCAACGTCGCCCGCGGCCGATACGTGAAGGACCTCGGCAACACCCCGGGCCACGTCAACCATTGGTCGTCGAGAGCGTTCGAGCGCTTCGTGGCCACCCGCCTCGACGTCACCGTTTCGGCGCGGCCGTTGCCGTGGACGATGGTGCGCGCCGGCGCCGCGCTCGACGTGCGACGTCAGCCGGCGAAGCCGGAAGGTTGTCCCGTGAGCACGTACTGCTCGACGGCGTTGACGATCCTGCGGATCTCGGCGTAGTCGGGGGAACCCGGCTCGACCAGGGGCGGGACCAGCCCCACCGACTCACCGATCGCGGCGTTGTCGCCGAGCCGGTCGAGCAGTGAGCTGAACTCGCCACCTGACAACGAGGTGCGCATCGAGTCGCCGAGCACGCCGGTCACCGAGCCGAAGCCCGACACCGCCTCGCCGGCCGACACCTGCGACCCGAGCGCGGCCAACAACTGACGTTGGCGGCCCATCCGTTGATAGTCGGAGTCGGCCGAACGCGACCGGGCGTAGGCGATCGCCATCGCCCCGTCCATCTCGACGAAGCCCGGTCCGATCGACGCCGGCAACGGGTGCTCGCCAGGGAGGCTGGGCGGGAGGGGAACGGTGTCGCCGAGCTCGAGCGTGACGCCGCCGACGGCGTCGATCACCTCGGCGAAGCCCTGCATGTTGACCAGCGCGTAGTCGTCGATCTCGATGTCGAGCGAGTAGCCGATCGCCTCCGACAACGCCACGGCTTCGCCCTGGCGACCCGACGCCCCGTAGTGGGCCATCAACTCGGGGCTGTTGGAGACGTGCGGGAACACAGCGTTGGCGAGATCGTCGAACCCGTCGGGGTACTCGGCGGCGAGCGGGCTGCCGGGCGGGAACTGCAGGCGTTGCAGGTTGCGCGGGATCGAGATCAGCGCAGTGCGACCGGTGGCCTCGTGGATGCTGACGACGATCATCGTGTCGGTGCGCAGCCCCCACCGTCCCGGACCGGCGTCGCCACCGAGCAGGAGCACATTGGTGATCGCCCCGGGATCGACCGAGCGGTCGGGAACGAACAGCGACGGCCCACCGCTGCCGAACACGCTCGCCACCGCCGATCGCGCCTCGTTGGCGCGGAAAGCGAGGAACAGCACCGGCACCGACAGGGCGACGACGACGAGTGTCGCCACCGCCGTGCGGCCCCCGATGCCGCGACTCCTTCGAAACGCGTGGGCCACTTCGGCGACGGCGAACAGGCGGGTGAGCACGAGCGCGCACCCGACTGCGGTGACGATCGTGAGGAACTGCGGATCGAGTGCCATCCCGACCAGGTCGTCGCGATTGGCGAACACCCATGCTCCGAGCACGATCGGCGTCGCCACCCCGACCACGAACAGCAACAGCCCGAGCAGCGGCACGCGCCGGATGGTGGGCAGCCCGGGGAGCACGATCGAGGCCGCCAATTGCGCACCGGGCGAACCGGTGGGTTGATCGGGGCGACCGTGGTCGTGCTGACGCTCGAACTGGTGCAGGCGGTCGAGCGCGGCTGTGTCGTGTTGCGTCATGGGTCGTCCAAGCCTACGGAGGCGGATCGACGAAGGTCGGTCAGTACCCGGACGGTTGCCCTGTGACGAGCGCCACCTGCACCTGCCCGACGACCTTCGCCATCGCGTCGTAGTCGGGGTTGCTCGGCTTGACGAGTGGGGGGACGAGCCCGACCGACTCGACGATCGCCGTCTCTCCACCCAGCAGCGCCAGCAGGTTGGTGAACTCCTCGGTCGTGAGCGAGGTGCGCAGCGCGTCGCCGAGCGCTGACGTCACCGTCGAGTAGCCCGCGAGCGCGTCGGCGAGCGACACCTGACGGGCGAGGGCGGCGAGCACGTCACGCTGGCGGCGCGCTCTGTGGTAGTCGGTGTCGGCCTTGCGGCTGCGCACGTACGCCAGTGCCAGCGTCCCGTCCATGTGCTGGACCCCGGCCTCGATCACCGGTGGAACCGGGTGCTTGGCGCCCGGCGGGTTGCCCGGGGTGGGAACCGCCTTGCGCACGTCGACGGTGACGCCGCCGAGGGCGTCGATGACCTCGAGGAATCCCTGCATGTCGATCAGCACGTAGTCGTCGATCGTGACGTCCAGTGAGTACCCGATGCCCTGGGCGATGGCCACCGCCCCCGGCCGGAGGTCGTCGACCCGATATGCCTCGCGGAGCGCGTCGTTGGAGGACACACGCGGGTACACGGCGTTGGCGATGTCGTCGAACCCGTAGGGATGGCGCTGTTCGAGCGCCGAACCCGGCGGGAACAGGAGGTGCTCGAGGTTGCGCGGCACCGAGATCAGGGACGCCCGCCCGGACGGCCGGTGGACCGACACGAGGATCATCGAGTCGGTGCGCAGACCCGATCGCCCGGGACCTGCATCGCCGCCGATCAGCAGGATCGTGCTGACCTCGGACAGTTGCGACGGATCGACGCCCGAGTCGGGTCGGCCAGGCTTCCGGGGCTCCGGGGTGGGGATGATCTCGCGCGGGATCGCCGGCGTCACGTGGAGTGTCGTCGTGGTGGTGGTGCCCGGGTCGACCGGTTCACGCTCGGCGATGGTCGTGGTGGTGGTCGGCGCCGGAGTCGTCGTGGGCTCGGCCGCCGCGTCGTAGAGCGGTGCGTTCGAATTGTCCTCGAATGCCCGGTCGATGTCGGCTCTCGCGTCGACCGCTGTGTCGGCGCCGACCGCGCACGGCCAGACGATCGCGACCAACACGGCCCCGGCGATCCCGAGCCGCAGTGGCCGGCCCGGCCGGGTCCGCGTGGCCATCAGCACCTCACCGATCGCGACCACCCGCGTCACCACGACGACCGCCAGCGTCGCCACGAGCTGGGCGAGGAATTGCCGATCGAGCCCGAGCACCACCCAGCTGCGGTCGTAGGCGACCCACGCGATCAGCCAGACGAGCGGGGCGACGACGCCGAGCACGAGCAGCACGATGCCGAGCCAACGCCGACGGCGGAGCGTCGGCAGACCGGGGAGGATCGCCGACACGAGCACGGCGGCGGCGTCGGCGAGCGCAGATGACTCACGCTGCGTCCCGTCGCCACTGCCCATCGTGGTCACGATAGGGGGCCGCCGACCACCGACGGCGTCACGGGATTTCTCCTATGGTGGTAGTGATAATCCCGGCGACCGAGCGTACAATTGCCCCATGAGCGAGTCGCCCGTGCTCACCCCGACCGAGCTGTTCAGGGTCGACGGGCTGCACGCCCGCCCCACCGCCGAGCAGGGCAGCGCTCCCCTCGACGAGATCCTGCGGGGTCTCGACCTGGTGGTCAACGAGGGCGAGATCCACGCCATCATGGGGCCCAACGGCTCCGGCAAGAGCACGCTCGGGAACACCCTGCTGGGCTCGCCCGAGTACGAGGTCACCTCGGGCACGATCACGTTCCGTGGCGACGATGTGACCGACTGGCCGGTCGACGAGCGCGCCAAGGCCGGCATGTTCCTCGCCTTCCAGTACCCGCAGGAGATCCCCGGCGTCTCGGTCATCCAGTTCCTGCGCCAGGCACTGTCGGCCCGCAAAGGGGTCGACCTGTCGGTGCTCGAGTTGCGCCTCGCCACGATGGAGTGGATGAAGCGGCTCGGCATCGATTCGTCGTTCGTCGACCGCTACCTCAACGAGGGATTCTCGGGCGGCGAGAAGAAGCGCAACGAAGTGATGCAGATGGCGATCCTCGAGCCCGAGCTGGCGATCCTCGACGAGACCGACTCCGGCCTCGACATCGACGCCCTGCGCGTCGTCGCCCGCGGGCTCCGTGAGGTCCGGGCCGAACGCCCCACGATGGGTGTCGTCATGATCACCCACTACCAACGCCTGCTCGACGAGGTCCTGCCCGACCACGTGCACATCCTGGTCGGTGGCCGAATCGTCGACAGCGGTGGCATGGAGCTGGTCGAGCGACTCGAGCGCGACGGATACGAGTCGTTCCGAGCGGGAGTCTGAGGGCAGGCTCCGATGGCCGTCGACTGGAGCAGCGTTCGGGCCGACTTCCCGATCCTGCGCCGCGAGATCGACGGCGCACCGATCGTCTACCTCGACTCCGGCAACACCTCGCAGAAGCCGCAGCAGGTGATCGAGGCGATGGACCAGTTCCAGCGCACGTCGTACGCCCCGATCAACCGCAGCGCCTACCGGCTCGCCGCCGAAGCGACCGATCGCTACGAAGGGGCGCGCGCCGCCGTCGCCCGGCTGATCAATGCCCCGCACGCCGACGAGGTCGTCTTCACCAAGAACGCCACCGAGGCGATCAACCTCGTCGCCTCCTCGTGGGGTGGCGCCAACCTGCGCCACGGGGACGTCGTGCTGCTCACCCACATGGAGCACCACGCCAACATCGTGCCGTGGCACATGCTCGCCCAGACCAAGGGGATCGAGCTGCGGTGGGTGCCCCTCACCGACGACGGGCAGCTCGACCTCACCGATCTCGACCGCTTGCTCGACGGCGTGTCGGCGTTCTCGTTCACGGCGATGAGCAACGTGCTCGGCACCCTCCCTCCGGTCGCCAAGTTGTGCGCCGCCGCCCACGATGCCGGGGCGCTCGCGATCGTCGATGCCTGCCAGTTCGTTCCCCACAACGTGACCGACGTCCAGTCGTGGGGCGCCGACTTCGCCGCCTTCTCGAGCCACAAGATGTGCGGCCCTTCCGGCATCGGCGCACTGTGGGGCCGGGCCGAGCTGCTCGACGCGATGCCGCCTTACATCGGCGGCGGCAACATGATCGCCGACGTGCGCCTCGACGGTTTCACGTGTGCACCGGTTCCCGCCAAGTTCGAGGCCGGCACACCCCCGATCACCGAGGCGGTCGGTTTCGGAGCTGCCGTCGAGTACCTCGAGTCGATCGGCATGGCCGAGGTGCGCCGCCACGAGATGGAGCTCACACGCTACGCGATCGACACCCTCACCGAGCGCTACGGCGACGACATCACGATCCACGGCCCCGACAACGTCGAGGTTCGGGGCGGCGTGTTGAGCTTCGCCTTCCGCGGCATCCACCCCCACGACGTCAGCCAGGTGCTCGACGAGCGCAACGTGTGCGTGCGCGCCGGGCACCATTGCGCCAAGCCGTTGATGCGGATCCTCGGCGTCAACGCCACCGCCCGCGCCAGCCTCTACCTCTACAACGACCGCTCCGACGTCGACGCCCTGTCCGATGCACTCGACGGCGCCAGCGATATCTTCGCTGGCGACCGGGCGAGCCGACAATCGATACGGAGGATCCGAGTGGAAGCCATGGGAGCGAAGCGACCAATCCACTCGGATCCGGACTGACGAAACCAGGAGACACGCACATGCCGGGCCTCGAAGACCTCTATCGCGAGATCATCCTCGACCACTACCGAACGCCGCGCAATCGAGGCGAGCTCCCGGTCCCTCCTGCACGCCACGCCGAAGGCCACAACCCGTTGTGCGGTGACGAGATCACCGTGTTCCTCGACGTCGCCGACGAGAACGGCGTCGACGTCGTCAGCGACGTCAAGGTCACCGGGCAAGGGTGCTCGATCTCGCAGTCGTCGGCATCGATGATGAGCCAGGCGATCAAGGGCAAGTCGGTCGCCGAGGTGCGGGCGCTGGTGCGCAAGTTCAAGGGCATGATGTCGATCGAGAGCGACGGCGACGGCGACGACCTCGACGTCCCGCTCGGCGACCTCGAGGCGCTCCAGGGCGTGGTCAAGTTCCCGGTGCGCATCAAGTGCGCGACACTCGCCTGGAACACGCTCACGCAAGCCCTCGACTCGCCGGCAGATGCCTGACGCGCGCGGCGCACGACGCGGCGTCACTCGTCGAAGCCCGCGCCCGTGCCGGCCGGGCATTCCGCGACATCGGGCACGCGTTCGTCGGTCGCCACGCCTCGATCGAGCAGGTCGATCACCTGTCCGACGTGCTCGAGTCGATCACCGGCGAGCTCTGGCCCGCCGATCCTCGCTCGCGTGTCCGACTTTCCGATGGCGCGACACGACACCGTCGAGTACCCGCAGGGTGCGTTCGTCGCCACCTTCGACGATCGCCCGATCTCCGGCCGTTCGTCGCCGTGGGGGCTCGACCTCGCCATGCATCGTCACGGTGACGAGATCGAGGCCCGGCTCACGATGCGGGCGGCGCACGAGGGCGCACCGGGCAGGTCGCACGGTGGGATCGTGGCCGCCTTGTTCGACGACGTGTTCGGGTTCCTGCTCGGGGTGATCCAGCAACCGGCGTTCACCGGCGAACTGCGTATCCGGTACGTGGCGCCGACGCCGCTGCACCGCGAGCTGGCGTGCCGGGTACGGCTCGACGAGGTCGACGGCCGCAAGCTGATGATGAGCGGCGAGCTCACCGACGTCGAGGCGGGCACGACGCTCGTCAGGGCCGCGGCGACGTTCATCGCCGTCGACCCCGAGATCTTCGCCAGCCTCACCGCCGAGCGCCCGGCGCCGCCCGACGAGGACGTCTGAGCGACGTTCGGCAGTGCGGTGATCAAGTACCTGGGATCGAAGCGGCGATTGGTGCCGGCGCTGACCGAGCTGTTCCAGCGCTCGCGGGCGCGCACCGCGCTCGACCTGTTCACGGGCACCACGCGGGTAGCACAGGCCTTCAAGGCGGCCGGCGGCGAGGTCACCGCGGTCGACAGCGCCCGCTACTCGCACGTGTTCGCCCGCACCTGGATCGAGACCGACGCACGGCAGGTCGACCTGTCCGAGCTCCAGCAGGCGATCGACGAGCTCAATGCCGTCCCCGGCTCGCCCGGCTACGTCACCGACACGTTCTGTGTCGAGTCGCGCTTCTTCCAACCGCACAACGGGGAGCGGATCGACGCCATCCGCGAGGCGATCGCCATCGACCACGCCGGAACCCCGCTCGAGCCGATCCTGTTGACGAGCCTGCTGCTCGCCGCCGATCGGGTCGACTCCACCACCGGGGTGCAGATGGCGTACGTCAAGCAGTGGGCACCGCGTTCGTACAAGCCGCTGCGGCTCGAGGTCCCGCAGTTGCTGCCGGGCTCGGGGACGGCGTTGCTCGGCGACGCTTCCACGATCACCGCCGGGCTCGGTCACGTCGACCTCGCCTACCTCGACCCGCCCTACAACCAGCACAGGTACTTCACCAACTACCACGTGTGGGAGACGATCGTGGCGTGGGACCGGCCCGAGCACTACGGAGTGGCATGCAAGCGGGTCGACGCCCGCGACGATTCGACCAAGAGCGTGTTCAATCGCCGGCGCGAGATGCCGGATGCGCTGCGCCGAACGATCGCTGCGGTCGATGCCGACGTCGTGATCGTGTCGTACAACGACGAGGCATGGGTCACGCTCGACGAGCTGCGTGAGATGTGCTCGGTGCACGGAGATGTGGTCGCCCTCGCCTTCGACTCGCGCCGCTACGTCGGCGCCCAGATCGGCATCCACAACCCGGCCGGCGAGAAGGTCGGCACCGTGTCGCACACGCGCAATCAGGAGTACGTGCTGATCGCCGGCGAGGCCGGCACGGTCGGCAACATGGCGGCTCCGTTCGCCGACGCGCTCGTGTGACGGCTCACTCGTATGCGGCGATCGCTCCGGACAGTTGGCGACGAGTCGATTCCGGCATGAACGATGCCGCGACGGCGTCGAGCTGCATCGCCCGGTGATCGTCTCGCGTCACGCCGAGATGCTCGGTGGCGATCGCCAGTTCCGTGACCAGGTCGGTGGCGAACCAGCCCGGGTCGTCGGTGTTGAGGCACACCCGCACGCCCGCCGCGCGCAGCGCAGGCAACGGGTGATCGTCGATCGAGTCGACGACCCGCAGCAGCACGTTGCTGGTGGGGCAGACCTCGAGCATGATCCCGCGCTCGATGATCGAGTCGACCAGGCGGCCGTCCTCCAGGCAGCGCACGCCATGACCGATCCGTACGGCACCGAGCAGCTCGACCGCCTGGCGCACGCTGTCGGCTCCCTCGGTCTCGCCGGCATGCGGGACCGACGGCAGGCCGATCGCGCGCGCCCGCTCGAAGTGCGGCGCGTAGGGCGCCGCCGGAAAGCCGACCTCGTACCCGCCGAGCCCGATCGCGACCAGCCCCGCCGGCGTGAAAGCGCTCTCGAGGTACTCGATCGTCACCGTCTGATCGGGCATCTCGAGGTCGCGTGGGATGTCGATCACCCATCCGATCTCGACGCCGCGAGCGGCGGCCCGCCGCCGGCCCTCGTCGAGCCCGTCGCGGTACTCGCCCCACGACATCCCCGGCCGGTCGCGGCCGTTCCATGAAGTGGGTGAACGCCGTCGTCGTCAGCTCGGCGTAGCGCACGTTCTGCGCTGCCAGCGTGGCCGCCAGGTCGTCGGTGATCGTGGCCAGGTCGTCGCCGGTGCGCAGCAACTCCAGCCCGTAGAAGAACTGCGCCGCGAACGACGGGAACCCGTCGAACGAGAACGCCTCGGGAAAGCCGTCCGGCCAGATCGGGGTGGGATCGGCGCCGTGCCGCTCGGTCAGGGCGCGCACCGTGGCGACCGACATCGAGCCCTCGAGGTGGCAGTGCAGCTCGACCTTGGGCAGCGCCGTCAGCCAGCGATGTTCGACATCGTCGCTCACGGCCGGAAGCCCCACGACGGTGACGACGGGGCCAGCGTGCGGTGCGCCAACCGCACCCAGTCGCACAGCACCGGACGCGTGTCGCGCGGGTCGATGATCTGCTCGATCTCGTAGAACTCGGCCGACCGGTGCGGTGACCGGAGCCGGTTGAGTCGTTCCGTGATCTCCACCTTGAGCGCCTCCGGCTCGTCGCTCGCCGCCAGATCGGCCTTGTACGCGACCTCGAGCCCACCCTCGAGTGGCAGCGAGCCCCAATCGCCTGACGGCCAGGCCAACCGCATCGACTCGCTGCCCGGCTTGCGGTTGGAGGCGCCGGCGATGCCGAACGCCTTGCGGATCACGACCGTGCAGTACGGCACCTGCGCCTGGCGCAGCGCCACCAGCACCTCACTGCCGTACCGCACCGTGCACGTGCGCTCCGCCTCGATCGCCGATCAGGAACCCCGGGCAGTCCTCGAAGTGCACGATCGGCAGCTTGAACAGCGAGGCGATGTCGATCAAGCGGATCAGCTTGCGACACGAGTCGGCGGTCCATCCGCCGCCGAGCATCATCGGGTTCTCGCCGTACACCGCCACCGGTATCCCATCGAGCCGGGCGAAGCCGCCGATGATCGACGTTCCCCAAGTGCGGCCGATCTCGAACAGGCTGGCCTGGTCGACCACGGCCGCCATGATCTGGCGCATGTCGTACGACTGCGCGGGTTGCGCGGCACGGCGTCGGCGAGCCACTGCTCGCGGCGTCCGGGAACGTCGGCGGTCGGCTCGACGGGTGGCAGCTCGTCGATGCTCGACGGCAGGTACGACAGGAAGTCGAGGGCGCGATCGAAGGCCTCCATCTCGGAGTCGACGGCATCGTCGACGGCGCCGTTGGTGGAATGGATGTCGGCGTGCCCGAGCTCCTCCTTGGAGACGCTGCCGAGCCCGGCCTGCTCGACCAGCGCCGGGCCGGCGATCATCATCTGTGCCGTGCCGCGCACGATCACCGAGTAGTGGGCGGTGGTGGCGCGGGCGGCCCCGAACCCGGCGACCGACCCGAGCACGAGCGAGACCGACGGGGCCACGTTGAGGTGGTCGATCACGGTGTGCCATCCGGGCAACTCGGGGATGTAGGTGCGGCCGGCCTGCTCGATCGTCTTGACCGACCCTCCGCCGGACATGCCGTCGAGCAACCTCACGTGCGGCAGGCGCAGCTCGAGCGAGAGGGACTCGGCGGCTTCCCGCTTGGCCGAGATCGACGCATCGTTCGAACCACCGCGCACGGTGAAGTCGTCACCCGACACGACCGCCGGTCGCCCGTCGAGCTCGGCCAGCCCGTACACGAAGTTGGACGGCGTGAACTCGATCAACGCCCCGTGATCGTCGTAGCGTGCCACGCCGGCGGTCTTGCCGATCTCCCAGAACGTGCCCTCGTCGACGATCTCCTCGATCCGCTGGCGGACCGTGAGCTTGCCGAACTCGTGCTGACGAGCGACCTTGTCGGGGCCGCCGAGTTGTTCCGCCAGCGCTTCACGGCGCCGGAGCTCGTCGAGCTCGGGCTGCCACGTGGAGCCGCCGGCGTCGGTCATGCCGTGGCGTCCCGCTTGAGGTCGACCACGGTGCCGCCGCTGACCCGCTCGAGGTCGGCCGGCGACAGCGGGAACACGTCGTGCCATGTGCCGGCGGCGGCCCACACCTCGTCGTGCTGCAACAGGTCGGGGTCGATGAACACCCGCAGCGGGGTGGCGTGCCCGATCGGCGGCACACCACCGATCGGGAAGCCGGTCTTCTCGCGCACCAGGTCGGCGTCGACGCGTTGGCACTTGATCCCGCCGGCCGCCGCCGCCAACTTGTGCTCGTCGAGCTGGTTGACGCCGCTGACATAGGCCAGCACGACCTCACCGTCGACGGCGAAGATCAGGCTCTTCACGATCTGGGCGACGTCGCAACCGATCGCGTTGGCAGCATCGACGGCGGTCTTGGCGCCCTCCGGAAACCGATGCGGCTCGACCCTCAGCCCGAGCTCGACGCCGGCATCGATGACACGCTGGACGTTGCGATGGACGGCGCCGCCGTTGGATTCACTCACGGCCGAGGACCGTATCGCGCGACCCCCGCCCGCGCGATCTTGCCGACTGCGAATCTGGCGTCGATAGCCTGAATCGCACGATGTTCAAGAACACGATGAAGACCACCGTCCTGCTCGCCGGGCTCGGCGGGCTGATCGTCGCAGTAGCCGGCATCCTGGGCGGCGGCAGCACCGCGTCGCTGGTGATCGGCCTCCTGATCGCACTCGTCATGGTGGGCGGGTCGTACTGGTTCAGCGACAAGCTGGCACTCAGGTCGGCCAAGGCACGCGTCATCACCGAGGCCGACGGCGCCCGAGTTCCACGCCATGATCCGCCGTCTCGCCGAGCGGGCCGACCTGCCGATGCCGACGGTCGCGATCTCGCCCGCCGACCAACCCAACGCCTTCGCCACCGGCCGCGGCCCGAAGCACGCCGTCGTGTGTGCCACCCAGGGCTTGCTCCAGACGCTGCCCGCCGACGAGATCGAAGGCGTGATGGCGCACGAGCTGATGCACGTCAAGCACCGCGACATCCTGATCGGCTCGGTGGCGGCGGCGATCGCCACGGCGATCTCGTTCATGGCCCAGATGGCGATGTACTCCTCGATGTTCGGCGGCCGCGACCGCGACCGTCGCGACTCCAATCCGCTGGTCATGCTCGGCGTGGCGATCCTTGCGCCGATCGCCGCCTCGCTGATCCAGATGGCCGTGTCCCGCTCCCGCGAGTTCGAGGCCGACCGCGGAGCCGCGGAGCTGCTCGGCACCGGTCAGTCGCTGGCGTCGGCGCTGCGCCGGATCGACACCATCGCCACCCAGCGCCCGATGGCGGTCCAGCCGGCGCAGGCCTCCGCCTACATCCACAACCCGCTCGCCGAGGCCCGGTCGAGCAGCAGCGGCATGGCGCGCATGTTCAGCACCCACCCCAGCACCGAGGAGCGCATCGCCCGCCTGATGGCGATGTGACCGAACCCGCCCGATCGGCCTCTCAGGCGTTCTTGGGGAGCTGGCTGAACGGCACCGTGCGGTCGTTGCTCGGCTCCTTGGGGAGGCCGAGCACACGCTCGCCGATGATGTTGCGCTGCACCTGATCGGTGCCGCCGTAGATCGGTGGCGCCTGGGCGAACAGCGCCATCTCGGTGACGAACGCGTGGGACAGCGGTTGGCGGGCCTGCCCTGGTAGGCGTGCAGCATCCCGTCGGCGCCGATGATCCGCAGGCCGACGTCGCGCTGCAGCCGCACCATGGCGCTCATCGAGAGCTTGCCGATGTTCCCGAAACCCGGGATGTCGCCGCCACGCGCCTTCTCGGCCTTCAACCGCAACGTGTTCATGCGCCCGATCTCCTGGATCGTGTGCAGCCGCATCAGGTCCTGGCGGATCGTCGGGTCGGTGACCGACCCGTTCGACTTGGCGAGCTCGATCAGCATCCGGCCGGCGCCGCGGAACTGCGCCCCGCCGCCAACGCCGCGCCGGCTGGCGACGAAGTCGCCGGCGCGCATCGGCAGGTGCCCTGCCACGGTGCCGGGTATCGCCGCGCTGGCGGCGGCGTGGCCGGCACCCGACCCGAGGCCGGCGCGTTCGAAGGCGAGCGTCGTGTTGGCGACCGCCCAACCGTTGTTGCGGTCGCCGATCATGGCGCCGTCGGCGACCCGTGCGTCGGTCATGAACACCTCGTTGAACAGCGCCCGGCCGGTCATCTCACGCAGCGGCCTGACCTCGATGCCCGGCTGGTGCATGTCGAGTGCGAAGTAGGTGATCCCCTGATGCTTCGGCACCTCCGAGTCGGTGCGGGCGATCAGCATCCCGAGATCGGCGACATGCCCCGACGACGTCCACACCTTCTGGCCGTTGACGATCCATTCGTCACCGTCCTGCACGGCACGCGTCTGCAGCCCGGCCAGGTCGCTCCCGGCGACCGGCTCACTGAACAGCTGGCACCACGCCGCGCGACCGGTGACGATGTCGGCGACGTAGTGATCGATCTGTTCCTGCGTGCCGTGGGTGGCGATCGTCGGAGCCGCCAGGAGCAGGCCGAGGCCACCCGGCGCCGCCAGCGCGCCGTGCTCGGCGATCGTCTCGGCGACACGCACGGCGTCGTTGCGGGAAACGGCCGCGGCCGTAGGCGTTGGAGGGCAACGACGGCGCCGACCAGCCCGACATCCCCAGCCGCTCCCACCACTCGCCGACCGTCATGTCGGCGTCCCAGTTGGCGTCGAGCCAACCCTTGCAGCTCGTCGATCAGATCGGCCATCGTCCGATCTTGGCACCCTCGAGGGTCAGAGGGAAACAGCTCGTCGAGGCTGCCGGGCCGCGCCGCAGGCGCCGGTTGGGCGAGTTCCTCGGCGGGGACGAACGCCGCGTACCCGTCGGTCTCGAGCACGTCGGCCAGCTCGGCTCCACCGGAGGCGACGATGCGCCCCTTGGCGAGGATGTGCACGTGGTCGGCGCGCAGCTCGGTGAGCAGCCGGCTGTAGTGCGTGATCGCCAGCACGCCGAGCGGCTCCTCGCCGTCGATCGAGTCGTTGCTCATCGCCTCGACGCGTCGGGCGCAGTCGCGCAGGGCGTCGATGTCGAGACCGGAGTCGAGCTCGTCGAGGATCGCGATCTTGGGCCGCAGCACGGCGAGCTGGAGCGTCTCGTTGCGCTTCTTCTCGCCACCGGAGAGGTCGACGTTGAGCGGACGGTGCAGGAATCGCTCCTCGAACCCGATTCGTTCGGCCTCCGCGCGCAGCACCGACTCGAGGTCGGCGGTGTCGCGCCCGCGCGTCGTCAGCGCCTCGGAGAGGACGTCGTCGAGCGTCACGCCCGGCACCTCGATCGGGTACTGCATCACGAGGTGGAGGCCGGCCGCGGCGCGCCGCCAGGCGGGCATCGCCAGCACGTCCTCGCCGTCGAGCGTGACGGTGCCGGCGATCACGTCGTAGCCGGGCTTGCCCATCACGACCGCCGAGAGCGTGCTCTTGCCGGCCCCGTTCGGGCCCATCACGGCGTGCACCTCCCCGGACGACACCGTGAGGTCGATCCCGCGCAGGATCTCCTTGCCGCCGACCGAAGCGCGAAGGCCGCGAATCTCGAGCGTGCTCACTGTCGACCTCCATCGGCAGCCTCGACGTCGACCGTGACGACGATCTGGCCGTCGACGACCGCAGCCTCGAACACCGGCACGGGCTGCGTGGCCGGCAGCGTGACCGGCTCACCGTCGAGGAGACTGAACGTGCTGCCGTGCTTCGGGCACTCGAGCTCCTTCTCGTCGCACCACACCTCGCCCTCCGAGAGCGACACGTTGGCGTGACTGCACACGTCGCCGATCGCGTACACGTCGTCGTCGATGCGCACCACGGCGACCGCTACCCCACCGATCACGAACCTCGCGGGCCGAGCCCGGTGCGAGCTCGTCGAAGGCGCACACGGCCTCGCCCACGAGCGGTCACGCGTGCACGCTCGCCGATGTTGAGCTTGGCGGCGACGCGGGTGCGCAGCTCGTCGGCGAGCGCGCCGGCCGGCAGCTGATCGAGCACCTCGTCGAAGAACCCGAGCACGACCAGGCGTTCGGCGATCTCGGGGCGGACGCCGCGGCTCTCGAGGTAGAAGCGCTGATCCTCGTCGATCGGGCCGACCGTCGAGGCATGGCTGCACTTGACGTCGTTGGTGAGGATGTCGAGGTTGGGCACGCTCTCGGCCCACGCTCCCTCGCTGAGGGTCAGGTTGCGATTGGTCTGGTAGGCAACGGTGCCCTTGGCGTTCTCGCGGATTCGGATGAGGCCGGTGTAGACGCTCTTGGAGTGGTCCTGCACGGCGCCCTTGAACAGCAGGTCGCTGGTGGTGTGCGGGGCGGCGTGATCCTGGATCGTGCGGAAGTCGTGCATCTGCTCGCCGCCGGCGAAGTACAGCGCCACCTGACGCGTGCGAGCCGCCGGGCCCGACGAGGCGCGCTTCGGTGCGCACCCGGGCGTAGTCGCCTCCGAGCGCGACGGTGGCCAGCAGCGTCGACGAGTCGCGGTCGCCGGACGCCTGCTGGTGGCCGATCGACCAGGCGTCGACCGAGAGCTCGTTGACGGCGAGGTATTGCACACGGGCGGCCTGGTCGGCGCGGATCTGCAGCACGGGCAGCACGAGGGCAGGACCGTCGGACTGCGAGACGAAGCGCTCGATCACCGTGACCTGGGCAGTCGCGACCGGCCTCGATCACCAGCCGCGGGGCGACCAGTGCGCCGTCGGCGGCGACCGTGTGGGTGATGACGATCGGCTGCTCGACGACCACGACCGGCGGGCACGACGACCCGGATCTGCGATCGCCAGGGTCGCGGTTGATCTCGGCGAACAGGTCGGGCGTTTCGTCGGGGAAGAGGTCGACCGTGTCGCCGCCGATCGTGACGACGTCGGTCGGTCCGTCGACGACCGGCGACGTGATCGACCGGTCGGAAGGCGTCGAGGTCGAGCTCGCCGATCCGGCTGTAGCGCCAGATCTCCTCGTCGGTGGTGGGCAGCTCGGCAGTGCGCCACTGCTGGTCGAGAGCAGGCATCGACCAGGAATTCTACTACCGAGACAGTGCAAATCCCGACGAGCGTGACGGCGTGCACCTGGCCAGGCGGGTGAGCGTCGAGTGCAGCGGCGACGGCGAGTCGGAGCACGAGCGCTTGCCGACCCAACCAGCCGTGCGCGGCGTCTGAACAGGCGCTTGAGGCCGCGGCGTGCCGGACGCTGTTCGAGTCGACCTCGGCCCGGATCCGGGCGCCGGCCGAGTTGAGGATCTCCTCGGCCTCGTCGAGCAGCGCCGCCGCCGAGCCGTCGTCGAGGCCGGGCGGCTCGGCGGGGTGGGCGGCGTGGTCAGCGAGCCGTAGGTCCAGGCCGCGTCGGCGAGCCGGCGCTCGTAGCGGGGGCAGTGCTCGGGGCAGCGCCACGGGGCACGTCGGGTGCCAGGTCGAGGTTGCACTTCCGGACGGTGTCGCCGTTGGGGTACGTGCGGCTCTCGAAGTGCTTGCACTCCGTCCGCATCGGCATGCTCGACAGATTACCGAGCGATGCCGCTCGGAGAGCACGCGTCAGACCCCGTACAGGCCGGCGATGTCCGGGATGCCGGCGACGGCCGGCTGCAGGTCGGGGTTGGGGCACGGATCGGCGGGCGCCTGCCCGGGCTCATCGGCTGGGCGCACGGCCGGTCGTCGAAGGCCCGCACGTGGCGCGACAGCCAGTCGGCGATGCCCCACGATCCGAGTCGGGCGCTGGTGGATGCCGTCGCTGGTGAACCACCGGTCGACGTTGACCGTGTAGGCCTCGAGATCCCACAGCCGCACCTCGGGGTATTCACCCGAGGCGAGCTTCGGCCACAGCACGGCGTTCATGTTGGCGTAGAAGCTGCCGAGGCCGTACGGGACGTCGGACCGGAACGTCACCCACACGATGTGGTGGAAGCCCTTGGCGCGGGCGGCCGCCATCACGATGTCGAAGTCGGACCCGAACCGCGGCTACCAATCGTCGTAGCCGGTGGCGATCACCAGGATGTCCTCGGGGCCGACCGCCGGCAGCGACGTTGATCTCGCTGCACCACGTTGCGCGGGGCGTAGCCCTCGCGCCCGCGGCACGACGCCTGCACCAGTCGCCGGCACGACTCCATGCGGTCGTCGGCGATCATGCCCTGCAGACCGTCGAGGGCGCCGTTCCAGCGCACGCCGGCCATCGCCGAGTCGCTGATGATCGTCACCTTGCGGTCGGGCGGTGGCACGTTCGCCGGGGCAGCCCGCCGACGTGGCGACGGGATCGCCGGTGAACCATCCGGTGATGTCGACCACGAGGTGGGTCGCTTCGAGCGTCGTGAACTGGATGCCGGCTGTCGACACCTCGACGATCGCCGCGTTGGCGACGGTGCGCTGGGCGGCGTCGGCGTTGACGCTCGACGTCGAGTGTCGCGGTGACCCGCGGCCGGGCCGGCCGTGACGTAACCCGGATCCTCGGTCTGGGTCATCGTGACGTTGGCCGCGACCGCCGCCACCGGCCCGCCGGTGATCGGCGTCACCGCGAACTCGCGCGCGCCGCCGTCCCACAGCCGCGGCCCGCCGCCGGCACCAGCCGGCTGGCGGGTGTCGACCAGGCGGATCGGGATGTCGGCGACGAACCGGCCCGCGGTCGACGAGCTCGCCGAGGCACCGGTGAAGTACCCGGCGATGTCGACGATCACGTGGTCGCCGCGCGAGCGTGTACACGTCGAAGCCTTGGGCGCTGATCGGCACGATCGCCGCCGCCGCCCGGGTCTGGTTGGCGCGGTCGGTGTTGAGCACCGATGCGATCGGGACGCGGCTGTCCGGCCGGCGTACGCGGTGAAGAAGCCCGGCGCCGAGCGACTGCGGTGGTCGTGATGTTGACCGCGACCGCGCGACCGTCGACCTCCGGCAGGCACGTCGGGGTCGACCCGCACGGCGGTGCCGGCCGCCGGCCGACCCGTGGTGACGCGTGTCGATCAGCCGGTGGGTCGCGACCGGCACGAACCGGCCGGACGCGACCGCGCCCGACGGCCGGCACGAAGTAGCCCGTGACGTCGACGACGAGGTCGCTGGCGGCCAGCGTGAACAGCGAGACCCTGCCGCCGGTGCCGATCTGCAGCAGCTGGGAGTTGGCCACGGTCTCGCCGGCGCGGTAGTTGAGCACCGAGGCCTCGGGCCTGGTCGATCCGGTCGGCCAGCCGGTCACGAAGCCCGGCGCCGCCGGGTCGTCGGCGGTGATCGTCAGCGCGGCGGCGTCGGCGCCCGACGGGACATCGCACGCATCGGACGACGACCGCGACGTCGACCGTGCCACCGGCCGCGACCGGTCCGCCGCTGAGGCGTGTGTCGAGCAAGCGGCACGGCGCGACCGGCACGAACCGCGACGGCGAGCTGGGTGCGGCGGCCGCCGGTTGCGAGGCGGCGACGGTGACGAACAACGAGGCGACGACCGTCGACAGCACCGCGGTCAGTACGCCGGCACGGGCACGCCGATCGGCGCCACCCTCCGTTCCATGGGTTGGCATGGGCGTGAGTATCCCCTCGTCGTCGGTCGCTCGAAACATCGGTGAGTGGTGTCTGCCCGCCGAAACTTCAGCACACCAGCTGGGGAATTGCCGGTCAGCCGACCGAGCCTTCCATCTGGAGCTCGATCAGCCGGCTCCACTCGACGGCGTACTCCATCGGCAGCGTGCGCGTGATCGGCTCGATGAAGCCGTTGACGACCATGCCCATCGCCTGCTCCTCGGACAGCCCGCGGCTCATCAGGTAGAAGATCTGCTCGTCGGCGATCTTCGACACCGTGGCCTCGTGGCCGATCTGGGCGTCGCGCTCGCCGACCTCCATGTACGGCAGCGTCTTCGACACCGAGTCCTCGTCGAGGATCAGCGCGTCGCACTGCACGTGGCTCTTGCAGCCGTGGGCGCCCTCGTCGACGCGCACCGAGCCCGCGGTAGGTCGTCATGCCGCCGTCCTTGCTGATCGACTTCGAGACGATCTTCGAGCGTCGTGTTGGGAGCGGCGTGCACCATCTTGGCGCCGGCGTCCTGATGCTGGCCCTTGCCGGCGTAGGCGACCGAGAGCACCTCGCCCGTGGCGCCCTCGCCGACGAGGTACACCGACGGGTACTTCATGGTGAGCTTCGAGCCGATGTTGCCGTCGATCCACTCCATGTGGCCGTAGGCCTCGACCCGGGCCCGCTTGGTGACCAGGTTGTAGACGTTCGGCGACCAGTTCTGGATCGTCGTGTACGTGACCCGGGCGTGCGGCTTGACGATGATCTCGACCACCGCCGAGTGCAGCGAGTCGCTGGTGTACACCGGCGCCGAGCAGCCCTCGATGTAGTGCACCTGGGAGCCCTCGTCGGCGATGATCAGCGTGCGCTCGAACTGCCCGGCGTTCTCGGAGTTGATGCGGAAGTAGGCCTGGAGCGGCATCTCGCAGTTGACGCCGGGCGGGATGTAGATGAACGATGCCGCCCGACCACACCGAGGTGTTGAGCGCCGCGAACTTGTTGTCGCCGGGCGGGATGACCGTGCCGAAGTACTGCTTGACCAGATGCGGGGTACTCGCGGAGGGCGGTGTCCATGTCGCAGAACAGGATCCCCTGCTCGCTCGAGGTCTTCGCGGTTCTTGTGGTAGACGACTTCGCTCTCGTACTGGGCGGTGACGCCGGCGAGATACTGGCGCTCGGCTTCGGGGATGCCGAGCTTCTCGTAGGTGCGCATCATCTCTTCGGGGAGCTGATCCCACTCGTCGACCTGCTCGCCCTTCGGGCGCAGGTAGTAGTAGATGTCCTGGAAGTCGATGTCGGGCATGTTGACGGCGAACCACTCGGCCATCGGCTTGCGCTCGAACAGCTTGAGCGAGCGCTGGCGCATCTGGGTCATCCAGCGCGGCTCGCCCTTCCACCACGAGATCTGCTCGACGACGCCCGGATTGATGCCCTTCTCCGGGGCGAAGGCGTACTCGACCTCGTCGCTCCAACCGAGGTCGTACTTGGACAGATCGAGATCGAACGTGACCATGTCAGCTCCAGCGTGTGGCTTGGGGGATTTCCACTACCGCCATAGTAACAATCCCCCACTGTGCATCAACCGAAACCTGCCGCAACCGGTCCGGCGCTCGTGTCAGGCGGGTCTTCGGCCAGGTCAGGATGGGTGCGCGCGAGGCGGGTCGTGAGCGTCGCCGCCAGCGGATCGGGCACGCGCTCCTGGGTCCTGACGGCGTCGAGGAACACGGTCCCCGGAATCGCCAGCAGCTCGGCCGTCTCGGCCGCCGTGATCGTCGCCGTGCGACCGATCCTGCGCAGCAGCCCGATCTCGCCGAACCAGTCGCCGGGCCCGAGTCGGCGGATCTCGCCGTCGGCTTCGCGTCGAGACCGACGACGGTGCCGCTGCCTGCACCACGTAGAGGTCGGCCGGACGGATCGCCCTCGCTGAACACCACCTCGCCGGACTCGACCGCGGTCGCCTCGGCGCTGCGGGCGATCCGCTCGAGCGCCGGCCTGCGACGCCTCGCCGAAGATGCCCAGCGCGCGCGAGCTCGTCGACCAGCGGGGCCAGCCGCACGGCGCTCGGCCTCGGTGCGCAGCGACGTCGCCCGCAACGGCGGGAGCAACACCAGCGACGGCGACGACCAGTGAGCCGCCGCCCGACCCACAGGGCGAGCTCGAGACTGACACGCGCTCACCAACAGCGGCGCCGCGATCGTGCCGCGCCAGTTGCGCCATCGCGCCGGCGCTGTCCTGGAGCGAGTAGACCCTGCCGAGCAGACGCCTCGGCGCACGCCCGTTGCAACAGCGTGACGAACAGCACGTCGAGCATGATGTTCCCGACCCCTTCGACCACCATCAACGCCGCCGGCGACCCACACCTGCGACGTCACCGCCAGCAGCGCCAGCGGCAGGCCCATCAGACAGTCCCGACACGGCGAGCAGCTGACCGGCCCCCGCTCCGCGCGCCATGCCGGGCCGAGAACGGAATCGCCAGGATCCCGCCGACTCCGACGCAGGCGTTGAGCACCCCCACCGCCCCGGCGTCCGAGCCCGAGGCGATCGCGCACGACGAGCACCTGCACGACCTGTTCCACGCCGTAGGCGAACATGACGGCCGCCAGCATCCACGTCAACGACGCACAGCCCGCTGACGTGACGCACGACGTGCACACCCTCGAGCAACTGGCGCGGTGATGCTCGCCTCGCACGTCATCGTCGCCGGTGTCGGCCCGCCTGCGAGCGCCGCCACCGACGTCGCCGATGCCCGGCCACCAGCAGCGCCGACACGGCGAACGTGGCGCCGTTGACCAGGAACGCCAGTGGCGGGGTCGAAGATGGCCACGACCGCTGCGCCGAGTGCCGGGCCGACGAACCACGCCACCTGGGCGAGGCTGGCCTCGGTGGCGTTGGCGGCGGCGAGGTCGTCCTCGCCCACCAGCAGCGGAGTCGCCGCCACCGCCGCCGGACGGTAGGGCGTCGTCGAGCGCGGCGCAGACGATCACGAGCACAAGCACCACCAACGGCGGCACGCCGACGACGATCCCGATCGCGATCGCCGTCATCGACACCGCCCGCGAGGCGTCGAGCACGACCATCAGCCGGCGGCGGTCGAAGCGGTCGGCGATCACCCCGCCCACCGGACCGAGCACGGTGTAGGTGGCCATCCGACCGATCACCGCCGCCGCGATCCAGCCCGCCGAACCGGTCTCCTCGATCACGTAGACGACGAGCGCCACCGAGTACAGGAAGTCGCCTGTATGCGACAGCACGGTGGCGCCGAGGAACCTGCGCCAAGGGCGATGGCTCCACGCCGACCCGAACGTCCCTGTGCTCATCGCGCCCGTGATCGGATGTCGGGAGCGGACCAGGTGGAGATCGCCATCACTGTCCCACTCGTCTCCTCGCCACTGCTCGGTCACCTCGAGTCTTGCCCCACTGGACGCCCGCCACCATCGGTCGGGTGACACCGGCTGTGTGCGCTCCGGCACAGATCGCGGGTCGATCGCCGCCGGGACCACTCACGTAGGCTCGGCCGGATGCGCAGCGGGCTGCTCGACCAACTCGACGCCGACGACCGTCGCGCGTTGCTGGCGACGATGGCGCGGCGCACCTTCCGCAAGAACGACACACTGTTCCACGCCGGAGACCCCGGCGACACCCTGCACGTGGTCGACAAGGGCCACGTCGCGATTCGCGTCTCGACTCGATCCGGCGACGTGGTCACGCTCACCGTGCTCGGGCCCGGCGCAACGTTCGGCGAGCAGGCACTGCTCGACGATCGATCGGTTCGCACGGCGAGTGCGGTCGCGCTCGACCCGGTCGAGACGCGGACGTTGCACCGGCGCGACTTCGAGGCGCTGCGCGCGGCGTCGCCCTCGGTCGAGCGGTTCCTCACGCAGATGCTCGCCGGGCAGGTGCGGCGGCTGACCGAGCAACTGCTCGACGCCCTGTACATGGGTGCCGACCAACGCGTGATGCGCCGGCTGGCCGACATCGCCGAGGTCTACGCCGGTGAACGCAACGAGGCCGAGCTCCTGGTGCGACAGGACGACCTGGCGTCGATGGCCGGGACCACACGGCCAACCGCCAACCGCGTGCTCAAGCAACTCGAGTCGGACGGCACCGTGAGTCTGGCCCGGGGCCGGATCATCGTGGCCGATGTGGCGGAGCTACGCCGGCGCGCCAAGTGACGACTGGCCGGCAGCGTTGGCGGCGACCGCGGCGAGCACCGTCCGCGCCTGCCAGCACGTGATCCCAGGGTGGGCGCCGACGATCCGGGCGAGGTGCCCGGCGACGATCGGGGCGGCGAAGCTGTTGCCGGAGGCGACGATGCTGCCTCCACCCGTCCATGGCACCTCGACGTCGATGCCCGCCGCCCCCCATTCGGCCGGCCCGTCGGGATTGCACCACACGCGCTCGCGGTCGGTGCCCGGCGCGCAAGCCACCGAGAACACACCGGAGAACTCGCTCGGGATCGTGCGCTTGCGCTCGTTGTTCATGGCGCAGACGAGCATCACTCGAGCACGTGTGGCCTCGTCGACGAGATCCCAGAAGGTCTCGGCGAAGTCGTCGTTGGTGGTCGAGAGGCTGAGATTGACGATGTTGACGCGCATGCTCGATACACCAGTTGACGGCGTGGGCGAAGGCGAGCGTGTTGGCGCGCATATTGGCACCGAGCACCTGCACGCTCACGAACTCGACCTCCGGCGCCAGCGATCGGATGATGCCGGCGCAGGCCGTGCCGTGGCCGTGCACATCTGCGTGCTGACCCTCGTCACGAAGCGTGACGCCGTCGGGTTGCTCGCGTCGTCACGGTGGACGGCGACGAATCGGCTCGACGTCACCAACCATCGGATGGCCGTGTTCGATCCCGGAATCGACGACGGCGACCCTGACGCCGCGTCCCGATCCGTCTCCGTACGCCCACGCCGGGTCGGTTCATGCCGGGAGCTCGAAGATGCGGCGCCGCTCCGAGTCTCGTCGAAGAACGGGTCGGCCCACGCCGGCACGGATGTCGGTCATCGCCGCCGCTTCTTCGTCGCCAGTTCGACCACCTCGCCGATCAATGCCACCGCCCGAGCGGCGGGTTTCTGGGTCGGTCGCTCGTAGCCGCTGCAGTGTGGCGGCGGCGGTCGGCGATCTCGTCGTCGCCCTCAGGTAGATCGGCGACAGCGCGTCGCGAAGTGCGTCGCCGAGCTCGGGGTCTCCGCTGCCGCACGGCGTCGGCGATGGCGACGAGCAGCACCGTCGCCTGATCGGCCGTCCGAGCGGAGCGCGCGGGAGCACAGCGTGGCCAGCCTGTTCGGCGAACGCCGTTCGCCATCGTCCAGCGCGTCGGCGGTACCGACGCGCGATCGAGCACCGAAAGCACCCCGATCACGTCGCCGCGCGTCGTCACGATCGGCACGAGCAGCATCGAGGCCGGGATCAGTCCGGTGCGCTCTGCACGTCGCGGGCGAAGCGCGGATCGTCGGCGGGGCGGTCGATCGGCGAGCGCCTGGCCCGTGATCGGCGACGTAGCCGGCCAGGCCGCGTTCGATCGGCAGGCAGCTCACCGACGATCGTCGTCGGCGCCGACGCCGGACGCGGCGACGTAGCGAAGCGCCGTCCGGTTCGACGATTGCGACCGACACTGCCGCGAGCGCCGAACACGGCACCCACCGCCGCGCACACGCTCGTCAACTGGAGCGATCGCCGACTCGGCGAGCGGTGACGGCGCGAGATCGACCGTCAGTTCCGCCAGTCTATCGAGCAGCTCTGTCCGATCCATCGGTGCACGTTACCCAGGACGCGAGCTCGGGGCCGGTCCGCCCACCGGCCCCAGACCTCCGTCGGTTGCCCGATCACTGAGCCGTTCCGCTCGTCGACCTCGGTCGACCCGTCGGCTCTCGACTCGCTCGTCGGCATCGTCGAGCCCGTGGCGCTTGTGGCCCTCGGTCGACTCGTCGGCATCGTCGAGCTTGCGCTTCGCCGCATCGGCATCGTCGAGCGCCTTCCGGACATGACCGCTGGTCTGCTCGTCGATGTTGCGATTGACCTCGTCGGCGTCTTCGATGTGCTTGATCGGAAAGTCCTCGTCATGGCTGCTCCTCGGGTTCGTGCTGCTCGCTGTTGCGATTTGCTGATGATCATTCTCGCTGACAACCGGATTGCACTCTGTTCGCCAGCCGACACAACGAACGTATCGGAACGCTCACTGCCGGCTGATCAGGCAGCGGCTTCGTCGGCGACCGGTGCGATCGCCGGAAGGTCGAGCTCGATGAAGATGCACTCGCCGGGACACACCTCGGCGGCCTGCACGACCGCCGCGTGATGTCGCGGCGGGACCCACGCCAGGCTGCCGGAGCTGCCGGGATCGTTGAGCACCTCGCCGCCCTCGGCGACGTAGGCGATCCCGTCCTCGAGTTGCACGAACACGTCGGGACAATGGTCGACGCACAGCCCGTCGCCGGTGCACAGGTCCTGGTCGATCCACACGCGCATGGCGAGAGGCACGATATCGCGGGCTGGCCCCCCGTACCCTTGCGGCGTGCTCGAACCCCGTGCCAAGCAGGTCCCACACGTCCACGTCCGACCCACCGGCGACGTGGCCGACCAGTACCAGTGGCTCGCCGACCGCGACGACCCCGACACGGTCGCCTACCTCGAAGCCGAGAACGCCTACACCGCGGACTGGTTCGCCGAGCAACCCGAGTTGATCGACGAGCTGTTCGAGGAGATCAAGTCACGCGTCCAGGAGACCGACACCTCGGCGCCGGTCGCCGTCGACGACTGGTGGTACGTCGCCCGCACCGAGGAGGGGCTGTCGTATCCCGATCCATTGCCGCGGCCGCTCGGCGGCGACGGCGAGCGACGAGCTGCTCCTCGACCAGAACGTCGAAGCCGCCGGGCACGAGTTCTTCGACCTCGGCGCGTTCGAGATCAGCCCCGACCACACGCTGCTGGCGTGGTCGGCCGACACCAACGGCGACGAGCACTACACGCTGCGTGTGCGCGACGCCGCGCACCGACTCGAGCTCGACGACGAGCTCCACGACACCACGTGGGCCGGAGTCGCCTGGTCGATCGACGGCACGTACCTCTTCTACGTCGAGGCCGACGAACAGGAGCGCCCGTACAGGGTGATGCGCCACCGGCTCGGCACCCCGCAGGCATCCGACGTCGAGGTCTTCGTCGAGCACGACGAACGCTTCTACGTCGGCATCGGCGCCACCCGCAGCAAGGAGTGGATCGTCATCCACTCCGGGAGCAAGCAATCGTCGGAGAGCTGGCTGCTCCCCACCGGCGATCCCACGGCGCCGCCGGTGTGCGTGCGCCCGCGCCGCGAGGACGTCGAGTACCAGGTCGACCACTGGGGCGACCGTCTGGTGATCCTCACCAACGACGAGGCCGTCGACTTCCGGGTGATGACGGCCCGCACCGAGTCGCCCGACGAGTGGACCGAGCTGATCGCCCACGAGCCGGGCCTGCGGATCACGGCGATCGAGCCGTTCGCCGAGTTCCTCGCGCTGCACGAGTGGCACGCCGCCCAGCCCCGGATCCGGATCCTCGACCGCGACGGGCGCGAGTCGGTGCTCGCCATCGACCCCGAACCGCACGACGTCGAGTTCGGCCCCAACGAGCAATGGGCGACCTCGACCCTGCGACTCACCCACCAGTCGCTCACGACGCCGGCCCGCGTGATCGACGTCGACGTCGTCGCCGGTGACGTCGACCGTCGTCAAGCAGACCCCGACCCCCAACGTCGACCTGACGGCCTACGTGGCGGAACGGCTGTGGGCGACCGCCGACGACGGCGAGCGGGTGCCGGTCGACGTCGTCCGCCACGTCGACACGCCGCTCGACGGCACGGCGGCGTGCTGCGTCTACGGCTACGGCTCGTACGAGATCTCGATGCCCCCGTGGTTCTCGGTGGCCCGGCTGTCGCTGCTCGATCGAGGCGTGGTCTGGGCGCTCGTCCACCCCCGCGGCGGCGGCGAGCTCGGACGCGGCGTGGTACCTCGACGGCAAGCTGCTCGCCAAGCGCAACACGTTCACCGACACGCTCGCGGCCTGCGACCACCTCGTCGAGACCGGCGTCGCCGCCCGCGACCGGCTCGCGATCCGCGGCGGCAGCGCCGGCGGTCTGCTGGTCGGGGCCTGCGTCACGATCGCACCCGAGCCGGTTCAGCGTCGGCCGTCGCCGAGGTGCCGTTCCTCGACGTCGTCACCACGATGAGCGACCCGTCGCTGCCGCTCGACCGTCACCGAGTGGGAGGAGTGGGGCGACCCGCGAGCCGAGCCGTACGCCTCGTACATGCTCGGCTACTCGCCCTACGACAACACCGGGGCCGCCGACTACCCGGCGCTGTTCGTCACGGCCGGGCTCAACGACCCGCGCGTCAGCTACCACGAGCCGGCCAAGTGGACGGCGCAAGCTGCGCGACGTGCGCACCAATCCCGATCAGCCGCTCGCTGCTGCGCACCGAGATGGGCGCCGGGCACGCCGGCCCGAGCGGCCGCTACGACGCCTGGCGCGACGAGGCCCGAGTGCTGGCGTTCCTGTTGCGCACGCTCTGAGCTACCCTGGGTGCGACGTCAGCGTACAGCGCCAGCACGTCCGAGCACGAGCAACCCGGCGTTGCGGGCCAGGTGCTCGGGGCCGATCGGCTTCGCCGACCACGCGCCGAAGCAGGCGCACGGCGGCCGCCTGCCCTCCGACAGCCGCTTGGCGATCAGTGCCGAGAACAGCAGCAGCAGCCCGATCGCCACGAGCGCCGGGCACGGCTCGGCGACCTGGGCGATCAGCGTGGCACCGACCGCCAGTTCGACCCACGGCACGTACGGCCACGAGGAAGAACGGCGCACCGAGGCCGATCGCCTGGGCCGGCCATGCGTCGCGCGCCGCCAGCTTCGATGCTCCGGCCACGACGAACGCCACGCCCGAGCAGCACCGAGGCGATCAGCGACACCACGTCCATCGGCGCGGCGTCAGCTACCGACGTGGACGGTGAGACCCTCGCGGGCGCCGATCACGTCGTGGCCCGTGCAGCGTCCGGCACGGGCATTGGCGTCGGCGACGAAGCGGTCGATCTGCTCGTCGCCGTGCGTCGGGTCGTGGTGGTACAAGCGCCAGCGTCTTGACCCCGCACTCGGCCGCGAGCCACACGGCGTAGTCGACCGTGCAATGCCCCCAGGTCGACTTCACGGCGAACTCCTCGGGCGTGTACTGCGCGTCGTGGATCAGCAGGTCGACCCCTTCGCACAGCTCGCGCGCCCCGGCGGACATCTCGAACACGTCGACGCCCGGCTGCTGATGGTCGCTCAGATAGGCGACCGAGGCGCCGCCCCACGACAGCCGGTAGCCGCACGTGTTGCCGACGTGCGGTATCAGGCGCGACATGACCTCGATGTCGCCGATCTGGAACTGCTCGTCGCCGACTGCGCGGAAGTCGACGCCACCCGGGAAGGCGTCGAGCGAGATCGGGAACATCGGCGGGCACAGGCACGCATCCGAACACGTCGGCGAGCGCCGGCCGTCGTCCTGCATCGGGGCGTAGACGTCGAGATGGGCGCCCTGGCTTCAGCAGCGGCGTGAAGAACGGGAGCCCCTGCACGTGGTCCCAGTGCAGATGGGTGAGCAGGCAGGTGCCGCGGAACGGCTCACCCGACGCGCAGACCGAGCCCGAAGTAGCGCACGCCGGTTCCGAGATCGAACAGCACCGGATCGTGGCCGGGCACATCGACCGACACACACGAGGTGTTGCCGCCGTAGCGCGCCACCTCCTCGCCGTCGCACGGCGTGGACCCACGGACACCGTGGAACGTGACGTCGAATCCACCCCCGATGGCGGTCAAGCTATCCCTCGCCCAGCGTGGGCAGGAAGCTGCACGACGAGTGTCACACCGGGACCGGCGGATCGCACGTCACCGCGGGAGCAGCCGCACCGCGTCGGTGGGGATGTCGACGCCGATCGGGCTGCCCGGCACGGGCACGCGCGTGTCGCCGTCGTTGGTGACCACGATCTGCAGCTCGCGATCGGCGACCGCGACCCGGATGTGCGTCGTCGACCCGACGAACACGACGTCGGTGACCGGTCCCGGACACCACCCCCTCGTCGACGCCGACCACCCTGCAACCGCTCGGGCCGGGCGAACACGGTGCAGTCACCGACCGTGTCGCCGGTGGGCGCCGCGAAGCCGCGCCCGGCGACCTCGATCGTGCCGGTGGCCGGCACCGTCGCCGGCAGCAGGTTGGCGAGCCCGAGGAAGTCGGCGACGTAGATCGAGGCCGGCGAGTCGTACACCTCGCGCGGGACGCCGATCTGCTCGATCTCGCCCTCGTTCATCACCGCCAGCCGGTCGCTCATCGTGAGCGCCTCCTCCTGGTCGTGGGTGACGTAGACGAACGTGATCCCGACCTCGCGGTGCAGCTCCTTGAGCTCGAACTGGAGCGTGCGCCGGAGCTTGGCGTCGAGCGCGCCGAGCGGCTCGTCGAGCAGCAGCACCTTCGGTCGCAGCACGAGCGCCCGCGCCAGCGCGACGCGTTGCTGCTGGCCGCCGGACAGCTGGTGCGGGCGGCGCGAGGCGTAGGTTCGACAGGCGCACGAGCTCGAGCGCCTCGCCGACGCGGCGGGCGCGGTCGGCCTTGGAGCAGTCCTGGAAGCGCAGCCCGAACCCGACGTTCTGCTCGACGGTCTGGTGCGGGAACAGGGCGTAGCTCTGGAACACGGTGTTGACCGGTCGCCGCTCGGGCATCACGCCCTTCATGTCGATGCCGTCGATCCGGATCGAGCCGATCTCGATCGGCTCGAAGCCACCGATCATGCGCAACGTCGTCGTCTTGCCGCATCCCGACGGCCCGAGCAACGAGAAGAACTCGCCGGCCTCGATCGTCGAGGTCGATGCCGCGCAGCACCTGCTGCTCGCCGTAGTACTTCTCGAGCGACTGGATCTCGATCCGGCCCCCGCGCCCAGCGGACGGCTCGTCGGGCTGACTCGTCACGAACGCAGTGTCTAGCGCGCTCACGGCACCCGTCACGCGTCGGATGATCCGGTGCCATCGTTGGAGAGACAGCGGCGCAGATGCTCGTGCACGAAGAACACGCCGCGCTCCTCGACGGTGGCGAGCACGCCGTCGGCGTCGAGCCCGGCCGTGTGCGAGCGCTGCACGCGCGTGCAGATGTCGACGTCCTGCTGATGCACGAGCTGATGGGCCTCGATCGATCGCCTTGCGGCAGACGGGTGACCGGGCGCCAGCAACAGCCGGCGCTCGACCGCGTGGTCGTGGCGGTCCGAGCGGCTCCATCCACATCACAAGCGCGGCGTCGGGGAAGACGTTGATCATCGCGTTGGGCCAGATCGTGAGGTAGTTGCCGACGTCGTACGGGCGGTCGGCGCGAGCGGCGGCGAGCGCCTCCCAACCCGGTTCGCCGGGCAGCAGCGCCGCCCGGATCTGCTCGTCGGGATCGTCGGACGGGCGCAGCAGCCGATCCCACGCGTAGAGCACCGGCCCGTCGCTGACCATCGGGTAGTCCTCGCTGGACGAGGTGTCGATCTCGGGATGGACGAACGGGGTGTGGTAGTTCTCCGAGTAGTTCTCGAGCAGCACCTTCCAGTTGAAGGCGCGCACGTGCGACTCGCTGAGGATCGAGCTCGAACGACTCGATCGGGAAGTCGCCGACGGCGTCGGCCAGCGGGCCGAGGTCGAACGCGGCATGTCGGGTCGGCCGTGTTGACCCAGACCGTGCGCCGCCACTCGGCGACCGCCACCGGCTTGAGCCCGAAGTCGTCGACGTCGAAGCCCTCGGGCTCGCCGACGCCCGACGCCTTGCGCCAACGATCCGTCGAGGCGGTACAGCCACGAGTGGTACGGGCAGCGGATCACCGTTCCGGAGCCGGTCGCCCCGTGCTCGCAGAGCGGCGACGCCCGGTGGCGGCACACGTTGAGAAATCCGCGCAGCTCGCCGTCGGCGTCGCGCACCAGCAGCACCGGCAGGCCGCCGACGACGATCGCCGTCCACTGCTTGGCCGCCGGCAGCTCGTCGGTGACGCCGACGCACACCCATCCGGACCGGAACACACGCTGCAGCTCGTGGCGATGGAACGTCGTCGTCGGCGTACCACGCCGCCGGCAGCGTGCGCGCCGTCGTGATGCCGGGCGGATCGGGGATGTGTCGAAGCGTGACGGGTACGTCAGAGCTCACGTGACGCTGCCCACGGCGAACAGTTCCGAATGCCGGTCGGTCACCGGCGCCAGCATCGCCCCGACGCGGTCGACGTTGGCGACGAAGCGCTCGGCGTCGGACGACGTGTGCATCACCGACAACGTCCACGACTCGGTCTTCGCCCACGGCGCGTTGAACACGCCGTTGTTGTACTGCACGAGGTAGTGGAGATGGCTGACGGCGGTGTCGATCGCCAGGAACTCGCGGTAGTTCGTGGCCGGCCGGTCGTGGAACACGACCGAGCCCTTGAAGCCGTGGACGACGCCGTAGCACGGTTGGCCGTGGGCGGCGAGCGCCGCCGATGCGGCGTCGAACATCTCGCGCCCGAGCGCCTCGGCGGTCACGATACGCCTCCGGGGTGAGCACGTCGGCGAGCACGGTGCGCGCCGCCGCCATCGTGAGCGGGTTGCCGTTGAACGTGCCGACCTGGTCGTAGCGACCGTCGCTGATCGCATCCATCACGTCGTCGGTGCCGCCGATCGCTCCGCACGGAACGCCGCCGCCGAGCGCCTTGGCCAGGCACACGATGTCGGGCGTGACGCCGAACAGTTCGGTCGCTCCACCGGAGCGCGACGACGAGCCCGGTCTTGACCTCGTCGAAGATCAACAGCGACGTCGTGGCGACGGGTGATCGTCGCGCAGGCCCTCGAGGTAGCCCGGGCGCGGGCGGGATGATGCCGGCGTTCATCATCATCGGCTCGACGATCATGGCGGCGATCCGGTCGCCCTCGGCGGCGAACACCCGCTCGACGGCGGCGAGATCGTTGAACGGCACGA
This sequence comes from Ilumatobacteraceae bacterium, assembly GCA_963850755.1. Classification (GTDB taxonomy): domain Bacteria; phylum Actinomycetota; class Acidimicrobiia; order Acidimicrobiales; family Ilumatobacteraceae; genus Ilumatobacter. The sequence goes on along the minus strand of CAWKMO010000007.1, from coordinate 265,529 downwards.
TCCGCACCAGGTCGGCGATCACCTGCGGGATGCCCGCACCCGGAGAAGCGGTGCGGGCTCTCGATCGGGCCGAGCTGGTCGAGGCTCGCGCCACAGCGAGACGTTGAGCAGATCGTGGTGGCCGTGATAGCTGCCCTCGATCTTGACGATCAGGTCGCGGCCGGTGATCGCCCGCGCCAGGTGGACGGCGTCCATCGTCGCCTCGGTGCCGGAGTTCGTGAAGCGCCACTGCGGGAGACCGAAGCGCTCGCCGAGCATGCGGGCGACCTCGATCGAGTCGGGCGTCGGCTGGGCGAAGTGGGTGCCCATCGTGACCCGCCGCTGCACGGCCTCGACCACGTGCGGGTTGCCGTGACCGACGACGTTGACGCCGTAGCCGGCGTGGTAGTCGACGTACTCGTTGCCGTCGACGTCCCACACGTGGCTGCCGCTGCCCGCGATCGATCCACACCGGGATCGGTCGCGTGCTCGCCCAACTCGACGTGACGCCGCCCGGCATCACGTCGCAGGCCTCGCCCACATCGCCTGCGAGCGTGGCGTGCGTTCGAGGAACGCCGCCTCCTGTTCGCGGATGAGGTCGTCGAGCGTGTTCATGTCGCGTGTCCCGTTCCGTCGTGGCCAGGGTCCCGACTCGCCGTTCCCCCGACGGCGTGTCATACTGGAGGACTAACTGACTCATCAGTCAGCATAGCGCAACTCCGGCAGCGCCGGGAAGTGGGACGAGCGACAGGGCGAACGAAGGCGACAGTGCGAGTGACCATGACCGGCAACGCCACGCTCTCCCGCGACGACTACTGCTCGCCCGACGTGTTCGCCGCCGAGCGCGAGCGGATCTTCCACGCCGGCTGGTTCTACGCCTGCCACGTCGACGTCGCTGCCCGCCGGCCACCGCCGCGTGGTCGACGTCGCCGGCGAGAGCGTGATCGTCACGCGCGACGTCGACGGCGCGCTCACGCCCACGCCAACGTGTGCCGCCACCGCGGCTCGCAGCTGTGCGACGTCGCCGACGACGGCAGCTGCGACGTCAAGGGCGCGATCCGCTGCCCGTACCACGCCTGGACGTACGGGCTCGACGGCTCGCTGCGGGCCACGCCGCGCGTCGACGACGAGCTCGACCGTCGCAGCTCGCGCTCTGGCGCCATCACGCCGCGGAGTGGAACGGGCTGGTGTTCGTCTCGCTCGCCGCCGCGGCCGGTCGCCGCTCGCCGACTGGCTGCGCGACCACACGCCGTGGCTGGCCGACGTTCGACGAGCTCCGCATCGACGCGCTCGTCGTCGGCGCCCGCACCGAGCCGATCGTCAAGGCCAACTGGAAGATCCTGATCGAGAACTACGCAGGAGTGCCTGCACTGCGCGGTCGTGCACCCCGAGCTGGTCGAGCTGCTCCCGCTGTACCGCACCGGCAACGTGCGTCGACCCCGACCGCACCGACGGCGCGCGTCGCCCTCGTCGACGGCGGCGACAGCTTCACCGCCGACGGCACCTCGCAGCTGTCGGTGCTGCCCGGCACCACCGCCGAGCAGGTCAACCTCTACCGCGGCGCGCACGTGTTCCCCAACGTGCTGCTCGACGTCACCGGCACGTCGGCGTCGCTGACGGCGCTGTTCCCGGTCGACGCCGTCGACCACGGTCGTCGTCGCCGAGTACCTCTTCGCCGCCGACGACGCCGGCACCGCCGACTTCGACCCGGCGCCGGTCGTCGACTTCAACGAGCTCGTCGGGCGCCAGGACTACGAGGTCTGCGAGCGGGTCCAGCGCGGCGTCGCGTCGAAGGCGTTCACGCTCCGGGCTGCTCACCGCCAAGGACCAGCTCGTCGCCGAGTTCGTCGACTCACTACCGCACTACTCTTGCCGCGGCATCGTGAACACGGCCCGCAACCAGCCAGGGAGCACACCATGACCAACCCACGCGCTCGACCGCTCGCGACGGGATTTCATCGTCCGTGGCGCTCAGCTCGCGGCGGTGCTCGGCGTCGGAGCCCCGCTGCTGCAGGCGTGCGGCGGTGACGACGACGACGGTGACACCGACGACGGCACGCGATGCCACCACGGCATCGGGCACCGGGCACCGGCCGTCGACCGACGCGGCGATCGCCGACGGCCTGAGCCCGAGGCCGGCCCGCTGCGCATCTTCAACTACCCCGACTACGTCAACCCCGACGTCGTCGCCGCCTTCGAGGCGAAGTACGGCGTCAAGGTCGAGATCACCACGTTCGACGTCGACACCGAGGCGATCACCAAGCTCGCCAACGGCGCGGTCGAGGTCGACCTCCACCACTCGGCGGCGCCCAACTCGCTCGACCGGCTGATCGCGGGCGGGCTGCTGCAGCCGCTCAACAAGTCGTACCTGCCCAACTTCGCCAACGTGCTCGACTCGTTCAACGACCCGTGGTACGACCCGGGCGCGATGTACACGGTGCCGTACACCGTGTTCTCGACCGGCATCGGCTACCGCGCCGACCGGATCGACCCGGCGGTGGTCGAGGCCGCCGGCTGGGACATCCTCTGGGACCCGACCTACAAGGGCGTGACGTCGATCCTCGACGACTACCGCGAGGGTCTCGTCGATGGCGATGCTGCGCAAGCGGCCTCACCGACGTCAACACCACCGACGAGGCCGTCATCCACCAGGCCGGCGCCGACCTGCGTCGAGCTGACCGACCTCGATGAACATCAAGGTCAACATCGAGGGCTACAAGGACGTCCCCGAGGGCGTCACCGACCTCGCCCACACGTGGAGCGGCGACATGCTCGCCGGCGCCTACTCGTACCTGCCCGAGGGCACCGACGCCTCGGTGCTCGGCTGGTGGTACCCGAGCCGACGGCGTCGGCGTCGTCAACAACGACTGCATGGCGGTCACGGCCAACGCCAAGAACCCGGTGCTCGCCCACCTCTACATCAACTACCTGCTCGACGCCGCCAACGCCGAGACAGAACTTCGCGTGGAACGGCTACCTGCCGCCGATCAAGGGGCTCGACGCCGACTACCTGATCGGCCAGGGCTACGTGCCCGAGAACCTGCGGGCGGCGGTGCTGACCGACGACATCATCGCCAAGGGCCTGCGCTTCGAGCCGCTCGCCGCTCGAGACCGACCTGCTCTGGGAGGACGAGTGGTCGAAGTTCACCGCCGGCTGACGTGCCAGGCCGCGACGACGACGTGACGGCGCTCGGCCGACTCGACGCCGCGAGCCGACTGCGGTCGGCCGACCCGCAAGGCCGAGCCGGCCGCGGGCCACGTTCTGGGCGGCGATGGCGGCGCCCGGCACGCTCTGGCTGGTGGCGCTGTTCGTCGTGCCCGCCTACGCGATCCTCGCCGTCGCGTTCGGCGGGATCGACCCGATCCTGCGCACCGCCGAGCCCGCGTGGAACCCGCTGACGTGGGACTTCGCGGCGATGCGTCACGTCCTCGACCGGGTGTTCACCGGCGACCTCGGCGCACGTCTTCGTCCGCACCGGCCTGTTCGCGCTGGCTGGCGCTGATCGGGTGCTTCGTGATCGGGTACCCGGTCGCCTACTACGTCGCCCGCATGGCGGGGCGCATCGCGGGGCCTGCTGCTCGTGCTGCTCGTGCTGCCGTTCTGGATCAGCTACCTGATGCGGATGCTGGCGTGGGTCAACCTGCTGCAGACCGACGGGCTACGTCAACCGTGTGCTCGAGTTGCTGCACCTCGGCGACGGCACGCGCAACTGGCTCGACGGCGACTGGCCGACCGTGGTGATGGGGCTGATCTACGGCTACATCCCGTTCTTCATCCTGCCGCTTACGCCGCCCTCGAGCGGCTCGACGGCCGCCTGATCGAGGCGTCCCGCGACCTCGGCGCGTCGTCGTTCTGGACGTTCCTGCGGGTCACCCTGCCGCTGTCGGTGCCGGGCCTGCTGGCGGCCTCGCGTGATCATCGTGCTGCCGATGTGCGGCGACTACTACACCAACACCTATCTCACCGGCGGCTCGCCGCGCACCGAGATGGTCGGCAACCAGATCGAGTTCTACCTGCGCGGTTCGAGCCAACCCCAGACCGGCGCCTCGCTGGTGGTCATCCTGATGGTGTTCCTGATGGTGGCGATGGCGTACTACCTCGTCACGATCGCCCGCTCGCAACGCGAGGGAGCGCGGCACGTGAAGCGCCGCCGGTTCGGTCCGCTGGCGATCATCACGTGGCTGTACATCGTGTGGTCGCTGGCGCCGGTGCTGATCGCCGTGCGCATCTCGTTCAACTCCGGCGCAGCCGTTCGACGTTCCAGTCGCCGTCGTTCCGGTGGTACTGGGACGACCCGGCGTCGGTGTGGCACGACGACGCGCTGCAGACGGCGCTGGCCAACACGCTCAAGCTGGCGGTCGCTGACGATGCTGATCGCCGTGCCGCTCGGGATCGCGATGGCGATCGGGCTGCAGCGCTGGCGCGGGCGCGCCGTCGCGGGCCGCCAACAACCTGATGCTGCTGCCGCTCGTCACGCCCGAGATCGTGCTCGGCGTGGCGTTGTTCCTCGTGTTCACCGAGGTCTACACGAGCGTGCCGCGCGGGTTCACCACGCAGTTGCTCGGACACGTCACGTTCACGGTGTCGTTCGTCGTGATCATCGTCCGCGGCCGGCTGATGTCGATCGGCGACCACTTCGAGGAGGCCGCCCGCGATCTCGGCGCCACACGGCTGCAGGCGATGCGTCTGGTGCTGCTGCCGCAGCTCGGCCCGGCGATCTTCGCCAGCCTGATCGTGGTGTTCGCCACGTCGGTCGACGACTTCGTGATCTCGTCGTTCCTCTCGACCGGCGCGTCGAGCGAGACGGTGCCGATCAAGATCTACGCGAGCGCCCGTGCCGCGGCCACGCCGGCGGTCAACGCGCTCGCCACGGTGATGCTCGTGATCACGCTGCTCGCCGTCGCCGCCACCGGCATCGCCGTCCGGCGCCGCTGCGCTCGAGAGGCGGCCGGCGGACAGCCTGACCTCGACGTCGATCTGAGCACGTCTGATGCTAGCGTCAGCGTGAGATCGCGGAGGATCTGCTGGCTGGCGAGGCGGCCTGGGCCGCCGCTGCACGCAGCCGCCGGGGTGGGTGCCCGAGCCGCACTGGTAGTAGCCGTCGATCGGCGTGCGGTACTGGTTCCAGCCCGGGGCGGGGCGGAAGAAGTAGGTCTGCGGGGCGAGCATCTCGCCGTGGAAGATGTTGCCCTCGGGCAGCCCGGCGACCTGCTCGATGTCGAGCGGCGTGACGATCTCGCGCTGCAGCACGAGGTCGGAGAATCCGGGGAAGAACGACTCCAACGTGTTCTGCACGTTGTCGGCCATGTGCTCGCGCTCCTTGGTCCAGTCGCTGCCGCTGCAGGTGGTACGGCGTGTACTGGATGAAGCACGACATGACGTGCTTGCCGGGCGGCGCCATGTCGGGGTCGATCGTCGACTGGATCGCGCAGTCGATGTACGGGCGTGTCGAGTACCAGCCGTACTTGGCCTCGTCGAAGGCGCGCTCGAGGTACTCCATCGACGGCGCGATGTTGGTGAAGCCGCGGAACATGTCGGTGCGGTCGCCCAGCGCCGGATACCGCGGCAGCCCGTCGAGCGCGAAGTTGACCTTCGACGACGTGCCCTGGTAGCGGTAGCGACGGAGGTTGTCGACGAGATCGTGCGGGCAGCTCGCGGGGATCGACGAACTGCGTGAACGTGCGCCGCGGGTCGGCCGCCGACACGACCACCTTGGCCGACAGCTCGGTGCCGTCCTTGAGCGCCACGCCGGTCGCCCGCCCGTTGCTGGTGATCACCCGGTCGACCTCGGCGTCGAGCTTGATCTCGGCGCCGAACGACTGAGCGGCGCGCGCCAGCACCTGCGTGAAGCCGCCGTTGCCACCCTTGTGGAACGCCCACGAGCCGAGGCTGCCGTCGTGCTCGCCCATGCTGTGGAACAGCAGCACGAGCCCCGACCCCTGCGACATCGGGCCGACCTTGGTGCCGATGATGCCCGACGACGACAGCCAGCCCTTGAGGATCGGCGGACTCGAAGTAGTCGTCGAGGAAGTCGGCGGCGCTGCCGGTGAGCAGGCGCACGAGGTTGTGCAGCACGCCGCGGCTCGATGCCGCGCATGTGGCGTGCCAGATCGGCCAGCTCGGCGAGCCCTTCGGGCGTGCGTGTCGAACAGGTTCGGCGGCGCCTTGTCGAACAGCGGCTTGACGGCGCGGATCACCATCGTGATGTCGTGGCTGTACTGGTCGTAGGCGTCGGCGTCGCGCTTGGAGTGGCGCGAGATCTCCTTGATGTTCTCGTTGCGGTCCTGCCCCATCACGAGGCTGTCGCCGTTCTCCATCGGGCAGAACGTGGCCGGCATCAGCAGCGGCATGAAGCCGTGCTCGACGAGGTCGAGCTCGTGCACGATGTCGGGCCGCAGCAGGCTCAGGGCGTACGAGAACGTCGTGAACTTGAAGCCGGGGCGGAGCTCCTCGGTGATCGCCGCCCCGCCGACGAGGTGGCGCCGCTCGAGGATCAGCGTGCGCAGGCCCGACTTGGCGAGGTAGGCCCCGTTGACCAGCCCGTTGTGCCCGCCGCCGATGACGATCGCGTCGTACTCGCGGCTGGTGTCGTCACTGCTCATGCTCTCAGCGTCTCCGTTCAACGCCAGTCGTCTTGCGTTGCGGGGGCGAACATCGGGTTGCGGGCGACCTCGGCGCCGACCTGCACGTAGCGGTGGTTGATCGTGAACTCGAGGTTGACCTTCTGGCCCGACCTTGGCGAGCTCGGGTCGGATGCGGGCCAGGGCGATGTGGCGCTGCAGCACGGGCGAGTACATGAAGCTCGTGGCGTAGCCGACGCGCTGCACGTCGTCGTCGTACACCATCATGTCCTCGTGGACGGGCGTGTGGTCCTTGGGCGGCACCATGCCGGCGCTCGGTGTACTTGGCGTGGTAGTCGAACGGGTCGACCATCAGCCCCATCATCTTCCAGCGTGACGTGCCGTCGGCCCGCTCGCGGAGGATCGCCTTGCGGCCGATGAACGGGCGGGTGTCGTCGTCGATGCCCTTCAGCATCCATTGCAGCCCGAGCTCGAGCGGCGTCGACCGGTGCTCGTCGTTCTCGGCCAGCCGGCTGGCGTCGAAGTCGACGTGGATCAGCAACAGCCCGGCCTCGATGCGCGCCATCAGCAACGCCGATCTGGCCGAACGGCAGCAGGCCGTGCGGCGCGCCGGCCTCGAACACGAGGTCCCACACCTCGTTGGCGTCGCCGGCTTCACAGAACACCTCGAACCCGAGGTCGCCGGTGAACCCGGTGCGCGAGATCGTGACCGGCACGTTGCCGACCTTGGCGGGCGTGTGGTCGAAGTAGCCGAGCCGGCTCGACCTCGGGAGCCAGCTGGCTGAGGATCGGCGTGGGCACGCGGGCCCTGGATCGCCAGCGACCCGTACTGCTCGCTGACCTCCTCGATCTCGACCCGGTCGTAGCCGACGAGATCCTGGAAGTAGGCGAGGTTCGGCTCGGCCGCCGTGAGCAGGAACTCGTCGGCGCCGTAGCGGAACACGACGCCGTCCTCGTTGACGAAACCGCGCTCGTCGCACCAGATCGTGTACTGCGCCTGCCCGGGCCGGCACGTGCGCACGTCGCGGGCGAGCACGCCCGCCAGGTAGCGCTCGGCGTCGGGGCCGGTGATCCGGTACTTGTACAGCGGCGACGAGTCGAACACGCCGGCCGCGTTGCGGATCGCCGACGTACTCCCACTTCTCGGACATCTGGTACTTGTCGACGACGAGGTGGCCGGCCCAGTGGCTCCACAACGAGGTCTGGTTGGCGGCCGCCACCCGGGCGTGGAACGGCGACTGTCGCAGCATGACCCGAACGTACCGCGTTGTTGGACAGGTGCGCAACAGCGGCGTATCGTGGCGGTCGATGGCCCGACTCTCCCCCGACGACCGGCGCCAGGCGATCGTCGATGCCACCCTCGTCGTCGCCCGCCGGCAGGGCCTCGGAGCCACCACCGTGCGCGACGTCGCGGCCGAGATGGGAACGTCGAGCGGGCTGATCCACCACTACTTCGAGTCGATGGACGACGTCCTGGCGGCCGCGTTCGAGCACGCCGCCGGGCGGCGACCTCGCGCGCGCCCGCGACCGGATCGCCGCCGAGCCCGATCCCAGCGCGCAGCTCGACGCAGTTCATCGAGTCGTACGCGCCGGCCCAATCCGACTGGACGATGCAGCTGTGGCTCGACGCCTGGGCGGAGGCCGCCCGACGGCCTGCGCTCCAGCGCGTGTCGCGCGCGCTCAACCGCGAGTGGCAGGCGCATCGTGCGCTCGATCATCGACGACGGCGATCGCCGCCGGCAACTTCACCACCGACGACCCCGACGCCACCGCCTGGCGGCTGCTGTCGGTGCTCGACGGGCTCGCCCTGCAGGTCGTCGCCCACGACGCCCTCATCACGCGTGCCGACGTGGTCGACTGGGCGCGCACGTCCGCAGCACGGGAGCTGCAGATCGGCGCGCTCGACATCCGGTGACGCGAGTCGACGAGCGGACGGCGACGCTGTCGAGAGGAAGCGCCGATAGGTCGAGGACACATCGGGTGGCGGGTTGGAAACCGGGCATCCAGTTCGCGCCCTTCGACCAACTCGGCCGAGACCACCGCTGTCACGCGGTACAGAGGTCGGCTCGTCGTGTTCTATGCGTCGTTCACGAGAACGTCATCGACCCATTGCATGCTCGCGGCAGCGGTCGGAAACCCACATGTGGTGATCGCGAGCAATACGACATGGCGGATCTCGTCCGCGCTGTCACCGGCTTCGAGTGCCTTGCGGACGTTCGAACGCACGGCACCCGGCGACTCCTTGGCGACAGCCAGCGCGAGCTTGACGAGACGCCGGGCACGCTCGTCGAGCGGCCCCGCGGATTCCGCGGCGACAGCCAGCGCGTCGAGCCGCTGCGACACCTCGGGATAGTTCTCACGGAACGCCACGTAGACCTGGGGAAGGTGCTCACTCATCGGCCCATCGTCGCACGACGAGCGTTCCCGGGCGAGGGGTGCATGGGAACGCCACGAGTGCTCGGCGTGCGCGACCCGAGACCTAGCTGGCGATCGCGACTGCGATCTCGGCCGCGACCCGGGCGTTGTTCTCGGCCAGCGCCAGGTTGGCCGGCACGCTGCGGCCCTCGGTGGCGGTGCCGATGCGGCCGAGCACGAACGGAGTCACCGCGGCCCCGGTGATCCCTCGTGCCTCGCAGTCGGCGAGCGCTCCGGCGATCACGGCGTCGAGCTCGGCCGCGTCGAGCGCCGCGTCCTCAGGGATCGGCACCGCCGACGAGCACGCCCGACCGTTCGCGAGTGCGGTTGAGCGAGCACGGCCGCGACCTCGGCCGCGGTCTCGACCCGATGCGGCACGCGGCAGCCCGGACGAACGCGTGTAGAAGGCCGGGAAGTCGTCGTGCCGCCACCCGAGCACGGGGACGCCGACGGTCTCGAGGTACTCGAGCGTGCGCGGCAGATCGAGGAACGCCTTGGCTCCGGCGCTGACCGTCACGACCGGATGGTGGGCCATCGCATCGAGGTCGGCGCTGATGTCGCCGGTCGCCTCGGCGCCGCGATGCACGCCCCCGATGCCACCGGTGGCGAACACAGCCACGCCGGCGGCGGCGGCCAGTGCCACCGACGCCGAGACCGTCGTCGCCCCGAACTCCCACTCCTGGGCGACCGCCACCGGCGAGATCGCGTTCGGCGACCTTGCGCGCCGGGCCGAGGATCCGCGGGTGCTCGTCGGCGTAGAGACCGACGCGGGCGACGCCGTCGAGCACCGCCGTCACCGCCGGCACGGCGCCGCCTTCACGGATCGCACGTCAGGCAGCGGTCGAGCGCCTGGGCGTTGGCCGGCGACGGCAGGCCGAGGTTGGAGAAGATCGTCGACTCGAGGGCGACGACCGGTCGGCCGTCGGCGACGGCGCGGGCGACGTCGTCGGACAGAACCGGATGGATCACCGTGTCAGTCTGCCAGCACGAACCTGCGTGACGGCCTCGACGTGGTGCGTCTCGGGAAACAGGTCGAGCACGTCGGTGCCGTCGTGCCGATACCCGTGCGTCGCAGCAGCGTCGCGTCGCGGGCCAGAGCCACCGGGTCGCAGCTGACCAGCACGAGCACCGGTGCCTTGGCCGCCGCCAGCGTCGCCACGCCGGGCTTGCCCAGCCCGGTCCGCGCCGGATCGGCGATGACGACGTCGATCGACTCGCCCTTGCCGCGGGCGCCACCGCCCGACCTCGCGGCGCTCGACCCGGGCTCGCCGAGACCGCAGGTTCGACCGGGCAGTCGGCGACCGCCGACCGCGAGCTCTCGACGGCGACCAGCTCCGAGTCGGGGTCGGTGGCGGCGACCGCGAACAGCCCGACGCCGGCGTAGGCGTCGAGCACCCGGCCGGCGCCGGCCAGCTCAGGGGCGATCGCCCTGACGGCGGTCGACGAGCAGCTCGGCCGCAGCCGGACCGCTCTGGAAGAACGATCCCGCCGAGACCCGGAAGTGATGCCCGGCGACGCTGTTCGTACAGCAGCGGCATCGGGCCCGACGGCGACGTGCGGCCGGAAGCCCGCCGACGTCGCCCACCGGCGGCGTCCCACAGCGCGGTCGCCTCGCCGGTCGCCGCCGACACCCGCAACGTGACCTCGAGGTCGGGTGGCACGACGAGGTCGTCGAGCAACTCCACCAGGAACGGGTGAGCGACCAGGCATCCGGCGGCCGGAACGGTCGCCGTTCGAGCGCTCCATGCCGGAACGCCGCCCGACTGTCGGCGTCGCCGACCACCCGGATCGTCGTGCGGTAGCCGAACGGCGGCACCGACGCCGCTCGCACGCACGTCGGCGTCGGGCAGCTTGGCCGGTGCGCCGCATCGCGTCGACGACGATCGCCACCTTGGCCGGCAGCTGTGCGTCGACGTGCGACGTGCTGCCAGTCGCACCCGCCGCAACCGTCGCGCCGCTGCGGGCACGGCGGCTCGACGCGATCGGGCGCCGGCTCGTGGATCGTCGATCGACACGCCCGCGCGACCAGTCGCCGTGCTTCTCGGTGATCTCGACGGAGACGTCGTCGCCGGGCACGCCGCCGCGCACGAAGACCACCCGGCCGTCGTCGTCGCGGGCGAGCGCCTCTCCCCCGGCGACGAACCGCTCGGGGCGCACTCGCATCATCGAGCCACTCTACTGACGCCGGCACGGACGGCTCCCGGGTGTGCGATCCTGAGGCGATGAGCTGAACAGGACTCCGATTCGGGCGAGTGGTACTTCGACCTCAAGCGCGGCGTCGCCGTGCCGGCCGACGAGCGCGGCCACGCCGACCACATGCTCGGGCCCGTATCCGCAGCAAGGTCGGCGGCCGAGAACTGGCGCTCGCACGGTCGACGTCGCGCAACGACGCGTGGGACGCCGACGACGAGCGGTGGGAACGATCCGGGCGAGCCAGCACGAGCCAGTAACGTGCCGCGTCGTGACACGCCCGATCCAGATCGTTCCGTCGGTGCTGCCGGCCGACTTCGCCCGGCTCGGCGAGGAGGTCGCGGCGCTCGAGGCGGCCGGCGTCGACAGCATCCAGTGGGACGTGATGGACGGCCAGTTCGTGCCCAACCTGACGTTCGGGCCCGACGTCATCAAGGCCGCCCGCACGCACTGCAGCGTGCCGTTCGAGGCGCACCTGATGGTGTACACGCCCGACGTGATGGCCGCAGCAGTACGTCGATGCCGGTTGCTCGCGGCTGATCGTGCACGCCGAGGCGTGCACGCACCTGCACCGCACGCTCGGCAACATCGCCTCGATGGGCGCCAGCGCCGGCCGTGGCGCTCAATCCCGGCGACGCCGGCCGTCGGCGGTCGAGCACGTGCTCGACCTCGTCGACCTCGTGCTGGTGATGACCGTCAACCCGGGCTTCGGCGGCCAGGCCTACATCGCCACGATGGAACCCAAGATCGCCGAGGTGCGCGAGATGATCGACGCGCGCGGCCTGTCCGACCGGATCGACCTCGAGGTCGACGGCGGGATCGGCCCGGCGACGATCGCCGGCGCCGTCGCGGCCGGCGCCAACGTGCTGATCGCCGGCAGTGCCCTGTTACCGCGATCCCGAGGGTCTCGAGCACGCCGTCAGCGAACTGCGCGCGCCTGGCCGAGCGGCCCGCGGCCGCCGGACCGGACGTGACACACCCCCACCGTACGATCGACAGTCGTGAGTCTCACCGTCACCCCGGTCACCGCCGGCAGCGCCCACCGGCGCTCGCCGACGCCGTGCGCCGCCGCCAAGGCGGGCGACGTGCTGCGCCCGGTCACCGTGCTCGTGCCCACCAACGCCGCCGGTGTGATCGCCGCGCCGCACGCTCGGGCGGCTGGGCGGTGTCGCCGCGGTCGACTTCGTCACGCTCTACCGGCTCGCCGAGCGCCTGGCCGGGCCGGCGCTGCGCGCCGAGCAGCGGCTCCCGGTGTCGACCGCCGTCGTCGACCTCGCCGTGCGCGGCGTGCTCGGCGAACACCGCACCGCGTTCGACGCCGTCGCCGAGCATCCGTCGACCGTCGTCGCCCTGCGCGACCTCCACCGCGAGCTGCGCCTCGCCGGTGCCGAGGCGCGTCGACCTGCTCGAGCGGCCGTCGCGTCGCGGCCGCGACGTCGCCGCGCGTCTCGCGGCTCGTCGCCGCAGCGGCTCGGCGGCGAACTGGTACGACGAGGGCGACCTGCTGACGCACGCCATCGCCACCGTCGCACGCGCGGACCAGCTCGACCGGCGCTGACGCGCGTGGTCGTGTTCCTGCCGCAGTCGCTCGGGCCGCTCGAGCGTCGAACTCGTCGCGCGCGCTCGGCGACGCCGGGTCGGTGCACGGTGCTGCTCGGCTGTCGCGGCGATCGCGACGCCGACCGCGATCTCGCAGGCGATCGGCCGCGCTGCGCTCGGCGGCCGACCGCATCTCGGTCGCCCAGCCGGCAGCCGCGCGCCGTCGACCGAGATCGTGTCGGTCACCGACGCCGACGAGGAGGTCCGCCACGCCGTCCGCGCGATCGTCGACGCCGCCCGCGCCGGCACGCCGCTGGCGGCGATGGCGATCCTGTGGCCGACCGACCGCCCGTACGCACGGCTCGTCGAGCACCACCTCGACGCCGCCGGCATCGCGTGGAACGGGCGGCCCGGCACGCACGGTCAGCGAGCGCGCTCGTGCCGCGCTTCCTGCTCGACCTGCTCGACGTCGATCGCCGCGGCCTGCGCCGCCGCGACCTGTTCGACCTGCTGGCCGACGTCCCGGTCACGCGATCGCGACGGGCGGCCGCGTCGCCGATCGCCGCCTGGGAGCGCGCCAGCCGCGACGCCGGCGTCGTCAAGGACGAGCAGTGGACGCCGCGCCTGCGGTCGCACGCGGCATGGCAGCGCCGAGCCGCGCCGAACGCCACGCGCGACGACGAGCCGCTCGACGACGCCACGCCGGTCAGTCCGACTGCCGACGCCGCCGAGTCGCTCGCCGACGTTCGTCGCCGACCTGCGCGACGATCTCGGCCGTCCGCCGCGACCCGCACGCTGGAGCGAGTGGGCCGACTGGTCCGTGGCCCAGATCGACGCACCGGCATCGGCACCGCCACGCTGCAGCACCTCGACGAGGCCGAGTTCCAGGCGTGGGAGCACACGACCCGCGTGCTCGATCGGCTGCGCCACCTCGACGCGCGTCGGCGGGCCGGCGACGCGTAGCGAGTTCCGCGCCGTGTTCGCGGCCGAGTTCGACGTCGCCCCCGGCCGGCTCGGCCGGATCGGCGCCGGCGTCACGATCGGGTCGCTGGCGGGTTCGGTCGGGCTCGTCGGCCGAGCTGGCGATCGTGCTCGGGGCCGCCGACGGGCTGCATGCCGGCGCCACCCTCGATCGATCCGCTGATCGGCGACGCCGACCGTGCGCGCCGCCGGGCTCGCCGACATCCGACTCGGTCGCCGGCACGCGCCCACCGCCAGTTGCTCGGCGCTGCTCGACTCGGTCGCCGCGCGTCGTCGTCACGACACCGCGCGGCGACCTGCGCACCACCACGCATGCGCCAGCCCGTCGCGCTGGCTCGGCGGCGCTCGGCGAGTCGGCACCCGACACCGTCGCCAGCCACGCCGCCGGCACTGCTGGACGCGCGCGTTCCCGGCCCACGCCACCGAGCACCGCCTGCGGCGGCGCAGCGCCGCAGGTGCTGACCGCCGGACCCGATGGCTGGCGCCGGTCGCCGCACGCGAAGGCGACGACGTCCTGGCGCGCAGCCTCGCGCTTGCGCGCGCGCGCGCCGCAGCGACCGCCTCACCGAGTTCGACGGCGACCTGAGCGGGGCCGGCGTCCCGCGCTCGACGCGCCCGTGTCGCCGACCCAGCTCCAGGCGTGGGCGGCCTGCCCGCACGCCTACTTCGTGCAGTACCTGCTCGGGGTGCGAGCCGTCGAGGAGCCGGGCGACGAGCTGGCGATCACGCCGCTCGATCGCGGCAACGTGCTGCACGAGGTGCTCGACCGCTTCCACCGCGAGGTGATCGCCGGCCAGCTCGCCGCAACCCGACGAGCACGGATGGACCGAGCGCACCATCGCGCGCGGCTGGCCGAGCTGCTCGATCGAGCACCGCCGACCGCTTCGAGCGCTCGGGCCGCACCGGCCGCGCCGCGTACTGGGCGATCGACCGGCAGCGGCTCGCAGCACGAGCTGGTGTTCTGGTTCGACCACGACTCCGCTCACGTCGCCGCCCGCGGCGCCCGGGTGATCGCCTCCGAGCAGCGCTTCGGGTCCGACGGCGACGTCACGCTCGCGCTCCCCGACGGCCGACGGCTCGCGGTCTACGGCAGCGTCGACCGCATCGACCGCACGCGCCACCGGGTCTCGTCGTCACCGACCACAAGGTCGGCTCGACCGCGCACGTACAGCAAGATCGACCGCGCCGACCCCACCGTCCGGGCGGCACCCGTTCCAGCTGCCCGCCTACGCCGCCGCCGCGGCCGCGATCGCGTGCCGAGCCCGGCCGACATCCGGCTCGAGCCGGTCCGCGCCGAGTACTCGTTCTTCGGCAAGCGGCGACTACCAGCGGATCGGCTACGAGTTCGACGCCGAGGTGTGGGCCAAGGTCGCCGCCGACCTGCAGCACGTCGTGTCGGGCATCGAGGCCGGCTGGTTCCCGGCCATCGCCGACCAAGCCGCAAGTTCCAGTTCCGCGTCGAGTGCCAGCTACTGCGAGCCCGACTCGCTCGGCACCGCCGAGCGGTACGCCGAGTGGGAGCGCAAGCGGCTCGACCCGCGGCTCGCGCCGTGGTTCGCCGGCCGACGACGACCCAGGCGACGCACGCAGTCGACCATGACGACCCGACCAGCCCGACCAAGCCGATCGCGATCCGGATCCGCACCGAGCTCGACCGCAACCTGTTCGTCGAGGCCGGGGCCGGCGCCGGCAAGACGTCGAGCCTCGTCGGCCGCATCGTCGAGCTCGTCGCGGTCGGGTGTCGAGATCGGGTCGATCGCCGCCATCACGTTCACCGAGAAGGCCGCCGCCGATCTGCGCCACCGGCTGCGCGTCGACGCTGCAGGAGGCTGCCGCCGAGGCGACCGACCTGTTCGCAGCGCTCGAGCGTTCGAGGCCGCGCTCGACGAGCTCGACCACGCCCCGATCGGCACGCTGCACGCCTTCGCCCGGCGGCTGCTCAACGAGTTCCCGGTCGCCGCCGGGCTGCCGCCCGGGTTCGGCGTGCTCGACGAGCTCGAGAGCAACCTCGCCTTCGAGGAACGCTGGGAAGACCTGCTCGAGCGACTGCTCGACCACCCGCACCCGGCCGGCGGCGCGATCGACGGCGGCGTCGAGCTCGTGCAGCTGTGCGACTTCGACGAGTTCGGGCTGCACAAGACGTTCCGGCGCGTCGCCGTCGGCTTCCACGAGAACTGGGACCTCGTCGAGGCGCGTGTCGACACCAGCGACCCCGCCGCCGTGGACGCTCGACCTCGACCGCCTGATCGCCGCTCGCTCGACGCGGCGAGCGCGGTCGACACGCCGCCCGACGACACGCCAGGCCGAGCTGCGTCGCCGAGCTCGCGCGGGTGGTCGCGATCACTGCGGTCGCGAGACGACCGACGATCGAGCGGCTGGCCGACTGCGCCGAGCTCGACCAAGCGCTTCGCCAAGCCGCAGCGAATCGGCACCAAGACGAAGTGGAAGGCGCTTCGGCGGCGATGCGCGCGCTCGACGACCTGCGCGACCGCGAGCTCGCAGATCCGCGACGAGGCGCGAGCGGCTGCTCGAAGTCGGCCCGCGACGCACCGAGTGCGGCTGGTCGGGGCGATCCTCGGGCGCTGGGTGCTCGACTCGGCCGACGCTGCGCGCCGCCGACGGCACGGTCGAGTTCCACGACCTGCTCGTGCTCGCCCGCCGCCTGGTGTCGACCCAGCCCGACATCCGCGCCGCGCTCCACCGCCGCTACCAGCGGCTGCTGCTCGACGAGTTCCAGGACACCGATCCGATCCAGCTCGAGATCGCCGTGCGCCTCGCGGCCGCTCCCGACGACCCGGCCCAGGACGCCGACTGGACCGAGCTCGCGCCGCTGCCGGGCCGGCTGTTCATCGTCGGCGACCCGAAGCAGTCGATCTACCGGTTCCGGCGCGCCGACATCGCCCAGTACCTGCGCGCCGCCGACCAGATCGGCGCCGAGCGGGCCACGCTGAGCGCCAACTTCCGTTCGTCGGCAGCCGGTGATCCGCTGGGTCAACCACGTGTTCGGCACGTCTGATCACAGCCCAGCCCGACGCCCAGCCCGCGTACCAGCCGCTCGACGCCTGCCGCCCGCACCACCTCGAGCACGGCTCGGTGCGGCTGCTCGGCGTCGCCGAGCACGCCGACCTCGGTCGAGCAGCGGGCCAACGCCGAGGACCTGCGCTGGCGCGAGGCGGCCGACGCCGCCGACGCCGTCGCCACGGCGCTCCACGAGCGCTGGCTGGTCGACCGACCACGACTCGCACGAGCTCCGCGAGTGCCGGCCCGGCGACATCACGATCCTGCTCCCGGCACGCACGTCGCTGGCCGCGCTCGAGTCGGCGCTGGTCGAACGCGACATCCCGTACCGGGCCGAGAACAGCTCGGTCGTGTACACCACCACCGACATCCGCCACGTGATGCTGGCGCTGCGGGCCGCCGACGATTCCACCGACGAGTTGGCGCTGGTCGCCGCGCTGCGCACCGGTCTGTACGGCTGCAGCGACGTCGAGCTGCTACGACTGGCAGCGCGCGCGGCGGATCGTGGTCGATCTGGCGCCAGCCGCCCGACGCGCTTGCCGACCATCCCGGTGGCGGCGGCGATCGCCCACGTGCGCTCGCTCGCCGAGCGGTGCGACGTGGTGCACGCCCGCCGACCTGATCGCGGCCCTCGTCGACGAACGCCGGCTGCTCGACGCCGTGCTCGACTCGCCCGACGCGCGCGACGTGTGGCGCCGCATCCGGTACGTGATCGAGCAGGCGCGCGCGTGGAGCGACGCCGGCGGGCACGGCCTGCGGCGCTACCTGGCGTGGGCGCGCCTGCAGGCGGCCGAGAGCCGCACCGCCGACACGATCCTGCCCGAGCACGACTACGACGCCGTGCGGATCATGACGATCCACGCCGCCAAGGGTCTCGAGTTCCCGATCACGGTCGTCACCGGGCTCACCACCGTGCCCGCCGGGCAGTCGCGCCAACAGCGTCGTCTGGCACAACGACACGTGGACGATCGCCAGCAAGCAGGGCGACGAGATCTACGACGACTTCAAGCCGATCGACGAGCAGATGAGCGACGCCGAGCGGCGCCGCCTGCTGTACGTCGCCTGCACGCGCGCGGTCGACCACCTCGTCGTGTCGCTGCACCGGGTGCCGCCCAAGCCCGACGTCGCCGCCAACCGGATGCCGAGCGGCACGCTGCTGGCGATCGGCCGGCGCGGCCGACGCCGCGGCCGGCGCGCACGAGCTGGTCGCCAACCCGGGCGGGTTCTCGATCCCGCGCGTCGCCCCCGACGAGCTCGAGTGGAGCGACGTCGACGGCGTGGGAGGCCGAGCGCGAGCGGGCGCTCGCCGCCGCCGGGCGCCGGCTCACGGTCAGCGCCACACGGCTCGCCGAAGACTCTCGGCGCTGGAACGACCCCGGCGCGGCGACCGACGAAGGGCTCCGCAAGGACGCCGTCGACCTCGAGCTCCCGCCGTGGCAGCGCGGCCGCTACGGCACCGCGGTCGGGCGCGCCGTGCACGGCACGCTGCAGTTCTGCGACCTCGCCGACGGCCACGACATCGACGGCCTGGCGGCCGGCCAGTGCGCGGCCGAGGGCATCATCGGGCTCGAGTCGATCGGTCGCGGCGCTCGCCCGCTCGGCGCTCGCGGCGCCGGTCGTGCGGTGCCGGCGTTGACGGCCGAGCACCACCGCGAGCTGTTCGTCGCCGCGCCCGGTCGGCGACCGGGTGCTCGAGGGCTACGTCGACCTGCTCGTGCGCACCGACGCGCGGCTACGTGATCGTCGACTACAAGACCGACGCCTGGCGGCAGGGCGCCGACCGCGCCGAGCGGATCGCCCGCTACCGCCGCCAGCTGGCGGCCTACGCGGTCGCGCTCGAGCACGTCCTCGGCGAGCCGATCGTCGCCGGCGTGCTCGTCCATTGCCGGACGACCGGCGACGCCGAGCAGATCGAGCTCGACGACTGGCCCGAGGCGGTCGCCGAGCTGCGCGCGCGCGATGGACGCCGGCTGAGCGACCGGTCAACGTGTGCGGCGGCCGGTGTCGACGACGCTGTGGTACAGCCCGGCGATGCTCAGCCGGAACGTCGCCAGCAGGAAGATCACGCCCACCGCGACCGCGATCGGCACCAGCACGGCCCCGAGGATCCGCACCTTCGACTCGAAGAACGGCTTCGACACGGTCGCCTCGACCGGCGTGCCGTCGAGATGCAGCGTGCGCAGCGGGTCTCGAACGCCGGGCAGTTGACGTCGCTCTCGGAGACGCCGATCACCTCGTCGCCGCCGAAGTTCTGCGACCACCGGCGTCACCCGCGACACGAGCAGACCGAGGTCGGGATCGACCGGCGCCGACACCAGATAGCGCTCGCCGTCGTGCGAGGTACTGGGCGTCGAGGCCGTACCGGACGTCGATCTCGTTGCCCGATGCGAACGGCGCCGCCTGCCCGGCGCGGATCTGCTCGATCTCGAACCGCACCGAGCGGAAGTCGCGGTCGACGACCTTGCCGACGAACACGATGTGCGGCAACGGCGGGGCCGTGCAGCCCACCGGGACCGGCACGAGCGGCAGCGTCACCGGTGGCTGCTCGCCCTCCGTGCCGCCGCCGGTCGACACCCGACTCCTGCTCGGTGGCCGCCGACCGTCGGGAGGTGCCGACGTGGCGGCGGCGGCTGCTGGGCCGTGTCGGGCGGCCGGTCAGGGCGATGCGCCAGCGATCCGCCACGAGCCAGCGCGATCGAGCACTCGCCGCACGGACGAGCGTACCCACGCCGAGCGGAGCCATACTGGGCAGATGGGCTTCAACCCGTACCGCAAGTACCGCGCCCGACCGACCGACTACGTGCTGCTGGCGCGCGTCTTCGGATCGCCATCGGGCTCGCTGGCCTGGGCGCGTGCTCGGCTGACCGCTCAGAACGCCGACTCGTGGTGGGTGAGCGTGCACGCCATCGATCGGCGATCACGTCGAAGCGCACGTCGACGTCGCCGAGCCGGTTGGCGGCTCAGCCACGCCTCGGCGAGCGCCCTGATCCGCGCCTGCTTGGCCGCGTCGACGGCGAGGGCGGCGCCGCCGTAGCCGGCTCGACTGGCGCGCCTTGACCTCGCAGAACACGACCAGGCCGTCGACGTTGCAGCGATCGAGGTCGAGCTCGCCCGGCAGCGCCCGCAGCGGCGGATCGCCAGTTGCGATCGACGATCTCGAACCCGAGCGACCGGTAGTGCGCGGCGGCACGGTCTTCGCCCCATCGGCCACGCGAACGGCTCGCCATGTTGGGCACGGGCACACTCCCTCGCGGACGGATCCGCGGGTCACGGTTGTCCGGGGCGCTGCGCGCGCCGAGGCGATCAGCGGATCAGAATTCGCGCTTCTCGCGGACCTTGGCGGCCTTGCCGACGCGGTCGCGGAGGTAGTACAGCTTGGCGCGACGGACGTCGCCACGCTTGACGACCTCGATCTTCGACACGGTCGGGGCGTGCAGCGGGAAGGTGCGCTCGACGCCGACGCCGTAGCTCAGCTTGCGGACCGTGTAGGTCTCCTGCAGGCCGCTGCCCTGGCGACGGATCACGTTGCCCTGGAAGACCTGGACGCGCTCCTTGCCACCCTCGACCACGCGGACGTGGACCTTGAGCTCGTCACCGGGGAAGAACTGGGGGATGTCGTCGCGCAGCGACTGGTTGTCAACGAGGTCGGTCGTCTTCATCGCGTCTCTCTCAGATCGGGCCCCGGACCAGCGGTCACGAAGGGGCCTGTCAAGGATACGGGACGGGTGGGAACTCTTCCAACAGGGCGCGCTCCTCGTCGGTGAGCCCGCCGCGGCGCCTCGATCAGGTCGGGGCGCGCCGCCACCGTGCGGTGCAGCGCCTGGGCGCGCCGCCAGCGCTCGATCCGGCCGTGGTCGCCGCTGCGCAGCACGTCGGGCACGTCCCATCCGCGGAACGACGGCGGGCCGGGTGTAGTGCGGCTCCTCGAGCAGCCCGGTGGCGCCGAAGCTCTCGGTCATCGGGCTCTCGGCGTTGCCCATCGCGCCCGGCAGCAGCCGCGTCACGGCCTCGATCACCAGGCAGGCCGCGACCTCGCCGCCGTTGAGCACGACGTCGCCGACGCTCAGCTCGCCGTCGACGAGGTGCTCGCGGACCCGGTGGTCGACCCCCTCGTAGCGCCCGCACAGCAGGCTGAACCCGTCGCCGCCGGCCAGCTCGCGCGCCCACGCCTGGTCGAATCGGCGCCCACCCGGCCCGAGCAGGAGCAGCGGGCGCGGCGGCGTCGGCCGCCTCGACGCGAGGCGAAGATCGGCTCGGGCCGCATCAGCATCCCCGGCCCACCGCCGAACGGAGCGTCGTCGACGGTGCGGTGCACGTCGGAGGTGTGGTCGCGCGGATCGTGCAGCCGCAGGTCGAGCAGCCCGCTCGCGCGCGCCTTGCCGAGCAGGCTCTCCGAGCAGAACCCGTCGACCGATGGCCGGGAACAGCGTGAAGACGTCGATCCGCACGGCCGGCCGTCACTCGCCGAGCTCGAACAGCCCCGTCGGGCGGATCGATCGTGACGACTCCGTCGGCGACCGACACGCACGAACGACGCCGGCACGAGCGCGCCGGACTCGAGCTCGAGCAGGTCGGCGGCCGGGTTGTCGACGACCGCGACGCACCGCCCGCGGCGAGTGCCGTCGCCTCGACGACCTCGGCCCCGATCAGCTGGTGGACCCACAGCACGTCGGGGTCGTCGATCGGCTCGGCCAGCGAGCACGATCGCTGGCCAGGGCCTCGGCCGCGTTGCGGTCGTCGACGCCCTCGAAGTGGACCCGCCAGCGGTCGTTGCGACGGCTGACGAGCGGTGACGGTCAGCCAGCGGTCGCCGGCCTTCAGCCGGCTGCCGACGGCGAGCCGCTCGACGCGGTCGGTGGTGAGGTGCACGAACACGTCGCCGCGCACACCGTGCGCCCGGCCGATCCGGCCGACCTCGAGCAGGCCGTCGGCGGGCATCGTGACCGCTAGTCGAGGAACTCGATGTCGAGCTCGACGCCGTCCTTCGACGCCGCGGCCCGGGTGACCGTGCGGATGCTCGCGGCGGTGCGGCCGCGGCGGCCGATCACACGGCCGAGGTCACCGGGGCCGACGCGAACGTCGAGGCGGTGCTTGCCGTCGTCGGTCTCGATCTCTTCGACCACGACCGCCTCGGGGTCGTCGACGATCGACTTGACGATGTGCGTCAGAACGGCAACCGCGGTCGGGCGCCTGAGCTCACTTGTCGGCCTTGGCGGCCTTGAACTCGGCCATCGCGCCCGAGACCTCGAGCAGCTTGGCGACACGCTCGGTGGGCTGGGCGCCCTGGCTCAGCCACTTGACGGCCTTGTCGTTGTCGACCGTGAGCGCCGACGGGTCCTGCCGCGGGTCGTAGTGGCCGAGGATCTCGATGAAGCGGCCGTCGCGAGGCGAGCGCGCATCGGCGGCGACGATGCGGTACTGGGGCTGCTTCTTCTTGCCGATTCGGGTGAGGCGCAGCTTGACTGCCATGTGAACTGTCTCCTGATGCAATGCGGGCCGCGGTGAACGCAGCCGCGAAAGGTTAGCGGGCCGCTCCAGGCTTTCCGACCGGCCGTGACCGAGTAGCGGTCGGTCGGCTGCGCGAAGTGCTACACCTGGCCCGGCATGGACCTCTTCCGCTTCGATCCGCCGGACCTGCCGGACGGCGACGTCCGGCAGATCGCCGACGACCTCTACGGCGTGACCGGCGCACACGCAGCCGGCTGCGCGGCGAGCGCTCGCACAACACCCGCTTCACGACGCGCCGACGGCGACGAGTTCGTGCTCCGGATCGCCAGCGCCAGCGAGCCCGACGGCGGCGATCGACTGCCACGCCCAGGCGCTCGTCCACATCGAACGCGTCGGCACCGCAGCTGCCGGTCGCCGCGCATGCGGGCCGCCCGCAACGGCCAGCTCGTGCCCGACGTCGAGCTCGACGGGCACGACGCACCGGGTGCGGCTCGAGACGTTCCTGCCGGGGATCACCTTCGACGACGGCCAGCTCGATCTCGCAGCCGGGCGCTGCGCGGCGATCGGCGAGCTGCTCGGGCGCGTCGCGGCGGCCCTGGCCGACTTCGACCATCCCGGCGGCCTGGGGGTTCATGCCGTGGGACATCGCCAACGGGCTGGTCGCTCGACGACGGCGCTCAACGACGCCCTTCCGCGACGATGCCCGGCGAGCTGGCCGAGCCGCGCCGCGCCCGCGACTCGAGCGCGGCGACGGCGACGATGCAGCGGCTGCCACGCCAGATCATCCACAACGACGGGCATGCCGGCAACCTGCTCCGCGCCGACGCCGGCGTCCGATCGCGTCACCGGCCTGATCGACTTCGGCGACATGGTCCACACCGTCACCGTCGCCGACGTCGCCGTGTCGGCGGCCAGCCTCGTCCCCCACCAGGCCGACCCGATCGCGGCGCTGGCGGCGCTGGCCGCCGGCTACCACGCGCGCCGCCCGCTCGCCGACTGACGAGGTCGAGGCCATCCCCGACCTCGTGCTGGCACGACTCGTGCTGAGCACGCTGCTGATCGAGTACCAGCTCGCCAACGCCCCGCACCTCGCAGCCGCACGTCGCCGCCGAGCGACCCGGCACGCTGGCCAACCTGGCGGCGCTGGCTCGACATCGATCCCGCCCGGGCGGCGCGATCGGATCGCCGAGAGCCTGTGACGCGACGCCGACCTGCGACGCCGGCGCGCCGCGGCGCTCGCCCCGAGCTACCAGCTGTTCTACGACGAGCCGGTGCATCTCGTCCGCGGCGACGGCGTGTGGGTGTTCGACGCCGACGGCAACCGCTACCTCGACTGCTACAACAACGTGCCCTCGGTCGGGCCACGCCCACCCGCGGGTCGTCGCGGCCCTGGCCGACCAGACCGGGCTGCTCAACACCCACACCCGCTACCTGCACGAGCACGTCGTCGAGCTCGCCGAGCGGCTCGGCGGCGAGCCTGCCCGGCGAGCTGTCGACGCTGCTACTTCGTGTGCACCGGCACCGAGGCCAACGATCTCGCCGTGCAGATCGCCCGGGCGGTCACCGGCAACCACGGGGTGATGGTGACCGAGCGCTCGTACCACGGCAACTCCGATCTGGTCGGCAAGCTGTCGACCGACTCGTATCCCGAGTCGGAGCGACCCGATTGGCTGGCGGTGGTCGAGCCACCCAACACCTACCGCGGCCCGTTCCGCGACGCCGGAGCCCGACCTCGGCGCCAAGTACGCGGCGCTCGTCGACGGATCGCTCGATCGGCTCGACGCATGCCGGGCACCGCATCGCGGCGATGCTGATCGACACCAGCTGGGACTCGAACGGCGTGCTCGTCGCACCCGACGACTACGTCGGGCTGGTCGCCGGCGGCGGTCCGACGCCGCGGCGGGCTCGTGATCGCCGACGAGGTGCAGGCCGGCTACTGCCGGCTCGGGCAGCAACTTCTGGGGTCACACCAACTACGACCTCGTCCCCGACATCGTGACGATCGGCAAGCCGATGGGTGCCGGCCATCCCGTCGCGGCGGTCGTCACCACGCCGGCGATCGCGGCCGCGTTCGCCGAGCGCCGCAACTACTTCAACACCTTCGGCGGCAACCCGGTGTCGGCGGCGGTGGCGCTGACGGTGCTCGACGTGATCGACGACGAGGAGTCTGCTCGCCAACGCGGCGGCGACGGGCGCGCTGCTCGGCGACGGCTTGTCACGAGCTCGCCGGCCGGCACGACTGATCGGCAACGTCCAGGGCAGCGGGCTGTTCTGGGGGCTCGACCTGGTTGCCGACCGGCGCACGCCGGCAACCGATCGCCTACGCCGATGCCAAGCGGCTCGCCTCCGAGCTGCGCCACGCGGGATCCTGGCCGGGGTCACCGGCCGCTACACCAACGTGCTCAAGCTGCGGCCGCCGCTGGTGTTCCAACCCGAGCACGTCGAGCTGCTGCTCACCACGCTCGACGAGGTGCTGGCCACGTTCGAGCTGCTCGGCGGCGAGGATGCCCGCGCGCTCGGCGCCGAGTGGTGACAACTCGACCTGCGTGGCTGCTCGGGTTCCCGAAACACGTGCCCGACTGCGCCGCGATCACTTGGGGAACTGGCTGCCGCCCATCATCTGCTCGAGCTCGGCCATGTCGGGCATGCCGCCGCGTGCCTCCGAGTCCGGCCATGCCGGGCAGCCCGCGCTTGCCCTTCTTGCCGCCCATCCCCATCCGCTTCATCATCTTCTGCATGTCGCCGAACTGCTTGATGAGGCGGCGTGACCTCGCCGGGGTCGGTGCCCGAGCCCTTGGCGATCCGGCCGCGACGGCTGCCGTTGATGATCTGCGGGCGGGCCCGCTCGTCGAACGTCATCGAGCGGATGATCGCCTCGATCGGCTTGAGGTCGTCGTCGGAGATCTTGGCGTTCTTGAGCTCCTTCGGCATGCCCGGCATCATCCCCAGCAAGCTCGACAGCGATCCCATCTTCTTGATCGACTGCATCTGCTCGAGGAAGTCGTCGAGCGTGAACTCGCCTTCCATCATGCGTGCCGCGGCCTGCTCGGCCTGGTCGGCCTCGAATGCCCGCTCGGCCTGCTCGATCAGCGTCAGCATGTCGCCCATGCCGAGGATCCGGCCGGCCATCCGGTCGGGATGGAACTGCTCGAAGGCGTCGAGCTTCTCGCCTGTGGACGCGAACGCGATCGGGCGGCCGATCACCTCTTTGACCGACAGCGCCGCCCCGCCGCGGGCGTCGCCGTCGAGCTTCGACAGGATCACGCCGGAGATCTGGAGCGTCTGGTGGAACACCTCGGCGGTCTGGACCGCGTCCTGACCGGTCATGGCGTCGATCACGAGGAACGTGTACGTCGGCGCGATCGGCACCCGAGATGAGGCGCACCTGCTCCATCATCTCCTTGTCGATCGAGAGCCGGCCGGCGGTGTCGACGATCACGACGTCGCGTCCGAGCCGCTTGGCCTCCTCGACGCCCTGGAACGCGGTGAGCACCGGATCTTCCGGGTCGGAGTAGACCGGCACGTCGACCTGGCGGCCGAGCGTGCGCAGCTGCTCGACGGCGGCGGGACGCTGCAGGTCGGCTCCGACCAACAGCGGGTTGCGGCCCTGCGACTTGAACCACAGCGCCAACTTGCCCGACGCGGTGGTCTTGCCCGAGCCCTGCAGACCGGCCATCAGGATCGACGGTCGGGGGCTTGGAGGCGTAC
Organism: Ilumatobacteraceae bacterium; assembly: GCA_963850755.1. Classification (GTDB taxonomy): domain Bacteria; phylum Actinomycetota; class Acidimicrobiia; order Acidimicrobiales; family Ilumatobacteraceae; genus Ilumatobacter. The sequence continues at coordinate 239,669 of CAWKMO010000007.1, read as the reverse complement.
TTGATCTTGAGCGTCTCGCCGCCGAGGATCCGGACCAGCTCGTCGCGGACCGCCTTGATGACCTGCTGGCCGGGGTCGAGCGCCTGCGAGCGAGTGGCGCCGATGGCGTGCTCGCGGATGCGGTTGCACACCGATCGGACGACGGTGACGTTGACGTCGGCCTCGAGCAGCGCCGACCGGATCTCCTTCATCACCTCGTCGACGTCGGCCTCGGTGAGGCGACCCTTGCCGCGGAGGCGCTTGACGATCCCGTCGAGACGGTTGGAGAGGTTGTCGAACATGCGGTTTCGAGGCTACTTGCAGGACGCCGCGATTCGAGCCGCAGCGCCCTGCTCGCGGCGCGACTCAGCCGAGGTTGACGATGCGGACGACGGTCGCGGCGTCGCCCTCACCCTCGACACCGACGTTCACCCGGTCGGGCAGGTAGTCCATCGTCGCCGGCGAGCGAGACGCCGTCCTGCTCGACGACACGGACCGTGAGGCCACGTGCCTCGACCTCCTTGGTGAACTCGACCAACGACGTGCCCACCAGTTGCTCGAGCGCTGTCACATCGGTGACCGTATCGCCCGGAGGCGTGGTCTCGCCCGGCACCGACACGGCCGGGATCGTCTCCGGCACGGGCGCCGGTTCGGTCGACGGGACGGGCTCGACGGGGATCGTGTCGACCGGGACCTGGATCAGGAACTCGTCGGTCACGGCGGGAACGGTGTACCAGCCGCCGTCGTCACCGATGAACCGGTAGGCCGGCAACAGCCACACCGAGCCGTCGACGTCCCACGCCCACCACACGTCGGACTGGACATCGACGAGCGTCACCGTGAACTGCTCGGGCTCCTGGGGCTCGACCGGGGCGTCGCTCACCGGTGGCGCAGCGGGGTCGACACCGGATCCGGCGTCGGGCGCCGGCTCGCTCGGGGCGGGCGGGGCGCTCTCGGCGACGACCGGATCGACGCTCGCCTCGGGCATGTCGACCGCCACCGGCGGTTCGACGGCCGGCTCGCTCACCGCATCACGGGCGACGGCCGTGTCGAGGGCGATCATCCCGCCGCCGTACCGTACCCCGAAGGATCGTTGAGCCGGGCGACCGCGGTGTCGAGATCGACCAACGGGTACGGGCCGACACGTGCCGGAACGGCGAGCTGTCCGCTGGCGTACTGCAGCACGCCTCTCGGCGCCGAACCCGGCATCGAAGCGGCGGCCGTTGAACGCGCCGTCGAGCTGCTCGACGGCGCCGACACTGGCGAACCACTCGTCGGCGTAGGGCTCGAACGTGAACGCTTCGGGGTCGAGCCCGACCGCGACCATCAGCTCGCGGGTGCGCGCGTCGCCTCGTCGGCGGTGAGCACTCCCTCCGGTGGGGCAGGCGCCTCGCACACCGGTCGTCGCTCACGGCGGGATCGACGAGCGCCTCGCTCGACACCGGGACATCCGGCGCGATCGCCGGCTCGGCGGCTGCCACGTCGACCGCGGGACGCGCCGGCCGATCCGGCCACCGCACATCCGCCACCCGACACGGCCTGGTCGGCCCAGGCGCTGTTGTAGTTCCACGACAGCTGGGCGTCCTCGTACACCCACAACGAAGGCGCCGTGCCGTCCTCGGGGCCCACCCGCCACGACCCGCGTCGGCCGGCCGTCGATCACGCACGGGCTCGCCGGTGACGCCGAGTGCCGCCGCCAGTTCAGCCACCTGGTCGGGGCTCACCTGCGGCTCCGGCCTCGAACACGTAACCGACGTCGTTGGTGGGGAGTGCCGGCAACTCGTCGCCGGCGACGAACGTCGTCACTCGATAGGGATAGGCGGCGACCATGTCGCTGGTGGCGCGGTCGGCGGTGGGCGCCGATTCGGCGCTGGCCGACAACGCCCCGCCTCCGCCTCCGGTGACCTCGATCGGGCGGGGCGCGATCAGCCCGTCGTCACTGCTGTCGTCGACGGAGGGTGGGACGTCGTCGGCGGTGCCGTCGTCGGAGCCGCATGCTCCGAGCACGAGGACGGTCGCGACGACCAGGGGTACGAGACGTGAGGGGTGACGCTTCATGCTGGTTGGACGCTCCTCGCCAGGCACCGGTTCCCGGCGCACCGCATTGTGGATCAGGCCTTGTCGAACAGCGCCGAGACGAACTCGTGCGGGATCGAACGGGATCAGGTCGCCGAGCTGCTCGCCGATGCCCACCAGCTTGACGGGTATCCCGAGCTCGGTCTCGATGGCGAACACGATGCCGCCCTTGGCCGAGCCGTCGAGCTTGGTGAGCACGACGCCGGTCACGTCGGTGGCCTCGCGGAACTCGCGTGCCTGGGCCAGCCCGTTCTGGCCGGTCGTGGCATCGATGACGAGCAGCGTCTCGGTGACGGTGCCGGCGCCCTTCTCGGCGACCCGCCGCACCTTGCGCAGCTCCTCCATCAGGTTGGTCTTGGTGTGCAGGCGACCGGCGGTGTCGGCCAGCACGAGATCGATCTGTGCGCGCCGCGGCCCGCTCGACGCCGTCGAAGATCACCGACGACGGGTCGCCACCCTCGGCGCCGCGCACGAACTCGGCGCCCGAACGTTCGGCCCACGTGCCGAGCTGCTCGGCGGCGGCGGCGCGGAACGTGTCGCCGGCCGCCAGCAGCACCGTGCGGCCGGCATCGATCTGCTGCTGGGCGACCTTGCCGATCGAGGTCGTCTTGCCCGACACCGTTGACGCCCACGAACATCCACACGTTGGGGCTGCCGGGCTCGAGCGCGGCGTCGAAGTGCAGCTCGCGGTCGGATCCGTCGAGTCGGGCGACCATGTCGGCCTGCAGTGCATCGAGCAACTGCCCCGGCTCGGTGATCTCCTTCGACTTGACCCGCGACCTTCAGATCGTCGAGCAGGGCATCGGTGACCCCGAGCCCGACGTCGGCTCGCAGCAGCGCTTCCTCGAGATCGTCCCAACTCTCGTCGGTGATCGCCGAACGCCCGAGCACGCCGACGAACGCACCGGAGAACGCGGCGCGGGCCTTGCCCAGCCGGTCGCGCAGCGTGGCCGGCTTGACGATCTCGGGTGTGATCGGCGCCTCGACGTCGACCACGTCGGTGTCGGGCTCGATCGGCTTGGGAGGCGGCGCCACGGGCGTCGGGGCCGGTGCGGTGGGCGGCCGAGACCGATGCCGAGCGGCGACGGTTGACCACCAGCACGGCGACACCGAACACGAGCACGGCAACGGCGAGTACGAGAAAGATCCACTCCATCGCCATGCGACGCTATCGGGGCCTCAATCGACGGTGGGGCCGGGCCGGCCGGCCGCGCATCCGAGCGAGCAGCAGCTCGGCCTGGGCGCGCCGCAGCGCGCCGATCGCCTTGTTCAAGCGCCGGTACGCATCGCCGAGGGCCGGAGACGTGATGCGTCAGCTCGTCGCTCGCGAGCAGAGCGGCCAGCCCTGCGACCTCGAGCTCGGCCAACTCCGCATTCAGCGGCCGCAGCGCGTCCGACCCGCGAAGTGCCAGATCGGCGACCGCATCGGTGAGGTCGTCGGCGGCGCGGCTCGCCTTGCGGAGCTGTTCGGGTCCGTAGCCGAAGCGCGAATCGCCTTGACGACCTGGCGCTCGTTGCACGATGCAGCGCGTGCCGCAGCCTGGCGAAGCGTTGCGGCTTGGGCTCGCCGAACTGGCCCTGGGTCAGGCCCGATCACACCGCGGATGTAGTCGTCGACGACGCTCGCCGCGTCGAGCGCTGTCGCCACCAGACGCCAGCGTCGGTGGACATCGACGTCGCTCATCGCGACGGGTCGAAGTCGCCGAGCCGTTGCGCCAACCATGCGAGTGGGATCGACACCACCATCACGAACGTGGCGACGACGTTGACGACCGCCGGCGATGTGGGACGGGCGAAGTTGGCGTAGATCCACTGCGGCAGGGTCTGAAGCCCGAGCCCGGCCGTGAACGTGGTGACGACGATCTCGTCGAAGCTGAGGGCGAAGGCCAGGATCCCGCCGGCCAGCAGCGCCGAGCGCACGAGCGGAAACGTGATGTAGCGGAACGTCTGGCTGCCGTGGGCGCCGAGATCGGCCGACGCCTCGAGCAGGTTCGGCGACGAGCGCCGCAGACGGGCGATCACGTTGTTGTAGGCGACGACGACGCAGAACGTGGCGTGGGAGATCACGAGCGAGTGGAAGCCGAACCCGATCTTGAAGTCGAACGGCCCGATGTCGATCGTGCGGCTGAACGTGTTCTGGAGGGCGATGCCGGTGACGATGCCCGGCAGCGCGATCGGCAGGATCAGCAGGAACGAGATCGTGCTGCGACCGAAGAACGTGAAGCGCTGCAGCGCGAACGCCGCCAGCGTGCCGAGCACGAGGGCGATGCAGGTCGCCGACGAGCGCCACCTTGATCGAGTTGATCAGCGCCTCGCGCGGGCCGTCGGTGTGCCACGCCTCCTCCCACCACTTCGTGGTCCAGCCGTCGGGCGGCCAGGCTGACCGAGTTGGCCTTGGTGAACGAGAGCCGGGCGACGACGTAGCAGCGGCACGTACAGGAACAGCCAGCGTGAACAGCGTGATCAGCGCCGAGCACGATGCGGGAGGTGAGCGAGGTGCGCATGGCTCAGAGGTTGTCGAACGCGCCGGCGCGCTTCATCGCGAACAGGTAGAGGACGACGACGATCGCCGGGCAACAGCGTGTAGGCGGCCGCCAGCGGCTGGTTGGGAGCGCCGAGCGTGCTGTTGATCAACTCGCCGAACATCACCCGTTGCTTGCCGTCGATCACGAGCCGGGGAAGGATGTAGTCGCCGAGCGAGAGCGAGAACGTGAAGATCGAACCGGCGGCGATCGAGGGCAGCAGGATCGGGAACGACCACGCTGCGGAACGTGCGACCGGGCTTGGCGCCGAGGTCGCCCGAGGCGTCGAGCAGCGACGACCGGCAGCCGCTCGAGCCCGGCGTAGATCGGCAGCAGCATGTACGGGAACCAGAGGTAGATCAGGGCGATCACCACCGACGTCACGCTGTAGCCAGGGGTCCAGCCGAGCACGCTCTCAGAACCCGCCCCCGCCGCGGCCCTCGGCGGCGAACTTGTTGCCGCCGGCCGGGGCGACCATCGCCCGCCAGGCGTAGGTCTTGACCATGTAGCCCGCCCAGAGCGGCAGCAGCATCGAGACGACCAGGCCGCGACGGATCCAGCGCGGCGCGATCTTGGCGACGAAGAACGCCGTCGGCAGGGCGAGCAGCACGCAGCCGAGCGTGACCGTCGCCGCGATCGCCGACCGTCTCGGCGAACAGCCGGAGCGGACGTCGGGTTGGTGAAGGCGTCGACGATGTTCTCGAGTGGTGAACGTCGTCGTCGGCTTCTGCGAGACCGGGTCGAGCGCGAAGAACGCCGAGAACCCGAGCAGGATCAGCGACCCGATGTAGATGACGAGCAGCCACGCCACGGGCGGGGTCAGGATCGCCACCAACCCGAGCGTCGGCTTGCGCCGGAACGTGCGATTGACGCGCCGGCTGAGCCGGGGGGGTCGATAGATCCCCCCGGCGACGTCAGTCGTGCTCAGGCTCGCAGCTCGTTCCAAGCCTCGACCCATTGCGTGTACGGCACGCAGGTGACGTCGGTGCGCCCGTCGAGGCACTCCTCGGTGGCTGTGGTCCAGTACCAGACGTCGGTCCAGTAGTCCTCGTCCTCGGCGTGGAAGTTGGCGCAATGGTCGGGATCGGCCGTCAGGGCGCAGCCCTCGCGGTTGCTCGGCGCCTCGCCGAAGAACTCGGTCGCCTGGGCGTTGGCCCACGGCGACCCGATCCAGTCCATCCACAACTTCATGCAGTTCGGGTTGCTCGCCTTCGACGACAGCATCCAGGTGTCGGACCATCCGGTGGCGCCCTCGACGGGCTTGACGGCGTCGACCTTGGCACCCAGGCTCTGGGCATAGGTGGCGACGACCTGCCATGTGGTGCCGGCCAGCACCGTGCCGTCGACCATCGAGTTGGCCTGCACCACGTAGTCCGCCCAGTACTGGCCGGAGAACGCCTTCTGCTCCTCGAGCAGGGCGATCGCGGCGTCGAACTGGGTCTGGTCGAGCGCGTACGGGTTGGTGATCCCGAGGTCGGGCTGGGTGGCCATCAACCACACCGCCGCGTCGGCGATGTAGATCGGGCTGTCGTAGATCGAGATCGCTCCATCGGCAGCGCTGCCCGGCCTCGAACATCGGCGCCCCAGCTGTCGATCCCGTCCGGGAACGCCTCGGTGTTGAAGAACAGCAGGTTGGCGCCGCGGCCGTGGGGCATGCCCATCGGCTGACCGTCGAGCGAGTTCCAGGGCTTGTCCTTGAGACCGTCGAAGATCTGCGTCGTAGCTCGTGAACTCGGCGAGGTCGAGCGGCGACCACCTCGCCACCGGCCATCAGGCGGTTGGTGGCGTCGCCAGACGCCGACACGCCGTCGTACTCGCCGCTCTGCATGAGCTGCACCATCTCGTCGCTGGTCGCGCCGAGCTTGACGTTGACGGCGCACTCGGTCATCTCGGTGAACGGGGTGACCCAGTCGGCGTCGGGATTGTTCGTGCCGTCCTCGATGTAGCCGGGCCAGGCGACGATGTTGACCTGCCCCTCGGCGCCGGCCAGCACGTCGGGGTTGGGCGTCCACATGTAGTCGGTGCCTCCCGCGGGGACCTCGGACGTGGCCGTGTCCTCGGCCGGCGCCTCCGTGGCCGCCGGAGCAGTCTCCTCGGCCGGAGCCGTCGGTGGCCGCCGGAGCGGTCGTCCTCGGCCGGGGCGTCGGTGGCCGCCGGAGCCGTCTCCTCGGCCGGGGCGTCGGTCGTGGCGGAACCCTCGTCGTCGTCGTCGCCGCAGCTGGCGGCGACGAGGGTCAGCGACAGCAGGAGTGCCGCTGTTGCTCGTGTTCGCTTCATGTCTCCCCCTTTGGAGATGGTGTTCGGTGTACTCGGGTGTTCAGGTGTCTTCGAGTTCGGGCTCGAGCGCCTCGGGCGCCGGCGTCTGGTCGACGGTCGTGGCCGCGGAGCGCGACCAGGCGAGGCGGACCGGGCCGCCCACGCCCAAGCCAGCGAGCCCGTCGCTTGCGACGCTGGCGAGAAGTCGGGTCCCGTCGTCGAGGTCGACGTGGACCTTCGACTCGGGACCGAGGTACTGGATGTCGGCGATCGTGCCCGTCACGATCACGTCGCCGGTGAGGGCGCCGCCGTTGGCCGCGATCGCGATCCGTTCGGGACGCAGGTTGTGCGGCGCCGACACGCCGAGCAGCCGTTCGGACGTCTCCGAGTCGAGCACGTTCGACGTTCCCACGAAGCCGGCGACGAAATCGGTGGCCGGGTGGTCGTAGATCTGGCGCGGCGTGCCGACCTGCTCGATCCGGCCGTGGTTGAAGACGGCGACGCGAGTGCTCATCGACAGCGCCTCGCCCTGGTCGTGGGTGACGAACACGAACGTGATGCCGACCTCGTGCTGGATCCGCTTGAGCTCGACCTGCATCTCCTCGCGGAGCTTGAGGTCGAGGGCACCGAGCGGTTCGTCGAGCAGCAGCAGGCGCGGCCGGTTGACCAAGGCCCGGGCGAGGGCGACGCGCTGGCGCTGGCCGCCGCTGAGCTGGGTCGGCTTGCGCTTGCCGTAGTCGCCGAGCCGCACCGACTCGAGCATCTCGGCGGCGCGCCGCCGGCGCTCGTCCTTGCCGACGCCCTTGACCTTGAGCCCGTACTCGACGTTCTGCTGAACGGTCATGTGCGGGAACAGGGCGTAGTCCTGGAACACGGTGTTGACGTCGCGGTCGTAGGGCGGCACGTGCGTGACGTCGCGCCCGTCGAGCAGGATCGCACCGGCGGTCGGCTCGTCGAAACCGGCGATCATCCGCAGCACGGTGGTCTTGCCCGAGCCCGACGGACCGAGCAGCGAGAAGAACTCGCCGTCGTCGATCGAGAGGTCGACGTCGTCGACTGCGATCACGTCGCCGAACGTCTTGCGCACGGCCACGAGCTGGACGGCGACGCTCAACGTCGGCCCTCCCCGTGATCCTCCCCGATCGTCAGCCGGCACGCGGCGAATCATATACTCCCAGATGTTTACGCCTGAGCAACGCGAGGAGGGATCGATGCCGGCACGAAGTCGCGTGCACCGACTGCTGCCGCCGTGGCGTCGAGCGGTGTCGCCGACACGGTCGGTCGGCGTCTCGCCGATGCGATCCATCTCGGTTTGCTCGAACCGGGCCAGCAGCTCCCGAGCGAGAGCACGCTCGCCGGACAGCTCGGTGTGTCGACCGTGACGCTGCGCGAGGCGCTGGCGACCCTTCGCCAGCAGGGCCTGGTCGAGACCCGGCGCGGCCGGCTCGGTGGCACGTTCGTGTGCGGCCCCACCGACGCCTCGATCGGTCGCCTGCGCACCCGCCTGCGCGAGATGCCCGTGTTCGGGCTGCGCGACTTCGGCGACGAGTGGGCGGCGGTGGCCGGCACAGCTGCCCGGCTGGCGGCGGCGCGATCGGCGACCGATCAGGTCGACCGCATGCGCCAGTTCGCCGACCGGCTCGCCGAGGCCGACGCGATCGGCGACCGGGGCCGCGCCCACAGCCGGTTCTTCATCGAGGTGGCGCTGGCGTCGCAGTCCGAACGGCTCACCCGGGCCGAGGTGCGCCTCCAGTCCGAGACCGGCGATCTGTTGTGGATCCCCTCCGTCGGCACCGTTCGACCCGGCCGAGGTGGCGCACACGTTGCACGGGATCGCCGCCGCGATCGAAGCCGAGGACGCAGCCGAGGCCCGCGACCGGGCCGAGCGACACGTGCAGCGAGCGACTCGCTGGCTGATCGAGACACGGCTCGAGCTCACCGATCGGAGCCTGGCGTGACCCCGCCGTTCGGGAGAGCCGGCGCCACGGTCAGGCTGGCCGACGTCGAGCGGTGCGCCGATGTCGTCGCCCTCGCCGCCGCCGACGTGTTCACCGCCCTCGAGCGGCTCGCCGACCGCTTCGTCGCGGCGTGGAGCGACTCGGTCGCCCACAAGGGCTGCTACGAGACCTCCGACCTCGCCCAGCTCCAGACCGACGTGTTCGAAACGCTCGACGCGCAGCCCGCCTTCGACAGCGCCGGCTTCGTGCTCTGCGAGGGAACGCTCGCCGATCGCAGCCGGCACCTCGACTGGTGGCACCGCACCGACGCCGGCGACTACGAGTTCCTGCTGCTCAACCTCGATCCCGAGGCGCCCGACTGCTACGACTACTACTCGATGGAGTGGTTCGCGGCGGCGCTCCACGATCACCGCCGGTTCGTGTCGGGCCCGCTGATCGACCTGCCGTGCGCCGACGTCTACATCCTGACCTTCACCACGCCGATCGTCGCCGGGTCGACGTTGCTCGGGGTCGCCGGCGCCGATGTCGCCGTGGCGCGGTTCGAGTCTCGAATCGTGCCGGCCCTGCGCGAGCTCCCGATCGAGGCCGTGCTCGTCAACCGCGAACGCCGCGTGATCGCCTCCAACGACGCTGCCTTCACCACCGGCGAGAAGCTCCCTGCCGTGCCCGGCAGCGATGCCACCTGGCACAGCGTCGTTCCGGTCACCGACGACCTCGGTTGGCTGCTGGCCGCCGGCTACACCGGCGCCTGAACCCGGTCAGCGTCAGCGCCTGTCGGCGCAGCTCCTCAGGTGCGGCCGATCGCCGTGCTCGCCCGCTCGGTGACGACCTTCGACGAGCCGCCGGGCTGCATCGACACGCCGAGCAGGCTGTCGCCGGCCTCCATCGTGCGCTTCTGGTGCGACACGATGATCAGCTGGGCGTCCTTGCGGAACTCGTTGACGAGCCCGAGGAAGCGGTGCAGGTTGACGTCGTCGAGTGCGGCCTCGACCTCGTCCATCACGTAGAACGGCGACGGCCGGCTGCGGAACACGGCGAACAGGAACGCCAGCGCCGTGAGGCTGCGCTCGCCACCGGACAGCAACGACAGCTTCTTCACGTTCTTGCCGCTCGGCTTGGCCTCGACCTCGATCCCGGTGTCGAGCAGATCGTCGGGGGCGGTCAGCACGAGCTTGCCGGACGCCGCCGGGGAAGAGCGTGGCGAACAGCTGCGTGAAGTTCTCGCTGACGTCGGCGAAGGCCGCCGCGAACACGTTCTGGATCTCCTGGTCGACGGCCTTGATGACGCGGGCGAGATCGCGGCGAGTGGTGCGAACGTCCTCGAGTTGTTCCTCGAGGAAGGTGTGGCGCTGCTGGAGCTCGTTGAACTCCTCGAGTGCCAGCGGGTTGATCGGACCCGAGCAGGCGCAGCTCGCGGTCGAGCTCGCGCACGCGACCGGCCGGCGTGGCGCCCTCGGGCAGCTCGGGCTGCTCGGCCGCCTCGGCGACGGCCGGCTCGATGTCGAGGTCGCGACGCAGGGTCTCGATCGCGTTCTCGAGGCGCAGCTTGGCCTCGGCTTCCTCGATCTCGGCGCGATGCGCGCGCTGCCGCGTCTCGTCGAGCGACCGCTCGGCGTCGTGGCGGCCCTTCGCGGGCGGCGTCGAGCCCGGCCGTGAGCGCCCGCACCTCGTCGCTCTGGCGGCGGCGCTGCTCGATCGAGCGTGTCGTGCTCGACCTCGATCACCGTGCGGTGCCCGGCGACGAGCGAACCGAGCCGCTCGATCGCGCCCAGCGCCCGCTCGATCTGCTCGCGGTGACCGGCGGCCGCGGCCCGCGCCTCGACGTCGGCCGCGAGCCGGCGCTCGGTCTCGACGATCCGCTGCTCGAGGAACTGCTGGCGCTCGTGGAGCCCGGCGTTGCGGACCTCCAACTCCCGGCGGCGCGAGGCGAGCACGGCCGCGCGCGTCTCGAACTCGGCCCGCGCCTCACGGCGGGCTCGAGCGGCCTCGGCCTCGGCGTGCTCGTCGGCGTCGAGCGCCGGCAGCACGGCCTCGAGCTCGGTCGATGCGCACCCGCTCGACGTCGATGTGGGCGACCAGGTCGACGCTCGATCGCGTCGCAGCCCTTCCAGCTCGGCCTGCAGCTCGCGGCGATGACCGAGGGCGCGCGCCAAGCCCTCGGATGCGGCCGTGAATCGAGCGTCGTTCTGATCGAGCCGACGGTTGAGCGCCAGCTCGTGCTGGCGTGCCGCCTCGAGCTCGGCCCGGGCGTCGGACAGGGCCCGATCGGCAGCCGCCAGGGCGTCGGCCGTGGTCGGTCGGCGCGTTGACGGGCATCGTCGAGGGCGGCCGCGGTTGCGCCACCGGCCGCCGCCCCCACCCGCCAGCCGGTCGGCCCGAACCGGTCGCCGGCCGGGGTGACGAACACCGCCGCCGGATGGGCGAGCGCTGCCTCGACTGCCGCGTCGATGTCGTCGACCCGGGCGGCGCCGCCGAGCAGCAGCGTCGAGCAGGCCCGACATGCCCGGGCGGCCGGAGCGCACGTGCGGGCGCACCGGGTCGCCGACCGGCGGGGCGTACGCGTGCTGGCTGCGACCACCGACCGCCAGCACGGCGCCGCTCGTGGCGGAGTCGCGCAGGGCGGCGAGGGCGCGCCGGGCGGCGGTGTCGCCGTCGACGACGACGGCGGTCAACGCCTCGCCGAGCGCGGCCTCGACCGACTGCTTCCCAACCCTCGTCGATCTCGACCACGTCGAGCAACGTGCCGAGCACGCCGTCGACGCCGGCCAGCCGCTCGGCTCCGGCGCGGGCGTGCGCGGCGTCGAGCGCCAGCTGCAGCGCCTCGACCCGGGCGTGCGCCGCGCGACGCCGACTCGGAGGCGTCGTTGCGCGTCTGCGTGCAGCGCTCGAACGCGACCTCGGCCGAGCGTCGCCGGTCGCTCGGCCTGCTCGACCTCGGTGACGAGTGGCGATCTCGACCGATTCGGCGGCGGCGCAGTCGCCTCGCAAGCCGGTCGGATTCGTCGGCGAGCTGCTGCAGCCGGGCGCGCAACGCATCGGCCTCGGTGGTGACCCGCCGCAGCTCGCTCTCGCTGCGCTCGACGCCATTGCGGATCGACCGCAGCTCACCGCGCACTTCGGCGGCAGCGCTCGCCGCCTTCGCGCCCCCGTCGTCGGTCGCCGCCAGCGCCTCGCTGAATCGCGGAACGCTCGTCACCGAACGCCTGCTCCTCGCCGTCGAGCGCCTCGGCCTCGGGCGCCACCGCCTCGAGCGCCGCCGACACCTCGTCGAGCTCGGCCCGCAGTCGCGCCGCGTCGGCCTCGAGGTTGGCGACGACTCCGGCGTCGAGCAGCTGGCCGTGGTCGCGCTCGAGCGAGCGCTTGCGTTCGGCGAGGATGCCGGCCAGCCCGCGGGCGCGCTCGCGCAGTTGCTCGACGCGCACCAGACGGTCGCTGACGTCGCTCTCGCCGCGCGCCGACAGCTGGGCCTCGAACGACATGATCTCGGTGTCGAGTTTGGCGAGGCGACGACTTGAGCTCGCCCTCCTGCTGCGTCGCCGACATGCCGGTCGACCTCGATCGACTCGAGCTTGCGACGCAAGGCACGTGATCTCGCGCCCGGCGACGAACACCCGCAGCGTCGGCCGAGCTCGGCGACGAGCTCTTCGTGACGTCGTGCCGCCTCGGCCTGGCGCTCCAGCGGGCGCAACTGGCGGCGAACCTCGCGCAGCAGGTCCTGCAGGCGCAGCAGGTTGGCCTCGGTGGCATCGAGCCGGCGCTCGGCCTTCTCTTTGCGCTTGCGGTACTTGAGGACGCCGGCCGCCTCCTCGATGATGCCGCGACGGTCTTCCGGGCGCGCATTGAGCACGGCATCGATCTGGCCCTGGCTGACGATCACGTGCTGCTGGCGGCCGACGCCGGCGTCCGACAGCAGGTCCTGGAGGTCGAGCAGCCGGCACGGGGCGCCGTTGATGGCGTACTCGCTCTCGCCGCTGCGGAACAGGATGCGGGTGAGCGTGACCTCGTTGAACTCGACCGGCAGCAGCCCCGACGAGTTGTCGAGCGTGAGGCTGACCTCGGCGCGGCCGAGCGCCGGCCGCTTCTCGGTGCCGGCGAAGATGACGTCGTCCATCTTCTGCGAACGGACCGACTCGCGGCGCCTGCGCGCCGAGCACCCAGGCGACGGCGTCGACGACGTTCGACTTGCCGGAACCGTTGGGACCGACCACCACCGTGACCCCTGGTTCGAGGGTCAGCGTGGTCGAGTCCGCGAACGACTTGAAGCCCTTGAGGGTGAGACTCTTCAGGAACACGGTGGCCCCGACGCTAGTGGTCCCAGCCGGCGCCGCCCCTCATCTCGGCGACCGATTCGTGCCGTCCAACAGGCGTTCAGCGCTGGCATCGAGGGCAGTAGTGGGTGGAGCGTTGGGCCGAGATCGAGCGCCGGATCCAGCCGACGCCGCAGGTCAGGCAGCGTTCGCCGGTGCGGCCGTAGACCTTGTGAGCCTCCTGGTACGAGCCCCATTCGCCGTACAGGTCGACGTACTGGTTGTCGCCGAGGGTCGAGCCGCCGGCGGCGATGGCGGCGCCGAGCACGCGGTGGATCGCGGCGTGCAACCGCTTCTCGGCCGCCGGGCCGAGCTCGTCGCGACATCCGGTCGGGGCGCAGTCGCGCCTCGTGCAGGATCTCGTCGGCGTAGATGTTGCCGATCCCGGCGATCACGTGCTGGTCGAGCAGCATCGGCTTGAGCAACCGGTGCCGGGACCGCAGCATGCGGCGCAGCATCGGCAGCGTGAGCTCACCGGCGATGGGGTCGACGCCGAGCGTGGCGAGCTCGGGCAGCTCGACGGCGACGTTGGTGGGGTCGAACACGACGACCTCGCCGAAGGTCCGCGGGTCGACGAACCAGAGCTCGTGCCGGGCGTGGTCACCGAGCGGGTCGAGGTGCATCACGACGTGGGTGTGGGCGGGACGTGCGGCGCCGGCCTCGGCGATCAGCACCTGGCCCGTCATCCTGAGGTGGATCATCAGCTCGTCGCCGCTGTCGAGCGGGAGCTTGAGGTACTTCCCGTGGCGATCGGCGCCGGTGATGTGGTGCCGGTCAGGCCGTCGATCACGGCCTGCCGCGAGGTTCGCCGCACCGCCCGCTCGCGGCCGACCTCGACCCGGTTGACACGCCGTCCGACCACGAACCGTTCGAGCCCGCGGCGGACGGTTTCGACCTCGGGGAGCTCGGGCATCAGTTGGCCGTCAGGTCGCGCGAAGGCGGCCGAGGCGGCGGCCTGCTCGGCCGACTTCTTGGATCGTCCCTCGCCCTCGCCGACGACCTGCTTGGCGACCTTGACGACGGCGAAGAAGCGCTTGTCGTGGTCGGGGCCGGTGGACTGGACGGAGTAGTCGGGGCCGGGAAGGTTGCGGTGCGACGCGAGCTCCTGCAGCGCCGACTTGTAGTCGAGCCGGTCGAGCGTCGGCACGGCCGCCTCGAGTCGCGGCGAGAACAAGCGCTTGACGAGCGCGAAGGCGACCTCCTTGCCGCCGTCGAGGTACACCGCGCCGAGCACGGCCTCCATCGCGTCGGACAGGATCGACACCTTCTCGCGTCCACCGGCGGCATCTTCACCGCGTCCCGACAGCAGGTGATCGCCGATGTGCAGTTCCGCCGCCACCTCGGCCAAGGCGTTGGCGTTGACCACGCTCTTGCGCAGGTCGGTCAGGGCACCCTCGGCCTGATCGGAGTAGTCGTGGAAGACGAGGTCGGCGATCACCCAACCGAGCACGGCGTCGCCGAGGAACTCGAGCCGCTCGTTGCTGTGCAGGTCGTCGGATTCGGCCACCCACGACCGGTGGCACATGGCGCGCCGGAGCAGCTCGGGGTCACGGAACGAGTGACCGAGGCGCTGCTCGAGTGCGCCGAGATCCACGACCGCCGGCGGCTCAGCCGACCCGGTCGTGGACGTAGTCGACCGCGTCGCGCACGGTCTTCAGGTCCTCGAGATCCTCGTCCTCGATGCGGAACCCGACGGTCCGGTCGGAGAGCTCCTCCTCGAGCGACTCGACGAGCTCGATCAACGCCAGCGAGTCGGCCTCGAGGTCGTCGACGAACGACTGGCCCTCGCTGATGGTGGACGGGTCGATCTCGAGGATGTCGGCCAAGCGGTCGCGGACGATCTCGAAGATCTCGTCGCGCCCGATCGGGCCCTGGTTCACATGCGTCTCTGCAGGCACGGCGCGAGCCTACCGTCCGGCGCCGTGTGACATCGTGGGCAGCAGATGGGCGAACAGCGAGCACGAACGATCCTGTGGACGGTCCGGATTGCGCTGGTGCTGGCCTTGGCGTTCAGCGTCGCCTTCCCGGATCTGCCGCAGTTCGAGGGCAAGGGCATGGCGTTCCGGGCGCCGTTCTTCCTGTTGCCGATGGCAGCGGTGCCGATCGGATGGCGGTTGCGCGGCCGCCACGAGCCGTACCCGTACATCGCCGACGCGCTCGTGATCTCGCCGTTCCTCGCCGACACCCTGGGCAACGCCTTCAACTTCTACAACAGCTTCGCTGTCACCGACGACGTCCTGCACTTCCTGAACTGGGTGCTGCTGGTCGCCGGGATCACCCTGCTCCTGCTGCGAACCCGCATCCCACCGGCTGGCGGCGTGGGCGCTGGGCTACGGCATCGGCGGGCTGGCGATCATCTGGTGGGAAGCTGCCGAGTGGCTGGTCCAGGAGCTGGGAACGGCCGGGCTCGAGCTGACCTACGGCGACACGATCGGCGATCTGGTGATCTCGAGCACAGGCGGCGCGATCGGAGCCGGCCTGGCGGTTTGGGGCTCGCAGCGCCGCGCCGGTGACGGAGGCCTGGAGCAGGTGGAGGACGCGGCGGGGTATCACGGGTCGCCGTGACGCCTCTATGAGGGCGTGACACGACTTCGGACGGGCGGCTGACTCCAGATGGCGCACCGCCACTACTACTCGTACAACGGGGACGACGACGTCCAGGCCAACCGCTGGCGCAAGCCGGCGATCTGCGTCGCGATCGGCGCCGTGCTGGCGCTCGCTGCGGCCGGGTACTGGGTGCTCGGATCGGCATCGGGGGACCGGCCGGTCACCGCCGCCAGCCGCCAGGCGACTCAGGCGACGCCGGCGCTGGTGGACTCGACGAGTGCCCCGACGAGCGGCGCCGTGGCGACGACCACCACGACCACCACCACGACGCCGCAGCTGCGGACCACGACGCCGAAGCGATCCAACACGACGACGACCACCTCGTCCACCACGTCGACCGTCGCCGCCGAGAGCACGCCCCGGTCGACGCTGCCCGACGGCAGTGCCGCCCCCGTCGTGGCGATCTTCGACGTGTCGACGATCACGCTCGCCGGCGCCGTTCCCGATGAGGCGGCACGCCAGCGGCTGACAGCGCTGGCGAGCGCCAACAGCAAGACCCCTGCGGCGATCATCGACCTGCTCACGATCGATCCGGCCGTGCCCGACGGCGTCGGCGTACGCGTCGTCGAGCTCACGTCGAGCCGGTTCCCCGAGGGCAGCTCCGAGATCGCGATGGCCCACGCGGCCGAGTTGAACCGGATCGCCGCAGTGATGTCGGCACTGCCGAACGTGTCGGTGCTGGTGGTCGGCCATGCCGATCAGATCGGCTCCGAGGCGGCCAACTTCGCGCTCTCCGAGGCACGCGCCCAGGCCGTGGTGAGCTACCTCGTCGATACCGGCGTCGACCCCTCGCGACTGTCGTCCCGGGCCGTCGGCGAGTCCGACCTGCTCAGCGTCGACAGCGACGAGACGTCACTAGCGTTGAACCGGCGGACGGAGTTCATCGTCTATGGCGCTCTCGTCGACGCCTGAGCGGACGGGCGGGCGAACGTGTGAGCGGTCATGGGCCCAGCACCCATGACCGCTCACCGTCTACAGGTGCAGCGAGCAGCTGGTCAGGCAGGCGAGCGCCAAGCGCAGCGGCGGCGGCGAGCCGGCAGGCAGCGAGCAGCTGCTGCGAGCCGAACCTCAGTACTCGGTAGTGCTCGGGCTTGAAGGGGCCGGCGGGGTTGAGGTCGAGGTACTCGGCCTGCTCGTCGGTGAGCTTCGTGAGCTTGACGCCGAGCGCATCGAGGTGGAACCGGGCGACCTTCTCGTCGAGGTGCTTGGGGAGCACGTAGACACCGATCGGATACTGGTCGAGGTTGTTGAACAACTCGACCTGGGCGATCGTCTGGTTCGAGAACGAGCAGCTCATCACGAAGCTCGGGTGACCCGTCGCGCATCCGAGGTTCACCAGCCGGCCTTCGGCGAGCACGATGATCTGGTGCCCGTCGGGGAACTTCCAGAGATCGGTGCCGGGCTTGAGCTCGTCGCGCGTGGCGCCGGAGCGGGCCAGCCCGGCCATGTCGATCTCGTTGTCGAAGTGCCCGATGTTGCAGACGATCGCGTTGTGCTTCATCTGCGCCATGTGATCGCTGGTGATGATGTCGGCGTTGCCGGTGGCGGTCACGAAGATGTCGGCGCTGGCGACGACGTCCTCGATCGGCAGCACCTGGATGCCCTCCATCGCCGCCTGCAAGCGCGTTGATCGGGTCGATCTCGGTCACGATCACGCGAGCAGCCCTGGCCGCGCAACGACTGCACGCAACCCTTGCCGACGTCGCCGTAGCCGACACACCACAGCCGTCTTGCCGGCCGAGCATCACGTCGGTGGCGCGGCAGATCGCATCGACCAGCGAGTGGCGGCAGCCGTACAGGTTGTCGAACTTCGACTTGGTGACCGAGTCGTTGACGTTGATCGCCGGGAACAACAGCTCGCCCTCGGCGGCCATCTTGTAGAGGCGCTTGACGCCGGTGGTCGTCTCCTCGGTGACGCCCTTGATGCCGGCCGCCATCCGCGTCCACTTCTGCGGGTCGCTCTTGAGCGAGCGCTGCAGCAGGCCGAGCACGATCGCCAGCTCGGGGTTCGACGCCGACGTCGGATCAGGGACCTCGCCCGCCTTCTCGTACTCCACGCCTTTGTGCACGAGCAGCGTGGCGTCGCCGCCGTCGTCGAGGATCATGTTCGGGCCGTCGTTGCCCCTCCCACGACATCATCTGCTCGGTGCACCACCAGTACTCCTCGAGCGTCTCGCCCTTCCAGGCGAACACCGGGACCCCGTTGGGCTCGTCGAGCGTGCCTTCCGGGCCGACCACGACCGCGGCGGCGGCGTGATCCTGGGTGGAGAAGATGTTGCAGCTCGCCCAGCGAACCTCGGCGCCGAGCTCGGTCAGCGTCTCGATCAGGACCGCGGTCTGGATCGTCATGTGCAGCGAGCCGGAGATGCGCGCGCCGGCGAGCGGCTTGGTCGGGCCGTACTCCTTGCGGATCGACATCAGACCGGGCATCTCGTGTTCGGCGAGGATCATCTCCTTGCGGCCGAACGGGGCGAGCGACAGGTCGGCGACGCGGTAGTCCTTGCGCGCGAGCGAGGGTGGACGTCATGGAGGGCCTCCAGTGATGGGAACGGAACGTTGGATCCGGCGTCGTGGGACGACGGTGTGAAGCGAGCCGAGGCCGGCTGGCCCCCATCAGAACAGCCCGCGCTGCGCCGTCAAGGCTACCCGGAGCAGGCCTCGAGAATCGATCGTCCGGTTCCGCAGCGCCGAACGCGAGACGAGTGTGGCCCGGGCTACGCCAGCACGACGGCGGACACGTCGAGCAGGTAGTGCATGTATCCGGCCCGGTTGTAGAACCGGACCTGGTTCTCGGCGCCGTAGGCGAGCATCACCATGTTGGGAACGGCGAGCTCGCCCTCGACCATGCCCAGGTTCGAGATCAGCGGTGGTGGTTGCGCCCCGCCTCCCGCCGGTGTGGGGTAGGCGGTGAGGTACGACGCCACCTCGGCCCAGCTGTACTGGCGGCCGAGGCCGGCGGCCGTGAGGTTGCCGATCAGCCCGAGCTGGGCGCCGACCGGCGTGCCGGCGACCTTCACGTCGTTGACGAAGTCGTTGAAGCTCCAGTCCTCGGCGTTGGCGGGCGGCAGCGGCTGGCTGAAGAACTCCGGCTCGCGGGTGTCGAAGGCGCGGAACGGCGACACGAGCGGGATCACGCGGCCACGCGTGGTGTCGTCGGGACGCTGGACGAAATAGCCCATCACGTCGAGGATCACGTGGGTGCTGCCGGCCTTGTTGTAGACCCAGAGCTTGCCGTCGGCCGACAGTGGCACGATCGCCAGGTTCGAGCGCACCTGGCCGCGCCGCAGGTTGAGGTTGCTGGTGGTGGGATCGCCGGCAGCTTGGGCGGGCAGCAGCGAGACGAAGGTCGGGGCGCTGTCGGCGATCGGCGTTGACACCGGTGACGTTGACGAGCACGCCGACCACGTTGGGATCGTTGGGTACCACCAGCGCACCGGTGTCGAAGGTGGTGGCGCCGCGGATGTCGATCTGGCGCTGCTCGCCGCCGGCGAACGAGACCGACTCGAAGGCGTTCTCGCGGGAGTCGAAGATGCGGCCGGGACCGGACGGCTCGAGCCGCGCTCCGCGCGTGCCGAACGTGCTCGAGGAGAACCAGCCGAAGATGTCGACCAGGACATCGGCCGACGCCGAGGCGCCCGGCGCCAGGCGGATCGAGAGCTCGCCGTCGCAGCCCGGGGCGGAGGATCGCCGTGTTGGCGACGAACTCACCCGGCTTGAAGTTGAGGATCGAGGTCGGCGACTGGCTCTCGCCCTTGCCGAACGCCTCGAGGTAGCCGACCGAACCGGGATTGACGACGGTGATGTTGACGGCGACGGCGAGCACGTTGTCGTCGGCGCAGTCGCCGTTGCCGTCGGCGAACCCCTGGAGGCCGGCCTTGCCGACGACGGACACGTTGAACAGGCCGTCGCTGCCGTTGGTCGTGAACGGCTTGCGGCCGAGTGGCGGCACGTCGAGCGACGGCTCGCGGGTGTCGAGGATGCGAACCGGGGTGATGGCGTGGTATTCGCCGCCCGCCCCGATCGCCTCACCCGCGGCTTCGACGGTGCGCCCAGGGCTCGACGACAGCGAGAACCCGACGACCGTGGCGGCCGCGACGAGGGCGGTGGTGACGGCCGCACGCGACACGGCACGGAGGACTCGTGGGGGCCGGCTCACGGCAGGGGATCGTAACGCATTCGTCATCTCGAGTACATTCGCGCCGCCCGCCGACCTGCTCATTGCTCGAAGGTGGGCGCGATCTGCTGGTCACGGACGAGACCGGCGATGCGCGCGTTCTCGTCGTCGTCGAGTGACTTGGCCTCTTCGACGAGCATCACGGGGATGCCGTCGCGCACCTCGTAGGCCCGCTCGAGGCGGGGGTTGTAGAGGATCGCCTCCGACTCGATGTAGTACAGCGGGCCCTTGTCCTCCGGGCAGGCCAGGATCGCCAGCAAGGCACTGTCGAGACTCATGATGCGCTCCTTCGCGGTGGGACGGGCTGCCGGTTCGTGATCAGGAACCGGTGATCAATGCAAGCAGTTCGGCGACGTGCGAATCGCATCCGTCGCGGTCGGTGGCCTCGAGGTTGAGACGCAGCAACGGCTCGGTGTTCGACGGCCGGAGGTTGAACCACCACTGCCCGCAGTCGACGCTCAGGCCGTCGAGCCGGTCCTGCTCGCACTCGACGTAGACCTCGCTGACGCGCTCGATCACCTTGGCCGGGTCGTCGACCTGGGTGTTGATCTCACCGCTGGCGGCGTAGCGCTCGAACGGCTTGCGCATCACGGAGAGGTTCTGCCCGGTGCGACTGACCTCGTCGATCAGCAGCATCGAAGCGATCAGACCGCTGTCGGCACGGAAGTTGCGGGCGAAGTAGTAGTGCGCCGAGTGCTCACCGCCGAACACGGCGCCGGTGTCAGCCATCACCTGCTTGATGAACGAGTGCCCGACCTTGGTGCGCATCGGGACGCCACCGTGCTCGCGGATGGTCTCCGGAACGGCCCGCGAGCAGATCAGGTTGTGCAAGATCGTCGCCCCCGGGTTGGCGCGCAGCACGGCGGTAGCGAGCAGCGCCGTGGTGGTCGAGCCGCTCAGCCCGGTGCCCGTCTCGTCGACCACGAAGACGCGGTCGGCGTCGCCGTCGAAGGCGAGCCCGAGGTCGAACGACCCGGAGATCACCCGGGCCCGCAGGTCGCGCTGGTTGGCGGGTTGCAGCGGATCGGCCGGATGGTTGGGGAACGTGCCGTCGAGCTCGCCGTACATCACCTCGAGCTCGATCATCGGCAGCCGCTCGAACACCGCCGGCACGACCAGGCCGCCCATCCCGTTGGCGGTGTCGGCGACGATCCGGAGCGGGCGCACCGAGCCGACGTCGACGAACGACAGCACGTGCTCGACGTATTGATCGATCACGGTGCGGTGCGACAGCGACCCGGCGGACGACGCCGGCAGCGGACCGCCGCCGTCGAGCACCGACTCGGCGGTCGCTTTGATCTCGGGCAGACCACTGTCGATCCCGACCGGCCGGGCGCCCGACAGGCAGAGCTTGAGCCCGTTGTACTGCGCCGGGTTGTGCGAGGCGGTGAACATCGCTCCCGGTGTTTCGAGCGCTCCTGCGGCGTAGTACAGCAAGTCGGTGGAGGCGAGGCCGAGGTCGACGACATCGACGCCCTGCTCCATCACCCCGCGGGCGAAGGCGTCGACCAGCTCCGGTCCGGAGCGGCGCATGTCGCGCGCCACCAGGATCTGATCGGAACCAGTGAAGCGGGCGAAGCCGACACCGAGCGCGTGCGCGATCTCAGCGTTGAGCTGATCGGGCACCGTGCCACGGATGTCGTACGCCTTGACGATCTCATCAAGTACTGACATAGGCGGGTCTCGACCCTACCCGGCAGGTTCGCCAGGTTCCGACCTTGTTCGATCCATCCATGGAGAGTCGGCACCCTGCGTGGAAACGGGGTCCGGTGGGTCACTCTCGGCGCGATACGCGAGCGGGTCGGGCTCGAGCTCGCCGCTCATGTTCGTCCGTCACGAGGTCGGGAAAGGCGGACTGCCGCGACCAGATCACCGGCGTCTCCGACGCATGCACGACGTCACCCTGGCGCCGCCACACGAAGCACAGCACGACGCCGAGCAAGCTGAGCAGCATCGTCAGGTAGTCGACCCCCGTGCGTCCGTAGTTGAGCTCGACGTGATTCGACGTCGGCACGACCACCATCATGTTGGCGCCGATGCGGTACGGCCCCTCGGCACCGTCGGCCTCCCAGTTCGGGAAGTAGCTGACCTTCACGAGCACGGGCACTCCGGTGCGGTCGACGTCGAACGACAACGACTGCTCGTTGATCTCGACGTTCGACACGACCGCCTCGGGTCAGCGCGACGGGCTCGATCGGCGAGGCCGGCACGACGATGTCGACGCGGGTCTTCTCACCGTCGTCGTCGAGCTCGCGCCGTTCCTGGTCGACCTCGACGTCGATCCGCTGCCATTCGTCCGGACCGTCGTCGGCCGGCATCGCCGCCCACTCGTCGTGATTCTGGAACCAGCTCGTGCCGAGCTCGAGGTTGCGCTCGCGCTGGTCGCCCGAGCGCCCGTTCACCACGACGGGTTGCACGTCGAGCGGGACGACGAGGTCGGAGCCCTGCACGAGATAGATGTCCCACGGGTACGACGAGGCGACGAACGAGAGCTCGGGGTTGGATGCCGCTTCCGCCTTGGCCTCGGTGGTGCGCACCATCACGTACTTGACGCCGAGGTCTTGCAGATGGGGCACGCCCACCTCGGCGTTGTTGTCGACGTAGCGCAGCTCGCGCACCGGGTTCGACGACTGCTTCGACATCGCCGCCGTGGTGAGGAAGTGGTACGGCGTCGTGCCCGACGCCTCGAAGAACAAGCCCTCCATCGAGCCGATGCACCCGTCGGTCCAGAACGGCAGCAGCATCAACGCCATCGTGGTGCCGTAGTTGCCGTTCTCGGCGCTGTTCTCCCAGGTGGCGCGGCCGCACCCGAGCGATTCGTCCTCACCGAGACGCTTCATGGTCTCGACCACCTGGTGGTACTCGGTGTAGTAGGAGCCGCGGCCTTCGTACCCCATGAAGTTGTACCGCGACCAGCCGTTGCCGAGCGCCTTGGCGTTGGTGTCGGTGGCCGTGAACGGCCCCCACGTGTACACGGCCTTCTCGGTGTCGGCCTGGACCTCGAGCCGGCCGCCCGGCAACACCTGGTACATCCAACCCAGCACGATCAGCACGATCAGCGCCGTGACGCCGGCGAAGCCGGCGCCCTCCAAGGCGTTGGGCAGTTGGCGCGCCGGGCGATCGCGGATCAGGTTCCAACCCAAGCCGAGCAGCTCGACGGCGCCGACCATCATCATCAGGTAGCGCACGAGATAGAGGAACGGCAGCAGGCGCGGGTTCCACAGCAGACCGATCACCGGCAGGCTGTGCTGAGCGAGGTACACGGCGGCCACGAGCACGATGCCGGTGATGCCGAGCGCCACACCGTTCAAATGGCGGCGGACGATGCACGCCACGAAGCCGATGATCGCCAGCGTGGTGATCAGCACGTCGAGCGGCGCCGTGAGCGGGAAGTACATGTCGGACCACGAATCGAAGCTGCCGCCCTTCGGTTCGCGCCCGTACTTCATGTCGGTCATGTAGGCATGGTCGAGCAGGAACGGCCCGGCCCACCACATGATGAGCAGCAGGGAGGTGATGCCGACCGTGGCCGAAGTAGATCGAGCCGTGTGCGATCGATCCACACGAGCGAGAAGATCAGCGCCGCCCCGACGACGAAGATCAACACGATCCCGTGCGAGACGCAGGCAGCGGCGATCAGCACGGACGCCCACACGCGGTACTTGCCGGTGCGCAGACCGGCGGCGAGCACGCCCAGTCCGAGCATCGCCAGCGACAGCGCGATCGAGAACGAGAACTCGCCCGCCATCGTCGACTTGAGATTGCCGCCGTAGATGCTGAAGCTCTCGTCGAGCGCGAAGGCCAGCCCGGCGAAGGCGAACAGCTCGGGGATCGGGTGCCGGAAGTTGGCGAGCCGGCCGAACGCCCAGCAGCACACCGGCAGCGTGACGAGACCGAGCACGCTGACGAACTTCATCGCCACGCCGTACGGCAGCACGATGTTGACGAAGTCGATCGCCAGCGCCGGCAGCACCATGTAGAAGCGGTAGGCGGGCATGCCGGCGTACCAGTCCATCGTCCACCCGTTGAGGCGGAACGACGGCAGCAGGTGGTCGCGCAGGTAGGCCGGCCCCCAGACGTGGGCACCGAAGTCACCGCCGGTCGGCGTGGTGTCGTCGAACACCAGATCCTTGCTGGCGAACGGATTCAGGTGGACGACGTTGAACATGACGACGGTCGTGATCACGAGCGAGAACACCGTCACCACGTAGCGCACGATTCGGTCGGTCGGCCATGGCCGGTCGGCCCACTCGGCGCGGCCGCCGCGTGATGCGTTCCCACGCCCGCCGCGCACCACGACGGCGAGTCGTCGACCTCGATCGACTCGTGTTCTCCCGACGGGTGTTCGGTCAGGCCGATCTCGCCGGGCGGCCATTCGTCGGGACGATCGTCGATCCGATCGTCCGTGCGTTCGTCGTTGGGTGTGTCGAGGCGATCGGTCATGAGTCGAAAACGAGGGTTTCGGGCGCGTTCAGTCTGTCAGTTGATGTGAGCAATCGGCCGTCACCACAAGGCAAGCGCGAGACCGGTGGCGTTGAACGCGGCGTGGGTCAGGATCGACGGTCCGATCCGGTCGGTGAGCAACACGCCGGCACCGAACATCAGGCCGGCGAGGAACAGGCCCGGGTACTCGACCGGACTCGGATGCACGAGCGCGAACCAGGCCGACGTGATCAGCAGTCCGGCGACCCCGCCGATCGACGCCGCGATCGAACGTTGCAGCAAGCCCCGGTAGACGAGCTCCTCGACGATGGGCGCGCCGATCACGACCACGAGCACGAGCAGAACGACGGTCCACCCGTTGGCCTTGTCGGCGAGCTCCTGGGCGCGCTCCTCGAGCTCGGCCTCCGAGAACGTGTCGGGCCAGAGCTGGCGCAGCGGTACGTAGACGAGGGGGACGATGACGAGCTGCCCGAGCACGCCGACGGGCACGCCGACCAGATCGATCGGCGCGGAATCGCAACGCATAGTGGCGGAGGAAGTCGTCGACCGGATCTCCCGTGCCGTACTTGCGACTCGTGAACGCCAACGCGGCGAGCATCACCAGCCACGAGGCGGTGGTGGCCAGCGCCAGCTCGGGGATCGTGTAGTCGTCGCCGTCGGCACCGAGCGCGAGCAGGACGAACGAGCCGGCCAACAGCATCCCGGCCACCCATCCGGCGAACCAGGTGAGCGATCGCCGGGCCGACTCTGATCGGTGGTGCGCGCGCGATCCAGAGCCTTTCGTCGCGACGCCGACCACGGGCGTCAGGGTACCGTCAGACCGCCATCGCCACGTATGAAGGCTCGGCCTCTGCGGCGCCCAGCCCCGCCCGGCTGCGACGACGATCGCGGACCTGCCAACCCTGTGGTGCGGTCAGCCGGTCGGCGTGCCTGTGACACAGGTCGTAGGCGTGGGGATCGCGGTCTCCGGCGAGCTCGTCGAGCCACACCTGCGCCAGCGAGTACTGGTAGGTCAAGGTCACTGTCGCCGTCTCGCTGCAGCCGGTCCGCGAACACTGTCTCGCCACGGCGGACACGGTAGGGCGAGCCGAAACGACGGGGGTGGATACCGGGACTCGACATCGCGGCCTCGGCCGGCGCCCCGATCGGACGTGTGACAGCGGTCGAAACGGTCGGTGACGGTTTCGCTAACGACCTGGCAAGCGGTGCATGTGGCCGTAGCATGGGTACATGGACAAGCTGCCTCCGCCGCCTCCGCCGCCCCCGCCGGGTCGCGGCCGGCAGCACGGGCCGCAACCCGAGCCGCAGTCCGAGCGTCGATCGGGGAAGTCCGAGGGCGAGCGACGGCCCAGCTACGGCGACGGTGAACGCCGCCCGGGTGGCATGAGCGGCCTGCGTCGCTGGCTCCCTTGGGTCATCGCCGGCGCCTTCATCGCCGATCTTCTTCGTCCCCGCTCTGATGTCGGGCGACGACGGCGACGAGATGACGTACTCCGAGTTCATCGACCTCGTCGACGCCGGCGAGGTGCAGTCGGTCGCAGGTCGAGACCGGCACCGGCAAGATCACCGGCGAGCTCGACGACGGCACCAAGTTCGTCACCCACGGCGGCGGCGACCGCGGTCTCTCCGAGGAGGACGAGATCCTGCTCAAGGAGAAGGGCGTCGAGCTCGACTTCGACCCGCCCGACTCGAACTGGTTGCTCGGCCTGCTGAGCGTGCTCGCTGCCGGTGCTGCTGATCATCGGGTTCTTCGTCTGGATGCAACGCCGCGCCCAAGGCCAGATGGGCAACGTGATGTCGATCGGGCGCAGCCGCGCCAAGGCCTACTCGACCGACAAACCGTCGACCACGTTCTCCGACATCGCCGGCTACGAAGGCGTCAAGCAAGAGATCACCGAGGTCGTCGACTTCCTGCGCATGCCCGAGCGCTTCAAGGAGATCGGCGCCCGCGTGCCCAAGGGCATCCTGCTGGTCGGGCCTCCCGGCACCGGCAAGACGCTGTTCGCCCGGGCCGTCGCCGGCGAGGCCGGTGTCGGCTTCCTGTCGGTCACCGGTTCCGACTTCATGGAGATGTTCGTCGGCGTCGGCGCCAGCCGCGTCCGCGACCTGTTCCAGCAGGCCCGCCGGATGGGCCGGGCGATCATCTTCATCGACGAGATCGACTCGATCGGCCGCAAGCGTGGGGCCGGTCTCGGCGGTGGCCACGACGAGCGCGAGCAGACGCTCAACCAGATGCTGTCCGAGATGGACGGCTTCGAGACCTCCGAGGGCATCGTCATCATGGCGGCCACCAACCGCCCCGACATCCTCGACCCGGCGCTGCTGCGTCCCGGACGGTTCGACCGCACGATCGTGGTTCCGCTGCCCGAGTTCGAGGAGCGCCTGGCGATCCTCGAGGTGCACTGCCGCGACAAGCGCATGGGTCCCGACGTCGACCTCGTCGACGATGGCGCGGGCGACGCCCGGCATGGCCGGCGCCGACCTCGCCAACCTCGTCAACGAGGCGGCCCTGATCGCCGTGCGTCGCGGATCGAAGCAGATCGAGCGGATCGACTTCGAGAACGCCCGCGACCGAGTCGTGCTCGGCGCCCAGCGCGAGTCGCTGATCCTCAACGCCGAGGAGCGCAAGGCCACCGCCTACCACGAGGGCGGGCACGCCCTGCTCGCCACCGTGCTCCCCCACGGCGACCCGCTCCACAAGGTCACGATCCTCCCGCGCGGCATGGCGCTGGGCGTCACGTGGAGCCTGCCGCAAGAGCGCCACACCTACTCGAAGGAGTACTTCGAGGACACGATCTGCAAGGCGATGGGCGGACGCGTCGCCGAGAAGATCGTGTTCGGGCACCTCAACTCGGGTGCCGCCAACGACCTCGAGCAGGCCACCAACATCGCTCGCCGGATGGTGCGCGAGTGGGGCATGAGCGACGCGATCGGCCCGATGGCGTGGCACGGGCAGCAGCAGGTCTTCCTCGGCGAAGACCTGATGTCGTCGGGCCGCGAGTACAGCGACGAGACCGCCAAGCTGCTCGACAGCGAGATCGCCCGCATCCTGCACAGCCAGGAGCAGCGGGCGTTCGACCTGCTGACGAAGCACCGCCGCGGGCTCGACCTGATCGCCGAGGCGTTGCTCGAGCACGAGACGATCGACGGCCCGCGAGTCGCCGAGCTGATCCAGCAGGCGCTGGTCGATGCCGGCTCCACCGAGTCGATCGACGCCAACGTGCTGGGCATCCCCGGATGACGCTGCGAGCCGATCCGCGGGCGTCTGCAGCCGGCGATCGCTACGTCGTGCTGGTGGCGGTCGCAGCCGCCCGGTCGGTCGATCGAGCCGGGCTGTCTGGCCTCGGCCACCGCCGCCCACAGGTCGGTGGCCGTCACCGGTCCGACGAAGCCGGCGTGCACGGCGCCTTCGGCGTCGGCGATCACGAGGCACGGCACGGCGTCGATCGCGTAGCGCTCGTGCGTGCTGCGGCGATCCTGGAAGGCGACGACATCGACGGCGACGTCGTCGCTGCGCAGCACCTCCGCCTTGCTGATCACGTCGGCACACGTGTTGCACGTGTCGGACGAGAACACGGCGACCAGCCACGGGGCGCTCGGGCTGAGCGAAGTCGGCGCGGTCGAGTCAGCGTCGGCATCTCGCGCCGGCGGCTGCGTCGGCGGGTCGGCCCGGCGACGCCGGCTGACCACCGCCGCCACACCGGCGGCGACGGCGACGATCGCCACGGCGACGAGCAGACGAACCATCGAGACCAGTTCTACCAGCCGATCGGGACGCCGCCGACCGCACGTCAGCCGGCGGGGATCGCCCAGGAGGACGTGCGCAGGTCGCCGCGGCCGGTCGGGAAGGCGCGCTCGACGAAGATCCGATTGCCGGACTCGATGATCAGCTCGCGGCCGAGCACGATCGGGTCGGTGAGGTCGATCGTCGAGCACGCCGTCCGGGCCGGGCAACGCGATGTCGGTCAGGCCCGGGCACGGGAACCGGGCCGGAGGCGCCGACCGCCGACACCGTGAGCTGTGCCGCCGGCGTTGTCGCGGTTGTAGATCACGAGCGCCTGCCGGCGGTCGGCTCGGACGGAGCCTGCGGCACGTGCCACGTCGTCGCCAGATAGCCGTCGGGCCGCGGTGGTGGCGCCGGCGACCACCGTCGTCGACACCTGTTCGTCGATCACGGTCGTGGTCGCCCGCTCGACGACCACCGACGGTTGCGGCCAGCGTCGCGAACACCACCGCGTAGCGGCCGTCCGGGAGCTCGGCCAACGTGCTCGGGTCGAACGTCACGACCTCGTGCGCGGGAACGGAGATCGGCTCGGCTTCGACCGCCGTCGGGTATGCCGACGAAGATCGGCGTCGACCTCGACGTCGTCGTCGGTGGGGTTGTAGATCGAGTAGCGCTCGGTGATGCCGGCGCCCTTGCGGCCGTTGGCGAACCACCACTGGTCGCGCGGCGCCGGCTGACGCCAGCGTGACCTGGGTCCCCGAGCCGGCCGCCGCCGAGGAAGCGCTGCGAGCGGCCGACCACCAGCCGCCCACGCGTCGACGTCGACGGTGACGGCCAGCACCGGTTCGCCCTGGGCGCCGGCGCCCGGAGCGCCGAGATCGATCACCCGCGTGCTGCGCGCCGGCACGGTCGAGGCCGCTGTACGAGCCCGGCGCCCGCGAGCCCTCCGCGGGTGGCGAACTCGAGCGAGGCGACGATCGTCTGGTCGTACGGGTTGGTGAGCACGATCTGATCGAGGCTGCCGTCGACCGTGAACCCGTCGGCCAGGTACCACGTGTCGGAGGTGGCGTTGGCGCAGGCGGCGCTGCTGTCGCCGCCGGGGTGGAACGCCTGCTGCTCGACGAGCGCGCCGCCGCCTTCGACCTCGACGACCGCCGCCGACCATCTCGCCCGGGCAGCGTCGCGTCGAGATCGACGGTCGCCATCGACCAGGCGTCGACCGCCAGCTCGAGCCGGCGGTTCTCGGAGCGCTCGTTGAACACGAGGATCGTGCCGACCCTGCGCTCGCCGGAGCGGTTGGCGATCACGACCGCGCCGCCGACCTCGTCGACGCCGGTCGCCGGCACGCCGGGGCAGAACCAGGTCTCGGTGAGCCCCGCCGCGGGCGGTGCCGACGGCATCCATCCGGTGGCGGCGGTGCTGAACACGGGCGTCTCGGCGACGAGCTCGGTCGCGTCGACACGACGATCGCGGCGATCAGCGCGGCGACGACGATCGAGCAGCATCGGGATCCGTCGCTTGGTCATGGCCGCGGCGTCTCCCTGGACGTGGGATCGGGCGGCGGCAGCGGCTCGGGCTCCGGAGCGGGCCATCGTCGACCGACGCCACCAGCGCCGCCAGGTCGAGCTCCTCGGGCGGCTCCTCGACCGACGGGCCGCGCCGGAGGCGGTGCCGGGCGCGGCGCTGGTCGGGGTGGCACGAGACGGCGGGGCGGGTCGGCGTGGCGACCGGTGGTTCGCCGGGCATCACCAGGTCGTCGGGGCCGAACGGCCGGACCGTGCAGGCTGCAGGTCGCCGTCGAGTCGACGATCGTCGAGATCGTCGAGATCGTCGGGCTCGTCGTCCCAGACCGGCAGCCCGAGCACCTCGCCGGCCACCCCGGCCGACAACGGCGGCGCGCCGGTGAGGTCGATCAGCGTCTCGTCGTACACGTCCGGGCCACGCCGTCGGACGAACGACGCCCTGCGCTCCGGCGCCGACGGCCAGCACCGCGATCCACAGCACGACCTGCACGGCCAGCCACCACGAGCGCGACGGATCGCGCTCGTACGCCGAGCACGCCGGTGCCGGCGGCTGCCGATGTCGAAGGCCGTCGACGACGCCGAAGCTCGGCCGGGACGGCACCTCGGTGCCGTCGACCGAGACGCTCAAGCCGCGAGTCGTACGGGATCGCGAGGTGGACCACGCCTGGGGCGACCTGATTGCTCGCCGCCGGCCAGGCGTCGGCGCCGACCATCGACGGCACCGCATCGGATGAGGTCGGCGCGGACCAGCGCATCGGCACCGGCCAGCTTGGAGGCCTCCGCCGTGGCTCCTGAGAGCTGGGCGCCGACCGGGATCCAGGTCTCGTTGACGAACACCTCGATCGCCGGCGGGCCCGGCACCGACCCGATGTCGAGCTGGTTCTGGAGCGCCGCGACCAGCCCGTCGGGAACGGGATCGGGTCGTCGGCGGTCGACTGCACGCCGTCGGTCTCGGGGACGACGATGTAGCGGATCCCGTGCGGCGCGAGCAGCCGGCCGGCGCGCAAGCGTGGCACCGTCGGCGACCAGCTGCAGAGCGTCGCGCGACGGCATCGTCGCCGGCGGTCTCGAGCACGGTGAACCGTGTCGGTGAAATCGAGCGAGCCGGAGTCGACCACGGCGTAGGCGACGCCCGGCGCGTACTCGCGACCCGGCACGGGCAGCACGCGCGGATCGCCGACGTAGAGCACCCGGTAGTCGCCGGCGGCCGGATCGACCGGCAGTTGCGAGGCGAGGAAGGTCGTCATCGGCGTGTCGGGCGTGTTCCAGGCGCCGTCGCCGACCGCCAGCACGGCGGGGACGATCCCGATCACGATCGCCATGTTGCCGAGGATGCCGACCGGCTGGCGCCACCCGAATCCGCGGCCGAGCACGTCGGTGCCGAAGCCACCCGCCAGCGCCGCGGCATTGAGCGACAAGCCGAGCGCGATCGGGGCCGCGAGCAACGAGCCTCGCGGTGTGGCGAAGCCGAGCGCATCGCGGTCGGCGAGCAGCATCACGACACCGAACCCGACGACGAGCGCCGCGCCGCGCGCGCTCCAGGTGAGGCGCCAGGCGCGCGAGATCGCCAGCGCCGCGAGCACCGGCAGGTACAGGGCCACGGCGAGCAGGCCGAACCGGATGCTGTCGGGCCCGAGCGTCGCCAGTTCGAGCGTCGAGCGACCGCTCGGGCCGGCCGGTTGAGCGCCCGTCAGGTCGGCCCATGTCCAATCGAGCGCCCACGGGAGGTTGAGCAGCACGGCCACCACCGCCGCGATCAGCGTGCCCGCCGACAGCCAGCCGGCGACGCGCCACGAACCCCCGACGAGCAGCGTGGCCAACGCCACGAGCAGCCCGGCGACCACGAACAGCACGATCGCCACCGGGAGCGAATGCCGCAGTGAGGGCGAGCACGCAGCGCCGCGAAGGCCGACGATCGGGCCCGGCGCCGAAGGCCGATCGGTGCGACGCCGTCGACGAGGTCGGTCGCCGAGCGCCAACGGGTCGGCCGTCTCGAGGCCGGCGCCGCGGCGGATCAGGTCGATCAGCCACGGCAACGCCGCGAACCAGAGCAGGCGCTGCCAGTCGCCCTGCCCGAGCACGCCGGGGACCAGCGGCGTGGCGACGTAGACGACCATGCCGGCGATCCGTGCCCGGCTCACCGGGAACACGGTCGCCAGGCGCCATGCGCCGAGCGCGCCGAGCAGGTACAGCCCGACCACCGACATCGTCATCAGCAACGGCATCCGGAACAGACGCCACGACGCTCGTGATCGACACCGCCGCCCAGCCGGTCGGCAGGGCCGTGGTGGCGCCGAACGATCGCGGGTCGAAGCTCGACCGGTAGTCGCTCAGCAACTGCCGCGGCGCTGTCGGGGAACGGGAGGAACTCCCCGACCGCCGGCACGCCGTCGCGGATGAACGAGCGGCTGCCGATGACGATCGCCGACGATCACGCAGAACCATGCCAGCAGCGGGCCGAACGACGCTTCCCGCCACCGACGCACCGTGCTGTCGGCGCCGACGAACGTGGCCGTCTCGCGGCCGCGGAGGTACGACGTGAGGCGCGAGCTGCCGCGGTCCTGGAGCCCGAGCACCTCGCGTTCGGGGACCACCCGCTGGCCGCGGATCTCACGCCGGCGGCGCGATGATCGCCGGCGTGCGCGGCAGCAGCCCGAGCAGCGCCCGGAGCGACGCCAGCGCCTCGCCGAAGCGACCCGTGAACAGCCCGACGACGAGCTCGACGAAGGTCACGAGCACGAGCTGGAGCGATCGCCCCAGCAACCGTGAGCCGCCGGTGAGCGTGGCGACGGTGCGCATCCGATGGCGGGCCTGCAGCGTGCGGTGGTTGAGGTCGGGCCGGCGCTCGACGAGTTGCTCGCGGTGACGGACGCGGGCGTCGGGGGCGACCACCACGCGGGCGCCCGTGAGATGGGCGCGCCAGCAGAGATCGACGTCGTCGCCGTGGAACGAGATCGACGGATCGAAGCCTCCGAGGGCGCGGAACAGGTCGGCGCGGACCAGCAGGCAGGCGGACGGCAGCACGAACACGTCGCGGACGGCGTCGTGCTGCTCCTGGTCGACCTCGCCGGGCTCGACGATCGGATCGACCTCGCCGAATCGGTCGAGGCCGAGACCGACGTGCTGCAGGAGCCGCGGGTTGTCCCAGTCGGTGAGCTTGGGTCCGACGATGCCGGCGTTCGACCGGAACAGTTCGGCCACCAGGATCCGCACCGCGCGTGGATCGAGGGCGATGTCGTCGTGACACAACAGGAAGAACCCGTTGTCGCCCTCGACCAGGCGCAGCACCTCGTTGGCGCTGGGACCGAAGCCGCCGATGCCGGCGCCTCGCGTACGAACGCGCCCGGCAGGACCTGGCGGATGCGCACCGTGAGGTCGGCGATCTCGTCCGCGGGAGCCGGCGTGAGCAGGAACAGCGTGCGCAGGTTGGGATAGTCCTGAGCCGCCAGCGAGCGGAGCGTTTCGTCGAACCAGTCGCCCGGCTCGTGCACCACCATGACGCACACGACCGACGGCACAGATGGGGTGTCGGCCTCCACGATGGGTCGAGGCTAGCGGCGCGGATCGAATCGGGACCGTCACCGTGACGGCTGGCGTGGGGCGTGTGAACCTGGTCACGCAGGGCTCGAATCCGGGTCCCAACCGGGTACGAGCTCACCCGCGGCTTCCAGACGGTGCGCAGCGTTGACAGATAACCTCAGGATCCTCGTGTCCTCGCCTGCCAACCCAGCGCAACGCCGCGCACCGCTGCCAGAGGGCACCCTCCCCGTCGGGATCGCGCTGCTCGTCGCCGGGCTGTCGCGACGTTCGCCTTCTTCAAGGTCGGCAAGGTCGCGCTGGGCGGCGACGCCGAGTTCCACCCGATCTCGGCGCTGTGGTTCGCCACGTTCCCGCTGGCGCCCGGCTTCTTCCTCCCGCTCGAGCAGGAGCTGGGTCGGGCGCTGTCGCACCGCAAGGCGCGGGGCGAAGGCGGCCAACCGGTCGTGGGCCGCGTCGTTCGTCTCGGGATCGGCGATCACCGTCGTTCGTCGTGGTCGATCCTCCTGATCTTCAGCGCGCTGATCACCGACGCCTACTTCGAGGGCGACTGGTGGATGCTCGCCGCCCTCGCCACCGCGTTCGTCGCCTACGCCCCGGCCCACCTGGCGCGTGGGATCTGCTCGGGCTCGGGTCGCTTCCGCTCCTACGCGGTCGTGATCGGCAGCGATGGTGTCGTCCGGATCCTGGCCTGCGTCGTCCTCGCCGTGATCGGCATCACGAGCACCGCCCCGTACGCGTTCGCCGTCGCACTCGTCGCCGCTGGTCGCGGTGGTCGCCGTCGGCAGCCCGCGGCCAGCTCCAGACCGACCCCGGCCCGCCGGCCCCGTGGAACGAGGTCACCCAGAACCTCGGCTGGCTGCTGGTCGGCACGGTCTTCGCCGGCGGCGCTGCTCAACGCCGGCCCGGTCGACCGCCCATCTGCTCGGCCACCGACGCCGAGCAGGACGCAGGTCGACGGAATTCGCGTACGGCGTGCTGCTCGCCCGGATCCCGCTGTTCCTGTTCCAGGCCGTTCAGGCGGCGCTGTTGCCGCGCCTCGCCCGGCTCGCCGCCCAGGGCGATTTCGTCGAGTTCCGCAGCGGCTTCCGGCGGCTGATGGTGCTCGTCGCAGTGATCGGAGTGGTCGGCACGGTGGGCGCCTGCTGCTCGGCGGGCAGATCGTCGACCTCGTGTTCGACGCCGATCTCACCGGTCGCACGATGGCGATGCTGGCCCTGTCGAGCGCCATCTACATGGCGGCGATCGCGACGTCGCAGGCGGTGGTCGCCCTGCACGGCCACGCCCAGGTCGCGTTCGGCTGGGTGTTCGCCGTCGTCGCCTTCCTGTTGGGCGTCTGGCTCGCCGGCGACGAGCTCTTCCGGCGGATCGAGATCGCGCTCGTGATGTCCAGCCTCACCGCGCTGGTCGTCTTCGCGATCGCCCTCAGGCACCGGTTGTCGTTGGGGCGCTCGACCTTCGCGGGACCGATCGGGCCGCTGCCCGAGCTCCCGCTCGAGACCTGACGGCCTTCGGCTACAGCGCGATGCCGGCCCGCTTCGGCCTCGATCTCGAGGTCGTGCCGGACCATCATGCTGACGAGCTCGCGAAGTCGACCTCCGGTTCCCAGCCGAGCTTCTCGCGGCCTTGGTCGCATCGCCGATCAGCAGATCGACCTCGGCGGGACGGAAGAACTTCGGGTCCTGCCGCACGTAGTCTGCGCCAGTTGTCGATGCCGACCTCGGCGAACGCCCGCTCGACGAGCTCCTCGATCGAGTGCGTCTCGCCGGTGGCGATCACGTAATCGTCGGGCTCGTCCTGCTGCAGCATCATCCACATCGCCTTGACGTAGTCGCCGGCGTATCCCCAGTCGCGCTTGGAGTCGAGGTTGCCGAGCACGATCTCGTCCTGCAGGCCGAGCTTGATGCGGGCCACGGCGTTGGTGACCTTGCGGGTGACGAACTCGATGCCGCGCCGTGGGCCCTCGTGGTTGAAGAGGATCCCGGAGCAGGCGAACATGTCGTAGCTCTCGCGGTAGTTGACCACGATGTCGTGCCCGAACACCTTGGCGCACCCGTACGGGCTGCGCGGGTGGAACGGCGTCGCCTCGGTCTGCGGCGTCTCGGCGAACCTTGCCGAACATCTCCGACGACGATGCCTGGTAGAAGCGGATCGGGTTGTCGCGGCTGCCGCCGACCATGCGGATCGCCTCGAGCATGCGCAGCACGCCGAGCCCGGTGATGTTGGCGGTCAGCTCGGCCTGGTTGAAGCTCATCGCGACGAAGCTGATCGCACCGAGGTTGTACACCTCGTCGGGCTGCGACAGTTCGAGCGCCGACACCAGCGACGGCAGGTCGGCGAGGTCGCCGGGAACCATCTCGATGAACGGCATCTCCTCGAGCACCGCTGCGATCCGCGGGTTGCTCTGGCCCTTGACCATGCCGAACACGTCGTATCCCTGGTCGTGCAGGAACTCGGCGAGGTGCTGGCCGTCCTGGCCAGTGATTCCGGTGATGAATGCGCGTGGCAACTCGAGACTCCTCCGTGGATCTCGTGGGACCGGGCGAGTCTACGGGTGTCCGACGACCGAGCGACCCGCTACCGTGACGCAACCCGCCATGACCGAGTCGCCTGAGCCCGCCCCGAGTCATCGATCAATCGCCGATTCGAGTCGCGATCGACGTCGGGCCGCTGTACGGCCACCGCACCGGCGTCGGGGTCGCTACTGCGGGCCTCGTCGACGCGCTTGCGGGCCGCGTCGACGTCACGCTCGATCCGTACCTCGTCAGCTTCCGGTCGAAGCCGCAGCCAGGCCACCGCCGGCTCCCGGTGCCGGGCTCATCGCCTCGCACCTGTGGTCGCGCACGCAGTGGCCGCGTGTTCGACCGCTGGGCGAACGGCGCCGACATCATCCACGGCACCAACTACGTCGTGCCCCCACACGGCTGCCCGCCGTCGTGTCGGTGTACGACTGCTGGTTCCTCGCCATCCCGAACTGGCCTCGCCGGTCGTGCGACGCGCCGGCGAGCGGCTGCGGCGGGCGGTCGGCGTCGGGCGCGCTACGTGCACGCCAGCTCCGACGACACGGCCGGCCATGTGCGCTCGATGTTCGGTACCGACCGGGTCGTCACGATCCCGCTCGGCCCGCCGCCGGCCCCACCGCCGCTGGCCGACGTTGCCCACGCCGCCCGCCGCTGACGCGCTCGCGCGGCGATCCCTTCGTGCTGGCGATCGGCACCGAGGAACGACGCAAGGCGCTGCCGATGCTCGTCGAGGCGTTCGCGCCGATCGCCGCCGAGCACCGCCAGCTCCGGCTCGTGCTGGCGGGGGCGCCGGGCGACGACTCGGCCGGCGTCGACGCACGCGATCGCAGCGCTCGATCCCGACGTCCGGGATCGCGTGCTGCGCGCTCGGGCCCGTCGACGAGGCCACCAAGCATTGGCTGCTTGCGGCGGGCATCGGTGCTCGCCTACCCGTCGCTCGACGAAGGCTTCGGGTTCCCGATCCTCGAAGCCCAGCTGGCCGGCGACGCCGGTCGTCGCCAGTCGATGTCGGCTCGGTCGCCGAGATCGCCGGCGACGGCGTGCTGCTGGTCGCGGGCGCGACCCGGCCGGCTTCGCCGCGGCGCTCGACGCGGCGCTCGACGACGGCGGCTTGCGGCTCGGCCTGATCGAGGCCGGTCACCGCAACGTGCGGCGGTTCGCCTGGGACGACACCGCCGACCGACTGGTCGACCTGTACCAGCGGCGTCGTCGATCGACCGGCGAGCGTCCGAAGCATGACCGACGACCGCGCGGCTCCGTCGCCGTGCTCGCCGGCGGTGTCGGCGCCGCCCGCTTCCTGCGCGGGCTGATCAGCGCTGATCGACCCGCGACGAGTGACGCGCCGTCGTCAACACCGGCGACGACACCGAGCTGCACGGCCTGGTCGATCTCGCCCGATCTCGACACGATCATCTACACGCTGGCCGGCGCGATCGACCCGGAACGCGGCTGGGGCCTCGCCGGCGAGACGTGGCAGGCGATGGCGGCGCTCGAGCGCTACGCCGCGGTGCGCCCGCCGACTCGCGCGGCCGGCGGCACTGGTTCGGGCTCGGCGACCGCGATCTGGCGACCCACCTGTACCGCACGGCTCGGCTGGCCGAAGGGCGCCACGCTGACCGAGGTCACCGGCGAGATCGCGCGCGCGTGGGGACTCGACGTCGACACTGCTGCCGATGACCGATGAGCGCTTCCGCACCGATGCATCCGGCTCGCCGGCGGCGAGCTGGTGTCGTTCCAGGACTACTTCGTGCGGCTCCAGCACGACGTGCCGTCAGATCGGTCGAGTTCGCTCGACGTCGCCGGCTCGTCGAGCCCGATCGCCCGGCGCGCGCTTGACGGAGGCCGAGGCGATCGTGATCGCCCCTCCAACCCGCTCGTGTCGATCGGCCCGATCCGGGCCCTGCCGGTGTCGACGCGTTGCTCGCCGAGCGACGCCGATTCGGTCGTGGCCGTGTCGCCGATCGTCGGCGGGCTGGCGCTCAAGGGCCCCGCCGATCGGATGCTCGCCGAGTTCGGGCTCGAGCCGACCGTGGTCGGCGTCGCCCGGCTGTACGCCCCGATCGCCTCGACGCTGGTGATCGACACCGTCGACGCCGCACCTCGCGGCCGAGGTCGAAGCGACCGGCATGCGGTGCGTCGTCACCTCGACGGTGATGTCGACATCGATGTCGCCCGCCGGCTGGCCGGCGTCTGCCTCGACGCCGTCGGGCTCGATTCACCGCACCTGAGCGCAAGCCGTCGGCGACCGTCGTCCACGGCGACCACCGAGGTGGATCCGCGCCCGCACCGGCGACACCGCGAAGCGCGGCAGCTCGTCGGCGCGCGACGGAGCCTTGCAGCGGCTCGGCGCCACGCGCCCGGCGAGCAGTGCGCCCAGAGGTCGCGCACCGAGGTCTGCTCACCGGTGCCGATGTTGACCACCAGCCGCTGCCCCGCGTGCCCGGCCGCGACGAGCGCGTCGACGGCGTCGTCGACGAACAGCAGGTCGCGGGTCTGGCGTCCGTCACCGGTGATCGTCGGCGCCCGGCCGTCGGCGGCCGCGTCGGCGAGCGCCGCCACCACGCCGCCGTCGGGACGCTGACGCGGTCCGTACACGGTCGACAGCGCCAGCACCGTGAACTCGACGGCGTCGGTCTCGCGGTACGTCGCCAGCAGATCGACGGTCGCTCGCGCGATCACGCCGCGCAGCCCGCGCGGTTCGAGCGGCTGTTCCTTGAGCGGCAGGTCGCGGCTCGCCGGCCGGCCGTACAGCGCGGTGGCCGGCAGCGCCACGACGACCTTGGCGATGCGATGCGCCCGCACGGCCTCGAGCAACGCCACCGTCGTGGTGAGCGCCGCGGCCAGCGCCGCCGGGACTGGTCGCCCGACGCGGGATCGCGGCGAGGTGGTACACCACGTCGGGCTGACGCATCCCGAGCAACGACGCCGTCTCCGGCCGTGCCGGCGTCGAGATGGTGGATCTTCAGCGCCCCGCCCACCGAACGGGCTTCGGCGAGATTGGCGAGGCTTCCGCCCGACAGGTCGTCGACGACGTCGACCGCGTCACCGTCGGCGAGCAGACGATCGACGAGGTGCGACCCGATGAAACCGGCACCTCCGACGACGAACGCCTTCACGGACATCCGACTCGAAGCGATCATGAGGTCGACTCATCATGCCCGCCGCGGGCCGGGCGAGTCACGCGATCAGGCCGGCGACGGCAACGTCGCGCGCTCGACACCGCGCCGCGGCGGCACCCGGTGGTCGAGCCGATCACGCTCGACTGCACCGACGCCCCGGCGCCGACCTGCCCGGCGACGATCGAGTCGACCACGGTCGCTGCGTCGTCCACGACCGCTCCGGGCAGTAACGACCGACCGGGTGAGCGAGGCCCCGCCACCGATCACGCCCCGTCGCCGACCACCGCGTCGACGCACACCGCCGAAGGCTCGACCGTCGGCGAGCCTGGTCGACTGCCGGTTCATCGGTAGGTCCGCGCCGGCCGTCGACGAGATCGAGGTTGGCCTGCAGGTACGCCTCCGGCGTGCCGGTGTCGATCCAGTAGTCGTCGGTGGCCATCGCCGACAGCGCGCCACGCTCGACGAGCAGCGGGAAGGTGTCGCGTTCGACCGACACCTTGCGCCCGGGCTCGATCATGTCGAGCACCGACGGCTCGAGCACGTACGTGCCGGCGTTGATCAGGTTCGACTCGGTCTCGCCGGGCGCCGGCTTCTCGACGAAGCGTCGGACGACGGCCGTCGGCATCGATCTCGACCACGCCGAACGCCGACGGATCGTCGACGGGCGTGAGATGGATCGTCGCCGCCGATGCCGCTGGATTCGTGGATGCCGATCAGTCGCCTGACGTCGAGATCGGTGATGACGTCGCCGTTGGCGACGACGAACGTGTCTGTCGACGCCGACGGAGCGGGCCGCGAAGGCGATCGCGCCGGCGGTGTCGAGCGGCTCCGGTTCGACCGCGTAGTGCACGCGCACGTCGCCGTGCCGGCCGTCGGGAAACGCCGCGAGGAACGGCTCGGGCCTGAAGCCCAGCGCCAGCACGACATCGGTGACGCCGCCCGGACGAGCCGCTCGACGAGGCGCACGATCATCGGCCGGTGCAGCACCGGCAGCATCGGCTTGGGGATGTCGTTGGTCAGTGGGCGCAGACGGGTGCCGAAGCCGCCCACCAGGACGACGGCGAGCATGCGGGTCAGCCGGTCGTGGTCGTGGGCGCGGCGCTCGACGGCACCGTGCTGTCGGCGACCGAGTCGGACGGCTCGACGCTGTCAGGCGTCGTCGAGCCCGGAAGCGTCGTGCCGGCGATCGAGGTCGTCGGGGTGGATCTGGTTGGTGTCGACGGCACCGAGCTCGGGCAGCTCTGGGCCCACGGCGGCATCAGCTGGTCGGCGTCCTTGGGGGTGAAGTAGATGCCGAACACCATGCCGTCGTTGTCGATGTGGATGCGGTCCATGTTGGCGATGTAGCGGTTGCCGGCATCGGTGTCGGTGTAGCTGCCCCATGCCTTGACCGACAGCTCGGCGTCCTCGCCGTTGCACTGGGTCTCGCCCTCGATGTACTCGCCGTCCTCGCTGGGGCCGAGCAGGTTGTTGTCGGGGAACTTGAGCGAGTCGTTGGTCAGCTCGACGCCGTAGGTCTCGAGGAACACGCCGAGCACGGCGTTCTGCCGACCGCCGGTGAGCCGAACGGGTGCCAGTGGATGACCCCGTCGTCGTGGCTGTGGACACCAGTGCGGAGGAATTCCGTTGGCGAACTGCCGGAGGCGGTGACCTCCTCGAGGTTGCCGGGCAGCTCGTACCAGTGTCGCAGAGGTAGAAGCCGTAGGCGGCGTGCCAGTGGTCTTCGATCGTGGGCGGCGTTGCTGTCGGCGGCCGGCAGCGTTTGGCGGCTGTAGACGATCAGCGCCAGGCCGAGGATCAGCGTGATCGCCACCGCCGCCGGGAACACGGTGCCGCCCTGGAAACGGACCTTCCGGCCCTTGCCCTTTTGCGCCAGCTTGGCGGCCTTTTTGGTCGACGACGATACTTGCCACGGCCGGCGAGGCTATCGGCGGATTTGCGGCATTACCCGGCGGTAAGGGCGCGTAGGAGGCGTCGTACGAGCTGCCGACCGCCGCCGGCGAGGCTTCCGCCTCGACCCACGACCGGCCGCTGCGACCCATGTCACCGGCCCGCTCGGGATCGTCGATCAGGCCGCGGATGGCCGCCACGAAGGCGTCGACATCGTCGGGGGCCACGGCCACGCCGGCGCCCGCCGCCGCGAGCAGTCGCGGCACGGCGCTGTCGGGATCGATCGCGGCAACCACCGGCCGGCCGGCGGCCAGGCTCGAGTACGACTTGGACGGGACGCTGACGTCGCCGAGGCCGGCGCGCAGCGGCACGACGTGGATGTCGCCGGTGGCCAGCACCTCGGACAGCCGTTCGACCGGCTGATAGGCGGCGAACCGCATGTTCGCCGAGCCCACCCCCTGTTGCTGCAACGTCGCCCGTGCGGCGCCGTCGCCGTTGATGAGAAAGGTGACGTTCGGCAGTCGTCGCGCCGCTTCGACGACGAGCTCGAGCGATTGCGAGAAACCGACGTTGCCGGCGTAGAGCACGACCGGTTCGTCGCCGATCGCCAGCTCGGCCCGATAGCCGGTCGTCACGCGACGCCGGCCGGATCACCGCGGTGTCGACGAAGTTCGGGATCACGTGGACGCGTCCACTGTCGGCTGGGGCCGAGCTTGGACGCTCACGTTGCGCGCGAGGTCGTCGCTGAGCACCGTGACCGCGCGCCGCCCGGCGATAGGTGAAGCGCTCGAGCCAGCGCGCGACGCGCGATCACGCGTCGGTTGCTGATCGCACCGGTGCGAACGGCGGCGTCGGGGAACACGTCCTGGACGTTGAACACCAGCGGGGCCCGACGGAGCACGCCGACCACCCACCCGGTGATGCCGAGCGTGAGCGGCGGTGACATCGCCACCACTGCATCGGCACGCCGAAACCACCCGCCGGCGCGCAGCCCGGCGACGCCCGCCAGCGACCGAGAAACCGACGAAGCCGGCGGCCCGACGGACCAGGTTGGACTTGTCGTCGCCGGGAAACGGGTGCACCCGCGTGATCGATCCCCAGTCGGTGTGCTCGGTGCGCGACCCACCGCCCGGTCCAACCCTGCTCGATCTGATGCCGCCGGTACCACGGCAGCGCCGTGACGACGTGCAGCTCGTGGCCGAGATCGGCGAGTTCGCGAACGATGCGCGTCATCACGACACCGGTCGGCGCCGTGTCGGGCTCGAAGTGAGGGCAGAGCACGACGATCTTCATGGCCGACCCATCATGACGCCCGCGTCGTGCTCATCCGCCGGCCGCTCGGTGGTACACCGCCGACAGGGCGGCACCCGACGTGGCGATGGTGAACAGCTGGCGGCGCACGCGGCCTGCGGCGACCAGCTCGGCACGACTCGAGCGGGCGCGGTCGACCGCCGCCGCCCACGCCTCGCCGGCTGGTTCGCCCGCATTCCCTTCGACGACGACGGCGGCGGCGCCGACGACCTCGCGGACCGCTGCCTGAGCGCTGCACACGATCGGCGTGCCGAGCACCATCGCCTCCACGAGCGGGGCGCCGAAGCCCTCGTACTCGCTCGGGAACACGAGCGCGTCGGCACCGGCGATCAGCGCATCGCGCTCGGCATCTGCGACCCGACCGGGTCGGACCACGCGGTCGTCGACGCCGGTTGTCGTGCACCGCCTGCATCAGCTCGGCCCTCGGCGCTGCCGGTGCCACCGAGCAGCACGAGCACGGTGTCGTCGTCGAGGTGCGCCAGCATCTCGACCAGCGCCAGATGCCCCTTGTGGGGATGCGTGATCGCCGGGTACACGACATACGGACGGTCGCCCAGCTCGAAGCGTCGACGGACGTCGCCGACCGCGTTGGTGTCGGG
Organism: Ilumatobacteraceae bacterium; assembly: GCA_963850755.1. Taxonomy (GTDB): domain Bacteria; phylum Actinomycetota; class Acidimicrobiia; order Acidimicrobiales; family Ilumatobacteraceae; genus Ilumatobacter. Next base: position 197,122 of record CAWKMO010000007.1, on the reverse strand, counting down.
CACCTCGATGTCGGGGACGCCGTGGGGCACGACGATGACGCGCTCGGCGGGTACGCCGAAGGCCTCGATCACGGTGCCGCGCACGAACTCGGACGGGGTCGCGATCACGTTCGCCCGCCGCGCCGATCGCGGCATCATCCACGTCAGGTACGTTCGCCGGCCGGTCGAGAAGTAGTTCGGGAACTGCAGGTACTGCAGGTCGTGGATCGTCAGCACGATCGGCCGCCGGCCGCCGATCGGAACCGTGCCGCCACCGTGGTGCACGACGTCGGCACGGCGGGTGCGGAGGGGCAGCCACGTGTGTTCGGCGGCGATCCGCGCCGGGCGCCAGTCGCCGCCGAACGGGAGCGGGTCGGTCGGCAAATCGTTGCGCCAGCTCGGGATGGGCGGCGGGGAACGATCGCTGGCACAGCAGGCGAGCCGAGATCGTGGCGTCGGACAGGCCGTCGAGCTGGCGGGTGAGGTACTGCTCGGAACCGCCGACGCGACCGGGAGCCATCCACAGCAGGTTCACGGCCACATCGAGCGTGGCACTCATCCGATCGCCTCGCGATACGCGGCCACGGTCGCCTCGACCGTGGCCTCCCAGGACAACGCGGCCGCCCGCTGCAATCCGAGCTCCGACCAGTGCCGAGCGTCATCGGCGGCACGCGCGAGGCCGGCCGCGATCGAGTCGACATCGAGCGGATCGACGAGCACCGCGGCGCCGCCGGCGATCTCCTCGGTCGCCGATCCGCGGCTCGTGACGACCGGCACCCCGTACGACATCGCCTCGACGATCGGGAGCCCGAAGCCCTCGTGCAGGCTGGGATAGGCGAACACCGTCGGCACTCGAGTACAGCGCCGGCAGGTCGGTCGCCGGCACGAAACCGAGGAACCGCACGTCGGCCTGATGCGCGTCGGCGTCGCCCCATCCGGGCGCTCCGGCGACGACGAGCGGCATCGGAGGATCGAGCCGGACGACCGCATCGGCCAGGCGAGTCAGGTTCTTGCGCGGCTCGACCGTCCCGACGAACAACACGAACCGATCCGGGAGGGCGTGTGCTGCCGCGCACCCGCTCGCGATCGGCGGCGGACACCGTGTGGGCGGTCGACGCCCCACGGGACGTGACGGATCCGATCGGCATCGAATCCGAGATCCACGAGCTCGGCGATCGTCGCCCGACTCGGGCACAGCACCAGGTCGGCGGCGCGGCAGCGCTCGAGCCCGGCACGCATCACCCGCGCCCCGTGGCGCGTGAACCGCTCGGGGGCGTGCGACGAAGGCGACATCGTGGACGGTGACGACCTGGGCCGCCTTCGTGGCGGCCGGGATCGCGATCGTCGAGTGGCAGACGTCGACGGCGCCGGTGGCGCGCTCGACACCCGGCCATCCGAACCGGTTCCACGACTCGTACAGCCATGGGCGGGCGATCGGCAGTTGGCGAACCGCGATCGGCGGCGTGAACGCCGGGTCGGGTCGCCGCCGGTGGCGGCCGGCGACACCGATCAGCTCGATGTCGGCGCGCTCCGCCAGGCGCCGCGCCACTTCCAGCGCGGCGATCGCCGACCCGCCCGGAACCTCGTGCCAGCACTGCTCGAGCGTGTAGGCGACGCGCAGCGGTTCGGGCATCGACACATCATGCCGTCCGCGCGGTCGACCACGCCGGCAGCCTCGGCCGGTGCGCGGTAGGCGGCGGCCAGCGAGGTGATCGTCTCGTGAGCGTTGAGCCCGCTCGGGTTGGGGACGATCCACAGCTCGGCCGACTCGAATGGTTCCGGCTGCCTGCCGAGCGTCGCCTTGGGAACGCCGAACGCCGCTCGATAAGCGGTGATGCCGGCCACCGCGACCACACGCGGGCGCTGCGCGCGCGACGAGCGCGCGCAGCCGCTCGCCTCCCGCGCGCAGCTCGGCCGTCGAGAGCTCGGACGCTTTGGCGGTGGCCCGCTCGACGACGTTGGTGATCCCGATGCCACGCGCGATCAGATGCGCCCGGTCGGCATCGCTCATGCCCTCGCCACGGTCGATCTCACGCTCGATCACGCCCGCCAACCTCAGCGCCGGATAGAAGCGATTGCCCGGATGGGCGAAGTGGGTCGAGGTGGCCGCGGTCCACAGCCCGGGGTTGATGCCGACGAACAGCAGCTTCAGTCCCGGTCCGATCAGGTCGGGCACCGTGGCGTTGCGAAAGGCCTCCAGCTCCGCTCGCGTGAAACCCACGACCGCAGGGTAGGCGCCGGCGGTACGAGACTGGTCCGCATGGCCCATCCGTACTGGCCGCTGTTCGACCTGGTCGTCACGACGCCGCAGTTGACGCTCCGCTACATCGACGATGCGCTCGGGGTCGAGTTGGCGGCGCTCGCCGCCGGCGGGATCCACGATCCGGCATGGATGCCGTTCGGCATGCCGTGGACCGACGCACCCTCGCCGGAGCTCGAGCGCAACGCGTTGAAGTTCTACTGGGGCACACGATCCGACACGCGGCCCGAGTCATGGAACCTCCAGTTCGCGGCGATCGAGTCGGGCACAGTGGTCGGCAGCACCAACCTGATCGCTGCCGGATTTCCGGTCAAGCGCACGTTCGAGACCGGGTCGTGGCTCGGTCGACCGATGCAAGGCCGCGGTCTCGGCACCGAGATGCGGATCGCCACGCTGCACATCGGGTTCCTCGCACTCCACGCCCTCACGGCGACGACCGGTGCCTACGACGACAACCTGCCCTCACTCGGCGTGACCCGCAAGCTCGGCTACGAGCCGAACGGGATCGAGGCCCACGACCGCCGCGGCTCGCTGGCCGAGATCCACCGCTACCGGATGACCGCGACAGCACTTCCTCGATCACGTTCGCCGCGACGACATCGACATCAGCGGCGACGCTGCGGTGCGCGAGCTGCTGGCGATCAGCGCCTGAGCTCGGCGACCAACTCGGCCAGCGGGGCGGCGAAGTCGCGCAGCGGCAGGCAGGCCGAGCTCGCGCAGGACGGCGTTGTCGAGCACGCTGTTGGCCGGCCGGCGCGCCGGTCGTGGCGGTTCGAGCTCGGGCGTCGTGATCGATCGCACCACGTCGGGATCGCCGCCGGCGGTGGCCACGATCTCGCGGATGAACTCGTACCAACTGACGGCACGCTGGTTGGTGACATGCACCACGCCGGCGTGCCTGCGCCCGGCCAGCTCGCGCACGACCGGGACGAGATCGGCGGTGAACGTCGGGCAGCCGCGCTGGTCGCTGACGAACGCCAGCGGGGCGCCGGCGTCGAGCATCCGCAGCGCGGTCTTCACCATGTTGCTGCCGGCGACACCGCACACCCACGAGCTGCGGACGACCGTCGCCGTCGCTGCCGGCGGCCAGTTCGCCGGCGAGCTTCGAGGCACCGTAGACCGAGATCGGATTGGTGGCGTCGTCCTCACGGTAGGGGCGGTCGAGCGTGCCGTCGAACACGTAGTCGGTGCTGATGTGGACGAGATGGGCACCGCTCGCATCACAGGCGTGACGCAGCCAGCCGACGGCCTCGGCATTGTCGCGAAAGGCCCGCGCCGGATTGGTCTCGCAGGCGTCGACGGCCGTCCACGCCGCTGCGTTGATCACCACCTCGGGTCGGATCGAATCGATCGCAGTCCGGACGGCGTGCTCGTCACCGACGTCGAGTTGGGCGCGGGTCAGCCCGGTGACGTCGTCGCCCTGCGACACACAGTGCTGGACCAGGTCGTGCCCCACCTGCCCGCCGGCGCCGGTGACCAGCACTCGCATCAGGCGAGCCCGGCTCGCGCCTTGAGCGGCTCCCACCAATCGCGGTGAGCGCGATACCACTCGACGGTGTGCGCCAAGCCTTCGTCGAAGTCGCGCTCGACCTTCCAGCCGAGGGCGCTGATCTTGTCGATCTCGACGCTGTAGCGACGGTCGTGTCCGAGCCGGTCGGGGACCCACTCGATGAACGAGTCGTCACGACCGGTGAGCTCGAGCAAGCGCGTCGGTGATGTGACGATTCGTGACCTCGTTGTGAGCCCCGATGTTGTAGATCTCGCCGACCACGCCGCGTTCGAGCACGAGATGGGCGGCGCGGTTGTGGTCCTCGACGTGGATCCAGTCGCGCACGTTGCCGCCGTCGCCCATCAGCGGGACCCGCCTGCCGTCGAGCAGGTTGGTGGTGAACAGCGGGATCAGCTTCTCCGGGAACTGGTAGGGGCCGTAGTTGTTGGAGCATCGCGTGACCACCACCGGCAGGCCGTAGGTGGTGTGGTAGCTCAGCGCGATCAGGTCGGACCCGGCCTTGGCCGCCGAGTACGGCGAACGCGGTGTGAGCCGGTCGACCTCGCTGAACGAGCCCGTCCTCGATCGAGCCGTACACCTCGTCGGTGGAGATGTGCAGGAAGCGGTCGACACCGATCTGACGGGCGACGTCGCACAGGACGCTCGTGCCGAACGTGTTGGTGGTGACGAACGTGTAGGGATCGACGATCGAGCGATCGACGTGCGACTCGGCGGCGAAGTGGACGACCGCGTCGTGGCCCGCCATGTGTTGCACGACGGCGTCGTGGTCGCAGATGTCGCCCTGGACGAAGCGACACCGGCGGTCGTCGAGCACATCGCGGATGTTGTCGAGGTTGCCGGCGTAGGTGAGCTTGTCGAACACGGTGACCTGGTCGTCGCTGTTGGCCAGCAGCCAACGCACGTAGTTCGAGCCGATGAAGCCTGCGGCGCCCGTGACGAACAACTTCACGGCGCCACCGCCGAGAAGGCGGGCGCAGTGCGATCCTTGGTCGACAGGTATCGGGTATCGGAGGAGTCGAACGGCAACGGCCAGCGATCGGCGACGAGCGGGTCGAGCGGGTTGAAGGCCAGTCCGGGCATCGTGGGCGACCACTCGTGGTCGAAGCAGTAGGCGTACTGCGTGGGTTCGGCGAGGGCCTGGAACCCGTTGGCGACACCGGACGGGACCAGCACCTGCACTCCGGGTTCGAGCTCGATCTCCTCGATCTCACCGAAGGTGGGCGACTGGCGGCGGGCGTCGACGTACACGCCGTGGGCGCGACCGTGGGCGACAGTGACCAGCTTGGTCGTCGACTCGGCGTGCATGCCCCTGACGCCGGCGCGCCGGGTCTCGGTGAGGTTGATCTGCTCGATGCGACCGATCGCGAGGCCGGCCGACTCGAACGCCGACCTTCGGAACAACTCTCGCACCGTGCCGCGATCGTCGGAGACCTGCTTCATCGTGACCACGACCAACCCGTCGATCTTGCCGAGTCGCGTGGCGAAGTCGACGACCGGCTTCACTCGACGTCGACCTGGCAGTGGTCGCCGACCATCAGCCGCAGCGCACGCGGCTTCTGGCGGCTCCGCGACACCGTCGCATTCGAACCGATCAGGCTGTCCTCGAGGCGGGCGATGCCGATGATCGACGAGCCGTCCATCACCACCGAGTGCTCGACCTCGGAGCCCTCGACGCAGCACGCGTTGCCGATCGCCGAGTAGGGCCCGATGAAGCTGTTCTCGATCCGTGTGTCGGCACCGATCACGACCGGGCCGCGAATCGTCGAGTTGACGATCTCGGCCCCGGCCTCGATGCGCACGCGTCCGTCGAGTGACGACAGCTCGTCGACCTTGCCGTCGATCGAGGCGTCGATGTTCTCGAGCAGCAGCCGGTTGGCTTCCAGCAGCGGGGTCAGCTTGCCGGTGTCGATCCACCATCCGGTCAGCAACTCGCAGCGGACACGTTCACCCTGATCGACCAGCCACTGGATGGCGTCGGTGATCTCCAGTTCGCCACGCTCCGACGGAGCGATCGCCGCCACCGCATCGTGGACCCGGGCCGTGAACAGGTAGACCCCGACCAGGGCGAGGTCGGATGCAGGTTCGACCGGCTTCTCGACCAGCGACACCACGTGCCCGGCCTCGTCGAGGGTGGCGATCCCGAACCGGTGAGGATCGGGGACCTGCTTGAGCAGGATCTGGGCGGCCGGCGGCTCGGCGCCACGACGTGACGACTCGAAGGCCGCGACGAAGGCGGCGAGGTCCTGTTCCAGCAGGTTGTCGCCGAGGTACATCACGAAGTCGTCGTCGCCGAGGAACTGCCGCGCGATCAGCACGCAGTGAGCGAGACCGAGCGGAGCGTCCTGCGGGATGTACGTGAACGAGGCGCCGAACTTCGATCCGTCGCCGAGCGCGCTCTTCACCTCGTCGCGTGTGTCGCCGACGATCACACCGATCTCGGTGATGCCCGCCGACACCATCGCCTCGATGCCGTAGTAGAGGATCGGCTTGTTCGCGACGGGCACGAGCTGCTTGGCCCGCGTGTGGGTGATCGGCCGCAGTCGTGTGCCGGCTCCGCCGGCAAGGATCAACGCTTTCATCGGAACCTAGTCGGGCCGACGCTTCGCTTCGTCGATCCGCTCACGTCAGCCATCGGCGGCTCGCTGCTCCGTGCTCACGCACCGGACGCGGCGGCGAGTGCCGGATCGGTCACCGTCTCGTACTGCTGCGGCGCGGGACCCTCGCCGCGGAAGTACGCCAGCAGTGCGTCGGCGCCATCACCGAGCCGCAAGACGGCGGCGTCGCCGACGGTGTCGTTCTCGACCGGGAGCGAGTACGTCCGGAGCCCGGTCTCGGCCGCCTTGCGGAGCGCCTGCGCAGCCTTGATCGGGTCGAGCCGGGCATCGATCCGCACCGAGTCGGTGACGGCGGCGAGGGTGTCGCCCGAGCCGAACGGCGACGAGCTGATGTCGCTGAGCATCCCGTTGACGGCGGCGCGGATGAAGATCTGCTGGCGTTCGATCCGGCCGAGGTCGGCGCGCGGGTCGATCTGCCAATCGGTGCCGTCCCACTCCTCGTAGTAGCGGCTACGGGCGTAGGCGAGCGCCATGTCGCCGTTCAGCGTCTGGCACCCGGGCTGGAGGTTGAGGCCGCTGCTGGTGTCGCGGGCGGCCTTCCACGTGCACACCTCGACGCCACCGATCTCGTCGACGATGTCCTTGAAGCCGAGGAAGTCGACCTCGACGTAGTGGTGGATCGGGATGCCGAGCGACTGCGAGACAGTCGCCGCCAACCGCTCCGGTCCGTCGTTGTAGGCGCTGTTGATGCGCTGGCTCTCTCCCGTTCCGGCGATCTCGACCCACAGGTCGCGGGGCAGGCTCATCAGCGCCGCCCCGCCGTTGTGCTCCTGCCGGAGGATCATGATCGTGTCGCTGCGACGCCCACCGACCAGCGCTGTGTCGCCCACGAAGTCGTAGTCGTCGGTGCCGGCGACGATGCCTTCCCGGGAGTCGGACCCCACCAGCAGGTAGTTCTCGGCGGCGTACTCGACATCGTCGTCGGGGATGTCGGCGAGCACGCCGGTCAACCCGTCGATGCGCTCGACGTCGGCCGTGCGCGCGTCCGCGGCGCGGAGCACACCGGCCGCTCCCCCGGCACCGATCGCGGCCGCGATCAGCAGCATCGGAATCACCGGTGAACGGCGACGGCGACGCGGCGAAGCGGCAGCGGCGTGGGGGGTCACCCGGAAAAGGGTACCCGCCTCCTCGTTGTCTGATGCGTCAAGCGGGGAACTCCGGATCGACGCCGTCAGGATTCGGGGCGGTGCGCAGATGGACGATGTCGCCGACGTCGATGCGATGACTGATCGCACATTCGTCGACCACGACGAGGTGTCCGTCACGCTCGACGTCGACAGCCGTTCCCGACAGCGAGCCCGACGGCAGGTCGACGCGGACGCGTCGTCCGAGCGTGTCGAGCATGTCCCGGTATCGATCGTGGACGTCGGCCGGCTGATCGGCGAGCGCCCGGAGCAACTCGGCGAGCACGACGATCGGGTCGAATCCCTCCCCCATCCGGCGCGCCCCCTCGGGCGCCCACCCGACGTTGAGCCCGACGCCGACGACCACGGGCCCAGCGGGCGACCGATGCGACAGGATTCCGGCAAGTTTGCCGCCCTCGAGCAGCACGTCGTTGGGCCACTTCAGGCGCGGCTCGGCTGGCATGCACGCCCGCACGGCGTCGATCACCGCCAGCCCGACGCGGCGAGTGAGCTCACCCGCCGGTTCCGGGACGTCCTGGAAGAGGATCGAGGTCAGCAGGTTGACGCCGGGCGGCGCATCCCAACGCCGGTCGAGCCGGCCTCGTCCGGCGGTCTGGTGCCCGGCGACGAGCACGGTGCGATCGGGCGCATCGGGGATCGGCCAGCAGGTCGGCGTTGGTGCTGCCGGTCTCCGCCACGTACCACGGCGACCACCCTCCGGCAGCGACCACCTCGGGATCAGCGAGCGCGAGCGGTTGCCAACCAGCGGGAGCAACGAACGCCGATCCCCGGCCGCGGGGAGCGACGCGACGATGGTCCTGGCCGTCCACGCCACCTACATTTGCACCCGTGCTGCAGAAGATCCTGATCGCCAACCGCGGCGAGATCGCGGTTCGGGTCATTCGTGCCGCCCGCGAGCTGGGCATTCGGACGGTCGCCGTCTACTCCGAGCTCGATCGCAACGCGTTGCACGTCCGGCTCGCCGACGAGGCGTACGCGCTCGGAGGACAGACCGCAGCAGAGAGCTACCTCAACACCGAGGCGATCCTCGACGTGATCCGGCGCAGCGGCGCCGACGCGGTCCATCCGGGCTACGGGTTCTTCTCCGAGAACGCCGACTTCGCCCGCTCCATCGCCGCCCTCGGCGTCACATGGATCGGGCCACCGGCCGAGGCGATCGACGAGATGGGCGACAAGGTGTCGTCGCGCCTGGCGGCGCAGCGCGGTGGCGCACCGATCGTGCCCGGCACCACCGAGTTCGCTCAGGGCGCCGACGAGATTCGCGCCTTCGGCGACGCCAACGGCTGGCCGGTGTGCATCAAGGCCGCGTTCGGCGGTGGCGGCCGCGGGATGAAGGTCGTGCAATCGGCGGCCGAGGTCGACGAGGCGATGGCGTCGGCGCAGCGCGAGGCCAAGAGCTTCTTCGGTCGTGACGAGGTGTACGTCGAGCGCTACCTCACGTGGCCGCGCCACGTCGAGGTCCAGCTCGTCGGCGACCAGCACGGCGACGTGGTGTGGGTCTCGACCCGTGACTGCTCGGCCCAACGCCGCCATCAGAAGCTGATCGAAGAGGCGCCGGCGCCGGGTCTCCCCGACGGTGTCGAGGCGGCGATGGGCGAGGCCGCCGTCAAGGCCGCCAAGGCGGTCGGCTACTACAACGCCGGCACGGTCGAGTTCATCTACCAGGACGGCGAGTTCTTCTTCCTCGAGATGAACACTCGGCTCCAGGTCGAGCACCCCGTCACCGAAGCGATCACCGGGATCGACCTCGTCGAGTGGCAGATCCGGGTGGCGTCGGGCGAGCCGTTGCCGATGACCCAGGACGAGGTCGCGGCGCGGCGCTACGGCCACGCCATCGAGGTCCGCATCAATGCCGAGGATCCGACCGACGGGAAGTTCCTGCCGTCACCCGGACCGATCACGAAGCTCGTCGCGCCAGACGGGTTCGGCGTGCGCTTCGACTCCGGCTACGAGACCGGCGACGAGATCAGCCAGTACTACGACAACCTCGTCGGCAAGCTGATCGTGTGGGGCCGCGATCGCGACACGTGCATCGCCCGCACCATCAGGGCGCTCGACGAGCTGGTGGTCGAGGGCATCGCCACCACGATTCCGGCCGACCTGGCGATCCTGCGTCATCCCGACTTCGTCAACGTCGAGCACTCGACGCGGTGGGTCGAGCAGAACCTCGATCTGTCGGCATCGGGCGCCCCCCGTGCACCGGCGATCGAAGACGACGCCGAGCCACTCGTCGAGCGGTCGACGACGGTCGAGGTCAATGGCAAGCGTTTCGCCGTCAAGATGTGGGTGCCGGAGTCGGCCGGAGTGGCAGCGGCACCGGCGGCCAAGCGCAAGCGTTCGGCGGCCGGCACCGGCGGAGGCGGCGGTGGGTCGGGCGACGTCACCGTCCCGATGCAGGGCACGATCGTCAAGTTGCTGGTCGAGGTCGGCCAGACGGTCGAGGTCGGTCAGGGCGTGGTGGTGCTCGAGGCGATGAAGATGGAGAACCAGATCAACGCCGAGAAGGCCGGCACGATCACCGAGTTCAAGGTCGCCGTCGGCGACAAGGTCGGCGGCGGCGACGTCGTCGCCGTGATCTCGTAGCGGTCAGCTCACCGTGAATTCGGTGAACATGCCTTCCATGAAGTGTGGCTGGCCGCCTTCGAACTCGGGGTTCTCCTCGACTGCGGCGGGTGTCATGCCGAGCGGGACGAAGCAGGCCGCGAGGTAGCGGCCCGGCTCGAGATCGACCGCCGTGTACCCGGTCTCACCGGGCGCCGCGAAGGTACCGTTGAGGAAGGTCACCATTGCCTCGGCTTCTTCCTGGGGCAGGGCCAGCAGTTCCTCGGCGCTCAACTCGACATCGTCGTTGATCCGCGCCAACGCAATTTCGTGATACTCGCTGCCGTTGTTCACGAACGTGATCACCGCCGGTCCGGCGTCGACTTCGTCGTCGATGCCCGGAGAACTCGTAGTCCTCGGCCTCGGCATCGACGGCGTTGAACCCGCACTCGTCCTTGACCGTCTCCATCATCTCGCCGTAAGCGGCGTTGAACTCCGGGGTCGGCTCACCGCCCGACTCGATGAACTTGCGGGCCTCGCTCACCGTCGCTCGACGACCTCACGCGAGGCCTCGGGGGCGGCCGCCACCAAGGCTTCGAAGGCCGGCTCGATCGCCGCCGGATCTTCCGAGGCGACGGCCGCCTCGAGCTGCAACTCGGCCTGACAGAAATCGGCATAGGCATCGCTGCCTTCGTCATCGTCGCCGCACCCCACCAGCACCACGGCCAAAACCGCGCCGACCGATCCGAGCTTCCTGAGTGTCATGTTCTTCCGCCTTCCAACGGGTGTGTGGTCTGCGGGACCGTAACGATCCGACGTGTCACCCGTGCGGGTGATTCACGGGGCGCGGTCGACATCGCGTCGGTAGCGCCGATGGACAGCCGACACATCATGTGCGATCGTGAACGCTGTTATTCCTTCGGGGAAGGGATGCGTCGGAGGATCGCGCTGGCGACGCTCCGAGAGCGAAAGGGGATCCCATGCAATTGTTCACTCGTGCCGTGATGCTCAACGGGCCGTTCAACGACGTCATGGCCTACGCGACCGACATGCGTCAGTACGTGTCCGACAAGACCGGTCGTGAGGTCGGGCTGTGGTCGGTGATGTTCGGGGCGCCATTGGGAGCGATGATCTACGCCGCCCGCGTCGAAGGTCTGGCCGACCTGCAATCGATCGGGGCGACCTTGCTCGGCGATCCCGACTACCACGCCAAGTTGGCGAAGGGTCGCGAGTTCGTGGCCGGGCCGGCTGAGGACAACCTCGCCACACCGATCCACGGCGAGCTCGGCGATCCGCCACCCGTCGGCTCGGTCGCCGTCGTCACGACAGCGGCGATCGCCAACGGCGCCTACGCCGAGGCGATCGCCTGGGGCGTCGACATCGCCCAGCTCGTCGAGCGCGTCGCCGGTGTGCCGACGTTGTTCCTCGCCAACGACTTCGGAGCGTTCGGTGAGGTGACGTGGATCGGCGTGTCGGCCGACGCCGCGGCTGCCGACGCTGCCGGTCAGAAGATCAACGCCGATCCCGAGTACCTCGGCAAGCTGGCCGATGCCGGCCGATTGTTCGCCGAGGGATCGGGGCATCGGACGCTGCTGTCCCGCGTCGCCTGAGCGTGTCGGCGGGCGGATTCCGCCGTGAGTCGAGCTATCTCTTTATTCGATCGTTCGCGATTCATCCCACGCCGATATATCTACGCTGGGTGTTGACAAGTTCGATCGAACATATGTACGATCAGCTTCATGGAGGTGCTCGCGGACGATGTGGAGGATCTCGTCGCCGAGGTCGCCGGGCATCTCAACGCACAGCACGCCCGACTGGTGCGCATCACTGCCGCCGCCGAACGCGACGGCAGCTGGTTCGGCGTCGGGTTCCTGTCGATCACGCATTGGTTGACCCTCCGCGCTGGTGTCGCACCTGGGCGTGCCAAGCAGATCGTCACCATCGCCCGCCGGGTCGACGAGCTCCCCGTGCTGATGGCGGCATTCGAACGCGGCGAGCTGTCGCTCGATCAGGTCTACGAGGTTGCCGCCAAGGCTCCGGCGTGGGCCGACCGGCAGGTCACCGAGTTCGCACTCGTGGCCACGGTTCGCCAACTGCGGCGAATGATCCGCGACGAGAACTTCGACGGCGATCCCGATCAACCCGAGCCGGAGGCGAAGTCCAGCCATCGCCCGTTCTCGCCTGGCTGGGACGAACACGGGAGGCTCCAACTGTCGGGCTCGGTCGACACCGAACAGGGCACGGTCGTCGACGCCGCGCTCGGCGAGGCTCGCGATGCGCTGTTCCACGCCGGCCACACCGACGTCACGTGGGCAGACGCACTCGCCGAGATCGCCCGCCGGTCACTCGCCGGCGTCGCCTGCGATCGACGTGAGCGGTTCCGCACCAACATGCACATCCACACCGACACCGGCGCAGCACAGCTCGGCAACGGTGTCACCGTGCCGCCCGCGATTCGCGACTACCTGCTGTGCGACGGCGAGATTCGACCGGTGTGGGAGCGCGACAACATCCCGTTCGGCGTCGGCCGCACGCAACGAACCGTTCCCGATCGCACTCGCCGCATCATCGAGCACCGCGACCAGGGCTGCCGTGTGCCCGGTTGTGGAGCACAGCTCGTCCACATCCACCACATCGTCCCCTGGTCCGAGGGTGGGTTGACCGAGACGTGGAATCTGCTGAGCCTCTGCCCCCGCCACCACAAGCTCCATCACCTCGGGCGTCTGCGGATCTCGGGCAACGCCGACCTGATCGACGGGGTGGTCTTCAGCGACGAAAGCGACCGGCGACTCGACCACCATCCGAGGCCACGCCCACCGAGCGCGCCTCCCCCACCACCGGCCGAGCCGTACCGCCACCCGAGCGGTGAACGCCTGCAACCGAAGTGGACCGGTCTCGGCTGGGCTCACCCCAACGCGTTGCGACGCCGCCGAGAACAAACCATCCGCCACCACGAGCTGATGAACAGTGCGGCTGCAACGCCGGACGCACCAATCCCCGACGCGTCAACGCGGTGCATCAGCGGCGCCTGGGTGCTGCTTCACCTGATCGAGCGACACGAATGTCAAGTGTCCCGCGCGGTGAGCAAAGCCTCCCTCAACCCGCTTGAGTCGCTAGGGCGCACGCCGATACTTGATCACGCGATCGTCACCGTCCGCCCGACGATCGCAAGCCACACTTCAACCGCCCTGTGTCTCCGCCAGACACAGGGCGGTTGCGCGTCTTCGCCCAGGTCGGCATTCATGGGTCAGTCGTCGCTGGATTCCCGGAACGGTTGCTCGGCCTCCGCTCGTCCCGGCTGGTTGCCGGACGTGGGCAGTAGCCCCGTCTCTTCGCATGAAGGATGTTCAGCACGCCGATGGCGGTTCCCGCAGCGATGACCACGATCGGTGCCAGATCGAGAGCAAAGCCGAGTAGCACCAGCACGACTGCCGAGCCCACCGCCCCACAGGACCGGATGAACCACGACCCAGTCACTGAACCGGCTCGGCGAACTGCGCATCTGCTACCACATTCCTCACTTGGACTGCCAACGACCGTAGGGCCAACCTCCTCCCGATGTCGAGATACGACCTGGTGTTCGCTCTCGAACCCAGGACCACAGCCCGGACGACGGCACCGCGCCAGATTGCCCGATCGGCTCGCCACGTCGCACCGCACAGATCGGCAGATCTGGCGCGTCCGGTCTCGCCGCGCGGCCTTCCGGCGAGCGGATTAGCTTGGTGAGCGATGGCCGCGCTGCGATCGCTGGTGTGGATTGCGGCCGTCGTCGCGACGTCGGCGGCGTGCGGTGGTTCCAACCCCTCGGTCGGATCGATCGTTCTGGCATCGGATCGAGACGGCGAACCTGAGATCTTCGTGCTCGATCGAGACGGCGGCGCTCCGCTCCAGCTCACCGACAACGACGTCTTCGACGGCAACCCGGACTGGTCGCCTGATGGCTCGCGGCTGGTGTTCACATCGGGGACCGCGACGGTGGTCTCGAGATCTACGTGATGAACGCTGACGGTTCCGGCACTGTCCAACTCACGGACGATGACGTCGACAACGGAGCAGCGGATTGGTCCCCTGATGGCACACGGATCGTGTTCGACGGCTTCGACGCCGAGGGCGTGCTTCAGGTGTACACGATGGCGGTCGACGCGCCGGGCACAACGGCCACGCAGCTCACGACGGGAGCGGCGAACGGCAAGCCAGTGTGGTCACCTGATGGCGAACGCATCGCGTTCCTCTCGATTGCGTGACGGCCAACGGGAGATCTATGCCATGGCCGCCGACGGCAGCGAGCAGGTCAACCTCACCAACGACGCGCAGCTTCGATGCGTTGGCGGCATGGTCAGCAGACGGAACGCAGATCGCGTTCGTGTCGGACCGTTCTGGCGACCGCGAGATCTACACCATGGCTGCAGATGGATCCGACGTCGTCCGACTCACCCACGATCCCGGCGAGGACAGCAACCCGAGCTGGGCGCACGACGACACCGACATCATGTTCACCTCGGATCGTGGCGGCAACGTGGACGTGTACGCCATGGCCCGAGACGGCTCCGATGTTCGCAACCTGACACAGAATCCGGCGTGGGACTTCGTCCCCGACTGGACGCCAGCGACGAACGAGTGACCACAGCAGCAAGCGAGCCGATCGCCCGATTGACCGCGCGCGAGCATGGGCGCGATGGAGTGGTCGCTCGATCGTGACGCGTTGCGGGGGAAGGTGGCGCTGGTCGCCGGCGCGACACGGGGTGCCGGCCGCGGGATCGCCTGCGCGCTCGGCGAGGCGGGCGCGACCGTGGTGTGCACCGGACGCACGACGCGAGCCGACGGCTCGGCCCGCTCGGACTACGACCGGCCCGAGACCATCGAGGAGACCGCCGAGCTGGTGACCGAGCTCGGCGGCACCGGGCATCGCCGATCGCCGTCGACCACCTCGACCCCGACGCAGGTCGGCGGCCTGGCCGACGCGATCCGCGCCGAGCACGGC
Organism: Ilumatobacteraceae bacterium; assembly: GCA_963850755.1. Lineage (GTDB taxonomy): Bacteria > Actinomycetota > Acidimicrobiia > Acidimicrobiales > Ilumatobacteraceae > Ilumatobacter. The sequence goes on along the minus strand of CAWKMO010000007.1, from coordinate 182,091 downwards.
CACCTCGACGTGCTGGTCAACGACATCTGGGGCGGCGAGGTGCTCAAGGGCGGCCCGGCCGACTGGAACACGCCGATCTGGGAGCACGACCTCGACGACGGGCTGCGGATCCTGCGGCTCGCGATCGACACCCACCTGATCACGTCGCACCACCTGCTGCCGCTGCTGATCGACCGACCCGGGCGGGCTTGCTCGTCGAGGTCACCGACGGCACCACCGACTACAACGACTCGAACTACCGGATCTCGCGTCTACTACGACCTGGCCAAGGTCGCGGTCAACCGGCTCGCCTTCTCGCAGGGCCACGAGCTCGCCGCCGCACGGCGCAACGGCGGTTGCGATCACGCCGGGCTGGCTTCGCTCGGAGATGATGCTCGAGCATTCGGCGTCACGGAGGACGAACTGGCGGGATGCGGTCGGACGGACCGACGGGCCGCAGCGCCCCCCGGGTTTCGCCGCACTCCGAGATCGCCGCGCTTCGTCGGCCGGGCGGTCGCCGCCGCTCGCAGCCGATCCCGGATCGCGCCGGTGGAACCAGCGTTCGGTGACAGCCGCCGAGCTCGCCGCCCGACTACGGCTTCACCGACCTCGACGGCACCCAGCCGGACGCCTGGAGCGACCTCCACGGCGCTTGATGTACTCAGGCGGCTACTCGGCGGCTTCGGCGAGGGCTTCGCTCAGGGCGGGGTGCACGAGCAGGCTCTCGACGATGTCGCTGACTCGCAGGTTGGCGGTGACGGCCAGGGCGATCACCGAGATCAGCTCGGCCGCGTGGCGACCGACGATCGAACCGCCCAGCACCTCTCCGGTGGCCGGGTCGGAGATGATCTTGACGAACCCGCGTGGGTCGTTGTTGATCAACGCCTTGGCGGTGGTGGCGAACGGAACCTTGGTGACACGGATCTTGCGGCCGACGGCGAACGCCTCCGCTTCGGCGAGGCCGACGTCGGCGATCTCTGGCTCGGTGAAGATCGCCGAGGCCGCCTTGTCGTAGTCGAGGTGGCGGTGCTCGACGGTGTGCAGGCCCATCACGTGCTCGGCGACCTTGCGGCCCTGCATCGACGCCACCGACGACAGCGGGAGCTTGCCGCTGACGTCGCCGGCGGCGTAGATGTGGCGCTGGTTGGTGACGCAGTGGTGGTTGATCGGGATGTAGCCGCGCGGCATCGACCTCGACGCCGGCCAACTCGAGGCCGAGCGTGTCGGTGTTGGGCACCGATCCGATCGCCAGCACGGCGTGACGTCGAACGCACGACACGACCGTCGTCGCAGCGGATCACGACTTCGTCGCCCGTCGCGTTCGATCGACTCGGCGCGGGCCCCCTTGAGCAGCTTGACGCCGCGCTTCAGGAAGTCGTCCTCGAGCACCGCCGCCACCTCGGGGTCCTTGCCCGGCAGGACCTGCTGGCGGCTGACGACCAGCGTGACCTTCGAGCCGAACGACGAGAACATGTGCACGAACTCGACGCCGGTCACCCCGGACCCGATCACGGTGACGCTGGTCGGGGATCACCTTCGGTGGGTAGCAGTCGCGCGTGGTGAGGATCCGATCGCCGTCGGGCTCGCACCAGTCGGGGATCCGCGGGCCGTGATCCGGTCGAGATCAGGGCGGCGTCGAACTCGATCGTCTTCCACGCCGTCGACGCCGTCGACCACGCACACAGTTGCGGGCCGGTGAAGCGGGCCGAGCCGTTGAGGATCCGTACACCCTGGCTCTCGCAGCAGCCCGATGATGTTGTTCTGCAGGTGGCCCTTGATCCCCTCGATCCGCGTCTTCAACGACTCGATGTCGACCTCGGGCTCGGCCTGCTCGAGACCCATGCCGCCGATCCGCCGCGAGAAGCTCATCGCCCCGCCGGTGGCGATCATGGTCTTGCTCGGGATGCAGTCCCACAGGTGGGCGGCGCCACCGATCACGTCGCGTTCGATCACGGTCACCTTGGCGCCGAGACGGGCGGCGTACGTGGCGGCCTGGTTGCCGGCCGGCCCACCCCCGATGATGACGAAACGCACGCTCACGATGACAGGCTACGACCTCCGGGGAAGACTGTCAGGGTTCGTCGTCCGTCAGGACGGGACGCTCTCAGGATTCGTCGAAGGCCGACATCAGCACCTCGGAGCCGACCTCGAGCGCGCCAGGTGGCAGATCGTCGACCGACTGTGCCGACGGTGACCCGATGTTCGGGCAGTACCGCGACGGGTACGGGATCTGATCGCGCGCTTCGCCGACCCATTCGAAGTGCATCCCGTCGGGCTGCCGGAAGTTGCCGCCCCAGGCGAAACCGTGCTTGCGGAAGATGCGCACGACGGCGCAGTTCATCTGCGGGACGCAGCCTTGGCAGTTGGAGGTGGTGTTCATGTCGATCGCCATCGCGTAGGCGTGGCGTGACAGGAATCCGCTGTTGCGGCTGTACCGCGGGTTGTAGCACCCGCCGTAGGTGTTGGTGTTGCCGACGTCGATGTGCCCGCCCAGCCCGGCGGCGGCGACCTCGGCAGAGCGCCGCCTGGAGCCCGTTGACGATGCCCAGATGGCATTGCGCGCCGGATCGGGATCGACGAGTTCAGCAGCACGCGACCGTTGGTGAGGTAGGTCGACATCCACGTCGGGTGCATGGCGATCGTGTCGCCCGACACGACGCGGTACCACGGTTCGCCCATCATCGACTTCGCCCGCGCCGTGCTGAGCGTGTCGTCGGGGTCGCGGGCGTCCCAGCTGCGGTTGATCTTGGTGTTGGTCCGGCCCACCAGCCCGACGTTCTGCACGGCGGCGTCGAACGCCGCCCGTGAAGGGATGTTCCAGACGACCATCTGGGTGTCTTCCACGATGCCCACCCGCGCCGCCGCCTCGGGCGTGAGCAGCAGCTCGGAACCGCCGATCTGGGCGTACGGCAGGATGCTGCCGACCCTGAAGGCCTGGGGCGACCCGTCGGTCGCCGCGCAGCTCGACGATGTCGCCGACCTGGGCGCCGATCGTCTGAGCGGTGAGCTCGTTGACGGCGACCGTGCTGGCGTCGATCTGGGCGGGGACGTCGCGACCGACCACGCCGCCGACGGCAGCCTGTGGGAGCACCAGCAACGCCATCGGGATCAGATAGCCGTCGGGCGCGGCGTGCACGAGGGCGCCACCCCGCAGGAGGCGTTGCATGCCCACCGACGCCGTGCGACCCGGCGCCGCCGCGGCTCCGGCCTGCTCGGCGGCTCGGAACGTCGCCTCGACGACGAACTGGTCGACCTCCTGGATGTCGAAGATCACGGCGACGTCGTCGAGCCCGCGGTCGACACGATCGGCGGTGGTGCCGGCCGTGGCGCCGGAGTCGATGCGGGCGGCGAACGCCGTCGCGCCTCCGATCGCCGTGACGAGGAGGGCCGAGACCCACGCGAGATGGCGACGGCGCGAGCGCGGCGGGAATCTGGACCGGGGGCGGGTGCCGACATGACCTGAGCGAGGCTACGTCGTCCCGACCATCACACGGTGTCGCCCCCGGTAGGACGGGCTACCGTCTGATCCTCGTGAGTGAACCGTCCAGCACCGAGCCTCTCGCCGGCGACGAACCGCAGGGTGGCAGTGGTCTGGCCGCCGAGCGGATGCGTCGCCTGGGTCGCGTCGCCGGGCTCCGTGAGCGCGGCGACGAGCCGTATCCCTACCGCTTCGACCGGTCGCACACGCTCGCCGAGGTGCGTGCCGAGTGGGGCGCGCTCGAGGCCGGGAGCGAGACCGACGCCGAGGTCGATGTCGCCGGACGCGTCATGCTCTACCGCGACACCGGCAAGCTCGTGTTCGCGACCATTCGCGACCGTGACGGGCAGGTCCAGTTGTTCGTGTCGAAGGCGGTCGTCGGCGACGAGGTCTTCGACGACGTCAAGCAGCTCGATCTCGGCGACTGGGTCGGTGTCCACGGCAAGGTCATGACCACTCGCACCGGCGAGCTCTCGATCAAGGTCGACCGCGTGCAACTGCTCTCGAAGGCGGTGCGCCCGCTGCCCGACAAGTGGCACGGCCTCACCGACACCGACACCCGCTTCCGGCAGCGGTATGCCGACCTGATCGTCAACGAGGAAGCGCGCCGCCACTTCGAGATCCGCCACGCCACCGTCGCCAGCTTCCGTCGAACGTTGCACGACAGCGGCTTCGTCGAGGTCGAGACACCGGTGCTGCACCTCGAGGCCGGGGGCGCTCACGCCAAGCCGTTCACCACCCACCACAACGCGCTCGACATGGACCTCTACCTCCGGATCGCGCTCGAGCTGCATCTCAAGCGGCTGATCGTGGGCGGCATGGAGAAGGTGTTCGAGATCGGCCGGATCTTCCGCAACGAGGGCATCTCCACCCGGCACAATCCCGAGTTCACGATGATGGAGCTCTACCAGGCGTTCGCCGACTGGACCGACGTGATGGCGATCACCGAGCAGCTGATCACCCAGGCTGCCCGGGACGCGTTGGGCACGACGATCGTCACGATCCGCGGCCAGCAGGTCGACCTCGCCGATCCGTGGCCGCAGCTGTCGATGTCAGGGGCGGTGTCCGAGAAGGTCGGCGAGACGGTCCATCCGTCGATGGCGATCGACGCCGCTCGCGCGCTCGCCGACCGCCACGGCGCCACGTACGAGTCGTCGTGGGGTACCGGTCGCGTGATCGAGTCGCTGTTCGAGGAGCTGTGCGAGGACGACCTCGTCCGTCCCACGTTCGTGACCGGGCATCCGGTCGAGATCTCGCCGCTCGCCCGCCTCGACCGCAACGACCCGCACGTCACCGAACGGTTCGAGCTGTTCGTCGACTCCCGCGAGCTCGCCAACGGCTACTCCGAGCTCAACGACCCGGTCGAGCAGCGCCTGCGCTTCGAGCAGGAGCAGGCGGCCAAGGACGCCGGCGACGCCGAACGCGGCACGGTCGACGAGGACTACCTGCGCGCCCTCGAGTACGGGATGCCCCCCACCGGCGGGCTCGGCATCGGCATCGACCGGGTGGCGATGCTGCTCGCCGGTGTCGACAACATCCGTGAGATCGTGCTGTTCCCGACCCTGAGGCCCGAGGTGATGTGATGACGCGTACCGCGTGGGGAGCCGGCCTGACCACGGTCGCCGCCGACGGATCGACGCTCGACGCCTGGTACCGCTGGCTCGGGTGGGGCGAGTACGGCGACGAGGCGATGTCGGAGGCCTACCCCGATCTCGACGTCGAGCTCGGCCTGCGCGACCAGCACGACGAACTGCGCAACGTCACGATCCGACCGATCCGGCTCACGATCGACGTCGACGCCCCGCCCGAATCGTGCGCCGACGCCTACCTCCGGCTGCACCTGCTGTCGCATCGTTTGGCAGCCCCGCACTCGCTCAACCTCGACGGCATCTTCGGCGTGCTCACCAACGTCGTGTGGACCGACCTCGGACCGGTCGCCGTCGGCGAGCTCGACGACGTGCGGATGCGGGTTCGTCGCACGGGACGGATCCTTCACGTGCACGGCGTCGACAAGTTCCCGCGCATGGTCGACTACGTCGTGCCGTCGGGTGTTCGCATCGCCGACGCCTCGCGCGTGCGCCTCGGCGCCCACCTGGCCGAGGGAACCGTGGTGATGCACGAGGGGTTCTGCAACTTCAACGCCGGCACGCTCGGAACGTCGATGGTCGAGGGGCGCATCTCGGCCGGTGTCGTCGTCGGTGACGGCAGCGACATCGGCGGTGGCTCCTCGATCATGGGCACCCTGTCGGGTGGCGGCAAGGAGCAGATCCGTGTCGGCGAGCGCTGCCTGTTGGGCGCCAACGCCGGCATCGGCATCAGCCTCGGCGACGACTGCGTCGTCGAAGCCGGCCTGTACGTCACCGCTGCCACGCCGGTGATGACGCCCGACGGCGTGGTCAAGGCGCGTGAGCTCTCCGGCCGGAGCGGGATCGATGTTCATCCGCGACGGCCAGACCGGCCAGGTGATCGCCCGGCAGCGCACCGGCAGCTGGGGTGCGCTCAACGAGTCGTTGCACGCCTGAGCGTCCGAAACCCCACCGGCGGCCGGTGGCGGGGTCGTGGCAACCTCTTCGCATGCCGATCAGCTACGAATGGCGCGGGCACTTCGACAACGACGAATTCCACCTGCTGCACGCCGAGGCCTTCGACACCCGGGTGTTCGACGACGACTGGGTCACCCTGACCGACCGTCACAGCCTCGGTTGGGTGACCGCCCGTGACGGACGGTCACTGATCGGTTTCGTGAACGTCGTCTGGGATGGGTTGGTGCACGCCTGGATCCAGGACGTGATGGTTGCGCGGGCGGCGCGCGGGCACGGCGTCGCCACCGAGCTGGTCGGCATCGCCCGCCGGCAGCGCGGCGTCCGCCGGCTGCGAGTGGTTGCACGTCGACTTCGACGACGACCTGCGGCCGTTCTACTTCGATGCCTGCGGATTCACGCCGACCAACGCCGGGCTGATCGCACTCCAGGACTGACGCCCTCAGCCCGGCGTACGGCCGGTGGCCTGTCCGCGCAGCAACGCGGCGGCCGCGGCGTGCCCGCTGCGACATGCGTCCACGGGCTGCGAGTGCCAGTCGGGGTGGGTCAGCACGCCGGCGGCGAAGGCGTCGCCGGCACCCGTGGTGTCGGATGGGTGGGCCACCTCGAGCGCCGGTACCCGCACAGGTTCCGAGCCCGGCACGTAGACGACCGTCGGATCGGCTCCGGCCTTCACGTACGTGATCGCCGATCCGATCGGCCCGTCGATCGACAGCGCATCCGCCTCGTCCGAGTTGGCGAACACGGCATCCGGCCCGAGTAGCTCCAGGCGGGTTCGCAGTGCGCCGGCCCCGACGGCCTCGATCACCGCAACGGAAGACAGGTCGATCGACACCGCGATCGAGCGCGTGCGCGCCCACTCGATCAGCGTCGCCGCCGTCGCCGCGATCGGCCCATCGGCAAGTGAGTAGAGCGGGACATGGAGCACGTCCACCGCGTCGAGCCATCCCGGCTTCGGATCGCTGAGCGAGCGCGCTGCGCCGGGATCGGTGAGGAACGTGCGCTCACCGCGCGAGTCGACCAGGACGATGATCGCACCCGTCCGCCCGTGGCGCCGCACGTCGGAGACGTCGACACCTTCGGCGGCGAGCTCCTCGAGCAGCGCCAGGCCGGCAGGATCGTCGCCGACCTGTCCCAGGAAGCGCGACGACCCGGTGATCCGCGCCGCCGCCACGGCGACGTTGGCGGCACTCCCCCCGCGGCGACGCTCGATCACGGCATCGGTGTCGGAGGCGACGTTCACCGGGCCGCCGAGATGCACCACGATGTCGTCGACCAGGTCTCCAACAGTCGCCAGCACCTCGGTCACGCTACGGGATCGCGGAGCGCCGACCCGCGGCGGCGCCGGAACCGACCTCCGTCGGCGCCGGCCCGATCGCTACCGTTGGCAGGCGTGCCCACGCTCGACACACTGCTTGCCTTCGCCGCCGCTTCGATCGTGCTGCTGCTGATCCCTGGTCCGGCGGTCACCTACATCGTCAACCGCAGCGTCGCCGACGGACGCTCCGTCGCTCTGACCTCGGTGGCGGGAGTCGACGCTCGGCAACTTCATGCACGTGATCGCCGCCACCGTCGGACTGTCGGCGGTGTTGGCGACGTCGGCCACGGCGTTCAACGTCGTCAAGTGGCTGGGCGCCGCGTACCTGATCGGCATCGGGATCAAGACGCTGCTGACGCGTCCCGAGGCGTTGACCAGCGAATCGACGCGCACGTCGTACCGGCGGGCGTTCACCCAGGGCGTCGTGGTCGCCACGCTGAACCCGAAGGTGGCGCTGTTCTTCCTGTCGTTCCTGCCCCAGTTCATCGATCCCGATCGAGGCGCGGCCTGGGTCCAGTCGTTGGTGCTCGGCACCCTGTTCACGTTGCTCGGAGCGATCACCGACTGCACCTGGGCGCTGGTCGCCAGCGCCGTGCGCGGGGCCCTGTTGCGCGGCCGGGCGATGCCGTTCATCCGCCGCTACGTCTCCGGCACGATCTTCGTGACGCTCGGCGTGATCGCCGCCCGCGCCCAACGTCAAACCGCGTGAGCCGAGCTTTCTCCCCTTGTCGACTCCTGGCCGCTGCAATAACGTCGTGCCATGGGCGACGTTGCGGGCAGCGTCGAGCGCCAGCGGCATGCCGTCGGGTGGTTCGCGGTCGTCGTCTTCGCGTACTACTACAAGGCCGTGCTGTGCGGGTTCCTCGGTGGTGTGCTCGGCATCGAGGCTCCCGGTGGAACCCTCATCCGCGGGATCTCCACCAACCATTGGATCGAGATCATCGTCTACTGCCCGCTGCTCTGGCTGGCGCTTGCATCAGATCAACCAGAACGTGTTCGGCGATCCACCGGGATCTCCCGACCGCACGGCCCACGAACGTCGGCGCCTGATCGGCGAGTTCGCGATCGCGTTGGTGATCTACGGGAGTGGCGTCCACATCGCCAACGTGATCGAGATCTACTCCCGCGAACAGCAAGGCGATCCAGCAGGGCGAGGTCTACGACCTCGTGTACTTCATCGACGAGGGGATGTCGCACTATCTCCAGTTCGTGCCGCTGTTCTTCGTGATCGGCTGGTTCGTCATCCACGATCCGCCCGGCCGCTACGATGTACCCGACGATCGCGCTGTTCCTCGGTGTCGGACATGGCGTCGAGCGAGCCGTCGGCGTGATCGAGGGCGGCAAGTGGTTCCTCGGTCCGCCCACGCTGCTCTGGATCGGCGCCGCGGCGGCGATCCGCCGTCGACGCTTGCGGCGCGCCGGCTTCGACCGCCCGCGACGACTTCTGCTTCCGCTACGCGCTCTCGTTCTGCGTCACCCTCCCCATCGCCCAGCTCGCTGTACCTCGGGCGCTATCGGATCGTTCACCCAGCCCTCGGGCTCGGGGAGTCGAGGATGCGGATGATGGCGATCGGGGCGATCGTGCTGACGCTGGCCGGCACGTCGCTGTTCGGCGGCGTCGGAGCGGTGGTGGAACCCGCGGCATCGGCCGCCGGCGGGTGTCGGTCTGGCCACCTGACCGCCGCTCAGGACGGTGTGCCTGCCGGATCGTCGAGGATCGCTCGCGCCGCCGCCGGCCAGTCGGTGACGACGCCGTCGAGCAGCTGCCACCTTGGCGGGGTCGATGCGCCGGGTCTTGCACCAGGCGTAGACCCGCAGACCCCGCGAGCTGGCCGCGTCGACGAAGGCCGGTGTCACCACCGACCAGTGGGCGGAGATGCCATCCGCACCGGTCCGCGTCGCATCGTCGAGGAACTGGCGCACGTCGTCCGGCCGCTTGGCGTCGCGCAGCAACGCCGACTCGATCTCCGGCGCGTGCGTGGCGGCATGGACGACGGCGGCGGTGCTCTGCGCCCAGAACTTGGACGCGACTCTCGAGGCGTTGGTTGCGGACCTCCGACAGCACGGCTTCGGCGGCTGCCGGGTCCTTGACGTCGATCGCGACGTGTTGCCCGGCGTCGAGCGCGGCGAGTGCCTCGCCGAGTGTCGGCACCCGCTCGTCGCTCCCGCGCAGGTGCAGCCGGCGGACGCTCGGCGAGCGGCGTCCGATCGAGTCGTCGTGCCGTGTCGCGTCGTTCGCCACAGCGTCGGGTCGTGCATCAGCACCGGTTGGGCATCGGCAGTCAGCCGAACGTCGATCTCGACCACGTCGGCACCCAGCTCGTGCGGCCGACGCGAATGCCGGCGAGGCTGTTCTCCGGCGGCGTCCCGCGGGCAGGTCCGGTGGGCGATGACGAGCGCAGTCACGCACTGCCAGCGTAGGGCCGGCGGCCCCGGCGGCAGCGGGTACCGTCGCGATGCATGGCCAAGCGCAACGAGTTCGGCGATCCGGTCGAGCTCGACGCCGATGGGCGCGCGGTCGAGATCACCAGTCCCGACAAGGTGCTGTTCCCCAAGCTCGGGTCTGACCAAGCTCGACCTCGCCAACTACTACCTCGCCGTCGGGCCGGCCCTGATGCGATGGATCCACGACCGTCCGGTGCTGCTCGAGCGCTATCCCAACGGCGTCGGCGACAAGAGCTTCTACCAGAAGCGGATTCCCGAGTCGGCGCCCGAGTGGCTGACGACGACGATGGTGCAGACGATCAACGGCACGCCGTCGCGGGCGCTCGTGATCGCCGACCTGGCGCACGTGCTGTGGGCCGCCAACATGGGTGTGCTCGGTCTGCACGTGTGGCAGTACCGCGTCGACCGGCCGCAGTGGGCCGACGAGCTGCGGATCGATCTCGACCCGTCGCCGGGCCAGACGTTCGACGACATCCGCGAGGCGGCGATGTACGTCCGGCTGTACTTCGCCGAGCTCGGCATCAAGTCGTACGTCAAGACGACCGGCAGCAAGGGCATGCACATCTACGTCCGCGTCGTCGACGGCTACGACTCGTTCGCCGTGCGCGGCCGCATCGATCACCGCCGCCCGCGAGCTCGCTCGCCCGACATCCCGACCTGATCACCGATCAGTGGTGGAAGGAGCTCCGCGAGGGCAAGGTGTTCGTCGACTTCAACCAGAACGCGCCGCACAAGAACGTGTTCGGGGCGTGGGGCGTGCGGGCCCGGCGTCGGCGCCCAGGTGTCGACGCCGATCGAGTGGGACGAGCTGATGACGGTCGACCCCGACGAGCTGACGATGCTCACGGTGCCCGAGCGGCTCGCCGAGCGCGGCGACCCGTGGCACGACGATGGACGACGAGCCGCAGGACATCGGCGTGCTGGTCGATCGCTTCGCCGACGACCTGGCGGCCGGGATCCCCGATGCGCCGTGGCCGCCGGTGTACCCGAAGATGCCCAACGAGGCCCCGCGGGTGCAGCCCAGCCGCGCCCGCAAGCCCGACTGATCCGGCGCGCCGCGAACCGGATCGGGCCGGGCGACGTACTGGTCGAGGTAACCGACATCGACAGGCACGTACAGCCCCGCAATCACGGTAGGAGTCCACCCATGCACGTCCGCATCGCGAACATCACGTCCTCCAAGCGGCTGTTCGCCGTCGCCGCCGTCGCCACGCTCGCCCTCGCCGCCTGCGGTGACGACGACGATGCGAGCCGATCGAGCACGACCGCCGCCGCGGCGCCGCCGACAACGGTCGCACCGGCCGCCACCGACGCCGTCCGACCGCGGCCGGCTACGGCGACGACGCCGGCAGCCACCGACGCGCCGCTGCACGCGCCGGCGACGGCAGCCGGCCTGCTGCTCGCCGACACCGGCCTCGGCCAGGTCGTCACCGCCGCCGACGGCATGACGCGTCTACATGTTCATGCCCGACAACGCCGGCGCCCCGACCTGCACCGCCGACTGCGCCCAGCTGGCCGCCGCTGCTCGTCGACGACGGCGCCGCGGCCACCGGCCGGCGACGGCATCGACGCCGCCATGCTCGCCACGGCCACCCACCCCGAGGGCGGCACGCAGGTCACCTACAACGGCTGGCCGCTGTACTACTTCGCCGGCGACTCCGCGCCTGGCGACACCAACGGCCAGGGCCAGGGCGACGTCTGGTACGTGATCGACGCCGCGGCGTCCGGTCGAAACGCCGATCGACGACGACTGATCCCGGCGGGACACGGCCGGGACATCGCTCGACCCGTCGTGAGCAGAGGACTCACGACGGGTCGAGTCGACGCATTCGGTCCGGCTCACACGCGCCGCCGGTAGGGTTCGACGCCGTGCGCTCCCCCAAGGACTTCTTCAAGCCGCTCGCCGTCGGGGCGCCCGCGCCGCTGCGCGAGATCCCGGTCCGGCCGAGCCGGATGATCCACTTCTTCCCGGCGTCGAACGCCAAGATGCGCGGCAAGGTGCCCGAGCTGGTCGGCACGGTCGACGTGCTGCTCGCCAACCTCGAAGACGGTGTGCCGGCCAGCGACAAGGCCGCCGCCCGGGCCGGGCTGGTCGAGATCGCGCTCGACCGTCGAGTTCGGGTCGACACAGTTCTGGACCCGGGTCAACAGCCTCGACTCGCCGTGGGGCCTCGACGACCTCACCACCGCCGTGCTCGAGGCCGGCGATGCGATCGACGTGATCATGATCCCCAAGGTCGAGGGCCCGGAGGACATCCACTACGTCGACCGGCTGCTCGCCCAGCTCGAGGCCAAGGCCGGACTGAGCAAGCCGCTGATGGTGCACGCCATCCTCGAGACCGCCCGCGGTGTCGCCAACGTCGAGGAGATCTGCCTCGCCTCGCCGCGCATGCAGGGGCTGTCGCTCGGGCCGGCCGACCTCGCCGCCAACCGTCGGATGAAGACCACCCGCGTCGGAGGCGGCCACCCCGACTACGTCGTGCGCGCCGACGCCGTCAGGGCGACGAGCCCGAGCCGCCGCGGCCGACGTTCCAGCAGGACCTGTGGCACTACACGATCGCCCGCATGGTCGACGCCTGCGTGACCGCCGGCATCCTGCCCTACTACGGGCCGTTCGGCGACATCGCCGACGCCGTCGCCTGCGAGGACCAGTTCCGCAACGCCTATCTGCTCGGGTGCGTCGGAGCGTGGTCGCTGCACCCGAGCCAGATCGAGATCGCCAAGCGGGTGTTCACGCCGCGACCGAGCCGACGTCGCCCACGCCGTGCGGGTGATCGAGGCGATGGGTGACGGCACCGGCGCGATCATGCTCGACGGCAAGATGGAGGACGACGCCTCGTGCAAGCAGTGCCAGGTGGTCGTGGCCCTCGCCCGCGAGCTGGCGGCCGGCGATCCGGAACTGGCCGCCGCCTACGGTTTCTGACATGGGCGATCTCGCGCTCCGACCGCGACGCTCGGCGCTGTACATGCCGGCCGCCAACGAGCGCGCCCTCGAGAAGGCGAAGACGATCGCCGCCGACGCGCTGATCTTCGATCTCGAGGACGCCGTCGCCCCCGACGCCAAGGACGCGGCGCGCGCCAACGCCGTTGCCGCCGCCGCGCTCCGGCGAGTACGGACGAGCGCGAGATCACGATTCGCTGCAACGGCCTCGCCACGCCGTGGGGCGCCGCCGACGTCGCCGCCGCCGCCACGTCGGGCGCCGCGGCGGTCGTCATTCCCAAGGTCGACTCGCGCGACTACCTCGACGAGGTGGCCGCTCCAGCTCGACGCCGCCGGGGCGCCCGACGACATGACGATCTGGGCGATGATCGAGACGCCGACGGCGATCCTCGACGTCCGTTCGATCGCCGCCCACCATCGGGTCAACGTGCTCGTGATGGGCAACAACGACCTCGCCAAGGAGCTGCGCACCGGCGTGCTGCCCGAGCGCACGCCGCTGATCCCCGCCCTGGCGATGGCCCTGCTCGGGCGCGCGCGAGGCCGGCAAGGTGATCCTCGACGGTGTCTACAACGACGTGCAGGACGCCGACGGGTTCCTCGCCGAGGCGCGCCACGGCAAGGCGATGGGTTTCGACGGCAAGACGCTGGTGCACCCGAGCCAGGTCGAGCCCGCCAACGCCGTGTGGGCACCGAGCGACGACGAGATCGAATTCTCGCGGCGGGTGATCGCTGCCTTCGAGCAGGCCAGCGCCGACGGCCGCGGCGTCGTCACCGTCGACGGCCGGATGATCGAGCACCTCCACGTCCAGAACGCCGAACGGATCCTCGCCGTCGCCGACGCGATCGCCGACCTCGATCGGTCCGGGGACTGACCTAGGCTGACGACGTGAACGTGCTCGACGACCAGGCGGATGTCGAGCTCACCGACGAGGAGCTGACCGCCGAGGCGCTCGCCGCCGATCCCGATGCAGCGATCGATGCCGACGCGATCCCGTTCGACACCGGTGCCGCCACGGGCATGGCGATGCTGCCCCAGTGGTACATGCCGGCTCCGAGCCTGCGGCGGAGCCGTGGCCGCGTGTTCGTGCTCGCCAGGTCGCGGCCTCGCTGGCGGCCGGCAACGTGGTCGGGTTCTGCGTGACCTTCGGCGTGCCCGAGTTCGTCTGGGGCTGAACAGCTCCCGAGCCGGTCCCCGCTGGCGAACGCCGGAGGCGAACTGACGCCACCGTGCCGACTACGTTCCGAGACGAGTCGAATCGGGAGTCGAACCGACCAGGGGGTCATGTGATGCCACAGAGTGCAGGCTCGGACAGTGTCAGGGCCGGACGAACTGCTCGCCGAGGTGCTGGCGCGCTACGACGAGTCGCCCAACGCCCGCCTCAAGGAGGTCGATGCAGGCCGCGATCCGCCATCTGCACGCGTTCGCCCGCGAGGTCGACCTCCAGCGCGACGAGTGGTTCGCCGGCGATCCAGTGGCTCACGGCCACCGGCCAGATGTGCAGCGACACGCGCCAGGAGTTCATCCTCCTGTCAGCGACACCCTGGGCCTGTCGACGCTGGTCGAGATGCTCAGCTACTCCGGCGCCGAGGGCACCACCGAGAACACGGTGCTGGGACCGTTCTACGCCGCCGGCTCACCCGACCGGGCGAACGGCGAGTCGATGCTCGACGACGACGACAGCGGCGACAAGGTCGTCGTGCGCGGCACGTCACCAATGCCGAGGGCACACCGCTCGAAGGAGTCGTGCTCGACTGCTGGCAGAGCAACACCGACGGTTGGTACACGGTGCAGAAGGCCGACGGGCAGAGCGAGTTCAACCTGCGCGGCATCTACCACACCGATGCCGACGGCAAGTACGAGATCCGCACGGTGCGGCCCGGCAAGTACCCGATCCCGCACGACGGCCCGGTGGGGCGTTGCTCAAGGCCAACAACCGCGGCTGGATGCGACCCGGTCACCTCCACACGTGGGTCAAGCATCCCGGCTACAAGGAACTGATCACCCACGTCTTCGACCGCAAGAGCGATCACCTCTACGACGACGCCGTGTTCGGCGTGCGCGAGAGCCTGATCGTCGACTTCACCCCCGACGAGACCGGCGAGCTCTCCGCCACCTTCGACTTCGTGCTCGACCGCGCCTGAGTCGTAGGGCTCGGATCGCAGCACAAGCTGCTCACCTCACCCGGGCCAATTGGTGTCGGCGACGAAGGCTGTGACTCGCTCGACGCGGCGCCGAGCGGTCGTAGACGTTGTAGAGCGCTTGCCTCATCCGCACCGGGTCGCCGAAGAAGAAGTTCTCGTAGTGCGCCTGACGGCCGCCGAAGCCCGGAGATCGTCATGTCCCAGGCCAGCCGCATCAGGCGCACGCGGGCCTCGGCGTTGCCACCCGCTGAGCCGAGGTACTTCTCGATCGACGGACCCATCGGACCGTCGAAGTCGGCAGCGGTGGGGATCATGATCAGCCCGCTCGACGTGACCAGCCGCAGGATCTCGACCAGGCGCTGGTACACCTTCGGGTAGTAGTTGCGGGCGGCGTCGAGCGGCGCCGCGGAGTGGCGTCATGCACGCCGTACTCGTTGACGGTGGCGCCCGCCTCGGAGGCGACCCGCAACGCCTTCATGATCTCGAGCACGATGATCGTCTCGGCGATCATCTCCTGCACGTGCTGGTACTGACCGGTGCCGATCATGTCGACCGCGGCCTGCATCGTGCCGAGCAATCGCCTCGGTCTTGGCGATCTTGAGGTTGACGACCTGATGCGCCATGTGCAGCACGGCGCCGGTGTCGGCGTAGGCGCGGTTGGCGACGTCGACGTCGTTCATCAGGAACACCCGCTCCCACGGCACGAGCACGTCGTCGAAGTAGACCATCGCGTCCATCTCGTCGAAGCGTGACCCGAGCGGGTGATCGGCGTGCGAGCGGCCGAGGTCGAGCGGCTCGCGACACTGGTACGTGAGACCGGGCGTGTCGTTGGGGACGGCGAACGACATCGCGTAGCGGTTCATGTCGTCGCCGCGCTGGAGCACGGTCGAGGGGAAGATCAGGATCTCGTCGGAGATCGGGAGCGTGGCCAGCATGCGCGCCCCGCGCACGATGATCCCGTCGCTGGTCTCGCGCACCACGCCGAGCGCGATGTACGGGTCGGCGTGCTCGGAGTCGCGCTTGGATCGATCGACCTGCGGGTTGGTGAGGGCGTGCGTGAGGGCGAGGTCGTTCTCGCGGACGTACTCGAAGTAGTTGGCCATGTTGGGCCCGAAGCGCGGGTCGTTCTTCGAGAAGTAGTCGGCCGCCATGCCGGCCGCCATCACGTTGACGTTGAGATAGTCGGGGGTGCGGCCCATGAACCCGAGCGTGGGCGTCGGCCCACACCTTGTGCATCGCCGAGCGACGCTCGAGGTCCTCACGGGTCTCGGGCACGATGAAGCTCATGCCGACCGTGTCGCCGCTGGTGGGGCTGGTGATCGTCATCGTGTCGACGAGGTCGGGGCGGAGCTGCAGGTCGTACAGCGCAGCGAGCGACGCGGCAGGCGTTGGCCGTGCGAGGATGCGTCGTCGGGTCGGCGACCGGCTTGCCGTCGACCCACAGGTTGGGAGGGTTCGACTGGAGGCGGGCGAGAACCTGGGCAGCGTTCCGGGCAGGCATCGACAACAGGTAATCAAAGGTTGTACTATTGTGTCAATGGGCACTGCGTCGCCCGGCCACCATCGAGACCCACGACGAGGCGCTGGCGTTCGTCGACCGGGCGCTCGACGACATCCCCGAGCGCCTCGACGGGATCGACCGTCAGGCGATGCAGCTGATCCTGCTGCTGCACCGCGTCACCAACGTCGTCGTCTACGACCTCGAGTCGCGCGTGCACCGCCCGGCGGGGTGGAGCTGGTCGGCGTTCCGAGCCGTGTTCACGCTCTGGGTCAGCGGGCCGCTCGAGCCCAGCCGCCTGGCCGAGCTGAGCGGCATGAGCCGCCAGGCGGTCTCGTCGCTCGTCAAGACGCTCGAGGCCGACGGGCTGATCGCAGCGCTCGGCCGCCGAGCACGACGCCCGGTCGGTCGTGCTGTCGCTCACGCCGGCGGGCACGCGGCGGATCACGCAGGTGTTCCGCGACCACAACCATCGCGAGGCCGACTGGGCGGCCACGCTCGATCCCGACGAGCAGGCGACCATGATCCGCCTGCTCGGCAAGCTCGCCCATGCCGGCCAACAAGAATGGGTCAGCCACCGCTTCTGAGTCAGATGTGAACGAAGAGGATGCAACCATGAACGCACCCCCCGACATCGTCCGTTCGGCCTACGTCGATCTCGTCGTCACCGACCTCGGCCGCGCCGCGCCTGGTGGGTCGACCTGATCGGATTCCACGTCGAGCACGAGCAGCCGGGCGCCCTGTACCTGCGCGGCTACGAGGAGTTCGTCCACCACTCGGTCGTGTTGCGCGAGGGTCCCGACGCCGGCCTGCGCGCGGATGGGCTTCCGCGTCCGCACTCCCGACGATCTCGATCGCGCCGAGCGCTTCTATCGCCGGCATCGGCTGCCCGACGCAACGCGTCCCGGCCGGCACCACACCCGGATTCGGTGAGGCCGTGCGTGCCGTCGATCCGCTCGGCTTCACGGTCGAGTTCGTCCACCACATCGACCGCGTCGAGCCGCTCGTGCAGCGCTACGACCTGCGCCGTGGCGCCAGCATCAACCGGCTCGATCACATCAACATCGCCATCCCCGACGTGCCGGCCGCCTTCGACTACTACACCTCGCTCGGCTTCGGCCTCAGCGAGACGATCGAGGATCTCGTCCGACGGCACGCTGTACGCGGCGTGGATGTTCCGCAAGCAGACCGTGCACGACGTCGCCTTCACGCTCGGATCGGGCCCGATGCTCCACCACGTCGCCTTCGCCGTGCCCGAGTCGCACAACATCTTCAACCTGTGCGACACGATCGGCGCGCTCGACCAGGCCAGGTACATCGAGCGCGGTCCCGGCCGGCACGGCGTGTCGAACGCGTTCTACCTGTACCTCCGCGACGACGACGGCCACCGCATCGAGATCTACACCACCGACTACTTCACCGGTGATCCCGGCCACGAACCGATCCGGTGGGACGTGCACGACGAGCGTCGCCGCGACTTCTGGGGCAACGCCGTGGTGCCGAGCTGGTACTTCGGCTCGGTGGGTCTGCTCGATCTCGACGGCAACCCGGTCGCCGTCCGCGATCAGGCCCCGACCGAGCGACTCGTCACCGTCGGCGCCGACGGGCTGGGGACGATCGTCCCCGATTCCTGACCCGAACGCTCACACCGCGATCGGCGGGCGTCGGATCGGCGCGTGGCGACGACGGCCCACCACCACCCGGCGATGGCGACCGCCGTTCCGACGACGTAGGCGATCGCCAGCGGGAGGATCGTGCCGTCGAACTGACGGTCGATCATCCAGCCGATCACCGAACCCACCACGCCGGGAACCATCCCGAGGATCGCCGCCGCCGTGCCGGCGACGTGGGCCAGCGGCCGCATGGCGGCCGCGTTGAGATCGGGGATCAGCATCTGATGCGCGAACAGGACCGCGCCCATCAACACCACGAAGGCCCAGAAGCTGGGCGTCCCGTCCGTGGCGAGCGCCAGCACCAGCAGGGCGGTGACGGCGAGCGACGCTCCCCACGAAGACCTTGCCCATCAGTCGATCGAGCCCGACCCGTTCGACGATGCGGCCGTTGAGATACATGCCGAGCCCCATCACGATCGAGAGACCACCGAAGAACAGCGGGAACCAGTCGCCGAGGTCGAAGACCTGGTCGAGGATGATCTCCGAGCTCGCCAAGTACGACAGGAACACGCCGAACAGCGCCGTCAGGCGACACGAGGTAGCCCGCCGTTCCCGGCGTCGGTGAGCACGGCGCGGCAGCTGCCCCACACCTCGCCCACCGACAGCATGACCCGGTCCTCGACGGCGAGCGTTTCGGGGAGACGCATCGTGGCCACGAGCATCACGACTCCCGCCGCCGCACACAGCCAGAACACGATCTGCCACGGTCCGATCAGCAGCAGCCCGGCCGCGAGCGACGGGGCGAAGGTCGGCACGAGGATGAACACCGCCATGATGAACGACATCTGCTTCGCCATCTGCTCGCCGGCGTAGGCATCGCGCACCATCGCCATCACCGCCACGCGCGGCCCGGCCGACCCGAGGCCCCACACGAAGCGGGCCACGAACATCACTCCCAACGTCGGGGCGAACAGCGCCGCGACGGCGCCGAGCACGTACAGCACCAGCCCACCCCACATCACCGGCCGGCGACCGTAACGATCGGCCAGCAGGCCGGCCGGCAGCAGACCGGCCGACGAGCCCATCAGGAAGAACGTGATCAGCCCGGCGACCTCGGTCGCCTCGGCGTCCAGCCCGAGCGACTCGCGGATCTCCGGGAACGCCGGGAGCACCGTGTCGACCCCGAGCGCGGTGACCGCCATCCCCATCGCCAACACGAACGTGAACAGCGCCGACCCCGGTCGCAGCTGACGGCGCCCGACGGACGACTCGGAGACGGTCGTCACGGTCACCGGACCAGGCTATGGCCGGCGCCGCCGGCGATCGTCAGTCGACGTTCGCGTGGGGCGTACGGTCAGGCCCGCACGTCTCGAGCACCACCCGCACACATGCCGCGGTGGCGAGGCGCGTGTCGCCGGCGCGCCAGGCGACACGGAACTCGTCCCACATCCCGATCGGCTGCAGCGGCAGGATCGCGACGTCGGTGCGGCCCGCCTCACGCTCGGCCTGCCACGTGTTGAGCCAGCCGATGCCGCTCCCGATCGCGACCATGTCGAAGACGCGCTCGATCTGTGTCGCCCCGTGGGTGACCCACGCCGGCCGCACGCCGAGCCGGTTGAGGTAGCTGGTGATCACGTCGTGCGCCTGCGGCGCGTCGCCGCGGTCGACGATCAGCAGCGGCTCGTTCTCGAAGTCGGCGGCGTCGACGACCGCGGCCTGGGCGAACCGGTGCCCGAGCGGCACGGCGACGTGATCGACCGGGACGCGCGCCAGCGGAACGCTGGCGACCCGGTCGGCGTCGTCGATCGGGCCACGCATGATCGCCACCGCCAGGCGTCCCGACGCCAATGACTCCGCCATGTGGACCGACGTCATCGACGCCGGGTGGACGAGCACGTCGGGTCGCTCCTCGCGGAAGCGGCGCAGAGCCCGCATCGCCCCGCCCTCGCTGCCGTGACAGAAGCCGAACGACAGGTCGGTGTCGGCGGACGTGAGCTGCTCGGCGGTCTGCTCGAAGCGGTCGACCGCCATCAGCACGGCGCGTGCGTCGCCGAGCAACCGCTCGCCGGCAGCCGTCAACTGCACGCTCCGGCTGGACCGGTCGAACAAGGTGAGGCCGAGCTCGGCCTCGAGCTCGCGGATGCGTTGCGACAGGGGCGGGGCCGACATGTGCAGCCGGGCCGCCGCTCGGCCGAAGTGACGCTCCTCGGCGACGGCGACGAAATACCGCATCCGGCGCAGGTCGACGTTCGCCATGCCGGAACGGTACCGGATCGAGCGCCCACGGTCACCAGCATCGTTATCGATCGAGACATGATCCGTGACCAACCCGGACGTGGACACGGCAGCCGTCCGAACACCATGCTTGCTGTCCATGAAGCTGATGTGGTTCCACCTCATGCCGTATCCGGCGCTGCCGGACGACTTCAACAAGAAGCACCGCAGCGTCTGGGTCGACATCGACCCCGCTCTGTTCGATCGCGACATCCTCGCCGAGTCCTACGAGACCTACATCGAGCAGCTCGTGTGGGCCGAGCAATGCGGCTTCGACGCGATCTGCGTCAACGAGCACCACAACAACGGCTACGGGCTGATGCCGTCCCCCAACGTGATGGCGTCGATCCTCGCCAACCGCACGTCGCGGGCGGCGATCACGGTGATGGGCGCCTCGGTGGCGCTCTACAACCCTCCCGTTCGCGTCGCCGAGGAGTTCGCCATGATCGACCTCCTCAGCCGCGGTCGCCTGATCGCCGGCTTCCCGGTCGGCACGTCGATGGACACCTGCTACTCGTACGGCGTCAACCCCAGCCACCTCCGGCCGAGGTACTACGAGGGTGTCGAGCTGATCCGCAAGGCGTGGGCCAGCGACGGCGCGTTCGCCTTCAACGGCGAGTTCAACAAGCACCGCTACGTCAACCCTGTGCCGCGCCCGTATCAGCAACCGCACCCGCCGATCTGGATCCCCGGCGGTGGCTCGGTCGAGACGTGGGACTACTGCGCCGAGAACGACTTCGTCTACGGAGCGCTCACCTACTACGGCTACAAGCTGGTGCGCGAGACGGTCGGCGGCTTCTGGAATCGCGTCGAGGCGCACGGCAAGGACTACAACCCCAACCGGCTCGCCGTCACCCAGTTCGTCGGCGTCGCCGACACCGACGCCGAGGCCTACCGCCTGTACAAGGAACCGGCCGAGTACTTCTTCAACCGCTCGCTGCACGTGTACCCGGGATTCACCGATCCGCCGGGCTACGTCACCGAGGCGTCGGTGCGGGCCCGCTACAAGAGCCAGGTCCGCACGGTTGCGCGCGCCAAGCAGGCCAAGCACGACCTGACCTTCGACGAGATGGTCGACAACGGCTACATCGTGCTCGGCGGCCCCGACACCGTGCGCGAGCAGCTCGAAGTGGCGGCCAAGGAGCTCAACATCGGGAACCTGTGCGCGATGCTCCAGTTCGGCAACATGAACGACGAGCTGACTCGGTACAACACCCAGCTGTTCGGTGAGAAGGTGGCGCCCGAGCTGCGCACCGTGTTCGCCGACTGGGCCCATCCCTACTGGCCGGCCAACGCCACCTGAGCCGAATCGGACCCATCATGAGCGACACGATCGTCTACCTGCCAGGGATCGCCGGCAACGCCGGCATCTCCCCCGCCCTGCAACAGCTCGCCGACGACGGCATGCGCGTCGTGACCCCCGACATCCCGGGATTCGACGGCGAGACCGGATTCGTCCCACCGACCGACTACCTCGACTGGCTCGCCGTGTTCTGGGACGTGATCGACGCCACCGGCGTCGCCGCCGACGGCCCGGTCAACGTGGTCGGCGCCTCGGTCGGCGGGATGATCGCCGCCGAGCTGGCGGCGATGCGTCCGGAGATCGTGGCCAAGCTGGCGCTGCTGGCGCCGTTCGGCATCGCCGATGCCGACAACATCGGCTTCGACCTCTACGCCGTGCGCTCGCCCGAGCGACTCGCCCACCTGTTCGCCAAGGGCGTGCCCGATCAGGTCGCCAACCGCTTCGCCCACAAGGGTGAGGAGGAGGCGCCGGTCGCCGTCGTACCTCGCCGAGATCGCCGCCGCCAGCCTGATCTGGCCGATCGGCGACCGCGGATTGAACAAGCGGCTGCACCGCATCGCCTGCCCGAAGCTCGTGCTGTGGGGTGGCCAGGACGAGTTGCTCCCGGCGTCGCTCGGCGAGGCGTGGGGCGGGGCGACGGTGATCGACGGTGCCGGCCACCTCATGGAATGGGACACGCCCGACGAGGTCGCCTCGGCGTTGCGCACCTTCTTCGCATGAGCCGGCGAACCTACGAAGCGCTCCTGCTCGACATCGGCGACGTCATCACGGCACCCGTGTGGGATCAACTCGACGAGTTCGAGCAGATCACTGGTCGAACGATCACCGGCCGTGGTCCACTCGACCCGTCCGACGACCCGGCATGGCAGCGCTACCTCGATGGCGAGATCACGTGGGTGCGCTACTGGGAGGATTTCGCGGCCGCCAACGGGTTCGACGAGTGGCGCGACGTGTTCCGCGAACTGTCGACCCACCTTCCTCATCGATTCGGCGATCCGGCGGCCTACGAGTTGATGGCCGAGGCGCGCCGGGCGGGATACAAGGTCGGAGTGCTCACCAACGACGGCGTGAGCATCAACGGCACCGACTTCTTCGCCCAGATCCCCGAGTTCCAGGCGCTCGATGCCTTCGTCGACGCCCGCGCCGGCGGCACCGCCAAGCCCGACCCCGAGCCGTACCTGCGAGCCGCCGGCGACCTGGGCGTCGAACCCGAGCGAGTCGTGTTCCTCGATGACGCCGAGGTCTGCATCGAGGGGGCCGAGCGGGTCGGCATGACCGGCGTGCTGGTCGACCCGGTCGACAAGCAACCGGCGTTCGCACGGACTCGTTCGCTGCTGGGTCTGTAGCGGACAATGGCACGATGAACGACACGTCCTCCGAGGGCGACGGGTTCGTCGTCGCGGCGATCCAGTCGGCGCCGGTGTTCCTCGATCCGAAGGCCTCCACCGACAAGGCCTGCGCGCTGATCGCCGAGGCCGGCCGGGCAGGTGCCCGCCTGGCGGCGTTCGGCGAGACCTGGTTGCCGGGCTACCCGAGATGGGTCAACGCCCCGATCGACGTCGGTCTCAAGCGTCGCATCGGCGGCCGCTACGTCGACGCCGCGATCGAGGTCCCAGGACCCGAGACCGATCGCCTGTGCGATGCCGCACGCGATGCCGGCGTCGACGTCGTGATCGGTGTCGCCGAACGTGATGCACACACTCGCGGCACGGTGTACTGCACGCTCGTGTTCATCTCGTCCGAAGGCGAGGTGATCGGCAAGCACCGCAAGCTCAAGCCCACCTACGGTGAACGCTTCGCCTGGGGCGAGGGTGACGGGTCGGGTCTGCGCGCGTGGCAACGCCCGTATGCGCGGATCAGCGGCCTCAACTGCTGGGAGCACAACATGGTGCTCCCGGGTTACGCCTTGATCGCCGACGGCACCCAGGTGCACGTCGCCGCCTTCCCTGGCTACGAGAGCACGCGCCAACTCGTGCTGTGCCGCGCGTTCGCCTCGCAGGCGGCGGCGTACGTCGTGCTCGCCGGAGGCATCATCGATCCCGATCAGGTCGACGACGCCGAGCTGCGTGACGCGATCTCGGCGCTCCCGGCGATGACCGGCGACAGCTACATCATCGACCCGATGGGAGAGGTCGCTGCCGGGCCTGCCGCGGGCGAGACGATGTTGCTGGCCGAGGTCTCGCACGCGCCGGATCCGCGAAGCCAAGGCGCTGTGCGACACGGCCGGTCACTACTCGCGGCCCGACGTGCTGCAGCTGCGGATCAACCGCGCCCCGGCGGCGCGCATGGTCGAGGACATCGGGTGACGCGTTTCACCGAGCTCGTCGGTTGCGAGCTCCCGCTCCAGCTGGCGGCGATGTCGCGAACGGTCACACCTCAACTGGCGGCGGCTGTCTCCAACGAAGGCGGGTTGGGCATGCTCGCCATGGGACGATCGGGACGAGACGCCGCCGAGCGCCAGATCGACGAGGTGCTGGCCCTCACCGACCGCCCGGTCGGGGCGGGGTTCATCGTGCTGTTCCTCGACGACAGCGTGCTCGACGAGGTCGTCGCCAGGCTGCCGGTCGTCGAGTTCTTCTGGGGCTGGCCCGATCCGTCGCTCGTGCGGCCCGGGAAGATCACGGGCTGGCAGGTCGGCACGGTCGACGAGGCACGCGCCGCGGCCGACGCCGGCTGCGACTACGTGATCGCCCAGGGCCTCGAGGCCGGCGGCCACGTGCGCGGCACGCGTGCCGCTGGCAGAGTTCCTGCCCGCGGTTCGTGCCGCGGTCGACGTCGCCGTCGTCGCCAGTGGCGGGATCGGCACCGCCCTCGATGTGAGGCGTGCCCTCGAGGCCGGCGCCGATGCGGTTCGGATCGGGACGCGGTTCATCGCCACCACCGAGTCCGATGCCCATGACGTCTACGTCGATCGGCTGATCGACAGTGGCGCCGACGACACGGTGGTCACGGGGCGGTTCGACGTGGGATGGCCCGACGCACCCGTGCGTGTGCTCGCCAGCGCGCTCCACGCCGCCGAGCAGGCGCCAGACGGTGTCGTGGCGACGATGACGTTGCCCGATGGCACGCAGTCCGACATCGTCCGGTTCGCCACGCCGTCACCGACGCGCGGCACCGTCGGCAACCTCGATGCGATGGCGCTCTACGCCGGCACCAGCGTCGACGCCGTGACTCGCCGCGGAACCGTTGCCGAGGTGGTCGCCGAACTCTCGGAAGGTTGGTCGTGAGCACCGTCGTCATCACCGGAGCGAACCGCGGACTCGGCCTCGAACTGGCACGCGTGTTCGCCGGCCGCGGCGACCACGTCATCGCCGGGTGCCGCAACCCCGACGCCGCGTCAGAACTTGCGACCTCGACCGAGCACGTGCACGCCGTCGACATGGGCGACGAGAAGTCGATCGCCGACTTCATCGACGCGATCGGCGATCAGCCGGTCGACGTGTTGCTCAACAACGCCGGCATCGACGCCCGCAACCTCGGTGCCGACGAGGCCGGGCGCGACGTCCTTGTGCAAACCCCCGAGCAGCTGATCGGGCAGGTCGAGGTCAACGCCGTCGGTCCCTGGTTGCTCAGCCGCGGCCTGCTGCCGCAACTTCGTCGCGCGGCCAACCCGCGGATCGTCAACATGTCGTCGCAGATCGGATCGATGGAGGTCAGCCAGACGATGGGGCGCGACGTCGGCTACGCGGTATCGAAGGCGGCGCTCAACATGATCACCGTCAAGCTCGCCTCGCGCCTGCGCGACGAGGGCATCGTCGCCGTGATGCTCCATCCCGGGTACCTGCGCACGGCGATGGGCGGCGCCGGGGCGGCGATGGACGCCGACGACGCAGCGCGCCAGATCGTCGACCTGATCGACGGGTTGACGATCGCCGACACCGGCAGCTTCCGCCGCTGGGACGGATCCGTCCACCCCTGGTGATCACATCGGGTGGAGTTGCGAGACGAGTCGCACGACGCCCGGTCCCCACTCGGCGTCGAACGCCGCCTGACGCTCCGGATCGGGGGCGATCGCACTCGACCTCCACCCATTCCCCGGTGGCGTCGACGACACACCGAGCTCGACAGGAACTGGACGCTGCTCATCGCCATCAGCTGGCCTTGGATCTGGAGCAGTTCCGCTTCGGTGTGATCGGCGGGGACGCACGCAGAGCGCGTCCGAGTAGTACTGCCGAACGGCAGCCTCGGCGGCCTCCAGATCGCCCGTGAACTTGACGGTCATCACCTGCTGCGACTCGTCGACCCACGCACCCGCGTAGCCCTCGATCGCCGAGATCTGTTCTCCCGGCCATTCCTGGTTGCGCGCCGGCCAACCGCCTTCAGGTGCGGGGCACGGCACCGAGAAGTCGGGCTGCGCTGCCACCTGCAGCCGCTCGCGATCGGCGTCCTCGGCGATTCGGGCACTCGTCACCGTGAACACGTGTGCGGCCGGATCCCACGTGCCGGCGACGTACGCCTCGCCCCACGTCGTGCCGTTGGCCGACTGCTCGCCCTCGAGCACGTCCCACGACCAGCCCGCCAAGGGAAGGCCGGAACACTGCGGTGGGTACGATTCCGCAACCCCGGCGAGGCACAGCTCCGGCCCGTGCTCGGCGCTCTCGAGCACGGTGGCGACCGTCTCGTAGTGCTGGGCGTCCGGGTCGGTGACGACGTAGGTGGTCGCCGGCACTGGCTCGACCTGCGTCGTGGCCGGCGGTGTCGTCGCCGGCCCGCTGCCGGTCGGGGCATCGCTCCGTTGTTCGTCGGTGTCGCGGTTGGCGATCACGATCAACCCGCCGACGAGCACGGCGAGCGACACGGCGGCGACGGCGATCGGCATCACGCGACGTCGCGAGGGCGGGTCACCGTTCGACGCCGGCCACGGCGGTGGCGAGGTGGGCTGATCCGGCACGCCGGCGACGAGGTCGTCGAGCCCTGACCGCATTGCCTTGACGAGATCGTCGTCGTTGCTCATCGTTCGTCCTCCGAGGTGATCGTCGATGCCCGCAGGGCATCGAGGGCGCGCTTGACGTGAGAGCGCACGGTCGATCGGCGGCAACCGAGCGCGTCGGCGATCGTGGCCTCGTCCCAGTCCGCCCAGTACCGCAGGACCAAGGCCGCCCTCTGCTCGTACGGCAGCCGGCCGAGGGCGCCCATCAGTCCGGAGGCGTGCACCGATTCATCCGGGCCTTGCGCGACGACGATTCGACGCTCGCGTGCCTGGCGGCGTTGCGCCGACCGCCGATGGTCGCGCGCCACGCTGACGATCGTGACCCGGAGATAACCCTCCGGATTGTCGAGCGATTCGAAGCGACCTGCCAAACGGGCGAAGGCATCCTGGGCGATGTCCTCCCCCGCCGCAACGCTGCCACTCAAGGCGGCCGCCCAGCGCACGGCGTCGCGCCACGTGCGACGGTAGAAGCTCTCGAACAGTTGGCGTGCGTCTGTCCCCGGTCGCCCGTTCACCGTCGCCAGTGTGCCCCTCACGACCTGCATGACGCCGCCACCGCCCCGATCCGTTGCAGCCCGTCGAGTCGCGGGTTCAGAACTGTGTCGCACCCACGGGACGCGTCCCTGCCCCGCGAACGGTGATTCAGCGCCGGCGGCGGGGCAGGCGGTAGTCGCCGAGCTCGAGCGCTTCGGTGAGCTTGCGCGCCGCCGCGTGCAGGGCGGCGACGTTGCTCGACTCGGTGTCACCTGACACGCGTGAGGATGGCCCGACCATCGAGATCGCGGCGACCACGTTGCCGCTCGATGCGGACCGCACTGGCACGGCCAGCGAGCTCATCCCGATCTCGGTTTCGTCCACGCTGCGGGCGTAACCGCGCTGGCGGACCTTCTCGATCTCGTCGCGGAACACCTCGGGCACGACGATCGTGTAGCCGGTGCTCGGCTGACAGCCCGGCCTTGAGACGTGCCTCCAGCACACCGGGCACGAACGCCGCCAGCACCTTGCCGGCGCTCGAACGGTGCACCGGCCCACGCCGCGAGTTGTCGTTCGAGTAGCGCAGGGCGCGCACACCCTCGACGCGCTCGACGTACACCACGTCGGCGCCGGCGGGCACACCGATCTGCACCGTCTCACCCAGCGCCGCCCGCAACTCGACGAGCAGCGCCAGTCCGTGCTCACCCACCGGCGAGCGCGCCGTCGCCAGATGCCCGTACTCGATCAGTCGCAGCCCGAGCCGGTACTTCCCGGCCGGCGTACGGGTCGAGCAGGCCGGCGGCGGTGAGCACGGCGCACGTGCGGTGAGCCGTGCTCTTGGCGACGCCGACCCGGCGCGCCAGTTCGCTCAGGCTCAGCTCCGGCGCGGCGGCGAGCGCGTCGAGCACACCGAGTGCGATCGACACCGACTGGAGCGCCGGTTTGGCGCTCGTCGCGTCGCGTGGCGGGGTCGTGGTGCTCACTCGACGGTGATCCGGTCGGGGTCGACCGTGACCGGGCTCTCGAAGTACTCGACCGTGGGGGCGGTGCCGAAGCGCTCGGTGAGGCGCTGACGCCAGGCGTCGTCGTACACCGCCTCGGCGGCCGCCCGGCTCTCCCAGAGGTACACCCCGCCACCGACCGAGCCGTCCTCGGCGCGCAGGTAGTGCTTGCGCATCAGGCCGGGGAGGTTCTGGTACGACGGAGCGCTGGCCTCGAACGACGACTTGACGTCGGCGGCGGTCATCGACGGGCTCAGCGGGAAGCGGACGATGGCGACGATCACGGCGGCGAGGGTACATCGCTGCGTTCGCCGTAGACGAACGCAGCGGCTAGCCCGGCGGACGCCGGTCGGCCCACGGTTGGGCCGACTCGAGGGCGCTGGCGACACGGATCAAGTGGTCCTCGCGGCCGTAGTCGGCGATCAGCTGGACGCCCCGCGGCAGCCCGTCGTCCGGCCATCCGAGCGGGAGCGAGATCGCCGGCTGGCCGGTGACGTTGAGCGGGCGGGTGAAGGCGCTCCCGAGCCCTGACACGTACTGCTTGAGGTAGTCCCCGTGCTCGGAAGCGCCGGCCGAGGTGGCGGGAGTGACCAGCAGGTCGAACTGCTGGAACCACTCGAACGCCGAGTGGGCGAAGCCCTGCATGCGCTCGATCACGCGCAACACATCGGGCGCGGTCATCGCCTGCCCGGCCTGCACCATCGCCCACGTGCGCGGCTCGAGGTCGGCCTCGCCCAGGGCGTGACCGATGCGCGGCTCCCACGCCGCGGCCTCCGCGGCTGCGGTCGCCGCCAGCGCCTGCTTGGCGACGTCCCACAGCTGCTCGTCGGAGTACACCGCCGGAGCCGAGTGCTCGACGTGGTGGCCCATCGCCTCCAGAGCCTCGGCCGTCCGCGTCGCCGCCGCAGCCGAGTCGGGGTCGACCGGAGCGCCGTTGAAGGCATCGGTCCACACGCCGATCCGCAGACGGCCCGGATCGGCGCCGACCTCGTCGGTGAGCGGGCGCGGCAATGCCGGTGCCGGCCACCACGGCGAGCGCCACGCCAGCAGGTCGAGCATCGCCGCCGTGTCGCGCACCGATCGAGTGACGACGCCCTCGGTGTTCATCCCGACCGGCGGATCGCCGGCGCTGGCGATCACGCGGCCGCGCGTCGGCTTGAGCCCGACCACACCGCACAGCGAGGCAGGGATGCGGATCGAACCCGAGATGTCGTTGGCGTGGGCGACCGGCACGATCCGCGCCGCCACGGCGGCGGCGGAGCCGCCGGACGACCCGCCGGGGCGACCGACCGCGCGCCCACGGGTTGTGGGTCGGGCCGTACAGCGCCGGTTCGGTGGTGCCCATCACCGCCAGCTCGGGCGTGTTGGTGCGTCCGATCGGGATCAGGCCGCCGGATCGGATCCGCAGCGCGTATCCGCTGTCCGTCCGTGGGCGATAGTCGAGCTCGCGGAGGGTGCGCACGCCCATGTGGTACGGCTCGCCGGCCTCGCGGCCCTTGTAGTCCTTGAGCAGGAACGGCACACCCGCGAACGGGTGCGTCGTGTCGACGTGCTCGGCGTCGTCGCGGGCGCGTTCGAACTGGCGATGGATGATCGCGTTGAGTGCCGGGTTGCGCGCCTCGGCGCGCTCGATCGCGGCGTCCACCAGCTCGCGGGGATGGACGTCGCCGCGCCGCACGAGGTCGGCGAGGGCGGTGGCGTCGAGGTCGTCGTACTCGGTGATCGACATCAGTACGGCACCCGTCCCCCGTTGACGAGCATCGTCTGCCCCGAGACGAAGGCCGAGTCGTCCGACAGCAGGTAGGCGAACGTGCCGAGCAGGTCCGAGACCTGCATGACCCGCCCGAGCGGGGTCCGCGCTGGGTCGTAGTCGCCGTAGTGGGCGGAACCGGGCGTGGGCACGAACCCGGGTGCGACGCAGTTGACCCGGATGCCCCGCGGACCGAGCTCGTTGGCGAGCGCCCGTGTCAGCGACACGACGGCGCCCTTCGAGGCCACGTAGTGCACGAACTGCTTCGAGCCCGTGAAGGCTGTCTCCGACGCCACGTTGACGATCGCGCTGCCCTCGGGCATCGTGCGCGCTGCAGCCCGCGAGCACAGGAACGTGCCGCGCACGTTGACGGCGAACACGAGGTCCCACTCGTCGATCGTGATCTCCTCGATCGGCTTGCGTGCCATCAACAAGGCGGCGTTGTTGAGCAGCCCGTCGATCGGCCCGATCTCGGCGAACACGGCGTCGACCTGCGTCACGTCGGACACGTCGCAGCGATGATCGGCACCCTCCGACCAGTCGAGCGTGACGACGTCGGCGCCCCGCGCCCGCAACTCGGCGGCGGTGTCGGCCCCGATCCCGCGGGCGGCGCCGGTGACGACGATCCGCTTGCCCTGAACGCTCACGTGCTCCCCCTCATGTTCGTGGTGTCAGGCGCTTACCTTCGCACGCCCGCCCCGCGCGTGCAGAGGCCACCGGTCGCGAGCCGCGAACGATCGCCTCGCGACTGCCAGACTGCCGCCGTGCGCACGTTGGCGACGGTGGCGAGGTTCACCGGCATCGCGGCCGCCGTCGTCGTCGGTCTCGGCTTGATCCTGCTCGCCGTCACGCTCGGCGACTGCAGCGCCTTCGGCGGACGCTGCCCGGCCGATCCGCCGCCCCTGCTCGAAGACGACGTGTTCGGCATGGCGGCCGCCGGCGGAGCGCTGCTCGTCGGCGTGCCCAGTTCTGCTGACGGCGCCGTCGTGGCGGCGGCTCGGCATCGCCACGGTCGCCGCGCTCGGCGCAGGTCTGCTGATCGGGATGCTGGCGCGATCGTCTCGCCCACTCCTGAGGCGGGCTCAGCCGGCGGCGCGTTCGAGGATCCTGACGGTGCCCTTCGTGCCGTCGACCTCGATCGTGTCGCCCGACTTGATGCGCAGCGTCGCCACCGACGTGCCGACCACGCACGGGATGCCGTACTCGCGCGACACGGTCGCGGCGTGGGTGAGCGATCCACCGCCGTCGCAGACGCAGGCGCCGATGATCGCGAACGCCGGCGTCCAGTTCGGGGAGGTGGCCTCGGTGACCAGGATCTCGCCCTCCTCGAGCTCGAACAGCTCCATCGCCGACACCATCACGCGGGCGGTGCCCGTGTAGACGCCGGCCGAGGCCGGGAAGCCCTTGAGCTCGGTGGTGTGGATGTCGGACTTGAGGCCGGCGAAGTAGTGCGAGTGCATCCCGAAGATCTCGATCAGCACCGGGTCCTCGATCTTGTCGGGCAGCGTTCCGACCACCTTGGGCACCTCCGAGCGCTTGCTCTGGTAGCCGTCGTAGTAGTCGTGGCGCTCGGTCACCATCGACTGCAGATCGGCCCACTTGGCGCGCCCCTCGCACACGTCCACCAGTTCGCTGAAGAACAGGAACAGGGCGTCGTCGTACGTGTCGGCGCCGACCTCGGCACCGATCGCCAACGCACCGATGCGCATCGGGATCGTGGCGCGCAGGTCGATGTAGTAGTTGTGCTCCTCGTTCCACCAGGCGAAGTTGGCGACCTGGTTGATCGCCAGCAGCTCGTTGAACGCGCCCAGTGCCTCTCCGCTCAGCGACGACCGCGCCTGCTCGACGACCTCGTCGCGCTCGGCCACGGCGGCCGCGTTGCCGGCATCGAAGTCGTGACGCTCCTCGGCGGCGACGAAGTTGGCGAGCTGCCCGAGCGGCGACGTCTGATCCTCGATCCACGAGGGGATGTTCATGTCGGCGATGCCCTCGGTGCGGTGGCCGTACACCTGCAGGAAGTCGTCGAACTTGGTGAGCCACACCGAGGCGTTGCCGCCGGCGGCAGCCAACGCACCGCGGATGTCGGCGGCCTCGTTGTCGGCGAAGATGTCGCCGATGCCGAGCCGCTTGGCCTCGTCGGCGAGGTCCCACATGGCACGGTCGGTCTCGGTGATCTTGTGCTCGCGGCCCTGGAGCATCTTGGCGATGTTGCCCGGGTCGATCCCGTTCGAGGCGCACACGCCGTAGAGCTGGAGGTAGATCGCCAGCAGCGGGTACATGATCTCGAAGTGGATCTCCCACGCCCGCTTCTGGAAGGTCCAGGCGTCGTGCATGTACTGACCGAGATCGGCCAGCGACTTGCCGGCGAAGTCGTAGCTCTCGAAGTAGCCCAGCCCGAGCTCGAGCTCCCATTTGCGCTCGTCCCAGATGGCGTCGAAGTTCTGCAGGAACCTGGGCATGTTCTTCTCGATCCGCGCCGCCCGATACCCGATCTCCCACGGTGAGGTGACGGGCACCTCGCCTTCGTAGAGGAACGGCCCACCCATGCGCTGCACGAGCCCTCCGGCGGGAGGCAGCGGCAGTTGGTGAGCGGCGAGCTGCGTCGACCACGAGGCGTCGCTGACGAACTGCATCCCGAGTGGCGAGAAGCCGCGCGGCCAGTGGAAGTCGACGAACCAGAAGCGCTCCTCGTCCTGCTTCGTGAACGGGACCGACTTCATCCGCAACCACGGGTTGTCGAGGTGCTCCGGCTTCCATCCCGGATACCAGCCGTCGAGGAACTGATCGACCGAAACGACATCAGCCATGGTGGTTTGCCCCCAGTGTCAGCGGACCGCGCCCATCGCGGCCTTGCCCGAGCGGGACACTACACACGGCGCGTTCCGGTCGAGCGGATCGACATCCCGCGGAGCGGGACAGCCGAGCTCGGCGTCAGCCGCGATCGGTGCGCTGCAGCAGATCGAACAGCGCGTCGTGGATGCCGCCGTTGGTGCCCAGCACGTTGGCCACGCCGTGGCCGAGGTTGAGCGGCCCGCCGTCGAGGTCCTCGCACCGGCCGCCGGCCTCGGTGATCATCAACCCGCCGGCGGCGACGTCCCACGCGTACGTGGCATCGCGCTCGTAGAAGGCGTCGATCCGGCCGGCGGCGACGTAGGCCAGGCACAGCGCCGGCGAGCCGAAGCCGCGAGCGCCCCTGCGTGTAGAGGTGGAGTGCCTCGATCCGCCGGGCGTGAGCGGCGATCTCGGCCGGGTCGTCCGACTGCAGCCCGGTCGCCACCAGCGCCCGATCGAGCGAGTCGTTCTGCTTGACCTCCAGCCGTTGCTCGGCGAGCCATGCACCCCCGCCTCTGGTCGCCGTGAACAACTCGCCGCGGAACGGCTCGAAGATCGCACCGGCGGCCACTCCGTCGGCGTCCTTCACGGCGACCGAGGTGCAGGCGAACGGGATGCCGGAGGCGTAGTTCGACGTGCCGTCGAGCGGGTCGACGATCCACGTGAACGTCTCGTCGGGCCCGCCACCGTCGCCTTCCTCTCCGAGGATCGCGTGCGCCGGGAAGTGCTCACCGATGACGCGGAAGATCTCGGCCTGCGAGGTGACGTCGGCCCAGGTGACGATCGACGCCCGCTCGCTCTTCTGCACGACCTCCTTGTCGCGGGCGAGGCCGGCGATCAGCACGTCGCCCGCGGCGCGTGCGTCGCGGCAACGCAGACATCGAGCAGTTCCGATAGTGACGGTGAGTTGGCGCCCGCGTTCATCGTCGAGAACGTACCCGCGTCGACTGAGCCGGCCGTCAACGGCCGCCGGTGACGTCGATCGCCGCTCCGGTGACGTACGAAGCGGCGTCGGACGCCAGCCACACGATCGCTGCGGCGATCTCACTCGGCTCGCCGGCGCGCTGCATCGGGACAGCTGTCTGCATCCGTTCGACGCGGCCGGCCGGGCCCCACGGTCCGAAATCGCCGGCGATCAGGCCGGGACGCACGGTGTTGACCCGGATCCCGTCGGCGGCCACCTCCTTGGAGAGCCCGGCGGTCAACGTCTCGACGCCGCCCTTCGACGCCGCGTAGTGGATCCACTCCCCCGGCCCACCGATCACGGCCGCCTTCGACGAGACGTTGACGATCGAGCCGCCGCTGCCGCCGCGTGACAGCGCCATCCGTCGCACCGCCTCGCGCGCACAGAGGAACGCACCCGTCAGGTTGACCGCCCAGACCCGCTCGATGTCCGCCAGTTCGAGGTCGGCGAAGGCGCCGTAGCCGGGTGCGATCCCCGCATTGTTGACGAGGCACGTGATCGGGCCGAGGGCCGCCTCGGCGGCGTCGAAGATCCGCAGCACGTCGGCTTCGATCGAGACGTCGCCTTCGATCGCCACCACGCGCCGCCCGGTCTCGGCCGACAGGTCGGAGGCGAGCGCCTCCGCCCGCTCGCGCTCGGTGCGGTAGTTGAGGGCGACGTCCCAACCGGCGGCGACGGCTGCGTGCGCCGTCGCCGCGCCGATCCCGCGGCTGGCACCCGTGATCAACATCGTCGCCATCGTCGGGTCTCACCGTGCAGCGGCGATCGCCGCCCACACCTTCTCGGGGGTGCACGGCATCTCCATGTGGCGGACGCCGAGATGCGACACGGCGTCGATGATCGCGTTGTAGACGCTCGGGATGCCGCCGATCGTGCCCGACTCGCCGACCCCCTTGGCGCCGAGCTCGTTGACCCACGTCGGCGTCGTCATCGACACCAGCTCGAAGGTCGGCAGCTCGGCCGCCGAGATCACCGGGTAGTCGGCGAAGTTGGTGGTCTTCGGCGTGCCGTCCTCGTCGTAGACGACCTCCTCCATCAGTGCCTGGGCGACACCTTGCGCGATCCCTCCGTGGATCTGGCCCTCGGCGAGCAGCGGGTTCATCAGCGTTCCGGCGTCGTCACAGGCGATGTGGCGCACCAGTCGCACGTTGCCGGTCTCGGTGTCGACCTCGACCACGGCGACGTGGGTCCCGAACGGGAACGTCGGCATCGGCGCCTCGAAGTCGTGGTCGCCGGCCAGCGGCTCGCCCTCGGCGGCGGCGAGGTCGGCCCACGTGACCGACCGCGCGGGCGTGCCGGCGACGTGGAACAGCCCGGCCTCGCGTGTCGAGCACGACGTCGTCGACGGCCGCCTCGAGCAGCTGCGCCCGCGCGCTCACGAGCCTGGTCGATCAGCTTCGTGCTGGCGATCGCGATCGCCGTGCCGCCGAGCTGCACCGACCGCGAACCGACGGTGAGACCGCCGCTGCGGATCTCGTCGGTGTCGCCGTGCAACACCGTGATCCGCTCGATCGGCACACCGGTGCGGTCCGACACGATCATCGCCCATGTCGTGACGTGCCCCTGCCCGTACGGCGTCGTGCCGGTGCGCACCAGTCAGCCTGCCGTCGGGCTGCAGCTCGACGGCGCCGAACTCCGACCCGCCGACGCCGGAGGTGATCTCGACGTAGGTGGCGATGCCGATCCCGATCTGCACCGGATCGCCGGATGCGCGGCGCGCGGCCTGCTCGGCGCGCAGCTCGTCGTAGCCGGCCGCCTCGAGCGCCAGCTCGAGCGATCGCGGGTAGTCGCCGACGTCGTACGGCGGTGCCGACGCCGGTGGTGCGCGCCTCGAGGAACTTCGGGATCATGTTGCGACGGCGCACCTCGGCCGGGTCGATGCCGATCTCGGCCGCGAAGCGGTCGACCATGCGCTCGATCGCCACCGCCGCCTCGGGTCGGCCGGCACCGCGGTAGGCGGTGATCGACGGCGTGTTCGTCACCGTCGACACCCCGGTGAAGCCGACGTTGTCGATGTCGTAGACGCCGCACGTCATGCGCATCGTCATGCCGTGCAGGACCGAGCCGGTCAGCGGGTAGGCGCCGGCGTCCTGGACGACGTCGAGCTGATAGGCCGTGATGCGCCCGTCGCGGGTGCCGCCGATCTTGGCGTACTGCACCTGGCCGCGGCCCTGTGGCATCGACAGGAAGTTCTCGCTGCGGGTCTCGGTCCATCGCACCGGACGGCCGAGCTGGCGGGCGTAGAACCCGAGCACCGCCTCCTCCGGATACGTGCGCGACTTGACCCCGAACCCGCCGCCGACGTCGGGCACGACCACGCGCACCTGTGCCGGGTTCGAGGCCGTACACCGCGCACAGCATCGACTTGGTGACGTGACCGCCCTGGCAGGACGAGTAGTGCACGAGCCGGCCGTCGGGCGTCCAGTACGCGGCGCCGACGCGCGCCTCCATCGGCGCGCCGCTCAGACGCTGATTGACGATGCGCTCGGCGACGACCACCTCACAGTCCGGAGAAGTCGGCCTGCCCCGGCGTGGCGAGCTTCATCACGGCGTTGCGTGCCGGCCTCGGGGAAGATCAGCAGCTCGTCGGTCGCCGATTGCTCGACGTCGACGACGACCGGCAGCGGTTCGTAGTCGACGAGCACGAGCTCGGCGGCGTCGACGGCGGCAGCCTGCGTCTCGGCCACGACGGCGACGACCGCCTCGCCGACGAAGCGCACGCGATCGGAGGCGAGGAACGGTCGGTTCATCGCCTCCGGCAGTCCGGGCCGGCTGGGCGGCGTCGGATTGAGCGGAGCCAAGATCGGCGGCGGTGAACATCGCGCAGCACGCCCGGCACCTCGAGCGCGTCGGCGACGTCGATCGACTCGATCGTGGCGTGGGCGTACGGCGAGCGGACGTAGGCGCAGTACGCCTCGTCCGGGAAATCGGATGGCGTCGACGTAGTCGCCGCCGCGCGTGAGGAAGCGCGGATCCTCGACGCGCGTGACCCGATTGCCGAGGATGCTGCCCACACCTGTTCCTTCCTTGCCGTGGCCGACGCGCTGTTGCTACGGTCCGCTGACACCACCGATCATGAGACCAGATCCGGTCTCCGCGTGCAAACCATCGTTCCGCAGAAGGGAATGCTCGACAAATGGGCGACGACCAGGTGACCGACATCGACCCGGACACGCGAGCGCACCTCGAGTCGGTCGCCACCGCGACGTTGGCGGGCGTGCTGCAGAAGCGCGGCGTGCGCATCGACGTTCCTGTCGGGCCTGGCGCCGATCAAGCCCGGGCAGCGGATGGTCGGCCGGGCCCGCACCTTGCGCTTCGTGCCGATCCGCGAGGACCTGATCGAGACGTACGCGCCGCGACTCAACATGCAGCGCGCCGCGATCGAGTCGTTGCAACCGGGCGAAGTGCTCGTGATCGACGCCCGCAACGAGACCGACGCCGGCACGATCGGCGACATCTTCGCGATGCGGGCGATCGCAGCTCGGCGCGGTCGGCATCGTCACCGACGGCGCCGTGCGCGACACGCCGGCGCTGCGCGACGATGGGCATCCCCGTCTATCACCGTGCATCGCACGGCGCGACCTATCGGCGGCTGCACATGCCGGTCGACCAGCAGGTGCCGATCGCCTGCGCCGGTGTCACGGTCGTGCCCGGCGACGTGATCGTCGGCGACGAGGAGGGCGTCGTCGTCGTGCCGGCGGCGATCGTCGACGAGGTCGCCGCCGAGGCGGCCCAGCAGGAACTGGAAGAGGAATGGGGGATGTCAGCGCGTCGCCGCCGGCGAGAGCACCGACGGCGCCTTCCCGATCACACCCGAGCGGCGGCCCGAGTTCGAGGCGTGGGTGGCCGCAGCGACGGAGGCGACTCGTGACGCGCCGATCGTTCGACATCGAGTCGATGCAGCACTCGAACCCGATCCCCGCCGTCACCCGCCTCGGCCCGCTGGTGGTGTCGAGCGTGATCGCCTCCCGCGACCCGGGATCGACACGCGTTCCCGACACGATCGAGGGGCAGCTGGCGAACCTGTTCCACCACGTCGGCGAGATGCTGACGGCGGCGGGTGCCGGCTGGGAGCACGTCGCCAAGATGACGTTCTACCTGCCGAGCCTCGACCTGCGAGCCGAGCTCAACGAACCGTGGGTCGCCCACTTCCCCGACCCGGCGTCGCGCCCGGCGCGCCACACCCAGATCGGCGCCACCGCCCTACGCCCAGTGCGACTTCATCGCCTACATCGACGACTGACGACGGTTCGCCCTGACGAACGACCGGCGCCTGGCCAGCGGTCCGACCTGCTCTGTCAGACTTCGGCGCATGACCGGACGGCTGTCAGGCAAGCGGGCGATCATCACGGGTGGAGCCAACGGACTCGGGGCTGCGACCGCCCGGCTGTTCGCCGGCCGAGGGAGCGGCGGTCGTGCTCGCCGACCTGGCGCGGGCGGCCGACGCCGCCGATGGGGTGATCGCCGAGATCGAGCGCGGCCGGCGGCACCGCCCACTTCGTCGACGTCGACGTGCGCGACGCCGACGCCACGCGGGCGGCGGTCGACCGGGCCGCCGAGTTGATGGGCGGGCTCGACACCGTCGTCGCCTCGGCCGGCGTCGGCGCCCCACCCCAGAAGAGCGGCAGCACGCGTCAGCTCGTCGACGTCGAGATCGACGGCTTCGACCTCGTGATGGACATCAACCTGCGCGGCGTGTTCGTCACCTGCCAGCGCGCCGCCCAGCTGATGATCGAGGCCGGCCACGGCGGGGCGATGGTCACGCTCGCCTCGATGGCGTCCAAGCGACCCACCGGCGGCGTGTACTCGATCTCGAAGGCAGCGGTGTGGATGATGACCCGCTGCCTCGCCAACGAGCTCGGTCAGTACGGCATCCGGTTCAACGCGATCGGCCCCGGATACATCCAGACCGACCTGTTCGAGTCGATCGTCGTCGACAGCGCCGGCGCCGACGCTGCCGCCCAGGAGGCGTTCCGCGAGGCGCGCCGGTCGCAGGTCGCACTCGGCCGGTTCGGCACCCCCGAAGACGTCGCCGTCACCGCGCTGTTCCTGTGCTCCGACGAGGCCGGCTACTTCACCGGGTCGATCCTCCACCCCGACGGTGGATACACATCGACCTTCGGCGGCGGCTGAGTCGATGTCACCCGAGTTCGATCTGTCGCGGTACGCGGCCGCCGTCTTCGACCTCGACGGCACGGTCTGGCTGACCGACACGCCGATACCGGGCGCCGTCGACTTCGTCGAATCGGTGCCGCGACCTCGGGCTCACCATCACGTTCGCCACCAACGCCACGGCGCTGTCGACCGTTCGGCTCCACGAGATGCTCGTCGCATGCGGCCTCGGTCGACCCGACGATGCGGTCGTGACGGGCGGGTCGGTGGTCGCCCGCACGCTCGGCGACCTGGGCATCAGCGAGGTCGTCGCCGAGGTGCCGGAGAACATGCGGCTGGCGATCGCCGAGGAGGGCGTCGGCGTCATCACCCTGGCGTCCGATCGTGCCCTTCCCGACGGTTGGGAGCAGCCGTCGGCCGGGCGCGCCCTCGTGCTCGCCGCTTCGCGCTCCGCGACCTTCGGTAGGGTCGAGCGGATCGGCTACCTCGCCTCGCTCGGCCACCCGTTGTACGTCACGTCGCTCGAGCCGGGCTTCCCGCGCTCGGGCGGGATGGAGCCCGGCGGCGGGATGCTCGTCGCCGCCGCTCCGCGTGCTGTACGACGTCGACCCGATCGTGTTGGGCAAGCCGTCGCCGGTACTACGCCGACATCGTGCGGCAGTCCGTCCGGACCGACGGTCCGATCGTGGTGTTCGGCGACTCGCAGCGCGCCGACATCGGCATCGCCGGCTTCCTCGGTGCCGACGGCGTGCTGGTCACGACGAAGCCGACGACCGCCGACCTCCCGCAGCCGCAGTACGTCACGACCTCGCTGGCCGACCCGATCCTCACCTTCGAGGGCCAGGGACGATGAGCGTCACCGTCGAGCGGGCGATCCCGTTCGCCGAGAAGGAGGGCTTCCGGTTCCTCGAGGTCGATGTGTACCGGCCGGCCGATCAGCAGGGACCGCTCCCGCTGTTGCACTACATCCACGGCGGCGGTTGGCGCTTCAGCAGTCGCCAGCGGGCACCGCGCGAGACGCGCGCGTGGACCCCGAGCCTGTTCGAACGGATGGTGGGCGCCGGCTTCGTGGTCGCCGCCAGCGACTACCGGTTCAGTGGCGAGGCGTCCGTTCCCGGCCGCGATCGAGGACACCGCCGACGCCCTGGGCTTCATGCGCGCCAACGCCGAACAGTTCGGGATCGACCCCACTCGTGTCGTGCTCTTCGGCCAGTCGGGCGGCGGCTATCTCGCCGCCGCGGTGGGGCTCGGCACCGACGTCGAGCCGGTGCAGGGCATCGTGTGCTGGTACCCGATGACCGACTTCTCGGCGCTCGCCGACGACGACCCGGCCAGTGACTTCCCGTCGAAGTGGCTCGGGGCGCCGCTCAGCACGGTGCCCGAGTCTGGTCGAGCAGTCCGCGCGTGCCGCGCCTGGCCCGGGCCGACGCACCTCCGGTGCTGCTCCAGCACGGCACCGCCGACACGATGGCCCCGTTCGACCAGAGCGTCCGGCTCCACGACGCCCTCGTCGCCGCCGGGGCGCCGGTCGAGCTCGACCGGTTCGAGGGTGCCGAGCACTTCTTCGTCGGGTGCAGCGACGACGAGGTGCAGGCGATCTTCCAACGGGCGATGCAGTTCGCCCGCGACTGCGTCTCGGCCTAGCACGGCGTCGCCATACGGCTGATGCCCGGCGCGATCGGACCGACCGCTGGCAGACTTGACGGGTGCCAAGGCGGCCGCTGGGAACCAAGCGATGGGCGTGGTGGAGCGCGGCCCTGATCACCGTGCTCGTCGTCGTGGCCGCGGTCTACGCGGTGGGGCGCGATGCCGTGGCGCCGGCCTCGGGCACCACGACGACGAGCTCGACGATGCCGGCCTCGACGACGACCACGACGAGTTCGACGATCCCGCCGACCACCAGCACGAGCACCACCACCAGCACGTCGACCACCACGAGCACGACGACCTCGACCACCACGACGAGCACGACGAGCACATCGAGCACGATCGACCGATGCCGCCGCCGGTCGGTCAGTTCGTCTGCGCTCCCTCAGATCTGGCGCCGGAGATCTTCGAGGTGCGACCACCGTCCGACATTCCCGTGCCCGACGCTCCCGGCCGGATGGACGTCCGAGGTCATCGGCCGGTCGGTGCAGGGACGCGACATCACGGCCCTCGTCCGTCGCGCCGACTCGCCGCGTCAGCGGGTGCTGGTGATCGGCGGGCTGCACGGCAACGAGCCGGTCACTCCCCCGGTGGTGGGCGGCCTCGTGGAGGCACAGGTGAGCTCCGACGTCGACCTGTGGCTGGTCCCGATCGCCAATCCCGACGGGTCAGCGGCCGGGACGCGCTGCAATGCCAACGGTGTCGACCTCAACCGCAACTTCCCGTGGGAGTGGCGGCCACAAGACGGTGGCCCGGCACCGCTGAGCGAGCCCGAGACGCAGGCGCTCGCCGACCTCGTCGAGGATCTCCGGCCCGACATCGTGGTCTGGGTCCATCAGCCGCTCGGCTACGTCAGCGCGATCGGCACCACCAGTCCGAGGTTCGAGCTGGCGTGGAGTGCGGGGTCGGGACTACCCGTCCGACCCGACGTCACCCAGCACGGCGGCGGTGAGAGCTGGAGCGCCCTCGTGGCCGGCGTGCCCTCGATGCTGATCGAGATCGACGGATGGTCCGCCACCGCCGAGGTCGTCGAAGCCCAACGCGCCGGCTTCGAAGCCCTGTTGGCCGCACTCGACTAGCGCTGGGATCGTCGGAGACGTTGGTGCCTATGCGTGGGGTTTCGCGTGCATCGACGAGACTTGGTTCGTGGAACACCATGGGTCGAGGAGCAGCGCGGAGCTTCGACTCGATCATGTTCTGTTGGCCGTGTCAGATCTCGATGCCGGGGCGCGTGTTCTGCACGAGCGGCACGGCCTGGCCTCCATCGTGGGCGGCCGACATGCAGAGTGGGGAACCGCCAACCGGATCGTTCCGGTCGGCGACGCCTACTTGGAGTTGGTCGCGATCGTCGACCACGACCGGGCGATGGCCAATCATTTCGGGCGTTGGGTCGCGAGCGCTGGGCAGGGCCTCGTTCAGCCACTCGGATGGGCGGTTCGCACGCCTTCGATCGACGATGTCGCGCAGCGGCTCGACCTTGTCGTCAGCAGCGGATCACGATTGGCACCGGATGGCCGAGAGCTCCAGTGGTGGCTGGCGGGTGTCGATCGGGCCGCGGCCGAGTCATCACACCCCTTCTTCATCCAGTGGGCGCGTGGGACGCCACATCCGAGCCAGATGCCGGTGACTCATCCCGCGGGAACGGTTGTGGTGGACCACGTGGAGGTAGGCGGAGACAGCTCTCGACTGGTGAGGTGGCTTGGCGACAATCGGCTTCCGGTTGTCATCTCGTCTGGACCGTCGACGCTCCAACGAATACTCCTGCACAGCTCCACCCACGACATCGCTCTCGAGGCCATGCACTAGGAGTGCAGACCGCCGACCTGGCACTCCGGACCACGAA
This sequence comes from Ilumatobacteraceae bacterium, assembly GCA_963850755.1. Classification (GTDB taxonomy): domain Bacteria; phylum Actinomycetota; class Acidimicrobiia; order Acidimicrobiales; family Ilumatobacteraceae; genus Ilumatobacter. The sequence continues at coordinate 140,007 of CAWKMO010000007.1, read as the reverse complement.
GCAATGAGCCACCACGGGTTCACCACTCCGTCGTGAGCACTGGCTCCTGAATCCTCGCGTGCGTCACGGTGAGCCCGCTGCGATGATGCAGCCATGGCAACCAGTCGACGCGCCGACATGTTCACCGCAGACGGCAAGCCGTCGGACGACGACCCGCGTGAGCACGGTCCAACCTTGGGTGACGAGCGCACCACGCTCGTCGAATCGCTGCGCTGCCAACGCCTCACGCTCGAGATGAAGTGCGCCGGCCTCGATGCGGAAGAGATGGCGCGTCGTTCCGTCGAGCCGTCGACGATGTCACTCCTGGGGTTGGTGCGTCACCTGGCCGAGGGCGAGCGCGGGACGTTCCGGGTGATGATGGCGGGACAGGACGTACCCCGGCTCTACTGCTCCGACACCGACCGTGACGGTGACTTCGACGGTGCCGTTCCCGACCCCCAGGTGGTGGCGGAGGCCTGGGAGGCGTGGCATGCGGAGGTCGACTTCGCAACCCGGTTCGTGGCCGAGGCGCCGAGTCTCGACATCACCGCCGACGATCCGTTGAACGAGCACGGCAGCGGTGGAGGGGCGATGTCGCTACGCGAGCTACTGGTCGGCATGATCGAGGAGTACGCCCGCCACATGGGCCACGCCGACCTGTTGCGCGAGCGCATCGACGGACGCCTGGGCCAGTAACCCCAGACCGCTTCGCTGACTGGATGGGTTCGAGCAGTCTTGCGACTCGTCTTGCCATCCGATCCCACCGTCGATCGCGCGGCGCTCGTCGTGCGTGCGACGTGGCGTCACTGGGCACGGCCGACACGGTCGTGGGTCCAATCGCGCGGACGAGCTCTACCGAGCGGGTATGCGGAGCACCGGCAGCAGATCTCCTCACACGCAACCAGAACGTCTCGGCCGCCGAAGGGCGCCGACGTGCATTCGGTCGAACCGATCCAGCTTCCCACCGGTCGCACCGACCGCGATGGGCACGACTCGTGCACACGCGCACGCCAACGTGTGCGCGCCCTTCGAAGGTGTTAGCGCCCGTCGCCGATCGCCAATTCGTCGAGGTCGACACCGCATACGACCTCGCCCGTGAACTCGGGCGCGCCCTCGCGAACCAGTGCCTCCCACTCGCTCGGGGGAATGGGAGCCCTCGCCGGGAACCAGATGCGACAGCACCAGCGTGCCCACGCCGGCCCGCGCGGCGATCGAGCCGACGACCTCCACCGGCGTGTGCGATCGAAGCAGTTGGCCGCGGACCGTCTCATAGTTGGACAACGACGACAGCCTTCCGAGCAGCGCCTCGAGATCGATCACCTCGTGCACGAGGATGTCGGCCCCGGCGGCGAGCGTGACGACGTTGTCGCAGGCGCCGGTGTCGCCGGAGAACACCACCGATCCGGCCGGCGTGTCGAACCGGTAGGCCAGCGCCGGGAACACCGGGGCGTGCTGCACGAAGCGTCGCCGTGACGGTGACGCCGTGCTCGTCCTGCGGGTGCACGACGAACGGATCGACCGGCGGAATCTCGAAGTAGCGCGCCGCCACGTTCGATCTCGACCGCCACCTCGATGTCGCCCGGCTCGCCGCCGACCTCGCCCGCCAACCCGATCTCGTGGATGTGGATGTGATCGAGGTAGTCGTTGCGGCGCTCGGCGATGATGCGGGCGTTGATGTTCATGGCGAACGCCCGGTTGAGGTGTTCGATCACGCGCCGCACGCCGGGCGCCGGATCGTCGGGGAAGCGGACCGGATGGACCGGGTCGTCGTGGGTGGTGAAGGGCGGGCCGGCCGGTCCGGGACCGTAGACGTCGATCCTCGACGAGGGCCAGCTGCCCTGGAAGATGTTGACCAGATCCATGATGTGGTCGGCGTGGAGATGGGTGAGGAAGATCGTCTCCACGACCGGGCGCCCGCCACCGCCGCCGAATCGGCGGGTGGCCACCACACCGGCGCGGTGGAGCTGGGTCTGCACGCCCTCACCGCAATCGACGAGGTAGGCGACGTCGCCGACGACGAGCGCGTTGGCGAACCCGCACCGGGTCGACCTGGCGCTCGATCCCCCGGCCGTGCCGAGCAGCACCAGACGCGTGTCGGATTCGACCCGGCGCGGCGGCCGACGATCGACCATCTCGTGCAACCACGCGTGCCGGTCCTGCGCCATCGGCGGCAAGGTATCGAACCGATCCGCATCGAGCCCCGGTCGAGGGTTCGCGATGGGCGAACCCGAGGCTGCACATGTCCACGATGACTGGTACTCTCCGCTGCGGATACGTGCCTTCGCACGTCCGTTATCTCGGCCAACGCTGACCAGCTGAGGGGGCATCAGTGACCACCATCGAAGACATCCGCTTTCCCACACCCGATGAGATCGAGGGGTTCTGGGCGTTCGACAAGATGCACGCCCCGCGACCGCTGCATCCGCTGTCGCAAGACCTCGTGATGGCCACCATCTCGCGTGGGTTCACCCGCGCCCAGGCCGAGTACGACTGCCCGATCGTCGCCTCGTCGCAGGCGATCAACCACTACTTCTACATGGCGTTCCATCCGCATCCCGACCCCGCCGAGGTCGACGATCGGATGTCGCGCTACCTCGGCATGGTCGACAAGACGGTGCCGCTCGTCGGCAAGCGCTGGGCCAACGACTGGTTGCCGATGATCCGCACCCGCAACGAGGCCGAGCGCGACGTCGACTACTCGGAGATGACCGACGCCCAGCTGTTCGCCAAGTACCACGACATGACGAAGTGGATGGAGGAGATGTGGTACATCCACGGCCACATCAACTTCGCCCTCATCTCGGGCGCCGCCCTCTCCGACTTCTACGACGAGGTGATGCAGCCGGACGATCCCACCGAGTCGTACCAGATCCTGCAGGGGTACCACACCCGCCCCGTCGACGCCGCCCACGGCCTGTGGGACCTCAGCCGGATCGCCAAGAACAGCCCGACCCTCAGCCGGATCTTCGACGAGAACCACCCGCGCGACCTCAAGCAGGCGCTCGAGCAGACCGAGGAGGGCCGCGACTTCCTGGCCAAGGTCGACGCCTACCTGTACGACTTCGGGTGGCGCTCCGACGCCGTGTACGACCTGGCCGACGTCCCGTGGCGCGAAGACCCGCAGATCCCGCTCGGCAACATCTCCCGCTACATCCCGATGGACGACTCGGACGATCCGATGATCCAGTTCAACCGGGCGGTCGCCCGGCGCGAGGAGCTGACGGCCAAGATCCGCGCCAAGCTCGCCGACGATCCCGACAAGCTGGCCGAGTTCGAGGAGCTGTTCGACGCCGCCCAGTACGCCTACCCGCTGACCGAGGACCACGCCTTCTACATCGACCAGATGGGCGTGGTGCTGTTCCGCCGCTTCGTCCGCGCCGTCGGCGCCGCGCTCGCCCGCAACGGCTGCATCGCCGACGGCGACGACATCTTCTTCCTGTTCGACCGCGAAGTCCGCGACGCGATGGCCAACGGCACCGACTACAAGTCACTCGTCGAGGAGCGCAAGGCCGAGCTCGAGGCGTGCGGCAAGGCGCAGCCGCCCGACATCCTGGGCACGCCCCCGCCCCCGCCGCAGCCCGGCGACTTCGTCGACCCGTTCATGGACGCCGTCGACATCGCGACTGCTCGGCATCAAGGCGCCGCCCGAAGGCGAGCAGGACCCCGAACCTGATCGACGGCGTCGCCGGCTCACCCGGCATCTACACGGGCGTCGCCCGCGTCGTGCGCTCGCTCGAAGAGGCGGGCGACCTCGAGGACGGCGAAATCATGGTGTGCGAGATGACGCTGCCGCCGTGGGTGCCGATGTTCGCCATCGCCGGCGCCGTCGTGTCCGACGTGGGTGGCGTGATGAGCCACTGCGCGATCGTCGCCCGTGAGTTCGACATCCCGGCCGTGGTCGGCTCGGTCAACGGCACCACCCGGATCGAGACCGGTCAGGTCGTCACCGTCGACGGCACCAACGGCAACGTCTGGCTCGACGGGCGCGAGCTGTAAATCAGGTCACGACCCGTCGCGGCACGTGCTGCCTTACCGCGTCCGGACTTCAAGTTCGTCACAAGATCGGTCGACACATGTCCTAGCAAATCGTTGGTTTGCGCATCTCATGAGGCGTGATGACGAAACTGGCTTGGACGGCGAGCGAGGGTGGGCAGCGCCTGTCGCGGCGCGTCCGACGCCGTCGACCGCTCGACCGCGTGATGCGACGCGGCGTGTGGCGGCTCTACGAACGTCGTCACGCCGACATGGTGCGCTTCGCGGCCTTCCTGACCGGCGACGTCCACGCCGCCGAGGACGTCGCCCAGGAAGCGTTCGTCCGGTTGCTCGACGCGTGGGACCGCCTCGACGATCCCGACCGCGCCGACGCCTACCTGAGGGCGACGATCGTCAACCTCGTGCGCAGCGATCATCGCCGGCGCGCGTCGTCGCCGAGCGCCGCGCGGCACCTCGCACCTCGCGCTCGTCGACCTCGGCCGAGGACGACGCCCTGGGCCGCGTCGGTCGCCAGCACGTGCTCGACGCCGTGGCCGCGCTGCCACTCCGCCAGCGTGCCTGCGTCGTGATGCGGCACTGGATGCGGATGAGCGAATCCGAGATCGCCGAGACGCTGGACCTGTCGGTCGGGTCGGTGCGCACGCACGTCAAGCGCGGCACGGCGGCGCTCCAGCGCACGCTGGGAGATCAGCGATGAACGACTTCGGGACCAACGCTCGACCGCGCTGTTCGACGAGGTCGCGGCCACGATCGATCCGCCGCCCCGACTTCGAGGCCGTGCTGCAGCGGCCAACGCACGAGTCCGCGGTGGCCGACCGACGTCGTGCTGCGGCGACCGATCTGGCAGTCGTTCGGCCTTCGCCGCCGCGGCCGTCGCCCTGCTCGGCGGGTCGGTGTTCGCCCTCGACGCCGTGCTCGACAGCACCGACGGGAGCATCGCCACCGAGCGATGCGGCACGACCCGTCGGCGATCCTCGACACGCCCGGCTTCCGTCGCACCGAACTCGGCGTCGGCGTGGCCCGCCGAGGCGCCCGCGTCGACGGCTGCCGACGTCACCGACGACACGGCTCCTGTCACGATCGTGCCCCGTGGCGACCGAGCCGACGGCGGCACCGACGGCCACGACCACCGACGTCGCCGGCCGCACCGACCGCCCGCGCTCGGGATCGTCGAAACCTGACCGGTGAGCCGATGACGCAGGCGTTACGGCACCGCCCGCCGAACGAGAAGGTGACGATCACGTCACCGTTCGGCGAAGCGGCCACGCCGCGCCGACCGGCGCGGCGAGTGGAGCGCGATCCTGCATCTGCGGGGAGTGTCCGGGCGGCACGACCGTCAAGATCGTCGTCACGTCTCACCACCTCGGGCACGACGTTCGAGTTCGATCGTGCGTTTCCCGCCCGGTGCCGACCACGACGCCGTCCGACGCACGACCACAGCCGGCACCCACGCCGACGACCGTCAAGCCGATCGAGCAACGCCGGCACCGAGGAGCCCAAGCCGGAGACGCCGACGCGAGCCGGCGCCGGTGGCGAGTTCACCGCCGACCTCGGATCGGCCGACCTCGCCGCGTCGCCGATGAAGCAGTGCTTCTACGGCACCGGAACGCCGGGCAGCACGGTGCGGGCCGAGTCGGCCTACGGCTCGGTCGGAGGTCGTCGTCGGATCGAAGGGCAACTGGGAGGTCAAGCTCAAGATCTACGACGTGCCCGGTCGGCACCGCCGTCGGGGTGCGGGTGACGCAACAGTGCCAGCGCCGCCGTGTTCGAGTTCTCGCTCGTGCGGCATGAGCCAGCCACCGCCGCCGGAGATCGACTTCACCGCCAACGCCGCCTTCACCGAGTGCGATGCAGCCGATCCCGTTCAACGAGTACTGGGGCAAGTCGACCGCCGGGGCGACGATCACGATCAGCTCGCCCGTACGGCTCCGGTCAGGCGACATCCAACGGCGAGGGCAAGTGGTCGGCCCGGATCGAATTCCCCGGTGCGCCGGTCGGCAGACCGTTCGACGTGACGATCACCAGCTCGAAGAGCGCGCACGGTCTTCACAGTTCCCGATGGTCAGCACCACGTCGACCTAGCCGAGAACGATCGCAGGCTGTCGGCTCGGACCGCGAACAGCAGCCGCTACGACCAGAGCTGCTTCGTTGCGAGCTCGGCGCCCATCGCGAGGTGCTTGAACTTGGGCCAGACGACGGTCGGGTGGACCTCGGGCTTGTACGACGCGCGCGACGAGAAGCCGCAGTCGGCACCGGCGATCACGCGCTCCTTGCCGACGATGTCGGCGTACCGCACGATGTACTCGGCGATCAGGTCCTCGTGCTCGACGTAGTTGTTGGCGTGGCCGATCAGGCCGGGGATCAGCACCCGGTCGTCCGGCAGCGTGAAGTCCTCCCACACCTTGTACTCGTGCTGGTGACGCGGGTTGGCGACCTCGAACGAGTAGGCGCCGGCGTTGATCCGCAGCATGAACGGCACGACCTTGGCCATCGGGACGTCGGTGAGCCGCGGCCCGTGGTTGAGGCCGTAGCACGTGTGATGACGCACCTTGTCGATCGGGATGTCGCGCAGGGCGTGGTTGAGGGCCTCGACGTGCTGGTTGGCCAGCTCCACGCATTCGTCCCACGGACGGATCGACTCGGTGAGCAGCTCGATCAGCCACGGGTCGTCGATCTGCAGGATGAAGCCGGCGTCGACGATCGCCATGTACTCCTCGCGCATCGCCTCGCCGACGGCCTCGAGGTACTCGGAATTCGACGCGTAGTACTCGTTCTTCCCGAACCCGCTCGGGCCTGACGACGGCATGAACACGTCGGCGATCTCGTAGCCGTCGGCCTCGACGGCGGCGACCGCCGCCTTGAGGTTGTCGATGTCGATCTTCAGGAGGTCGTGACCGGCGTAGCTGACCGGACCGCGGGCGATGATCCGGCGCAGGGGTGCGACGGCGGCCGAGTACTTGCCCATGTAGTCGGCGTAGTACTCGGGGAACATGTCGATCTCGACCTGCCATGACGGCGCCGGCCCGCTGCCACCCTCCTCCACCTCGAACCCGCCGAGGCGGTCCTTCACGTAGCCGATGAAGCTGACCTTGCTCATCTCCCCGTCGGTGACGATGTCGATCCCGTTCTCGACCTGCATGACGCACGCGATCGGCGACCGCATCGCGCACCTGCTGATCGAACAGGGCATGGTCGTACGGCCGGCCGTGCTCCTTCTCCTTCATCGTGTCGAGCAGCTCGGTCGGGCGGGCGAGGCTGCCGACGTGCGTGGTGAGGATGCGATCGGTGCTGGTCTTCATGGAACGTCCCCTGGTAGGTGGGCCGGCTCGCCACAACGGCGTTGGCCCGGAATGCGCCGAGTGTTCCACAGCCGCGACGGGCGCGCCACGGCCGCGTTCGCCTCGGACGAACGTGAGCAGGTCGATCGGCCGTCGAGAATCACGATGCGAGATGGTTTCGAATCACGATGCGAGAATGCGCGAATCGTTCCCCGGGGACGAACAGGAAGGTTGTCAACATTTTCTTCAACTGGCGGTGGGCCTGGTCCTTGCACCACGCGATGGGGACTTGTACGTTTCGAACGAGCCAGCGGCGTTCGGCCGCCAGCACACATCATCGCGTGTTATCCACGATCGATCGATCGAGGGACTGCGATGTCGATGATTAAGGGGGAAGGAAGTATGAAGCTTCGTCAAGTGGGTGCGGCCCTAGCCGTCGCATCGCTCGTACTCGCCGCATGCGGCGACGACGATGATGAGGGTGGTGACGACACCGCCACCGAGGCAACCGACGCTCCCGAGGGCACCGAGGCACCGGCTGCGACCGAGGCACCGGCCGCGACCGAAGCACCGGCTGCGACCGAGGCACCGGCAGCGACCGAGGCGCCGGAAGGCACCGAGGCGCCGGTCAGCACCGAGGCACCGGCCGAGAGCGCGATGGTCGTCCAGCCCGGTGAGTGCGGGCTCAACACCGGCGAGCCGGCGACCGGCGATCCGATCAAGCTCGGTGGCGCAGCCACCAACATCCCCGGCATCGACTTCACGTGGATCCCGAAGATGGCCGCCATCTACTTCGAATGCGTGAACGCCAACGGCGGCATCTACGGCCACCCGATCGAGTACTCGTACGAGGACGTCGCTCCCGATCCGGCCGTGCTCACCGCGGCCGCGACCAAGCTCGTCGAACAAGACCAGGTGCTCGCCATCGTCGGCAACACCGAGATCCTCGAGTGCGACGTGAACGGCGACTACTACGCCGAGCACGGCTACCACCCGATCATCGCCGGCGTGGCCCCGGGCTGCTTCCTCTCCGACAACTGGTCGGCGGTCAACATGGGCCCGTACTACTCGAACCAGGGTGCCGCCCAGGCCGTCGTCAACTTCGGCGCCACGAACAAGCTCGTCGTCGTCTCGCCCGATCAGCCCGGCATGGACTTCAACAACAGCTCGGTCCAGGACATCGCCAACCTGAACGACATGGAGTTCGAGGGCATCCTGGAGCCCGTCCCGATCGCCGACCCGGCCGGTCTCGCCCAGCGCGCCGTGCAGGCCGCCGGCGAAGGTGGCGGCGTCGTGCTCAACTTCACCGGTCCGACCGTGCTGCCGTTGCTCGAGGCGATCTCGCAGCAGGGTCTCGTCGACTCGGTGATCTGGGGCAGCTCCACACCGCCCAACGACCCGTCGGTGGCGGCCGCTCTGGCCGACTGCTGCGGCACCGACTGGAACGACAAGTTCCTGATCAACGCCGAGTTCAACCTGCTCGACTCCGGTGAGCCCGACAACAACAAGATGCTCGAGATCCACGAGGCGGCCAACGCCGACTTCCCGATCTCGGCCTTCTCGCAGATGGGCTATCTGGTCGGCAAGTTCACCACCGAGGCGCTGCTTCGGATGGGTGAGGGCGCCGAGTACACCGTCGAGACGGTGAACGCCGCGATCTACGCCCTCACGCGGCGCCGAGAGCGACATGCTGTGCAAGCCGTGGTACTACACGAGCGGCACGGGCGCCAACGTCTCGAACAACACCGACCGCACGGTGTCACCGCGCGACGGAGTGATGGTCGAGATGGAGGAGTGCTTCGAGATCCTGCCCACTGACAACAACCCGTTGCAGGCGATCCGCGACGCAGAAGCGGCGATGGCCGCCGGCTGACGCCGACGCAACAGAACGTTCACTGAACGTGGGCCGGCCGGCTTTGCCGGTCGGCCCACGTGCGTTCTAGGCTGCCACCGCAGGTTGGTAGTCAAACCTTGAATCAGCTCTCCAACCTGAATCGCGATAGGGGGTCGCATGCCCGATTTCAAGCCATATCTCGTGATCGGTCTCGCGCTCGGTGGCGTCTACGCCATGAGCGGCGTCGGGCTCGTCGTGCTGTATCGCACCACCGGCGTCCTCAACCTGTTCTACGGCGCGGTCGGCGCCCTGGGCGCGCTGATCTCCTGGGAACTGATCAACGAGCACGGCTGGAACGAGTGGGTGGCATACGTCGCCACGATCGTCATCGCAGGCCTCCTCACACTGCTCTACGGGTGGGTGCTCGGGCCACCGCTGGCTGACCGCGACCCACTGGTGAAAGCCGAGCGCGTCGCTCGGGTTCGCCCTGATCCTGCTCGGGTTCATGCAGTGGTACTGGACCACCGAGGTGCGCACCCTGGCGCCCACCACCACCGACTGGCAGTACGTCAGAGGATGGTTCAACATCAACTGGACGCAGGGGCTCGGGATGCTGTTCCCGATCATGGTCGCCGTGCTCACCACGCTGGCGCTCAATGGCACCAAGGTCGGCACGGCGATGCGGGCACTCGCCGACAACCGTGAGAACACGGCCCTGCTCGGTGTGCCGGTCCGCAAGGTCGAAGCGGTGGCATGGTTCGGCTCCGGCGTCGTGTTCGGAGTCTCGGGCCTGCTGCTGGCGTCGCAGCTCGGCATGGAGATCGCCGCCCTCACCTTCACGTTCCCGGTGGCGGCGCTGGCGGCGGCGCTGATCGGGAGGATCGAGTCGCTGTGGGTCACGGTCGCGGCGGCGTTCGTGATCGGGCTCGTGCAGTCGAGCCTGGGCGCCATGAACAGCCTCGCCGAGTATCGGAACACGACGCCGTTCGTGTGTGCGATCGTGGTGCTCGTGTGGTTCGGCTGGCGCGGCCAGACTCAAGGACGAGTCGCTTGATGAAAGCCGACACCCGACTGCCCTCGATCATCACGGCGGCCACGCCGTGGCGCATCATCACCTTCGTGGGCGCCGTGCTGATCGCCCTGTTCGTGCTCCCCGCCGTGTTGAGCACGTTCTGGATGAAGATCATGTTCGAGATGGCCGCCTACTCCTTGGTCACGCTCGGCCTGGGGCTGCTGGTCGGCCGCACCGGCATGTTCTCGCTGTGCCAGATCCCCATGGTCGCCGCCGGCGCCTGGTTCGCACTGCGCATCCACTTCCTGTTCGACGGCGCGCCGTTCCCGGTGATCATCCTCGCCAGCGCCGTGCTCACCGGATTGCTCGGCGTGATCATCGGATTGCCGGCGCTCCGCCTCAGCGGCCTGTACCTGGCGCTCGTCACGCTGATGGCAGCCGGCGCGATCACGCTGTTGCTGACCGTGGTCAAGTTCCCCAACAGCAACAAGGGGTTCTGGGGCTTCGACAAGCGCAGCCCGTCCGGCCAGAACGTGCTCCCCCGACCCACCATCGCCGAGGGCGACATCGCCTTCTACCGCTACACGGTGGTCGTCGTGGCGATCGTGTTCCTCGTCGCCGCCTGGCACATCAAGGGCAAGCCCGGACGTGCCTGGGGAGCGATCCGGCAGTCGGAGCTCACGGCCACCGCCGCCGGTGTCAACAACACGCTCTACAAGTTGTGGGCGTTCGCCCTCTCGGCGGCCGTCACCGGCATCGCCGGCGCGATCCTCGTCGCCGGCGCCGGGCGTCACCACCAACCAGTTCCCGGTCGAGCAGTCGATCCTGCTGCTCGCCGTGGTGCTGCTCGGCGGTGTCTACAACCTCTGGGGCGCACTCGTGGCTGCGTTCTTCATGCGCGTGCTGCCCGAGATCCTCGACGACGTGCTCGGCCTCGGCCCCGAGGTGCTGACGATGCTGTTCGGTCTCGGCGTGATGCAGGTGCTGCTGGTCCAGCCGAAGGGCGTCGTCGAAGACCTGCGGAAGCTCGGCCTGTTCATCGGGCGCAAGGTCGGGCTCGGCGGCAGAGCGAGCAAAGTCGCTCCCGCCGCGGGCGCGGCGACGCAAGGGACGGCGGCGTGATCGACATCCAGAACCTCACCGTTCGCTTCGGCGGCGTGGTTCCGATCGACGACATGACGGCCGGCATGAACGTCGGTGTCAACGGCCTGATCGGTCCCAACGGCGCCGGCAAGACGACCTTCTTCAACGTGCTGAGCGGCTTCGTACGCCCGGTCGACGGCACCGTCACCGCCTTCGGCGAGAACCTGCTGTCGATGCCCGCCTTCCGGCGCGTGCGATGGGGTCTGCGGCGCACGTTCCAGACCGAGCAAGCGGTCGCCGAGATGTCGGTGTTCGAGAACGTGTTGCTCGTGCTCGAGCAATCGGGAGCGACGAAGTCGTCGCGCCGCAACGACGTGGTCGAGGCCGCCGACTTCGTCGGGCTCGGACACGTGCTGAGCCAGCCGGTCGGCACACTCGGTGCCGCCGAGCGACGCCTCGTCGAGGTCGCCCGAGCGGTGGTCGGCAAGCCGCGCCTGGTCCTGCTCGACGAACCCGGCGCCGGGCTTCCCGACGAAGAGACGGCGGCGCTGGGCGAGGTCATCAAGCAGATCCCCGATCGCACCGGGGCACTCACGATCCTCGTCGACCACGACATGGAGCTGGTGGGCGCCACCTGCTCGCACGTGGTGGTGCTCGACTTCGGCCACGTGATCGCCCAAGGCCCGACCACAGAGGTGCTCAGCGACCCGAACGTGATGGCCGCCTACATCGGCACCGAGGAGGTCGAAGTATGACCGGGTCGGCGCTCGAGGTCGCCGCGGCTCGACGTGCCGCGCGGCGACCGCCCTGTGCTGAAGGGTGTCTCGATCGACATCCCGGCCGGCGAGATCACCACGCTGCTCGGCCCCAACGGCGCCGGCAAGAGCACGCTCGTGCTCACGATCGGCGGCATGCTCAAGCCCACCGGCGGCACGATCCACATCGGCGACGTCAACCTCACCGGCGCCAAGCCCGACAAGATCCGCGGCTCGGGTGTCGCCGTCGTTCCCGAGGGCCGCCGGCTGCTCCCCAACCTCACCGTCGAGGACAACCTCAAGGTCGCCACCTACAACCTGCGGGCCGGACGACGCCGAGGCCGGCATCGCCTACGCGCTCGAGCTGTTCCCCGAGCTCGAGCGCCGGTTCGACACCACCGCCCGGTCGCTGTCGGGCGGCGAGCAGCAGATGGTCGTGCTGGCACAGGCGCTGGCGTCGAAGCCGAAGGTGATGGTGGTCGACGAGCTCTCGCTGGGGCTGGCGCCGGTCGTGGTCAAGCGCCTGATGCCGGTGATCGAGCGCATCGCCGACGGCGGCGCCGGCGTGCTGCTGATCGAGCAGTTCGCCCACGTGGCGCTCGCGCTGGCCACCAAGGCGTACGTGATCGAGGGCGGCGAGATCCAGTACTCGGGCACCGCCGCCGAGCTGCGCGACAACCCCGACCTGCTGCATTCGGCGTACCTGCTCGGCGTCCAGCGCTGACCGCTGACCGATGCACGCACTCCCCGGCAAGGTCGCCGTCGTCACCGGCGCCGCATCCGGCATCGGTCTCGCGCTGGCGCGTCGCTTCGGCGCCGACGGGATGCAGGTCGTGATGGCCGACATCGAGCGCCCGACGCTCGAACGCGAGGCGGCAGCGCTCGCCGACGAGGGCATCGACGTGCTGACGGTGATCGCCGACACGTCGATCGAGGGCGACGTCGAGGCGCTGCGCCGAGGCGACGCTCGAGCGTTTCGGCGGTGTCCACCTCGTGTGCAACAACGCCGGGGTCGGCAGCCGCGGGCTCAAGATCGCCGACCTGCCGCGGCGCGACTTCGAATGGGTGATCGGCGTCAACCTGTGGGGGGTGATCCACGGCATCCGCGCCTTCCTCCCCCACCTGCTGGCCCAGGACGAGGGCCACATCGTCAACACGGCGTCGGTGTCAGGCGCTGTACCACCATCCTCGGATGGGCCCGTACAACGCCACCAAGGCGGCGGTGGTGGCGCTCAGCGAGACGCTCAGGTACGAGCTCGACGACGACGGATCGAACGTCGGGGTGTCGGTGCTGTGCCCGAGTTGGGTGCGCACCAACATCACCACCGCCGTGCGCAATCTCCCCGAGCGGCTGCACTACGAGCTGACGCCGGCGCAGGCCGAGGAGATGGCGGAGTACAAGTCGAAGCGCCGCCAGCAGCTCCGCGACGAGGCGATCGACGCCGACGAGGTGGCCATCCAGGTTCGCGACGCCGTGCTCGCCAACCGCTTCTACGTGATCACCCACCCCGAGAGCGTCGCCAACATGCGCGACCGCTTCGACCGGATCGTGTCGGGAGAGAACCCGGTCAAGCCGATCCAGTGACGGCTGACTCGTGGTCGACCGTCAGTTCTTGACGACGACGAAGCTCTCGTCCTGGAACCACAGGCCGCCGTGCTTGAGCACGACGTCGTTGGTGATCTTGCAGGTAGTCGCCTTCCTGCATCGCGGCGGCGACCCGCTCGTCGTCGATCTGGGCCACGTAGACGGCGGCGTTCCAGGCCGCCGAGCGCGGTCGACGTCGTGAGCCGGTTGGTGACCTCGTTCGGCATGGCGTGCATGTGGTAGCTGAACAGCGCCTGGGCGTCGTCGGCGTGCTCGAACGTGTAGCTGCGTGTCGGCCTCGTCTGCCGTTGAGCTGGCGGTCGAGCTCCTTGATCAACATGTGGCGCGGGGTGTCGCGAACGGCTCGTCCGTCGGGCCAGATCCGGCGCACGATCTCCATGCCCGGGTCGTGCCCGGTCGACTGCACCACCACCAGCCGCCCGTCGGGCGCCAGGGCCCGGGCGATCGGAGCCAGCACCGTCTTGACCTTGGACTCGGCCGGCGGTGCGCGAGCGGTACGGCTGGGCGGCGAGCACGAGGTCGTACTTGAAGTCCTGCGGGCGCACCGATGTTGCGCGGGATCAGGCCGTCGAGGGCGAAGGCGCGGTCCTTGCGGTAGAGCACGAGCACCGACGGCTTGGCGTACACGGGTTGCCGGTCTTCGGGCTCGTGACCGTCTGCCATCCCTCGGCGAGCACGTTCTCGAGTTGACCGACCTGCTGCTGGAACTCGTGCGAGGTCGTGCCGTCGAGACCGACCTCCCACCAGTTGACCCGGCCCTGCGCGGCGGGGTTGCGGGGAAACAGCTGCGGGCGCCTCGGCGTAGAACATGTTGGTGAGCACGACCACGGTCTCGGGGTGCTCCGAGAAGCGACCGGGCAGCGTCGACAGCGTCAGCCGCGTGTCCTCCATGCTGACTTCCTTGCCGACCACCACGAACGGCACGGTCGGCATCCGGCGGTGGAGATCGCGCAGCACGTTGGCGAGCACGACCCGTTGCCCGTGCCGGCGTCGAACACGCGCAACGCCGGAGGCGTCGGCTTGAGGTGGTCGAGCTCGGCGCCGATCCGCGTGCCGCCACCACCGCCTTCTCGCTCGTCGTGGTGACGAACAGGAGGTACTTCTCGCGGTTGTCGAAGAAGCGGAACGGCTCGCCGTCGGCGGTGGTCGCACCGCTGGTCACTGTTTCGGTCGTCATCGTCACCCCTCCCCGGATCTCACGATCCCAGACAGCACGGTACGCGTCGCGAGGTGCCAGCACAGCACCCCGGTTCGCTCGGTGCCGAACACGCCGATCCTGCTAGCTGGACGTTTCGAGCGATCCTCGATCTGGTGCGCACGGCGGGCGGTGAGCGGCATCCTGATTCGTCAGGTTGCGTCGGACGTCAGGCCTCGAACGCCGAGGCGCGGCTTGCCCTGTTCGGCGCACAGCCGGAGGTAGCGGTCACGAAAGGTCGTGGCATCGTTGATGCGCACGACCTGGTCGCGGTCGTCGAGGATCAGGTTCGCCCCGTTGACGACGAAATAGACCTCGGTGACCACGTCGTTGTCGTCGGGTACGACGAGCGTGTGGGTCGAGCCGGCCGGTCTCGTGCACGAAGCTGCCCGCCGTGTAGTCGACGCCGTACTCGACGTAGCGCCAGCGTCCGGCGTTGGTGAAGCCGAACACGTCACCGGTGTGGTGATGGCGCTCGGTGCCACTCCCCGGCTGGTACCGCACGCCGAGTGCCCAGACCCCACGCGACGGGTCGGAGAACACGAGGCGGCGTTGGCCGCCCTCGACATCGACCCACGGCGCGGCAGCTTCCGGGACGTACGCCACGTCGGCGGGGTTCATGCGTGCTGGTGTTCGTGCGAATGCTGGTGATCGTGTGAATGCTCGTGATCGTGGTCGTGGTCGTGGTCGTGTCGTGGTCGTGCTCGGCGGCCTTGACGCGAGCGATGCGCCGCAACGGCGGCTCCGACTTGGGCGGCACCTTGCGCGGGGGCAGGCTGTCGAGCAGCTCGTGGGTCGCGGCCGTGACGGCTGCCACCGCCCGCTCGAAGGCCTCGACGGTTGCATCGGAGGGCTTCTGGACCCCGCTCACCTTGCGGACGTACTGGCGGGCCGCGGCCTCGATCTCCTCGGGAGTGGCGACCGGTTGGAGGCCACGCAGGGTCGTGATGTTCCGGCACATGCCTGCGACGGTAGCGCGCCACCCGATGCGTCGTCCCCGCGGCGATGGCGTCAGGGAGGCCGCGCATGCTCTGATCGGGGGATGCCCGGCGCGCCCGTTGTCGACGACTCGGAGCGGATCGTTCGATGACCGCCGCCGTCGTCGTCGGATCGGGACCCAACGGGCTGGTCGCCGGGCTCGTGCTGGCCCGCGCCGGATGGGACGTCACGGTGCTGGAAGCCCAGCCGACCCCGGGCGGGGGCACTCGGACCGAGCAGTTGACGCTGCCCGGCGTGCTCCATGACGTGTGCTCGGCGATCCATCCTCTGGCGGTGGCCTCGCCCGCCTTCACCGAGCTCGACGGCAACGACGGCGCCCTCGCCGCCCTGGGCCTCGAGTGGATCCATCCCGACGTGCCACTCGCCCATCCGCTCGACGGCGGCCGGGCAGCGGTCCTGACGCGCGATCTCGACGAGACCGCACGCGGGCTCGGACGCGACGCAGCTGCCTACCGTCGCCTGTTCCGTCCCTTCGTCGAAGCCGGTTCCCAGCTGACCGAAGCACTGCTGTCTCCGCTGACGATCCCACCGCGGCACCCGGTCACCCTCGCCCGCTACGCCGTGCTCGGCGTGCGCTCGGCCACAGGCGTGGCCGCTCGGCGTTTCGACACCGACGAAGCGAAGGCGGTCTTCGCCGGCCTGTCCGGTCATTCGATGCTCCCGCTGTCCCATCCGGCCAGCGCCGGCTATGGCCTGCTGCTCGGCGTGCTCGGCCACACGGCCGGCTGGCCGATGGCACGCCGCGGCTCGCAACGGATCGCCGACGCGCTCGTGGCGATGCTCGAGCAGGCAGGCGGTCGGATCGAGTGTGACCACCGTGTGACGTCGTTGAGCGACCTGCCCCCGTCGGACGCGGTGTTGCTCGACGTCACGCCGCGGCAGTTGCTCGCCATCGCCGGGGATGCCGCGCCCGATCGGTACCGGCGAGCGCTCGCCCGCTTCCGTCACGGGCCGGGTGTGTTCAAGCTCGACTGGGCGCTCGACGGTCCGATCCCGTGGAGCAACCCCGACTGCGCCAGGGCAGGAACCGTGCACGTCGGCGGCACGATCGCCGAGATCGCCGCCGGCGAGGCGGCCGTGCACGCCGGGCGTCACCCCGAGCGGCCGTTCGTGCTGCTCGCCCAGCAGACCTTGTTCGATCCCGATCGTGCACCCGCCGGCACGCACACGGCATGGGCCTACTGCCACGTGCCGAACGGGTCGACGATCGACATGACCGACCGGATCGAGGCTCAGGTCGAGCGCTTCGCACCGGGATTCAAGGACAGGATCGTCGCCCGCCACGCGATGGACACCGCCGCCGTCGAGCGTCACGACGCCAACTACATCGGAGGCGACATCAACGGTGGCGTCGCCGACATCCGCCAGTTCCTCGCTCGGCCGACCGTGGGGCTGCACCCGTGGCGGACACCGATAACAGGCGTCTACCTCTGCTCCAGCAGCACTCCGCCGGGCGCCGGGGTGCACGGCATGTGCGGCTGGCACGCCGCCCGACAGGTCCTCCACGACCGCCGCTGAGCCGGCCCGCTTGCGGCGTCGAGCCCCAGCTCAGAGGCATGATTCGCCGAGAGGAACAGGCGAATGACGACCGCAGAACAACGCGCCACAGCGGTCACGTGCTGACCGGAACGCGTTCGAGGATTGATCGGGACGGGTAATAGGGTCGCCCGTTCGCGGGTTTTCAGTGGAGGTTCTCTCACATGGCGTTGGCTGTCGAGGCACAACAACTCGTCAAGCATTTCGGGGGCAAGGACGGCGAGGTCGAGGCCGTGCGCGGCGTCGACCTGGCGGTCGAGGCCGGCTCGGTGTTCGGCTTCCTGGGCCCCAACGGAGCCGGGAAGTCGACCACGGTCAAGATGTTGACGACGCTGATGACGATCACGTCCGGCACCGCCCGTGTGGCGGGTGTCGACGTCGCCACTCACGCCTACGAGGCGCGCAACAAGATCGGTGTCGCCCTTCAAGAGGCCGGCCTCGACCCCCGCCAGACCGGACGTGAGCTGCTCGTGCTCCAGGGAAAGCTGTTCAAACTCTCGAGGAGCGAAGCCGCCGATCGGGCTCAGTTCCTGATCGAGCTGGTCGAGCTGGTCGATGCCGCCGACCGCAGGATCAAGGGCTACTCGGGCGGCATGAAGCGCCGGCTCGACCTGGCGTCAGCACTCGTCCACGAGCCGGACGTGCTGTTCCTCGACGAGCCGACCACCGGGCTCGATCCGGCCAGCCGGCTCACGATCTGGGAGGAGGTGCGCCGCATCAACAAGACCGGCACCACGGTGTTCCTCACCACCCAGTACCTGGAGGAGGCCGACCAACTCTGCGATCAGCTGGCGATCATCGACGCCGGGAAGATCGTCCGCGAAGGAACGCCGATCGAATTGAAGTCCGAGCTCCAGCGCCGCCGCGCCTTGACCGAGGAGCCGACGCTCGACGACGTGTTCCTCGATGCCACAGGCCGCACGCGCGAACGCGTCGCCGGAGAAGTGCAGGAGGTGCGCTGATGTCGATCATGACCGAATCCACGATCCTCGGGCGAGCGAGCCCTGCGCGAGACGCTGCGCACGCCCGACTCGTTGATACCGACGCTGTTCATCCCGCTCTTCTTCCTCGTCGTCAACACCGGGCAGGCGGCCCGCATCTTTCCGTCCGACGACACGCCGTTCCTCCAAGGCCAGAACTACGCCGCCTTCCAGCTGCCGGTCTCGATGCTGCTCGCAGCCTCGTTCGGCAGCGCCGCGCTGTACCTCGTCGAGGAGATCGAGGGTGGCTACTTCGACAAGCTCAGGGCGACGCCGATCTCACGAACGGCGATCGTGCTCGGCCGCCTCTACTCCGAGTTCGTCAAGAGCTTCCTGATCACGACCGTGATGGTGCTGATCGCATGGCCGTTCGGAGTGCACATCGAGAGCGGCATCCTCGGCTACATCCTGCTGGCGCTGATGATCGCCCTCTGGGCGGTGGTGTTCAGCGGCTTCATGCAGCTGATCGCGCTCAAGACACGCAGCGCCGCGGCCACCAATGCCGGCAGCCTGATCTTCTTCCCGTTGCTGTTCCTCACGCCCAACTTCGTCCCACGCGACATGCTCGCCCGGCCGATGGAGATCGCCGCCACGCTCAACCCCGTCACCTACGTGATGGAGGCGGCGCGCTCGCTGATCCTCGAGGATCTGCAATGGGACACGATCGGCAAGGGCTACCTCGTCGTCGCCGGCGCGATGGCGCTGATGCTGTTCCTGAACGTGCGCACGATCAACAACTACGACTGACATCGGGCTCCGGTCGCAGCACAGCTGCTCCTCGTCGCCTACCGAGCTCGCTGTCTCCGCTGCGCTTCGACGCTCGCCCACCTGGCCGACCCGCCGCGCTCGCGTGCTGTGGACTCTTCACCGGCTGCTCGACCGAACGGGCTCTGCTGCACAGTCGACTCTCCTCGTCGCCTGCCGAGCTCGCCGTCTCCGCTGCGCTTCGACGCTCGCCCACCTGGCCGACCCGACGCGCTCGGCGCGTTGACCGACTCCTTCACCGGGCTGCTCCTCGTCGCCTGCCGACGCAGGTCGCGGGCTCTCTCCGATTTCGACGACGTGCTGGTCGGGGTCGTGGAGGCGGAAGATTCGGCCTCCCCATGGCTCCTGCCTGAGGGGATGGATCAGTGGGTACTTGGCGGCGAGCCGTCGATGGTCGCCGTCGAGATCATCTGACTCGAAGTACAACGCCAGGTTGTCGCGGCCCCAGTGGTCCACGGTCTGTCGCGGCCGCTCGGGGTAGATCGACAGCAGGAGCTCGGAACCGTCGTGCAGGGCGAAACCGTCGTCGAACAGGACGAAGTGCTCATCGCGCTCGATCGGTTCGCGGCGGAGCACGTCGCGGTAGAAGTCGAGCGACTCGTCCATGTCGGTGACGAACACGAGCGGGTTCATGAAGGTGATCAATGACGGTCCCTGTCATCGGTGGTCCGCTCGAACACGAGATCGAAGATCGCGGCGACTCGCTCGAGCTCGGTGTTGCGCTGCATCTCACACCGTCAGCTGGTCTCGCTCTTCTCTTTCAGCTCGGCCTCGTACTTCGCCGTGGATGCCTCGACGGCGCGCAGGTTGCTCTCCGCCAGTTCCGGCCGATTGGCGCGAGCGTCGCGCTTTGCTGTCGAGCGTCGGGTGAGCCTGGCCCTGGAAGTGCGGCGCGACGTGGCGGGCGAACAGCTCGAAGCTGCGGAACTTGGCGGCCGGCGCCGCCCAGTCGTGGGCCAGCTGAAGGTAGGCGCCGAAGCCACCGTTGGACTGCTTCACGAGCCGTTCGATCTGGGCGACGGCGTCGTCGGGCGTACCGATCGAACCGAGACCGCTGTCGTTGACGAAATCGATGCACTCGCGCACGGTCGTGCCGTCGCCCACGGCCATCTGCGGGAAGGCGGCGGTCATCTGGAAGTAGTCGAACCAGTCGAGGATGCCGTGCTCGACCTCGGCATACGCCTGCTCACGGGTTTCCGCGAGGTGCATCAACCCCACCAGCCGCCACGCGTTGCGATCGACCGTGACGCCGTAGTGGGCGGCCCGTTCCTCCATCACGTCCCAGTGGAGGGCCAGCACATCGAATCCCGCCGCGGTGGTGGCACCGACCGACAGCAAACCGTGGCCGTAGCGACCGGCGAGGCGCGGCCCCGACGGGGACGCCACGGCCGCAATCGCGATCTCGGGATGCGGGTGGGTGTACGGGCGCAGGTGGAGCCGGGCGTCGCGCAGTGTCCAGCGATCGTTCTCGAAGTTCACCGGCTCCTCACTCGTCATCAAGCGCGTGATCACCTCGACCGCGTCCTCCAGCAGCTCGCGCGTCTGGGGCATGTCGAGCCCGATCATCGCGGCGTCACTCGGCAACGCGCCCGGGCCCAACCCGAGCATGAAGCGACCTCGCGTCATGTGGTCGAGCTGCACGGCGCGTTCGGCGATCCACAGTGGATTGTGATAGCTCGCGCTCGACGACGCCGGTGCCGAGCCGGATGTGGCGTGTGCGTTGTGCGGCGGCGGCGATGAAGATCTCCGGCGACGCGATCACCTCGCTGCCGGCCGAGTGGTGCTCACCGATCCAGGCCTCGTCGTAGTCGAGCCGATCGAGATGCTCGATCAGCTCGAGATCACTCTCGAGCAGGATCGTCGGACTGATCCCGGCGGGATGGAACGGCGCCATGAAGATCCCGAAGCGCATACGTGACATGAGAAACCTCCCGATCCTGTGCGTGCCCCCGCTCACACGCCGCCACGGTAGCCCGGCCGGACGATCGCCTGCGCCGCGTGTCGACTCCTCGCTAGCCTCACTCGCCTGTCCGTTTCCACACCCGAGGAGCACGATGGCCAGCGGTCTCGCCGCACTACTCGATGATGTCGCCGCGCTGGCCAAGCTGGCCGCGGCGTCGATCGACGACGTCGGCGCTGTCCGCCGGGCGGGCGAGCACGAAGGCCGCCGGGGTGGTCGTCGACGATGCCGCCGTCACACCGGCGTACGTTCGCGGGCTCGCCGCTGACCGCGAGCTGCCGATCATCCGCAAGATCGCCACGGGCTCGCTCCGCAACAAGATCCTCTTCATCCTGCCGGCGGCACTGATCCTCAGCGCCATCGCGCCGGTGCTGGTGGAGATCATCCTGATGGTCGGCGGCACGTACCTCTGCTTCGAGGGGGCCGAGAAGCTCTACCACCGGATCGGCCACCATCGAGACGAGGCCGCCGAGCTGCCGGCGGTGATGCAGGGCCCCGAAGCCGAAGCCAAGACCGTCGGCGGCGCGATCCGCACCGACTTCATCCTCTCGGCAGAGATCATGGTGATCGCGCTCAAGGAGGTGCTCGACGAGAGCATCGTCCAGCGGGCGATCATCCTCGTCGTCGTCGCCGTCGTGATCACCGTCGTCGTGTACGGCGTGGTGGCCCTGATCGTGAAGATGGACGACATCGGCCTGCGTCTTGCCCAACGCCAACAGCCGTCGTCCCAGCGGATCGGTCGGCTGCTCGTGGAGGGCATGCCGAAATTGCTGAGCGCGCTGTCGATCATCGGCACGGCGGCGATGTTGTGGGTCGGCGGTCACATCCTGCTGGTCGGCGCCCACGAGCTCGGCTGGCACGCCCCCTACGACCTCGTCCACGACGTCGAGCACCGGGTCGAGGACGTCCCGGCCATCGGTGGTGCGCTGGCGTGGTTGGTCAACACGGCGATCTCCGCCGTCGTCGGCCTCGGCGTGGGAGCGATCGTCGTGGCGGTCGTCTCGCGGTTTCACCGGGGCGGCGGCCACGAGGCCGCTGCCGCCCACTGAGCTCGGGCCCTGTCAGCCGATCGACACGACCTCGGTCACGACCTCCGTGCCATCGTCCTGCGTCTCGACCGCCACGTTGACGCGGTTCTCGACGAAATCGGCTGTCGAGGCCAGGTCTTCGCCGTCCCGCTTCACGACCCGCAGTGTCATCCCCGCCTCGTCGAGCGTCGCCGTCGCCTCGTCGACGGACTGGCCGATCACGTCCGGGACATCCGCGGCGACGGATTCCTCGGTCGTGGCGGTGTCGGACGAGTCGTCGTCGTCGCCGCACGCAGAGATCGCGAACGTCATTGCCAGAACCGGTACGACCAGGAGAGCACGCATCGCACTTTCATAGCATCTCTCAGGCGGTGTGGTCCGCCGGCGGGGTCAGTGCCGCGAGATACGCAGCGGTCGCCCGCTTCTGGACGTGCCTCGTCACCGGTGCCGCGAGCCGCATGATCGGGATGCCAGGCCGTGACACGGCCTCGATGTCGAACCACACAGCGTTGTCGTCGATGCGCACCATGAACGACTCGTACCCGTCGGCGGGATGGTCGGGCAGCGTGGCGTAGGTGAAGCCGAAGGCGTCGGGCTCATCGATCACGCTCGTCACGCGGCACGCGGCCAGGACCCACAGCCCGAGTTGGCGAGTGACGATCGCCACGGTCTCCCCTTCCGTGACCGCCGCGTCGTCAGGGAAGACCTCGATCCCCGAGCCACGGTGAGCTTGCCATCGCTGGAGTCCGAGTCGCGCACGGTCGAAGTCGGCCCTGGTCGCGCCGATCTGCCGGGTGACCCGCGTGTGGTGGAAGCCGGTCGGCGGGCTGACGGTGGGCGGGCACGTCGGTGCCACGGACAACCGATCGTCGCGGTAGGCGGCGATCGACTCGGTGGTCGGTCGGCGCAACGAGATCACCCCGCGACCATATGACAGGCCCGCCGTCGAGCGGCATTGGGGCGGGCGCCTCTGCTAGATCGGCGGCGCCGACGGCTCGCCGATCAGGGACCGGCGCCGGGATTGCTCTGCCGGCGACAGGATCTTCCAGGTGATCGCCACGGATGCCACTCCGAGCAGCAGGCCGGCGACGACATCGCTCAGGAAGTGCATGCCCCGATACATGCGGGCGACAGCCACCACGAGCGGGATCGCCGTCGCGACCAGAATGCAGGCGACGGTGAGCCAACGACGCGAACAGTGCCAGATCACCACCAGCGCCACGGCCCCGTAACAGGCGGCAGCGGCGACATGGCCCGACGGATAGCTCGATCCCACCGGCGAGCCGTCGAGTTGCGGAACGGCCGGGCGCGAGCGGCCGACCAGCACGGTGGCGGTGATGAACACCATCGCCTCCAGGATCAGTGAGACGGCGACGAACGTGGCCTCGTACCACCGTCTCAGCACACGCAGCAGGACGAGCACGACCAGCGCCGTCACCACCACCTTCACGACCGACTCCGACAGCATCGAACCGACGAGGCTCGCCGTGTTCCAGCCAGAGGTCCGTTGGTCGACGAACCAATCGGCGACGTGTTCGTCGACACGAACCAGCCACCATCGCCGCTGATCCCCGAACGCGACCCAACCGATGGCAGCGAAGACCAACGTCAGGCACACGTACGCGACCAGGAGCTGGCCGGCCTGCCGCCAACCGAGGATCCAGGTGCTCGACAATCGCGGCTGTTCGCCGCCGATGCGATCGGGTGCCGGAGCGCTCGCTTCGGCTGTCGCCACGTGCAGATTCACCACCGCCGGGTACCCACCCGGGCGGCACACGAAACGGCGAGATGATCCTGTCCAGTTCGTGCCGGACGGAGGATTGCTGGTGGAGTTGACGTGTGCAGGCGACGGAGGGCGTCCCGGTTCTCGATGTCGATCCGTTCGACGAGGCGGTGCTGGCCGATCCCGTCGCGTTGCATTCGCAGATCCGCGAGACGGCGCCGGCGGTGTGGATCCCGAAGTACTCGGCGTGGTTCGCCGGGCGCGACGCCGAAGTGCGTCAGGTGCTGACCGACTGGGCCCACTTCTCATCGGCATCCGGCGTCGGCCTCACCAACATCAAGCGCGACGGCGGTTGGCAGAAGCCGAGCGCGATCCTCGAGGTCGATCCGCCCGACCACGCGGTGACGCGCCGCGTGCTCAACCAGATCCTGTCGCCGAAGGCGATGCGAGGCATGCGCGCCGACTTCGAGCGGTTCGCCGTCGAGCTGGTGGACGAGCTGCTCGAACGACGGACGTTCGACCTCATCGACGACCTCGCGTTCCGGTTCCCGTTCACCGTGCTCCCGGACGCGGTCGGCCTGCCGGCGATCGGCCGCGAGCACCTCACGCTGTACAGCACGATGTACTTCAACAGCCGGATCCCGGCCAACCGGCTCGCCGACACCAGCGCCGCCGCGGCTCGAGCGGCAGGCAGCCTCGACTGGGTCGCGACGGCGTGCAGCCGCGAGAACCTCGCACCCGGTCGCTTCGGTGACCAGATCTACGGCGCCGCCGACCGCGGCGAGATCGACGACGAGACCGCCGGCGTCCTGGTGCGCACCTTCCTCGGTGGCGGCGTCGACACGACCGTGCTCGGCATCGGCAGCATGCTCTACCACCTCGCCGACGACCCGACCCAGTGGGATCTGTTGCGTCACCAACCCGACCTGACGAGAGCCGCCTTCGACGAGACACTCCGACTCGTGCCTCCGGCGCCGCTGGTCGGTCGTACCACCACGATGGCAACCGAGCTGGGAGGCGTCGCCCTCGGCGCCGAGCAGAAGGTGTTCTGCCTGATCGGCGCCGCCAACCGCGATCCCCGGCGATGGGAGCGACCCAGATCGGTTCGACATCACCCGGGTCACCGCCGGCCAGCTCGGGTTCGGGCTCGGTGCCCACTTCTGTGTCGGTCACGCCATCGCCCGGCTCGAGGCCGAGGTGCTGACGACGGTGCTGCTCGAACGCGTCGAGCGGATCGAGCTCACCGGAGAGCCCGTTCCGGAGCTCAACAACTGGCTGCTCGGGCTGCGCCACCTCCCGGTGGCGATCACACCCCGCGGGTGATCGCAAGTGACTGAGCGGCGACCTCCCTATCCTGGTGGCGTGTCCGTCGGCAGCTCACATCGCACCCTTCGGGAGGTGGTGTCCGACGAGATCCGCCAGATGATCATCGCCGGCGACCTCCAGCCGGGAGAGCGACTGTTCGAGGATCGCCTGGCCGAGATGCTCGGGGTGTCGCGAAACCCGGTGCGCGAGGCGCTACGCGCCCTGGAGGGCACCGGGACTCGTCGAGGTGGTGCCGCGCCGCGGCGCCTACGTCAGCCGGTTCGAGCCCGACCGGGCCCGCCAGCTGCTCGAGCTGCGGCAGGTGCTCGAGGCCTACGCCGCCGAGCTCGCCGCCCGCAACCGCACCGACGACGACCTCATCGCCATGCGTGAGTGCATCGAGCACGGCCGCAAGGCGACCGCCGAGAACGACGTCGTCCAGGCCGCAGGGTTTCACCGCGAGTTCCACATGTTGATCGAGCGGGCGTCGAAGAACGAGTACCTCGAACCCGCCGTGGCCCCGCTCAGGCACCAGACCGAGATGGTGTTCTCGATGCTCGTCGACATCCGCGGCGTCACCGGTTGGGATGAGCACCAGCGCATGCTCGAGGCGATCGAGCGCCAAGACGTCGACGCCGCCCGACAGGCGACGATGCACCACATGAGCTCGGTGCTCCACGATCTGTCGATCAGTGCCGGCGAAGGTGCCGAGCACGACGAACCGGCGCCCCCGCCCGCCGGTGGCGGATGACGGATTCCGATCTCATCGACGTGATCGTGGTCGGCGCCGGCATCGCCGGGGCGTCGGCGGCCGCCGAACTGTCGGCCTCGCGTCGGGTGCTGCTGATCGAGCGCGAGCATCTGCCGGCACTGCATGCCTCAGGGCGATCGGCGTCGGTGCTCTCCGAGACCTCTGGGCACCCCACGGTGTGCGGGCTGGCGCGGCTCAGCCGACCCTTCTTCGAGTCGCCTCCGAGCGATTTCGCGGAGCATCCCCTGCTCGCTCCACGCGGGCTGGTGTGGGTCGGTGAGGCGACCGACACGGAACTGCTCGACGAGCTTGCTCGCCGCTCGACAACGGTGGCGCCCACCTCGCGACGCCTCGGAGTCGACGAGACGCGGGCGTTGCTCCCGACGTTCTCCGACGACGCCATCGCCGGCGGCGCCGTGCACGAACCCGACGCCATGGCGATCGACACGGCGGCGGTGATCCAGGGCTATCTCAGGACAACTGCGGCGCAATGGCGGCGCGCTCACCACGGGCGCCGAGGCGATCGAACTGCGGCGTCTCCCGGGCCAGGTCTGGCAGGTCGACACACCAGCCGGATCGTGGCGCACCCCGCACGTCGTCGATGCCGCCGGCGGCTGGGCCGACGTCGTCGCCGCCAGGGCCGGGGTCACGCCGCTCGGCCTGGTCGCCATGCGCCGCACGGCTGCGATCGCTCCCGCGCCCGACTCGGTGGCCGGCTGGCCGCTGGTGATGGACATCGCCGGTCGCTACTACTGCGAGCCCGAGTCCGGTGGGCTCCTGATCTCACCGGCCGACGAGACGGCGCTCGACCCGTGCGACGTGCAACCCGACGAGCTCGATGTGGCGCTCGCCCTCGAACGCGTCCGTGATGCCACCGGCCTCCCATTGCGCGCCATCCGTCGGGCGTGGGCCGGGCTGCGCACCTTTACGCCCGATCGTGCCCCCGCCCTCGGGGCCGACCCGGCGGCGCCGGGATTCTGGTGGCTGGCCGGTCAAGGCGGAGCCGGCATCAAGACCGCGCCGGCGATGGCGCAGTTGCTCACACGGTTGCTCGACGGATCGCCCTTCCCGTCCACGGCGGCGGCGCTGGGCGTCACCGAAGCGGCCCTGTCGCCCGCTCGATTCAGCCGCTGAACTCGACGATCAGCAGGAGGATCGAGGCCGCCGCCGAGAACCCGAGCACGACCGGTCGCATCAGCCCGCGGTCGAGCCACCGCCCGACATGGCGCGAGGCGATGTAGCCGGCGAACACCGCGGGCAGCAGTCCGGCCGCACGCCCGAGGTCGGCGGCGCCCATCTCACCGACGATCGTCAGCAGCACGATCGAGAGCATCGAGCCGAAGACGAAGAACAGCGCCAGCGTCGATCGCAGTTCGGGGCCGCTGCGGTGCTGATAGACGATCGCCATCGGAGGACCACCGATCGACGTGATCGTGCCCATCAGCCCCGACGTCGCCCCGGCGACGAACAACGTGTTGCGCTCCGGATGCACATCCCAACCGACGACGCTCAGCGCAACGGCCGCCAGCACCAGCAAGGCGAACACCACCAGCAACAGGTCGTCGGGGAGGGTCACCACCGCCACCACACCGAGGATGCTGCCCGGCACACGACCGATCACGGCCCATTTCACTCCACCCAGGTCGAGCCGGCTGCGCTCACGGACCGCCACCATCACGGTCAGCACGAACGCCACGATCAGCAACGGGCCGGGCACGAGGCGCTCGTCGATCAGCGCCAGCACCGGCGCAGCCAGCAGTCCGAGCCCGAACCCCAACGACCCCTGGGCGCACGCCGCGAGGGTGACGGCCAGCAGGGCCACCCCCCACTCGAGCGGGGTCACGCCGCGATCGTCGCTCGCCGGCGCTCGGCGAGCACCTGCCACACCATGCGGGCGGCGACGAACAACAGGAGGATCGCGAACAACGTGTTCGACAGCTGCTCGGACATGCCGACCGAGATCTTTCCGGCGATGAACGCCGAGACGACGCCGGCGAGACCGAGGATCACAGCCACCCGCAGGTCGACGTTGCCGTTCTTGCGGTTGCGCCACGTGCCCATGATCGAGGTGGGCACGATCATGAACAACGAGGTTCCCTTCGCCATCGCGGCGGGGATCCCGAAGCCGACCACCATCGCCGGCACGACGAAGATGCCACCTCCGACGCCGAGCAGCCCGGCGAGCACACCGGTGACAAAGCCGATGAACACGACCAGCGCCACGCTGACCGCGGTCAGGTCGGCGCGCCCGGACCCCTCGCTGTGATCGAACAGCAGCCGGATCGCCGTGGCGGCGAGCAGCACGGCGAAGGCGATCGCCAATGCGTCGTGCGGCAGGCGGTCGAGGATGTGCGTGCCGATCACAGCGCCGATCACGGCACCGACGGCCAGCAGGGCGCCGAACGTCCAGTCGACCTCGTCCTCGAGGGCATAGCTGGTGAGGCTCGAGATCGCGATCGGCAACACCGCGGCCAACGACGTGCCGTGCGCCAAGCGCTGGTCGAACCCCAAGAGCAACACGAGGGCGGGGACGATCAGGATCCCGCCACCGACGCCGAACAGCCCGGACAGGAAGCCGGCCACGAGGCCGACCAGCACCACTTTCATCACGCGCTGCCCGTTGGACGAGCTGACATCACCCGCCGAAGCGGGCGTGGCAGCCGGGGGGTTGATCGGTTGGTTCACAGGTCTCCAGCTTGGTCGGGGGGTGGCTCAACGAGCGAAGCACGCCACCAGGTGCCCGGGCGCCTTCTCTTCGAGCGGCGGTGTCTCGACGCGGCACCGGTCGTGCACGAGTGGGCAGCGGGTCTGGAACCGGCAACCCGGTGGTGGATCGACGGGATTGGGGATCTCGCCGGTGAGCACGATGCGCCGTCGCTGGCGCTGCATGGCGGGGTCGGGGATCGGCACGCTCGACAGCAGCGCCTCGGTGTACGGGTGGAGCGGATGGTCGTAGACGCGATCGGTCGGGGCGATCTCGACCAGGTGGCCGGCGTACAGGATCGCGATCCGATGCGAGATGTGGCGCACCACCGAGAGGTCGTGGGCGATGAACAGGTAGGTGAGGCCGAGCTCCTGCTGGAGGTCCTGCAGGAGGTTGACCACCTGGGCCCGCACCGACACGTCGAGCGCCGAGACCGGCTCGTCGGCGACGATGAAGTCGGGACGCAGGGCGAGCGCGCGGGCGATGCCGATCCGTTGCCGTTGGCCGCCGCTGAAGGCGTGCGGGTAGCGGTCGACGGTGTCGTCGGGCAGCCCGCACCGGTCGAGCAACGACTGCACCTGCTCGCGGGCATCCTCGGAGTTCTTGGCGAGCCCGTGCACGATCAGCGGCTCGGCGACCAGCTCGAGCACGTTCATGCGCGGGTTGAGGCTGGCGTACGGATCCTGGAACACGAGCTGCATGTGACGGCGCAGCTCGCGCAGCTGCTTGCCGGTGGTGGCGGTGATGTCGTTGCCGCGAAATCGGATCGTCCCCGACGCAGGATCGATCCGGCGCAGGATCGCACGGCCCACGGTGGTCTTGCCGGAGCCGCTCTCGCCGACCAGTCCGAGCGTCTCGCCCGGCTGGATCGTGAACGACACGTCCTCGACGGCGTGCACGTAGTGCATCGTCTTGCCCCAGAACCCGGAGCGACCGACGGGGAAGCGGATGTTGAGGTTCTCGACCTCGACCATCGGCACGCGTGTGTCGACGATCTGGGACGACGTGTCACTGCGCGCTGCTGCGCCGGCCTGCTCGCTAAGCACGGCCGACCTCGAACGCTCGCCAGCAGGCGGCCGTGCGGCCGCCCTCGTACATCTTCAGCCCGGGCATCGCCTCGAGGCACTGCGTCACGGCGATCGGACAGCGGGCGGCGAACGGGCAGCCCGCCGGCGGCGCGACCAGATCGGGCGGTGCACCGTCGATCGAGACGAGGCGCGGCATCACCACGTCGAGCCGCGGTGTGCTGTTGAGCAGCCCGGCCGTGTAGGGGTGGGCCGGGTCGGCGAACAGCTCGTCGGCGTCGGCCGATCTCGACCAGCTTGCCGGAGTACATCACCGCCACCCGGTCGCACAGCCCGGCGACCACGCCGAGGTCGTGGGTGATCAGCAGCACGGCCAGCCCGAGCCGCTGTTGGAGCTCGGCGATCAGCTCGAGGATCTGGGCCTGGATCGTGACGTCGAGGGCGGTGGTCGGCTCGTCGGCGACGAGCAGCTCGGGCTCGCAGGCGAGCGCCATCGCGATCAGCACGCGCTGGCGCATGCCGCCCGACATCTCGTGTGGGTACTGCTTGACGCGTTCGCGCGGGATTGGCGATGCCGACCAGGTCGAGCAGCTCGACGGCGCGGGCGCGGGCCTGCTGCTTCGACGCCCCGATGTGTCGCCGGCAGCACCTCGGTGATCTGCGTGCCGACGGTGAACAGCGGGTTGAGCGACGTCATCGGATCCTGGAACACCATCGCGATCTCCTTGCCGCGCACACGCGACAAGCGTGGCGTCGGCGTCGTGTCACCAACGACTCGCCCTTCCAGCGCACGTCGCCGCCGGTGATCTTGCCGGGCAGCTCGATCAGACCGAGCAGCGTCTGCGCCATGACGCTCTTGCCCGAGCCCGCTCTCGCCGACGATGCCGAGCGTCTCGCCGCGGTCGAGCCGGAACGACACGTTGCGCACGGCCTGCACCACACCGCGGCGCGTGAAGAAGTCGACGCGCAGCTGCTCGACCTCGAGCAACGGAGGCTCGAGCGTGTCGACCGCCGCGCCGGCTGCGGATCGTCGCGGGCGTCGTAGAACTCGTCGGCGTCGCTCACAGCTCGGCACCTGCCCGTTGCCGGGACGTTGCGACGCGAAGCGCTTCTCGCGCTCCTGCGGGTCGAGCATCACCCGCAGCCAGCTGCTGAGCAGGTTGACGGCGAGCACCGTGAGGCTGAGCAACAGGCCGGGGTAGATGATCAGCCACTGGTTGCCGAACAGCTCGTGGTCGCCGGCGCGGGCGATGTCGAGGCCCCACGTGACGCCGGGGTACTGGATGCCGAGACCGAGGAAGCTCAGCGCCGCCTCGGCGAGGATGATGCGGGCGAACTCGAGCACCGCCAAGCGTGGCGAGCGGCGTGAACAGGTTGGGCAGGATGTGCGCGCAGCACGACGCGCGTCGGGCGCGCAGCCGACCATCTCGGCCGCCTCGACGAACGGCCGCTCGCGGACCGACAGCACGACGCCGCGGGTCATGCGGGCGTAGACCATCCAGCCGTTGACGGCGAGGATGATGCGTGACCGTCCACACCGTGCCGCCGACGAGCGCGATCAGCAGCATCGCCAGCAGCAGCCCGGGGAACGACACCTGCACGTCGACCCAGCCCATCAGCCAGCGGTCGGTGCGCCCGCCCTTGTAGCCGGCGATCAGACCGATCGATCACGCCGAACGTGCCCGCCAGCGACGACGACGAAGACGTCCGATGAACAGCGACGTGCGGGCGCCGTAGAGCAGCCGCGACAGCACGTCGTAGCCCTGCCAGTCGGTGCCCATCGGGTTGCTCCACGTGCCGCCGTTCCACACCGGCGAGGCCATCGCGTTGCTGAGGTTGCCGTGGTTCGGGTCGTCGGGCGCGATCAGCGGGGCCGAAGATCGCGGCCAGCGACCAGCACGACGAGGAAGACCGCCGAGAGCAAGCCGAGCTTGTCGCGGACGAGCTCGCGGAACAGCCCGCCGCTGCTGGACGGCGATCAGCTCGTACGGGCCGGCCCTGTGCAGCGACTCCTCCTCGGCTCGCAGTGCTGCGGCCGTCCGTCGACGTCGTGCGTGCTGCGGCGCGTGTACTCGTCGGGAACGCAGTCATGTCATGCAGCTTCACCCTGGGGTCGAGCACCTTGTAGGCGACGTCGATGCACGATGTTGATGACGACGACCATCACCGCCACCACGAACACGATCGCCTGGATCAGGAAGAAGTCCTGGTTCTTGATCGCGGTCGTGGCCATGAAGCCGAGGCCGGGCCAGTTGAACACCGACTCGACGACGACCGTGTAGCCGGCGATGGCACGGATGACCTCCCAGCCGAGCAGCGTGACGTACGGGATGCCGGCGTTGCTTGAGGGCGTGCACGCCGAGGATCCGGCGCTGGCTCAGGCCCTTCGCCTTGGCGACCTTGACGTACTGGGTGTTGAGCTCGTCGATCATCGACGAGCGCACCACCATCGCCAGCCGGCCGATGGCCGGCAGCGCCAGGCAGATCGCCGGCAGGACGAGGTTCGTGTCCACGCGCCCGGGCCCGGTCTCGAACCATTGCAGCCGCACGGTGAACGTGATCAGCAGGATGTAGCCGAGGAAGAACTGCGGCATCGACAGCCCGATCAGGCTGAGCGTGGTGAGCACGCGGTCGGTGGTGCCGCCCGGGCTTGCGGCTGGCGATCACGCCGAGCGGGATGCTGAGCACGACGGCGATCGAGCATGCCCAGCGCCGACGAGCTGCAGCGTCCGCGGCAGGTAGTCGAACACGACCGTCGAGCGCCGGCGTGCCGCGGACGTAGGTGCTCTCGCCGAGGTCGAGCCGGACGAGGTCGCCGAGGAAGTGCGACGAACTGCTGGAGGATGCGGTCGTCGAGCCCGAGCGCTGCGCGGCGCGCCGTCGCGCTGCTCCTCCGTGGCCGAGAGCGGCAGCATGAACTTCACGGGTCGCCGATCGATCCGGGTGATGACGAACACGAACACCGTCACGCCGAAGATGACCACGAGCGCCCTGCGCCAATCGTCGTGCGATGTATCGGCCCATGCTGCTGCTGCCGCTCTCGACTCGACGTCGCGCCGGTCAGCCGGTGACCGACATCTCCTTGACGAGGAGCTTCGAGTCGACCCGCGGGGTCCACTGCAGGCGCTCGGACAGCCGTAGAGGTCCTCGTTGCTGACGAGCAAGACGAAGTATGCCCCGTCGTAGGCGATCTTGACCGCCTCCTGGTAGATCGCCGCCCGCTCGTCGGGATCGAGCGTCGACTGACCCTGGTCGACGAGGTCGGCGAGCTCCTGCGTCGGTGTTCGACGAGCCGACGCCGTCCGCCTGGTAGTACGTGTCGAGCTGGCGGACGGGTCGAGGATGTCGTTCGAGCTCGACACGAAGATCGCGTCCGCACGGTTCTCGCGGTCGAACAGCACGTCGAGGTAGGCGCCGAACTCGGACGTCTGGAGGTCGACCGTGAGCCCGGCCTCGGTCCAGTAGCTGGCGACCGCCTCGACGCAGCTCACGGTCGTTCAGCCAGCGGCCCGACGACTCGCCGACGAGCGTGATCGTCTCGCCGGCGACGCCGGCGTCCTCGATCAGCTGCTTGGCCTGCTCGGGGTCGTAGGCGTACGGCTCGAGCGTCTCGTTGTGACCGAGGATCGACGGCGACAGCAGCTGGCCCTTGATCGACCTGCGGCGTAGCCGCCGTAGACCTGGTCGGCGATCGCCTGCTTGTCGACCGCCAGGTTGAGCGCCAGGCGCACGTTGGGGTCGGCGGTGATGCCCTCGTCGACGTCGAGGATGATGATCGGGTTCTCCTGGCCCTGGACGGTTGGCCGGCTGCGGCGCCTGCTCGACGTCCTGCGGCGGCAGGTTGGTGATCAGGTCGTACTTGCCCGACTTCAGCCCGGCCAGGCGGGTGCCGCCCTCGGACGACGAACTCGTACGTGACGCCGCCGACGGCGGGTGCGCCGTCCCAGTAGTCGGGGTTGGCGGCGAGCTCGATCGACACGCCGGTCTCGCGGCAGACGAACGTGTACGGCCCGGTGCCGTTGGGTGCGTCGGACAGGTCCTCCTTGGCGGCATCGGTCGGCGTCACCATCTTCAGCCAGTACATGCGCGCCGGCAGCACGCCGTCGGGCCCGGCGGTCGTGATGCGCACGGTGTAGTCGTCGACCTTCTCGGCGCCGGTGAGCGTCGAGTAGAAGCCGTCGTTGTCGGTGGCGCCGGCCTCGATCAGGCCGATCATGCGCTCGACGGTGGCGACGACCGAGTCGGCGTTGAACGGCGTGCCGTCGTGGAACGTCACGTCGTCGCGAAGTGTGAACTCCCACGTCGTGTCGTCGACCTGCGTCGGCAGCGCGGTGGCCAGCGACGGGATCAGCTCGCCCTCGGGCGTGCGGGCGAGCAGCGTCTCGTAGATGTTGTCGTTGATCGCCCGCTCGCCGCCGTCGTCGACGAGGTGCGGGTCGAGGCTGGTCGGCTCGGACCCGAGGGCGATCGTGATCGCCGCCCCCTCGGCGGCAGGTGCCGACTCGTCGCCGCCGGTGGCGGAGTCGGGTTCGGTGGCCGCTTCTGCTTCGGTCGGCCGTGTCGGATTCGGTGGCGGTGGCGGACTCGGCGTCGTCGTCGTCGTCATCGCCGCAAGCGGCGGTGACGAGACCAAGAACGACGAGCGCGCCGAGAACGCGATGACGTGTGCGCAAGGTTTCCCCCTTTGGACAACAACCCTCGTGGGGTTGACGCATAACTGACAGGACGCATACTTTATACAATGTACGAATGGTCCTGGTCAACGGCCTCACCAGATCGTGACCGCCCGGAAATCTGCCGGTAACGCGAGGACATCGATGACCGCCACCCCTAGCTCCACGGCAACCGTCGGCGCAAATCACCTCCCACTCCGCCATGCGGTGCTCGAGGAGGTCCGGCGCAGGATCATCGCCGGCGCCTACGCCCCTGGCGAGCGGGTGTTCGAGGACCAGATCGCGGCCGAGCTCGACGTGTCGCGCAACCCGGTGCGGGAGGCGCTGCAAGCGCTCGCAGGGCGAGGGCTTCATCGAGCTCGAACCGCGCCGCGGGGCGCGGGTCGCGATCGTCTCGGCGGAGCGGGCA
The DNA here is from genome assembly GCA_963850755.1 of Ilumatobacteraceae bacterium. Classification (GTDB taxonomy): domain Bacteria; phylum Actinomycetota; class Acidimicrobiia; order Acidimicrobiales; family Ilumatobacteraceae; genus Ilumatobacter. The sequence goes on along the minus strand of CAWKMO010000007.1, from coordinate 105,414 downwards.
CTCGAGTTGTTCGAGGTGCGCGAGGTGCTCGAGGGTCTCGTCGCCAGCCTCGCCGCCGGCCGCCGCACCGACGCCGAGATGGCCGAGCTGCGCGCCCTCGTCGCCGAAGGTCTCGCCGCCGCCGGCGCCGACGACCTGGCCGTGTTGCCGGCGCTCAACACCCGCTTCCACACGGCGCTCGCCGACGGCCGCCGGCAACTCGATGCTGGCCGAGACGATCGAGCGCCTGCGCCACCTGATCGAGTGGATCTACTCGCAACGGATCGCCATGCGCGCGCCGCGGTCGTGGGAGGAGCATCGTCAGATCGTCGATGCGATCGCCGGCCGGCGACGCCGGCACCGCCGAGCGCGTCGCCCGCGCCCACATCGCGATGGCGCGCGACGCCTATTTCGAGTTGCGACCGGCGGGCTCCTGACCGCAGGCGTCAGAACCCGCGCACGGCGCCGCCGTCGACGCGGATGACGCTGCCGGTGACGAAGCTGGCGCGGGCGCTGCACAGGAACGTCGACGACGTCGGCCAGCTCCTCCGGCGATGCCGAGCCGTCCCGAGCGGGATCGCTCGCCACGTGCTCGGCGCGCACCTCGTCGACCGGGCGCTGCTCGTGCTCCGCGCGTGCCGCCTCGAAGCGGCCGAGTGCCGGCGTGTCGAACTGACCGGTGACGACCACGTTGACCGTCGCCTTGGGCGCCAGCTCGAGCGCCAGCGATCGGGCGGCGGCGGCCACACCGCTGCGGAACACCGAGCTCAGCGCCAGCTCGGGTGTCGCCTCCACGACCGAGCGGGCGGTGAGGTAGACCATCCGGCCGTCGCCCGCGGTCGGTGACGTGCGGGGCAGCGGCCCGGCTGACCTCGAGCACCGGACGCAGCATCGAGTGGTAGGCGGCGTCGTCGCGACCGGCGGTCGCCATGATCGGGCCGGGGGTTCCACCGCCGGTGTTGACCACGACGATGTCGAGCCCGCCGAGCGCAGCGACGGCGTCGGCGACGACCGAATCGCCGGCGCCCGAGTGCGTCAGGTCGACCGTCAGCGCGGCCGCCGGCGCCCAGGTCGGCGGCGGCCTGCGTCGCGCGCGCTCGGCGTCGCGGCTCACCACCGCCACTGCGGCGCCCTCGGCGATCAACGCCGCGGCGACGGCTCGGCCGAGCCCGCTCGACGAACCGAGCACGAGCGCCCGTTGACCATGCAGATCGAGATCCACGTCAGGTTCCCAGCCAGACCGTGCGCGACACGGTGTAGAAGTCCATCACGGTCGGGCCGAGCTGCTCCTTGTGGGTGCCCGTGCCCGATTGCTTGACGCCGCCGAACGGAGCGTTGAAGGCGGCGCCGACGGTCGGGCGGTTGACGCGCACCATGCCGGCCTGCGACCTCGGCCGCGAAGTGCTGGGCGGCCGCCATGTCCCGCGTGCAGATCGCCGCCGACAGCCCGTACCGCGACCGCGTTGGCGGATGCGATCGCCTCGTCGAGCCCGTCGACGCGCTCGAAGCCGACCACCGGGCCGAACACCTCCTCGACGGCGAGTTCGTGGTGCGGTTCGACGTCGACGAGCACGGTGGGCGGGAAGAAGCTGCCGTGCGCGAGCTCGCCGTCGACGGCCGGTCACCGCCGCACACGACGGTCGCCCCCTCGGTCGACGGCGGCCGCGACGCGCGACTGCATCGCCGACACGGCGCCGTCGTCGATCAGCGGTCCCATCGTGATGCCCGCGCCGGTCGCCGCGACCGAGCAGGTAGGCGCCCGCGAGCGCGACCACCTTGCTCGAGCAGCTCGTCGTGGACCCGCCGGTCGACGAGGATCCGGCCGGCACCGGTGCACGCCTGGCCGCTGAGCGAGAAGCTCGACCGGGCGACGATCGGCCGCCGCGGCGTCGAGGTCGGCGTCGGCGAGCACGACGATCGGGTTCTTGCCGCCGAGCTCGAGTTGGACGCGACGACCGAGGCCGATCGCGGCGTGGATCTTGAGCCCGGTGGCGTTCGAACCGGTGAACGTGACGGCGTCGACGCGCGCGTCGTCGACGAGGTGGGCGCCGGCGGCGAACCCGTGCACGACGTTGAGCACGCCGGCGGGGAGGCCGGCGTCGATGAACGCCGCCGCCAGCCGCTCGCCCATCAACGGCGTCATCGGCGACGGCTTGAACACCACCGTGTTGCCGGCCGCCAGGGCCGGCCCGATCTTGCGGCTGGCGAGGTTGAGCGGGAAGTTCCACGGCGTGATCACGCCGACGACGCCGACCGGGTCGCGCGTCGCTGTACACGAGCGGCGTGTCGTCGCTCGGGAACGTGGCGCCGGTCAGCCGGTACGCCTCGCCGGCGTACAGCTCGAGGTTCTTCGGCGTGCGGCTCGCCTCGTTCGTCGCATCGGCCAGCGGCTTGCCCTCCTCGCGCACCATCTCGGCGGCGATCGCCGGCGCCCGCTCGGCGAGCAGGCGTGCGGCGCGGGCGAGCAGCTCGGCGCGTGCGGTCGGCGTCGAGCGTCGCCACTCGGCGAGGCTGTCGGCCGCGGCGGTCGACGGCGGCGGCGACATCGTCGGCCGTGCTCTCCGGTGCGATCGAGACGACCTCGTCGCGTGTCGGCCGGGTTGCGGCGCTCGAACGTGGCGCCGTCGGACGGCCGGCAGCACGGTCGCCGCCGATCCGGTTGAGCACCTGTCGTCGTCAGTGGTGCGGTCTCGCGCCGTCACGTCAGTCGGCCGTGGGCGCCGGCGGCTGCCAGTTGTCCCACTTCGAGAAGTCGACCGGCTTGCCGAGGTGCTCGAGCAGCGCGGTGACGCCGGCCTTGCAGCAGGCGATGTCCTCGCGGGTGTGACCGCCCGACACGCCGATGCCGCCCACCACCTCGCCGTCGACCTCGATCGGCCAGCCGCCGACGAAGATCGCGAACCGGCCGCCGTGCATGTTCATGATCCCGAACGCCTCCTGGCCGGGTTGGGCGTTGGTGTAGGTGTGCGTCGGACGCCGGTGGCACGCCGCCGTGAACGCCTTGTTGATGGCGATCTCGACGCTGGTCGGCTTGGCGTTGTCGGGCCGCTTGACCACGATCGGCCAGCCGGCGGCGTCGACACACGGCGATCACCGAGCCGACGCCCAGCTCTGCGGCCGTGGCCAGTGCGGCGTCGACGGCGAGCTCGGCCTCGTCCATGCTCAGACGGTTGACCTGGATCATCGAGGTCGCCTCCCTGATGACGGTTGATGCGGATGCAGCAGGTTGCCGGCGCCCTGGCAAGTGCGCTGATAGGCGAGCGCCGCGACGGCGACGTCTTGGAGCGCGACGCCCTGGGTCTCGAACAGCACGGGCGCATCACCGGCGCGGGGCACAGCGACGTTGCCGGCGAGCACGTCGTGCGAGCTCGATCGCCTGCTCCCAACCGAACGTGCCCTGGGCGACGGCCTCGATCAGGTCGCCGCACTCGACGCGGCTGCCGGCGACGTCGTCGCACACGACGGCGGCGCACCGGCCGACGGTGTCGGCGTCGATCTCGCAGCGGTCGTACTTGGTGGCGCCGACGGCGCAGAGCAACGTACGGTCGCCGACCGCCGAGGCCGGGAACAGCGGGGTGTTGCTGGCGGTGACCGTGACGACGACATCGGCGCCATCGACGGCGTCTGTCGCCGACGTCGGCGAGCACTGCCGGGATGCCGCGGCCGCGCCCGGTCGACGAGCGATTCGGCGGCCGGCCGGCTGCGCGCCGCTGACCGCGATCCGCTCGAGCCTCCGGCAGCTCCGTGGCGAGCATCTCGAGGTGTGTCCACGCCTGACGCCCCGACCCGATCAGCGCCGCCGTGACGGCGTCGCGGCGCTGCCAGTGCCCGGATCGCCAGCGCCGATACCGCCGGCGTGCGCAGGCGGGTGATCACGTCACCGTCGAGCGTGCACAGGAAGCTGCCCTCGGCGTCGAACAGCACGATCACGAACGTGAACACGCCGTTCGTGGTGGCGTAGACCTTGCCGCCGGAGAACGGCGGCACGACCGCCGCCATCGCGCTCGCCATCAGGCCGCCGGCGGCGGAGCGCACGCGCTGGGTCGTGGCTGCCTCACCGCCGCCCCAGGCAGCGAACGCTCGCGCCGACGGCCTCGGTCACGCGAGGCCGGGTCGAGCAGCGCCGGCGATGGTCGTCGTTCGTCGAGGTGGAGCACGGGGTTCACGCCGATTGCATACTGTATGCGAAATGGACGAGAGCGCTCGCGTCGGCGTTCGACGGTGACAGCCCTGATCCGTCGCCGCTGAGCGGCGCTCGCCGGGCCCCGCTGGGGAGCGTTCGCGCTGCTGTGCCTGGCCTACTTCGTCGACCACCACCGGCGAGCAGATGCTGTCGCCGCTGTTCCCGACCGTGTCCGACGACCTCGGGCTCTCGGTGACGCCAGGGCGGGATCGCCTTCGCCGTGCTGACCGGCACGATCGCCGTCACCAACCTGGTCGGCGGGGCACGGCTCGCGGCGTCACGCGCCGCGTCACGCTCGATCCGCGTCGCGCGCGCTGGTCGGCGTCGCCGGCAGCGTCGTCAACGCCGCGTGCCGAACGGTTACGCCGTGCTGCTCGTCGGCCAGGTGCTGCTCGGCGCCGCGCGCCGGACTGTTCTTCCCGGCCGGCCTGCAGGGGGTGGGCATCGCCGCCGGCCCGGCCAAGCGCGGGCTTCGCGATGGGCATCTACGGCGTGGCCTTCAGCCTCGGCCTGACCGCCGCCGCCGTGCTCGGTGCGATCGGCGCCGGCGTCGGCTGGCGCACGCCGTTCTGGGTCGCCGCGGGTCTGTTCGCTGGCGGCCGGCGCTCGGCGTCGGGTCTGGCCGACCTCGGGCCGCGCCGGCGCCGACGCGGCGACCGCTCGGTCCCGTGGCGCGACGGTGCTCACGCTGCCGACCGTACGTCGGCATCGTGCTCGCCGTGCTCCAGTACGGAGCGATCCCGTTCCTCACCACGTTCGCCGTCGACGTGCTGGGGCATCTCGGCCGCCGCGCGCGGCGACGCGTGCTGATCGTCGGGCGGCTGCTGTCGATCGTCGCCAAGATCGTCGGCGGCGCCAGCGCCGACCGGATCGGCGCCAAGGCCAGCGCCCGCCGCACCGGCGCTGGTGCTGACCGCCACCGGCCTGGCGTGGGTGCTGCTGCCCGGCGGCATCGCCACCTACGCGATCGCCGCCGTGTTCGCCGGCACGGTCAGCTCGCTCGGCCCGGTCGCCAACATCCTGGCCGTCGAGCGCTTCGGTCAGAACGGCATGGCGCTCGGCATGTACCGCTCGGTGCAGATCGCGCTCGGCGCCGCACGCCAGCGCCGTGGTCGGTGTCGTCGCCGGCGTCGTCGGCCTGCGACCGACCCTCGCCGTCGCCACCCTCGTCCCGCTGGCCCTGCTCTGGATCTGCCGCGGCCGACTGACGTGCCTGACACGCGTCGTCAGACTGCCGAGGGCGAGCGCCGACGGTGCGTGGGTCGGCGGCGGCCTCCCACGGCCTCGCCCGGGCGCGGGCACGCGCACGACCTGCTGCGCCGACTTGCAGCCCCATCGCGGGGCGGTGACGACGCGCCGGCGCGGCAGCCGTCAGCGCCTCGACCGTCGTCGGCGTCGAAGCCGGCCTCGATGCGCAGCCCGTCGTCGTCGGGCAGCCACTCCCACAGCGGCGACGGCGACGAGCACCCCCGGGCGCTCCTCGCCGGCCAGCAGCCGGGCCAGCGTCTGGGCGTTCCACGGCAGCTGGTTGACGCCGCCCGGCGTGCCGCCGACCCAGCGCGGCGGCACCGCGTGCGTCGGACACCGCCCAGGCGTGCAGCGTCGTGGCCGGCCGCCGGCCGGCGCTCGGGAAAGTTGGGGTGGCCCGGCTCGGGCGTGAACCCGCGCCCGGCCCGGTTGGCGAGCGTCAGGTCGTACTCGGGCACGACGATGCCGCTGCCGAACCGCGGGTACGAGTTGGAGTGGACGACGACGACGACCGTGCCCGTCGGCGTCGGCGGCCGACGACCATCGACGTGCCGCCGGGTCGCCGAGCGCGACGACGCTGACGCTCGATCGCCGCCATCACGGCGCGCGTGCACGCCGGCCGGCCGGCGTCGCCGCCGGCGACGACGTCGGCGACGGCCGTCGAGCAGCCCCGGGCCGTGGGTCGGCGCCGGCGTCGCCCACAGCGTCGCGATCGCCGGCGACGCCGATCGGCGCACGCGCACCCACTCGGCCGCGGCGCAGCGCGAAGTCGTCGGCGCGCAGCGCTCCGCCTCGGCTGCGACTGGCGGCGACGATCGCCTCGCCCACCGGCCCGTCGAGCAGCGCCGCGCCGCGCTCGACCCACTCGCGCGAGCACCGCGCGCCAGACCCGGCAGGCGGACGACGTGCCGGCGGCGATCGGCTTGCCGTCCGGGTAGTACACGCAGCCCTCCGGGTTGCATCTCGGCGACCAGTGCAGCGGCCTGCGTCGGACAGCCGCGTGCACACCTCGGCCCACGCGAAGCCGTCGTCGGCGAGCTGCGATCGCCGGCGCGGCCAGCCGAGCCGCGACCGAGGCGGCCGCGATCGGCGAGCGCGGCGTAGCCGGCGGCCGCGGCCGGCGGGCCGACCGAGTCGGGACCGACGTCGCGCCAGCGCGCCGACGCGGGCGACCTCGGCGAGGCCCGCCGGCGCGCCCGCCGATCGCGAGCAGCGCCTCCGGCTCGGCGGCCCGGCCGGGCACCACGATCGCCACCAGGTCGCCGCCGAAGCCGCACTTCGGCGGCAGCAGCACGGTCTCGGCCAGCGCCGCGGCGACGGCCGCGTCGTAGGCGTTGCCCCCGTCGCGCAGCGCGGCGGCGCCGGCCTGGGCGGCCAGCGGCGCGGCGGCGGCCACCACGCCGCGCACGCCGCGCGCCGTGACCTGCTCGGCCATCACCGCCAGCTCGTGGGCGACTCGGCGACCGCCGTCATCGGATCGCCTGGCGTCTGCCGTGCGTGCTCGACGGAACGCCGCGCGCCAGCGAGAAGTGGGTGTGCGTGCCGAGCCACGGCGCGTCCGGCCGACGTCGCGTTCGAGCACGATCGTCGCCCGCCCGGGTCGGTCGAAGCGGGTGCCGTCGGCGGTCGATGCCGATCGAGCTCCACGGCACGATCGCCACCGCCATCAAGCCGTCGGCCGAGGACGATCGACCCGCAGCTCGTCGACCTCGAAGGCGAAGTCCTCGATCGCCGGCCAGATCTGCGACCACTGGTCGGCCTCGACGCCGTCGCGACCGACGACGACGTCGGCGTGGGTGCCGAAGGCCAGCAGGTCCTCGGCGAAGCGCTGCGCCGTCCGGACCGGATGTCGGCGGCCGCCACCTCGGCACCCCACGCCGCACCCACTCGAGTGACCGCCATGCTCGAGCACCTGCGTCGCCATCGCTGCCCTCTCGTGACCGGCTGTCGAACGACCCCTTGCGTCTCGCCAGATCGTGTCGTATACAATATACGAACGCGTCCGTCGGCGCCGGCCGACCTGACCCGACTTGGAAGCACACGATCATGGCCGAACTGCTGAACGAGCAGGAGTTCCGCACCGCCCTCGAGGACGCCATCAAGGGCCGCGAGCGCAAGAACGCCTCGTTCTCGCAGGCCTGGGCCAACGGCAAGCTGAGCCGCGAGCACTTCGCCCGCTGGGCCGAGAACCACTACCACTACGTCGGGCCCGTTCGCCGACTACCTCGGCTACATCTACGCCAACATGCCCGACCACGCCACCGACGCCAAGGACTTCCTGCTCCAGAACATGTACGAGGAGGAGATCGGCCGACGTCCGCCACACCGACCTGCTGATCCGCTTCGCCGAGGCCTGCGGCACCACCCGCGAGCGGGTGATGGACATCGACAACGCCACCGCCGTCACCCGCGGCCTGCAGGGCTGGTGCTATGCGGTCGCGATGCGCGAGCACTTCGCCGTCGCCACCGCCGCCCTGGTCGTCGGGCTCGAGTCGCAGGTGCCGTCGATCTACCGCCGCCAGTACCCGATGCTGCTCGAGAAGTACGGCTTCACCGAGGAGGAGGTCGAGTTCTTCGACCTGCACATCATCTCCGACGAGATCCACGGCGAGCGCGGCTACCAGATCGTGCTCGAGCACGCCGACACGCCCGAGCTGCAGCAGCGCTGCCTGCAGCTCGTGCGCCACGGCGCCGAGGCGCGCTTCTCGTACACCAAGGCGCTCTACGACGACTACGTCGCGCCCGAGCGCCGCTGGCCGCCAGGACGCCGATCGCTCCGGCACTCGCCTGACGGCTGCGCCGAGTCGCGGCGGCCGCATGCCGACCATCCGCTTCTCGACCACCGGCCGCGAGGTCACAGTTCGCCGATGGCGACGAGGTCAACCTGCTGCGCGTCGCGATCCGCAACGACTGCGGCATCCCGTTCAAGTGCGCCAGCGGCAACTGCGGCACCGACCGGGTGCGCGTCGAGGCGGGCGCCGAGAACTGCGTGCCGCCGCGACGCCGCGAGCGCGAGCGGCTCGGCGAGCTGTCGATCAGGGGTACCGCCTGGCGTGCCAGACCTACGTCAACGGCGACGTCACCGTCGCGTGGGATCCCGACCAGATCGGGCTCGACGAGGGCAGCAGCGTCTACGACAAGCTCAAGCAGGTCTGGCTGGCGAAGGACGACACGGCGTGACGAGGTGCACGAGTGAGCTCGGACCGCGGTCGGGACGGCTGCGGCGATCATCGCAAGGCAGGAAGGTCGTCGTCGACGTCGACGGCCGCGAGATGCTCGTGCTCGCCCACGACGGAGCGTTCTACGCGTTCGACAACATCTGCATCCACCGCGAGCGCGAGCTCGCCAAGGGCGTCGTGCTCAACGGCAAGCTCGTGTGCCCCGGACACCAGTGGGCGTTCGCCCTCGACTACCGGTTGGGAGGCGGTCAAGGAGGAGTGCCAGCCCACCCATCCGGTGCGAGTGGTCGACGGCACGGTCGAGGTCGACGTGACGGTCCCCGCTGGTGCCGGTCCCGAGGCGTGCGATGTCGGCGGCGCCAACGACGTCGCCGTCGATGTTGCACGACCCACGCTCGCTCCCCACAGGACGCGCTGTAACCGCCGTCAGGCGTGCTCGAGCACGAGCACCCGCGCCCGCCCGCCGGCGACGCGTCGCCCGCTCACGACCCGCAGGCCGGATTCGGCGATGTCGGCCATCAACGCTCCGTCCAGGATCTCGCCGACGCTCGGGGACGGTTCGAGCCGGTGCAGGAACCACCGCCACGCGGCCGACCTCCATCGTCCGTTCGGCAGTCCCCACTCGAGCACGCCGACCCATCCCTCCTCGGCGAGCAGCGATCGGCTGCGACGAAGCAGATCGACGCGCCCGCCTCCGTCGAAGTTGTGGAGCACGAAGGCCAGCACGACGCGGTCGAAGTCGCCACCGACCTCGGCAGACATCGCATCGCCCTCGATGATGCGGGCCTGGGTGCCCGGCGTTGAGCGCCGACCAGCATCGCCGGCAGCTGGTCGACGGCGACCACCTCGGCGCCGGTGGCGACCAGCAACTCGGTGACCTGACCGGTACCGCATCCGAGCTCGACGACACGGTCACGTGACGAGACCTCGAGGCTGTCGACCAACGCCCGCCGGATCCGGCGGCTCCCGCCCCATGGCAGGAAGATCGCGGTGTTGAGGGCGTCGTAGAAGCGGTCCAGTTGCATCTCGAACACCGACCCTCAGATGCGGAAGATGCTCACGTACCGCGCTCGGTGTCTCGGCGACGAAGTCGACGTGGGTCGATCCCATCGAAGCGGCGTATGCGTCACCGGACTGCATCGTCCGGCCCTGATTCCTCAGCGTGCCGTCGAGCACGTACAGGAACTCGGTGTGCTCGTGCTCGTGCGGTGTGCCCGTGTAGCCCTCGTCGGCCTCGACGACGGCGACGAAGTAACCGTCGGCGTGGGCGAGCACCTTGGCGCGGGCGTCGCCGTGCTCCCCCCACGGCGCCCAGTCGACGTCCTCGGCACTACCGATGTGCCACCCCTCGAGTGATGTGGTGGGCATGGACCCTCCTCGTGATCGGGCGCCCGGTGTGCGGCTCGCATCATCGGCGCGGCCCACGGATACAGGATCGTGTTGTACCCCTCCCGGATCGGAATGAACCACGGCCCTGGTCAGCCCATGCTCTTGGCGCCGTCGATCGACTCGCGGATGATGTCGGCGTGACCTGAGTGTTGCGCCGTCTCGGCGAGGATGTGGACGAACACACGGCGCATCGACCACGTCGCATCCTGCTCGAACCACGGTGCCTTGGGCAGCGGGTGCGAATGGTCGAGGTCGGGCAGCGTCGCGACCAGCTCGTCGGTGGCCGCCGCCACGGCGTCGTACTCGGCCAGCAACCCGGCCAGCGTCTCGCCCGGCGCCATCGAGAATCCCGCGTCGTACGCTGCGGTGACCTCGTCAGTGAGGCTCTGCTCGAACGTTTCCCAGTCGACGTCGACCCATGCCTGGCCGGCGAACGCTTCGGGACCTTCGAGTGCGAACCGGGCCCATTGCGCCTCGACCTGGGTGACGTGCTTGATCAGCCCGCCCAGCGTGAGCACGCTCACGGTCGAGTGGATGTTGGCCTGCTCGTCGGACAGATCGCGGATCGTGCCCTTGAGGAACTGACGCTGGTTGCGCAGCGTCTCGAGCAGGTCGCGGCGTTCCTGGCTCAGGGTGACCGGGGTCGTTCTGTCGATGTCGATGGTGTCGGTGACAGTCATGGCTGATCTCCTTCGTGTGAGTGACCTGGAAATCATGATGATCTATGATCCGGTCAGTTTCTGTCCGCTATTCCAACGAGGCTGAGAACGTGTCCAACACCAGCTCACGACTCCTGCGACTGCTCTCGCTGCTTGCAGCACCACCGTCATTGGCCGGGCTCCGAGCTCGCCGACCGGCTCGAGGTGTCACATCGCACCCTGCGCCGCGACGTCGACCGGCTCCGCCAGCTCGGCTATCCCGTCGAGTCGAGTCGTGGTGTCGACGGCGGCTACGAGCTGGCGGCCGGCTCCACCATGCCCCCGCTGCTGCTCGACGAGCGCGAGGCGATCGCGCTCGCCGTCGGGTTGCACGGCGCCGCCCACAGCATCCACACCGACGTCGCCGAGGCGTCGGTCAGCGCGCTCGCAAAAGTCGTGGCGATGCTGCCGGCAAACCTGCGCGGGCGCGTCCAGTTGGTGGGCGACGTCACGGTCGGCGCACGTTGGCACGGCGGCGCCCAGGGCGAGCTGTCGGCCGACGTGCTCGGACGCGTCGCCCAGGCGTGCCGCGACAGCGTGCGGCTGAGGTTCGACTACTCCGCCGCCGACACCACCGCCTCGCATCGATACGTCGAGCCGTACCGGTTGGTGGCGCTGGCGAGCCGCTGGTACCTCGTCGCCTACGACCTCGACCGCAAGGACTGGCGCACGTTCCGCGTCGATCGTCTCAGCGAGCCCGAGCCGACGCGCAACACGTTCGATCCGCGGGCCCTGCCTGCCGACGACCTCGCCGCCTACGTCCGCGGCCGGATCCAATCGATTCGCAACGTCCATCACGTGGAGGTCATCGCGTACGCCCCGATCGAGCGCGTCGGCGAAGTCGTCGGTCAATGGGCCACGATCGACGCCACCGACGATCCCGGTCGCACTCGCTTCACGATGGAGGTCGATTCGCTCGACTGGCCCGTCCTCGCCCTCTCCGCGCTCGGCGCCGACTTCGAGGTGATCACCCCACCCGAGCTCGCCGAACGAGTCCGCGAGTGCGGCGAGCGCTTCGCCCGCTGCGCCTGATCGGGCGTCGATCGCCGGCGCGATCTGCCTTTCCGATCAACGCATCGCTGTGATCTGTAGTAGCTCTGAGCTGCGGTGTTGCATTCGTGATCGAACATATGTACGATTCCCTGATGATCGACGTCGAGGATGAGATCGCCGAGCTGGCCGGCACGCTGAACGTCGTCAACGCTCGCTTGGTGGCCCTCGTCGAACACGCCTTGGAGACCGGCGAATGGCGCGGCGCTCGCATTCACAGTCCCGCTCAATGGTTGGCGTGGCGGATGGGCCTCTCCGCTGCACACGCCCGCCAGATCGTCGCCGTTGCCGAACGCCGCAGCTCGTTCCCGCGCGTGACCGATGCCTTCGATGCCGGTGAACTGTCGCTCGATCAGGTGTCGGTGGTGGTCACAGGTGCTCCAGCGTGGGCTGACGCCAACGTCGTCGATTTCGCCAAAGCCGCCACCGTGCACCAGCTGCGACGAATGATGCGCTCCGAGCACTTCGAGGGTGGCGACAACGACGACGGCGACGACCGAGCCTCAGGATCGGCTGTCGACCGGTTGCACCGATCATGGGCGGTGGCGGATCAACGGCGAGATGTCCAATGTCGACGGCAGCGTCATCGACGCCGCCATCAACGAAGTCAAGGACGACCTGTTCCGAGGTGGCCGCACCGACGTGACCACGGCCGAGGCGTTGGTCGAGCTCGCCCGCCGGTACCTCGCCAACCTGCCATCCAAGTCGCGTCGCGACCACTACCGGCTGTGGCTCCATCTCGACGCCAACGCCGACACCACGCTCACCGGCGGCTGGCGCGTGCCCGACACGCTGCGCGACCAGATCCTCTGCGACGCGGTCGTGCAACCGGTGTGGGAACGCGACGGCGTCCCGTTCAACCTCGGACGTGCCCAGCACATCGTCCCGGAACGCACCCGCCGCGCGGTGATGAAGCGCGATCGTGGCTGCCGGGTCCCGGGCTGCACCGCCGACCGCTTCGTCGAGGTCCACCACATCTGGCACTGGAAAGACGGCGGCCCGACCGACACTTGGAACCTGTTGAGCCTCTGCCCGCGCCACGACCGGTTGCACCACCGCAACAAGCTCGGCATCGCCGGCAACGCCGACCAGCCGGACGGCGTCGTCTTCACCGACGAACACGGACGACCACTCGACAGCAACGGCCGACCGACACAACCCACCGGTCCACCGCCGACACCGAGCCGGCCGTACGAACACCCCGAGGGCACCCCACTCAACCGAGACTGGATCGGCCTCGGCTGGGTCCACCCCGACGAACAACATCGCCGCCGCGCGAGACCCCGCGCCGCCTAGCCACCCGACCTTCGCGCCACGACGTCAACCCAGCACGCGGTGACGTGCCCGAGCACGAGGTTTACGACTGCCCGGTGAGCCGCTCCACCTCGTCGAGTGCCGCAGATGCGAAGGAGCCCCCGCCGAAGCGGGGCTCCTTCGCTTGTCCCTCGGCGGGACGAGGGATTCGATCAGCCGCCAGTGCTGGCGTTAGCCGCGGCAGGAAGCGCCGGGGCCGAACGCATGGATGTTTCCGGTCAGCGCCGACTTGCCCTTGGTGCCTTCCGGCAGGAAGGTCGCAGCGGCCAGGTTGAGGGTCTGGCCCCACGACTGCACCCGTCCGACCGAGAGCGGGTCGATCACCAGCGGGCTGTTGGGATCGTTCGGTTCGGCGGAATAAGGTCGCCCTCGGGAACGTCGTTCTGCCCGCTGAACGAGCAGATCGAACCGGCCGTTGTATACGTCGATCGGGGTCGGCTTGGGGTTCGGCCCGCCTGTCCCTTCTCCGGCGAAGGCGGTCCCGCCCACGCTCACTCCGGCAACGACGATCGTCGCCATGCCAATCAGCTTCCTCATGTCTTCTCCTGTGGTCTATCCGCCCGCCCGTTTGCGAGCGTGGCGCACAATACTTCGACGCAATAACAGCGTCACCACGCTGCAACGTGAAGACTCCGAATGCCCGATCTGGCGCGTCACGGCAAGCGCAGATCGGCAGATCTGCGCTTGTCAGCCGGTGATCGTGAGTCGCGTCTCGATGGCCCGAGCGAGCGCCGATGGGGCATGTGGCGGGAATGGCAGTACGGAGCTCACGTTGATCTCGCACAGCAGGTAGGCGTCGGCTCGTCTCGCCGTAGAGGAAGTCGGCGTCCCAGATGAGCGGGAGATCGTCTGGCGACACCTCTGTGGATGCGAGCAGGCCGGGCAGCCAGTCTCGTTCCAGTTGGGCGCGAAGCTTCCGAACGCCGGATAGTCCTCGTTGAACATCGTCTTGCCCGAAGGCAGTCCGAGCACCCGGTCTGGGTCCATCGCCGGGTCCGGTTGCTGGAGTGCGAAGCCAACCACTTGATCACGCACGAGGTATACGCGGATCATGCCGTCGCTCACGCGGGACACGAATGGCTGGTCGATGAGTCCTCCGCCGTCGACGAAGAACCCATCCCACCTTGCCATGAACGCACCGAGATCAACGTCCTCCGTGATGTCGTCTCTCGGCGCAGCGTGCTGGATCTGTACGACGGCCTCGGTCCGGGGGCCACTCGCGGTGTCGTCGGCTGGCCGCTGCATCGCCACCTTCCAGACCCCGTGACCGCCGTTGCCACGGGTCGGCTTCAGGACGCGAGGACCGCTGTCCAGATTGTGTGGGAACTGTTCTCGCAACGACTGCCGCCAATGTGTAGAAGTGCGTGTCCGTTCCCCAACTGAGGTGCTTCGTGCGATACAGCACCTCTTTCGTGCCCATCTTCTCGATCACATCGGGGTGGGCGCTCACCCACACGCCGCTCGACGCCACCTCACGAAGGACGCCATCGAGCACGGACCGATCCTCGTTACCGGTGATCGGATCGACCCACACCAGCACGCCGTCGACGCGAACAAGTCGTTCCATCACGGCCTCGCGGATCGCATCGTTGTAGAGCACATGCTCAACCGCGACGCCGATGGCGGCGAGCGCTTCTGCGATTGGGCGTAGGCGTTCGTAGTTCCGAGTTTCGCTGAGGAGTCTGATGCGGATCGCCCCTCCAAACGAAGGCGACCAATCCCGTTCGTGAGACTGTCACGAGCGCAGAATGCCCGATCGGCGTGCGTTCTGTCGAGCACCGTATTGTACTTGCGCCTGGCGACAGATCAACCCGTCGCGCCGGTCCGTAGCAGCTCCCTGGATCTCTTCGGCACGGGTCGGGTTGGCGGACCTACGCTTGGTGGTGGAGGGGTTGGATGGTCGAGTTCGGGATCCTCGGGCCGATCGAGGTGGTGGTCGCCGGCGAGCCGGTGACGTTGGGAGGTCCGCGCCAACGCGCTGTGCTGGCGAGGCTGCTGCTCGATGCCGGGCGCGTCGTCGCTGCCGAGCGGATGATCGAGGACGTGTGGGACGGGCATCCACCGGCAACCGCCGGCAAGACGCTTCAGAAGTACGTCTCGGAACTTCGAAGGCTCCTTCCTGCCGACATGCTCCGCACGGCGGGCGGTGGCTATGTGCTCGAGGTCGAGGCCGACCAGTCGACAGCCGACGGTTCGAGCGACTGGTCGCCACCGGTGACTACGCCGGCGGGCTCGCGCTCTGGCGCGGCGACCTGCTGGCAGATCTCGCCGACCTGTCGTTCGTCGCTCCCGAGCGGGCGCGGCTCGAGGAGCTGCGCCTGTTCGCCATCGAATCGAGGATCGAGGCGCAACTCGACAGCGGACACCACGCGGCCGGCGATCGGCCCACTCACGGAACTGGTCGACGAGCATCCACTGCGCGAGCGACTGACGTCGCTGCCTGATGCTGGCCTTGTACCGGAGTGGGCGCCAGGTCGAGGCGCTCCGGGTGTTCGAGCGGCATCGCCAGTTCCTCGCCGACGAGATCGGGGTCGAGCCGGCAGCCGAACTTCGCCAGTTGGAGGCGGCGATCCTGCGCCACGACCCGGCGCTCGATCGGCGAACCACCGCCGACCAGCGGTCGCCGACCGGCCGGCAACATGCCGATGACCATGAGCTCGTTCATCGGGCGCGAGCACGAGCTCGATGCGGTCGCCAAGGCGATCGGCGACAACCGGTTGGTGACGCTGACCGGCCCGGGCGGCATCGGCAAGACCCGCCTCGCGCAGGAGGTCGGCGCGCGTCTCGGGCGACCGCTTCCCTGGTGGCGTGTGGATCGTCGACCTCGCCGCGGTGCACGATCCCGACCTCGTACCGCTGGCGATCGCGACAGCAATGGCGATCGACATGCGCCATGCGCCCGACGAGCTGACGGCACTCGTCGCCGCACTCTCGCACCGCGCCGTCATGCCTGGTCGTGCTCGACAACTGCGAGCACATCGTCGAGTCGGTGGCGGCGACGACGGTCGCCGTGCTCGGCGCCGCGCGCAACGCACGGGTGCTCGCCACCAGCCGCCGCCCGCTCGGTGTCGACGGCGAGTTCGTGCGCCCGATCCAACCGCTTGCCGGACGCCGACGCGGCGCAGCTCTTCGCGGACCGCGCCCGCCTCACCGGCTCGACGACGCCCGAGATTCGAGTCGAGCACGCGCTCGAGATCTGCCGCCGACTCGACGGTCTGCCGCTCGCCGATCGAGCTGGCGGCGAGCCAGCTGAGGGTGATGGACGCCGATGAGATCATCGCCCGACTCAGGACCAGCTGGCGTTCCGTGGGCCGGCCTCGACGGTCGTCGCCGCGCCAGCGAACGCTCGGCGAGATGGTGCAGTGGAGCTACGAGCTGCTCGCACCGTCGGCGCAGTCGACTTCGCCCGGCTCGGCGTGTTCGCCTCGTCGCTCACGCTCGCCGCGGCGGAGGCCGTGTGCTCCTCGTGTCCAGACGCACCGCCGCACGGTGCTCGACCGACCTGACGACCCTGATCGACCACTCGCTGCTCGTCCGCGACCAGTCGCTCTCGGGCTCGTCGCGGTACCGACTGCTGGAGACGCTGCGGCTGTTCGCCGTCGAGCGGCTGGCGGAGTCGGGCGAGGAAGCGAGTCGGCACGCCGCGCCCATGCCGAGTTCTTCCTGGCCCTGGCCGACGAGGGCGGCGCCGACCTGTACGGACCGCAGGAGCGCACGTGGCGCGCATCGGCTCGAGCTCGAGGAGCCGAACCTGCACGCCGCGCTGGCGTGGGCTGCCGCCCACGACCCCGCGTTCGGGCTCGCGGCTCGCCGTCGCCCTCTGGCCGTACTGGGATGCCCGGTGGCGTGAGCGGCAGGGCGTCGAGTACATCGACGATCTGCTCCGTGCTCGACGTCGCCGTACCCGGCCGACGTTGAGGGCGTGGGCGATGACGGCGTCGGCGGCGATGAGCGGCAATGCCGGCGAGGCGCGCGCGCACCGTTCCGCAGGCGATCGAGGCCGTCGCCGCCCAGCGACGATCGGTGACGAGCTCGGCCTCGCCGAGGCGCTGGCCGCGCTCGGGCTGGCGCTGGGCAACCAGGGTCAGCTCGACGAGGCCGAGCTCGTGCTCGACGAAGGGCTCGAGATCGCCCGCCGGCTCGACGACGGCGTGGCGATCGCCCGCCTGCTCGACCGGCTCGGCTTCGTCGCCGGCCGGCGCGGCGATCATGCCCGTGCGGCTGAGATCAACCGCGAGGAGTTGGCGATCCTGACCGGTCTCGGCAGTCGCCGTGGCGAGGCCACCGCGCTACGCCACCTGGCGGTCTCGCTGCACCATCTCGGCGACGACGGCGAGGCGGCACTGCTGTGCCGGCGGGCGCTCGCGATCTGGCACGACCTCGACGACCCGGCGTCGATCGCCCACGTGCAGACCACCGTCGCCGACATCGCCCGGATCTCGGGTGACCTGGCCGGCGCCGCCGCAGACGTACGAGAGGCGCTCGTCGAGCTCCGGGCGATCGGCGATCGACGCTGCACCGCTTCGACGTACAAGAACCTGGCGACCGTGGCCGCCGCCGCAGGGCGACTCCACGGGCGCCTCCCGGCTGTACCTGCGACGCGCTGGTGTTGCGCCACGAGCTCGGGCGACGAGGCAGGGCTGGCCGAGGTGCTGGAGGGCATGGCCCATCGTTCGCGTCCAGCGATCGTCGCGACCTCGACGCCGCCACGCTGCTCGCCTGCGCCGGCACGCTCCGGGAGCGCATCCGGCTCGGTGCCGTCTCCCGCGACGTGGCAGAGGTCGACGGCACACTCGCAGCCTGCCGCGAACGGCTCGGCGAGGCACGCGGTCGCCGCACGATTCGAACACGCGGCACAGATGCCGGTGGCGGAGATCGTCGAGCTCACCCTGGGCTCGGGTCGCGACGTCGCGGCCACAGTCGACCTCGCCGGCTGACCTCTACCGATCGGGAACCGGTCCGGAACCGTCGACCGCCAGAGTCGTCGTCGACGGGTCCACGAGGGCTCCACCGAACAGAGGAGACTCGCGTGACGAAGACATCACCAGCGGCAGCCGCACTGCAGCTGGGCGACGAGGCGCCCGACTTCAGCGCCGAGACCACCACCGGCACGATCCGGTTCCACGAATGGCTCGGCGACTCCTGGGGCGTGCTGTTCTCCCATCCGAAGGACTTCACGCCGGTGTGCACCACCGAGCTCGGCGAGGTCGCCCGGATCAAGCACGAGTTCGATCGGCGCGGCGTCAAGGTGATCGGCCTCAGCGTCGATCCGCTCGACGCACACGTGCGTTGGGCACACGACATCGAGGAGACCCAGGGTCACGCCCCGAACTTCCCGATGATCGCCGACTCCGGACCGGAGGTGTCTCGACCTGTACGGGATGATCCATCCCAACGCCAGCGACACGGCGACGGTGCGCAGCGTGTTCGTGATCGGGCCCGACAAGAAGGTCAAGCTGACGATCACCTATCCGATGAGCACCGGTCGCAACTTCGACGAGATCCTGCGCGTGATCGACTCGCTCCAGCTGACCGCCAACCACAAGGTCTCGACGCCCGTGAACTGGAAGCAGGGCGACGACGTGATCATCATCCCGGCGGTCTCCGACGACGAGGCCCGGCAGCGCTTCCCCGACGGGTGGAAGGCGTTGAAGCCGTACCTGCGGATCGTGCCCCAGCCGATGTGAATCAGGGGTCAGGACCGGTTGTCGCGCAGCAGGGTGATGGCACGGACGGTGGCGTAGCCGCGCCACTCGAGGGCGGCGATCGGCGACGAGCTGTCGAAGTCGACCACCCAACCACCGTCGTCCTGCCGGAGCGACTCCCAGCGGGCGACGTCGGCGGCGACGGCATCGGCGTCGATCAACGCCCGCAATGGACGATCCGGCAGAGGTGAGTAGTCGAGCGGGCGCAGGCACTCGTCGTCGCGCCCGCCGGCGACGTGGACCGTGCCGTCCCGCGGTAGGTGGTCGGCGGCGACACGCTCGAGCAGAGCCCGCGCTCGCGGACAGGAGTCGGTGAGGGCATCGAGCAGGTGGAGGATGTACATCAGCTCGATCGCATGCGGGGCAGCTGACAACTGCTCGATCCGATCGATACAGAACTCGGTGGCCGACGCGAGCCACGTATGCGACGCCACCGCCGCGTCGTGACCGGCGACCCGGTGCGCCATGCCACACACCGCCGAGGTGATGTGGAGCGACGAGGCGTCCGGGTCGGCCCCGGCCCAGAACGGGGCACACCCCGCCGGATCGGTGACGCGCCGAGCGAACGGCAATCCGCCGTCGGGGAGCGTCGCCGTGACCAACCAGTCGCAGAGCTCGAGCGCCCGCGGAGACGTCGCCGGGCCGACCTCGGCGAACACCTCGAGCGCATGCAGCGCGCCGGCCGGCTGGCTCTCCGGCGACCGGAGGTCGGGCTCGAGCCCCCAGCCGTATCCGCCATCGGGGTTGCGATAGGCGTCGAGCGCGCCGAGCACCTCGGACGGCTCGGCGCGACCGACCAGCACGTCCAGCCGGCGGCGGTCGAGCAGGCGCGCGTGCGCGGCCATGAAGGCCGTTGCCGCGGCGATGTCGTTCTCGATCATGCGACCATCATCGATCGTCACCGGCGCCGGCGCCCGTCAGGAGACGCAGAACTCGTTGCCCTCGATATCGGCCATCGTCACCCACGTCTGCGGGCCCTGCTGCCCGTCCCACAACTTGGTCGCTCCCAGCTCGATGCAGCGAGCGACGACGGCATCGCGGTCATCGCCGGTGCGAACGTCGAGATGGACGCGGTTCTTGACCTGCTTGCCCTCCGGTACCTGTTGGAACAGCATCCTCGGACCGACGCCAGACGCATCCTTGCAAGCCGCGGCTGTGGTGAACGCCCTCCGGCCGTCGAGCACGACCGTGTCGTCGTCGCTCAGCTGACCGGCAGCGATCAACTGCTCGATCATGTCGTGGTGGTCCTCGATCTCGTACTCCATCAGCTCCGCCCAGAAGCGGTTGAGGGCGTGCGGATCGTGGCAGTCGACGACGACCTGGACGGCGCGGCTCACGAGCCCGCTCCCATCGTGCGGTAGAGATCGCGCATCAGGCACAGCTCCGAGCCGTGGTGGATGACCTCTCGCGAGATGTGCAGCACGAGCGCCGCCATCGGGTACTCCGCGAACGGTCCTTCCGCCGGCCCGCACGGCTTGCCCAATCCATCGGCACCGAGCGACCTCACACCGGTCATCCACCGGTCGTAGTGACGATCGAGCAGCTCGAGCCCGCCGGCGGCGGTCAACGGCCAATCAGTGGTCGGATACTCGACGCTGCCGGGCTCGCCGAAGTGATTGGCGGCGCGCATGCCGAGCACGCCGATCGCGATGTGGCCCATTCTCCAGGCGATGGTGGTGAACGGCGCCGGCTGCGGCTCCGGGTACTCGAAGTCGGCGACCACGTCGCCGGCGCCGGCGGCCATCGATGACGTCGCCTCGTCGCGCGGTCGCAGGCTCCAGCAGCCGGCGACCGGCTCCCAGAGGTACTCGTCGTCCGTCAGGTCGTCGAGGCGCGGCCGGAGGTGATGATCCCAATGCCATCCCAGCTGGTCGACGAGCTCGTGGTTCCAATCGATCTCGATCGCTGTCGTGTTCATGTCGGCAAGCTACCCATCAAACAGGACCGATTCTGTCCTCATTCGTGCAAGACTGGTCGCCGTGTCGGAAACCACCGGGCGCCTGCTGGCCGTGCTCGCCGCATTGCAGTCGCGTCCGTTCTGGAGCGGTCCCGAGCTGGCCGCTCACCTCGGCGTCACGGTCCGCACCGTGCGCCGCGACGTCGACCGCCTGCGGCAGCTCGGCTATCCGATCGATTCCGATGCCGGGTCGGCCGGTGGCTACCGGCTCGGCGTCGGTGGCAGCGCCGTACCGCCGCTGATGCTCGACACCGATGAGGTGTTCGCGCTGGCGGTGCTGACGCGAGCCGCCGACGGTCAGGGCATCGGCGACGCCGCTCAGCGGGCGATCGCCAAGCTGGAACAGATGTTGCCGTCGCACCTGCGGCGCGACATCGCCCTCTCGTCGACCGTGATCCGCGTGCGGCCGCCGATCGACGACGTCGACAGCGCCGTGCTGCGCACGGTGAGTGCGGCCTGCCGAGCATCCGATGAGCTCGCCGTCAAGTACCGCGATCGCAACGGTCGGGTCACCGAGCGCCGGCTGCTCCCCCATCGTGTCGTGAGCATCGGCCGCCGTTGGTACCTCGTGGCCCGCGACGCCCGCCACGATGACTGGCGCACCTGGCGGGTCGATCGGATCGAATCGGCGGAACCGACCGGGCACCGGTTCGTCGTGACCGACCCACCCGACGCGGTGGCGCTCGTCCAGCGATCGATCAGCACCGCTCCTTACCGGCACCAAGCGCGAGTCGAGCTCGCTGCTCCGGT
This sequence comes from Ilumatobacteraceae bacterium, assembly GCA_963850755.1. Lineage (GTDB taxonomy): Bacteria > Actinomycetota > Acidimicrobiia > Acidimicrobiales > Ilumatobacteraceae > Ilumatobacter. The sequence goes on along the minus strand of CAWKMO010000007.1, from coordinate 83,962 downwards.
CGACCGCATCGCCGAGATGGTCCCCGCCAGCGTCGCCGTGCTGGAGGCGATCGACGATGACACGACGCTGCTCACCACCGGCGCCGACCAACTCGACAGCCTGGCGATCCACATCGCCGTGCTCGACGTCGACTTCCGCGTGCTCGAGCCCGAAGCTCTACGAACGCGAATGCTCGAGCTCGCCGCGCGGCTTGCAGGCCGGCGCCGGTTCCGAACGCTAGATCGGAGTCCTACGCCTGCTGGCTCGTCGGAGGGGCGCCGGGTTTCACGAGGCCGGTCTCGTAGGCGAGCACCACGGCTTGGACTCGGTCGCGCACACCGAGCTTGGTCAACAGGCGGCTGACGTGGGTCTTGGCGGTGGCCTCACCGATGTACATCTGGGCGGCGATCTCGCGGTTGCTGAGACCGTGGGCGAGCAGCACCAGCGCCTCACGCTCACGATCGGTGAGGTCGTCGGGCAGAGACGCGGTGGCCGTCTCGGGCTCGGGCTGACGCGTGAACTCCTCGATCAATCGCTTGGTGACCGATGGCGAGAGCAGCGCCTCGCCCTGGGCGATCACCCGAACGGCGGCGACCAGCTCCTTGGCGGGCGTGTCCTTGAGGAGGTAGCCGCTCGCTCCGGCTCGCATGGCGGCGAACACGTACTCGTCGAGGTCGAAGGTGGTGAGCACGAGCACCTTGGTGTCGGACTCATCGGCGGCGATCAACCGCGTCGCCTCGATGCCATCGAGCACTGGCATGCGGATATCCATCAGGACCACATCGGGTCGTGTGCGTTGGCAGAGCTCCACACCGAGCCGGCCGTTCTCGGCGTCACCGACGACGTCGATGTCGGGCTGAGCATCGAGGATCATCGCGAAGCCGTCGCGGATCAGCGCCTGATCGTCGACGATTGCCACTCGGATCGTCACGACGTCGTCTCCGTCGGTGGCGCGTCGGGTGTGAGACGACGCTTCCGATCGGCATCGACGATCGGGAGCGTGGCGCGAACCGCGTACCCGCCGCCCGGTCGTGGGCCGGCGGAGAGCTCGCCGCCGTAGATCTCGACCCGCTCGCGCATGCCGATCAGACCGTGGCCACCGCCGAGTGGGGCCAGCGAGGTCGCCGCCCCACGTCCGTCGTCGGTGACCTCGATCACGAGATCGCGAGCGCCGTAGACGAGCCGCACGGTGGCCGAGGCCGAGCCCCCGGCGTGCTTGCGAACATTGGTCAGCGCCTCCTGCACGATCCGGAAGCCGGCGAGCTCGATGCCCGGTCCGAGGGGCCGTTGCCCGCCCTCGATCACCAGCACCGTCGGAACGCCCGTTGCGGTCGACTGGTCGACGGCAGCGGCGATGTCGACGATGCCGGGCTGCGGTGTCAACGAGGCCGCCTCGTCGCCCGTCTCGCGCAGCACGCCGAGCATCCGTCGCAGTTCGGTGAGCGACTCACGTCCGACACTCTCGATGCTGGCGAACACCTCGGCCGCCTTGTCGGGATTGACGTGGACGATCTCTCGTCCGGCCGCGGCCTGGACGGCGATCACGCTCATGCTGTGGGCCACCACGTCGTGCATCTCGCGGGCGATCCGGCTGCGCTCGCTGAGCACCGCCCGCTGCGCTTCTGCCACGCGGTCGGCCTCGGCCGCTGCGGCGCGGCGTTCGGTGTCGACGAAGATCCGCTCCCGATTGCGGATGATCACCCCGGCGACGACCGCCGCGATCAGGAAGCCGGACATGCTGAGTGCGGTCGGGTAGGCGAATCCGTCGGGGCGATCGAGCAATGTCAGGCCGGCCACCACCATCAGCACCACGCACGACCCCGCCATCGCCCACCAGGCACGCGTCCGATGCTCGGCATGCGCGGCGGCGGCATACAGCGCCGGCAGGCCGAGCACCGACAGGTAGGCCCCGTGATCGCGTAGCCAGAAGGTGACGAGGGCGGCGGTCACGATCGTCAGCACCAGCACTGGTGTCCGACGCCGCCACATCATGCTGACGCAGGCTGCGACGACGAGTGCATACGCGAGGCCGTCGGCGGTGCGTTCGCCCGGCATGTCCTCGGCTGACGACGAGGCGACATCGGCCAACGCGAGCACGGTGATCACCACGACGACGAGCAGATCGAGCAGCAACTGCGGGTCGCGCGACCAGTGCCGACGTTCGCTCACCGGTGGCCCCACCGTCGGATCATGAGCCGACCGTACCGTGCCCGCCGGCGGTGATCGTCCGGCATTGGGATGACGTCCCCTCCGCCGAATTGATGACCCGGACCCGGTCCTCATGGCCGCCATTGCCCGCCGTGAGGAGGACCCGCGATCAGGCGATCGCCGGACGATCTCGACGCCACGTTTCCTTACCGTCGAGAGGGTCCCCATACGACATCCACGAAAGGCATCGCCATGATCCTCGACCCAGTCACCAACTTCAACCTGGCCAACGCCAACCACCACTCACGCGTCCGCGCCGCGCTCGACGCCGCGGACCGCGAGCGGTCTCACCGGATGGCGCGTCGACTCGCCTGCTGGCGGATCCGCCAACCGTGACCGACCCCAACCAGCAACGCCAACCGCAACCACACACGAGAAAGCACTCACCATGACACTCCTTCACACCGCTCCCTACCCGGTCCGCAGCACGACCGCCGCAGCATCAGCTCGCGGCGCCACCAAGGTCTACGGATCCGGCGACACGCGGGTGCTCGCCCTCGACGGGGTCGACATCGACTTCGCCGCCGGCCAGTTCACCGCCATCATGGGCCCCTCCGGCTCGGGCAAGTCGACGCTCATGCACTGCATGGCCGGACTCGACCGTCTCACCGGCGGATCGGTCACGATCGGCGAGCTCGACATCACCACAGCCAGCGAGCGCCAGCTCACCCGCTTGCGCCGCGATCGGCTCGGCTTCATCTTCCAGGCCTTCAACCTCGTCCCGACGCTGACGGCGATCGAGAACATCACGCTCCCGATGGATCTCGCCGGCCGCAAGCCTGACCGGGCGTGGGTCGACCACGTCGTCGAGACCGTGGGACTGTCGAATCGTCTCGAGCACCGGCCCAACGAACTGTCGGGTGGGCAGCAACAGCGCGTCGCCGTGGCGCGTGCGCTGGCGAGCAGCCCGGAGATCGTCTTCGCCGACGAGCCGACCGGCAACCTCGACAGCGCGACCGGCGCCGAGATCCTCGCCTTCATGCGTCACGCCGTGCGCGAGCTCGGCCAGACGATCGTGATGGTCACCCACGACCCGGTAGCCGCGAGCTACTCGAACCGCGTCGTCTTCCTCGCCGACGGTCGGATCACCGACCAGCTCGCCGACCCGACCCCTGATGCCGTGCTCGAACACATGCGCCGGCTGACCCACTGAATCGTCGATGACACACAGATCGGAACCCGGACATGCTCTCCCTCACCCTCAAGAACCTCATGGCGAACAAGATTCGTTTCGCCCTCACCACCTTCGGCGTCATGCTCGCCGTCAGCTTCGTCGTCTCGGCATTCGTGCTCGGGGACGGCCTCAACAGCAGCTTCGTCGGCGTGTCCGAAGAGGTCACCGCGGGCGTCGACCTCGAAGTCCGCAATGTCGCCGAGTTCGGTGAGGACCCGCCGCTCACCGCCGCGACCGTCGACACCGTCGCCGGTGTGGAAGGCGTCGCCGACGCCGTCGCCGTGATCGAAGCGGGCGACAACGCCGTGCGCCCGATCAAACCCGACGGCGGCACGATCAGCATCAACGGACCACCGCAGCTGGCATTCAACTGGATCGACAACGAGCAGCTCAGCGCCTTCTCGATGGTCGACGGATCCCCGCCCGAAGTCGGCGAGTTCACGATCGACGTCGATTCGGCGGCCAAGCACGGCTTCGTGATCGGCGACACGTACGAGGTGATGATTCCCAGTGGCCGCGTCGACCTGACCTTGTCGGGCACGTCCTCGTTCGGCGCCGACAACTCGACGCTCGGCGCCGTGCTGATGCAGATGAACACCGCCCAGGCGAGCGAGTTGTTCGGCGTCGACGGCATCAACACCATCTCGGTGCAGGTCGCCGATGGTGCCGATGTCGCCGACGTCCAGGCGGCCGTCGCCGCGGCGGTGCCCACCTCCGAGGTCGTCGACCACGCCACCGTGCTCGACGAGACCGCATCGGAGTTCACGAACGAGATCGACGTCGTCCGCAACATCCTCTTGGGATTCGGCGGGGTCGCACTGTTCGTGTCGATCTTCATCATCTACAACACGTTCGGCATCGTGCTGGGGCAACGCACCCGCGAGCTGGCGCTGTTGCGCACCGTCGGAGCCGATCCGAGCCAGTTGCGGCGTTCCGTGCTGGTCGAGGCACTGGCCATCGGCAGCATCGCCTCGGCCGGCGGCATCGTCGGCGGCGTCGGTGTCACCAAGGGGATCGAGGCCCTGTTCGGCCTGATGGGTGTCGACCTCGTCGACTACCCGCTGATCATCGCCACGCGCACGGTCGTCACGGCGGTCGTGGTCGGGATCGGCGTCACCCTCCTGGCAGCGATCGGACCTGCTCGCCGGGCGGCGACGGTGTCGCCGATCGCGCTCCTCACGGGTGGCGCCGCAGCCGGAGGCGTCGGCTCGCGCAGGCGGATGGTCGCCGGTGTCGGCCTGTTCGGCGCCGGTCTGGCGGCGGGCCTCTGCGGTCTCGCCGGAGTCGGATCGACCACGGCCACCGTCGTCGCCCTGGCTCTTGGAGCGATCGCGATCTTCCTCGGCGTCGCCATGCTCAGCCCGCTCGCGGTTCGCTTCGTCACCGGTGTGTTCGGATGGCCGATGCGCATCGCCGGCGTCGCCGGCGGCATGGCACGCAGGAACGCCGCCCGCGATCCACGCCGGACGGCGACGACCTCGGCCGCGCTGATGATCGGCCTGGCGCTGGTGTCGACCGCGCTCGTGGTCGGCCAGTCGGTGAAGGCGACCGTCGGCTCCTCGTTCGAGCGGTCGGCCAAGGCCGACTACTTCGTCACCGACGAGCTCGAGGACGTCGAGTTCCCGGCGAGCGTGGTCAGTGATCTGCGCCAATCCGGCGTCGTCGACGCGGTCGCCGGGTTCAGCCATTTCGAAGCACGCGTCGACGGCACGGTCAGTGACGTCGTCGCCCTCGACTTCGAGGCCATGGATGCTCTGTTCGACCTCGATGTCCAGGCGGGTGGCTTCGACACCACCGTCGCCCACCCGGTGGTGTTGTCGGTCGACGAGGCGACGGCGATCGGCGCCGGCATCGGCGATGCGATCACCGTCGAGGCCGCCAACGGCTCGAGCGCCGATGCCACCGTCGTCGGACTGTTCGACGACCAGGCGCTCCTGACCGAGGACTACCTGTTCGACACCAGCATGCTCGCCGAGCTCGGGCAGTCCGACACCGTCGAGTGGGTCGCCGTCTCGGTTGCCGACGGTGCCGCCCAGGCAGACGTGGACGCCATGTTCGCCGGCCTCACCGACGAGTACCCGCATGCGATCACCGAGACCGCCGACGAGTTCCGTCAGCGGATCGAGGGCATGGTCGACGCCATCCTGGCAATGGTCAATGTGCTCACCACACTTGCCGTGGTGATCGCCCTGATCGGGATCGCCAACACGATGGCGCTGTCGGTGTTCGAGCGGACCCGGGAGCTCGGGCTCGTTCGAGCGGTCGGCATGTCGCGTCGCCAGCTGCGCCGGATGGTGCGCTACGAGGCGGCGTTGGTCGCCACCTTCGGCGCCGCACTCGGCGTCGGCCTCGGCCTGCTGTTCGGCGCCGGTGTCGTGGCAGCCCTCCCCGACTCGTTCGCCGCGAGTGTCTCGATCCCGGTCACACCGATCGTGGTCGTGGTGCTCGTCGCCGCGATCGCCGGGGTGGCTGCGGCCGTGCTCCCCGCCCGCCGCGCCGGTCGTCTCGATGTGCTCGAGGCGATCGCCACCTGACCCGCCCGCGGTGGCCGGAGCGCGCCTGAGTGCTCCGGCCACCCCGCCGCACTCGATCGAAGGAGATCACCGTCATGAACACCACCACCCTGGCGCAGCCGACACGGGACAGTTCCCTGCTGCGTCGCTTCGTCGGCGTCGTTGCCGAACCTCAGAGCTATCGCAACCTCGCCTACCTCCTGCTCGGGCTACCGCTCGGCACCCTCTGGTTCACGCTGATCGTCACTGGCGTGTCCGTCTCGATCAGCATGCTCGTGGTCGCCTTGCTCGGCATCCCGATGCTGTGGGCGATGTGGTACGCGATCCGCGCCTTCGGCAACGTCGAGCGCGCGGCATCGAAGGCGTTGCTCGGTGTCGAGCTGCGCCCGGCGCCGATGTCATCGTCGGCAGGCGGCAACGTGTGGCGCCGCCTGCGAGCCATGAGCGCCGAGCGCGACCGCTGGCGCGAGCTCGGCTACCTGATCTTGAGGTTTCCAGCCGGCATCGCCACCTTCACCGCCGCCGTGACGGCACTCGCCGTGCCGCTCACCATCGCCTATGCCCCGTTCTACGCCCGGTACGTCGGCGACCACTCGTTCGGCGACTGGTCCCAGAGCGAGCGGATCGACGACATCTCGTCCGGCTCCCCCTGGTCGTGGCTGCTGGTGCCGCTCGGCCTGATCCTGCTGCTCGTCGCGTTCCACGCCATCAACGCCCTTGCCAGGGCGTGCGGTCGCTGGGCCGGCAGCTGGCTGGCACCTCGCTAGTCGCGCTCGATCCGCTGCAGCCCGGTGTCCTCGGGCTCAGATCAGGATGCGGGGCGGGTTCCACGCGATCTCGGCCTTGGCTCGATTGCAGAGCATGTCGAGGTGGCGTGGCCGGACGACGTCACGGGGAGTCGGCTCAGCGATGACCCTGCTCCGGTCGAGCCGCAACGCATCCGCGACACGAAGGGCGATCTCGTATCGACTCAAGCTCTCGGGCCCGGGCAACTGCCACACGCCCGCACGCTGATCGGGCCCCAGCGAGGCGATCCGCCAGAGGCCTTCGGCGATGTCACGAGCCATCGCAGGCTGTCGCATCTCGTCGTGGAACCATCGGGTCGCCCGACCGTCGCCAGCACCGGAACGGATCCGTTCGGTCCCACGATCCTCGGGGTCGAGCGAGATGACGAGCGGCAGTCGAACGACCGACGACCGAATCGACGCGCCGAGGACGATGTTCTCGGCCTCGACCTTCCACCGCCCGTAGTCCCAGATGGGATCGGGCTGCGCACGCTCGTCGACCGCACGTCCGTCGCCGGAGAAGACCGCATCGGTGGATGTGTAGATCACGTCGGCACCGACGCGCGCAGCGCCCTCGACGACATCTCGTCGTCGCCGCGACGATCGATGCCTGATCGATCGCCATCGCGGCATGGATCACGACGGATGGCCTGACTCGTTCGAAGACGACACCAACGGCGGCCGCGTCACGAAGGTCCGCCGTCACGCACGCCGAATCCGGGACATCTGCGCGATGTGTCAACGAAACGAGCTCGACGTCGGCAGGAACCGTCCTTCGCAGCCAGGTCCCCACCAGTCCAGACGCCCCCGTCAACAGGACGACCCGCCTCGCCACAGGCGGACCTTACCGAGCTCGCTGTTCAATGGGCAGCGTTGACGACCGTCGCGCTGACATCGACCGTGCCGGGTTGAATGAGACATGTCGCCGACTGACCGCCGCGGTGACGCGGAGGATGTCTGTCGTCGAGCGTGCTATGGAAAGACGCCATCGCGCTCCTGGCTGCCCCAGCAGGTCGCGGTGCCCTCGGGACGCAGCCCACATGTGAAGTCGGAATAGGCAGCGAGGCTGATGAATGTGCCCAGCGGCGCGGTTGCCTCGCCATAACCGTTGATGCCCCAGCAGGTCGCGGTGGCGTCCGTGCGCAACCCGCACGTGTAGTCCCAACCGGCGGTGAGACTGATGAATGTGCCTGTTGGTGGAGTGGCCTGGCCCCAGTTGTTGCTGCCCCAGCAGCTCACGGTGGCATCCGTGTGCACTCCGCACGTGTGGTATCGGCCGGCGGCGAGACCGATGAACGTGCCCATCGGCGCGGTGGCCTGTCCCTCGAAGTTGCGGCCCCAACAGGTCGCAGTGGCGTCGGCGCGCAGCCCACACGTGTGGTTCGCTCCAGCGCTGAGGGCGGTGAAAGTCCCTGGCGGTGGGTAGATCTGTCCGGTGTTGCTGGTGCCCCAGCACATCGCAGTTCCGTCGGGACGGAGCCCGCACGTGTGGCTCTCTCCTGCGGTGAGGGCGGTGAACGTGCCTGTCGGTGGGGTGGCCTGCCCGGAGACGTTGTCGCCCCAGCACGTGGCGGTGGCGTCGGTACGCAGACCGCACGTGTGGTTCGCTCCGGCGGCGAGGGTGATGAACGTCCCTGCCGGTGGGGGGACCGGCCCCTCACCGCTGTATCCCCAGCACACGGCGGTGGCGTCGGCGCTGCGCAGACCGCACGTGTGATTTTCGCCGGCAGTGAGGATGCTGAACGGCCCTGTCGGTGGGGTGGCCTGCCCGGAGTGGTTGGCGCCCCAGCAGATGAGGACGACGTCGGTGCGCAGCGCGCACGTATAGTCCCGACCGGCGGTGACAGCGATGAACGTGCCGGACGGTGGGGTGGCCTGCCCGACGCCGTTGTAGCCCCAGCAGATGAGCGTGGCGTCGGTGCCCAACGCGCACGTGTGGAGCGCGCCGGCGGCGACGGCAGTGTACGTGCCCGTTGGAGGGTCGGCCTGCCCCGAGAAGTTGTGGCCCCAGCAGACAAGGGTGGCGTCGGTCCGCACACCGCACGTGTGGTTCTCGCCGGCGGTCAGGGTGGTGAACGTGCCTTTTGGAGCGTTGGCTTGGCCCCAGCTGTTCTCGCCCCAGCACGTGGCGGTGGCGTCGGAGCGCAGTCCGCACGTGTGGTAGCCACCGGCGGCGAGGGAGCTGAACGTGCCGTCGAACGTGCCCGGAGGCGGAATGACTTGCCCGGAGGCGTTGTATCCCCAGCACGTTGCGGTGCCGTCGGTACGCAACCCGCACGTGTGGAACACGCCGGCGGTGACGGTGACGAACGTACCCGTTGGTGGATTGGCTTGACCCCACACGTTGGAGCCCCAGCAGGTGACGGTGGCGTCGGTGCGCACCCCACACGTGTGAGCTCCGCCGGCGGCCACGGCGACGAACGTGCCCGTTGGAGCGGTGGCCTGCCCGACAGAGTCGTCACCCCAGCACGTTGCAGTTGCGTCAGTGCGCACCCCGCACGTGTGAGCCCCGCCAGCGGTGATTCGGCGGGCCCAGAGTGTCTGCTGCGACTCGAACCACGCGTTGACGTCGGCGATGACATCGGTGGCCGACAACGTGTAGATGCACACCTTGCCGCCCGTGCCGACCTTGGCCAACACCGCGTTCGGCACGACCTCACCCGCCACGTAGTTGACGTTCGACGCATTCGGACGCGCCTCACCACACGGATACACCGTCAAGTACCCCGGCGCCGCGGGCGCCACCGCCGTCACGTTCAACATCACCGCCCCGGCATCAGCCGGAACCCCAGCACGACCCGCCACCGCAACTCCAACGTCGCACCAGCAGCCTGCCGACCGACCCCCTGCGAACTGACCATCCACCGTCACCTCACCAGCCCGCGTCTCCAACAACCGCGCCGGCACCAACGTCGCCAGCGAACCGACCCAGCCGGCACATAGCCGTTGACGTCGGCGATCGACATCGGTGGCCGAGACGTGTAGATGCACACCTTGCCGCCCGTGCCGACCTTGGCCAACACCGCGTTCGGCACCACCTCACCCGCCACGTAGTTGACGTTCGACGCATTCGGACTGCGCCTCACCACACGGAAACACCGTCAAGATACCCCGGCGCCAGCGGCGATCCACCGCCGTCACGTTCAACATCACCGCCGCCGCATCGCCGGCACCCCAGCACGACCGCCACCGGCAACTCCAACGTCGAACCAGCCAGCCCGCCGACCGACCCCCGCGAACTGACCATCCACCGTCGCCTCACCAGCCCGCGTCTCCAACAACCGCGCCGGCACCAACGCGCCGAACGCGAACCACCAGCCGGGACATAGCCGTTGACGTCGGCGATGACATCGGTTGCCGCCAACGTGTAGATGCACACCTTGCCGCCGGCACCGACCTTGGCCAACACCGCGTTCGGCACCACTCACCCGCCACGTAGTTGACGTTCGACGCATTCGGACGCGCCGACCACACGGAAACACCGTCAAGATACCCCGGCGCCGCGGCGATCACCGCCGTCACGTTCAACATCACCGCCGCCGGCATCAACCGGAACCCCAGCACGACCCGTCACCGTCAACTCCAACGTCGACACCAGCAGCCTGCCGACCGACCCCCTGCGAACTGACCATCCACCGTCACCTCACCAGCCCGCGTCTCCAACAACCGCGCCGGCACCAAGGGAACCGCCACGGCACCCGGACCGAGCCCGGCAGCGGCTGCATCAGGCTGACCGCCGACGAAGCGAGGGCCGAGCATCGCAAACCCGACGACCATCGTGACGAGGATCAACGGTCGCGTGAAACTCCGCCGGCGGCGCACCGAGGCACCTTATCCCGCCCCCTCGTGTGCTCTTCCTGAAGACGAGATCACACGAGGGATGCGCAGAACGCCGGACGAAAATGCTGGTGGTGGCCCGCCCAGCATGTGGCTCACGTGTGCGTGGGCTCGCTGGCTGACGGGCTGTGCGGCTCGCGCTGCGAATGATGTGCGGAACTCGCGGCGCAGCGAGGTGACGACGGCGACCAACGGGGTGACGAGCACGGCGCCGACCACTCCGGCTGCGGCGCCACCGATCAGCACGGCGACCATGGCCACGAACGGCGAGATGTCGACGGCTTTGCTGACGATCAGTGGCTGGATCACGCGGTTCTCGATCTGCATGTAGACGAGGTAGGTCGGCCATGATCACGAGACCGCTTGGTGGTGCCGGTCGTGAAGCCGAGGATCACCAGCGGGGCGGCGCCGAGGTAGCCGCCGACCTGCGGGATGAAGTTGGTGATCGCCGCCCACAGGCCGATCAGTGCCGCCAGTGGAACGCCGCCGATCACGGCGATCGTGAACGCCGCCGATCCGGCGATCACGGCGATCACGACGCTGCCCACGGCGTAGCGGGCGATGACCCTGTCGACGATCGTGTCGATCCGATCGAACCGCTCGCCGTCGCTCCGACGGCGACGAGGGCGCGAAGTCCGCGTCGAGCCCGGCGACCGTCGATCAGTGCGGTGACCGTGATCAGCAGGATCCAGAACGTGGCGACGAGACCGTCGCCGACCGATCGCAGCGCGCCTTCCACGGGCCCGGTGTCGGATGCCAGTCGGTCGGGCAGGTCCTCGAACGTCGTCTGGAGTCGGTCGGCGACGCCGTGCTCGGCGAGCTGGTCGCCGATCAGCGGCAGCTGTTCGAGGTCGGCGGCGATCTCGGGAAGCTGGTCGTCGAGGTCGCGTACGTTGGACGCCACCGACGGAACGGCGAACACCAGCATCGCCACGACGAGCGTGATCAGTGCGACGATGACGGCACCGATCGACGCTCCACGGCCGAGTGGTGTGTGGTCGGCGATCCACTCGACGAGCGGGTCGAGCGCGATCGACAGCGTGATCCCGACGATCACCCACACCGGAACGGGCGCCAGATCGAGCATGAACGCGATGAGGACGACGGCAACGACCACGATCGCCGTGGCCCGCGCCGCCGAACGCCAGTCGAGCCGCCCCCACACCGTGCCAGGCGCCGGCTCGCGTGGAACGGCCGTCGGCTGATCGGCCAGCATGCGGGCGCTGTCGCGCCGCCCGAGCGCCGCCAGCGTCGACACCGCGGCGGCCATCAGGAAGATCGCAACCAGCGGCCCGGTCAACCATCCGAATCGGAGCCCGATCACGAGCGCCACCGCCAGCCCGAGCGGCCCGGTCCGGGCACCACCGCCGATGCGGCTCGACGACAGTCCGCGCTGGTCGGCGTACCAACTGCCGACCGACACGGCGCCGGCGATCAGCACGATGCCGATCGCCTGCGGCCAGCCGTCGAGCGACGCCAGCACGACCAGCGGTGCGTAGCCGATCACCGGCCCGAAGATCGGCACGACCGCCCACACCCCGACCCAGATCGCCAGCACGCTCTTGCCCGGGAGCCCGAACGCGTAGGCCGCCGCCAACCCGACCAGCCCGCTGACCGTCGCCACCGCCAGCAGCCGCCGCACCTGGCTGGCTCCCGCGGCGACTCCCTCCCGTGCGTAGCCCGCCCACCATCGTCGGGGAGTCCCGCCGAGCAGGGCGCGCGCCAGCCCGGGCCCGTTGATCAGCGCGTACAGCACGAGCACGACGACGAGCAACGCCTCGAGCCCGAGACGTGCCCCGTCGGCGGGATCAGGGCTTCCGATCAGGATCTGCGACGGCAATCGATCGAGGTGCTCGTCGATCCGCTCGGCGACGTTGGCGTCGGCGAGGAACTGGCCGAGCGCCGAGTCGGGGTCGACCTGCTCGATCCGTTGGTTGACCTCGTTGCCGACGACGTCGATCTCCTGGCGCAGCTGGACCGTGCCGAGCGCGAGCAGGCCGGCGACCGACGCCATCGATGCGAGCACGACGACGATGACCGCCGCCCACCGCGGCAGGTTCCGGCTGAGCGCCTCGATCGGCGCCCGCAGCACGACGGCGATCACCACCGCCAGCAACACGAGCTCGAGCACGTGCCGGCTGCGGTCGACGACGAGCAGGGCCGTCATCCCCAGCACGACCCACCCGATCGCCTGCGCGACGAACCTGGGCTGGATCACGACCACCGGCGCCCGCGAGGCGGGTCGGTCGTGGACCCCGCTGCTGGTGTTCACGAAGCCGGTTCTAGCACTCGAGGTCAGCGACTCGGCTGGACCCTGAACCGGATGGGCCGCAGGTCACTCCGATCGTGGATTGCCGTACGTGCGGCGCGGTGTGAGGAGCACCGCGGTCGACGCTCCTCGGCCATCACCCGGTCGTACGTGTCCCAGTCGTCATGGGTTCCGCCGGCGGCCCGAAAGATCTCGCGCAGCCAGAGCCTCAACATCTCTGAGTCGACGCCGGGATGCGGGTCGTCCGGACCGACGAGATCGACAGTTCCCTCGGCCGCGGCCCATTGCCAGCCGGCCCTGGCGACGATCGTGGCTCGGGGATCAGCGCGCAGATGGTGCAGCTTGCGTGACCCCCCAGCGGCGACCAGCCCGACGACGGGCACACCGGTGAGCGGGTGTTGCAGCACGCCGGCGTTGACAACCGACGACTGGATGCTGCCGTCGCCGCGCGACGGTCGTGAACACGCACAACCCGTGGTCGCGACCGGCGATGTCGGCGAATGCGGTGAGCTCGTTCATGGTCTCTCCTCTCGGTTCCCCGCCCACCGTAGGAGCCTTCCTCTGTCCATGCGTGGGCTCTCGAGCCGGGCGCGTGATGGACTAGGGCATGCGCCTGGAACCGCTGTACCGAATGGAGTTCACCTATCCGCACGGTTGGAGCGTCGCCCTCGGCGACGATGGAACGGAAGGTCAGCACCTGTATCTCGCCGAGGGTCACTTGAGGGCGACGTGAGCGGTTTGTTACGGGTGTGGATCACCCGCGTCGCCGAGGGACGGCACCTTCTGCCCTGACTTTCACGGCGCCATCCTCACCGACGACGACGCAACGGTCCTGTTCGACTGTGGTGGGTTCGGCCGGAGCTACCCCCAAGGCGCCCGCCAGATCGTGTGCTGGCTGACCCATGTCAGTGAGGATCCTCGCTACCGCTGGTTGAACGATGTGGTCTGCGTCGGCACCGGCGAGGTCCGCCCGGAGCAGCTCTTCATCGACGTCGCCCAGCTGATCTGGGAACCATCCGTGGATTAGGCCACTGCGACGGATCGATCGGTTTTCGAGAAGCGTCAACTCGGCGGCCTCCGTATGGTTGTGTTCGACAAGCAGGAAAGGACGAAGCCATGAAGACGATGACGTGTCGGCAGTTGGGTGGGCCGTGTGACCACGCCCTGCGAGGCGAGACCGCTGAGAGGTGATCAAGGCACAAGACCAGCATCTGAAGGACGCCGTCGCCGCGGGCGACGCGACGCACGGCGACACGCTTCAGGCGATGAAGGGCAGGTGGAAGCGTCCGGTGTCAGGCATGAAGTGGTACAAGAACACCAGCAGTTTGCTGCGCTTCCCGATGAGTGATCGATACGCCGACGGGTCACTGCACGTTGGCGCTGACCGTTGTGTTGGCGTTGGCCGTGAATGTGCAGCTCTTGGTCTTGTTGCCACCGCTCGAGCAGGCGCCCGACCAGATCGCTTCGCGGCCGCTGGAGACCCGCAAGGTGACCGATGTCCCGGCGGCGAACGAGGCCGATCCACTGCTGCCCACGTCACGCTGATGCCTGTCGGCGTCGAGACGATGCGTTCGCCACTGCGACCGGTGGCCGTGACCGTCAAGGTCACGGTCTGACCGGTGGCGGTGGTGGTGGAGCGGCCGGCGGTGACCGTCAGCGTCGCGGTGCGGGTGATGCCGGCGTACGTTGCCGAGATCGTGACCGACGTGGTCGTAGCTCACGCCCGTGGTCGTGACCGTGAAGCCGACGGCCGTCGTGCCGGAGGCGACCGTCACGCTGGCAGGCACGCTGGCGACCGCCGGGTTGCTGCTCGACAGCGCCACCATTGCCCGCCGGGCGGCGCGCCTCCGGACAGCGATCACGAACGCCGGATGTGTTGGTGCCACCGGCAACGCTCGACGGGCTGACCATGATGCTCTGCAAGGTCGGGCCGGCGGCGGTCGGCGTGACCGTCAGCGTGCGCCGATCGCGTGACGCCGTTGTAGCGTGGCCGTGATCGTGACCGAGGTGGTCGCGGAGACCGCAGAAGTCGTGATCGTCGAACGTGCCGGTGAACCCGTGCGGCACCGTGGTCGTCGCCGGCACGCTGGCGACCGCCGGGTTGCTGCTCGACAACGAGATCACCGCACCGTCGGTGCGCCGACGTCGACATGACGACGGTGCCGCTGGAGATGTTGCCGCCGACCACGCGTGGACGGATTGAGGTCGAGCGTCGACAGCTGCGACGGTGGCGGAGCAGTCTGCGGGGTGAAGCTGCGCACCGCCGACCATGGTCCGGCGACGCCCGCCGAGTTGACGCCGCGAACCCGCCAGAAGTGGGTCGTCGGTGCCAAGGCCGGACGTCGCGTCGATCGACGTCGGTCACGCTCTGCTCGCGGACCAGCGGAGCCGTGAAGGAGCTGGAGTTGTCGACCTGGATGGTGTACGACACGGCCTCGGCCGCGTCGTTCCAGTCGAACGTGATCGGCTGCGGCTGCGACGAGGCGTTGGACGGCGACACCAGCATCGGCGCCGCCGGAACTGCCGGCGGCGCCGGCGGTGTCGACCCGTTGGCGTCGATGTCGATCTTGGTGACGAAGGCGTCGCCCCAGAAGATCTGGAGGTCGCCGTTCCATACCCGGTCGAAGGCGCCGACCGTCGCCGGGAAGTCCTGCGAGAACGTGCTGCCGGTGATTAGACATCACCGGTGGAGTCGCGGCGATGTCGGAGCCGCCCTCGCGTCTGGATCCGCCGAGGTAGGTCGAGAACAGCAACGCCGAACCGGTGGCGTTGAGCTCGGCGATGATCGTGTCGCCGCCACCGTTGAACGTCGGGTCGGGTGCGCCGGCGGTGACCGGGAAGTCGGTCGAGCTCGTGCCGCCCGTCAGCCATGCGTTGCCGGCCGAGTCGAGCACGATCGCGCTGATCGAGTCGAAGTCGGACCCACCGACGAACGTCGAGTACACCAGCGCCGAGCCGGCGGGGTTGAACTTGGTGACGTACGCGTCGCCGTTGTTGAACGTCGTGTCGTAGGCGCCGGGGGTCGTCGGGAAATTAGCCGACGGGGTGCTGCCGGCGACGTATGCGTTGCCGGCGGCGTCGACGCGAACCGGCTCCACCGTCGAAGTCGCTGCTGCCGAAGTAGGTCGAGTACACCAGCGCCGAACCGGCCGGGTTGAGCTTGGTGAGGGTCACGTCGAAGCCACCGTTGGCGGTCGTGTCGAACGCTCCCGCGTGGTCGGGAAGTCGGTGGAGCTGGTGAAGCCCAGCACGTACGCGTTGCCGCCGGTGTCGACCGTCGATCCGCTCGCCGTTGTCGACCGCTGTGCCGCCGAGGAACGTCGAGTACACGAGCGCCGACCCGGTGGCGTTGAGCTTGGTGACGAACATGTCGTATTCGCCGCCTCGTGTCGGCTGAATGCCCGGCCGTGGTCGGGTAGTCGGCCGACAAGGTCTCACCGGCGACGTACGCGTTGCCGCGACGCGTCGACGGCGATGCCGCGCGGGCGTCGTTGTCGGTGCCGCCGAGGTACGTCGAGTACACCAGCGCCGAGCCCGCCGCGTTGAGCTTGAACACGAAGCCGTCGGTGTTGTCGATGGCGCACCTCGGGCAGTTGCCGCGGGATGTTGAGGCGTCCGGTCGAACGCGCCGCCGGTGGTCGGGAAGTTCGACGACTTCGTGTTGCCGGTGACGTAGGCGTTGCCGGCTCGCGTCGAGCGCCATGCGTTGTCCGTTCTCCATGTCGCTGCCGCCGACGAACGTCGAGTACACCAGTGCCGTGCCGGCCGGGTTCAGCTTGGTCACGAACACGTCGGTGAAGTTCTGGGCCGCACCGGTGCGATCGAATGCGCCGGTGGTGGTCGGGAAGTTGGGCGACTGCGTGGTACCGGCGACGAATGCGTTGCCGGCCGCGTTGACCGCGATGCCGTCGCGCGATCTCGGCGGTGTTGCCGCCGAGGAACGTCGTGTACTGCACGCCCGGGTCGATGATCAGTTCGAGGTCGGTCCGGTAGCCACCGACGTCGAACGAGAACTGACCATTCCCGTCTGCGTCGTCGTCCAGCACGTAGCGGCTTGCCACGGGCACCCGGACGCCGTCGATGTCCTGGTACGACACGGGCGCCGAGTCCTCCAGCACGCCGAGCGGGTCGCGATCTGCAGCCCGCCGCCGTCGCTGAGCGCGAGCCCTCGGCGCCGCGGTATGCGAGGTGGATGTCGGATGGCGATGCACCGGGTTGGACGTGGAACTCGTACTTCAGCACGCCCGACTGCTCGCGCAGTCGCAGATCGATGTTCGGCCACAGGTCGTGGTAGACCACGTCGCTGTACTGCGGGATGCTCGGTGTGCCACTGTGCTCGGATCGGTCGCCACGGAGATCGTTGACCACACCGGTGGCCTGCTCGGCGCCCTGGGCTCGACCTCGGGTTGCTGCCGACGAACTGCAGAGCGAGCGCGAAGCTGATCGTGGAGCCTGCGTGCGTCGGGTCGAGCCTGCTTGGCGAACGACATCATGACCTCGCTCGGCGTCATGTAGAAGCTGTAGCCGTTGCCCTGGGCGTAGTAGCGCACTCGCGCGTCGGTCTGACCGTGGTTCTCGACGAACGACACCGGCAGCTCGGCGTAGTCGTCGGCCGCCTGCTGTTGGCGTTCGGTCAGGACACGGCCCGCACGTCGCTGGAACCATCTGATGCCTGGGGTGACGGATTCGTGGAACCCCCGGTCGCGATCACGATGCCGGCTGTGGCAAGACCCACAACACCGGTCGCCAGCAGGAATTTGAAGCCACGCATGGCTGACCCTCCCACTAATCCATGTGCCCGACCGGGTGCCTTCCGGCCGAACGTGAAAATACTTGCTGCAGAACAGCGCCCACGATTTCCGGCGTAGCCGTGTCGCCTGCCGAGAACGGTCGGCCGGTGTGACACGCCCGAGCGGGCGGTCCGGTTGGGTCGGACAACCCAGAAATTTCGAGTGCCGGACACGCCCGCGAGACGCGTTGCGAGCCGGGTCGACGACGACATCGGTATGGTCGTGGTGTGGGTCCGACGTTCGACCAGAGTTTCTGGGAAGACCGTTGGGCGCAGGCCTTGCGTGACCACGCCGATCAGGTTGCGCTTCGCCCTCCGAACGAGCATCTGGTCGCCTAGGCCGCCAACCTTCGGCCCGGGGTTGCGCTCGATGCTGGAGTGCGGCCACGGATCGGAGACGCTGTGGCTTGCCGCGCGGGTGGCACGTCACGGCCGTCGACTTCTGTCGACAGCGCTGGCGTTCGCCCGCTCGACCGCTGAGGCGATCGACGCCGATTCGCCGCACGCATCGACTGGGTGGAGGGCGACCTCGCCACGTGGACCCCGAACCTGACCATTACGACCTCGTGCTCTCGCTGTACGTCCACGTGACGGGCTCGGTGGAAGCGATGGTTCAGCGGTTGGCTGCGGCGGTCGCGCCTGGCGGGCACTGTTCATGGTGGGTCACCGGCCGTTCGACCCGGCGACCGGAGCCGAGACGGCTGCAGCCGGCCAGGTGCAGGTCTCGGTCGAGGCCGCGATCGTGGCGCTCGATCCCCACCAGTGGACGTTCGAGATCGCCGATGACCGCCCGAGATCTGCTGCAGGGACCGGCGTCGACGCTGTCATCCATGCGCAGCGCCACGCCTGACGACGAACTGTCGATCAACCGATCGCCGGCCGAGCATTTCGGACGGTCGTGGTGTCGTAGCATCTTCGGCTCACGACGAGAGGAGTGGATGATGACCGGACGAGTGGTGCACTTCGAGGTGCCCTACGACGACGCCGATCGGGCCCGAGCGTTCTATTCGGACGTGTTCGGTTGGAACATCCAGCCGATGCCGGAGTTCGACTACAACTTCGTCCAGACCGGACCCACCGAGGAGAACGGCATGCCCACCGAGCCCGGCTACATCGGCGGCGGCATGTTCCAGCGCGGGGCCGAGATCGGCAAGCCGATCATCACGATCGATGTCGACGACATGACGAAGGCGCTCTCCGCGATCGCCGAGCACGGCGGAGCAGCGGTGGGCGAGGTTCAGCAGGTCGGTGAGATGGGACCCGCCGCCTACTTCACCGACAGCGAGGGCAACCTGATGGGCGTCTGGCAATCGCTCGGCGCAAGCTGATGCTCGAGTTGGGCTATGATCGACCTCCATCCGGCCGCCCAGCGAGCGATCGGATTGGTCACGTCGGTCGACGACGATCAGCTCGGCCTCCCGACTCCGTGTCCTGACGCGTCCGTCGGTGATCTCATCGACCACATCGGGGTGTTCGCCGTGCGATTCGTTGCCGCCGCCCGCAAGGAGGCCGACGGCAACACGTCACCACCTCCGCCGCCCAGCGTCACGAACCTCGAGCCCGGCTGGCGCCAGCGGATCTCGCACGACCTGGCCGAGTTGGCCGACGCATGGCAGGTCCCGGAGGCCTGGAAGGGAACCACCTACGCCGGTGGGATCGAGTTGCCTGGTGAGGTCGTCGGCCTCGTGGCCCTCGACGAACTGGTCGTTCACGGATGGGACATCGCGGTCGCCACCGGTCAGCCATTCGAGCCGCCGGCGCACGAGATCGAAGCGGCGATGGCCGTTCGTGACGTCGTTCGACGCACCGCGTGACGGCAGGCTGTTCGGTCCGATCGTGGCCATCGCTGACGACGCCTCGCCGCTCGATCACCTGCTCGCCCTCACCGGCCGCGATCCGCTTGGCAACCGCCAGCCTGAGGCGGTCGTGACCCTGACAGGCCCGGGCGAACCGATCCTCCGCTGCTGCGTGGTTCTCGCAGCAGGCTTCTGCTGACCAACTACGTGGACAGCAGACGATCGGTCAGTTCGATCAAACGATCGGCATCCGCTGTGAATGCGCGGTGTGTCACCTCTATTGCGTTTCGCCGACGAGCGACCTGAGCGCGTCGGGCAGGTCGACACCTTGAGGCATGGGCTCCATCGACCAGCACCGGAATCACTCGAATGCCTCGGCCGAGTGCCTGCTCCAACTCGATGCGAACGTAATCGTCGGCGCTGTCGATTCGTCGGAGGCCGTCATCCGCCACGAGCCATTTCGGTCCGATGACGACGAGCATCACCTTGGAGGATCGAACCGCGTCGGCGATCACCTCGCCAAAGTCCAGACCAGGCTCAATTGAGTCGACATCCATGAAGATCCGCTCCTTGCCGAAATGCTCACGCAATCGATCGAACAGCCGACCGGCAAGGTGGGGTGCGTCGTTGCGCCGATAGCTGATGAACACCCCGACAGGAGCAGTAGCGAGCGGGAGGGTTGGGTGATCGGCGGCGCTTGTTGTCTCGCCCACCTCGGTTGGGATCTGTGGATCCGTCGCGTCAGGGACCACGCTCGGCTTGGTTCGGTCGTCCGCTGCACCCTCGGGGGTCGGACCCGGCACCGGCCGGGTGCCCGATCGACGGAAGATCACGAAGCCGATGGCCAATACGACGATCAGGCCGGCGACGACGCCGAGAATGACCCAACTGCTCGACGACGACCCTTCACGGGCGGCTCTGCTTCTTCGCGAGCAGCCCGACCACCATCGGGACCAAGGGCGCCTCCTCTCGACAGCGAACTCCGCTCGCAACCACGCTACGTCACGATGGTGGCCGACTTCGTCGATTTGGCTGGCGCACGTCCAACGATGTGAGTGCACCAAACGGTTGGTGCGCACCCCGTGTCGGTCAAGTCCGCGCAAGAGCGGACACGGCAATCTCAGTCAATGCGCGGTCGCGACGAGCTCCCGACATGGGCAAGCGATCTTCGAAGGGACGGAGCAGAGGTGTCAGCAGGCCGGTTGCCCGTCGACGGTGACCTCGAGCGTTGCGTCCACCGACGGCGCCGGTCCGTAGGCGAACGTGAAGCCTTGTGCGTGCTCGATCGTCGCCTCGGCGGGTTGACCGTCGAGCAACACCGTGAGGTCGTCCACGACGCGTGGCACGAAGACCTCGAACCCCGGTGGCGTGCTCGGTCCCGAGAAGATGTGGGCCAACGGGCAGTCCTTCCGGCTGGGAGGCGCGCAGTCGCCGCTGCCACCCCACGCGGCGTCGACCTGAGTAGCACGTGTATCCGTCCATCGTCGTGTACTCGTAGACGAGCCATCGGCCGCGATCGATCTCGCCGTAGGTTCGCGTCGGCGTCGGCTGGGATGCCGTGCGTCGCTTCGGGGTTGGCGATGGTGACCTCGGAGGCGGGGACCACCGCGATCGTCGATGCCAGTGATTCGACCTCGGCATCGGGCAGGCCGACGACGGTCGCGATCCCGTCGGTGCCGACCGCGACGACCGCGGTCGGATGGCCGCCGAACGTCGTCGTGAGCCAGGCGCCCTCGCCCGGGAGCCGTGAGATCGGCCCCTCTCGGCCCGCCGGTCATGAACGCCGCCGCGGCCACGTCGACGATCCCGCCGTCGCCCACGGTCGAGAACGCGATCGTCACCATCGTGTCCTCGTACCGGACGGTCCCCTGTTCCACCGGGACGGCAACCTCCTCGAAGTCCTCGGGAACGATGACGTCGGCGACACCGGTGGCGAGAATCGCCCGCTGAGCGGCGGCGACGGTCTCATCCAAGGTGACGTCACCCAGGCCGGCGACGACGCGCACGCCGTCGTCCGTCAGCCACGCCAGCCGAGCGCCGTTCGGCGTCGTGACGAGGCGGGCGTCGACGCCCTCGATCCCGGCCGAAGGTGCGTCTTGGAACGTCGTGACCCACTCCGCGGTCGACGCCGCGGTGACGGAGATACCCCCAGTCGGAATCCCATCGCTCGATCGACGGATGAACCACCGACGCGGGCGCCGGCGTGGTCGCTCCGTGGACCCAGTCGATGACGGGATCGGAACGGATCGGGTCCACGCCCGGTTGCGGATCGAGCACGGCGAGCTGCTCGGGTGCAGGGATGTCTCGGCCGCGCCTCGGCGACCGTGGTCGGCGTCTCGACCGGCGAGGAGGACGGAGGGGTGGCGGCGGCGAGATGCTGCTCGTCACTGGATCCGCGGACGGCTCGGGCGGGACGAGCGTCGGGTCGGTCTGGGCGGCAGGCGGTTGCCGGGTCGTGCCCACGGCGATCACTGCGCCGACACCGATGACGGCCACCGATGCCGCGGCCAACGTCACCCAGGTCCGCGGTCGCGGACAGGCGGCGGAGCGGCACCGGTGCGAAGGCGTCTCGCTCGGCGAGCCGCGCCCGAGCGGTGGCGACATCCGGCTCGATGTGCTCGGCGAGCGCGTGCAGCGCCCGTTCGACGCGATCCTCGACATCCATCATTTCAGGGTCTCCTTCATCTTCGCCAGGCCGCGGTGGATCAACGACTTCACGGTGCCCACCGGGCATCCCAGAGCCTCGGCGATCTCACGATCGATGCACCCGAGGAAGAACCGCAGGACGAGAACTTCGCGCTGTCGCTCGGGGAGCGCCCACAGCGCATCCCGTACCGCGATGGCGTCAGAGTCGTGCTCGACGGTCCGGTCCGGTAGACCGGCGGGTCGCCGGCGTTCCTTGCGTCCCCACGAGCGAGCGCCGCTGACCAGCGCACGCGTCAGATACGCCTTGGGATCGCGGATCTCCGCCCACCGGCGGAACATCTGCAGGAACGCTTCCTGGGCGATCTCCTCGGCAGCCGGGCTCGAACCCGTCAGCAGAAAGGCGAAGCGCGACGCCGAGCGGTACCGATCGGAGAAGAACTCCTCGAACTCGATCGTCGCTGACACTGCCGCTGTGCTGGATCATCTCGTTGTAACAGGCGCTGACGAGGTCGAAATGGTTGCACCGGCTCCGTCAAACTCGTGGGGCCGGGGCCAGCCCCGATTTCCGCACGGCGGATCGAGCCTGGGCGGGAGGCGCCGTCGCGGGCTAGGGCGACGATGTCCCGTCGGCCGCGGGTTGCCCGTCGACGGACTGCCGTTGGCGATGGTTCAGCCAGTTGTTGAGTGGGGTCGGTAGAGCCGCCGGCCGATCGCCCCAATCGATGACCTCCACCGAGCCGGCCGCGATGTCGTGCAGCGTGCGTCGATGACGGCCGAACACGGCACCGACCAACCCGAGCCCGAGTAGCACGATGCTCAGCGGAAGCACCAGGACCCGCACGATCGCATGTCCAACGTGGAGCGGCACCCCATCACGGCCGACAACACGCAGGCCGACAACCGCCTTGCCGAACGTGCGCCCAGTCAACGCCAGCGGCACCATGAAGTACACGAAGGCCCACCCGGCGAAGAAGAGCGCCGACCAGATCGGGGCGATCGTGTAGTCCGCACGGTCGCCGCCGAACAAGAGATTGACCATCCAACTGACCATCGCCGTGAATGTGCCGAACAGGAACACCATCACAAACCAGTCGACGCCGAACGCCGCGATCCGTGCCACCGGACCCGCGTAGTGCCCCGTGATCGAGGGCCGCTCGCTGACTCGGCGGGTCGGCTGCGGCAGGTCCACCAACACCGGCGGCCCCTCGGGATCGGTGTCGGGGTCGCGTCGTACGAGGCGGGCGGCGACCCGCGTGACGATCTCGTCGATGCCGACCAGTTGACGGCGGATGAGGTCGATCGTGCTGGCCGTGATGCCCCGCGTGCTCTGCGCCACCACGCCGGCCAGATCGGCGTGTTGCACGATCCGATCGACGTCGACGCGGTCGACGATGGCATCGATGTCGACGCGCGACATCACGGCATCGACGTCGACCCGACCGAGAAGATGGTCGACGTCCATGCGGTCGAGCACATCGTTGATGTTCACCCGGCGGATGAGCCCGTCCACGTCGATCCGGATCAGCACATCATCGACGCTCACGCGGGCGAGGAGCGCGTCGACGTCGATCCGGCCCACGAGCGCATCGACATCGATCCGACGGAGCACACCAT
This sequence comes from Ilumatobacteraceae bacterium, assembly GCA_963850755.1. Taxonomy (GTDB): domain Bacteria; phylum Actinomycetota; class Acidimicrobiia; order Acidimicrobiales; family Ilumatobacteraceae; genus Ilumatobacter. The sequence goes on along the minus strand of CAWKMO010000007.1, from coordinate 60,351 downwards.
CAACGCTCACGCGGGCGAGGAGCGCGTCGACGTCGATCCGATCCACCAACGCACCGACATCCACCCGACCCACGAGCGCATCGACATCGATCCGACGGAGCAGGGCATCGACGTCGATGCGCGACAGGACCGACTCGACGTCGATCCGCTCCACCAACGCACCGACATCCACCCGAGTGAGGACGTCGTCGACATCGATGCGACGAACGACAGCGTCGACATCGACCCGTCGAACGACCTCGTCGACATCCACCGCGTCGGCAACCGTTGGCACGACCGAGTCGACGATTCGTCCGATCGGGTCGAACAACGATCGTCGCCGGCCGTTACCAGGACGTCCGGTGTGTTCACCCTCGGCCACGGCTGCCCACCTCCCGGAAAGCGCCACCCCCATCGGTGAGGCCGCGTGGACTGCTTCGATGCCACCCTATGCGCGCCGACCTGAACTGATGCGTGCGGCTTGGCGCGGCCGCCCGACCAGTCGGCAAGGCTCACTCGGTTGCGTGACAGCGGAGTGATCACCGAGGCAGAGTTCGCCGACCAGCGCTCAGATCTGCCTGGCGCCCCCGGCAGGGATCGAACCTGCGGCCTGCGGTTTAGGAAACCGTTGCTCTATCCGCTGAGCTACGGGAGCGGGACCGGCGCGAAACGTGGAAGAAAACTGTCCTGACAGTGCTTTGCCGGCTGGCTGTCATGTTAGGGGTGGCCGCCTCGGGCCGCCGAACTCTTGGCAACCAGCCGCCGCACCCTTACGGTCGGGTTCGAGGTGCTCGAGGACGCGAACCGGCAGCCGATCTGACTCTGTCGGCGGGTTCACGCGGCTTCGGAGGTCGGGGGCCTGTGTCGCGCGTCGGTGGCGGTGCCGGGCGAGTCCGTTGATACCGATGCCACTCAAAGTTGCTTGCGTCGCAACGACCGAGGTCACCCTCTGAACGAGATGCGGATCGATCTGCGGCCGTCATGCTCTACGACCACGAGTTTGCGCCTCGATACATGATTCTCAATTTTCATTGGGGAGGGAAGTTGCTCCCGTCTGTAAAGTCGTTTGTGAGTTGTCAGCGACCTCCCATCTCGCAATACATGGTTTGTAGACATCATCTGCCGAAGGTACCGCGTGCCCGACTCCATTGGGCCGATATCGCGACGCGGTGACGTGTTCATCGCCGCCGGCGCAAGCCGCTCCGGGAGTGAGATGGTTGGCCTCGACGATCTTGCGTTGCCGTTGCGACTCGGATTGCCGAGCACGTGGTTTGACCAATCGGCGCTGCCCGGCGGCCTAGGTTGAGCCGGTGGCAAGCGAAGAAATGACACCGTATGAGGACCAGTTCGTGGCACTCGAACACGACCTCGAGGACTTCATTGCGAGCAAACAGAAAACGAGACAAGGTGGTCGTGGGTCGCCTCGGGCCGCATCGCCCTCGCCCCGGTGCTGGGGGTGCTGACCGCCGCGCTCGTGCTGTCCGATGTGCCAGCGGGGGTCGGCGCCGCCTCGGCCATCGTGACCGGGTTCAGCTCGCTCGCCACCGGACTTCTCCCGGATGATCGAAAGCGTGTGGGCAACAAGGTGCTGGCCGCGAAGGCTCAAACCTCCGCCAACGAGTCATCGCCCCGAAGAGGAATTGCTTCTCGAGAAAACGACCCCATACCAGCTGTTGCGACGGTTTCGATACGAATACAGCGTCCTCAACGCCACCTCATCGACGGCAGCCGCTATCCAGCCGTTCTGGGACTTGCCACCACACGGACCCTGACACACGAGGATCGAAGCGCGTCGTCGGGTCTGTCGGCACTCGTACATTGGTTTGCCGGCGAGATCGGCGTCCTTCAGGTCGGCGATTCGCCATTGGGGTTCGATTGTCGACGTTGCTGTGTAGCCGATGAGTTGACGAAGCGAGGGGGCCAACATGTCACTTTTCCGGGCCATTCAGACAGTTCGCGTGGGCGAACGGCAACAGTTGCGCTCGAGGCCGAATCCGAGCTGCGCGTGACGTATCGCTTCCTGCGGTGCGGGATCGTGGGCGCCGTTGCGTTGTTGTTGACCTCAGTGGTGTGGGAGATCGTCCGAGCCGACGGCTGCATGCGCGGCTCGCTGAGCGCCTACTTCTACTCGCCCGCCCGGACTCCGTTCGTGGGTGGTCTCCTGGCAATCGGCGTCTGTCTGATCGTGCTCCGCGGCCGCGGTGACGGTCGAGGACTTCTGGCTCAACATCGCTGGCATGCTGGCCCCGGTCGTCGCCTTCGTACCCACCGCCCCCAGTAGCCGATGCAACTCGTTGGTGACCACACCGGACATCTCGCAGTTCAAGGACGGCGACAAGATGCCCGAGTGGGTGCAAGCCGGCGTCCGCAACAACATGGGCGCCTACCTCATTGTCGGCACCGTGGCGTTGCTCGTCGCGTTCGCCCTGTCGAGGTCGAAGCACCCCGCTGCAAACCCGAGCACAACCCATGATGTGGGCATACGGCGCTCTGCTCGTGGTCGGCGTGGCGCTACTGATCTCGTGGAAGGGCAACAAGCCCGACGCCCACGCCTGGCCGCATTCGCCATGTTCTTCTGCGTCTGGGTCGTCGTCTGGATCAACGGCTGGCGACGAGAGGAACTTGCGACGTCGTATCAACGCAGCTATCGAATCCTGCTCGCCTTGATGGTTGCCTCGGCCGCGGTGATTCTGGGCTACAAGGTCGCCGACGAATGGGACAAGTTCCACGAGCGGACCGGCTGGGGAGGGCCACCGAACTGGCATCAGTCAACCTTCTGGTTGGAAGTGATCGAGATCGTCCTCTTCGCCGTGTTCTGGGGGATCCAAACCAGACAACGATGGTTCGACGAGCAGCACGGCGGCGAACCCACGAGCTGAGAGACGAAGATGTCGCCTCAAGATATCTATCGGACTAATTGTTGTGCCCTGGGACGTTGTTGACATCCGGCGTGTAGGTGAACACCCTCGGCGAGTGTGAAGGTGTCGAAGCCATCACACGAAACGCCGGAGGCTCGTTGTGCACGCCAATGCTTCCTTGGCGCCTGAGCGCCGGTTTCGCCTGTGTCAGCGGATCGAGGCGGGCGGTGGACGATCAGACCAAGGCCGGCAGGCGCGCGAGGTGTTATGGACCTCAGCGAGCGGTCGCTGCACCGGAATTCAGAGCGCCTGCATCCCGCCGCCCTCGTAGTATCGATGCCCGGCCATCGACATCTGGGCGATCGGCCGGGTCGGGAGGCGCCATGAGCAGTCCATCTCGCCGATCAGTTCGGCTGACGTTCCGTGTGTCCGGTGGGGAGGTGCAGCTCGTTGGGCAGCAGCGCGTGGAGATGATCGCGCCGCCGCAGGTCGGCGAGCCGCCCGAGGCCGGGGTGCACGGCGGTTTCTGGATGGAGGTGCGCGACTCGAAGGAACGGCCGCTGTTTCATCGGCTGATCGATCCGTCGCTGTTGAACTCGGTCGAGGTCCACGACCCGGGACACAAGATCGAACGGCATTTCGGCGAGGTCCGCGACCAGGTCTTTGAGGTCGTGGTGCCCGACGAAGAGGCGGCCGCGTCGGCGGTGCTGCTCGGCGATCCGCTGATCGCACCGAAGGGCCGGCGCAAGCGGGCCGAGGGCTCGGGTGAGATCGCCCGGTTCGATCTCCGCGACGCAACGACGAGGCAGGTGCGTAGATGGGCGCGATCGGACGGCTACGTCGGCTCGACCACCAAGGTCGTCGATCACGGCCCGAACAGCGCCCGCTGGAACCTGGTCATCGTCGGCGACGGCTATCGGGCGAGCGAGCTGGCCAACTACCACACGCACGTCCAGAGCTTCATCAACGAGCTGCGGACGACGCCGCCGTTCGACGAGCTGTTCTGCGGGATCAACGTCCACCGCATCGACGTCGTCTCGACCGAGAGCGGCGCCGACGACCCGGCTGTGCGGCGGCACCCGCCGTCACCGCCAACACCTACTTCGATGCGACGTTCTGCTCGCTGTTCGCCGGCACCCCGCTGGACCGGCTGCTGACCATCGACGAAGGGCTCGCGCTGTCGGTCGCGAACACGCTATGTGCCGCTGAAGCACCAGGTGCTGTGCATCGTCAACTCGACGAAGTACGGCGGCTCGGGCGGCACGGTCGCAACCTGCTCGGTCGACCCGCAGGCCAACGAGATCGCCATCCACGAGATCGGCCACAGCGCGTTCGGCCTGGCCGACGAATACGGCGGCAACGGCGCGGGCACGCCGGCCGGCGAACCGCCGTCAGCCGAACGTCACCCGCGACACCAACCGCGCCACGAACAAGTGGCGCGCCCTGATCGCGGCGACGACGCCGATGCCGTCGGCGTGCGACGCCGTCTGCGCGTCGTCGACCTGCATGCCGCCGGCGACGCCGCCGGCGGCCGGCGCCGTCGGCACGTACGAGGGCGGCATCTACTCCGACTGCAACACCTACCGGCCGCTGCCGTCGTGCTACATGCGCGACTACGCGCCGTTCTGCCCGGTGTGCGCCGGTGTCATCCGGGCGGCGCTTGCAGCCGTTCCAGCCGGCCGAGTCGATCACGCTGGTCACGCCGAGCATCTCGTTCACGAACGTGCCAGCCGGCATGGGCGGCGTCGGCGTCACGACGCATCGCGCGATCCGATGGGACGTGGTCACCTGCCGGACCCTGACGTTCCGGATCACGGCGGGGCCGACCGGCGGGTTCGGCACGCCGTCGGGCACGTCAGTGATCGTGACGGCCGATCCCGATCGTGCCGGCGGCCGCGGCGCGCATCTGGCTCTCGTACACGTCGACCAACCCCGGCGACACCGCCAGCGGCAGCGTCACGGTCGCGTGCGTCGAGACCGGCCAGACCTGGACGATCAACATCAACGCCAACACCATCGCGCGGCCGCGCACGGCGGTGTCGCTGGTGCTCGACCGCTCCGGCAGCATGAACGACGACGCCGGCGACGGCGTACCAAGGTGCGAAGCTGCGCGAGGCGGCGCATCGTGTTCGTCGATGTCATGCTGCCCAACGACGGCATCGGCCTCGTGCGCTTCAACGACGCCGCGCAGCGCATCATGGAAGTCGAAGACGCCGGCGTCGCGCCGGGCGGCGCGGGGCGCGCAATGCCTGGCCCACATCGACAGCAGCGAGCTCGATCCCTCGGGCGCGACCTCGATCGGCGACGGCGTCGTCAACGGCCGCACATGCTCGACGACGCGCAGGCGGCGCCACTCCCGACTACGACGGCACGGCGATGGTGGTGCTGACCGACGGGCAGTGGAACACGCCGCCGTCGCTCGCCGATGTTTCCGGCAGCATCAACGCGAACACTTTTGCCGTCGGGCTCGGCCTGCCGTCCAACATCAGCGTGCCGGCGCTCACCACGCTTGTGCCAGGGACACAACGGCTATCTGCTGATCACCGGCGCGTTCACGCCCGATCAGTCGATGCGGCTGTCGAAGTACTTCCTGCAGATTCTCGCCGGCGTCACCAACGCGCAGATCGCGGCCGATCCGGCGGGCGTGCTGGACGCGAACTCCGAGCACCGGATTCCGTTCTGGATCTGCGAGGCCGACTTCGGCATGGACCTGATCGTGCTCAGTCCGATTCCCTCACGTCATCGACTTCCAGCTCGAAGCGCCTGACGGCACCCGCATCACTCCTCGTCGGGCGGGGCGGCGCCAATGCGCAATTCGTGCTGTCGCACCGTCGTCGTACTACCGCTGCGCGCTGCCGGTGCTGCCGGCGAAGCCGGACGGGAGCCACGCCGGGCTGTGGCATGCCGTGCTGAAGCTCGGTCGCCGCGGTGGTGGCGGTATCTACCGCTACGACGCCGGCTACCACTCCGCACAGAACCCTCGGGTTCCGTACGAACTGGTCCGGCACGCCTACTCCTGCCTCACCTTCTCGGCGCAGGTGTCGCAGACCAGCTTCGAGGTCGGCGCCATGGCAGTGATCTCGGCCTCGCTGGAGTACGACGCCCACCGCAAGGGTGCTCGAGTGTGGGCCGAGATCACCTGGCCGGACGGCGCCTCGGACGCCGTGGCCCTGATTCAAGCGGGCGACCGCTTCACCGCCACGCACGGCTGCCGATCGCCGGCATGTACCAGATCCGCGTACGCGCCACTGGCGAAACCGCGGCGGCGATGCCGTTCGAGCGCGAGCAGACTTCACCGCCGTCGCCGTTCCGGGGGGTGACACCTGGGACCCTCACGACCCGCCCCGAGATCCGCTCTGCGAGGTGCTCGACTGCCTGCGACGCACGAAGGCCATCTCGACGAGCTGATCGAACGCCTCCACGGCATCGGCTTCGACCTGCACGCGTTCCTCCGCTGCCTCGAGGTGAAGTGCCAAGGCCCACCCGAAGGCGGGCCCGAACGCCGTCGGTGACACTCTTCCAATCCGATCGTTCGGTCACGCGCGGGTCTGGCGACACAGTTCGAGGGAAACGACTCCGCCCAGTCAGGTGGTACACGAGAGTCCTTCACAGGCCCGGGCGATTCACGCCCGCGTCGGGCCGAACCCGTGCGGCGCTCGCTGATCGGTAACCCAAGGTCACGACGCTTTGGCTATCGAGCGCCCCGAACCGGCAGTCGCGGCGCGCGCCGTTGCAGCACAGATCGCCGGTTCGGCAGAGCGCTACGCGACAGCGTTGCGAGCGTTCTCCATCGGGAGGACGCGATCGTTCTGCGCACCGAGCATGTGAGATCCCCGTCTGCCCTCCCGCTCGTAGACGACGTGGCGCTACTAACCGCAGTGCAGAGACTGATTCAACGGGGAAAGGCCTGCGGCCAGTCCACTGGCTGAGAGCGCTTCAGAACGTCAGAACGCGGTCGGCGCTCGCGATCAACTTGGCGACGTCGGGCGGCGTCGACCACGTGCCGCCCAGATCGGCGAGGTCCTCGTCGGTCGCCCCACGGGCGACCGCGCAACCCTTTCAAACGTGGATCGGTACGCCGTTCGCCTTGGCCTTCGCGACCAAGTCGCGCAACGGCGGCACGCCGACACCTTCGAGTGCCGCGGCACGTCGGCCTTGACGATTTCGGATGCGTCACCGGCGAGCACGATGCGGGCCGTCTGGCCGACCTCGATGGAGCCGTTGACCACGAGGTGCCACGGAATCGATGCCTTCGTCGGGTCGGCGGATCCGTTGGTCGAGATGTAGAGGAGCTCCACACCGTCAACGTCGCGCGATCCGGGAACCGCCGTGCGCCCTCCGGTCCGCGACGTGCTCGCCCCGCGATGATCGAACAACTTGCCCGCTTGAACGGTGTGTGCGCCTGCCCCCGCTCAGTGGGTGTGCCCGATACCCCGGCGGCGCCATGAGCCTTTTGAAGGGGAGAGCACGCGTGCCCGGCCATTCATGTGGACCCGGGCTGGCGATCCGTCTTCTGCCGTGGACAAGGCGTTGTGTCCGAGCGCTCGGCGGCCCCCCCCGGGGGCAGGCGATGGCGCACCACCGTGGCGGCCAACTCGGCTCGGCTGGTCACCGAGAGCTTGGTGAAGATGTGCAGCAAGTGGGTTTTCACGGTCGATCGGGCCACGCCCATCTGCACCGCGATCTCGGCGTTGGAGCGACCTTCGGCGACGTGGTGAGCTGCGATCACCTCGGTGGCGGTGAGGCTGTCCCAGCCGCCAGTCGGCCGCGTTCGTCCCCCCATTCGGCGCAGCGCATCGATGACGGTGTCTGTCTCGACGTCGGGCAGGGCCCCACCACTGCATGGCGGCATCCAGCGCCGCCTGCTGGTGCGGGAAGCGGAATCGGGCGCCCGTATCGGCCCGGATCGCAGCAGCTGCGGCCAACGCCTGGCCGCGCTCCGCCTGCCCATTCGCGGCCAGCACGCAGCCCAGGCCCTCGCACGCCTCTGCCAGCAGGTGGCGGTAGCCCTGCTCGTCGGCGATCACGAGTGCATCGCTCCAGAGCCGTGCAGCCTCCTGCTGTGCGCCGCGGGCGTGCGCTGCGCTGCCCGCCGCGGACGCGACGACCACCCGTTCCACCGGTGATGGCGATGTGCCTTCGTGCTGCCGTGGGACCGCCGATGCAGCAACGTCCTCCTGGGCCGCGACGGCGGCGTGGAGCAGGAAGTGCAGCGCGAGCGGGGTGGCAGCCGCCGTGCCTCGGCGGGCGTGTACGAGCTACAGGTGGGCGGCGCGGCATCCCTGTCGACACCGAGTCGGCAGTGCTCAACGTCACCGTGACACAACCGCAGGGACCAGGATTCGTCACGGTGTACCCGTGCGGAAGTCAGCGCCCCACCGCGTCGAGCATCAACTACGCCCCCGGACAGACCATCGCCAACGCTGTCGTCGCCAAGCTCGGCATCGAAGGCAAGGTCTGCCTCTACACCCACGTGACCACCCACCTCGTCGTCGACCTCGGCGGCTTCTATCCGACGGGAACCGGCTACGTCGCCACGAACCCGGGCCGACTGCTGGAAACTCGCAGCGGCGAGCCTGTCGGAACCGTCGACGGCGTGTTCCAGGGGCTGGGACTGCTGAGCGCCGGCACCACGATCGAACTGCAGGTGACAGGGCGCGCCGGCGTCCCTCCATCGGCGACAGCGGCCGTGCTCAACGTCACCGTGACACAGCCGGCGGCGCCGGGTTTCGTGACGGTGTTCCGTGCGGGGTTCCACGACCGACCGCATCGAACCTCAACTACACAGGTGGACAGACGATCGCCAACGCGGTGGTCGCGAAGGTGGGCGCCGGCGGCAGGATCTGCTTGTACACGCACGCCACGGCTCATCTGATCGTGGATCTCAACGGCTACCACTCCACCGGATCGAACTTCGTCCCGCTGGCACCCGCCCGTGTTCTCGAAACCCGCGAGGGGCAGCCGGTCGGCACGGTCGACGGCCAACACCAAGGATTCGGACCCTTCCCGCCGGCGGCAACCTCCAACTCTTGGTGGTGGTCGCGGTGGCGTACCGGGCGACGCCTCCGCTGTCATCCTCAATGTCACCGTGACCGAGCCGGCCGAGCCCGGATTCATCACCGTCTATCCCTGCAACACGACTCGCCCGACGGCATCGAGTCTGAACTACACCGCAGGGCAGACCATCGCCAATGCCGTCGTGGCCAAGACCGGACCGGACGGAACAGTCTGCGTGTACAACCACTCACAGACACACATCGTCGCCGACGTGAACGGGTACATCCCCTGAGCGGGAGCCGGGCGCGAGCCTCCTGCAGAACCCGCCGCCCCTAGGCGGCGACCTCGGCGAGCAGGGTGTCGATCTGGGACATCCAGGCCTTCATGCCGTCGACGACGCCCGTCGCGATCGCTTGCTCCATCCCTTCGAGCGAGTCGAAATGGGTGGTCAGGATCATGCGGGTCGTGTCGCCCGCCGCTTCGATGTCGATCTCCATGCGAGTCATCGAGTTGCCGTCGCTGGGCGTTCCGTCATCATCGACGATGGCGTCTTCGACCACGAGCCTGGTGGGCGCCTCGACCTCGACCACGTTCCAGGTGCCGTCGAACCTGTCGCCGCCGTCAGAGCCGGACATGTAGTAGGTGATCGTGCCCCCTGGCGTGAGGTCGTGATGCTCGAAGGTGGCCGGGAATCCCGGCGGACCCCACCACCGCTCGAGCAGGCGCGGGTCGGCCCACAACTGCCACACATTGGCGATCGACGCCTTGAACTCCGCAGTGATCACCATCGTCTTGGCCTCTGCGTTCTTGTCGACATTCCAAACGGTCATTCGCCTTCCTTTCGCGTGGTTTCGTTGAGGACGTCTTCGAAGCGTTCGAGCCGGGCCCGCCACAGTGCTTCGAGTTCATCGAGCAGTTCGTGGGCGCGTCGCAGTTGGTCGACCTCGCCGCGCACGAGTTGTTCCCGTCCGCTGCGGTGCTTCGAGACCAGCCCGGCCTCGACCAGGACCTCGACGTGCTTCTGCACCGCGGTGAGGCTGATCGGATAGAGCCGGCCGAGCTCGCTGACGGAGCGCTCACGGTCGAGCGTCTGCGTGACGATGTCGCGCCGTGTCGCATCGCTGAGCGCGAAGAACAGCCGGTCGGTCCGTCTTCCACGCTCCAGAGTTTCTACAACCATTTGGTTGTAGGTTACTCGAGCCGCCGACGATGTCAAGCGGCAGCGCTAGCTCTTGGACAGGGTTCAGGTCCGGAAGGCGTTGAGATCTCGGCCGAGCGTGCAGGTCATGCGGAAGTCGGCGAGGGCGTGCTCGTCGCGACGTCGGTGGTAGTCAGCCATCGCGTCCTCCTCGCTGGTCCTGCCGGACAACGCATCGTCGATCGACTCGGCGAGGAATGTGGCGTGGACCGCGGCGTTGTCCATCCCCAACCCGGTCCACGGGTCTTGGTACATCGATGCATCACCGACGAGGGCCCAACCCGGTCCCGCCGGGCACGCGAATGACGCCCGGCCTCGGCCCGCAACCGAGCAGCCGCCCTGTCCACGTCGCCGCGTTCAGTCGTGGAGCGAGGAACGGGTGGCCGGCCAGCTTCTCCGCGAACGCCTGCCTGGCGCGCGAACGCATCGATTCGTAGTCGTCCAGGTTGATCGAGAGCGCGACGCACGACGTGCCGCCGTCGCTCGGGAAGACGTAGACGAGCTCGTCGTCGCCGAGCGAGAACTCAGGTCCATCCGGATCGCCCTCCGGTCCGGCCACTCCGACCGCGTATCGGTAGTACATCGCCCGCGAGGCGGTGTGCTCCTCCTGGATCGCCGCGCCGACGGCCTTCGCGACCTGCGAGCCACGACCGTCGGCGCCGACCACGAAGCGAGCACGAACCTCCGCCTCGCCGGAGTCATCGCTGATCTCGGCTCCGTGCACGCGGCCGTCGGTCTCGATCAAACGGCGCAGGGTGGTTTCTTCGCGCACTTGGACGTTCGGTTCGCGCCGCGCCCGATCCACGAGGATGGCGTCGAGCGTCTCGCGCCGCACGGACAGGCAGAAGCCGAGCTCGCCTGGATCCTGGGGTGGGCCGATCGTGGACGTGCTCGTCAGAGCGTCGGCGTTGTACTCCCGCGTCAAGCGAGGCGAGCCGCGGGCGAGCACGTCGTCGAGCACACCGAGACGACTCAGGACGCTCACGCAGCCGGCACCCCGGAAGAAGTGGGTCGACAGCGTGGGGCTCGGGAATCGAGCCCGATCGACGACCAGCGTGCGCCAACCCGCCTCGCCCAACAGCGTCGCCAACGTGGAGCCCGCCACGCGTGCGCCGACGACCACGACGTCGACCTCACCCACCGGTGCCATCTCGGTTCCTACGTCTGCGGGTTCGGTCCTGGGTCTGCGCGTGGGTCGTCGGGCGGTGACTGCTCGTCGATCACGACGACGACGCCCATGATCTCCTCGCCACCGTCGACCTCGCCGGCGTCGGCCGGCTCGGTCACCGGTGCCTGACGCGGCGCCGCAGCCGGTCCCTTGCCGCGCGGGATGACGGCATCGAGCAGCTCCTCCGGCGTCCGATCGTCGCCCACCGAGCGCGCTTCCATCTGCTCGTGGCCTCCCAGCTCGAACGTCGACAGCGACGTCAACGCCGACGCCGGGTCACTGGCAGCGGGTGCCGGGCGCGAGCCTCCCGCGCTACCGCGCAGCGCTGTCAGCCGCTTCATGGCGTCGAACCAGAACTGGGCGCCCAGCATCGTCATCATGCCGGTGATCAACCAGCCGATCGCGAGCACGACCACCGTCCAGAAGCTCCAGTCGATCCCGCTCCATCCGATCGGCAGCTTGAGATCGTCGGCTTCGGCGATCTCTTCGGCGATCTGGTCGACCGTGGTGAGACCGGCCACGTCACCCTCGGCATCGACCGCTTGTTCCTCGATGATCCGGTCGGCGGATGCGACGACCAGCTCGCGGACCACTTGGTCGTCCCACAGCCGCAGCGCCACGTGCGTGGCCGACACGTTCATGGCGACGGCGATCGTCAGCCCCACGATGAACAGGCACAGGCGCGCCCACCGCTGATAGGCGCCCTGGAGCCGCTCCATCGAGCTGTCGAACCAGGCCTCGACCTCGGCCTTGACCGCGGTCAGGTTCTCACCGACTTCAGCAGTGATGGCAACCAGACGGTCGCCGAGCGGTGTGTTCTGCACGATCTCGGCGGCGCTCTTGGCGCCCTCGACGCCGGCCACGACATTCGCCTTGTGCTTGGCGAGCATCTCGATCGTGGCGTCGGCGAACGTCCGGGCCGGAACGTACGACGGCGGCCGCGTCTCCTTGTCGTACCCCCGGTTCGAGGCGATCACCAAAGCCTTGTAGGCCGAGGTCTGCTTGAGCTCGGCCTCCAGGTCCTTCGACGCCAGGAGCTTGGTGATCGTCCGCTCGAGGTCGTTGGCCCGCTTCTTGGTGATCGTCGAGATCGCCTCGACGACGCCCGAGGCGACCAACGACACCACGAAGAACGCGACCGCGAGCCCGATCGCGACTTCGACCAGCTGACCGTTCATGCTGCCCTCCCGTGTCCACCGAGGCCGACCGACGTTAGCCCGCCCGGATCGCGCCGATGTCCGGCAACACTAAGTTGGTGGACGATGCAGGTCGTTCCGATGCTCCAGGTGCCCGACGTCGCCGCCGCCAGCGAGTGGTACCAGCAGACGCTCGGGTTCGTCAGTGGCCACGGCGGTGACGAGTTCGAGATGCTCTACGCCGGCGAGCCGTACGCCAGCCCGTTGCTGTTGCAACTGCACCGCTGGGATGCCCACGAGCACGGCTTCCTCGGGTCGCCCGACGTCCCGGTCGGCAATGGTGTGTCGCTCTGGTTCCAGGTCGAGGACCGTTCTGAGCTCGAGCGGGTCTGGCAGCGAGCGGCGCTTGCCCGCGATCACGTGCTCGCCGAGCCGGCGTGGAACCCACTCGCCCACCACCACGAGTTCTCGATGCGCGACCGCGACGGCTACGTGGTCGCCGTGCACACGCCCTTCGCCAACGAGCCCTGACGAGGCCTAGTCAGCCTCGGATTCGGCGAGCAGGGCGGCGACACCTTCCACCAACGACCACTGGGCGTTGTTGCCGGGACCGGCGAAGACACGGCTGGACGCCACGGTGCGCACGGCGTCGTTGGTCGATTGCCCGAGCGTCATCAACACGCACGCAGCCATCGTGCCGGCGCGACCCTGTCCCGCGGCGCAGTGCATCACCACTCCCTCACCGGCCTCGAGCCGTTCCGTGATCATCCGCAGGATCGGCATCACCGACCGCGCCGACGGCGCGTGGAAGTTCTCGATCGGGAACCAGATCGCCCGGCCGGCGCGGTTGGCGCGCAGCCAGTCGACGTACTCCGGGTAGCGCACCACGAGCTCCTCGACCGGGTTGAGGCAGACGACTGTCGAGGCGCCGGCCCACGCCATTGCGGCCTCGGGATCGGGCCCGACGTCGTTGCGACCGCACAGCCAGAGGGCACCTTTGGTCCGCGGGAGCGGGATGCGGTCGATGCTCACGGGGCCGGGCGGTGGAGCAGCACGCGGGTCGGTCGCACGTCGACGAAGTCGCCGTCGACCGTGGCGTCGCCGTCGACGACGAGGCTGAAACCGTCGGAGCCTGCGTGGGGCGGGAACACGATGCTCACCTCTGGTCGCTCCGCGGCGTTCTTGCACGCCCGCCCGCCGCCGGCGTCGAACCGCAACACGTCGTCGACCACCGTTGGCCGCAGTGCGATCAGGTGCGGGCGTCCGTCGCCGGCCGTGAGCAGGTAGCCGAAGTCCCACGCCGCGATCTGGGCGAACAGCTCCTCCACCGACAGCTGGATGCTCACCCCGCCACGGTACGTCACCGTGTGGGGCTGGACGAACGGCTAGAGGCCGAACCAGGGCTCCGACTTGATGTCGGCCTCGATGATCGAGCGATCCTCCGGGTCGGCGATCTCGACGGCGTTGGCGAGCGCCAGCTCGGCTCGCGCTTCGTCGAGCCGGCCGAGGCACGCCAACGCCCGCGCCGTCGCCTCGTGGGCGTAGGCGTGGTCGAAATCGGCGGCGAGGTCGCCGGCCGCGGCGACGTGCTCGGCCGATCGCTGGGCATGGTGGAGCGCCAGGTCGCCCTGCCCCAGTACGACATGCGCCCGCGAGACGAGCCATGCCGCACGGGCGGCGTTGACCGGCGTCGCATCGGCGGCGCGCTGCCAGTGGTACATCGCCGCGTACGCACGGCCGAGCAGATCGTCGGCTTCGTCGGCCGTCAGCGCCCGGCCGTCGAGCAGCTCCCACGTGGCGTTGTTGGCGTTCATCGCCTGGATCCGGTGCCACTTGGCCTCGACCTCGGCACCGCCGAGCCGCTCACCGCCATCGATGTCGGGCATCGGCTCGCCGGTCTCGATCAGCGTCTTGAGCCCGTCGATGATCGCGACCCAGCCGATGCGCACGTTCTCCCAGGTCTTCGGGCTCATCGCCAGGTCGCCATGGCGCAGCGTCACGCGGGTGACCGAGTCGTCGGCGTTGGCCGATGTCAGCGTCCATTCGACCCTGCCCGGCGGCTCCTCCGACATCTCGGCGTCGTAGAGCACGTGCCACGTGTAGACCAGCCGTGAGGGCGGCTCGAAGACCTCGATCGTGCCATCGGCGGCGAGGCGATCGGCATCGACGATGCGGTTGACGAACGGAGCGCCGGGCTCGAACGTCGACTCGAAGCGCGTCCCGTGGAAGTACTTCGTGGTGTACTCGGGATCGATCAACGCGTCCCACACCTGTTGGCGAGGGGCGCGGATGAAGATCTCGTACACGTGGGCTGTTGCGGTCATCGTCATGCTCCTGTTCTGGTGTCGGCGGTGGCGTGTTCGCGGAGCCCCAAGAGACTCGTGACGAACGGCTCGGCGTAGCGCGAGATCCAGCGGTCGTGGATCTCGCGGATCGGGACGGGATTGAGGTAGTGCAGCTTGGAGCGTCCCGATCGCTCGGTGACCACCAGGTGCGCCTCCTCGAGCACGCGGAGATGCTTCATCACCCCGAAGCGGGTCATCTCGGGCAGCACCTCGCACAGCTCGCCGAGCGACTGGCCGTCGCGGCCGCGCAGCGCGTCGAGCAGGCTGCGCCGACCCTCGTCGGCCAGCGCCTTGAAGACCTCGTCCACATCATCCAAGTATATGTGACTGTTTAGTCACATATCAAGTGGACGATACCCGACTAGACTGATCGGGATTTGGCGCAGTACGATGGGCGACCCTCAACCAACACAAGGAGCCCCGCCATGGCCGTTCGTCTCGGCGACACTGCCCCCGACTTCACCGCTTCCACCACCGAAGGCGACATCAACTTCCACGAGTGGCTCGGCGACTCGTGGGGTGTGCTGTTCAGCCACCCCAAGGACTTCACTCCCGTGTGCACGACCGAGCTCGGCTACGTCGCCAAGATCAAGCCCGAGTTCGAGAAGCGCAACGTGAAGGTGATCGGTCTCTCGGTCGACGACGTCGACTCGCACCATCGCTGGGAGGACGACATCGAGGAGACCCAGGGCCAAGCCGTCAACTTCCCGATGATCGGCGACCCCGAGCGCAAGGTCGCCGACCTCTACGACATGATCCACCCCAACGCCAACGACACGCTCACCGTGCGTTCGGTGTTCGTGATCGGGCCCGACAAGAAGGTCAAGCTGACGATCACCTACCCGGCCTCGACCGGACGCAACTTCGACGAGATCCTGCGCGTGATCGACTCGCTCCAGCTGACCGCCTACAGCAAGGTCGCCACGCCGGCGAACTGGAAGAACGGCGACGACGTGATCATCGTCCCGGCGCTCTCCAACGACGAGGCCAAGGAACTGTTCCCCGACGGCTGGGACGAGCAGAAGCCCTACCTGCGCGTCACCAAGCAACCGGTCAAGAAGTAGCCAGACAACAAGAAGTAGCCAGACAAGAGGTAGCCGCCAGGCGTCGTGGCCTGGCGGCTGCGCTCACTCGCCGGGGCCGACGCCGGCCTGCTCGAGGCACTCGAGGATGGTGTCGAAGTCGGGCAGCGGCGGCAACGGTCGCTCCGCAGGCGCCTCGTCGGGCAACTCGTCCAGGATCTCGTCGAGCTGCTGCACGTCGACGTCGCCCTCGGACGTGATCGTCAACTCGCCGTTCTCGCGTGTGATCGTGACCGATCCGTCGCCCTCGCCGAAGTCGAGCACCGACACGCCGTCGGGGCCGGCCAGGGTGACGTCGTCACCGAACACGTCGAGCCCGCCGAGCGGCGGGAGGCTGCCGGGCACGGCACCGAGATCGAGGTCGAGCAGCGACCCACCGAGGCACTTCTGAACCTGCTCGAAGTCGAGATCCTGCAGATCGCCCAGCTCACCCAGCTCGCCGAGCTCACCCAGGTCACCGAGCTCGGGCGGCAGGCCGAGATCACCGAGATCGATCACGATCGGTGCTCCGTCGCCGATCCTGATGACGATCTGGTCGTCGCCGGAGGGCTCGCCGGACGGCTCGTCGTCGGGCACGGTGGTGGGAGCCGGCACGGGAGGCGCCTCGTCGACCTGGGCCACGGCATTGGCCGGCAGCGGGTCGGAATCGTCGGCCGAGGCGAACTGGGCGACGGCGACGACACCGGCCGCCGCCAACCCCACGGAGGCCGCGGCCACGGCTGCCGTACGCCGTCGGGAACGTCGCCTGCCGCCGTCGGGGGGTTGATCGAACGACACGGGCGGACTGGACGGCGGCTGGTCGAACGGGCTCATCGCGTCATTCTGCCGCCCACTCGAGCGATTGCGTACGCGGCCGGCGACGATCAGGCGGCGACGATCGCGGCGGCCACGTCGGCCCATCCGCGCGCTGCCTGCGGAGCCTCGGGGTCGCCGTCCAAGCGGCCGAGCACGTCGCGCGCGTAGCCGCGCACGACGACGTCGCCGAGTGTCTCGATGCCCGATCGGAGGGCGGCGATCCGCGCTTCGGCCTCACCGCCCGTGGCGCAGGCGGCACCGGCGATGCGGGCGATCCAGAGATCCCAATAGCTGACGTTCGAGTCGGGCTCCTCGGCCAGCGCCTCGACGGCGTGCACATCGGCGAGCGCCGCCTTGGCGTCGCCGAGCATGGCGTGGGCGGTCGCACGCGCCGCCAGCGCGAACGGTGAGACATCGACGGCGACATCCAGCAGCACCGCCAAGGCATCGTCGGCCGAGCCGGCCAGCAGCTCGCCGAACGCCGCCACGACCTTCGACTCGTCGACGTTGGCTCCGGTCATGTCGAGGTGGCGGGCAGCTTCGGCGGCGAGCTCGGCGGCGCGACGACCCTTGCCGAGGTGCATCGCCGTTCCCGCCGCGGCCATCACCGGGTAGGCCATCTCGCCGAAGGCGTCGGCGAGCACCATGATCTCCTCGACGCTGCGTTCCGCATCGGCGCTGCGGCCGGACGCGACCAGCGCCCGGTTGAGCGTGCCCAGCGCCTGGATGATCCCGAACCGGTCGTCGATGCGGCGGAAGCCGGCCAGCGCCTTGTCGGCGAGCGTGCGGGCGGTGTCGATGTCGCCCGACCACAACCGGATGCTGGCCTTGAGGTTGAGCATCATCGCCGCGCCCCACTCGTCGCCCCAGCGACGCGCCTCCTCGAGCACGACGCCGGCGAGCGCCTCGGCCTCCGTGTTGCGCCGCCCGAAGTGGTACACGTAGGCGAGCAGCCCGCGCGCCCACGTGACACCGCTGCGATCGCCGAGCTGCTCGAACGACTCGATCGCCGACGTCAAGCGCCGTTGCGACTCGGCATGGTCGCCGGCGAGGAACGACACCCACGCCAGGTGCTGCTGCACCCAGGCCCGGCCGCGCAGGTCACCGACCTGGGCGTAGACGTGATCGGCTTCGCCGAGGAACCACTCGGCGTCGCCGAGCGAGCCGCCGAACACCTCGGCGAACCCGCGCGCCCGCAACGCCTCGCCGAGGTGCACCTGATCGCCGAGCTCGCGCAGCTCACCGACCGCCCGTCCGAGATCGCGCCGGGCAGCGACGAGGTCGCCCGCCATCTGCGAGGCCGTGCCGCGCAGCCGCAGCGCCTCGGCGCCGGCGACGCGATCGCCGACCGCCGCAGCCTGTTCGATCACCTCTGCCAACACGTCGCGGGCCTGTGGCAGCGCCCGCGTCTCGACCAGCCCCTCGGCCATCAGCAGCAGCGCCTCCAGGCGAGTGGCGTCGTCGGGCTCGAGCGCCAGCGCCCGCTCGATCACCTGCAACCCGCGGCGGTGCGCACCCTGCTGATACCAGTTGTTGCGCCGCCCGCAGCAGCAGCGTGATCGCCTGCTTGGCAGCGTCACGCGGCACGCCCGGCGTGGGGCCGATGTCGGCGACCAGCTCGGCGGCACACGCCAGGTGATGAGCGCGCTGATCGAGCAACAGATCGCCGAGCGCCGCCAGGTGGCGGGCGACACCGGCATGGCGTTGCGCCCGGGCCTGCTTGGTGAGCGTGCCGTAGGCCACCTCGCGGACGACGTCGGATCGGAACTGCCAGCGACCGCCGTCACGGACGATCAAGCCGAGCTCGACGAGCACGTCGATGTCGGTGACGTCGAACGGCTGACCGAGCTCGCCGGCGAACGATCTCAGGCTGGCGACGCGGCCCTCGACGCCGAGGATCGCGGCGTTGTCGAGCACGGCCCGCTGCATCGGGGTGAGTTGGTCGAGCCGGGCGGCGATCAGCGCTCGCAACGACCCCGGCAGCTCGAGGCCGTCGGGATCGTCGGGGCACTCGGCCGCCAGCCGGGCGAGCTCGGTGAGGAACAACGGGTTGCCGCCGGCACGCGCCGAGATCGACCGCACCGTGAGCTCCGGCAACGGACGCCCGGCGGCGGTGTGCACGAGATCGGCGACTTCCGACTCCGACAGCGGCGCCAGCGGCAGGTGCAGGGTGAGTGCCGGATCGACCGCTTGCGGCCAGTCGGTGATGCCCTCCTCGTCGCGCCGGTAGGTGGTGATGATCGAGGAGCGGCAGATCGGCCAGGTGCCGCGCCGTCGACTCGAGCAGGTCGAGCAGCAGCGGACCGGCCCACTGCAGGTCGTCGATCCACAGCACCACCGGCGACTTGGTGGCCCGCCGCCGCAAGGCGAAGGTGAGCCCGCCGAACACCGCGTCGCGCACCGCCGAAGGCCCGAGGGCGTCGATCGCCGACGGGTGACCGAGCAGGTGCATCACCACCTCGACGACGTGATCGAACTCGGGCGAGCCCTGCCCGAACTCCTCGAACGGCTCGAGCCTGCGCACGACACGATCGCGAGCCTCGTCGGGCGGCGAGTTGCGGTCGAGACCGAGCCTGCCCAGCAATCCACCGGCCACCGGCCACCACACGTTCGACTCGCCGTACGGGGCGCACACGCCTTCCAGCAGGAAGGCGTCGGGTCGCGCCGTCATCATCGTCGTCACCACCTCGTGCACGAGCCGTGACTTGCCGATGCCGGGCTCGCCGGTGACGGCGACGATCGCACTGCGGCCTGCGACCGAGATCGATGCCAGGTTGCTGAGCACGTCGAGCTCGGTGTTGCGGCCGACGAACGGCACATCGGACTGCCAGCGCCTGGCGAGCAGCGCCGAGTCGTGACCGACCGCCTGCCACACCAGCACCTCTTGGTCGCGGCCGCGGAGCTGGACCTCCTCGTAGGGCCGGAAGCGCAGGCTCGGCGAGCACAACGTGCGTGTGGCGTCGCCCACCAGCACGGCGCCGGGCGGCGCCAGCTGCTGGAGCCGGGAGGCGGTGTTGACGACGTCGCCCATCGCCGTGTAGTCGGTGCCGGCGAACGTGCCGACCAAGACCTCACCGGTGTTGACCCCGACCCGCATCCGCACCTCGTCGGCGGGGTGCTCCTCGCGGAAGTCGCGCAGCGTCGACTGCATCGCCAGCGCCGCCCTGACGGCTCGGTCGGCGTCGTCCTCGTGGGCGACCGGCGCCCCGAACAGGGCGACGATCGCGTCACCGAGCACCTTGTCGACGACGCCGCCGTGGGCCTCGACGTCGGCGACGAGCAGCGCGAAGGCGGCGTCGACCAGCCGCTTGACCTGTTCAGGATCGCGGCGTTCGGCGAGCGACGCGAAGCCGACGATGTCGGCGAACAACACGGTGACGACGCGCCGCTCCTCGTCGGTGAGCGCTTCGCACCACGGGCGCGTGCGTCAAGGCCGTGCCACACGATGGGCAGAAGCGAGCGCCCTCGGGTACCGGCTGCGAGCACGCTGGACACCCCATCAGAATCCCAATCGTAGTTGCGGGTGCGAGGCGCGCTCGGCGTGGTAACCGCACACTGTGCGTGCCCGCCCACCGTCGCTCAGCGGCAACGCACGTCCGCCCGGTCCGCCGGAGCGACTAAACACAGTGGGTATGACTGCCGCCGCACCAGCCCCCCCTCCCCCGTCCGCCGTGCTCGCCGCCGCCGGCGCCATCGACGCCAGTGAAGTTCTACGGCATCGGCGATGCCACCGTCCACGCCCTCGACGGCGTCTCGGTCTCGTTCGAGCCCGGCCGCTTCACCGCGATCATGGGCCCGTCCGGATCGGGCAAGTCGACGTTGCTGCACTGCCTCGCCGGGCTCGACGCGCTGACCGAAGGCGCCGTGTTCATCGGCGAGACGTACCTCGCGACGCTCAACGACAAGCAGCTCACCGAGCTGCGCCGCAAGCAGGTCGGGTTCATCTTCCAGGCCTACAACCTGATCCCGACGCTGACCGCCAAGGAGAACATCACGCTCCCGTTGATGCTCGGCGGCGACGAGGGCGACGAGAAGTGGATCGACCGCGTGATCGACACCGTCGGCCTCACCGACCGGGTCGCGCACCGACCGAGCGAGCTGTCCGGCGGCCAGCAGCAGCGCGTCGCCGTGGCCCGCGCACTCGCCAGCCGGCCGACGATCATCTTCGCCGACGAGCCCACCGGCAACCTCGACTCCAACTCGGGCGCCGAGATCCTGCGGTTCATGCGCGACGCGGTCGACGAGTTCGGCCAGACGATCGTGATGGTCACCCACGACGCCAACGCCGCCGCCTACGCCGACCGCGTGGTGTTCCTCGCCGACGGCAAGATCGTGCACGACATGTCGGAGCCGACCGCCGACAAGATCATCGATCGCATGAAGCAGATCGGGCGCTGACGATGGCCGATCGTCGGAAAACTTGGCGCGCCGGTCGTTGCGCGCCCGGATCGGGAGGGCGATCGCGATCGCCCTGGCCATTCTGGCCTCGGTGTCGTTCGTCTCCGGCTCGTTCATCCTCGCCGACAGCCTCAAGGCCACGTTCGACAACCTGTTCACCGAGCTCACCGAGAACGTCGACCTCGAGGTCCGTTCCGTGCTCACGGTCGACGACATCACCGCCGTCCGCGATCCGGTGCCGGCCGATCTGCTCGAGACCGTCCAGCAGGTGCCGGGCGTCGCCAAAGCCGAGGGCACGCTGCAGCGGTTCGCCCAGATGCTCGACAAGGACGGCGAGCCGATCGCCACCAACGGGGCACCGGCGCTCGGTGTGTCGTGGTCCGACGACCCCGACCTCAACGGCGTCACGCTCAAGGACGGCGCGCCGCCGGCCGGGCCCGACGAGGTCGTGATCGACAAGCTCACCGCCGACAACAACGGCTTCGAGATCGGCGACGAGATCACGATCGTGTTCGACACCGGCCGGCGACGTTCACGATCGTCGGCCTCGTCGGACTCGGCGACACCGACGGATTCGGCGGCGCGACGCTCGCCGTCTTCAGCGCCGCCGACGCCCCGAGATCCTCGGCGCCGGGACACGTTCGACACGATCGACATCAGCGTCGACGAGGGCGCCGACGTGGCGACCGTGCAGGCGGCCATCGAGGACGTGCTCCCGCCGCGCACCGAAGTCGTCACCGGCGAGCAGGTCGGCGACGAGGCATCAGACTCGATCAACGAGATCATCTCGATCTTCGGCACCGGCCTGCTGATCTTCGCCTTCGTCACCGCCTTCGTGGCGGCCTTCATCATCAACAACGTGTTCGGCATCACGATCGGCCAGCGCCTGCGCGAGCTGGCCCTGCTGCGTGGGGTCGGCGCCAGCACCAAACAGGTGCGCCGCCTGATCGTGCTCGAGGCGTTGATCATCTCGGTCACGGCCACGGTGCTCGGCATCTTCGCCGGGTTCGGCGTCGCCAAGCTGCATCATCGGGATCTTCAACTCGGCCGGCGCCGGCTTCCCGTCCGTCGCTCGTTGATCCTGCCGCCGCGCCAGCCGTGATCGTGTCGCTGATCGTCGGCGTCGGCGTGACGATGGCGAGCGTGATCTTCCCGGCGCGGCGCGCCGCGCAAGTCCCTCCGGTGGCGGCGATGCGACCCGAGATCGGCTTCGCCGCGATCAGCTCCAGGCGACGACTGATCACCGGCGTCATCGTGACCGGTCTCGGCTCGGCGATGTTCCTGCTCGGCCTGTTCGCCAGCCCGGGCGGCACGTCGGTCTGATCGCGCCTCGCCGGCGGCGGCGGCGCTGCTCATCTTCATCGGCGTCACCAGCCTGTCGACCACGGTCGCCCGCCCCGTCGCCGGGCTGATCGGATAGCCGATCGAGAAGGCGTTCGGCGCCGGCCGGCAAGATCGCCCGCGACAACGCCATGCGTTCGCCGCGCCGCACCGCCCGCACGGCGTCGGCGCTGATGATCGGCGTCGCCCTGATCAGCGCCGCGGCGTTGTTCACGTCGTCGTTCCGCGACACCTTCGGACGGCATCCTCGATCGGGCGGTCACCGCCGACTTCATCGTGCTCGACCCGTCGTTCCTCGGCCTGCCCGCCAGGTGGCGCGAGAACATCGGCGCCCTCGACGACATCGAGGCGGTGTCGCCGTTGCGCACCGGTGCTGGCCCAGGTCGCGGACGACCAGGTCGGCATCGGCGGCGATCGACCCGACCGGCGTTCCCCGACCTCGTCAACCTCGACGTCACCGAAGGCGGCTTCGACGGCCTCACCGCCGACGACGGCGTGATGGTGTTCCGCGACAACGCCGAGGATCTCGGTGTCGGGGTCGGCGACACGGTCGACGTCACGTTCTCGAACGGCGTCGAGCGCCAGCTCACGGTTGCCGGGATCTTCGACGACAACTCGCTCGACAGCGACTGGTACATCTCGACCGACCTGCTCGAGCAGGTCAGCGACCAGACCCCGCGCGACCAGTTCGTGCTGGCGCGGATCGCCGACGGTGTCGACCCCGACCAGGCGCGGCTGGCCATCGAAGATGCGGTCGCCGAGTTCCCGCAGGCCGAGGTGCAGACCAACGCCGAGTTCCGCGCAGGACCAGGAAGACCAGATCAACCAGCTGCTGGTCGTGATCTCGATTGCTCTGGCGTTCGCGATCGCGATCTCGTTCTTCGGCATCGCGATCACCCTGGCGCTGTCGGTGTTCGAGCGAACCCGCGAGATCGGCCTGTTGCGGGCGGTCGGCATGAGTCGCCGACAGCTGCGCCGCGCCGTTCGTTGGGAAGCGGTGATCGTGGCGATCTTCGGCGTCGTCGTCGGTGTCGTGGTCGGGCTCGTTGTTCGGGATCGCCCTTGCTACGCCGTCCCCGACACTTCATCAACGGCGTCACGATCCCTATGCACGATCATCGTGGTCGTGATCTTCGCCGTGATCGCCGCCGTGATCGCCGCCCTGTACCCGGCGTTCAAGGCCTCGCGCATGAACGTGCTCGAAGCGATCGCCACCGAATGACACTGGCGACTCGGCCGGGTACTCGGGGACCCCGCGCCCCAGAGCTCGGGATCGAGCAGGCACGTTGCTGGCGACCCTGCACGCTCCCGACGACTTCGGCGCCACGCTCGGCGGCTACCACGCGGAGGCGCACTGCTGATCCGGATGCATCACCGTCTCGACCTCGTCAGTCGGTTCTACACCGAGCAGTCGGCGCTGCGCCGTGAGTGGCCGCACGTCGACGGCGGCGGTCGCGCCGGACGGCACGGTGTGGATCGCCTGGCCGAAGAAGGCCAGCAAGGTCGCGACCGACATCACCGAGGACGTCTTGCGCGAACTGCTGCTGCCGACCGGCTGGGTCGACAACAAGGTGTGCGCGATCGACGACACGTGGATCGGCGCTCGGGTTCGCGCCTGCGACGGAGTTGCGCTGATCAGCCGGCGTCGCGGGTGCGCCAGGGCAGGTCGCTGAGGTAGCGCGCGGCAGCCGGATGCGGATCCATCGCGCGCGTCGCCGAGCGGCACCGCATCGGCGGTCGAGGCGCACCTGACACCCGGGGCACCAGTACAGCATCCGCCCGTAGCGACCGACCGGGCGCGCCTCGATCGAGTCGTGGCATCGGCGGCACGCCTGACCGTCGCGCCCGATACACCGCCAGCGCAGGATCGGGCGGCGTCGGCGTTGACCGCGAGTACGGCTGCGGCCGGCGCGCAACATCTTGGCAGTGATGTTGACGATCATCGACCGCGTCCTGCGTGGGTGAGATCGCCGACGTGCGCCCAGGGACTCAGCTCGGCCGCCCACAACACCTCGCAGCGATAGACGTTGCCGACACCCTGCATCACGTGCTGGTCGACGAGCACGTCGCGCAGACCGGGCGTCGGGATCGGGGTACGCCAGCAATCAGCTCGATCGCCTCGACAGGTCGGCCGTCGGCGACAGCCAGGATCGGGGCCGAGCCGGCCGCGACCGGGGTGGCGGCCCCGGTCCGGCTGGCGGTAGGTCTCGACGTTCGGCGCGTTGAAGCACACCGCGACCCAGTCGTCGGTCTCGATCGATGCCCGCAACTGATCCCACGAGCGCCGCCACGGCGCGCCCGGGCGATACACGTGCCACTCGCTGTCGCCCTTGAGATGGGTGTCGAGCACGAGCCCGTCGTCCCACGTGATCTCGAGGTGCTTGCCGTGCGACTCGACCAGCTCGATCATGCGGCCGGCCTGCGGCACCGGACCGATCAGCTTCGGCGCATCGAAGCGCAGCATCGGATGGCCGACCAGCGCCGTGCGCATCGCACTCGCAGTTCGGCGATGTCGGCGACTGGCATTGCACCGACGATCGTAGGCACGCCGCTGTCACCCGCCCGGTGGATGCCGGCGTGATGCCAGGTGTCGGTTACGGCAGCTGGCCGACGTGGGCGAGCGCGAGCCGCAGCAGGCGGTCCTGGCCACCGGTCATCTGGCCGATCACGGCCGGCTGGCGGCCTCGGCCGGGCGTGAACCACGCCAGATCGAGCGCCTCTTGCGTCGGCTCGCACTCGCCGTCGACCGGCACGACGTAGGCGAGGCTGACGGCGTGCTGGCGCGGGTCGTGAAACCCGCTCATTGACGGATCGGGGAAGTACTCGGCGACGGTGAACGGAGCCGGGTTGACCGGGATCCGCGGCAACGCCATCGGTCCGAGATCCTTCTCGCAGATGTCGCAGCAAGCGCGTCGCGAATCGCGCTCGCCGAACTTGACCCGACCGCTCACGATCAGGCGGCTGATCGATCCGTCGGCCGCCACCCGCAGCAACAGCCCGATCTTGGTGACGTTGCCGAGCGAGTCGACCCGCACCGGCACCGCCTCGACGTACACGATCGGCATCTGCGCCCGCATCTGTTCGAGCTGGTCGGACGACAACCACGTCGTCTCGGTCTCGGTGTCGATCTCACTCACGGTCGGACATCATCCCAGATCGACCCGCTCGTCCTGAATGCCAGGTCAACCTGATCGACGTCAGCGCAGCGGCGTCGGGAGGTCGTCGTGGTGGACGACCGATGAGCCGCTGCGTGCTCCGCGTCAGCGCCACGTAGAGCGAACGCATCCCGTGCCGGTGAGTCGTTCTGGCTGCCGACGATCTCGGCTCGGCTCGACGACGACGACGGCGTCGAGTTCGAGACCCTTGACCATGCTGACCGGCACGACGGTCAGCGACTGGTCGAGCCCGGTGGTGGCGGCACGGCCGTGTTCGAGACCGGCCGCCGCCAGGGCGTCGGAGATCTCGTCGCACCGATCGTCGGGGGCGACCACGGCGACGCTGCCCGACGGCAGGTCGTCGCGGAGCGCGCGCACCTCGTCGACCACGCCCGTCGACCAGGATCGTCGACCCGCGACGACGCGCGGCCCGACGTCGCCGAGCCGCACCGACGTCGGCGCCCGCAGGCCCGGGGTCGGCGACCGCCATCACCTCGGTTGGCGAGCTCCATGATCTGGGCCGGGATGCGGTAGCCGACCGACAGGCCGATCACGCGGGCCGGCTTGCGGTCGGGCAGGTGGGCGAGCACCTCGTCCCAGTCGTCGGGCGCCAGCGCCCCGGTGGCCTGGGCGATGTCGCCGACCACCGTCATCGAGCCGTTGAGCGAACGCCGCGTCGCCATCTTGAGCTGCATCGGCGTGAGGTCCTGGACCTCGTCGATCACGATGTGACCGAAGGTGCGGATCTCGTCGGCCTCGTCGAGCTTGCCGCCCTTGCCCGAGCTTCGGCCCGAGCACCTCGCGGGCATCGTCGAGCAGGGCGACGTCGGCCGGCGTCCAGCGCACGTCGTCGACCGATTCGGAGCGTGGCCGGTGGAGCGCCTTGTACTCGAAGTCGTCGAGCACGCCGTCGGCGGCGAGCCGCAGCAGCCCCATCGAGCCGAACAGGTCGTGCAGCAGCTCGGCCGGCGTCAGCACCGGCCACATCCGATCGAGCGCCGCACGCACCTCGGGCACGCGACCGTCGCGCACGTCGTCGCCGAGACCTCCGACGCCGATCACCTCGGTCGCCGCGCCAGCTGGCCGCCATCGCCGACCACACCTCGCCCTCGACCCATCGCCGGGCCGGCGTTGTGGCGGCGGAAGCGGCGGCGTGCCTGCTTGACGATCCGGACCGTGTCGTCGGCGCGCAGGCGCACGTAGCCCGAGCGGAACGGCACGACGAGGTCGTCGCGGAGCGGGCGCTCGCGGTCGGTCGACGGCCTTGTCGATCACGTCGCTCATGCGGGCGTCGCCCTTGATCCGCGCCGCCAGCGGCGAGTCGCCTGGCTCGCCGCGCCCGAGCGAAGCGCACGTCGGGAACGAGATCGGCCAGCACGACCTGCTCGACGCCGGCCTCGCCGAGCGACGGCAGCACCTGCTCGATGTAGCGCAGGAACACCCGGTTGGGTCCGATCACCAGCACGCCCTGATCTTCGAGCGGGAAGCGGTGCGTGTAGAGCAGGTAGGCGGCGCGGTGCAGCGCCACCACCGTCTTGCCGGTGCCCGGACCACCCTGCACGACCAGCACGCCGGCCTGCGGCGAGCGGATGATCTCGTCCTGCTCGGCCTGGATCGTGGCGACGATGT
Source organism: Ilumatobacteraceae bacterium (assembly GCA_963850755.1). Taxonomy (GTDB): domain Bacteria; phylum Actinomycetota; class Acidimicrobiia; order Acidimicrobiales; family Ilumatobacteraceae; genus Ilumatobacter. The sequence continues at coordinate 33,270 of CAWKMO010000007.1, read as the reverse complement.
CGCCGAGCGTGCCGGTGCGGCCGCGCTCGATCGAGGCGATCAGCGTGCTGTAGCCACGCAGCTGCGGCACCGGCATCGGCCGATCGCCATCGAGCCCGTCGTCGTGGCCGACACCGAGGTGGCCGCTCGCCGAACAGCTCGTCCTCGATCCCGAGCAGGTTGCGGCCCTCGACGGCGAAGTGGCGGCGGCGGGCGAGACCCATCGGCTCGCGCCCGGTGGCGCGGTAGAACGGCTCGGCGACCGGTGCCCGCCAGTCGACACGATCGGTTCGGAGTCGTCGTCGGCGACCGCCAGACGACCGATGTGGAAGCCCTCGAGCTCGCGCCGTCGACTCGCGCACCGGATCGGCGTCGCCTCGACGTGCCGGTCGATGCGACCGAACACCAGCGCCGCCTTGCCGAGATCGAGGTCGGTCGAGCCGCTTGACCAGCGCCTCGTCGAAGGCGTTGCGCTCGAAACGGGCCTGGAACGTGCCGCCGAGGTCGGCCTCGGTAGGTCACGCAGCCGCCAAGCAGCCTCACGGCTCTGCTCGAGGCAGTGTAGGCGTGATCGATGTAGGCCTGCTCGTCGGCGAGGTCAGGGTGGTGTTGCGTCATCGATGATCGACGGTGGTCCGGTTCGGACCGACGGCGAACCCGCCAGAAGGGGGTCGAGTAACTCTATCGGCGCGGGATAGCGTCCTCCCCAGCATGATTCCGCGACCCGCCATTCCTCGGCTGCCGCGACGGCGCGGAGCGGCCACGTCACACGCCGGTCTGGTTCATGCGCCAGGCCGGTCGCAGCCTGCCCGAGTACCGCGCGGTGCGCGGCGACGGCTCGATCCTCGACGCGATCAAGCAGCCCGAGCTGGCGGCCGAGATCACGCTCCAGCCGGTGCGCCGCTACGGCGTCGACGCGGCGGTGCTGTACAGCGACATCGTCGTGCCGGCCCACGCCGTCGGATTCGGGATCGACGTCACGCCCGGCACCGGCCCGGTCGCCGAGCAGCCGTTGCGCATCGGCCGCCGATCTGCGACCGGTTGCGGCCGCTCCAGCCCGACGACGTCGACTACGTCGCCGCCACCGTCGAGCTGCTCGTCGCCGAGCTGCCCGCCGACGTCCCGCTGCTGGCGTTCGCCGGCGCCCCGTTCACGGTCGCCAGCTACCTGATCGAGGGCCGCCCCAGCCGCGACTACCGCCACACCAAGGCGCTGATGCACACCGACGAGGCGCTGTGGCACGCGGTGATGGAGCGCCTCGCCGACTCGGCGATCACGTTCATCGACGTCCAGCTCGCCGCACGGGGCGGCGGCGTTCCAGCTGTTCGACTCGTGGGCCGGCACGCTGTCGGCCGCCGACTACGAGCGGTTCGTGCTCCCCCACTCGCGACGGGTGTTCGCCGAGCTCGCCGAGCGCCATCCCGACGGCGCCGGGCATCCACTTCGGGATCGGCTGCGACCACCTGCTCGAGGCGATGCACGCCGCCGGCCACAGGTGATCGGGCTCGACTGGCGCACCCCGATCGCCGACGCGCGGCGCCGGCTCGGCGCCGACGCTCGTCGTGCAGGGCAACCTCGACCCGGCGCTCGTGCTGGCCGGCGCCGACGCCGGCGCTCGCCGGCGCCGCGGCGGTGCTCGCCGACAACGCCGGCCACCCCGGGTCACATCTTCAACCTCGGCCACGGCGTGCACCCCGACACCGACCCCGGCGTGCTGGCCGAGCTCGTCGCACTCGTGCACGACGCGCGCCGGTCGGCGCATGACGAGTCTGAGCGCGTCGCGCTGTCGGCGTGGTGCTGATGGCGTACGGCACGCCGGCCACGCCCGACGAGATCCTGCCGTACTACACCGACATCCGGCGCGGCCGCCCGCCGACGCCCGAACAGCTCGCCGATCTCACCGGCCGCTACGACGCGATCGGCGGCGTGTCGCCGCTGACGCAACGCACCGAGGCGCAGCGCGCACGCCGTGCAGACCGCGCTCGACGAACTCGCGCCCGAGCACGTACGACGGTCGTGCTCGGGCTCAAGCACGCCGAGCCCACGATCGAGGCCGCCGTGCGACGAGCTCGCCGAGCGGCGGCTACGACCGATCGTCGGGGCTGGTGCTCGCGCCGCACTACTCGGCGTTCTCGGTCGGCCAGTACCTCGAGCGCCTCACGCGCCGCCGCCGCGCAACACGGCATCGCCGCCGCCGGCGTCGAGTCGTGGGCCACCGAGCCGGCGTTCGTCGACTTCCTCGCCGGCGACCTCGGCCGCCGGCTCGGCCGACGCCGACGCCGCACCCGGGTCGTGTTCACCGCCCACTCGCTGCCGGCCCGCGATCCTCGACGACGGCGACCCGTACCCCGACGAGCTGCGCGCCACCGCCGAGGCCGTGGCCGCCCGGCTCGGGCTGGCCGAGGGCACCGATGGGAGATCGCCTGGCAGAGCGCCGGCCGCACACCCGAGCCGTGGCTCGGCCCCGACATCCTCGAGACGATCGACGCCTGGCGGCGACGACCCGGCCGATCGACCGGTGTCGTCGTGTGCGCCTGCGGGTTCGTCGCCGACCACCTCGAGGTGCTGTACGACCTCGACATCGAGGCCCGCCGCAGGCCGACGCAGCACGGGCTCGGCTTCGCCCGCACCGCCTGCGTCAACGACGACCCGCGCGTGATGGCGGCGCTCGCGCGACGGATCCACGACGCGTGCCGACCGATCGCAGCTGGGCATGACACGACCGGCGGGTGCTCGTCATCGGCGGCGGGATCACCGGTCTCGCGGCCGCCGCCCAGCTGACCGACGTTCGACGGCATCGAGGTCGAACTGTGGGAGGCCGGCGAGCGGCTCGGCGGCAAGATCGCCACCTCGCCGTTCGCCGGCGTCGACGCACGTCGACGAAGGCGCCGACGCCTACCTCACCCGGGTCCCCCACGCCGTCGCGCTTGGCCGCGCGAGGTCGGCCTGGCCGGCGACCAGCTCACCAGCCCCGACCGCGGCGACGGCGATGGTGTGGCACGACGGACTGCACGACATCCCCGGCGGGATCGTGCTCGGCGTGCCGGCCTCGGTGCGACCGTTCGTCACCACCTCGCTGCTGAGCTGGCGCGGCAAGCTGCGCGCCGCCATCGAACCGTTGCTGCCACGCACCGATCCCCGACGACTCGCTCGGCCGCTCGTGCGGGGCCGCTTCGGCGACGAGGTCCACGATCGGCTCGTCGACGCGCTGGTCGGCAGCATCTACGCCACCGACACCGACCACGCCAGCCTCGCCGCCGTGCCCCAGCTGGCGCAGCTGGCGGCCGCGCCATCGCAGCCTGCTGCTCGGCGCGGCCGGCGCCGACGCGCCGCAGCGCCGTCGAGCGGCTCGGGACCGATCTTCGACGCCCCGACGGGCCGGGATGGCGGCGCTCGTCGACGCCGCCGCCGCGTGCGTCGCGTCGACGGGGGCCACGATCCGACTCGGGCGCGCGGCGACGCTCGATCGAACGCCGACGGCAGCGGCTGGCGGGTCGACGGCGAGCGCTTCGACGCCGTCGTGCTGGCGACCCCGCCGCGCCACGCGCCGCCTCGCTGCTGGCGCACGTGCGCGCCCGAACGTCGCCGGCGGGCTGGCCCGGCTTCGAGACACGCCGACGTGATCATGGTGCGGCTCGCGTTCGCCGCCGACTCGTTGCCGCCCGGTCTCTCGCCACGGCAGCGCAGCGGCTACCTCGTGCCCAAGTCGCAGCAGCGGTACGTCACCGCCGTCTCGTTCGGCTCGCAGAAGTGGGCGCACTGGCAGCCCGCCGACGGCGGCCAGATCCTGCGCGTGTCGCTCGGCCGCGACGGCCTGCCCGTCGCCGACCTCGACGACGACGCCGTCATCGACGCCGTGCATCGACGAGGTCGGCCGCCACCTCGGCGATCGGCGCTCAGCCTCAACCGCAGCAGTCTCGATCACCCGTTGGCGCGGCGCCTTCCCGCAGTACCGGCCGCACCACGCCGACCGGGTCGCCGACGATCGAGCGCCGCGCTACCCGGCCGGGATCGTGCTCGCCGGAGCGAGCTACCGCGGGATCGGCATCCCGGCCTGCATCGCCGACGGCGAGCGTGCCGCCGGGATCGTGCATGACCTGCTGGGATCGCCGCCGGTCAAGCCGACACCGAATCGTCCGATGTGATCCCTGACATGATGAGCCTGATGAGCACGCCCGGCCGACGCACCGGCAGCGCCTGGGCGCTGCCGCTGCTCGTGCTGCGTCGTCGTGTGCGATCGGCTCGAGCTGCGGCGGCGACGACACGCCACGGGCGCGGCAGCCACCACGCTCGCCGCCACGACCACCACCACCAGCACCACGACGTCGACCACGACCACGCTCGCGCCCACCACCACGCTCGACCACGACGTCGACCACGCACGACCAGCACCACCAGCACGACCAGCACGACGACGTCGACCACCACGAGCACCACGCTCGCCCAGCAGGCGACCGCAACCGATCGCTCCGCCCGCCGACACCCAACGCCGCCGAGCCGGTGATCGAGCTCGGGCCGGATCGTCATCCCCAAGATCGGCGTCGACATGACGATGTACGAGGGCATCCGGCTGACGCACGCTCGACTACGGCCCCGGACACTGGCCGGGCACGGCGATGCCCGGGCAGCCCGGCAACGTCGTCGTCGGCGGCCACCGCACCAGCAAGCACAAGGTGTTCCGCAACGTCGACGACCTCGTCGCCGGCGACGAGATCATCTTCATCGACGCCCGACGGCCCGAGCACGTCTACCTCGTCAACCGGGTCGAGATCGTCGACCCGACGCGGTGTGGATCGTCAACCCCACCGACACGCCCACGCCACGCTGTTCGCCTGCCATCCGCCCGGATCGACCCGTCAACGGATCGTCGTGTTCGCCGACCTCGGCCTGAGCTGATCGAGATCGTCCGAGCGATGACACGACGCACGCCGCACCTGGCGCCGCGCCGCACGCTCGTGCGCGACGCGGGCTGGGCGCCCTCGGCGCCGGTGCCCTGGTCGCCTTCTCGCTCCCGCCGTGGGGCTTGTGGCCGCTGGCGTTCGTCGGGGTGGTCGCTGTTCGAGCTCGCGCTCGGGCGCCGCGCCGACGCGTCGCCAGGCGGCGCTGCGCGGGTTCCTGTTCGGGCTGCGCGTGGTTGGCGATCGGCGATGTGCTGGATGTGGTTCCTCACGGCTCCCGGGCTACATCTTCACCGTCGCTGCTGTTCGCCGGGTTCCACGCCGCCGCCGCGGCGGTCGCGCCGACCGGCCCGTGGCGAACGATCGGCCGGCCGGCCGCGCACACGCTGGTCGAGGCGATCCGGCTCGGGTTCCCGTTCGGCGGCGTGCCGCTGGCGACGCTCGGCATCTCGCAGGCCGGCGGCCCGCTGCTCGGCATCGCCCGCGTCGGCGGCGTGATCCTGATCACGTGGGTCGTGTTCCAGGTCGGCTGTCGCTCTCGCCGGCCCGGCGCCGGCGGTCCCGCGTTGCCGCGCAAGTCGGTCGGCGGCGACCGGCGCGACGAGCCGGCCGCGACGGCCAGCCGCACGGTGTGCTGGCGCTGGCCGGCGATCGTGGTGCTGATCGTGCTCGTCGGCGCGTCGCTCCCGAAGGGCACGACCTCGACCGGGAGCCGCTGACGATCGCCGCCGTGCAGGGCGGCGGCGAGCAGGGCACCTCGGCCCTCGACGTGCCCGAGCGTCCCGGTCACCGCAGGCGCTGCTCGACGCCACGGCGACGATCGAGCCCGACGCCGACGCTCGACCTCGTCGTGTGGCCGGAGAACGGGATCGACGTCGACGGCGAGCCGTTCGCCGGCAGCGCCGAGCACCACGGCGGTGGCGGCCGAGGCGGCCACGGCTCGGCGTGCCGTTCGTCGGTGGGCATCACCGAGGACTCCGAGTTCGCTCGGCCACCCGAGCGACGGGCGCGCTTCGTCAACGCCCAGGTCGTCGTCGACGCCCGACGGCGAGGTCGATCAGCCGCTACGAGAAGGTGCGGATCGTGCCGTTCGGCGAGTACGTGCCGTTGCGCGGCGTGCTCGAGGCGCTCGGGGCCCCGCTCGACCAGGTGCCGAGCGACGCCGTCGCCGGGCCGCGATCCGGCCGTCAGTCGAGCTGCCCGACGGCACCCGGCTCGGCGTGATGATCTCGTGGGAGGTGTTCTTCGGCGGGCGCGGGCGGCGGCGACCGCCGGCGACGGCACCGGCGACACGGCGATCCTGCTCAACCCCACCAACGGGGCGAGCTACACCGGCACCGTCCTGCAGACCCAGCAGGTCGCGTCGAGCCAGCTGCGGGCGATGGAGAACGGGCGCTGGGTGGTGCAGGTGTCGCCGACCGGCTTCTCGGCGTTCGTCGACCCCGACGGCGACGTCTACCAGCGCACCGACGTCAGCGAGCAGCGCGGTGATCACGATGGACGTGCCGCTGCGCGGCGGCACGCACCTGGTATCACGACGCTCGGCGACTGGCCGTGGGTCGTCGGCCGCTGGTGGCGCTGCTGGCGGTCTCGATCTGGTTCGGGCGATCGACCCGACCGCGTCACAGCTCCAGCATCAGCGTGACCGGGCCGTCGTTGACGAGCTCGACCTGCATCTCGGTGCGGAACCGGCCGGTGGCCACCGTGCGCGCCCGAGCTGTCGCAGCCGCTCGACGACGGCGTCGACCAGCGGCTCGGCGTGCTCGGGCCGGGCGGCGTCGATCCAACTCGGGCGGCGGCCCTTGTCGGTGTTGCCGTACAGCGTGAACTGGCTGACGACCAGCACCTCGCGCCGGCTGCCCGTCGGCGGCGAGATCGGCGAGCGACCGGTTCATCACCCCGTCGGCGTCGTCGAGGATCCGCAGGTTCCAGATCTTGTCGGCCAGCTTGTCGGCGATCGCCGGCGGTGTCGTCGTGGGTGACGCCGACCAGCACGCACAGGCCGGCGCCGATCTCGCCGGCGACCGATCACTCTCGCCGGCATCGCCGACCGACGACGACGACACGAGCGCGCTCGACACGTTGCACGAGGGCGCGCACGGACTCAGCCCTCGGTCGGACCGGGACGACGCACCACGACGCAGTCGTCGTGCTCGGTCAACGTCGAGACCGAACTGGGCGATCTCGGCCGCGCAGGTCGTCGACCGCCGTCGCACCGCCACGGTGCCGTGGCCGTGTACTCGGCGACCACGCGCCGCGAGTCGCGTCGACGACCCTGTAGATCAGCGTCCACGCCATCGAGCGATCGTCGATCGGCGTTCCCGACTGCCAGCCCTCGTAGACGTGCTCGCCGACGCGCACGCTCGTGGTACTTGACGAGCGGGACGTCGAGCGGGCGATCGGGCGGGAGCACGCCGATCACGGCCGGCGCGCCGGCCGGCATCGACTCGGCGACGTACGTCCACAACCGCGTCCGCTCGGCGTCCGACAGGTGGCCGAGCGCGGCCGAGACGAACAGCGCCGATGCACGGCGCGGCAGCTCGGCCTCGCCGAACCTGCTCGGGACCACGGTGGTGGCCCGACGCAGCTCGTCGGAGTCGGCGAGCCGGGCGTGGAGGCGCGACCCGCATCGACTTGGACGGCTCGATCGCCCAGACCTTGACGCCCGGGACGGCGGCGAGCACGTACGAGAGGCCGATCCCGGTGCCGCTGCCGACGTCGACGATCGGTCCGTCGTCGGGATCGACGCCGGCCAGCAGGTCGAGCAGCTGCAGCCCGAAGCCGCCCCACATGTCGGTGGCCAGCAGGTCGTAGAACTCGGCCGTCGCCTGGCCGTAGGGATCGGGCCCGGTCGACGCGACCGGTGCCGCAGCGGCCTCGTGCACGCCGCCGGCCGGTGCCGCCGGTATCGATCACTCCGGGTCGGCGGGCGACAGCAGGTGCACCCAACGCGCATCCTTCTGCCCGGGTTGGCGCTCGAGCCGCCGCACGAGCGGGTCGCCGCGCTCGGCGAGGGCGGCGAGCACACCGGCGACCTCGTCGATCGAGTCGAACCGGTGCTGGCGTTCGGAGCGGCCCTTCAACTCCCCGACCGTCTGTGCGCCACGCAACATCAACACCGACAGCACCGCCGTCTCGGCGGGATCGAGCATCAGCACGTCCGGCACCACGTGGCGGTACTTGATCGCCCGGTTCGACGTGCTGTGCACGGTTCGCGTCAGCCCGCGGCTGCGCAACGAGGCGAGCGCCTGCTCGATCTCCGGCTCGGCGTAGCTGACCACCGGATCGCGACTGGTGCTCTGGTTGCAGGCGTTGCGCAGGCTGTTCAGCGTCAACGGGTAGGCATCGGGCGTCGTCGCCTCCTTCTCGATCAGACAACCGAGCACGCGCACCTCGTGCGCGGTCAGGTCGTGAACGGTCACCTCGTGCGGGGTCAGGTCGTGTGCTGCGTCCTCGGCGGTCGCCATCAGGCGAACCGCACCGAGTGAATCGGCGGCAGGTTCGAGGAGACCTCGACGAACGAGTCGCCGCCGTCGCCGCTGTACCACAGCGACCCGGTGGTCGAGCCGAGCATCAGCTGGCGCCCGTCCTCGTCGACGTCGAGCCCGTGCCGGTACACGAGGTCGTAGGCGCGATCCTCGGGCAGGCCGTCGGACAGCACGTCGAAGCTCTGACCGCCGTCCCGCGTGCGCGTCACCACCATCCGGCCGTCGACCGGAACCCGCACCTCGTCGCTGATCGCAGGGACGAACCAGGCGGTCAGCGGATCGTGAGGATGTGCCGCCACGGCGAACCCGAACGTCGAGGGCCCGGCCTGCTCGATCTCGACCCACTTGTCGCCGTTGTCGGTGGTGCGGAAGATCCCGCAGTGATGCTGGCACCAGAGCACGTCGGGTTGGTCGGCGCACCGCGAGAGGCGATGCGGGTCCTGGGTGTCGGGATCGTCCTCGAGCTCGGGCGGCAGGAAGTTGGCCCGCATGCCGTGCGCCGCCACCTGCCAGCTCTTCCCACCGTCCTCGGTGCGCCACGCTCCCCCGCACGACACGCCGACCACGAGATGCCCCACCTGTCGCGGGTCGACACAGATCGAATGCACGCCGGCATCGTCGTAGCCGCCACCGAACCACTTGCTCCTGGCCGGCAGGTTCCACAAGGCATCGACCAACTGCCACGAGTCGCCCCGATCGTCCGATCGGAAGAGACCACCGGGAATCGTGCCGCACCACAGCACGCCGGGCTCGTCGGGATGGCCCGGCTCGAGCGTCCATCCGAGCTGTGTGGCCCACTCGACGTCCTTCTGCGACATCGGGTTGACGTGTTGCTCGCCCGCCGGCTTCGGCGGGTACTCCGGGGCGGCGATCTCGACCCAGGTCTCGCCCCCGTCGTCACTTCGGTGCAGGTGCACGCCGAAGTGTCCGTGATCGAGCGAGGCGTACACCGCACCGTCGCGAGGGTCGCGCACGGCGTTGGTGACCGGTGAGCCGACGAACGTCGGCGACCCGATCGACGGCGTGCCGCCGTCGACGTGCACAGGGAAGAGACCCTTGCGGGTGCCGATCCAGGCAGTGGTTCCCTTCGACAAGCTCATGAAGCGCCCCCTGAGAGTGCTTGGAAGACTGCGACCCGGTCATCCTCGCCGATCGAGTCGCTCAAACCGTCGCGGTCGGTCACCAACGTGTCGTTGACGAACACGGCCACATGCTTGCGCACGGCACCTCGCTCGTCGAGCACGTAGGAACGTGCGTCCGGGTGGCGCTCGAAGTAGGCGCCGAGCACGGCATGCAACGTGCCGCCGTCGACCTCGGCGGGCGGGCACGCGGCGTGCCGCTGGATCGCCTTCGCGAACGTCACCAACGCCACGACCGCCAACGTAGTCGGCCGCCGGCGAGCGCCAGCCCGAGCAGCACGATCGCGGCCCCCAGCCACTCGATCGGTTGCAGGCGTTCGTCCAGCACCACCATCGCGATCAACGCCGCCGTCACGGGCTCGGCCAGCGTCAGCGTGGTCGTGGTCGCCGTGTCGAGCGAACGCAGCCCGTATCCGTACAGGAGGTAGGCGATTCCGGTGGCGGCGATCCCGAGCCAGAGCGCCATCGCCAGCCCTGACGGGGTCGCCAGCCAGCCCATCGACTCGCCACCCAGGAACGGGAGCAGCACCAGTGCACCGATCGAGAACTGCCATGCCGACGCCACCGTCGCGTCCAGCCCGGCGAGGATCAGCCGTTTGGTCACCACCGCATACACGGCGTAGCCGAAGCCGGCGGTCAGCGCCGCCAGCAGGCCGACCATGCTGAAGTCGGCCTCGGCCGCGCCCGACCCGACCAGCAGGGCGCCGCCGACGATCGAGAGCAGCGTCGCCGCCAGCCACCGCATGCCGGGCCGATTGCCGAGCGACATCTCCAGCAGGCCGGCGAACAGCGGGCCGCTCCCGAGGGCGATGATCGTGCCCAATGCGACGCCCAGCCGTTCCGTGCCGGCGAAGAATCCGGGCTGATAGGCGGCGACCCCGAGCCCGCCGATCGCCAGCAGCACGGCGTAGCGCCTCAGGTCGTGGGCGCGTGGCGCCTGGCGGGCCAGTAGCCACAGCGTCGCCGCCCCGAACAGGATCCGGATCGCACCGACCCCGAGGGCGCTCGCCGAGTCGGGCCCGAGCTCCTTCGCCGTGCCGGTGGTGCCGAACAGCACCGCCGAGCCGAGCACCGCCATGACGGCCAACCGGCGCTGTCGGTCACCGTTCACGATCGACGAGTGTGGCAGGCCGGGAATCGTCGAGCTTCGATCGGTTTCGTGGATCGAAGTTCACCGGACGGCGGGATTGGCGGCATGTGCTGACATCCTGTGAGGGCGTGAGCTCCAGTTCTGAATCCATCGCCTCGGTCGCACCGTCGACCCGGTCGCAACCGTCGAGTCGTTCGCGGCGCTCGTCCGGGCTCGCCGCACACACATGCTGGTCGAGCGCGACCGCCAGATCCCGGCGGCGACGATCGAGCGTCTGTGCGAGCTCGCAACCTGGGCGCCCAACCACAAGAAGACCTGGCCGTGGCGGTTCGCCTCGCTCACCGGCGATGCCCGGTTGCGGATCGGCGAGGCGTTCGTCGCCGACATGGTCGATCGCGACTTCGGCGACGAGGTCAAGCGCACGAAGACGCTCACCAAGTACGCCCGCACGCCGAACGTGCTGGTGGTCGGCTGCTCGCCCCACGACAATCCGGGGCTGCACGGCGAGAACCGCGATGCCGTGGCGGCCGGGATCCAGACACTCCTGCTCGCGGCCACGGCGGAGGGGATCGCCTCGTTCTGGTCGACGCCGCCACTGATCGACTCGCCACGGGCGCTGGCCTACTGCGGTTTCGACCCGGACGACCGCATCATCGGCATGATCTACCTCGGCTGGCCGGTCAGCACGGTCGAGCCGCCGGCACGCCAGCCGCTCGCCGTGCGGCACATCTCCTAGGCCGGCATCAGGGCCCGCAGCGCCGACTTGAGGCGCGTCGTCACCGGCGCGCTCGATCGCCGCCGGCCAGTCGAACCAGCCGATCTGCTGGCTCTCGTCCTCCCCCGGGCGGGGATCGGCGTCGCCGCCGTCGATCAGGTAGCGCAGATCGAGGTGCGTGTGACCACGTCCTCCAGGATGGACGTCGACGTGCACGAGGCGCGGCTCGCCGCCGGCGAAGGCCACGTCGAGCCCGGTCTCCTCGTGGGACTCGCGCAGCGCCGCCTCCCACGGGGCCTCGCCGGGCTCGATGTGCCCGCCCGGCTGCAGCCAGATCCCGAGACGCTTGTGGTGCAAGCAGCACGACCCCTCGCGGACCGGTCACGATCCCCGATCCGGTGACGTGGATCGGGCCGGCGGCCTCGTCGAACGGTCGCTCGAGAGCGTCGAAACGGGTGAGGAACTCGGCGATGCAGCGTCGCTCGGCGACGTCGATCGGCTGACGGTTGGCCACGCTCCGTCGAACGTGCTCACGCAGCGCGTCCGACAGCGAGTTCACCAGGACACGGTAACCAGACGAAATCGCGACAAATCGCTTGAGTTACGCATCCAGATCGCCGATACCAAGGCACAACCGGAGAACATCCGGGCGGACAACCCCCACACACAGACGCATGGAACCCAACTCGCAATTCGCACCTCGAGTGCTGCTGGCGATCGACGATCTTCGTCTCCGGCGCACGAACGAAGCCGGCCTCCGCGCCGCCGGGTTCGCGGTCAGCGCCCCGGGGGATGCCGATGCGGTTGCCATCCTCGCCGAGTCGTTCTCACCGGACGTGCTCGTGATCGACACTTCGATGAACGGTTCCGACAACCGTCCGCTCTACCAACAGCTCCGCAACGACACCGATCGCTACCTGCTCTGCATCGACTCGGCCGGCCGTGACCGCACCCGCGTCGAAGTCCTTCGCTCGGGTGCCGACGACGCCGTCTCGGTTCCGGTCACTCCCGACGAGATCGCCGCTCGCTGCCACGCACTGTTGCGCCGGCCGCGCGAGATCCGCAGCGACTGGGATCCGGTCCAGCCGTCGATCGTCGCTCTCGGCCCGCTCGTGATCGACTCCGGTCGCCACGAGATCCGCCTCGGTGACGTCGAGATCCCGGCCACCCGGATCGAGTTCTCGTTGCTCGAGCACCTGTGTCGCCGTCCGACCGAGGTCGCCTCTCGCGCCGATCTACTCGAGTCGGTGTGGGGACCCAACTGGGTGGGCGACACGCATGTGGTCGACGTCCATCTCTCGAACCTGCGCCGCAAGCTCGACAGCGTCGCCCCTGACCTCCGGATCGTGCACACGGTCCGCGGCGTCGGCTTCCGCATCAGCAACGAACTGCTCGATGCCGCCGAAGCGCAAGCCAGCAATGGCCTGCCGATGGTGATGCGCAGCGTCGACCACGATCAGGCCGACGAGGTCGAGGGCTTGGACGACTCGGGCGACTCGGTCACCGAGCACCTCTCCGCCTGACCGATCGGTTCGCTCGCCTGCCGAGTCACGAGTACGTGGCGAGGATCGACCAACGCTGTTGCTCGATCCCGACGAGATGGGCGACACCGCGATCGGTGACCACCTGGAACCGTGCCAGGCGCCGCGAACGCTCAGGAGCCCACCAGCGCTGCTCGACCGGCCACGGACCTGCCCAGGCCACGATCCGATGACGGCCGGCGCCAACGATCAACTCGGCTGGTGACGAGCTGACCTCACCGCGACCGCTGACACTCACCGGCTCGCCGTCGTGACCGATCAACTCGACCGGCACCGGCCGGCGGGGCACCACCGTCGGTGACGGCGTGGGGATCGCCCCAGGCCATGGACCAGGTCCGCGATCGAGCCGATCGGACGGATCGTCGAGATCGACCGACACCGCCGGCACCGTGCGATAGCGATCGCTGGGAAGCCTGCCGCCCTCCCACACCGGCACCGTGACCGCCTGCTCGCCGGCCAGCCCGGTGAGGCGAACCACGGCGCGCGGCGGCGCCTCGTCGGCCTGCGAACGGCCGCCCCACAGACTGACCTGCAAGCCGTCGTCGCTGCGCACCTCATCGGGCACCAAGCGGACGAGTGTGACACCACCGCTCAAACCACCCGGGCGGTTGGCCCAGCCTTCGAGCTGCCAGCGGGCGCGCTCCACGATCGCCGTGGCCGACAGGCCGTGGTCGCGGTACCACGCCCGTTCGCAGCGTTCGCCGTGCTCGGTCTCGACCAGGATCACCATCCGGGCGCACACCCGTCCGTCGGCGGAGAGCCGGGCGACGAGATCGTCGGCGAGTCGTTTCACCACGAACACGACTGCCTCGAGCTGCTCGACGGGTTCGTCGAACGGATGCTCGACCCACCATCCGGGATGTGGGTCGACCGCCGAGGGCGGGCGCTGATCGCCACCTCCGGCGAGCCGGTGGGCGTGCAGCCCGATCGTGCCGAACCGTGACAGCACGTCGCCTGCGTCGAGCGCCGCCAGACCACCGAGCGTGCGGATGCCGAGCCGCACGAACAGGTCGACCAGCTCGGCATCGACCTCGCCCATCTCGCGCAGCCAGCCGATCGCCAGCGGTGCGACGAAGTCGGGTGAACTTCCGGATGGGACGACCAACGCTCCGTTCACCTGACGCGATCCGATCCGGGCCGCGATCGCCGAGGCCGATCGCCCGTCGGCGACGCCGACACCGACGATCGCACTGCTCACACTGGCGACGATCGACACCAGCCGTTCGGCGAGTGGAAGGTCGCCCCCGAAGTAGCGCGCAGGACCGCGGGCGGCGACGCACAGCCACCCTGGTTCGACGACCTCGAGCCGGGGTGCCACGTCGGCGATCGCTCGTACGATCGGCTCGAACTCACGCCCGTCACGGTCGGGATCGCGTTCGATCACCTGCAGTTCGGGACACGCCGCCTGCGCCGTGCGGCGCCGGTCGCCGTGGCTCACGCCGACCGCTCGTGCGGCAGGCGTGCAGGCGATCACGCGGTTGGCGTGGAAGACGGCGGCCGGCTGGTGTGGTTCGGCACGGGCTGCGACCGTCGGCCATTCCGGGCACCACACGGTGACGAGCCGCGGCACGATCTCGGGAGCACCGTCGTTCACACCGCTCTTCCCAGTTCGAGCTCGTCGGTGCGATCGGAGTCGTCGTCAGTGCCGTGCTCGGGATCGACGGGACGCAGACGGCCGTTGGGGCAGGGCAGCAGCAGCTCGCGCTCGACCGGGCGCGGCATGCGCCGGCCGGCAACCTGGAGCGTGACCCGCCGCGCCATCAGATGGCCGGCTCCCTGACCGATGCCCGCCCAGGCGACCGAGGTCGAGGTGAGCTCGAGATCGCACGCCAGGCTCGGGGTGGTAGCGCTGACGGCGACCAGCACCACGCCTCTCGCCTGCAGTCGCTGACGGACACGGCGCACCACGCGCTCGGCACCGACAGGCGGGCAGGTGACGATCAGGTCGAACCCGTCGGCAGCGGCAGCGACACGCTCGGCCCAGACCGACGAGTTGCCGTCGACATCGACCAGCACGACGCGCGCCAGCGGCACCCCGAACTCACCGGCTGCCTCGAGCCCGACCATCGGTGCCCCGACGAACGCCACCCACGACCCGGTGCACACCGCCCGCGAGATCAATCCGAGCGCGATCGACCACGCCGCCGCACCGCTGCACCCGATCACCCTCCCCCGCTGCAAGCCGGCATCGGGCAGCATCGATGCCAACACCTCGTCGACCGGGAGGCAACGATCGCTGGCGGGCACCAACTCGTGGAAGGTGGTGACGTGACGGTGGTGTCAGCCGAGGCCAATGAGAGCGGTGCTACCACTCCGACACGTTATCGAACATACGTTCGCAGCGCCAGGGGCACCGGCGATCAGCCCGGGTTGTTGGCCTTCCACTTGGCGAGCGCCGCACGACTGCGTTCGAGCAGTTGCCGGCGGGATCCGCTTGGCAGCCTCCGACAGCTGCTCGCCCGCCGCCACCGCCGTCGCCGCCACCACCTCGCCGCCAGCAGCCGCTTCGGCCTCCTCAGCAGGTGCATCCTCGAACACCGGCGGCTCGACTCCCGGCTTCCAGTACCGGTACATCTCGCGGACGATGTCGGCCAGCCCTGCCGAGTCGTAGCCCTTGCCGATGTCGACCGTGACCATGTTGCCGTAGACGTGGACGGAGTCGACCTTGCCGGTGGCGAACAGCTGGCGGGCGAGCGCCGCCGACGGCGTGCTGCCGATCGCGTCGACGGTGGAAGCGAAGCGCTCGTGCCCCATCCCCGACAACGATCGGTTGAGCTCGAACCGCACGACACCTGGCAGAGTGCTCTGCTTCTCGACTACGCCGACGAGTTGTCCCATACGCCGCTCACGCTAGCGCGCTGCCTGCGCCCGCCGTCAGGCCACTGGGCGCCGGCACGCCCAGTGGCCTGACCAACGAGGCGGTGCGGCCCACCTCGTTGTTCGGATCAAGCGAGCGTGATCTCTCGCGTGGTGCTGCCCACGTCACCCCAGGCATCGGTGACCGTCAAGGTCACGATGTACGTCCCGGCGTTGACGAAGGTGTGCGACGCCGCGGCGGCGGTGCTCGTCGCTGTGGCGTCACCCCAGTTCCACGAGTACGTGAATCGCGTCGCCGTTGGCATCGGCCGTGCCGGTGCTCGAGAAGTTGCACACCCGGCCGGCGCACGACGGCACAGGGATCACGGCCACCGGCGCCACGTTGGTCGGCTGGCTCGGTGATCGTGAGGACCCGTGTGGTGCTCGCCGAGTCGCCCCACCCGTCGGTGACCGTCAGGGTGACGGTGTACGTGCCGTCGGCGGCGTAGGTCTGCGACGGGTTGGCCGTGGTGCTGTTCGCCGTGCCGTCGCCGCAGTTCCACGAGGTAGGTGAACGTGTCGCCGTTGGGGTCGGACGAGCCGGTGCTCGAGAACGTGCACGCCCGACCGGCGCACGCCGGGGCGTCCGATCACCGGCACCGGCGCCGCGTTGGTCGCCGGCTTGGCGATCGTGACGACCCGGGTCGTGCTGGCGGCGTCGCCCCAGGCGTCGGTGACGGTGAGCGTCACCGTGTAGGTGCCGTCGACCGCGAACGTCTTGCGTCGGCGTCGACCGTCGTGCTGGTCGGCGCGTGCCGTCACCGAAGTTCCACAGGTAGGTGAACGCGTCGCCGTTGCGGATCGGACGAGCTGACCCCGGAGATGGTGCAGGCCCGTGCGGCGCACACCGGCGGGCTGATCACCGGGGTCGGCGGCAGGTTGGTCGCCGGCTTGGCGATCGTGACGACCCGGGTCGTGCTCGCCGCGCCTGCCCCACGCGTCGGTGAGGGTCAGCGTCACCGTGTAGGTGCCGTCGGCGGCGTACGTCTTGACCGGCGTCGACCGACGTGCTGGTGGCGCCGTGCGCGTCGCCGAAGTTCCACAGGTAGGTGAACGTGTCGCCGTTCGGATCGGTCGAGCGCGATCGCCGAGAAGCGTGCACGACCGAGCCGTGCACACCGGCGTGTCGATCACCGGGACCGGCGGCCGTGTTGGTCGGCGGCTCGGTGAACGAGACCACCCGCGTGGTGCTGGCGCCGCGTCGCCCCACGCATCGGTCAGGGTGAGCGTGACGGTGTAGCGGCCCGACGCCGGGAACGTGTGCGATCGGAGCCGACGACGTGCTGGTCGCCGTGCCGTCACCGAAGTTCCACAGGTAGGTGAACGCGTCGCCGTTCGGATCGGCCGACCCGGCGCTCGACATGCTGCACACCCGTGCCGACGCACGACGGCGCGTTGATCACCGGGACCGGCGGCAGCGTTGGTCGCCGGCTTGGCGATCGTGACGACCCGGTGGTGCTCGCGCAGTCTGCCCCAGGCATCGGTGACGCGTCAGCGTCACCGTGTAGGTGCCGTCGGCGGCGTACGTCTTGCGTCGGCGACGACGACGTGCTGGTCGCCGGCGCGTCACCGAAGTTCCACAGGTAGGTGAACGTGTCACCGTTCGGGTCGGACGAGCCGATGCCGAAGAAGTTGCACGTCGCGTGCCAGCGCACATCGGGTCGCTGATCACGGGGATCGGCGGCAGCGTTCGTCGGCCGGCTCGGCGATCGTGACGCTGCGCGTCGTGCGTGGCCGACGTCGCCCCACCCGTCGGTGACGGTCGAGCGTCACCGTGTAGGTGCCGTCGGCGGCGTACGTCTTCGACGGCGCCGACGAGGTGCTGGTCGTCGTGCCGTCACCGAAGTTCCACAGGTAGCTGAACGTGTCGTCCGTGTTCGGGTCGGTCGGTGCCGACGCCGGAGATGTTGCACACCCGAGCGGCGCACGACGGCGGGTTGATCACCGGCACCGGCGGCACGTTGCCCGCCGGCTCGACGATCGTGACCGTCTTGCGCGGTCACGCCCGTGAGGCCGTTCTCGTCACGCACCGTCAGGGTGACGGTGTAGGTGCCCGGCGCTCGTGTAGGTCCTGGTCGGCACCGGGCCGGAGCCCGAGCCGTTGCCGAAGTTCCACGAGTAGGTCAGCGTCGGGGCGTTCTCGTCGGTCGAGGTGCGACCGTCGAACGTGCACACGTTCTGCGCGCAGCTGGAGGTGAAGTTGGCCACCGGCGGCAGGTTGGTCGGCGTGCCCGTCACCGTGACGACTGCGCTGGCTCGGCACCGGCGTGGCGAAGCCGTGCTGGTCCATCGCCGCGGACGAGCACCGTGTAGCTCCCGGTCGGGATCGTCGGCGTCGTGTACGAGAAGTTCGAGCCGGGCGAGCCGGGGCTGTTCAGGAACGCCGTGCGGTAGCTGACGCTGGTGCTGGTGAACGTGCCCGACGAGCTCATGTACTGCCCGGCGCCGTTGCGGATCGCCACCTGCGCCTGGGCGATCTGCTGGTCGTCCTCGAGCCGGCCGCTGACGAAGATCCGGCCGTCGGTGAAGACCGTGCCCTTCGGCGGGTGCGAACAGGGCCTCGGTGACCGTCGGCGGCAGGTCGCCGGGATAGATCGGGTAGCGCGATCGGCGCCGCTCGAGTCGACGGGTCCTGCTGGTCCGAGGTGTCGAACGCGATCGCCGTCACCGCGTAGTCGCCCTGCGTCGGCAGGTTGACCGACAGCGTCCAGGTCGTGCTCGTCGCCGCCCGGGGTCGCCGAGCGTCGGCCGGGAGCAGGGCGCGAGTCGCCGGACAGCGTGCCGTTGGGCTGCAGGTAGCGGCCGCTGTCGTTCTCCTCGACGGTCACCCGGACCGCCGAGACGCCGATGTCGTCGGTCGCCGAGCCGGCCAGGTCGAGGTGCAGCACCTGGACGCCGTTGATGCGTGCCGGTGGGCGTGATCGTGGCGTTCGGGAACGCGTCGCCGGGCACCTGGACGTTGATCGTCAGGCGGCCCTGGTTCGCCGACGACGTCGTGAGGCCGAGGTCGTCGGCCGCCGAGACCGAGAAGGTGTAGCGTGCCCGGCGTCAGGTTGAACGGCGTGGTGTACGACCAGTTGTAGGTCGTGCCGCGGCAGGCTGCCGGCCGGCGAGATGCGGTGGTTGCCGGCGATGCACGTTGGTGCCCCACGTGCCGTCGGCGCCGAGGTTCTCGCCGGTCGCGCGTGTTGCGCAGCGAGATCGTCACGTAGTTGAGGCCCTCGTCGTCGGTGGCCGTGCCGGTGAAGGTCAGCGGGCCGCCGGGCGCCATCGTCAGCGTGGCGATCGCCGTCGGCGGGATCATCGACCGCCGGGGCGGTGATCGTGACCGTCGGCGCGATCGCCGTGTCGCTGACGATCCAGGTGCGGTCGGCGCTGCGCAGGTCGGACTGACCGGCGGTGTCGACGGCGATCGCCTGCATGCGTCCACTCACCCTCGTAGGGCACGGTGACCTCGTACGACCAGGTGGCGCTGGTGGCGCCGACCACGTCGGGGACGACGCGGAACGTGTTGTACGTGCCGGCGGTGCCGCCGTCGTCCTGCAGGTAGCGGTTCTGCGAGTCACGGAACGTGAGCGTGATCGAGTTGACGCCGACGTCGTCGGAGGCGGTGCCGGTGACGGTGAACGTGGTGGTCGGGATGATCGCTGCCCGCCGGCCCGCTGACGCTCGTGGTCGGCGTCTCGTCGGCGAGCCCGAAGGTCTCGATCTTCTTGATCGCCTTCGAGCCGTCGCTGCTGCCGTTGACGGCGAACGTCTTGGCGTAGAACGTGAGCCGGCGGTTGCCCGTGATCGTCAGCGGCAGCGACCAGTCGGTCGACGTCGCGTTGGGCGAGGCGAGGTTGGCGTTGATCGTGTTGCCGCCGCCCCAGGTCGTGAGGTTGTCCTGGAGGTACTGGCCGGTGTCGCGGTCGCGCACCTCGAGCTGGACGCGCTGGACACCGCTGGTGGCGGTCGCCGTGCCGCTCGACGATGAACTGCTCGTCGGCGGCCTCGACGCGGCCCTCGATCGGGTTGACGATCGTGGTCTCGTTGGGGCCGACGGCCGGGATGCTGTTGAAGTCGTAGAAGGCGATGCGGCCGACGTTCTGGCCGCCCTGCGTGGTGGCGTCGCCACCGGCGATGATGCCCCGCGGGGTCGCCAGCATGGCCTTGTTGCCCTCGAACGAGTTGGAGCCCGGGGCTCCACTCGACGGCCTTGCCGGTGGCCGGGTCGAGGGCGCCGACGTGGTCGCGGATCACGATGTCGTCGCCGAGGCCGTAGCCGGCCAGGCCCTGGCCGCGGCCGTAGCCGACGTCGGTCAGGCCGGGCCACGGATCGGGCGCGGTGGGTGACTCGATGTAGTTGAAGTGGCCGCCGATGTAGACGGCGTTCTCGGTGATGGCGACCGAGTAGACGCTGTCGAACGCCCGCGAGATCCACAGCGGCTCGACGTTGTCGCCACCGGCGATCGGGTAGGCGACGGCCGTGTCGCTGATCGGCGGGCGGTCGCCGCCGGAGCCGCTGGAGACCACGAAGTACTGGTCGTTGGGCGCGATGTCGGCCGGCGTAGATCCGGGTGATGCCGCCGACGAACTGCAGGTTGTCGTCCCACAGGCGGGTGCGCCACGGCAGCAGCTGGTTGGTCTGGGTGTTGATCAGGCCGACGCCGTAGCGGTCCTGGCCGGCGATCTGGCGCCCGGTGTGGACGACGAGCAGCTTGGTGCCGTCGTGCGTGAGCACCAGCGCCTGCACGGTGAGGGCGCCGTTGACGCCGATGCCGCCGGTGATGTTGTTGTTGAAGCCGGTGACGACCGCGCCCGGTGGTGGCGCTGACAGCGCCAGGAGCTGCCGCGAGCGTGCCGTTGATGGTCGTGAACTGGCCGCCGACGTAGACGGTGGTGTTGGACGCCTCGACCGAGGTGGCCGGGCCGTTGGCGTTGGCGGTGAAGCCGGTGACCGTGCACCGGTGGTCGGGTTGATCGAGGCGACCTTGCGCTTGGTGACGCCGTTGACGGTGTTGAAGCGGCCGACGACGAACAGCTTGGTGCCGTCGGGCGAGAGCTCGATCTCGGTGACGCCGCCGCCGCCGAAGGTCGGCCGGAAGTCGGTGTCGACGAGGCCGGTGTCGATGTTGAACGACGCCAGGTACGGCTGGTTGTAGCTGGTGGTGTTGTTCGACGTGTTGTTGCGGATCGAGGTGAACGACCCGGCGACGAAGACCCGGTTGCCGATGTAGGCGAGGTCGGTGATCTCACCGGTGGTGATCCGCGGGCGTGTCGGTGCGGACCTCGTCGTAGGCGAGGCGGGTGTGGCCCGGCTTCGGCTGGAGGCCCGCAGCGGGAGCGGCTTGGACGGTGATCGATCGCCGACACCAGGCTCTTGGCGCTGGCGTTGTTGTTCGTGTCGATCGCGTCGACGGTGTACGTGTAGCTGGACCCGGCGGTGAGCAGCGTGTCGGTGAACGAGTTGGTGGTGCTCGTACCGACCGGCGTGGCCGCGCCGTTGCGATAGATGCGGTAGGTGATCGGCGAGGCGTCGGTCGAGGCCGTCCAGGTCAACGAGATCGTGTTGGGCGACGGGCTCGAGCCCGTCGGCCGGCCGGGAACGGTCGGATTGCACGGTGTCGGGAGGTGCGATCACCGTGATCGTGGCCGACGAAGCGCTCTTCGCGCTGGCGTTGGCGGCGGCAGAGCCGTCGACGGCGTCGACCTGGTACGTGTGGCCCGAGCTCGGGGCGAGCCCGGTGTCGGTGAACGAGTTGGTGGTCGTGGTACCGACGGGGACCAGGCCGCCGTCGCGGTAGATGCGATACGTGATCGGCGTCGACGGATCGACGGACGCCGTCCAGGTGATCTGGATCGAGTTGGCGGCCGTGCTCGAGCCGGTGGGCGTGCCTGGGACCGTGGGCGCGGTCGTGTCGGGAGGCTGGACGTTGATCGTGGCCGACACAGCGCTCTGGGCGCTGGGATTGCTGAAGGCGTCGAGCGCGTTGACCGTGTAGGTGTGGCTCGAGCCGGGGGTCAGTCCGGTGTCGAGGAACGACGTGGTGGTCGAGGTTCCGACGTGGGTGGGATTGCCGTCGCGGTAGATGCGATACGTGATCGGCGTCGACGGGTCGGTCGATGCCGCCCAGTTGAGCTGGATCGTGGTGGATGAGGGGCTGGTACCCGTTGGCGTGCCCGGGACCGTCGGCGGGGTCGAGTCGGGCGGAGGTAGCACGTTGATCGTCGCCGACGCGGCGCTCTGGGCGCTGGCGTTGGTGAGGGCGTCGACGGCATCGACGGTGTAGGTGTGGCTCGAGCTCGGGAGCACGCCGTTGTCGGTGAAGGAGGTGGTCTGGGTGGAACCGATCGCCACCGGGTTGCCGTCGCGATAGACGTTGTACGTGATCGGCAGCGAGGCGTCGGTCGACGCCGTCCAGCTGATCTGGATAGAGGTAGGTGTCGGGCTGGTGCCGGTGGGCGTTCCCGGAACGGTGGGCGGCGTGGTGTCGGGGGCGGCGACCTCGTCGCCGGGCGCCTGGTCGAGCACGACGTGGTCGAAGTTGGCGGTGAAGGTCTTGGCGGCGGTGTCACCGATCTGGATCCGGCCGACCGGCGTGGTGCCGGTGTCGGTCTGCCAGGCGTTGACGATCAGAACGCCGTCGCGGTAGAGGTTCCACGTCGTGTTGGTGCCGACGGTGCCGCACAGCTCGACGTTGTGCCAGCCGGTGCCGAGTGCGGTCGTCGTGGTGCGCGTCGATCCGGCGAAGTCGTTGCGCGATCTGCAACGTGCCGTTCGATGCGAGGAAGGCCTTGATCACCGGGCCGCCGGCGGCGGTCCGCAGCCGGAACAGGTCGAGCCCGTTCCCGTCGTCACATTGACGTTGGTGCTCATGCACAACTGGCTGACCGTCGTACCGAGATCGCGGTAGGCGAACGCCGACTGGTTGGTCACCTGCGCCCGCGCGCTGGGCGCCGCAGGTCCACCGATCGTGTTGTCGATCGTGAGACGAGTGTTGCTCGTCCAGTTGGAGAAGTTCCCCGAGTTGAAGTCGTCCGAGTTGATCGTTGCTGCCAACGCCGCAGGGGGCGCCGCAATCACGACCATCGATCCGAACAGCGACAGTCCCGCGACCATCGCCAATGCTCGACGCACTGACATGTTGTATTCCGCCTTTCCACCTTCACCGCCGAAAGTGGTCACCACGCACACTACGCGGCGAACGCGGCGGGTGTCCAATAAATGCAAAGGACTTGATGCAAACGACACGCTTGGTTCGGCGTCAGCGGCACGATTCTGCCTGGGCGGATGGCCATCGGACCAGGCAGACGGGCATCTCGTTCGATCGGGACGAGCTCGCCGGCGCCACCGAATCTTCTCAACCGGCCCGATTTGTGCACCTGGCGCGCGCACGAACAGGTCCTTGCGCGCGATCCACCAGCCCGACTTGACGAATTGCAGACGCTCGCAGACTGCGTCGACGTGGCACATCGCTCGGGATCCCTGACCCTCAGGTTCAGGTCGAGACTGTCACGGCCCGCGGACGGCGATCCCTCGATCTCTGGACGTCGGATCCGACGGCTAGCTTGCGGCGATGGCCGGCTACGACGTCAAGCCGCTCGACACCGACACCTGGCCCGACTTCGCCCGGCTCGTCGAACGCCACAACGGTGTGTGGGGCGGCTGCTGGTGCATCGCCTTCCATCCGGAAGGAGCGGAACGAGGCACCGACCACCGGGCGCAGAAGCAACGTCGTGTCCGCGATGGCGAGGCCCATGCCGCACTCGTCTTCGACGGCGACCTGTGCGTCGGCTGGTGCCAGTTCGGTCCCCCCGACGAGTTGCCGCGGATCAAGTTCGGCCGCGCCTACCGCGAAGCCGCGACCGACCCACCCGACTGGCGGATCACCTGCTTCTTCGTCGACAAGTCGTATCGACACAAGGGTGTCGCCGCCGCCGCGCTGAAGGGCGCCCTACACGAGATCGCACGACTCGGTGGCGGGATCGTGGAGAGCTCGCCGGAGGACGTCGAAGGACGCAAGGTCTCCAACTCGTTCCTCTACAACGCAACCGCGGCGATGTTCGAGCGACAAGGTTTCACGCGCACCCGCCAACTCGGCAAGAACAACTGGCTGATGACGAAGAAGGTTCGACCGAGCCGCAACGCGGGATGACGGCGAGGCGTTCCATCATCCCACGCAACCGCACCGCCCCGAACTGGTGAGACGGCTCAGCCGCGAGCCAGTGCGTCGGCGAGAACGCCGGGGAATTGGTCGGGCGTGCAGGACATCACGGTGGCGCCCAACTCGGCCATGTCGGCGGCGATCGCCCGGTCGTGGATCGGTGTGCCTTCGTCGCTCAGGGCCAGCAGGCAGAGCACGGTGACGCCGGCCCGGGTGAGCTCGAGCACGCGCCCACGCAACAGGTCGGCGTTGCCACCCTCGAACAGGTCGGAGATCAGGATCAGCACCGTGTCGGCCGGCCGTGTGACCAGCTGCCTGCAGTAGCCCACCGCCTGCGCGATGTCGGTGCCGCCGCCGAGTTGCACACCGAACAGGACGTCGACCGGATCGTGGAGCACGGGCGTGAGATCGGTCACCGACGTGTCGAAGACCACGAGACGCGTGCGCAGCGACGGCAGCTGGGCGAGCACCGACCCGAACAGCGAGGCGTACACCACGCTGTCGGCCATCGATCCCGACTGGTCGACGGCGACGATCACGTCTTTCGCCAGGCTCTGCCGGCGACGCCCGAAGCCGACGATCCGTTCCGGGATCACCGTCTTGTACCGAGGCTGATAGTGACGCAGGTTGGCGTGCACGGTTCGCAGCCAGTCGATGTCACCCTGCCGCGGCCGGCGCGTGCGGTTGGCGCGTGCCAGCGCTCCGTGCACGGCGATCCGCGTGCGATCGCTCAACCGTCGCTCGAGTTGGGCGAGCACGTCGGCGACCACGACCCGCGCCGTCGCCCGGGTCTCGTCGGGAAGCAGGTGGTTGAGCTCGACCAACAGCGTGACGAGATGGATGTCGGGCTCGACCGTCTGCAGCAATTCCGGTTCGAGCAGCAACTGGCGAAGATCGAGGCGCTCGATCGCGTCGCGTTGCATCACCTGCACGACGGGCCGCGGGAAGTACCTGCGGATGTCGCCCAGCCACCGCGCCACCTGCGGCGCGCTGCGCCCGAGACCACCACTGCGCCCCGAGCCGCGCCGACTGGTCCGGCGCTGCGCGCCCGACACGTCGTACACGGCGCCGAGCGCGGCGTCGATACGAACGTCGTCGCCGCGTAGATCGATCCCGGTGCCGTCGGACTCACCACCGCCGAGCACCAGCCGCCATCGTCGCAGACGTTCGGTGTCGGAGACACGTCCCACGCTCACGAGGCACCGACCTGGTCGTGCTGTGGCAGCCCGAGCATGTGCCGCACCGTCGCCATCGCTGGCAGCCAGGCGCTCGGGATCGACGCCCGGGCCTGACGAGGGCAGGGCCTCGCGGGCGGCACCGGCGACCAGCACCCCGAGCTGACGGCGCTCGGCCGACTCGAAGGAACCGAAGGTACGGCGCAGCAATGGCACCGTCTCGTCGAAGGCGTGCGGCGTCAACGACGACAGCCAGCGATCGACGATCGCCAGCAGATCGGCGTCGTGCACCAGCACCGTGCCGCTCCCGGCGAGGAAGCCTTCGACGAACGCCGCCCCCGTCGCCGGCGGCGTGCCCGGCGACAGTGCCCTCCCGAGGCGAGCCTCGACCTGAGTGCTCGTCCAGTAGCCGGTGTCGTGCAGCACCCGCGTCGCCCGCCCGAACACGCGCCCGTGCCCGGCCTGCTCGGTGAGCCGTTCGAGCACCTCGGGGTAGGCGCGTCTGCCGTGCCGGATGATCGACCAGCGCCAACGCCTGCTGGGTGCTGCTGATGTGCTCGATCATCGCTGCGGCAGCGTCGTCGTCGAGCGACGCGCAGGCCGGCACGAGCCCTGCCAGCACTCGCACGACGAGCCCGTCGAACACCGAGGCGATCGACGTCAGGTCGGTGGACCGTACGTCGCCGTAGCGCTGGGCGTGGGCGAGTGGCGACAGGGCGGACATCAGTTGGGCGATGTCGGGATCGCCGGCGGCACGGGTCGACAACTCGCCGACGATCGGCACGACGGCGTCGGGCAACGACGCCAGCAGCGCCAGGTCGAGGGCGGCGGCGACATCGACCACGCCAGTCGCCGACCGCGCCCGCTCGACGAGCCTGTTGGTGGCGGCCTGCTCGACCGTCGTGCCCGACCCGGCCATCTCGACCAACCGCACCGACCACTCGGGGCGCCACACCACGCGCCAGGTCTCGCGGAAGGTGCCACTCGAACCGCGACCTTCCTCGAGCGAACCCCACGGCACGCCGATCGCCGAGAGCTGGTGCAGCAGATGCGAGCGTCGCAGGCCGTTGGGGGTGCGGAGGTCGAGCTCGACCACACGCTCGTCGGGCTCGGGCTTGAGTCGTGCCGCGCGCTGGCGCTGGGCGAGATCGCGCGCCAAGGGAACCTGCGGGGCACCATCGGGAACGGCACCGATCGCGTTCCCGACCACGAGCCGTCGCTCGACCAGGGTGAGTCCACCCATCACGGTGTCGGCGGCGTCGAGCACCTCGTCGAGCCCGGGCCGCGGACGGCCGCGCATCACCGACAGGGCGTCGGCCACGCGGGTGGCGGCGATCAGGTGATCGGGCGAGGCCTGCAGGTCGGACTGGCGCAGCACGCGCGCGGCTTCGACGAAGAACCGGGGGATGCCCTCGGGGCCGGGGTGCCGGAACACGTGCTCGTACCAGCCGGGGCTTCGGACGCCGGCGCCGTAGCCGCTGGCGGTGGCGAGCCGGGCATTCGTCCACGGCACCCAGCTGACCCCGACCTTGACCTTGGGGAGGGCGCGCAGCGTCGTCGCGTCGACCGTTGCCTGGTGTTGGGCGGTGTCGAGCGCCGGCACGTGCCACGCCCCGCACACGACGACGACATTAGCGTGACCGTCCTTGACCGCCGCCCGGATCGCCCTGCGCATGTGCGCCTCGCGCCGCTCCTCGGAGATCGACGGCGTCGTGCCGTGACGCACGGCGCGCATCGCCTCGGCGACCGCCCCGAACGCCGACAGCCCGTCGCCGCGGTGCTCGATCACGTCGTCCCACCAACGCTCGGCGTCGGGCTCGCCGGCGGCCGCCGCCAACGCGCCGAGCGGATCGGGCGGCTCGCCACCGGGCAGGCCGGTGGCTGCGAACAACGTGTCGTCGGCACGGTCGGAGGCGAGCGTGACGGCGAGCGGCAGATCGATCGCGCTGACCGCCACGCCGTGCTCGTTGGCCCACCGCACGGCTTGCCATTCCGGGCTGAACGAGGCGAGCGGGGCGAACACCGCCCGGCGCGGCTGGTCGACGACGTAGCCCAGCAGGGCGACCGGCGGCTCGAGCCCCTCGGCACCGATCCACCGGAACGCGGCGGTGGTCTCGGCCGGCGACTCGACGAGCACGATCGAAGGCTGGAGCTCGTCGAGAGCGGCGACGACCGATCGCGCCGAGCCGGGCCCGTGGTGCCTGATACCGAGCAGATGCACCGCCATGCCTGCCCCGATCAGTCGAGCGCCCGGCAGGCCTCGTAGAAGTCGCCCCACTCGTCGCGGTTGGCGACGACACCCTCGAGGTACTCGCGCCAGGCGATGCCGTCGTGCACCGGATCGCGCACGACCGCCCCGACGATGCCGGCGGCGACGTCGTTGGCCGACAGCGAGCCGTCGCCGAAATGGGCGGCGAGCGACAACCCGTTGGTCACGACCGAGATCGCCTCGGCCGTCGACAGCGTGCCACTGGGCACCTTGAGGCTCGTGCGACCGTCGACGGTGACGCCTGACCGCAACTCGCGGAACACGGTGACGATGCGACGGATCTCGTCGGCCGAGGCCGGCACCGCCGGTAGCTGGAGCGCGGCCCCGAGCTCGTCGACCCGGCGGGCGACGATCGCGATCTCCTCGTCAGCCGATTCGGGCAATGGGAGCACCACCGTGTTGAAGCGCCTCCGCAGCGCCGACGACAGCTCGTTGATGCCGCGGTCGCTGACCGCAACTCGCGGAACACGGTGACGATGCGACGGATCTCGTCGGCCGAGGCCGGCACCGCCGGTAGCTGGAGCCGCGGCCCCGAGCTCGTCGACCCGGCGGGCGACGATCGCGATCTCCTCGTCAGCCGATTCGGGCAATGGGAGCACCACCGTGTTGAAGCGCCTCCGCAGCGCCGACGACAGCTCGTTGATGCCGCGGGTCGCGATCGTTGGCGAGCAATACGTACTTCTTCTACCTGTTCGACGACTACGAGTACGTATTGCTATGCGTGCCGGCGTGCCGGTCGCGGTCGTCCCGCCCTTTGCCTGGCCGGCGAGCCGGTCTCCTCGACGCTGATCCGCAACGCGCTGGAGGAGGGCGATGTCGCCCGCGCGGCGAGTTCCTTGGGCCGGCCCTGGTTCGTGCGCGGCGTCGTCGCGCATGGCGACAAGCGCGGCCGCGATCTCGGCTACCCCACCGCCAACATGCACCTCGCCCGCGATTGCCGGCTGCGCTACGGCATCTATGCCGTGCGCATGAGGATCGACGGCGTCTGGCATGACGGCGTCGCGAGCTTCGGCAGCCGGCCGACCTTCGACGACGGCGCGCCGCGGCTCGAGACCTTCGTCTTCGATTTCTCGGGCGATCTCTATGGCAAGCAGGTCGATGTCGCGCTGGTCGCCTGGCTGCGCGGCGAGGCGAAGTTCGACTCGCTCGATGCCCTGATCGTGCAGATGGACGCCGACAGCGCCGCGCGCGCGCGACATCCTGAGCGCTGACGCCGCCCTTCCTTCCGTAAGCCTGCGCCTGCTAGAAGCCGCTCATGCTCGCTCATTGCGCCCATGCTCATCGATATTCTCCGGCGAATTACGGGCCCGGCTGCCGCCCTGCGCTAGACGGCGCGGGCGCCGCGCAAGCCGGGTGACGACCGCTTTTCCTGATTTCACAGTGGACCGCGCCAGCGCCAGATCGATGGCCCGCCTTTCCGCATTGCCCGAGCCGGACTATGACCGACCAACACCAAGCCGACCCAAGGCGCCGAGAGTCGGTCGACTATTCGCAGACGCTGTTCCTGCCGCAGACCGAGTTCCCGATGCGCGCCGGCCTGCCGCAGCGCGAGCCCGAACTGCTCGCCCGCTGGGACGAAGATCGACCTCTACCGCAAGCTGCGCGAGGCCGCGGCAGGGCCGCGACCGCTTCGTGCTGCATGACGGCCCGCCCTATGCCAACGGCAACATCCATATCGGCCATGCGCTGAACAAGATCCTGAAGGACCTCGTCACCCGCTCGCAGCAGATGCTCGGCTACGATTCCAACTACGTGCCGGGCTGGGACTGCCACGGCCTGCCGATCGAATGGAAGATCGAGGAGCAGTACCGCGCCAAGGGCCTGAACAAGGACGATGTGCCGGTCGTCGAGTTCCGCAAGGAATGCCGCGCCTTCGCCGAGCACTGGATCGACGTGCAGCGCGAGGAGTTCAAGCGCCTCGGCGTCGATGGGCGACTGGGACCATCCCTATCTGACCATGGCCTTCCCGCCGAGGCGCAGATCGCCCGCGAGACTCATGAAGTTCGCCGAGACCGGCCAGCTCTATCGCGGCTCCAAGCCGGTGATGTGGTCGGTGGTCGAGAAGACCGCGCTGGCCGAGGCCGAGGTCGAGTACGAGGAGCACAAGAGCGACACGGTCTTCGTGGCGTTTCCGGTGCGAGGATGCTCGCCGGCGTCGGGCGATCGGCATGCCGACGTCGCCGGACGCTTGCGCGTCGCATGGTCCTCGGTCGTCATCTGGACGACCACGCCCTGGACGATCCCGGGCAACCGCGCGATCTCCTTCCACCACAAATCGCCTACGGGCTCTATCGAGGTCACCGCCGCGCCCGACGACAACTGGGCGAAGCCGGCGCGACCTATCGTGCTCGCCGACAAGCTCGCCGAGGAGCGTCTTCAAGGCGGCCAAGGTCGAGGCCTTCGAGCTGGTCGCGGACGTCGCCGCCGGCACTCGCCGGCATGACCTGCGCCCATCCGCTGCGCGGCCCAGGCGGCTACGATTTCGACGTGCCCCTGCTCGACGGCGATCATGTCACCGACGATGCCGGCACGGGCTTCGTCCACACCGCGCCCGGCCATGGCCGCGAGGACTTCGACATCTGGATGGCGAACGGCCGCGAAGCTCGCCGAGCGCGGCATCGACACCCGCATCCCCTACACCGTCGATGCCGATGGCCGCTTCACCAAGGAGGCGCCGGGCTTCGAGGGCGGCGCACGGTCATCACCGACAAGGGCGAGAAGGGCGACGCCAACGACGCCGTGATCAAGGCGCTGGCGCGGCCGGCAACCTCGTCGCGCGCGGCCGGCTGAAGCACCAGTATCCGCATTGCTGGCGCTCGAAGAAGCCGGTGATCTTCCGCAACACGCCGCAATGGTTCATCGCCATGGACAAGCCGATCGGCGAGGCTGGGCACCGGACGGCGATCCGCGTCGCGGTGGCAACGCGACACGCTGCGCGACCGCGCGCTCGCAGGCGATCGAGGAGACCCAATGGGTGCCGGCCGCCGGCGAGAACCGCATCAACGGCATGATCGCGCAACCGCCCCGACTGGGTGGTCTCGCGCCAGCGCGCCTGGGGCGTGCCGATCACCGTCTTCGTCGAGAAGGAGACGCGGCGAGATCCTGGTCGACGCGCAAGGTCAACGCCGCGCATCGCCGAGGCCTTCGAGGCCGAGGGCGCCGATGCCTGGTTCACCGACACCGACGGCGCGCGCTTCCTGCGCCGTTCGGCTACGATCCGGCGCACTACGAGCGCGTCACCGACGTGCTCGACGTCTGGTTCGATTCCGGCTCGACCCACGCCTTCACGCTGGAGAAGCGGCCGATCTGCGCGCCCGCCGGCGCGGCGATGGCGGCAATGACCGCGTGATGTATCTCGAAGGCTCGGACCAGCATCGCGGCTGGTTCCATTCCTCGCTGCTCGAAAGCTGCGGCACGCGCGGCCGCGCGCCCTACGACATCGTCCTGACCCATGGCTTCTGCCTGGACGAGAAGGGCGAGAAGATGTCGAAGTCGAAGGGCAACGTCACCGCCCCGCAGGACATCATCAAGGATTCCGGCGCCGACATCCTGCGCCTCTGGGTCGCGGCGGCGGATTATTCCGACGATCTGCGCATCGGCAAGGAGATCCTCAAGACCTTCGTCGAGACCTATCGCAAGCTGCGCAACACCATGCGCTGGATGCTCGGCACGCTCGCCCATTTCAGCGAGGACATCCGCGTCGCCGACGTGCAGACCATGCCGGAGCTGGAGCGGCTGATGCTGCACCGGCTGGCCGAGCTCGGCCCGCAGGTCGAGGAGGCCTATCGCACCTATCGACTACAAGAAGGTCGTGACGCTGCTCTCGCAGTTCATGAACACCGAGCTGTCGGCCTTCTATTTCGACATCCGCAAGGACGCGCTCTATTGCGATCCGCTCGTCGAGCCATGTCCGCAAGAGCGCGCTGACGGTGGTCGACCATCTCTTCCGCTGCCTGACGACCTGGCTCGCGCCGATCCTGGTCTTCACCGCCGAGGAAGCCTGGCTCGAGCGCTATCCCGAGCAGAAGGCGCCGAGGGCTCGGTGCATCTCGAACTCTTCGCCGCAGGCGCCGCCGACTGGCTCGATCCCGAGCTCGCCGAGCGCTGGAGCAAGATCCGCCGCGTCCGCCGCGTCGTCACCGGCGCGCTCGAACTGGAGCGCGCCGCAAGCGCATCGGCTCCTCGCTGGAAGCCGCGCCGCAGGTCTATCATCGCCGATCCCGATCTGCTCGCCGCGCTGTCGGGGCTCGATCTCGCCGAGATCAGCATCACCTCGGATATCGCGATCGAGCCGGCGAGGGGCCGGCCGAGGCCTTCCGCCTCGCCGACGTGCCGGGCGTCGCGGTCGTGCCGCGTCGCGCGCCGCGGCGTCAAATGCGCCCGCTCCTGGAAGTATTTCGACCCGGCGACGGCCGATCCGGCCTATCCGGCAGGTGACGCCGCGCGACGCCAAGGCGCTGCGCGAGTTGGGCAGGGCGCGCCGATGACGCCTGCCCGCCGCCTCGGCCTGGCCACCGTCCTGATCGTCTTCCTCTCCGACCAGGCCTGAAGCTCTGGCTGCTCTTCGGCTGCGGCTGGCCGAGAACGGCCCCTATCGGTCACGCCCGTTATGGACATCGTGCTCGCCTGGAACCGCGGCATCTCCTACGGGCTGTTCCAGCAGGGCACCGATCTCGGCCGCTGGGCGCTGGTGGTGATCTCCTTCGTCGCGGCGATCTGGCTCGGGCGCTGGATGTGGCGCGAGCAGCGCAGGCTGACGGTGGTCAGCCTCGCGCTGATCGTCGGCGGCGCGCTCGGCAACGGCGTCGACCGCGCTGTCTATGGCGCGGTCGTCGACTTCGTTCACCTGCATTATGGCAGCTTCAGCTGGTACATCTTCAACATTGCCGATGCGGCCATCGTTGTCGGGGTGGTCGGCCTGCTGTATGAGTCCTTCCGCCCGGCTGCGGAAAAGACGGCATGACTTACGGTCTTCGCCATCGTTTCGCCGTTCGTCTGAGGTTTGAGACGGGGAGAGATATCCCCGAGGGAGGTTTGACATGGCTCATCGCATCCGCGTGACGCATCTGCTTCTGGCCGGCGGCCTTCTGCTGGCGGCCCAGCCCGCGTTGGCGCAGGAAGGCATGCTGTTCAAGAACCTGATGGAGGGCGTCATCGGCGGCCGTCGTCCGGCGACGATATCGAGTATCGCGCAGCGTCCGCCGCTCGTCGTTCCCCCGGCTCGACCCTGCCGCGTCCGCAGGATCCCGCCAGCACCCGCAATGCCGCCTGGCCCAATGATCCCGACGTCGCCGCGCCGCCGCGCCGAGGCGCGGGCGCCCGTGGCCTGCCGGCTCCAATCCGAACTGGCGCAACAATCCCCTGTCGAGCCAGGAGGAGCTTCGCCGCGGCCGCATCTACGCGCGACGCGGGGCGCCCGGCCATCGCCGAGGAACACAACAACTACAACAACCAGATCGCCCCGATCCGCATCGGTCAAGCGAACTGGCGAGCCGCAACAGCCAGTCGCCAGGCCGACCAACTGGTCTATGGCGAGGAGCCGCCGCGCCGCCTGCTCTCCGAGCCGCCGGCCGGCTATCGCCGTCCGGCCGGCACGGCTCCGTTCGGCCCCGGCCAGCTTGGTCCCCAGTCGAGGACAAGCAGGCCGTCGGCCAGCGCGAGTTCCTGACCGGCCAGTCCCGATGCAGTGTAGGCGCGATGCCGGGGTCGCGACCGCATACGGCACGACGACCGGCCCGCCAAAACGTGCGGCTCTGGCGTTTCGCGCCATGCCGCCCTATCTCCGGAAGTTCGGACATTCCGGCGTCGGCCAGGTCTGCGCGCCTATGATCCCCTTGTGCATGGCGAATCCGCGCCAAGTCCTGCTCCGCGTGAGACAATGGAGACGGCCTCAGGTGAACGTGCATCCGCAGCAGAACCAGGTCGCCCAGCCGGTGAAGTCCTTCGCCTCGCCGACGGCATGGACGTCGTCGT
>CAWKMO010000006.1:0-217205 GCA_963850755.1 Ilumatobacteraceae bacterium | reverse complement strand
GCCTGACGTTCATGCTCGGCATCGGATCGGCACTGATGGCACCGGCCTGGATGGCGATCCAACCCGATCTGGTCGGCAAGGAACATTTCGCCCAGGCGGTGTCGCTGAGCTCGTTGACCTACAACGTCGGGCGTTCGATCGGGCCGGCGATCGGCGGCTTGATCATCGCCGCCGCCGGCGCCGGCTGGGTGTTCGCCATCAATGCCGTGTCGTTCCTCGGCACGATCGCGGTGCTGTACGTCTGGCACCCTCCGGCCCGCGCCGTCGGCAGTTCGCCGGCCGAGACGTTCACCGGCGCCACCGTCGCCGGCCTGCGCTACAGCGCCCACTCGGGACTGGTCCACACGGTCCTGGTTCGCGTCGGCTTGCTGATGCTGCCGGGCTGTGCGATCCAGGCACTGCTGCCGATCGTCGTGCGCGGCCCGCTGGATTGGTCGTCGGGCGGTTACGGCATCCTGCTCGGCTGCTTCGGCGTCGGCGCCACGATCTCGGCGATCCTGCGGCCGCACATCGTGCGCTTCCTGCATCCCGATGCGGTGATGGCCGTAGCCGCGTTCGTGCTCGCCGGGGCGTTGGTCGTGCAGGGCTTCGTCGACAACCGTTGGGCGGTCGGGGCGGGGCTGGCGGCGGGCGGGTTCATGTGGAGCCTGGCGACGACAGCGACCACGGTCGCGGCCCAGTCGGCGATGCCGGCCTGGGTGCGAGCGCGCGGCATGGCGCTCTACGCGCTCGTCCTGACCGGCAGCATCGCCGTCGGGAGTGCCGTGTGGGGTATCACAGCCAACTGGGATCTCGGTGCCGCCCACTTGATCGCCGCCGTGGTGCTGGCGCTGAGCCCGCTGGCCTCGTTCAGTGGCCGCTCACGTGGGATCGCGAGTTCGACCTGACGATGCTTCCGGGCGACGAGCCCGACGTGATGATGACGCCGTCGCCGACCGACGGGCCCGTGCTCGTGACGGTGAGCTACCGGGTGCCACCTCCGCATCTCGACGAGTTCGGCGAGATCATGCGCTACGTCGAAGGCCACCGGCGCCGCACCGGCGGCTACCAGTGGTCGCTGTTTCGCGACCTGTCGGATCCGGAGCGCTTCGTGGAGACCTTCCTCGTCTCGTCGTGGGCCGAGCACCTCCGTCAACATCACCGGCGCACGGCGGTCTCGGATTCCCAGCTACAGCGTGTGCGGCCGTTCGTCGACACGCCCGGCGTCGGCCACTATCTGTCCGCGGCGAGCGAGGGCGCGATGGCGCCCCACATCTCGCAACCCGCCGACGACGTGCCCCATGCCGAGGGCGAGGATCTGTGAACTCGTAGACCTTCGTCACATGAGCACGCAAAGTGCTTGCATTTGCTAGCACTCTCCGTTAGCGTTGCTTCCAGTCGCCCGGACCGGACGACATCCATCGCACTCCCCGAAGGACATGACGATCATGGCAACCACCAAGTCGACCACCGCCAAGAAGGCGGCCCCCAAGAAGACCACGGCCAAGAAGACCACGGCCAAGAAGGCAACCGTCAAGAAGGCTTCCGCGAAGCGGGCCACCCCCGAGCAGGCAACCGTCTCGACCGATGCCGTTCGGGAGTCGATCGCCTCCGCCACCCGCGGCGCCGACGACACCATCAAGCAGTACACGGCGCTCGCCAGCGATCAGCTCGCCGAACTGCTCGAGCTCGTGCGCAACATCGTCGACACGTCGATCGGCATCCCGTTCGTGGTCCAGTCGCGCCTGTCCGAGACAGCGACCGTCCCGACCGTCGATCTCGCCGCCGTGAAGGCGCTGGTCGATGACGCCAAGGCCCGCCTCAGCGCCACGCCGAGCTTCGACTTCGACGCCGTCAAGTCGCTGCTCGACGACACCAAGTCGTTCCTCGACGAGGCCAAGGGTGAGGGCCACGCTCGCGTCGTCGCAGTCCAGGGTCGTCTCGAGCCGGTCGCCGACAGCGTGAGCAAGCGCTTCGACGAGGCCGCCCAGAAGTTCGAGGCCCAGATCCCCTCGCAGCTGAGCGAACTGCTCGAGAGCGGCCGTGCCCGCTTCCGCACGCTGGTCGCCGCCTGACAGCACGTCGAACACACCGACTTTCTCGTCCATGTGGGCCGGGTTCCGACCCGGCCCACATGCGCGTCCCGGGTCGAGTTCGGCGCCGGAACTGGATCGCCGGGCGATCCGACTGATTCGCCGCCGGCGAAGAGAACAATGACGAATCCAACCGTCATCGGCGAAATCTCAATGGGAGCGATATCCCGGTCAAGATGACAGTGCCACCGGCTGGCGGGGTGACCTCACGATCGCCGACATCGTGGCCTCTGAGCAGGACGAACGCATCGAGTGCGATCGCGAGCTGCGCCGGACTAGCAGAGCGCGATTTCGCCTCATTCGAGGGTCCTGGGGCTTCGGTTAACAACCTGCAAGGCATCTCACGATTCGGCAAGAAATCGTCAAGGTGGGCGGAGGCGCGCCGATAGCACAGTCATGGTTCGCCTCTCTCGAGTCGTCGTCGCCCTTTCGATCTCGCTCGCATCGTTCGGAATGTCGGGCATCACCACGCATGCTGCGCCGCCCGGCGTATACGTCGTGAAGGAGGGCGATTCCCTCAGCCGCATCGCAGACAAACTCGGCGTCGAGCTCCCGGCGCTCCTCAGCGCCAACAACATGACGACCAGCAGCTTGATCCTGCCCGGGCAGCAGCTGGTGGTGCCCGGCGGCTCGCAGCCAGGTTCCAGCGGGACATCCAGCTACACGGTCAAGGCCGGCGATTCGCTGTTCGGGATCGCCACCCGGCACGGAGTGAAGCTGGCCGCCCTGCTGTCAGCCAACAAGATGACGGTCAACAGTGTGATCACTCCAGGCATGGTGCTCACGTTGCCGGCAGGCGCGGTGAGCCAGTCGGCACCGCCGCCATCCGCCCAGCAACCGGCCGCAGGCGGCGCCACGTACACGGTGAAGCGGGGCGACTCGCTGGGCGGGATCGCAACGCGCCACCACGTCACGTTGAGCGCCCTGCTCGCCGCCAACAACCTGGTGGCGACCAGCCTGATCCTGCCCGGGATGACGCTCACCCTGCCGGCCGGCGCCACGGCCTCGCCGGCATCGACACCAGCGGCTCCCGCGGCCGGCACCGGCGGCACCTACACGGTCAAGGCCGGCGACTCGTTGAGTGCGATCGCCAACCGGCACGGGATCAAGCTCGGCGCCCTGCTCGCCGCCAACAACATGACGGTCAACAGCTTGATCACCCCCGGGATGACGCTCAACCTCCCGGCCGGGGCCCAGGCATCGGCCTCTCCCCCGCCGGCCGCATCGACGAGCGGTGCGATCGCGACCGTGCTCGACTACGCATTGGCGCAGCAGGGCAAGCCCTACCAGTTCGCCGCCGACGGCCCTGAGTCGTTCGACTGCTCGGGTCTGGTCAAGAGCGCCTACGCCCAGATCGGCATCTCGCTCGTCCACCAGAGCTCGGCCCAGGCAACGCGCGGCACGG
This sequence comes from Ilumatobacteraceae bacterium, assembly GCA_963850755.1. Classification (GTDB taxonomy): domain Bacteria; phylum Actinomycetota; class Acidimicrobiia; order Acidimicrobiales; family Ilumatobacteraceae; genus Ilumatobacter. The sequence continues at coordinate 213,728 of CAWKMO010000006.1, read as the reverse complement.
CCGTGGCGTACATGCAGGAGGCGATCCGGCCCGGCGATCTGGTGTTCATGGCGACCCGTGGCAACGACGTGATCAATCACGTCGGGATCGCGATCACGGCGACGACGTGGATCCAGGCACCCAACCCCGGCGCCGTCGTGCGTGTCGGTCCGATGCCCGACAAGACCAAGATCGTCGCCGTTCGCCGTCTGGTGCCCTGACGCTCCCCGGGTTGCTCGACGTTGCGAGCCGGCGCGCGTCAGCTCATTCGGGTCGGTGACAGACGGCCTCGACGTTGTTGCCGTCCGGGTCGCGGACGAAGGCGCCGTAGTAGTGCTCGTGGTACTCGGGCCAGAGCCGTGGCTCGTGCAGCACCTCGGCGCCGGCGCCGACGGCAGCGTCGAAGAACGCCCGCACGGTCGCACGGTCGGCGGCCTCGAAGGCGATGTGCGACTCCCTGAAGCCTTCGCCGGAATCGAACTGGCCGATCCAGAAGTCGGGCTTCGTCGGGCGTGCCGTAGCCGATCGCAACGCCGAAGTCCATGATGCGACTGCCGCCGAGCGGTGCCACGCACGGCGTCGTAGAACGCGGCGCTGGCCTGCATGTCGGCGCATTGGATTCCAAGGTGATCGAGCATGTGCTCCATCGTGCCATCGGCACCGGCGATGGTCCACCGCTCACCGGGCATACCCGGGGCATGCGCATCGACGGCGCTGTGCCTACGCTCCAGTCATGACCGACGAATCCTCCGAGACCCACCCCGAGCCCGTCGTGGTGGCGGCCTACCCTGATCGAGGCGAAGCCGAGGTCACGGTTGCCCACCTCCTTGCCAACGGCATCGAGGCCTTCATCGTCGACCAGGTCGAAGGCGGCACAGTCCCGATCGACGACGAGATCGTCGCCGTGTCCGTCCGCGCCAAGGATGCCGAGCTCGCACAGCAGGTGTTGGCGCCGAACGAAACCGACTGACACGCGCGAGCTACCGAGTCCGGTCAATCGTCGACGATCGTCACGATCCCTGACGCGGCGCCGATCGCTGCGACAGTGCGCTGTGCGGCGCGGTCGATCTGGATGCGAGGGTCGGCGGGCAACTCGTCGATGTGGTACGTGCCCGGTCCGTAGAACTGGCCGTACCTGAGCACGACGCCGTCTGCGGAGAGCACCATCCGCTCCATGTCGGCGACGGCGGCGCCCGCATCGCCCGGCAGCGCCCACGCCACGCTCTGGGCGATCAACTGGCCGGCGCCGGTCGACGCAGCGGCCGTGAGCAGATTGCGTGTTCCCTCGCGCCGAATCCGCGCTTGCCGCTCCGAACTCACCGACCGCGCGCCAAGTCGTCGGGGAGGTCGGTCAGTTGATGGATCACGAGCTCGGGGGCGAAGTCGATGACGGCGGCTGTCAGGCCGTCGAGATCGAACACGTCGCCCACGACCGCCTTCGCTCCGAGCCCGGCGAGCAGGTCGACATTCGAGACCGATCGCGTCATGCCGGCGACCGTGTGCCCGGCCTCGACGAGCAGCGGGATCAACCGTCGTCCGATCACTCCCGATGCGCCGGCGAGGAAGATTCGCACGAGCCGCGACCATAGACAACGCTCGACTTGTCAGGGGCCGAAGGCGTTTCGACACCTGTGATCTAGTGTCACGCAGACCGTGACGGACCAAGCATTTACCCATGACGTCAGTGCCGACGAGCAGTTGCTGGCGGTCGCCATCGAACAGGCCGAGATCGGGCTCCGCGAAGGCGGGATCCCGATCGGAGCCGTGCTTGCAGTCGACGGAAAGGTGCTCGGTGCGGGTCACAATCGCCGCGTTCAGATGAACTCGGCGATCCGCCACGGAGAGACCGACGCCCTCGAACACGCCGGTCGGCTGCCGGCATCGACCTACGCACAGGCCACCATGTACACGACGCTGTCACCGTGCCACATGTGCACCGGAGCGATCCTGCTGTACGGCATCCGGCGCGTGGTCATCGGTGAGAACCGCACGTTCATGGGTGCAGAGGACCTGTTGCGAGCGCACGGCGTCGAGGTGATCAACCTCGACTCGGAACGCTGCCACGAGCTGATGACGAACTTCATCGCCGCCCACCCAACGCTGTGGCTGGAGGACATCGGCGAGATCGACGCCTGACTCCGCTCAGACGATGTGACAGTGATCGCGATAGTCGTCGAGCCGCGGGTCAGCGGGATCGAGGTCGGTCACCAGGTGTTGGATGCGGCTGAGGGGCAGGCATCGCGCGGTGGCGTGATGGCCGAGCTTGGTGTGGTCGACAGCGAGCACCACGGAGGACGATGCGTTGATCAGAGCCAGCTTGGCGTCGGCGTCCTCGAGCGTCTGCTCGGTCGATCCGTGTGTGGCGGAGAGTGCAGTGGCCGAGATGAACGCTTGTCGCATCACGATGTCCTGGGTGGACCGAACGGCAACCGGTCCGACCAGACCACCGGTGCGCTTGTCGAGCGTCCCTCCGGTGAGGATCGGCGTGATGCCACCCATTTCCTGGAGTGAGAAGAACGTGTCCGGGCCGTTGGTGAGCACGGTGAGGTTGCTCACGTCCTTGAGACGTCGAGCGAGGCGTTGAACCGTCGTCGACGCATCCATCGCGATCGCTCCGCCGTCGCCGACCAAGTCAGCGAGCTTGTCGGCGATCAGTTCCTTCTCGCTCGCCTGCCGTGCGAAACGTTGGGCGAACGGCTCGGGCCCGACCGCAACCGCTCCCCCGCGAACACGCCGGAGTCGCCCGGTGCTGGCGAGCCGGTCGAGGTCACGTCGAACAGTCATCTCGCTCACCTCGAGCGCCTCGGCAAGCGTGGCGATCTCGATCCGACCTTCCGACCCGAGCAGATCGAAGATCTGTTCGTCTCGGTCGGCAGATGACAGCGACTCGGTGACGGCTCGGCGTGGTCGGCTCACAGCAGGGGCGCCCGCCATGCGCGGTGGAGCACGTCGACGGTCGTGTGAGCAGGCGAATCCACGATGGTGTGCAAGGTAGTTCCGAGCATCGATTCTTCCCAGCGACTCTCGCCCTAACGAAGGAAAGCGGCGGCCATGCCGCCGTCGATCGGGATGATGTGCCCGGTGGTGCGCGGCAGCACTCCCGACACCAGCGCCTCGACACCGGCTGCGATGTGCTCGGGAAGCACCTCTTCACCCAGCAGCGTGCGCCGGGCGTAGAACTCGCCGAGCTTGTCTGGCGCGACGCCGTACGCCTCGGCCCGATCCTCCAACCACTCGCCGCTGAATATCCCGGAGCCCTTGACGACGGCGTCGGGGTTGATGCCATTGACACGGATGCCGTGCGTGCCGAGCTCGGCCGCGAGCAGGCGAACGAGGTGTGCCTGACCAGCCTTGGCAGTGCCGTAGCCGGCGTTCGACGGCCCGGCGACGACACTGTTCTTCGACACGATGTGGACGATGTCGCCACCCAGGCCCGCCGCCACCATCTGCCTGGCCGCTTCACGGCTGACGAGGAACGAGCCGCGCACCAGCACCGCTTGGAGGCGGTCCCAGTCGTCGACACTCGAATCGAGCAGGCTCGCCGAGCGCGGCGAAACCAGCACTGTTGACCACGATGTCGACCGACCCGAAGCGGCGGGCCGCGGCAGCGAACATGGCGGCGACCGACTGCTCGTCGCTCACGTCGCACGACGACTGCGATCGCACGCTCGAGGCCGAGGTGCGCGACCAGCTTCTCGGCTCCGTCGGCATCGACGTCTGCGACCACGACGCAGGCACCGAGCGCAGCGAGTCGCTCCACGGTGGCCCGCCCGATGCCGCTCGATCCGCCGGTCACCAGGGCGACGCGGCCTTGCAGCACCGGGGCCGGCGGCTTGAGTCGCAACTTGCGCTCCTCGAGCTCCCAGTACTCGATGTCGAACTTCTCGGCGTCGCTGATCGGCACATAGCTGGACACCGCTTCGGCACCGCGCATCACGTTGATGGCGTTGATGTAGAACTCACCGGCCACGCGCGCAGTCTGGGAATCGGTTCCGAAACTCCACATGCCCACACCGGGCACGAGCACGATCGCAGGATCGGCACCACGCATGGCCGGCGAAGCCGGCTCGGCATGAGCGTCGTAGTAGCCGGCGTACTCGCCGCGGTACTCGTCATGGAGCTCGGCGAGTCGCTGCAGGCGGGTCTCGAGCGGCGCAGAGGGCGGCAGGTCGAGCAGGAGTGGCTTGACCTTCGTCCGCAGGAAGTGGTCGGGGCACGAGGTGCCGAGCGCCGCGAGGCGAGGTGCTGCCTCCGGGCGAGGAAGTCGAGCACGACGGGGCTGTCCGTGAACGACCCCACCATGCGACGATCGCGGCTCGCGATGCCACGGACGACGGGCGCCAGCTCGGCCGCCGCCTCGGACCGGGCAACATCGTCGAGTGCATCGAACGCACCGCGAACAGCACCGAACGGTTCGGACCGGCCGTGTTCGGCGAGGAACCGTTCGGCGATCTCGATCAGGCGCAACGAGAGCTGCTCGCACTCGTCCGACGAGTCGGCCCAACAGATCATGCCGTGCCCACCCATGATCGCCGCCCTCGCCCCGGGGTGGGCGGCTGGAAGTCGCGCAGCGCGAGCCCGAGCTCGAACCCGGGTCGCTTCCATGCCAGCCAGCCGATCTCGCCGCGGTAGCACTCGCCAACGAGCGTCTCGCCATCCGCCGCAGCGGCGAGCGCGATCATCGAATCGGGGTGGAGATGATCGACGTGAGGCGCGTCGATGAACGCATGCAGCGGCGTGTCGATCGACGGAACCGCGCCGCCCTCGCCGAACTTGCAGTAGGCGTACATGTCGACGATGTCGTCCTCGTGGACCCCGCCCGCATGAACCCGTTCGAGCGCCAGGACGAGATCGAGATCGAGCAACGCCAAGCCACCGTACGTCAACGTCCCGAGGTCGCCTCCGGAACCCTTGACGGCGAGCACGCGTCGCTCCTCACCCGTGATCGGGTGCGGCAACGTGAGCTTGGCGGACGTATTGCCGCCGGCGAAGTTGGTCACGCGCTTGTCGGCGCCGAGCCGGTTGGAACGGCCGATGAGGTCGACGATGGTCTGATGCATGCTGCCAGGAGCACCCTTCCGAGGCGTGTGACATGATGACGCAAGGAACAGAATGACACATTGTCAGCGGGGATGCGAGTCGAAGCTGCTGACGAGATGACGGCCGTTGGTGGTGGCCTGGCTACTTGCGCACGGAGAAGTGGCTCACTATGTTGTGATGTTTGAAGTTGTGACTTAGGCACACGAGTTCACACTGAGGGGGAACATGGACGTGCCGGACCAATCGGTGCAGCGCACGCCCGTGCCAGTGCTCGAGATGCGCGGGGTGTCGAAGCGCTTCGGTGCCACGCATGCCCTCGACGGAGTCGACATCGCCCTCGCCGGTGGCGAAGTGCACGCCCTGCTCGGTGAGAACGGCGCCGGCAAGTCGACGCTCATCAAGATCATGACCGGGCTCTACAGCGCCGACTCCGGCGAGATGCTCATGGACGGTGAACCGGTCGACATCGGCTCCCCCGCCGACGCCCAGCGGCATGGCGTAGTCGCCATCTACCAAGAGCCGCTGATCTTTCCCGACCTCACCGTTGCCGAGAACATCTTCATCGGTCACCGCGACCGCGGCCGCGTCGTCAACTGGCGCCAGATGCGGCGTGACGCGTGTCGCGTGCTGGCCTCGCTCGATGTCGAGCTCGACCCGAGTGCGCCGGCGAGCACGTTGACGGTCGGCGAGCAGCAGGCGGTCGAGATCGCCAAGGCGATGTCCCAGGAGGTGCGCGTGCTCATCATGGACGAGCCGACCGCTGCGCTCTCCGCTCATGAGGTTCGGCGCCTCTTCCGGCAGGTCGAGCAGCTCCGAGCGAAGGGCGTGGCGATCCTGTTCATCACGCACCGCCTCGACGAGGTGTTCCAGATCTCGGATCGCGTGAGCGTGTTCCGAGACGGCCGCCACATCTCGACCAGATCGGTCGCCGACACCAGCGAGGCGACCGCCGTCAAGGAGATGGTCGGGCGCGATCTCGGCGAGTTCTTCGTCCGCACACGCAACGACCTCGGCGACGTCGCCCTGTCGGTCGAGAACCTGGGACGATCCGGCGTCTTCAGCGGCGTGAGCTTCGATGTCCACCACGGCGAGGTGCTCGGCCTGGCCGGCCTGGTCGGGGCCGGACGCACCGACATCGGACTGGCGTTGTTCGGCATCGCCCCAGCCGACCAGGGGAGGATCGAGATCGGCGGGGCGGCAGTCACCATCAAGACGCCACAGGACGCCGTTCGGCACGGCATCGCCTACCTCTCGGAGGACCGCAGAAAGCTCGGGCTGAGCATGCCCCAATCGGTGGCCGCCAACATCTCGTTACCGATCCTCCACCGTTACACGAACTCCCTCCGACTCGTCGACACGACCGCCGAGCGTTCGGTCGCCGAGCGATTCCGCGCGGCGCTCACGATCCGCACGCCGAGCCTCGAGACCCCTGTCGGCAACCTCTCCGGAGGCAACCAGCAGAAGGTGATGATCGCCAAGTGGCTCAACACCGAACCCAAGATCCTCGTACTCGACGAACCGACGCGGGGCATCGACGTCGGCGCCAAGGCCGACGTCCACCGACTCGTCGACGACCTGGCGCGATCGGGCATGGCGGTGATCCTGATCTCGTCCGACCTCCCCGAGGTGCTGGCGATGAGCGATCGCATCCTGGTCATGCGCGAGGGCCACCAATCGGCCGTGCTCACGTTCGACCAATTCGACCAGGAGCGGGTGATGGTCGCCGCCGTGGGGGGCCAATGACGTCGACCGTCACCGAGCCCGTGCTGCAGGATCAGCCGCCCCCGGACACCCGCCCGCGTTCGTCGTGGCTCGGGCCCGAGCGCGTCAAGGAACTGTCGCTGGTCGGGCTGATCGTGGTCTCGTTGATCCTGTTCAACATGGTGATCGACAACTACCTCGAGGGCCGGTTGTTCAATCGGATCGAGATCAGCGTGGCGATCACTGCGCTGCTCGCCGCGGGCGAGGCGGTGGTCATCATCGCCCGCCAGGTCGATCTGTCGGTCGGATCGATCGTCGGTGTGTCGGCGTTCGTCACCGGTGACGTGCTCTCGTCGAGCCCGGGCATGCCGGCCGTGGTCGCCGTGCTCCTGGCGACCGCGATCGGTGCCGTGCTCGGACTGTTCAACGGGCTGCTCGTCGCCTTCGCCAAGGTTCCGGCGATCATCGTCACGCTGGGCACGTTGGCGATCTATCGCGCGGCGCTGACGAGCATCGGTGGAGGCGAGACGATCGTCACCGCCGATCTGCCCGACTGGGTCGTCAATCTGCCGCGGAACTCGCTCGGCAGCTGGGGCGACTTCGACCTGCGTCTCATGTTCGTGATCGCGCTGGTGGTCGCGATCGCCCTGCAGCTCGTGTTGGCGCGACTGCGTGCCGGACGAATGTTGTACGCCGTCGGCTCGAGTCCTGATGCGGCCCGGCAGGCGGGCCTGCCGCAGGCTCGGATCACGTTGGTCGCCTTCGTCGTGTGCGGCAGCGCTCGCCGGCCTCGCCGGATTCATGTTTCTCGGGCAGTTCGGGACCGTGAACGTCACGGCTGGGGCATCGTTCGAGCTGGCCGCGATCGCGGCCGCCGTCGTCGGTGGCGTGAGCATCCAGGGCGGCTCCGGCACCGTGATCGGCGCCTTTCTCGGAGCGATCCTGATCGAGATCCTCGATCTCAGCCTGGTCCGCGTCCCACAGGTCAGCGAGTTCTGGCGGGATGCGATCCTCGGAGCGCTGATCCTCGCCGCGATCATCCTCGACCTGGTGGTCAACAAGCGCTTCCGACGTCGCAGGCTGCATCGCTCCGACCGCCATACCGCAATCGGAGGGATCGCCGGCGATGCGTGACTGGGCGCTCCAACGGAGCTGGACGATCCTGCTGTCGGCGGTGCTGGCGGCCTCGTTCGTGTTCAACATCGTCCAGTCCGACGGCTACCTGAGCGTCGACAACTTCGTCAACCTGTTCGAGCTCTCGATCGAGAAGATCATCGTCGTCATCGCCATGACGTTCGTGATCATCTCGGGCGAGATCGATCTGTCGGTTGCCTCGGTGATGGGTTTCGCGGCATGCATCGTGGCCGCCCTCCACGAGCGCAGCGGCCTGCCGTTCGGCGTGATCGTCGTGATCGCGCTGCTCGTGTCGGCCACGGTCGGTCTCCTGCAGGGCGGAGTGATCACCAAGCTCGGGTTGCCCTCGCTCGTCGTCACGCTGGCGGGGCTGATCGCCTGGCGCGGCGCGGCGCGCATCCTCGTCGAAGACCGGTCGGTCGGCGACTATCCCGGGGTGGTTCAACTCGCTCGGACAGGACGAGCTGTTGGGCCCCCTCCCCTTCTCGATCCTGCTGTTCGTCGGGCTGTTCGCAATCGCGGCCGTGATCCTGCACCGCAGCGAGTACGGCCGCTACATCTACGTCATCGGCGACAACACCGACGTCGCCACCTTCTCCGGCATCAAGGTCGACCGCATCCGCATCGCGCTGTTCGTCTCGTCGTCGCTCGTTGCCGGGGCGGCCGGAATCCTCTTTGCCTCGAGGCTGGGCACCGCACGTGGCGATCTCGCCAACGGCTTCGAGCTCGAGGTGATCACGATCGTGCTGCTCGGCGGCGTCTCGATCTTCGGCGGGTCGGGCCGGATGTCCGGAGTGGCACTGGCGATCCTGATCGTGCTCAACATCCGCAACGGACTCGGACTCGCCGGGGCCGACGGAACCACACAGACCGGCGTGATCGGCGTGATCCTGATCGCTTCCGTCCTGATCCAGAACGTTCTCGTCCGCATCCAGCCACGCGACACACCCAGATCGGCTCACGCCGTCCCGCAACCTGCGATCGACGCTGCGTGACCAACAGAGCTCCAAGCAAACACCAACCACCGCAAGGGGGAAGAACCGACATGACATATCGATTCACCAAGACCGTCGCTGTGCTCGCGGCGGCGACGCTGGTCGTCGCTGCCTGCGGCGACGACGACGACGAACCCGCCGCCACCGAAGCACCAGCAGCAACAGAGGCACCCGCGGCCACCGAAGCACCCGCCGCGACAGAGGCACCCGCCGCCACCGAAGCACCCGCCGCGACAGAAGCACCCGCGGCGACAGAGGCACCCGCCGCGACAGAAGCACCCGCTGGCACCGAGGCGCCCGCCGGGGACGCGGTCACCATCGAAGCGGCCGGCGACTTCAACGGGCTGTTGCTCCCGAAGTGCACGGGAATCGCCGTCTTCGATCAGGCCAACGAGGGTGCGATCGAGGCTGCCGGCGAGCTCGGCGCGGCCGAGCCCGAGTTCCAGGGTCCGGCATCGTGCGCCGACACCACCGGCCAGATCGAGTTCGTCACCAACGCCGTCACGCAAGGCGTCGATGCGATCATGATCTCCAACAACGCCGGTGACCAGGTCCAGAACGCCGTCAACGACGCCGCCGCCGCCGGCATACCGGTCGTCGCCTGGGACTCACCGATCCCGTCCGGCGAGGGCGAGAGCCTGTTCGTCGCCCAGGTCGACTTCGACGAAACCGGTGTCGTGATGGCCGACATGGCCCTCAACATCCTCGGTGACGACGGCGGTCAGTTCGCGATCCTGTCCGCGACCCCCGATGCCGCCAACCAGAACGCCTGGATCGCCGCCATGGAGGAAGCACTGGCAGCCGACGACAAGTACGCCAACCTGGAGCTCGTCGACACGGTCTACGGCAACGACGACGCCGACGAGTCGTACAACCAGGCACTCGGACTGATCGACAGCAATCCCGATCTCGAGCTGATCATGGCGCCGACCACCGTCGGCATCGCTGCCGCCGCCAAGGCGATGCAGGACGAGGGCCTCTGCGAGACGGTCAAGGTGTCCGGCCTCGGGCTCCCGGACGAGATGCGGGAGTTCACGAGAACGGGTGTGCACCGGAGTTCGCTCTGTGGAGCTTCGTCGACCTCGGCTACCTCACCTACTACGCCAGCTACGGGATCGCCACCGGCCAGTTCGAAGCCGCCGAGGGCGCCAGCTTCGTCGCCGGCCGGATGGGTGAGTACACGATCGAGAAGGACCCGACGTGCGACAACGGTTGCGCATCATCATGGGACCGTTCTCGGTGTACGACGAGACCAACGTGTAACCAAGTCCCCCGGAGCCGACACCCTCGGGAGCCGGCTCGATCGGATCGGCGGGGTGGGTCACCCCACCCCGCCGGTCACCCGACCGCCCGCCGACGAGGTGCTCCAAGATGAACCGAGTGTGTTTCACCCTCCGCGTCAAACCGACGGTGTTGGAAGAGTACAAGGCACATCACGAGCAGGTCTGGCCCGAGATGCTCGACGCGCTGCGCCGTGCGGGCTGGCACAACTACTCGCTGTTCCTCGACGACGACGGCCTGCTGGTCGGCTACTTCGAGACAACGGGGACCTTCGAAGAGTGCCTCGCTGCCATGTCGACCGAGCCGATCAACGCCAGGTGGCAGGAACTCATGTCGCCGTACTTCGAGGGCTCGGGCGAGCATGCCGACCACATGATGCGGCAGTTGAGCCAGGTCTTCCATCTTCCCTGACCGGCGCGTGGCTCGATCCGCGTCGAGATCTGGCGGCGCTCGTACCATCGCGACGTGAGCGCCGCCTTCGACCCGACCGAGCTCCATCTCCAGCGCAACCGGCGGCTGCGCGAGGTGATGACGGAGATCGGCGTGCCGGCGTTGCTGACACCCGATCCGATCAACATCGGATACGCCTGCGGGCATCGCAACATGAGCGTGTACGGGATGATGGGACCATCGCGGTTCGTGCTCGTGATCGCCGACGGACCGACGATCATGTTCGAGTTCGCCGGATGCGGGCATCTGTCGGCGGGGCTGGCCGCCGTCGACGAGGTCCGCACCACCACGACGATCACGGTCAACTCGGGCCTCGGCTACGGCGCGTCGCTCGCACGATTCGCGGCTGAGATCGCCGCCGAGTGCCGCCGCCATCACCCCGACGATGTTCGCCTGGCCGTCGAGAAGGTCGACTTCGAGTTCACCGACGAGCTGCGACGCAACGGCGTGACGCTGATCGACGCGACCGGCGTGTTGCTCGAGGCACGACGCATCAAGCAGCCGGAAGAACTGCGGGCGATGCGCATCGCCGCCGACCGCGTCCAGCACTCGGTGAGCGTGTTGGAGGACGCGCTCCACGAAGGGATCTCCGAGAACGAGGCCTGGGCCGAGTTCCATCGCGACCTGATCGCCAACGACGGCGAGTACGTCGTCGCCCGTCTGTTCCAGAGCGGTCCCAACACCTTCCCGTACTTCCGCGAGAGCGGCGATCGCCAGATGCGTTCGGGCGAGCTCGTGTGCCTCGACACGGATGCCACCGGCTACCTCGGATACGCCGTCGACTTCTCACGCACCTTCGTGTGCGGTGCCGGTCGGGGTACGCCAGTCCAGCGCGATCTGTTCGCGCTCGCCCTCGAGCAGCTCCGGCACAACGCGTTGCTCGTCGCCCCCGGGGTCACGTACGAGGAGTTCGCGGTCAAGGCCTGGCCCGTCCCCGAGCAGTACCGGCCATTCGGCTACTACTGCCTTGCGCACGGGCTCGGCGTCGCCGGCGAGCACCCCAACGTGCCGCTCGCCGTGTCCGGCTGCGACTACCACTTTCCGGGTTCGTTCGAGCAGGGCATGGTCGTGTGCGTCGAGAGCTACATCGGCGATCCCGTGACCCACCAAGGCGTCAAGCTCGAGGACCAGTACATCGTCACCGACACCGGGGTCGAATGCATGACCGACTATCCATTCTCCGATGCACTCATGTGACCGTCGGGTCTCGGGCGTGATTGGATCTGAGTCGTGAGCCTGCTCAGCAGCGAGGAACAGCAGATCGTCGACCTCGTCGCCAAGTGGGTCGACGAGCAGGTGCGCCCGGTCGTCAACGAGCTCGAGCACGCCAACACGTATCCCGAGCAGCTGATCGATCAGATGAAGGAGATGGGCGTCTACGGCCTCGCGATTCCCGAGCCGTACGGCGACTTCGCCGTGTCCGCCCGCTGCTACGCGCTCGTCACGGAGGAGATCGCACGCGGCTGGATGTCGCTGGCGGGCGCCTTCGGAGGGCACTCGGTGGTGTCGAAGCTGATCCTGCGATTCGGCACCGAGGAGCAGCGCCAGCGATACCTGCCGCGCATGGCCACCGGCGAGTTGCGGACGACGATGGCGCTCACCGAGCCCGATGGTGGCTCCGACCTGCAGGCGCTGCGGACCGTCGCCAGGCCGGTCGCCGATGGATACGTGATCAACGGCTCCAAGACGTGGATCACCAACGCCCGCACGGCCGGGTTGGTCGCATTGCTCTGCAAGACCGATCCATCGGCACAGCCCGCCCACGCAGGCATCTCGATCCTGCTGGTCGAGAAGGTCCCGGGCTTCACCGTCTCACGCGATCTACCGAAGCTCGGCTACAAGGGCGTCGAGTCGTGCGAGCTGCACTTCGACGATTGTCACGTGCCGAGCGACGCCCTGCTCGGCGGCGTCGAGGGCAAGGGCTTCAGCCAGATGATGACGGGGCTCGAGACCGGTCGCATCCAAGTCGCCGGCCGGGCGATCGGCGTCGCACGGGCGGCGTTCGACGACGCCCTCCGCTACGCCCAGGAACGGCAGGCCTTCGGAGTGCCGATCTGGCAGCACCAGTCGGTCGGCAATCTGCTCGCCGACATGGCAACCCAGATCACGGCCGGGCAGCAGCTCAACTACCACGCCGCCGACTGCATCGACTCGGGTCGCCGAGCCGACATGGAGGCCGGCATGGCCAAGTTGTTCTGTTCGGAGATGGCCGCCAAGGTGGCACTCGATGCGATCCGCATCCACGGCGGGCACGGCTACTCGACCGAGTTCGACGTCGAGCGCTACTACCGCGACGCGCCGCTGATGATCGTCGGCGAAGGAACCAACGAGGTGTTGCGGAACGTGATCGTGAAGCAGGCGATCGGTCGTGGAGGCTTGACGTGACTGGCACGACGGTCGCGCCGAGAATGTCGGCATGACAGCGTCGTACGAACCACTTCGCATGTTCGGCGGACTCAGCGACAGCGCCGCGTTGGCGTGGTCGTGGGTCGAGGCACAGCTTCGCGAATCCGAGACGTACTGGGTCGACGTCGACGGTTCCGGCCCGCGACCACACGCCCGGCCGGTGTGGGGCGTGTGGCAGGACGAACTGCTCCACCTCAGCATCGGCACACCTGCCCTTCGGCGCGCCGCCCAGCCCGGCGCCGCCGCCACCGTGCACCTCGACAGCGGGATCGACGTCGTGATCGTCGAGGGCGATGTCGTCGGGCCCACGGGCACGGCCGAGGTGATCGACGCCTACGACACGAAGTACGCCTGGCAGTACGACCTCGACCAGTACGGCCCGCTGACCACGATCGCACCCGCCAATGTGCTCGCCTGGCGCGCCGCCGGGCCGGCCGGCCGCGACGGGTTCCAGCACACAGGTCGTTGGACCTGGGAACCAGGCGAGCTAGCTCACCGACACCGTCGGCGTGAACGTGCCCGCCGTGTCGCCGAAGGCGCGCAGCCCCCACGACGGTCCGAGCGTCAGCGGTCAGCACGGTGGTGCTCACGGTGATCGTCCGCGGCTGACCAGTAGGCCCGGCGCTGGTTGCCGACCCGGTGACCCTGGTCGTCCCCGGCAGGATGCCCGGTTGCATCGTGACCTGGATCGTCATCGGCTTCGACCAGTAGCGGGCGTTGCGATCGGCCTTGGCGGCGTTGGTCTTCTGGGTGTTGTTCGAACCCGGATACAGGTCGACCGGCGCCGCTGTGCAGGCCTCGGGTACAGCTGTGATCGGGACCGCCACCCATCGTTGGATGACGAGCGAGCCGATCTTGCTGCCGGCGCTCTTCGTGCCGCAGTCGTAACCGGGGTCGAACTGGACCGAGAGTCCGGTGAGCACGATCCCGCTGGTCTGGTAGGTGCCGACCATCACGCCGAACCCGCGCCCCGAGGCGGTCCCTGTCGTCGTGAACGTCAGTGGGCCCGACACGGTGCCGGTGCGACCACCCGGTCCGCTCAGCCATGCGAAGCTGCCGAGCGGCTTCGAGGCCGACGACGTGAACTTCAGCACACCGCCGGGCTGCGTGGTGAAGGTGCTGCCCGACATCGGCACGAAGCTGGGGACCACCGAGTAGCTGCGCGTGATCGAGGTCGTGTTTCCGGCGACGTCCTTGGTGGTGACGGTGAACGACTTGGTCCCTGCGGTTGCGGTGTCGATCGCCTGACCGGGGGCCTTGGTGCCCGTGCAGCCATCGACAGCAGCGAGGCCGGAGGCGCCGGAGGCATCCGCGCAGCTGTAGGCGGCGTTGACCACCTGACCGATCGTGTACGTGGCGCCGGCCGCCGGCGTCGTCGAGGGTGATCGGCGGAGGCGACAGAGTCGAACTCGACCTGGATCGAGCCGTGGCGCGCCCTCGAGCCCGTTGGCGTCGATCGCGAGTACTCCACGGTCGAGACGCCCTGAGCGTTGACGACGCACCGTGGCGCTGGCACGCGTTGACGGTCGTGAACTTCCGGATCGCCGATCCGGTACCGATCGAGGCGACCGGCGACGAGCCTGCGACGCCGGTGATCATGACCGTGACGGGCAGCGACGTAACCAACCCGAGGCGGGAGCGGGCGTCGTCGTGTGGCCGGTGACCGTCGGCGGCGTCGGCGGAGTGACGATCGGTGCCGATGAAGAACGTCGCCGTCGCTGAGGCACCGTCGGACCGATGGCGACTCGACGGTGTGCATGCCGGGAGCCGCTGATCGATCAGCTGGAGGTCGCTCGTCGGTGCCCCGCCGTCGACCCGGGTGTTGACCGGATCGCCGGGCTCGGGAACGATCGTGACCGTGACGTACACCGGTGTACTGCCCGGGTGTCCCCGTTGCCGGCAGGTGATCGATCGGCGCCGTCGGAAGGGCGGCGAGACCAGCGGCGGTCCGCTGTATTGACGCCCTTGTCGGAGCCGACCGACACGTTGCCACCACTGTCGACGACCTGTACGAAGTAGTCGACCGCGGTGTCCCTCCGAGGGACGAGGCGCAGCCCCGGAGTACGAGCCGCGCCGGCCAGCGCGAGGTCGACGCTGCGCCAGATCCGCGGCGTCGCCGGTGGCGCCGGCGGTGATCGAGAACAGGACGTTGACCCGACTGACCGCGGCGTCGTCATGGGCCCGCACAGAGAACACCGCCGAGCTGCCGATGATCGCTGCCGACGTCGTGGTCGATCGATCGGCGGAATGACGTCACCGTTGCCCGCCGGGTGCGTAGTACACGATCGCCGACGTGCTGGTGAACAGTCGTTGCACGCCGCCACCGGTGGCCGTCGACGAATCGTCGCGGAACTGGCCGGGAACAATCACGAGCTGATCGCGGACGCCGGTGACGTCCTGGCGGCGACCGATCGACTGCAGCGCGGACGGGAAGAAGGCGCCGTCGACCGTGCGCCTCGGGGTTAGCACCTGTCACGTCGTCGGTCGGGCGTCATGATCACCGGGTTGGGCATGCCCGGTCGATCGAGGTGAGGCCCAGTGAGCAGCGCGCCACGAGCGTCTGCGCCCGGCTTGGTGACGTCGCTCGTCGTGCGCGGCTGCACTGGCTGGTACGGCGTGGCCTGGATCTCACCGGCGACGGCGTAGTACTGGCCGTTGCCGCCCGAGGGTGTTCGGGACTCGCAGTCCGCCCGGCGCGTCGATCGGGGTCGAGACGGTGACCGGCATCGCCTGAGAGTCCGGTGACGGGTCGATCACCGTCGGCGAGTTGTCGGGCGGCTGCGCCGGCTGGCCGTCGGCGAGGCGGTACATCGGCAAGCCGTAGAACACGACCTGGCTGACGACCTTCTCGTCGAACGGGCTGACCACGAGCAGGTCGGCCGTGTACTGCTGCTTGGCGAAGGCCATCGCCTGGCCGACGGTCATCGAGCCGTCGAGGCGACGCGCGAACTGGCGCATCAGCTCCTCGGTCGCCGCCGACGACGGTGTCGTCGCCGTATCCGTACCCGGTGTTGCCGGCGACGATCGCACCCTCGGCGCTGAGCACCTGGGCCCAGTCCTCGTGGAGCGTGCCCGCCGACCGAGATGTCGGACACCGACAGAGCCCATGTGGCAGCCCATGCTGAACACGATCGCACCGGCCGAGCGAGCCGTCGGCCGAGCCGGTCGACGTCACCGAGTCCGAACGGGTCGGTCAGGACGCCGCTGGCGTCCTGGTCGGCCGGGAGCGCCCGGTAGTGGTCGAAGTGGGCGTTGACCGAGACCACGTCGGCGGCGGTCGCGGCGCTCGATCCGAGCCAGGCCTGGCGCAGGTCGGCACGCGTCCAGTCGTCGGTGTTGAGCCGATCGACGTCCGTCGGCCTCGAACCGGCCGTCCGGCGCGATCAGCTCGTCGGCGACCGCATCGGCGCCGTCGGTGAGGAAGTCGTAGCCCGTGCTGAGCGCGGTCTGCGGATCGAGCTCGCCGTTGAAGTCGGTGAAGTTGCCGAGCGCCGTGGCGATGTCGGCCGGCGACTCGACGAGCCGCCCGATGCCGAGCTCGGGGACGAACAGCTCGCGTGGTCCGACGGCGAGCGGTCGCGACGACGCGTACGGGTTGTCGCTGAGCACGTAGCCGAGCGAGAGCGCCGCCGTCGAGCGGCGAGCTGCCGTCGAACGTCGACGGCGTACTCCGACTCGTTGTGCGCCGGTACGGCGTCCTTGCACCCGGGCGAACGGGATCTGGTCGTCGGCGCCGACGAGCACGATGTTGCTGGATGTTCGGGAAGCTGGCACGGATCGCCGTCGATCCGCGCGCCGACCTGCGACACCACGGCGTTGGCGCGATCGGGATCGCACGGGTGCGCTGGTCCCACGCCGGCGTAAGCGCACGAGGTCGTCGAGCGTGACCACGGCGGCGCTCGTGCCGGCGAACTGTGCAGGGGCGGCGTTGACCTCGTTCACGAAGCCGACCAGCGCTCCGTCGCCACGCTCGCCGAACCGGGTACGACCGCTGCAGGCGGCCGAGATGGGTCAGCAGGATCGTCGTCGTGTCGGTCGTGATGGTGTCACAGCCGCACGGCATCGTGGTGCGGCGGGACCGGCGGCCGGAATCGCCGCGCACGTCTCCGCCCCCGTCGGTCGGCGCTGGTCCGAGCCCGGAGGCTGTAGGGCGAGCCGCTGCTCGCCCCGTTGTACCCGGCCACCTTGAGGTAGTACGTGCCCGCCGGCAGCGCACCGGTGTCGATCCGTTCGCTCGTGGTCCCGCGCCGCGACGACACGCCGTACAGCTGCAGTCCTGGGCTCGTGACGTCGTGTCGATGTCGCCTCCGATGTCGGCGTTGACGGCGTTGTCCTCGCCGAGCAGGCTCAAGCCGCCGTCGGGAGACGGCGCGAGTGCTCGCGACGGGAGTGCCGCGAAGCGGCGCCTGCGCCGGCCCGAACAGCAGCACGTCGTAGTCGGCAGGCAGGTTCGACAGGAACACCGACAGGCTGGTCGCCCTGCTCGACAGGCAGCTCGAACCAGTCGACGTCGGTCGCCTGGTTGAGTGGGTCAGGAACAGGATGTCGTCGACGTCGTTGAGCCGCGATCGGTGGCTGCGACGTCGTTGTCGTACTCGACGAACGGCGTCGCTGATCGAATGTGTCGTTGGTTCTCGAGGATGTCGTCGACGATGACCTCGACACCCTCGGCTGCTGTCGACGACGCCCCAGCTGGGAGCGGTGACCTCGATCTCGAACGGCCCTTGCTGCCCAGCTCGAGTGGCGGCACGGCGCGGAACACCACGCGGAACGCGGCGTCTCCGGGTCGAGCGGCGGGGTGATCGTCATCTCCGCCAGCGTCCGCCCCGCGGCGGTCGTCGGGCCCGATCGTGGGTACGGGGAAGTCGAACGCAGGAACGAGCTCGTCGCAGCCGATGTTGTCGGGGATGATCGGCTTGAGCTCGAAGGACCCGGGCAACAACGTGTAGCCGTCGGGCACCGACAGCTCGACCTCGATCGGTGTGCCGGTCGGGCAGCGTGCTGCCGATCGTGACGTCGTACTTGATCGACGTGTCCTCCGTACCGGCAGGGGCGACCGCCTGCTTGAGCGCTGTCGCTCCGGCTGGCGAGGTCGATGTCCCGCCACGGCATCTCGCTCGCCGGCAGGATGCCGGCCAGCAGCTCGCCGAGCGTCATGTCGGGGAACAGCTGGATCAGCAGCGCCAGGAAGTCACCGATCGTCATGTCGCCGTAGGCGTCGGCGAAACCCGGCCCGCCGATCTCGCCGAGTGTCGTGTCGCCGAAGTACGCCGCGAGCTCGCCGAGCGTTGCCAGCACGGTAGCACCCGCCGCGCCGTAGGCGTCGGGGTGACTCGGGCCCGCCGATTTCGCCGCAGGGTGCCGATCTCGACCGTGGTTCGGACGTGTCGGGAACCGCCGATGAGGAGAGCACCGAGTGTGCCGATCAGCGAGGCCGTCGGAACATCGCCGAGAGTCGACGTCTGGCTGGCGCACTCGGTGAAGCTCGAGCAGTCGACGATGGCTCGACAGGTTGGCGATCTGGCGCAGCGGGATCTGGCGCAACGGCGAGGAATCGAGGTTGATCTGGCGCAACGGGATCTGCCGCAACGGCGTCGAGGTCAGCAGGATCTGACGCAACGGGATCTGACGCAACGGCGAACCCTGGATGTCGATCTGGCGCAGCGGGATCTGACGCAACGGCGTGGAGGCGAGGAAGATCTGGCGCAGCGGGATCTGACGCAACGGCGACGCCTCGATGTCGATCTGGCGCAGCGGGATCTGACGCAACGGTGCCGCCGACAGGTCGATCTGCCGCAGCGGGATCTGCCGCAACGGGATCTGGCGCAACGGAACACCTTGCAGGCTGATCGAGACCAACGTCGCCGTGTTGGGATTGATGTCGGTTCCTGCTTGCGTGCCGCAGGTCTTGGTGGTGTAGGGCGCGATCAGCGCGCACCAGTCGACCGGTGTGTCGTCGCCACTCGTGGCGATGTCGGCCAATGACGTCCCTCCGAGTGCCATGGCCCCGACCGGCAGCGACCCGAGCGGTGTTCCGGAGAAGTCGATCTGGCCGACGTCGAGCTCGGCTTCTGGGCCGAGGTTGGCGGTCGCGGCCAGCACCTGCGCGAGCGTCACCGTGTTGAGTGGTTGGGCAGCGAGGTCGGTGAGCCCGTTGTCGAGCAGGTAGGCGGACCAGCCGTCGCCGTTGACGCTCGTGTAGTCGAGTGGGATCTGGTCGAGCGAGATCGCGTCGAGCACCTCGGCGTCGAGCGGGATCGCGTCGAGCGCGATCTGGCGCAACGGCACGGCGGCCAAGCCGGTCTGCTCGAGATCGATGCCGCGGATCTGCGCCTGTGGGACCGCCTCGGCTGATCGAGACTGCCATTGCCGGCTGGATCGGACAACACAGCGCCCGACAGGCGCTCGACCGGGATCCGCACCGACCCGAAGTCGACGACTCCGCTCGGCGGCCCGAACGATCCGTCGCCGTCATCCCGGAAGCCACCCGCGGCCAACGTCAGCTCGAACGCCCCGATGTCGCACGCCGGACCATTGCGCTTGACGAAGCGGGCATCGACCGGGATGCTGCCGACACACGTCCCGGCGTCGAGCGCCGGTGATGTCGCCGAGATGGCGAGCACCGTCGGCTCGACGTCGAACGGTCCGAGGTTGACGCCGCCACCGAACTGGCCCTCGGTGAGGGGGCCGGGATCGATGTTGAGGCGCGTGCCCCCACCCTGCGGCACGCAGCCGCCGGCGGCGATGAAGCTCGTGGTGCCGGCGGTTGCGTAGTCGAACGTGCTGCAGTCGTTGGCGGCGCCGCCGAGTCCGGTGTTGCCGTACACGATGCTGTTGGTCATGCTGTGCGTGGCGCCGGCGAAGTTGCTGGCCGAGAGGCCCGACCCGATCGTCGACGAGTTGTCGGCGATCGTGACGTTGATCAACACGGCTTCGCCGCCGGTCTCGACGAGCAGGCCAGAGCCATCGACGTCGGCGAAGTTCTGGAAGAACGTCGAGTTGTCGACGCGCGACGAAGAACGGTGGCCCTCCGAAGTACGCCTCGGCGTACATACCGCCGCCGGTGCCGCCGGCCGTCACGTTACGGATCAACGAGGTACGGATCACGTTGGCATTGGAGCAACTGCAGAAGATGCCGCCGCCACCGTTCGTGGCTCCGTTGTCGATGACCAACGAGTCGGCGATGTCGAGCACCGACTCGATGTAGATGCCACCGCCCTGCTGCCCATCGTTGCCGCTGATGATGGTGTCGTTGATCCGGGTCCACGCCATGCCACGGATCGCGCCCCCGAGGAACGCGTTGTTGCCGGTGAACTCGCTGAACTTGATGTCGAGCAAGGCCGTTGAGAAGACGGCCCCGCCGGTGTTCGTGCTGTCGCTGTCGCGCACGGTCACGCGGTCGAGCCAGAGCTCCGAGTCGGTCAGGATCGCCCCGCCGCCCGAGGCGTCGAGCTCGCTCCCGTTCTGGAGGATCAGGCCGTTGAGGTTGATCCTGCCCCCGCCCGAGAAGTTGAAGATCCGGTCGGAGCCTCCGCCGTCGAGCACCGGGCGATCTGCCGGAGGGACCGCGGCACCGATCGTGAGCATGTCGCCCACTTCCACGCTGACGAGCATCTCCGCTCCCACCAGGATCGGATCGCTGGGGGCGACCTCGATCCGGATGTCGGCGGCGGCGTCGGTGGGTGAGGCCAACTCGGCCTCTGCCTCGGCCAGGGCGGCCCGCAATGTACACACGTCACCGCCGACGTTGCAGTTGCCGTCGATCGCCAGATCAGACGCGTCACCCGCGCTGTTGACGACCCACACGCCACCGACAGGGGGACCGGCCACGACGCTCTGCGACGGTGTCACAGCCACGACGGCGACCACCGTCAGGGCAACCGCGATCCCAACACCCAACCCGTTGCGGGTCCGGCTCCGTCCGCCCATGACTTCCTCCCTACGGTCGAGTAGCAACGCTGGATGACAGCGCTGTCCGCGGTGAAACCGGCCGGAATGACACTGTCAGTGACCACTACTCAACGCCAACACGAGCATTGGCACCGTTCCGCAGCCGACACAAGGGCCGAGACTGATGTCACTCGGCGAGTGCCGTCGACGTCAGCCGGAGTGGCAATGGAGGTGGCACGACGACGTCGAGTCTGCTCAGGATCTCGTCCGCCTCGTGAGCCGCAGAGTGGTCGCCGGTGATCGCCGCCCGGACTCGCAGTGACAGCGCCAGCTCGAACGGGATCTCCGCGTCGCGAGCGGCGGCGATGCTGCGCCCGACGGCCTGCTCGGCCTCGTCCGGCGCCACTGCGTCGAGCGCTCGCAACCGATCGGAAGCCACCTTCAACGTCGGGTCGACGTCGAGTTCGGCGTCACCCGGCCACAGATCGGCAGGAACCGGGTCGCCGGCGACGAGATGGTCGTCGATCGTTCGGAGCGCGACCTCGGTCAGGTCGGCGGTCGAGCCGAGGGCACGGAACCTCGATCCCGCCGCCTCGAGTTGCTGGACGCGCTTCGGCGTGGCGTCCGGTGCGGGTCGCCAGACGGCCGAGGTTCGAGTCTGCGTAGGCGATGCCGATGCCGTATCCGATCGAGCGCCAGGTTCGCCCGGCCTCCCGGAACATCGATGCGGCATCGTCGTACCGACCCTGATCGCTCAGGATCTCGGCGATGTTGTTGAGGCAGGTCGCCTCGGAGACCGCGTGGCCGTACTCGGCCGACCGCTCGGCCGATTCGCGGTAGAGCTGCATGGCGCGACGCCAGTCGCCTTCGAAGTAGTGGTCGACGAGCGCGGTTGCTGAGGTACTTCGCCTCGCCCACCGTGTCACCGGCGAGGCGACACAGTCCGAGCACATCAGGGCGCTGCACGACGACGCCGTTCCAGCGCAGGCTGGTGACGAGGTTGTCGACCATGAGAGCTGCGTGGGCGGCGGTCTTCCAGTCCTCCACCAGCTGCGCCTTGCTGAGTGCGCTCGTGGCGTAGTTCCACGCTTCCTGATGGCGAGACTGGCGCAGGGCGATCCCACTCTTGGCCGACTCCCACCGGGCATGTTCCCGCAGCGACTCGGACCACGGGACCGGCTTGAGGACGGCCGCCGCGCGAGTGAGCCGGCGCACGGCTTGGCGGTTGTTGCCGGCACGCTCGGCGACCTCGGCCCGTTTGCGCCACAGTCGCGACTGATCGAGCCCTGACATGGAGTGCTTGGTGGCCAGCGCCAATGCGCGCTCGGCGGCGTCGAGCTGCCCGACCACCTCGTACACGTCGCCCGCCTGCTCGGCGACGGAACGCATCTCGTCGGCAGAGGCTTCGATGTGGGCGTGCAGGGCGAGGGTGTAGAGCCGTGCCGCCTCCTCGAACATCGCCGCCTCGGCCGACGCCGCGGCGCCGGCTGTGGCGTATCGCCACGAGCGCTCCCGGTCGGCGCCGTGGTGGGCATGGAACGCGAGCAGCGCGAGCCGCTCGCGACTGTCGGCTTGTCCGTCGGGTTGCGGGACGCTCTCGAGCACGTCGATCACACGGCGATGCAGTGTCCGCCGCGTTCGGTACGACAGGCCGCCGTAGGCGACACGGTGATAGGTGTCGTAGCGAAACCTCACGATGTCGGGTGCGACCCGTTCGAGGAAACGGTCGAGCCGGTCCCAGCGATCCTGTCGGCGGATGAGGGCGTCGTCGCTCATCCGCGCCAGGAGCGTGATGTCGACCTCGGATCCGAGTACGGATGCCTCGCGCAGCAACTTCCGGTCAGCAGGCTCGAGCGTGTCGATGCGCGACTCGACCAGCGCCTCGAGTGACGACGGAACCTCGGCGTCGGGATCTTCGGCGAGCGACCGCAACAGCTCACTGACGAACAGCGGGTTGCCGGCGGCGCGCCGCACGATCGAGCGCACCGTGCTGGCAACGATCGCCCTGCTCCCGAGCAGGGCGTCGATCATCGCGATCACGTCTGACTCGTCGAGCTGGCCGAGCGCGATCCGCTCGCCTGACAACGTCTCGTCGGTGCCGGAGGTGGCGATGATCAGCAGCGGCAGCTCGGAGGACAGACTCGCCATCACGTCGATCAGCTCACGAGTTGCGTCGTCGGCGTGGTTGACGTCGTCGATGATGACCGCCGTCGGGGCAACGATCGAGCGCGCGATCACGGTCGACAGGAGCTGCAAGGTCCGCACCCGGCGGAACGCCGGGACGACCGCCTCTGACTCGGGTGTCGGCGGCACCTCGGCCCCGACCGCGACCGCCAGCAGCGGCGCGAACGCCACCACATCGGGAGCATTGGCAGCAAGCCACTCGACGAGCGCGGCGCCGGCGGCGACCGGCGAAGCCTCGACGTCGATGCCGAACAGGGGCCTGAGGACCGGCTCGGCGACCGCATACGCCGTCAGCCGATCGAATGGCTGGCAGCGGGCGAACACGACCGTGAAGTCGAGACGGCGACGCACGACCTCGACCGCCAGCCGGCTCTTGCCGATGCCCGGCTCGCCGTTGACCACGACCACCGACCCGCGCCCGCGAATCGCAGCGTCGGCCAGCTCGAGCAACGTGTCGAGCTCTGCGGTGCGACCGCACATGGCGCTGTCGACCTGGTCGAGGTCGGTCCGGCGGCCGAGCAGGCGACCGAGCCGGCCGGCGTAGATCGGAACGCTCTTGCCTTTCACGAGGAATGGCTCCAGAGCTTCATATTCGAAGCGCGACGACGCCCATTCGATCGTCGGACGGCTGATGAGGATCTCGCCAGGTTGTGCCTTCGACATGAGCCGCGCCGACAGGTTCACGGCGTCGCCCATCACCGTGTACACGCGGCGCCGCTGCGAGCCGAGATCGCATCCGAACACGTAGCCGCGAGTGACGCCGGCGCGCAGGTCGATACCGGGATCGGAGTCGACGATCTCGCGGACGGCTCGAAGCATCCGCTCGTCATCCCCACCCCGCGACAGCGGGGCCCCCGCCGCCATCATGAACTTGCCTCCCCGCGGGTTGACGTCGGTGGCGAGCAGGAACACACCGTTACGGGCGCAGCTCTCGGCGATCGACTCGGCAACGACGCGAAGACGTTGGGCGACCTCGTCGACACGACCGGCGGCGATCAGGTCGTCGGTTCCGCCGAAGGCGACGAAGCTCACCGCGACCTGGCGGTGCTCGTTGAGGGTGCCTGCCAGGGCCTGCGCCTTCTGCACGTCCGACACGAATTCCTCGGCCGGTCGCCAGGTCCGCGCGGCATCGGAGGTCGGCGGAGAATGGCGCCGCCGAGCGGTGAGCCGTCGAAGCGTGACACCCTCGGCGCGCCACTCACCCAGCCACGACTCGGGCAGGAGCCGTGCGGTCGCGTGCGTCAGCAGGATCTCGCCCGCCGACGCCGCCGACTCGGCGGCGACTGTCGCCGACGCAGCGGGCCCGCTCACGATCAAGTCGTGACATCCCGAATGGATCGCGAACATGTGGTGGGTTCCGGAGTGGATTCCGATCGACACGGCGAGCCGCACGAGCTTGCCGTCCGACGTGGTACGGCGACGCCGAATGGTGGAGCGCATGGCCACCGCCGACCGGCACGCCCGCTCGGCGTGGCCGTCGCCTGAGAACCACACGAGGAGTGCGTCTCCGCCGAACTTCACGACGTCACCTCCGGTGCCGATCACAGTGCTCGATCATTCCTTCGAAGCAACTGCTGATCAGCGCATTGAGTTCCTCGGCGCCCTCCCGACCCGCGCTCCGAGCCGCTCGGCGAGCGACGTGAACCCGCTGATGTCGGCCGACACCATCGTCCCCTCGAGCGCCTGCCACGCACAGTCGCGCGGCCAACTCCGCAGGAGATCCGGGACGTACGGCCGCAAGGCCGCCTCCATCGCGGCTCGTGCTCGTTCGTCTTCACTCAATTGCCAGAGCCCTCCCGATTGGTCGAGAGTAGTGGGAACGGTGCCGGATAGGGTCCGCTGGTGGCGTCGGCCTCGCTCGCTCCGTTCGCGTCCCGGTCGTTCTCCGTGATGTGGGCGGGCGCGCTGGTGTCGAACATCGGCACCTGGATGGAGGCGGTGGCGCTCGGCTACTACGTGGCCGACACCACCGGCAAGCCGTCGTGGTCGGCGATCGTCAGCGCCGCAGGGTTCATCCCCGCCGCCGTCGTCGGACCGGTCGGTTCGGCGATGGCCGATCGGCTCGATCGGCGACGGGTGCTGATCACCACCAGCGCGATCTCGGCCGTGATCGCGGCGGTGCTCGCCGTGTGGGTCGGCGGCGGCAACGCCGGCCCAGCGGGGATCGCCGCCCTCAGCTTCTGTCGGCGGGGCCGTGGCGATGTTCGGCTTCCCCTCGTTCCAGACGTCGTTGCCCAACCTCGTGCCGCGCGAGCACCTCGTCGCCGCCGTCGGCCTGTCGAACGCCCAGTGGAACCTCGGTCGAATCGTCGGACCCGCGTGCGCTGCGTTGGCGATGGGGATCGGCGGCATCGAGGCTGCCCTGTGGTGCAACGTCGTCAGCTTCGCCGCAGTGATCGTGGCCGTCTGGTCGGTGCATCTGCCGTCTCGCATCGCGCGAACCGCGGCCGATCTTCGCCGCCCTCGCCGATGGCTTCCGCTTCGCACGCGGCCACCCGGCGATGCGGCGCATGCTCGCGCTCATGATCGCGACCATCTTCATCGCCTCGCCGTTCATCGCCTTCGTCTCCCAGATGGCGACCAACGTGTTCGACGGGAGCTCGAAGGCGACCTCGCTCCTGGTCACAGCGCAGGGCGTCGGGGCCGTCACAGCGGCCTTCACGCTCGGCGGGCTGACGAAGCGGCTGGGCGTCTGGCGACTGCTGACCGGTGCCGTGCTGCTGCTCGGCCCGGCGCTGATCGTGTACGCGATCGCACCAGAGCTGTGGATCGCTGCAGTGTGCCTGGCCGGCGTCGGACTGCTCTACGGCTACTCGTTCACGTCGTTCGCCGGGGTCGCGCAACAGTCGGCGCCCGACGAGATGCGCGGACGCGTGCTCGCCGTCAACAGCTTCGTGCTCGGGCTGCTGTTCCCGATCGGCACGCTGGTGCAGGGTGCGCTGGCCGACGTCGTCGGGCTGCGCTGGGTCACAGCGGCGAGCGGTATCGCGTTGCTGGCCACGGCATCGGCGCTCGCCGTGCCGTACGTCCGGCGCGCGGCCCGCACAGCCGCCGGCGACGCGCCCGTGTTGTCCTCGGAGGCTCGCTGACGGCGATCAGGTGAGCTCGTCGAGCCGCTCGGCGGCGATGATCCGGCCCGCGGCCTCGATCAATGCCAGATGTGAGAACGCCTGCGGGAAGTTGCCGAGGTGATAGCCGGTGTCGACGTCGAACTCCTCGGCGTACAAGCCGAGCGGTGACGCGATCCGCAACAGGCGTTCCATCAGATCGCGTGCCCGGTCGCCTTCGCCGACGATCGCCAAGGCCGACACCAGCCAGAACGAGCAGATCAGGAACGTCCCTTCCTTGCCGGACAGGCCGTCGTCGGTCTCGTCGGTCCGGTAGCGGAGCACGAACCCGTTCTCGGTCAGCTCGTCGGCGATCGCCAGCACACTGTTGTGGGCCCGCTCGTCGTCGCCAGGAAGGAACCCGAGGATCGATGCCAGCAAGGTGGAGGCGTCGAGCGAGTCGGTCTCGTAATGCTGGCGCAGCACCCCGCGCTCGCTGAAGCCCGACTGCTCGATGTCGGCTCGAATCTCGTCGGCGGTACCGCGCCACTTCGTTTCCAACTCGGCAGTGCCGCGTATGGCGGCGAGCTTTGCGGCGCGATCGAGCGCCACCCAGCACATCAACTTGGACGACACGTAGTGCTGGGGCGCGCCGCGCGCCTCCCAGATGCCCTGGTCGGGCTGACGCCACACTCCGGACGCGCACTCGGCCTGCGCCTGGATGAG
Source organism: Ilumatobacteraceae bacterium (assembly GCA_963850755.1). GTDB lineage: Bacteria > Actinomycetota > Acidimicrobiia > Acidimicrobiales > Ilumatobacteraceae > Ilumatobacter. The sequence continues at coordinate 186,895 of CAWKMO010000006.1, read as the reverse complement.
CGGCCAGAGCCGGCGCGGGAGTCGCTGGCTGCGGCGCGTGTGCAGGAGGATCGAGTCGAGGGCGGCGCCGAACACGTCGTTCTGACGTTGATCGAACGCACCGTTGCCGATCCTGACCGGGCTCGCCCCGGCGTACCCGCTCAGATGGGTCAGCGTCGACTCGGTGAGGTCGCGCCGACCGTCGATGCCGTACATGATCTGCAGGCTGCCGTCGTCGTTGACCTCCAGGTCGGCCACGAACTGCATGAACTCGTCGGCCTCCCAGTCGAGGTTGAGCCAGTGCAGGGCTTGCAAGGTGAAGGTGGAATCGCGCAGCCAGGTGTAGCGGTAGTCCCAGTTGCGTTCGCCCCCAGGTGTCTCCGGCAACGACGTCGTGAGTGCCGCGACCGTGGCGCCGGTGGGCATGTACGTGAGCCCCTTGATCGCCAGTGCCGAGCGTTGGATCGCCTGCCGCCAACGATGATCCGGGATTCGCGCTCCGTTGAGCCAGGTCCGCCAGAACGCCACCGTGGCATCGACGCGCCCCGTGGCGTCGTCGACGTCGGCCGGTGCGGCCAGGCCCTCCGCCCATGACAGCGAGCAGAAGATGCGATCGCCGGCGCGGAGCAGCCGACGCCCACGAACCCGCGATCCTTCGATGCCGACGCTCATGTCGGTCTGCAGCCGGATCGATTGCGATGGCCCTGCGGCGTCCGCGCTGTGGCCGGTCGCGTCGACGAGCGTCCAGGTGGCCGGCGTATCGCCATAGTCGAAGACCGGCTCGCAGATCAACTCCATCTCGACCTGACCGTCGATGCACTCCGCCGTGCGCACGAACACGTGCTCGGCGTCGTCGTCGGCAGGTGGTCTGGTATGCGGCGTCACCGTGTCAGGACCACGCGTCGGTCCGATCGTGAGCGCATCCCTGACGACGACCCACCCTGATGGCGTCTTCCATGTCGTGACGAGCACGTTCGTGCCTGCTTCGTAGACCCGCTGGCTGGGAACGTTGATCCCGAATGGCCCGAAGCGGAACGTGCCCGCCCCCCGGTCGAGCAGGCTGCCGAACACGCTCGACGAGTCGAACCGCGGTACGCACAACCAGTCGACGCCGCCATCGGGGGCGACGAGGGCGCCGGTGTGGCAGTTCGACAGAAACCCGTAATCCGCGATCGGCGTGAACGGCGAGGCCATCGCCGCGCTCTGACCTGTGGTGGTGTCCATCGCAGCTCGATCGCGCCTACAGGCCGGGGCTGGAGTGCATGATGCCGCCGTCGGCGAAGACCGTCGTCGCCGTCATGTAGCCGGCGCCGGCGCCGGCGAGGAAGGCGACGACGCTCCCGATCTCCCCGGGCTCAGCCATTCGAGCGAGCGGGATGGCGGCATCGAGCTTCTCCATCTTCACGGGGTCGTTCATGGTCGAGGCGTTGATCGGCGTGGCGACGGCGCCCGGGCCGACACCGACGACGCGTCACACCGTGTGGGCCGAGCTCGACTCCGGCGGTGCGGGTCAGCATCCGCATCCCACCCTTGGAGAGGCAGTACCGCGGTGTTGCCGGGCATCGGCCAGTCTTCGTGCACAGAGGTGATGTTGATGATGCGGCCTCCATCACCCTGGGCGATCATCTGCTTGGCCGCCAGTTGCGTGCCGAAGAAGGCGCTCTTCAGGTTGATCTCCATCACCTTCTCGTACTGCGCTTCGCTGGTGTCGAGGATCGACGTTCGTGTCTCGACACCGGCGTTGTTGACCATGATGTCGAGCCGTCCGAAGGCGTCGACAGCGGATTTGATCAACCTTTCGAGGTCGGCGACCTTGCTGACGTCGGCTTCGACACCGATCGCCTGGTCTCCGAGCGCCACGATCTGCCGCTCGAGATCCTCCGTCGCCTGTTCGTTGGCGACGTAGTCGATCACGATGTTGGCTCCGGCCTCGGCGAGGGCCAGCGCGATCGCCTTGCCGATGCCGCTGTTCCCGCCCGTGACGATCGCCACCTTGCCCGTGAGTGTCATGTCGGATCCTCCTTGGGAGCGCTCAACTCGACGGCTACGGACCGCGCCGAACATCGGCATCGCCCCGATCGGGTGAATCATCTCCTCTGATCCCGACGGCTTTCATCCTGGATGGATGACGACAACCGCGGCCAGGCGATGGTTGGGTGGCAGTGGCGCCCCCTGCCGCGGCCGAGGGCGCCCGAGACGACACGTCGAAGGGTGATCGATGAGCGGCACGACACACGCCGTCAGCGGCGTCGCCGGATCAGTCGAGGAAGGCCGGTTCCGGGGCGAGCCGTCGATGCACGTCGCCGCTGGGGAATTGACGGCCACCTTCCTGCCCGGGCTGGGGATGACCGGCGTGTCGCTCCGACACCGTGGCCAGGAGCATCTGGCCATCCCAGGCGGGCTGCCGGCGCTGCGGCGCGGCGCCACGCTCGGCCTGCCGCTGCTGTCACCGTGGGCGAACCGGCTGGGATCGCGGCGTTATCGGGCGGCCGGCGTCGATGTCGATCTGACAGGACTCCCGCTCGGCACCGACGCCAACGGGCTCCCGATCCACGGCCTGCTCGTCGGCCGGCCCGGATGGCGAATCGATCGTTGTGCGACGCGGCGCGGTGGGGCGAGCTTCCGGGCGTCGATCGACGTCGATGCCCCGGCGTTCCCGTTCGCCCACCGCGTCGAGATCGTGGTCTCCGTCCGCGACCCCCGGATCACGATCGACACGACCGTGATCCCGACCGGTCGCAGCCGGGTTCCGGTGGCGTTCGGCTGGCATCCGTACCTGCGCCTGACGGGAGCAGCCAGGAGCCACTGGAACCTGCGGATGCCGCCGCGCAAGCACCTCGCGCTCGACGCGTGGGGTCTGCCCACTGGCGGCTCGCGGGCCGAACGGGGCGAGGCCGACCCGATCGGAGGGCGGACGTTCGACGACCTGTACCGACTCGGGCGTCAACGCCGGTTCGGTTTGGTCACCGAGGAGTCGTCGATCACGATGCGCTGCGGGCGCGGCTACCCGTACGCCCAGGTATGGGTTCCGCCGGGTCGACCGTTCGCCGCCCTCGAACCGATGACCGCCGCCACCAACAGCCTCGTCGACGGCACCGCCCCGCTCGTCGATCCGGGTGACTCGTTCACGGCGACGTTCACTCTGACATCGGGGGACGACTGATGCCACCCACACGACACGAAGGGACCACCCAGATGAGCGTCACCGAGAAATTCGAAGCCGTCGGTGGTGATCGTCGGCGGCGGGTTCGCCGGCGTCGGCTGCGCCAAGCAGTTGGCCAAGCAGGACGTGACGGTGACTCTGCTCGATCGCCACAACTACCACCAGTTCCAACCGCTCCTGTACCAGGTGGCAACGGCCGAGCTGTCGACCAGCGACATCGCCCGCCCGCTGCGGGCGATCTTCAAGGACGACCCGACCGTCGCCGTCAAACGGTTGACGGTGACGGGGGTCGATCCGGCGACACGTACCGTCACGACGTCGGACGGGCAGACCTTCACCGGGGACTACCTCGTGCTGGCGGCCGGCTCACGCCCGAACTTCTTCCGTACCCCAGGCGCCGAGCAGCACGCCTTCCCGCTGTACACGGTCGACGACGCCAAGGCGCTCCGCAACCGCCTGTTCGAGGTCTTCGAGGCCGCCGACAACGATCCCAGCCGTGTCGACGAGGGCGCCCTCAACATCGTGATCGTCGGAGCCGGTCCGACCGGAGTGGAGACGGCCGGTGCCGTGGCCGACCTCGTCAACGAGGTGATGCCGAAGCGCTTCCACGACCTCGACGTCAAGCGCACCCGCATCTACCTGATCGATCACGGCCCCGTCGTGCTCGCCGCCTTCTCCGAGCGGGCCCACGACTACGCCGCCGGAAAGCTGCAGCACAACGGTGTCACGCTGCGGCTCAACACCGGGGTGAGTGAGATCACGCCCGACCGGGTGACGTTGAGCGACGGCACCGAGATCCGGACGCGCACCGTGGTGTGGGCAGGTGGCATCCAGGCTCCCGAGTTGGCGGCCACCACCGGCCTGTCGCAGGGGCGGGCGGGCCGCCTCACCGCCCTGCCCGACCTCACCGTCGAGGGCTACCCGCAGGTGTACGCGATCGGAGACGTTGCGAACATTCCGGACCACGACGGCAACGACCTGCCCCAACTGGGCTCGGTCGCGTTGCAGACCGGCCGGTGGGCGGCAGAGAACATCCTCGCCGACCACGCCGGCAAGCCGCGCCGCCCGTTCCACTACAAGGACAAGGGCATCATGGCGATGATCGGGGACGGCTCGGCGATCGCCGAGATGGGACCCCATCATCATGAACTGCACGGCCACGTCGCCTTCGCGGCCTGGCTCGGCGTGCACGCCTGGCTGATGAGCGGCGTCCGCCAGCGGGTCGACGCCTTCGTGTCGTGGGGGTGGGACTTCCTCGGCACGAGCCGGTCGAACTCGATCATCGACGACCCCGACACCGCCCGCATCGACTGGGGCGACGAGGACGAACACGACGACACAGAGGAGGCATCGTGAGCGAGCACTACGACGTAGTCATCATCGGCACCGGAGCGGGCGGGGGCACCCTGGCCCACACGCTCGCCAACGCCGGCAAGCGGATCCTGTTGTTGGAGCGCGGCAACTACCTGCCGCGCGAGATGGACAACTGGGATCCCCAGCGGGTGTTCATCGACGGCAAGTACATCTCGAAGGACACGTGGTACGACGCCGACGGCAAGCCCTTCCAACCTCAGGTGCACTACAACGTCGGCGGTGCCACGAAGCTGTACGGCGCGGCGCTCTACCGGCTCCGCCCGCAGGACTTCGGCGAGATCCAGCACGTCGACGGATTGTCGCCGGCGTGGCCGCTCGGCTACGACGACTTCGAACCGTGGTACTCGAAGGCCGAGTGGCTCTACCAGGTGCACGGCAACGCCGGTGAGGATCCCACCGAGGGCCGCGCTCACAGCCGTACCCCTGGCCGGCGGTGTCGCACGAACCGCGCATCCAGCAGCTCTCCGACGAGTTGGCCGCCGGTGGCTACCACCCGTTCCACGCCCCGTGCGGCATCCTGCTCGACGAGGCCGACCGCGGCCAAGAGCACGTGCATCCGCTGCACGTGGTGCGACGGATATCCGTGCCTCGTGCACGCCAAGGCCGACGCCGAGACGATCGCCGTCCGGCCCGTGCTCGACAACCCCAACGTCACGCTGCTCGTCGACGCCGAGGTGACCCGGCTCGAGACCGACGCCGGCGGCCGCACCGTCACCGGCGTCGTCGTGTCGCGGGGAGGGAACACCGAGACGTACAGCGGCGACATCGTGGTGGTGTCTGCCGGGGCGTCCGAACTCCGCCAAGCTGCTCTTGAGCTCGGCCAACGACAGCCATCCGAACGGACTCGCCAACGGGTCGGACCAGGTCGGCCGCAACTACATGTTCCACAACTGCAAGGCGGTCGTGGCGCTCGCCAAGGAGGCCAACGACACCGTCTTCCAGAAGACGGTCGGCATCAACGACTTCTACTTCGGGGCCCCCGACTACGACTACCCGGCCGGCAACATCCAGATGATCGGCAAGTCGAACGCCGAGGCGATGAAGGGTGAGGAACCCAAGCTCACGAAGCTCGCTCCCCACTTCTCGCTGGCCGAGGTCGCCAAGCACGCGCTCGACTTCTGGCTGACGACCGAGGACCTGCCGCAAGCCCGACAACCGCGTCACCGTCGACGGCGACGGCAACATCCACCTCGCCTACACGTCGACCAACGACGAGGAGGCCGACCGCCTGTACCACGAGCTCAAGAAGTTGCTCAACCACGTCGGCCTCGCCCAGCACCATGTGCTCGACAAGAACTTCTACATGCACATGGACATCTCGGTGGCGGGCGTCGCCCACCAGGCCGGGACCTGCCGGTTCGGCACCGATCCAGCGACCTCGGTGCTCGACGTCGACTGCAAGGCGCACGAGCTCGACAACCTCTACGTGGTCGACACGAGCTTCTTCCCGAGCATCGGCGCCGTGAACCCGGCGCTGACGGCGATGGCCAACGCGATCCGCGTCGGTGAGCACCTGAGCCGAGCGGCTCGGGTAATCCGGCGCGCACGTCCCGCACCGCAACAGAACCGATCGAACGATGGCGAGCACGACCGAGATCAACGTCGTGTACGCGGCGGGTCTGGTCCAGGGCATCGTGCTGGTCACATTCCCGGCGGCCAGCACGATCTTCACGAATCCCGACGAGTACGACCTGTCGAGCAGCCAGTACGGGGCGATGTTCCTCCCACAGGTGGTCACCGCCATCACCGGCGCGTTGATCGGTGCCCGCCTGGCCCGCCACTTCGGCGCCAAACGCGTCTATCTGGTCGGGCTGACAGCGAGTCTCCTGGCGATGGGACTGCTCGTCACGAGCGCCGCTTTCACCGACGACCAGTCCGTCGCCTACGCGCTGCTGCTGATCGCCACGGCGTGCCTCGGAGCCGGCTTCGGACTTGCGGTGCCGACCCTCAACACGTTCACCGCCGTGTTCCACCCCGCCACGACCGACCGATCGGTGCTCGTCCTCAACGCCCTGCTCGGGCTCGGCACCGCGCTCGCTCCCTTGTTCGTGGCGATCTTCGTCGGGCTCGGGTTCTGGTGGGGGCTACCGGTGCTGTCCTCGGTGCTGCTCGTCGCCCTGATCATCGCCAGTGCCCGCCTGCCGTTGAACGCCGGCCTGCGCGCCACCCCGGCGTCATCGGATCGCACGTCGGGCATCCCCGCCCGCTTCTGGCTGTACGCCGTCTTCGCCGTGCTGTACGGCGTGTGCGAGACGATGAACGGCAACTGGTCGCAGCTCGACATGACCTCCGAGCTCGGGGCCTCGACGACGGTCGCCTCGCTGGCGCTCACGACATTCTGGGCGATGGTCACGATCGGTCGCGTGCTGATCGCCGCGATTCAGCGTTGGCTGCCGACCCACCGCGCCTACCACGTGCTGCCGTTCCTGCTCGCGGGAGCCTGTGCGTTGATCGCCTGGCTCCCGGCAGGGAGCTCGGCGGGTGGAGTGGTGGCGTTCGGCCTCGCCGGTCTCGGTTGCTCGGCGCTGCTGCCACTCACGATCAGCTTCGCCCAGGCCGACCTGAGGTCGATCTCGGCGGCGACGGCCGGCCTCGTGATCGCCTCGTATCAGGTCGGATACGGCATCGCCGCGTTCGGCGCGGGCCCACTGCTCGAGGCCGGGGTCACGCTGCCGGCGATCTTCGGGTTCGCCGCCGTGGCGGCTGGGGCGATGGGCTTGATCTCGTTCGTCATCGCCCGTCCGGAGCACGCGGTCACGGCCGTTCATCCGCGACCCGTGTGAGCGGCTACGGCGATCGCTTCCGCCGACCCGGCCGCGAGGTGTCGACGCGGCCGCGTCCGAAGGCGTCGACGCGGCCCCACCGGCCCGGGATGTCGAGCAGTTCGAGGCGACCGATCGACTGCGGGCAGGGCGGGATCGACGACGAGGTGCTCGCCCGACCGGCTGCAGCCCGAGCATCGTCGCGAGCAGCAGCAGCGGCGTCCCGGTCGACCACGCCTGCGGGCTGCAGGCGGTCGGGTACTGGACCGGGTACTTGGTCATCTCACGCGGGTAGCCGCCGAACGCCTCGGGGAGCCGACCCTCGAAGAACTCGGCGGCGTCGAGGATGCCGGCGGCGATCCGCGCCGCCTCGTCCTTGAAGCCGTAGCGGCGCAGACCCCAGGCGATGAAGGCGTTGTCGAACGGCCACACCGTGCCGACGTGGTAGCCGATCGGGTTGTAGCGGCCCTCGCCCTCGGCCAGCGTGCGCACCCCCCATCCCGAGAACAGGCGGTCGCCCATGAGGTGACGCACGACCGCCTTCGCCTTCGACTTGTCGACGATGCCGCTCCACAGCAGATGGCCGATGTTCGATGTGAGCGAGTCGACCTGACGACCGTCGGCGTCGAGCGCGACCGCGAAGTACTCGTCGTCGGCGACCCAGAAGTCGCGGTTGAACCGGCGCTTGAGGTCGGCCGCCTGGCGCTCGAGCTCGGCCGCGTAGCTGGTCGTCGTGCCACACCTCGCGGGCCAGCCGGGCGCCGCGGACCTTGGCGTCGTAGGCGTAGCCCTGCAGCTCGCACGTCGCTCGCGGGAACCCGGGCAGCGTGCCGTCGCGGTACGAGATCGAGTCCGGCGAGTCCTTCCAGCACTGGTTCTCGAGCCCGGTCTCCTCGTTGCGCCGCTGATACGAGACGTAGCCGTTGCCCTGCAGGTCGGCGTACTCGTCGATCCAGTTGAGCGCCGCGCGCGCCTCGTACTCGAGCTCGCGGACGAGCTTGGTGTCGCCGCTCCAGCGCTCGTAGTGGTCGAGCAGGACGACGTACAACTGCGTCGCGTCGGCGGAGCCGAAGTACGGCGAGTGAGGTCGCTCCTCGAACGCGGTCATCTCGCCGTAGCGCATCTCGTGCAGGATTCGCCCGGGCTCCTCCTCGCGGAAGTCGTCGATGCGCGTGCCCTGCCGCAAGCCCAGCTCGCGCAGCGTGGTCGCCGCCAGCTCCTGCGTGAACGGCAGCGCCTGCAGGCTGGTGAAGATGCTGTCGCGTCCGAACATCGTCATGAACCACGGCAGCCCCGCCGCCGGCAGGGTGTGGCGTCCGGCCGACAGCGGCGAGAACCGCAGCGCGGCGAGATCGACGAGGCTCCGCCGGTACGTCGCCTTCAACGGCTCCCAGTCGGACTCGAGCCGTGGTGCCTGCTCGATCCACCGCGCCAGATCCTGCGCCATGTTCGTGCGCGGTCGTCGCGACTGCCACGCCAGGCTCGGCGCGTCCTCGCGACGTCGTCGGCCGTCGCCACCGAGATCGATCCGCAACGTCGAGGGTGGTCGTCCACATCGCGTGCGGGTCGAGTCGAACCTCGAACGTCAGGCCGTTCTCGTCGAACGCGCACGACTCCGAGGACGAGATCACCGTCGCTCGCGAGAACGTCTCGCGCTGGTAGGCCAGCACCAGCGCCTGCTTGCTCGACCCGCTTCGCGAACGTGCCCTTCTTCGGCACGGCGTCCTTGACCTCGAACAGATCGGCGAAGTCGCAGTCGGCCTCGATCCGAATCACCAGATCGACCGGCTCGTGCTCGTGGTTGAGGAAGGTCAGTTGCTCCTGGAAGCCGTTGCCGACGGTGCGGTGCCGGATCACCGACAACTTCGAGTCGACGTACACCGTTCCCGTCCCGGGCACGAGGAAGAACTGCGTCTCGAAGTACTGGAGATCGTCGACCGACAGCGCCGTCAGCCGCTGCCCGTTCACGCTCAGGATCCACTTCGACAGGAACCGGGTGTCGAACGAGAACAGCCCGGTCGGGTCGGTGAGCGACGCTTCGATGTCGCCGCGTTCGTCGCTGACCACGAAGGTGTTGCCGTCCAGGATCCTGACCTGATTGCCGTTCATCGCGATCCGCTCCCGGCGCTCGGCGCGCGGCCCGAGGTGGCCCTGGGAAGACGCGTTGGATCGCCGAGCAGCAAGCTCGACGTCGCCCGTGCACACCAGCGCGCCCCGCAACGCCGCCGCCATCGCGTTCTCCTCACCGTTCGCCAATCGGTCGAACAACGCCTTGTCGGCCCGGATCGTGCAATCTCCGCTCCCCGCCGTCGCGCGACACCGCGAGGTCGCCCTTGTCGATCTGCGACGAGCCAGCGATCGAGTGCGTCGTCCATCCGACCACCTCGAAGCGGACACGTCCCGAGAACTTGGCGACGAGCGGCTCGTAGCCGCGCTGCCCGAGCTCCTCGAAGAACTGCTCGGTCGCATCGCTCATCTCACGCTCCTTGCTGACGCCCGGGCGCGGATTCGGTCGGTTCACGGGACCCTGAACTTCGAGTCCGCGCCACATCTCGTTCGCGACAACCGGTCAATCGTAGGCCACCGTGCTGATGCCTCGATCCAGGTCGACGTCGGGCACCCTCCCCAGCGACAGTTCGACGTGTCATGATTTGCCGCAGGGGTAGTCGCACGAGCGGAGGGACTTGGTGCAGAAGGTCTTGATCGTCGCCAATCAGACGATTGGCAGCACTGAGCTGTCGACGGCGGTCACAGACCGCATCGCCGCCGGAACATGCCATTTCCACCTGCTCGTCCCGGTGCCACCGACGCCGCCTTCGGCGATCTCGGTCGGGCTGGCCGCCGTCGAATCGGCCGCCACCGCGTTCATGGTTCTCCCCGACCTTCGAGCGCTCGCCGAGGAGCGGCTCGTGGTCGGGCTCGAATGGCTGCAGTCGCTCGGCGCCGACGCCAGCGGTGAGGTCGGCGCGATCGATACAGTCGCCGCCGTGAGCGCGCTCGTCGAGCGCGACGAGGTCGACGAAGTGATCGTGTCGACGTTGCCGAGCAGGTTGTCGAAATGGCTGCGTCAGGACCTTCCCCGGAAGATCGAGAAGAGCGTGACGGTGCCCGTCACCGTGGTCACGGCATCGACCGCGGTCGCCGGGTCTCCGGGGCCGAACTGAAGCCGGTCAGCGAACGGCGTTCTCCATCTCGGCCTTGACCTCGTCGGTCAGCAGCGGGATCACATCGATCGTCGCGAAGTTCTCGGCCACCTGCGATGCGCGGCTGGCACCGGTGATCACCGTCGACACCATCGGGTGCTTGGTGCACCAGGCCAACGCCAGCTGCGCCATCGTGCAACCGAGCCTGTCGGCGATCGGCCGCAGCCGCTCGACCTTGGCGATCACCTCGGCATCCGACATCTGCGACTTCAGCCATCCGTATCCCTTGAGTGCCGCCCGCGAGTCGTCAGGGATGCCGTCGCGATACTTGCCGGTGAGCAGGCCCGAGGCGAGCGGGCTCCAGATCGTGTTGCCGTAGCCCGTGTCGGCGTAGAGCCGGGCGTAGTCGTCCTCGACCGGCTTGCGGTTGAGCAGGTTGTACTCCGACTGCTCGGTGACCGGCTTGTGGAGGTGGTGCCGTTCGGCGAAGTCGATCGCGTGCCTGATGTCGTCGGCCGGCCACTCACTCGTGCCCCAGTAGAGCGCCTTGCCCTGTGACACCATGTCGCTCATCGCCCACACCGTCTCCTCGAGCGGTGTGTCGGGATCGGCGCGGTGGCAATAGACGACATCGACGAAGTCGAGCCCGAAGCGTTCGAGTGAGCCGTCGATCGCCTGCGCGAGGTACTTGCGATTGAGCGTGTTCTGCATGTTGACCGGCTCGTCGTGGATGCCCCAGAACAGCTTGGTGGTGACGAGGTACGACCAGCGTGGCCACCCGAGCTTGGCCAACGCCTGGCCCATGATCGTTTCGCTCTTGCCGCCGGCGTAGGCCTCGGCGTTGTCGAAGAAGTTGCAACCGGCGTCGTGCGCGGTCTGCATGCACTCCAGGGCGAGATCGGTGTCGAGCTGGGCGTCGAAGGTGACCCAGCTCCCGAAGCTGAGCACGCTGACCTTGACGCCCGTGTTGCCCAGCCTTCGGTACTGCATCTTGTGCGATTCGTTCGGCATGGACCCGAACCTACGACGACAACGGCGCCGTGACCAATCGGGCGTGAGCGGCTGAGCACGGGCGGTCTAGTCTCGTGTCGACGTCGAGCGAGGGGGCCAAGTCCGGTGAGAGTGACCGTGTTGGGAGCCGGGTCATGGGGGACGACGATGGCGTCGTTGGTTGCCGGCCGCCACCCGACGATCGTGTGGGCGCGCGACCCCGATGTTGCCGACGGCATCCGCACCAACAGTCGCAACCCGCGCTATCTCTCCGACTACACCTTGCCGGCCGCGGCTCGATGCCACCGACGATCTCCCCAAGGCGGTCGGCCAGGCCGAGTTGCTGATCGTCGGTGTTCCGTCGCACGCGTTCCGCGAGACGCTCGAGGCCGCCAAGCCGCACATCCATCCCGTGGATCCCGATCGTCAGCCTGACCAAGGGTCTCGAGCAAGGCACGTTGCTCCGGATGACCCAGATCATCCGCGAGGTGCTCCCCGGCCACCCGGCGGCTGCCTTGACCGGGCCCAACATCGCCCGCGAGATCATGGACGGCAATGCCGCCGCGAGCGTGGTCGCCACCGAGGACCTCGACGTCGCCCACGCCATTCAACGCGAGCTGCAACGCGGGCTGCTCCGCATCTACACCAACCACGACGTGATCGGCTGTGAGCTCGGCGGCGTGTTCAAGAACGTCGTGGCGATCGCATCCGGCCTCGGCGAGGGCCTCAAGGTCGGCGACAACACCCGCGCCGCGGTCATGACCCGTGGTCTCGCCGAGCTGACTCGGCTCGGCGTGGCGATGGGCGGTGAACCTGCCACGTTCGCCGGCCTGGCAGGGATGGGTGACTTGGTGGCCACGTGCATCAGCCCGTACAGCCGCAACCGCTACGTCGGCGAGCAACTCGGCCAGGGCAAGTCGCTGGACGAGGTGCTGGGCGGCATGTCCATGGTCGCCGAGGGCGTCAAGGCCGCCGTGACGGTGCACGAGTTGGCCGGCCGGTACGGGGTCGACATGCCGGTGTGCGCCGAGATCCACCGCGTCGTCACAGGCGTGATCCCGGCCTCCGAGGCCTACCGCGGACTGCGCCGTCCGGCCGGTCACGAAGCCGAACCGGGATGACCGGGAAGACGGGGAGGCTCGATCCGGTCTAGGCCTCGTTCGGGATCTCGGGGGTGGCGCACCACACGACCGGGCGCCTGGTCTCCCCCACCCGGCGGAACCATCCCTCCGCCTGGCGGACCGGGCCCGGCACCGGCTCGATCGGCAGACCCCGCACGTCGGCGACGAACTCCCACGCCTCACCGTCGATGTCGACCGAGATCTGCATCGGACAACCATCGCTCACCGACACCACCTCACCGGTGACACGTTCGGCGACGTGCGCGGTGCGTTCGGATGCTCGCAGCGCGAATCCGAAACCGCCGGCACCGAACGAGACGTGCCCACACTCGATCGAACCATCGTCGTAAGCGGTCGCCCAGGTGCACCATGCGTCGCTGAGGTGGGAGGCGGTCATCGGGTCGTCGACGTAGTGCTGCCGGCCCGGACCGAGATGGACCTGGTCGACACCCAGGAAACCGTCGACCTCGATGCCCTCGAACGTCCCCTCGATCTTGAAGATCTGAGACGCGTAACGCATCCCTTCGCCTCCGGCGTCCGGAAGCAGACACCACTGCAGGCCGGGCGTGACCTCCTCACCCGACACGTCGAGAATCTGACCCTCCGCCCACCGGGCCGAACCGTGCTCGATCGACAGCTCGAACGGCTGCGCACCCTCATGCGCATCAGCCGTGAATCGCCAACCCGATCCTGTGGCACACGCCTCGACATCACGGCTGCGCGCCGCCATCAACTCGATCCGGTGACGGCGCATGCCGGCGACGCCGAAATTGCTCTGCAGCAACAGACGCGGCGGCCATGCCTCGACCTGCGACAGGCGCCGCATGACCTGAACGATGTGCGGCTCGTCACCGCGGGTGCGGAACAGGCCCCACACGTTCGTCGATTCGAGCTCGAGCCCTTCGATCTCGTGCCCGCCGAGCGACGGTACGACGGTGCCGTCGAACGGGCCGCCGACCACGGTCGGTGTCTCGGTCATCGGAACGCCGGTGCCAGCCGGTCGTCGTTGATCGAAGGCTGCATGGCTCGACGTTAGCGATGACGTCGCGCCCGACGACGATCGACCGTTCGATGGCCCGAACGCGGTGACAGTCGATCAGAGAGTGTCGGACTTGAGGTTGAAGACGCGATAGGCGGCGCCCAGCACGGGCATCGCCACATTGCGGACGGGTGTGCCGCCCGGAGTGCATCCCTCCTCGCAACCCGAGTGCGCGTGCCCGTGGATCGCCAGGTCGACGCCCGCTCGGTCGATCGCTTCGGCGAGCAGGCCGCTGCCCAGGAAGGGATAGAGCTCGAGCCGCTCCCCCGTCAGCGTCTCCGGAGTCGGGCTGTAGTGGAGCAACGCCACTCGAGCGTCGCACTCGGTTGCGTCGAGCGTCGCCAGCGCGTCGGCGAGGTGCTGGCTGACCTCATAGGTGTGCTGGATGAAGGCCTTCATCTCGCGTTCACCGAACGCGGCCGCATTGGCGCCGGCGAAGCCGCCGCCGAAGCCCTTGACGCCCGCCACGCCGAGACGGCCGCCCGTCAGGTCGAGCACCACACTGTCGCCTTCCAGCACGCGGATGCCGGCGTCGGTGAGGATGTCGGTCACCTTGTCCTCGGAAGCCGTCGTGGTAGTCGTGGTTTCCGAGCACGGCGACCACCGGGATGGCGACATCGCGCAGTTCCTCGGCGACGATCCCGGCCTCGTCGGGTGTGCCGCACTTGGTCAGATCTCCCGCCAGCAACAGCACGTCGGCCCGGTCCTCGATGCCGGCCAGCCCGCGTGCGAGGCGGTGATCACAATCGGCTCCGATGTGGATGTCGCCGACGGCGGCGATGCGTATCACAACTGCTCCGGCTCACGATCAGGCGCGGCGGCCGACGGGATGTGGGTGTCGTCGCGTACGGGGAACTCGCAATCGAACTCGCGCAAGACCTCCATCACGAGTGGACAAACACCGCCTTGTCGCACCTCGGTGCTGATCGCGCCACGGACGACCACGACGTCGTCCTCGCACATCACCTCCAGCCCGAGCTCGCCGACCCGTCCGTCCGTGGCGAGCGTGTCGCGGACATGGAGAAGGATTTCGTCGATCGGCAGCGGGTCCATCACCCCTCGCTCGCCGTGGTCACGGTGGTTTCGGCGATGCCGAGCTCCTCGACCAGCCCGAGGAAGGCTCGCGCGAACGGACTGTGGTCGGTACGACGCCTGACGTCGAGCCAGTCGATCTGCTCGCGCAGAGCGCGGGTGATCTCGAGCGCCCGGGCGTAGTCGAGATGGTGCTCGGTGAGCGAGAGCAACTTGCTGACGAGCAGATCGTCGACCGGCATCACCAGCATCCACACCGCTTGCACGCTCATCTCGTCGCACCTCGACAGGAACTCGTCGTCGATCACGAGCCCCGAGGGACGGAAGATCAGATCGATCAGGATCTCGTCGTCGAAGGCCTTGACGAGCCACCCCTCCGGGGCACCTCGGTGCGCAGTCCGAGCCCGTCGAGGGCCTCGTGGGCGTGTTCCCAGTCTTCTTCACGGATGAGGATGTCGACATCGTTCTCGGATGGTGGTCCACCCCGCGCCCAGGCCGACAGCCCACCACCCAGTGCAAACGGGATGTCGGCGTCGCGTAGCGCAGCGGCGACCCGCTTGAGGCAATCCAACAGGTGCTCAGACAGCGCGTTCGAAGACACAAGATCCCCAATACCCGGAAACGCCCGAGCCGGAAACGTCCACACAGGGCCTGGACGCGGAAGTGCCCTCCCGGGCCGGCTGGCGCAGCCGGCCCGGGAGGGCTGGTTCCCGGTCCCAGGTCAGAGTCCGGGGGTCTTGACGAGGATGAACTCGTTGTCGTCCGCCAACGTGGGATGGCGGCCCGTGTTCGGGAAGTTGTTGTCGCAACCGAGCAGCAACCTTCCGTGGGAGACGACGTGAACAGCCTCGATCGATTCGCAGGTCACGCGGAACGGATCGCCGAGACCGACATCACCCTCGTGGATCGCCGGCAGCGAGATCCCGTCCGGGTCGGGGATCGCCGCCAGATCGACGAGTGGCGGTCTTGGTGACCGTGCCATCGGCTCCGAGATTCCTCAGGTCGACCTTGTAGACCGACCGGAAGTTGGCGGTGAGGCCACGGCCGCCGTCACGCTCGATCACCACGAGGCTGTGGTTGTCGAGCGCCTGGGCGTCGGAGACGAAGTGGGTGTCGACCTCGACGCGGTAGTCGGCGAGCCGGGTGAACGTGCGGTTCTTGGTGTGGTACTGGTAGATCCGCCGCGAGAACGGATCGTCCCCGGGCACGGCGCCCTCCAGCACGACCGTCAGCCAACGTCCGTTCGGGCTGATCGCCATCGCCTCGATCCCCCGGCTGCCGTTGACCGTCGGCGTGGCGGTGCCGAGGTGCGGGTTGCTGGGTGACATGAGTCCGTCAGGCAATGCGATCGGTGGCTCGAGCAGACGACCCGTTGTGATCGAAGTGCAGGATCCATGGACCGAACTCGTCGCCGATCCAGAAGTCGCCGTTGCGGCCACGCTGGATCGACTCCGGGTCGATGTCGGCTCCGGTGAGCAGCCGCTCGCGCGCGTGGCCTCGTTGGTGATCGGGAACCCGATCACGCCCCAAGGGTCACGGAACGAGATGAAGTCACCGACGGCGACCGAGCCACTTCCGCCGCGGTCGGTCTTGAAGTCGGGCTTGATGTAGTAGGCCCGGATCAGGAAGTCGGCGGAGTTGGCCTTGTTGCCGAAGCCGTTGTCGGGCATCGCCAGGAACTCGCCGGGGCAACGGCCGTCGACGATCCCCGAGAAGCCCTCGACCGGCTGTGACGGAAGCGGAAACTGCACTCCGTTGGTCACGACGTTCCCGAAGAACGCGCCGGACGGTGGGCCGATCGCATAGGTCTCGACCGGAAGCACAGCGCGACCGGTGAGCTGCGGACCGGGTTGTGGGCGATCGTGGCCGGCGTTGGCCACGATCGCCGGTGTGAGGGCCGCGAAGGCGGCGGCCGCAAGGCCGGCGCGTCGGACCGTTCGTGTGATGGACATGGGTTTCTCCTCGTGTTGGGCGGGGTTGGGTGTTGCGAAGGCGATCGTGCGCTTCGCTCCGCCCCGGGCACATGAGGCCGCTGTCACGTCGCGGTCACGACGATGTCCCGAACCACAGACGGGTCGAAGTCGGGACTCGAGTACCATCCGCTCGGGACAACAACCGTCGTACCGTCGTGGATAGAGGGGTGCGGATGACGGACAACGACACGACGCCGGCCACCGGAACGGTGGGCAGGACCACGAGCATCGGTGCGACCGCGCTCGCAGCCGCGGTCGGTGGTGTCGCCGTCGGCATCGTGCTCGGCCTGCGGATCACGAAGGACAGCGTCGACACCGACGGCGACGACTGGTGGATCGTCGCCTGGCTCCTGATCGGTGTCATCGACCTCGTCATCGGTGCCGCGCTCGGTGACGCGGTACGGCCACCGCCGTCTGGGTGGTTGCCTGATGGTGGTGGGCATGGCGGCGCTGATCGTCGCCGTGGCGATGCAGGCGAAGCTGGCGACGCTCGCCGACTCCGACAGCGGCTGGTCGAATGTGCAGGGAGCGTTCGACTGGGCCAACCCGATCGCGACCGGGTGCTCGCGGCGCTGTTGCCGTGGGAGCTCGCACGGACCGATCGGCGCCGTGCGATCGAGATCGTCTGGTGGATCACAGCTGGGCTGATCGCCGTCGTCGCGATCGGCACGGCCGACGCTCGATCCCGGGATCCACGTGCTCGACGTGGCCACATGGCTGGTGGGCATCTCGGCCACCGCCGCAACCATCCGATTGGTGATCTGTTGGTGGCGCCGCCGGGGCGACCCCGACCCGCTGCCGATGTGGGTCGCCGCCGGAGCTGTGGCCGCGTGGCTGGCCGTGGTGCCGGAGCAGATCGAATAGGGCCCCCAGGCGCCGCTCGACGACGAGGCCGGCGCACTCTTGCTGCTCGCCACCGTGCCGCTCCTGGTGGTCGGTGCGATCGTGAATGCGCTGCGCGAGCGACCCGGGCGCTTCCACGGCGTGGCCCACGAGGTGATCGGCTGGCTGGTGCTGACGGGTGCGATCGTCGTGGTGTACACAGGAGTCGTCGTCGGGCTGGGACAGCTCGTGAGCGAAGGCGGCACGACCTGGCTGCTCGTGGCTGCGACGGGCGCTCCTCGCGCTGATCATCGAGCCAGTGCGCCGCTGGATCCGCACGGCCGTCGATCGGCTCGTGTGGGGTGCCCGCGACGATCCGCTCGAGGTGGTCCGCGGTGTGGTCGAGCAGGTCGGCGCCGATTCCGGTGACGAGCTGTTGCCGGCGCTGGCGGCCAGCCTTCGAAGCGACCTCCGACTCGACTTCGTCGCCATCGATGTACGGACCTCCGACGGTTGGCGACGCGAAGCCTCGCTCGGTCCGCCGACCACCTACGAGCGGATCGTGGAGCTCGATCAGCACGGCGATGTCGTCGGCCGGTTGGTGGTCGGATGGGAGTACGGGCCGTCGCTGCGGGCGCGCGACGAGCACGTGCTCGACGAGCTGGTCGGTCCGCTTGGCGCTGGCGGTGGGATGGGTGCGGCTGGCCGCCGACCTGCGCCGATCGAGCGCTGGCGATCGTCTCGGCACGCGAGGAGGAGCGCCGCCGTCTGCGGCGCGACCTGCACGACGGGCTCGGGCCGGCGCTGACCGGCGTGTCACTCGGGCTGCGCACGGCTGTTCGCCAGCTCGAGCGCGCTCCCGACCCCGACAGCGTGCTCCCCTCGCGACAGCTGCTCGAGCGCGCCGCCGACGAGGTCGACTCGCTGGTCGTCGAGGTCAAGCGGATCGTGCGCGACCTGCGACCGACGGCGCTCGACCAGCTCGGACTCGTCGAGGCCGTGGTCGAGTTCACCCGGACGTTCGACGACGAGCTCGAGATCCAGCTCTCGATGCCGAGCGTCCCGGTGGAGCTGCCGGCGGCGGTCGAGGTGGCGACGTACCGGATCGTCACCGAGGCGGTGACCAACGTGGTCCGCCACGCCCAGGCCGCGCGCTGCTGGCTGACGATCTCGGCCGGCGCCGACGGTCGACATCGACGTCGTCGACGACGGGATCGGGGTCAACGGTGAGGCGCTTGACGGGGTCGGCCTCGACGGCGATGCGCGAGCGGGCGGCCGAGCTCGGGGGCACGCGTCGAGGTCGAGCCTCGTCTGCCGCACGGCACTCACGTCCACGTGCGCCTCCCGGCGGAGCTGCCGTGAACCCTGATCCGGTACGCGTGGCGATCGTCGACGACCATCCGATGTTCCGCATGGGCCTGGCGGCGGCGATCGAGGAGATGGACGGGATCGTGCTGGTCGGCGAGGCGGAACGCGCCGACGAGGTGCCGGAGCTGGTCGAGAGCGCCGCACCCCACGTGCTGCTGCTCGACGTGCGACTCGCCGACGCTTCCGGCCTCGAGGTCAACCGCTGGTTGGCCGAGCATCACCCTGACGTGAAGGTCGTGATGCTGACCATGTCGGAGGACCACGACACTGCCGTCACCGCGCTTCGCGACGGGGCCAGCGGCTACCTCGTCAAGGGCGCCGGTCCGGAGCGGGTCGAGCACGCGGTGCGCACCGTCGCCGCCGGAGACGTCGTGCTCGACCAGTCACTGATCCTCGCCGTGACCGAGCTGGCGCAGACGCGGCGCCCGCCGACGACGCGCCCGTTCCCGCAGCTCACGCAGCGCGAGTTCGACATCCTCGGCCTCGTCGCCGAGGGTCTCGACAACGCGTCGATCGCGCGACGGCTCGTGCTCAGCCCGAAGACGGTTCGCAACCACGTGTCCAACATCTTCGCCAAGATCCAGGCCCCCGACCGCCCGGGAGCGATCGTCCTCGCCCACCGCGCCGGTCTGGGAGGCTGAGCATTCCGATCGGTCAGCTGCGTAGCGCGGCGCTTCGGAACTGACGGGCGCCGGTGTCGATCACCCAGTCGTGGCCGAGCGAGGCGACGGACGGCATCCATCGGTCGAACACCCTCGCCATGCCGTTCGACGCTTCGAGCTCGGACCGCAATCTCAGTTCGCAACCATGCGCAACGTCAGCGAGCGAGAGCTGCGCCGATCCGCGGATGTCGCCCTGGAGCTCTGCTCGCGCCGATTCGCCATCGACGACATCGTGCAGCGCGATGTCGAAGTGGAGCCGGTACGGCAGCCGCGGTTTGACGACGCAGTGCCACGTCGAGCCCTCGACGAAGGTCGTGCCGTCGAACTGCTCGAGCCACGGCCACCAGTCGCGGTAGCGCTCGACATGCGTGATGGCGTTCCAGACGTCGACGCAGCCAGCGTCGAATCGATATCGCCGATCCGACCGGATGCTCACCCGCCCCACCATTCCACAGGGTCGGCAATCCGAGGGCGCGGTTGCATATATCCTCGGCGCATGCCACTCGAGGCGGACGAGGTCCGCGCCGCGATCGAGCCGATCGCGAGCGAATGGCGGGCCGATCGACGCACCCGGCAGGCTCGAACACACCTCGACCGTGCCGACTTCGACGCGCTGCGCGACACGGGTCTGCTGACGTTGGGTATCCCGGTCGAGGCCGGCGGTGCCTGGCACGGTGTCGAAGCGTCGGTGCGCGGCTTGTGCGAGGTGTACCGACGGCTGGCGGGCGCCGATGCGTCGGTTGCCCTCGTCTCGGCGATGCATCCGGCGGTCATCAGCTACTGGACGACCACCGCCGATCCCACACAGCCCGAATGGGAGACCCAGCGCCGAGCGGTGTTCGCCAGCGCCATCGCCGGCGAGCAGTGGGGCACGATCACGTCGGAGCCTGGCAGCGGAGGTGACATCTTCCGCACCAAGTCGACCGCCACACCGCTCGACGCCGAACCGTTCCTGCCCGGCGACAGCTGCGCGATCACGGGCGACAAGCACTTCGGTAGCGGCATGGGTGTGACCGACAGGATGATCACCACGGCGCTGCCGGATGGCGAGTCCGACCCGGCGGTCTTCGTGCTCGACGTTCGCGACAAGCCGTGGGACGGCACCGCCGGGCTGCAGCTGATCGCCGAGTGGGACGGAATGGGCATGCGGGCCACCCAGAGCCATGCCATGCGGCTCGAGGGCGCTCACGCCGTGCGCATGGCGTGGAGCAAGAAGATCGACGAGATCACGCGGACGGCAGGCCCGGTGATCTCGACCGTGTTCACAGCGGTGGTCCTCGGCGTGCTCGACGAGGCGATCGAGCTGGCGCGCGAGCAGGTGCGTGGCCGCGCGCCCAGCTGCGCGCCGTACGAGCAGGTCGAGTGGGCACGCGCCGAACAGGATCACTGGCTCGCCGTCCAGGCATTCGAAGGTGCGTTGCGGGCGCTCGAGTCGGGGGTCGCCGCCCGCGCCGTGCACGCCGCGCCGCGAGCCAAGCAGTCGGTAGCCGAGCTCGCCGAGCAGACGCTCCAGAGGCTGACGCGAGTGCTCGGGGGAGGCACGTTCTCGCAGCGCTCCCCCTTCGCCTACTGGTTCGAGGACGTGCGCGCGCTCGGCTTCCTCAGGCCCCCTTGGGGGCTCGCCTACGACGCGCTGTTCGCGACGTCGCTCGAACCGCCCACCCGCTGACGATCCGTCACGGCCCCGGGTTTGGCCTGCACACGGCGCGGGTACGGGGCGCGCCCAGGGCGCAGTCGCGCCCGGGCGAGCAACGAGGAGACGCGATGGCGACGAAGAAGGCTGCTGCGAAGAAGGCCGCTGCGAAGCGGACGGCACCCGCCAGGCGGGCAGGCCGCGCGGTCGAGGATCATGCCGGCAACGGCGGCGAACCGCATCAGGTCGCCGGCTCGGGGCCGAGGTTGACGACGCAGCAGGGAATCCCGGTCGCCGACGATCAGAACACCCTCCGAGTGGGTGCGCGTGGACCGGCCACGCTCGAGGACTTCCACATGCGGGAGAAGATCTTCCACTTCGACCACGAGCGCATTCCCGAGCGCGTCGTTCACGCCCGCGGCTATGGGGCGCACGGATTCTTCGAGACGTACGAGTCGCTGTCGGACATCACTCGCGCCGACATCTTCCAGCGCCCGGGTGAGCGCACTCCCGCCTTCGTGCGCTTCTCGACCGTCGCCGGCAACAAGGGCTCGTTCGACCTCGCCCGCGACGTGCGCGGGTTCGCCGTCAAGCTCTACACGCAGGAGGGCAACTGGGACCTCGTCGGGAACAACATCCCGGTGTTCTTCATCCAGGACGCGATCAAGTTCCCCGACTTCGTGCACTCCGTGAAGCCCGAACCCGACCGCGAGTTCCCACAGGCCCAATCGGCGCACGACAACTTCTGGGACTTCGTGTCGCTGGTCCCGGAGTCGACGCACATGTTGATGTGGGTGATGTCCGACAGGGCGATCCCGCGGTCGTACCGATTCATGGAGGGCTTCGGAGTCCACACCTTCCGCTTCGTGAATGCCGATGGCGAGTCGTCGTTCGTCAAGTTCCACTGGAAGCCGGCACAAGGCCTGCAGTCCGTGGCGTGGGACGAAGCGGTCAAGATCAACGGCGCCGACCCCGACTTCCACCGCCGCGACCTCTGGAACGCGATCCAGCAGGGCGCGTTCCCGGAATGGGAGCTCGGCGTGCAGGTGTTCGACGACGCCTTCGCCGACTCGTTCGACTTCGACATCCTCGACGCCACCAAGATCATCCCCGAGGAGCTGGTGCCCGTTCGGCGGGTCGGTCGGCTCGTGCTCGACCGGATGGTCGACAACTTCTTCGCCGAAACCGAGCAGGTCGCCTTCTGCACGCAGAACATCGTGCCCGGAATCGACTTCACGAACGACCCGCTCCTCCAAGGTCGCAACTTCTCGTACCTCGACACCCAGATCAAGCGCCTCGGTGGCCCGAACTTCACGCACATCCCGATCAACGCTCCGAAGTGCCCGATGGCGCACTTCCAGCAGGACGGTCACATGGCGATGATGAACCCGGTCGGCCGTGTGAACTACGAGCCCAACTCGTGGCCCGGCGATCAGCGCGGCCCACGCGAGGACCCCGTGGGTGGCTTCAACTCCTTCGCCGCGCCGGAGTCGGGTGACAAGCGTCGGGTGCGCCCGGAGAGCTTCGCCGATCACTACAGCCAGGCCGGCCAGTTCTTCCGCAGCCAGCAGCCGGTCGAGCAGCAGCACATCATCGACGCCTTCGTGTTCGAGCTGAGCAAGGTCGAGCGCCCCGACATCCGGGCTCGCATGGTCGCCAACCTCCGCAACGTCGACGATCAACTGGCGCAGGCGATCGGCGCCGGGCTCGGCCTGGCGCAGCTGCCGCCGGCCACTCCCCCGGCGGCCCGCCCTGTCAAGGACCTCCCGCCGTCACCGGCGCTGAGCATCCTCACCAACGGACCCGACTCGTTCGCCGGCCGCAAGGTCGGCGTGCTCGTCACCGACGGTGCCCGCGCAGCGACCTGGAAGGCGCTGCAGAGGGCGATCAAGGCCGAGGGCGCCGACGTCGAAGTGATCGCACCCACGATCACCGGCGCCGTGCTCGACGACGGTTCCACGCTGCCCGCCCAGCAGAAGGTCGGAGGCGGACCGTCGGTGCTCTACGACGCCGTGGCGGTGCTCGCCTCGAGCGAGGGTGCGGCAGAGCTCAGCACGCAGCCGGCGGCGAAGGACTTCGTCACCGACGCCCACGCCCACTGCAAGGTGATCGCCTACGTGGAGACGGCGCGACCACTGTTCGACGCCGCCGGGCTCTCCGACATGTTCGACAGCGGCTACATCGACATCGGCAAGGGATCGTCGGCGAAGACGTTCATCGAGGCCTGCCGCGCCGGCCGCGTGTGGGACAGGGCCGGCACGGCCTGAGGGCGGTGGCGGTCTCGTCCGTTGCGCCGATGGCCGCGTACGATCACGACCCACCCACCGAACCAGGAGCATCGAATGAGCGAGTTGACCGAGATCGAGTTCGACACCATGGCGGGCGACACGAGCACACTCGACGACTTCGCCGGCGACGTGCTGCTGGTGGTCAACGTCGCCTCGAAATGCGGCCTGACGCCGCAGTACGAGGGTCTGCAACAGCTGCACTCCGAGCTCGCCGACCAGGGCTTCTCGGTGCTCGGCTTTCCGGCCAACAACTTCGGCGGACAGGAGCCCGGCACCGACGACGAGATCGCCGAGTTCTGCAGCACCAACTACGCCGTGACCTTTCCGGTGTTCTCGAAGATCAGTGTCGTCGGCGACGACCAGCACCCGCTGTATGGCGCGCTCACCAGCGCCGCCCCCACCGCCGACGGCAAGGAAGTGATGCGCGAGAAGCTGCGCGGATACGACATGACCCCAACGGAAGATCCCGATGTGGTCTGGAACTTCGAGAAGTTCGTGATCGGCCGCGACGGCAACGTCGTCGCCCGCTTCGCCCCCGGCGTCACCCCTGACGATCCGGATCTGCGGGCGCTGATCGACGCCGAGCTCGCCAAGGCCTGACCCTTGCACGACCAGACCGACCGCGTGGTCGACGTTCGCAACCTGATCGACCCTGAGGTTGCTGTCGCGCTGGAGGCGCTCCCGATCGACATCGGAGGACTGCTCGACGGTCTGTCCGCCGACAACATCGCCGACGTCCGAGCGGCATTTGCGCAGATGCCGGTGCCCGAACTGTCAGACAACGTCGAACGCACCGACCACGTCGTCGACGAGCGCACCGGCCTGAGCGTGCGGGTGCACAGGCCGATCGCGGTGGACGGCGAGTTGCCGTGCGTCTACTGGATGCACGGTGGCGGGCTCGTGCTCGGCAGCCACGTCGGCGACGACCTGCGCTTCGACGTGTGGTGCCAACGGCACGGATGCGTCGGCGTATCGGTCGACTACCGGCTTGCACCCGAGACGCCGTATCCGGGCCCGCTCGACGACTGTTACGCCGGACTGGCGTGGATCCACGCCCACGCCGCGGAGCTCGGCGTCGACCCGACTCGCATCGGGATCGGCGGTGCCAGCGCCGGTGGCGGGCTGGCCGCCGGGCTGGCCCTGCTGGCACGTGATCGTGGAGAACTGCCGGTCGCCTTCCAGCTGCTGATCTATCCGATGATCGACGACCGTCAGATCACACCGTCGAGCCAATGGCACGATCCGATCTGGTCACCGCGAGCGAACAGCTTCGGCTGGACGTCGTACCTCGGCGAGGCCAAAGGTGGCGACGACGTTCCCGCGTACGCGGCGGCGGCGCGTGCGACCGACCTGGCAGGGCTGCCACCCACGCTGATCACGGTCGGGGCGATCGACGGGTTCGCCGACGAGGACATCGACTACGCACTCCGATTGCGCCACGCTGGCGTGCCGGTCGAGCTGCACGTGTATCCCGGTGGCCCGCACGGGTTCGACGGGTTCGCCGCCGACAGCGCGATCGCTCGTCGCGCCAACCGCGACATGGACGACTGGCTCGCATCCAGGCTGGCATGACGCGAGCTCGGGGACTCGCCTGACCTTGCAGCATCCACTTAGCGCAAATCGGGTAGTCGGCAGGGACTGGATAGAGGGCGGAATCATCGGCTTCCGTAGCCGCCCAGACCAGAATCGCCAGATCAGATCAATGGCGAACGTCGACAACGCTGTTATCACGCGCTACTCGAATCCAACAATCGCTCCCGGTCGAGATCACCGTTTTGGATGTGCTACCTATTGATCGCCGAACGCCCCACCCCTCTCAAGGAGGCCGCCGATGCCCAAGCCGTTCGAAGGTGAGATCAAGCTCGACGTCCGCGACTCGACGGCCGACTGGCCGGCGTTCCTCGCCGACCGGGCGCCGGAGGGCGCGCCGAACGTGCTCGTCGTGCTCTACGACGACACCGGCCAGGCGGCGTGGTCGCCGTACGGCGGCCGGATCAACATGCCGACGATGGACCGCCTGGCGGCCAACGGGCTGACGTACTCGCAGTGGCACACGACGGCGCTGTGCTCGCCGACGCGCTCGACGTTCCTCACCGGGCGCAACCACCACCTCAACGGCTTCGCCACGATCTCCGAGTCGTCGACCGGGTTCCCCGGCTACAACTCGCACATCCCGCCGGAGAACGCCACGATGGCCAACATCCTGCGCGACGCCGGGTGGTCGACGTTCTGGGTCGGCAAGAACCACAACGTCCCGATCGACGAGTGGACGATGGGCGCGTCGAAGAAGAACTGGCCGCTCGGCCAGGGCTACGACCGCTTCTACGGGTTCATCGGCGGCGAGACGAACAACTGGTATCCGAGCCTGGCCGAGGACAACCACTACATCGACCAGCCGTACCTGCCCGAGGACGGCTACCACCTGTCGAAGGACCTCGCCGACCAGGCGCTGCGGATGATCCGCGACTCCAAGCAGACCGAGCCCGACAAGCCGTGGTACCTGTGGTTCTGCCCGGGCGCCAACCACGCCCCGCACCACGCGCCCGAGGAGTACATCGCCAAGTACAAGGGCGTGTTCGACGACGGCTACGAGGCGTACCGCGAGTGGGTGCTGCCGCGGATGATCGAGCGCGGCATCCTGCCCGAGGGCACCGAGCTGACGCCGAT
Organism: Ilumatobacteraceae bacterium; assembly: GCA_963850755.1. Taxonomy (GTDB): domain Bacteria; phylum Actinomycetota; class Acidimicrobiia; order Acidimicrobiales; family Ilumatobacteraceae; genus Ilumatobacter. The sequence goes on along the minus strand of CAWKMO010000006.1, from coordinate 160,879 downwards.
CAACCCGATGCCCGACGGCACGTTCAACCCAGACCGACGTCGGTGCGGCCGTGGGACGAGCTGAACGACGCCGAGAAGGCGATGTTCTGCCGGATGGCCGAGGTCTACGCCGGGTTCTCCGAGTACACCGACGCCCAGGTCGGCCGGATCGTCGACTACCTCGAGGAGTCCGGTCAGCTCGACAACACGATCATCTTCTACTGCGCCGACAACGGCGCGTCGGGCGAGGGCTCGCCGAACGGCTCGGTCAACGAGGGCAAGATCTTCGGCGGCTACCCCGACGACCTCGAGCAGAACCTGACGATGGTCGACCAGCTCGGCAGCCCGAACACGTACAACCACTACCCGACGGGCTGGGCGACGGCGTTCTCGACGCCGTACCGGATGTTCAAGCGCTACGTGTACCAGGGCGGCGTGTGCGACCCGCTGGTGATCCACTGGCCGGCCGGGATCAGCCGCCAAGGGCGAGGTGCGCGACCAGTACCACCACTCCACCGACATCGTGCCGACGATCCTACGACGTGTGCGGCGTCGAGATGCCCGACGTCGTACAACGGCGCGACGCAGAACCCGCTGTCGGGCGTGTCGATGCGCTACTCGTTCGACGACGCCGACGCGCCGACCGACGAAGCACACCCAGTACTACGAGATGCTCGGCAACCGCGGCATCTGGCACGACGGCTGGAAGGCGGTCACCGAGCACGGCCCGATGGCCGGCACGAGCAAGTTCGACGACGACCGCTGGCAGCTGTTCCACACCGACGAGGACCGCGCCGAGGCCCACGACCTCGCCGACGAGCACCCCGACAAGCTCGAGGAGCTGAAGGCGCTGTGGTTCGCAGGAGGCCGAGGCGAACCACGTGCTGCCGCTGAACGACCTGCAGATCATCGGCAACCCGAAGGACTTCGAGACGTTCGTCGCGATGGAGTTCCACCTCCCGGTCCCGCCGAGCGGCCAGTACACGTACTACCCGGGCACGAGCGAGATCCCGGAGCGCTCGGCGGCCAACGTGCACAACGTGTCGTACAAGGTGCTCGCCGAGGTCGAGCTCGACGCCGGACACCGAAGGCGTCATCTTCGCCCACGGCTCGCGCTTCGGCGGCCACGCCCTGTTCATCAAGGACGGCCAGGTCACCTACGCCTACAACTTCCTCGGCATCCCGCCCGAGAACCGCATCTCGGCGCCCGTGCCGACGGCTCGGGCACGCACATCATCGGCGTCGAGTTCACCAAGGAGCGGATGGGCGAGTACCGCGAGGGCGTCGGACCGCTGAAGCTGTACATCGACGACCAGCTGGTCGGCGAGGACGAGATCCGCACCGTCATGGGCCACTTCTCGCTGTGCGGCGAAGGCCTGTGCATCGGCTACGACAGCGCCGACGCCGTGTCAGCTCGATGTACACCGGTCGGGGTTCGCGTTCACCGGCGGCACGATCAAGAAGGTCGTGTTCGACATCGCCGACGACGCCTACGTCGACGTCGAGGCCCACCTCGCCGCGGCGATGGCCCGCGACTGAACGGTCGTCGCCTTCGTGCCACCACGCCCGACTGAGGTCCAGGACTACGTCGACGCCCTCGACGCGCCCCAGCGCCGGTTGTTCGAGCAGCTGGAGGGGTTCATTCTCGACGAACTACCCGACGCCGAGATCGTGATCTCCTACCGGATCCCGCTCTACAAGGTCGGCAAGCGCCATGTCGGCTTGAGTGCGAGACGTGCGGGAGGCATCACCCTCACCACCACATCGCCCGGTCACATCGAGGCGTTCGAGCAACGGCACCCGCAGTTCAAGACGAACAAGGCGAGCATTCAGTTCGACATCGGAGACGAGCTTCCCGAGACCGACATTCGTGAAGTCGTTCCGCGCGCCGTCGCCGTGTGACCCGACCCGGCCTCAGAGGTGCGAGTTGGGCACTGCCCAGTGCTCGATGCGCGCCAGTTCGACCGTGTAGGAGCTGACGGCGATCTGCTCGCTGCTGCGCCGTTCGTGACGCAGGTCGCGTCGGGCGGCGGCCGCACCGGTGAGCACCGGCACCCAGAGATCGAACAACCGGAACAGTGCGACGGCGAGGGCGGCGGCACCGGCGGTGGCCCCGGCACCGATCAGGAGTGCCGCCGTGGAGGCCTCGACGGTGCCGACGCCGCCGGGGATGATCGTCAGCATCGACGCCGCCAGCGCCGTGGTGTAGATGACGAGTGCCCCACCGGCGTTGACCGGGACGCCGACTGCGGTGACAGCGGCCGCCAGCGCCAGCGCGCCGAGCAGCTTGGAGAGCACTGCGTGCAGCAAGAGGTCGGTATCGCATCGGGTCGGCTGCGGGCAGAGGCGACGGCGTCGAGCAGCTCGGTGGGGAACGGGGCGTCGTCCGATTCGCGACGCTTGCTCCACGGCACCATTCGGCGAGCCCGCTGCCACAGCGCCAGGCCCAGGCGGCGGCGTGTGGGCTACGGAGCACGAAGATCGCCAGCGGGGTCAGCAACAAGGTGTAGACCGTGAACGCGATCGTGGCGGCGATCCACCAGCCGGTGAGGGCGCCCGTCGCGGCGAGCACGGTGAGCGCCGCCACCAGCAGCACCCCGAGGGCGATGAACGAGGCCGAGGCCGTCAACACACACGCCGCGGCAACTGCGCCGGCGGCGTGCCCGCGCCGGCGTCCGTGGCGGACGAACACGGCGAGGCCGACGGCCCCTGCTGACTTGACCATCTTCTGGGCGGCGAACCCGACTGCGGCGGTGTGGGTCATCGCCCCGACACCGGCTTCGAGCCCGACCGCACGGTGGGCAGCCCGATTGAGCAGCCCGCGATTGCCGATCGCCAGGGCCGAGCAGGCGAGGCCGAGAGCGGCGACGGCGATGTCGATCGATCCGAGACCCCTGATCAGTTGGCCGGCGCTGGCGCCATTGCGGACGATGAAGGCCACTCCGAACGTGCACAACACCGTGGCGATGGCCACGGTGATGATTCGCCGCCGAACGTTCATCCCTCTCCTGCCTGTCCCAACCTCGGGAAAATATCTACACGATCATCGGCAGCCGCCCCCCTTCGATCAAGGAATTGCTCATGGAAATGTCAGGCGGTGGCCGTCTCGGTGTCACCGACTTGACTTCCGTTCACCGGTGTGCCATGCGCCGTTCAGCGATGATGATGCTCCACCCGATCGCAGTCGGGTGCTGCGGGAAGGGGACAACATGCGTCGTGGACGGGGTCGCTTGGGCGTGTCCGTGATCGTCGTCTGCTCGGTGCTCACGGCCTGCACCGGCGGCGATGACGATGCTGACGACGCCCGTTCGGCCGACCTGACCGTCGCGCCGACATCGTCGGAGGAGTCGACCATCGACACCCGGGTGCTCGCATCGCTCCCGGTCGCCACGATCGACCCGGGCGATCCCCCACCCAGCGACCAGTGCACTAACCAGGGAGCCCCGGCACTGGCCGGCTACGAGATCGATTCCGGCTCACTGCGCTGGGTCAAGTGCGCCGGCGGTGCCGCCCGACGATCAGTGGCCGCCGCCACGGGCCAGATCGTGTACATGGCTGAACAGCTGGCCGATCCGACCACGGGCGAGCCCGGTACACCTCATCTCGTGGCGATCGACGTCAACGATGGAGAGTCGCTGTGGCAGATCGATGTCGGGTTGGTGCCAACAGGACCGTTCATCGCGTCGGTCGTCGCCGTCGTCGGGCTCGAAGACGCCCAAGGGCGGGCCACGGTCGGTTTCGATCCGATCTCGGGATCAGTGCTGTGGCGGTCGCCGATCGAGGACGCGGCGCCGATCGCGACCACCGACACGGTCGTGATCCTGCAGTCGGCCGAAAGTGACTCAGCCGGTTTCAGCGCCCTCGACCGGGCGACGGGTGCCGAGCTCTGGTCGACCGACGTGGCCGTCCCCCCGGGCTACGTGGTCGGCTTCTTCGGTGCATCCGTTGACGGTGACATGGTGATCGTGCTGCCCGGTCCTGTCGTGCTTGACGCCAACTCCGGGAACGAGCTGTGGCGGTCGGACAGCGGTGACCTCGGCCCCGTGGCCGACGGGGTCATGGTGTCGGGCGGACAAGACGAACCCACCAACGGCACCGACGCGGCGACCGGCGAACTGATCTGGACGATGCCCGGCGCGCCGCCGTACGACGACGTGTGGGCCATCGGGGACGGCGCCGTGTACGTCGTCGACACGATCACTTCCGAAATGGTCGCCTACGAGCTCGCCGATGGTTCGGTGCGGTGGCGACAGCCGTGGGACGGCGTCCGATACTCCTGGCCCTACTACGTGGCCGGCGACACGATGTTCGCTATGTGGACCAACCTCGACGCCATGTCGACCGCCATCGGCACGAACCGATGGGCCACCACCTACCCGAGCCAGGAGTTCCCGCGCATGACCGGCACGTTCGCCAACGACAACGCCGTGTTCGTCGCCTTCAGCAATGTCGCATCGGGTGGTGACTGAGCGGGCTGTTCACGTCCGGCTTGCCGCCACCACGTTGCACTCGAAGGGAGCCTCCACCCTGCCGTCCGACGTCGTGAACGGCGCCAGGACGTCGTGGGCATCGTCACGGATCCGCTCGTACACCTCGTCGCTGATGCGCTCTCGCAGTGGGCGTGCTCTCGATCTCGTTGGCGACGGCGGCGTCGATGGACGGTGCCGTGTAGGTGCCGGCCTCGATGCGGCGGTCGTGACGTGAGCCCGGCCGCCTCCACCAGCGCCGTCAGCTGGTCGAGGCTGCCGCAGACGAAGTAGCTGCTCATCAACGACAGCGCTTCGGGCGCCGGCGTGGCGGGCGACGATGTCGACGAACGGCGCGAACGCGACCTGTCGTTCGAGCTCGCTCGGGACGAGCAGACCGCACCGTGCCTCCGCGGCTGCGACTCGGCCATCTCGCGCAGCGCAGCGGCGCGGTCAGGCACGAACATGAGCGCCATCTGGCTGAGCACGACGTCGAAGGTCTGCTCGTCGAACGGGAGCGCGCCCGCGTCGCCTTGGCGCCAGTCGAGGTCGGGCCGGACGCGGCGGGCAACCGTCAACATGGCCTCGTTCAAGTCGAGACCGGTGACGGAACCGGCGGGGGCGACGAGGTCGGCAGCGGTCCGGGCGACGATGCCGGTGCCGCACCCGACGTCGAGCACGGTCTGGCCGGCGGTGACGGCTGCCGCGTGCACAGGATCGGTGCCCACTGGGCGAAGAAGGCGGGAACGAACTCCGCTTCGTAGCACTCGGCGGCCTCGATCGGGATCTGGAACGTCTCGATGGATCAGTCATGTGTCCGAGCTGAGACGCCGGGCCCGGCGAGCATCGGGCAGGTGACCTATGCGAGGATTGGTCGTCAGTGGCGCTGAGCCGACTCCGCGCATCGCATAGGCGCACGATCTCGGCCCGGTTGCGCAAGTTGAGCTTGGTGAGGATGTGACTCACGTGGTGCGCCGCGGTCTTGCGGCTGACGTGCAGTCGCTGGGCGATCTCGGGGTTGGAGAGGCCGGCGGACAGGAGCCGGAGCACCTGTTGCTCGCGATCGGTCAGCGCCCGCCACCCTTGGCGCCGGTGCGAGCGGGCACACCCAACGTGCGGAGGAAGGCGGCGACGCGATCGGCGTCGAGGACGGCGCCAAGCTCCTCGAAACCGGTGAGCGACCGGCGGAGGTGGTCGATCGCCGCGTCGCGCGGGTGTCGACCAAGCCCGGCCGAGGTCGTGCTGGGCGTGAGCCAGCTCGAACGGCAGCTCGAGGCGAGACAACGTCGCCACCGCGGAGCGCAGCTCGGTGGCCGCCGCCTCGCTGGCGCCCTGGGCGATCAACACCCGGCCGCGGGCACTCGCAGCCAGCGCCCCGAGCTGTGACTGTGGGCGCCGCCGACGACGAGCGCTGAGCCGATCGGCGGCCGTGGCGGCCGTCGGCACGTCGCCGGCTGAGACAGGCATCGATGAGGAGATCGAGCGCCGCCGCGAGGTGAAACCGATGCTCGGCGACGTGCTGGAGGCGTTGCTGCAGCTGACGGCTGGCCGCCTGCGCGTCGCCGCGGGCGATCAGCATCGCGGCGAGCGACAGCATCGCTTCGGCCTCGCCGTCGACATCGACGCCGGCCAGGATGTGTGCGGCGTCCTCGAGCCGCCCCTGACGGACGCGCAACCGGGCCAAACGGGTGAGCGCCCTGGCGTGGAGGCCGGGACACGCACCTGCGGTGATCCGCACGCCGGCGGTCAGCTCGCGGTCGGCATCCTCCCACCGACCCTTGGCCAACAGCACGCTCCCGTAGTAGAGGCGGCACTCGGCGTAGAGGAACGGACAGCCGTAGCGTGTCCACGAACTCGTCGGCGACCCGACACCACTGCGCAGCCCGCTCCAGGTCACTCGCCAGCTCACAAGCATTGAGCATGTCGCAGCACGTGTAGACGACCGTGTCCAGGTTCGACCGCTCCCCGGCAAGCGCGGCCGCCATCGCCTCGTCGATCAGGGCGAAGCCCTCCGCGACTCGCCCTGACCCACTCGGATCAGCCCCAACTGCGACATCGCGCCGAGTTCGAGATCGGCGTCACCCGCCGACACGACCGAGCTCGACCGCCCGGACGGTCAAGGTCTCGGCGGCATCGAGATCAGCCATCCGGTAGGCGCGCGCGACGTACACCCAGCCGTGCAACAGCCCCGGCTCGAGTGGCGCCAGCAGCCGCTCGGCACGCCCAATCCAGCCGTTGGCGGCAGCGAAGTTGGCGAAGTTCGCCTTGTACGTGATGCCCAGCCAGACCGCGCACTGGACCGCACCCTCGACGTCGAGCCTCCCGGAACAGCACGTAGGCCCGCTGGCGTGGCCGACACTGGCATGGCTGTCGCCCAACCACCACAGCGCCGTCGCCAGCCCGAGGCACGCCTCGCCCGAGGCGCCGTTGGCGATCACCTGCTCGAAGCCGGCCCGGGCGTCGCTCCACCGACCCTCGGCGAGCGCGACATGAGCCTCCCCGAGCGAGTCGACGTCACCCATCTCGCACCGGGCAGCGGTCGCATTACGGCCGGCCGACCGTGATGGTCACGACCGCCGTGACGCAGTCGGGCCGAACACCGCTCGGACGCCGCGGCGGCCGAACACAAACCTGGTAGGTGATCGAGTCGGTGCCGCTGAAGCGCTTGTCGGCCTTGTAGAGGATCCGGCCGTGGGCGGTAATCGATGCCGTTCCGTGATCGGGCCGATCGACGATTCGCAGCGAGCTCCACAGCAACCGCTTGCCGGGGTCGTAGTCGTTCCGGAGTGGTTCGATCACGGTCGGCGACCGCCGGCCGGACGGGATGCTCACGAAGTCGTCGACCGGAACGACACCAGCGGTGACGAGCTCGACGCTGCCGATCTCGCAGCCGGCGCCGAGCGGCCGGGATGCGTTGCGCTGGTCGACGGTCAGATCGCACGCGGCCGGGGGGATGGCGCTGACGAGCGGGCTGCCGGCGAGCGGCACGCGCACGGCGGTCGGCCCGCCGACCGAGACGAGCCCACCGAGCACGGGATTGCCTGCCGCCGGCAGGTCGCCGGCACCGGCGCCGAAGCCACACGTGTTGGCGCCCGAGACGTTGTATCCCTGGCTGATCGGTCGGCCCCGAGAACGTGTCGCAGTCGTTGCCCCTCCCTGCGCCAGGGCGATCACCGAGCCGAACGACGTGAGCGCACCGGCCTGGGTACGCACGTTGGCCGTGGTCGGCGCCGAGTTGTCGACGATCGTGGCGTGCTCGAGGGTGATCGTTCCCGACTGCAGGGCGGCGACGCCGCCACCGATCGACGACGCGGTGTTGCCGGTGACGGTCGAATTGCGGATCGTGAGCGCGCTGAGCGGAGTGTTGGTGAACACACCACCGCCGTTCGAACCGACCGTGGTGTTGTCGGAGACGGTCGACCTGTCGAGCAGCACCTGCACGCCGCTGCCGCTGGTCGCGACGTCGATCCCGCCGCCGGCGAGTTGAGACGTGTTGCCGTCGACCGTGGTCTCCACGAACGAGTACGACGAGCCGGTGCCGACCGCCTCGAAACCGCCGCCGCCGAAGCCCTCGGCCGTGTTGTCGGAGATCGAGCTGGCCGTGAACGATGCCGTCGGCACGTCGAGCAGGGTCACGCCACCGCCGCCGGCATCGGCGACGTTGTCGTCGATCGTCGTCCCGGTGACGGTGAGCGACCCGCCGTCGGTCATGGCGATGCCGCCACCCGACCCGCCGACGAGGATGTCGTTCGGCTTGGCGATGTTGCCGTCGACGTGGCTGTTGGTCAGGGTCAGGTTGGTCGACGTGGCGTAGATCCCGGCCCCGTCGCCGAACAACCCGGTGCGATTGCCGGTGATCGTGGTACCGCTGATGTTGACCGAGCCGACCTGGCCGTCGGTCACCCGCAGCAGGACCCCACCGCCGTGTTCGGTGGCGGCGTTGCCGCTGATCACCGAGTCGGTGATCGTCACGCTCGGACCTGGGAGGTTCTGGATGAACGAGACACCTGACCCGCCGAACCCGTCGGGCACGGTATCGGTGATGGTCGACCCGGTGATCGTCAGGTTCGTGCAGTACGAGCACTCGACACCCGCGGCACGATTGCGCTCGACGATCGTGTCGGTGACGGTCAATGGCATGCCGGTCGGTGAGTTGCCCGTGTTGCGGATGCCGTAGCCGAAGTTGTCGCGCACGTGCGAGCCGGTGACCGAGATCGCTCCGTCGATGCCGGTGATACCCCGTGTGTTCTCGCGGGCAAGCACGTTCGTGATCGTCGACGAGCCATGGTCGATGGTGACCGCCGCGCCTTGGTTGCCGACGAACTCGGTGTCGCTGATCGTCGACGTCGAGCTGTTGACGCGAATGCCACCTCCGTTGTCGCTGAACCGACTACCGGTCACCGACACGGTCGCGCCTCCCAAGCCCAACTCGCCGACCTCCACCGCCGGGCCGCCTGTGTTGTCGGTGAACGTGACGCTGTCGATCGAGACGTCGCCGGCCGACAGCAGCGCGCTACCGGGTTCGCCGAGACCGAGGTCACCGCCGGCGACGAGCAGGTCGCCGAGCGCGATCGAGCCGCCGTGTTCACGTGGTGGGCGACGCGCTCGCCGGGACAGGCCGTGCGGATCTCGGCACCGTTGCCGATGATCGTCAGTGCATTGGCGGCGGTGTGATCGAGGTCGCCGTCGACGTTGGCGTCCTCGTCGGTCGCGGTGGTGACGACGTCGCACAAGCGATACAGCGCGTCGGCGACGAGTGTGATCTGGGTGTCGTCGCTGTCCGAATTGGCGATCGTGAAGGCCTCCCGCAGTGACACCACCCCGTCGCCGCCGTTCACCACATCGGACGTGGTGGTGACAGCCACGACGTTGAGCGCCATCGCCGGCGACACCGGGCCCAGCACCACGATCGGTGCAGCCAGCGCCGCCGCCGCCACAACTCGACATCCCCTGGACATGTCCCCGCTCCTCTCGGCCGCCGCCAATGGACGTGACGAGCGTAGTCCCGGCACCGAGTGGGCCGGATCGGAATTGTGCGGCTAGCGCGTGACGCGAGTCGAGCACCATCTCGATCAGATCGCGCGAGATCCCTTCCGTGAGGAATTCGTCGACCCGGCCTTCGTTGCGAGAGCGCTCGTCCCGGCGCTGCGGGTCGAGCCAGCGCCGGCACGACAGCTCCCCGATGTGCCCGAGCTGGGCGATCACCATCGAGAACGAACCCGGTCCGTCGATCACGCCGACACCACCGTGCTCGCGGTAGGCAGCGTGGAGCGAGCGCGCCCGATCGGGGCTCCCACAGCTGAACTCGAACAGCACCAGGGCGAGCTCCTCGCCGGGATCGGCGAGCCCGCTGTTCTCCCAGTCGATGATGCACACCTCGCCGGCGGAGTTCGGCAGCACGTTGTCGGCGAACAGATCGCGATGACACGCCTGGACGTTCGACGGGGCTCGGATCAGCTGCTCGAGCGCGACCAGCTCGTCGCGCTGCTCGGCCAACCGTTCTGCGAACGGAGCACCGGCAGCCCTCAGCGCGTCGATCAACTCGTCCCATCGGTCGGCACCGACCGGGTCGGTGTACCACGGATGCAGTCCGTTGGCGCCGCTGTAGCGGACACGGTGCACCGCTGCCACGGCGGCACCGACGGCCACCGGATCGAGGGTGCGGTCAGGTCCCAGCAGATCGACCCAGCCGTAGACCCGAACGCATGCCGAGCCGATGTCCGCGAGCACGCGTCCTTCGACGGTGCGAATGACAGGGGGCATCGACAGGCCGGTGGCGGCGACGAGATCCTGGAATGCGGCGTCGTCCTCCACCTCGACCACGTCCGGACGTTCGAACGGCTCCTTGACGGCGAAGACACCGTCGTCGGTCGTGAGCTTCCAGACTTGACCTACCTCGCCGCGGGCCACCGGTCCGCTGATCACCGCCTCGTCACCGAGCGAGTACGTGCGCGCGACCTCGTCGGCATCGAGCGGGTCCAGCACCGCCGGAGCATAGGCCCGCCTCGCGATCTGCCCGCCCGTGGGCCAGACTCGGAGGATGACCGAGATCGCGTTGGACGGTGGGGTCGCCAACAACGGAGCGGTGATCAGATCGGGCGATCACGTTCTGCGCCCGTCGAATCCTCACACGCCATCGATCCATCGTTTTCTGACGCATCTGTCTCGAGTGGGGTTCGACGGGCGCGTCACGACCGGTCGGCGTCGACCCCGACGGCCGCGAACGCCTGGTCTTCATCGCGGGCGACGTACCGCTCCCTCCCTATCCCGACTGGGCCCAGACCGATCAGGCCTTGGCCTCGATTGCCACGTTGATGCGTGCCTTTCACGACGCTGCTACGACCTACGAGCCCAGCGACGACGACACGTGGAGCCACGAGCTGGACGATCCAGAGGGTGGGCCGATCGTCTGCCACAACGATGTGTGCCTCGAGAACGTGGTGTTCGTCGACGGTCGTGCCGTCGCACTGTTGGACTTCGACTTCGCCGCGCCGGGACGTGCCGTCTACGACGTTTCCTGTTTCGCGCGGATGTGCGTACCGGTCGACGACGAGCTGTCGCGGGCCCGTCTCGGTTGGGGTCCGGTCGATGTGCCCGGCCGGCTCCGGCTCGTCGCCGACTCGTACGGACTGGACGGAGAGGGACGGTCGGCCTTGGTCGAGGCGCTCGACGACACGATTGCCCGTGGAGGCGAGTTCGTCCTGCGTCGTGTGCAGGCAGGCGATCAGAACTTCATCGACATGTGGAACGCGATGGGCGGTATGGAACGCTTCGACCGTCGCCGTGCGTGGTGGACACAGCACCGCTCCGACATCGACACCGCGATGCGCTGAGGAACGAGTCCGACTCAGCGGGCGACGAGGCCCATCTTGGCGGTCTCCTTGATGAGCGCCACGAGCGCTCGCTCGTCGAGGTCCGCCAACTTCTTGAACCGCACGCAGGACTTGCCGATGCTGGCCTTCGGGAGCCGGTCGACGTATCGCTCGGCGACGTAGCCCTCGGCGTCGGTGGCGAAGCAGTACAGCGAGATGTACGAGGCGTTGCTGGCGATCGACAGCTTGCAGGCGTCGCCCTCTCGGCCGCTCGCATAGCGGTAGTGAAACGGCCCGTAGCCGAGCATTCCGGCCATGATGACCGGCTCGAGCTTCGGCGTGTGCTTGCGAATCAGCGCATCGAGTGCGGCAATGTCGGACCGGCGCTTGTCGTCGACCGCGGCGATGTACTCGGCCGGGGTCTTCACGTCCAGCTGTCCCTTCATCCTGATCGCGTCCTCCGAGACTCGGCGTCACCAGACCGGCAGCGGCCCGACGCGCTGCCATCAGTGATTGTCGCGCGACGGAGGTCGGCACTTTGCACGAAGGCGCACGGCGTGTTCGTGGGCGGATCACCGGGACATCGTCGGGCCTGAGGGCCCTACGCCGACTGGGTCGCGAGCAGCGCGTCGATCTGGCCGATGGCGGCGGTGAATCCTTCGTCCATGCCCATCGTCATCATCTGCTCCATCGCTTCGGGTGACGGGAACTTGGCCAGGATCGACATCTGGGTGCCGCCGTTGGGCGAGTCGCTGAGTTGCACGCGGTTGATCACCGTTGGCATGTCGGCGTTGGGTCGACCACTCTCGTCGGAGAAGCCATCCTCGAACTCCAGCGCGTGCGGTGGGTCGACCGAGATGACGCGCCACCATCCGCCGTGCCGGTCGCCCTCGGGACCGGTCATGTAGTACCTGATCGTGCCGCCGGGCGAGAGATCGTGCTCGACCACGGTCGCCGGATAGGTCGGCGGACCCCACCAACGCTCGAGCAGGCGAGGGTCGCTCCACACCCTCCAGACCTGATCGACTGGGGCGTCGAATGCGGTGGTGATGGTCATCGTCATCGTGCCGGGGTCCTTCTGGACATCGGTGACAGTCATGAGGTGGCTCCTTCATCTAGTTCGGCGACGATCTCGCCGATTTGATCGATACGGCTACGCCACACCGATTCGAGTTGGTCGAGCAGGAAGCGGGTTCGGCGGACGCCGTCGAGGTTGGTGCGCACGAGCTGCTGGCGTCCTCGCCGGGTCTTGGTGATGAGCTCGGCATGCTCGAGCACGGCCACATGCTTCTGGACGGCGGCGAAGCTCATCGGATATCGACGCGCCAGCGACGACACCGTGTGCTCGCCGTGCATGGCGTGCAGCACGATGTCGCGACGCGTGGCGTCGGCGAATGCGTGGAAGAGCTGGTCTGCCTGTCGCGCGTCGTGAGAATCTACAACCATTCGGTTGTAGATTAGCCGAGAGCTGGTCAGAATGCAAGGTCGAGGGGCGCATCGACGGCTCGGCCGGATCGCTGTCACACCCCCTGCGCATGATGTGCGGACCGACTTCCCCTCCTGTCAGTCCACTGATGATTGGAGGTGTGTGATGCGAACACCCGACCCCGATGCCGCGTTTGCGGCGCTGCGGGCGGCCGAGCCGGATGTGATGGATCGCGATCAGTTGGCGTCGGTGACCGAGCAGATCGCGCAGTTGACGGCGTGGGTCGATGCGGTCAAGGTGCGCGTCACCCGCCGGCAACGCCAGTTGGCCGAGCAGGGCCGTGGCGAGGCGCCGCGTGATCTGTTGGCTCGTGAGGGCCGCCAGTCCGGCAAGGATGCTCGCACTGCCGATGAGCGTGAGCGGGTGTGTTCGGTGATGCCGGGGTTCGAGGATGCCTTGGCGGCCGGCACCGTGTCGGCTGGGTCATGTCGATGCCATCGCCGGTGCGATCCGCAACCTCGATGAACCGACCACAGGCCGAGTTCGTGGCCTTCGGTGCCGAACTGTTGAAGGACGCCGAGCGGTCAGGTGTCGATCTGTTCGATCGGACGTGTCGTGATCTGGCTCGGCATCTCAACTCGGTCGCGGCCGGGAGTCCGATGCCGACGAGTTGGACAAGCAGCGCCAGTTGTCGAAGGTCAAGCGGTGGACCGATCGCGAGTCGGGGATGCGCCACACCCTGATCTCGCTCGACCCGGTCCGTGACGCCAAGCTGTGGGCCGGGATCGACCGCGCCCGCCGCCAACTCCGCCGCCAGCCCGGCAACGGCGAACTGGCCTGGGACCAGTTGCAGGTCGAAGCCGTGATCAACGCCGTGTCAGCGGCGGCGACGCCGGCGAACGGGTCGTGGAACTGGTCGTGCTCATCGACTGAGCAGACCCTGCGCGACGGGTTGCACGCCAACTCGGTGTGCGAGCTCTCCGACGGACAGGCCCTTGCCGGTCTCGACCGTGCGCCAGTTGGCCTGTGACGCCGAGATCATCCCGATCGTGCTCAACCGCCACGGACGCGCCATGGACGTCGGACGTGCCGCCCGGCTGGCGACACCCGCCCAACGCCAAGCCCTGCGGGCGATGCACGCGACCTGCATGTACCCGACCTGCAGCGTCCCCTTCGATGACTGCCGGATCCACCACATCGTCCCCTGGGAACACGGCGGAACGACAGATCTCGACAATCTCGGACCCGCTCTGCGAATCAGCCAAGCACCACCATCTGGTCCACGAAGGCGGATGGAACCTGTCGATGACACCCGATCGGATCGCCACCTGGACCCGACCCGACGGCACCGTGTTCCACACCGGCACCACCATCGACCGAGCACCCAACGGCATCACCCCGAGCATCGCGAGCTGCAACTCTGCTGACGAGCGTTCAGTGGGCCACGCCGGTCGCACGTCAGCCGCCCGTTCGATGATCCGTGCTACATCGTCGTCGCCCTCGACTTCGGGAGTCTCGACGAAGCGGTGCCGTTTCGGGAGATGCTCGAGACCCAGGTGTGGACATCGGCCGTCAACGCCCCGGCCCTCGCTGGGCGCCCGCGACGAGGATCCTGGAGCCCGTGCCGGCTGAGGCCCGCGCTGGTTCGCGCTACGGCCGGGTGAAGGTCTCGGACCGGACGCCTTCGACCTCGATCGTGATCGAGCCGTTGGTGTTGCCGGTGGCGCAGGCGCGGGCGACGCCTTGCCTGGAGAATTCGAACGGGTAGCGGCTGCCGTCGGCGAACTCGCACACGAACACCGACGGCTGGTGGTCGAATCCCTGGATGATGAAGCCGGCGACCAGGCAGTTGCTGCCGAAGTCGCACGGCGCGACGCGGCCGCCGATCAGAACGACCGGGCCATCGGGGGCCACCGTCGGCGGCGCGCGCGGCCGTCGTCGACGGCGGTGCGACCGTCGTGTCCGGGACCGATGGCGGGGCAACGCTCACCTGCGGTGGCGTGACCGGTGGGCTGGTCGCCGGCGGGATCGTGGGCTCGGGAACCGTCGGGGGGACGGTCGCGGGGACGGTTTGTGGCAGGGTCGGCGCGACGCTCGGTGCGATCGTCGCCGGTGGCGACGACCGAGACCGTTGACGGCGTCGTCGTATCGATCACGAGCTGTGGGTCGTCCCCACCCGATGTCGTGGCGATCACGGCCACGACGACGATCGCCGCGACCGCGACCAGCCAGGCCCATACCGCCAGACCCAGGATCCGCCGGCGCCACCACGCCGGTGGCCGCTTCGGAGCCGGCCGCGGCTGCGGTGCCGGGCGCTCCGCGGCCTCCCGCGCATCGATGTCGACGGGCGACGGGGACGGTGGTGTGGGATCGCCGAGCCCGACCGCCGGCTCACCGGCCGGTTCCGGCCAGAGGTCGGGATATTGCGGTCCGTGGTCCCAGACTGTCCCTTCTCCTGACATGCCCTCGACCGTAACGTGGCGAATCCGTTTCGCGCGATCACTGCTGACGAGCTCGCCGCCGTGCTCAGCTCGTGTGACTGAACACGCCGGGTCTTCTGGCCCTCGGCTCGGTGAACCTGACGATGATCTCGAACTGAGCGATGATCACCGGATCGTCGTCGGACAGACTCTGGTGATGCTCGTGCCCGAGACCGTGGCGGCGGTCATGAACGCCGTCGGCGTGTGGTGGGCGGTCGCCGGCGGGTGGGCGATCGACCTCTGGCTGGGCGAGCAGACCCGCCCCCACCACGACATCGAGGTGGTGGTGCGCAGCTCCGACCAGGCCACGGTCCATGCCGCATTCCAGACGGATTGGCAGTTGTTCTGCATCGATCCCCCGGGTTCGGGGTGGCGCCGGTGGAACGGCGATCCCATCGAACGACCGGCATTCCAACTGCAGGCACACTCGACAACGATGGAGTTCGACCTGTTCGTCGAGTCGATCGACGGGTCGACGTGGACGTTTCGCCGTGACGACCGGATCAGGCTCCCGGTGGAGCAGCTTGCGACCGTCAGCCGATCAGGTGTGCCGATCGTGCGCCCCGAAGTGCAACTGCTGTACATGGCCCGATCTGCCGAGCCCAAGCATGTTCACGACTTCGATCTCGTCCAGCCAACCCTCGCCGCCGATGCGAGATCGTGGCTCGCTAGACGCGCTCAGGACCACGATCCCCTCCCATCCGTGGCTCGAGCGGCTGTAGCGCTCAGAGCAGTTCGGCGAGCCGGTCGACGAGGCCGACGATCTCGTGTGCGCATTGGACGAACGCCTCGACCTCACCCCCACCGGGGTCGACGATCTCCTCCCACTGCTCGAGCTCGCACATGTGCCAGGTCGAGCGCCGCGATCCGTTCCGTCAGGGGCGCAGTCGGGTCGGCGTGAGCTGCTTGGTGAGCCGGATCAACGTCACCGCCCGATCGGCGAGATCGGCATGCTCGCGCCGGATCCATTCGATGTGCTCGGGCGCCATCCCGATGATCACGTCGGCGGCGTGCAGGACGTCGCTGCCGGCCTGACGGCTGGCGTGCCGCGGCCATGGCAGCCCCACGTCGTCGAGCGCGGCCCGGGTCCGCCAGCTGATCGGCAGGCCGTCGACGGTGAGCGTGCCGGCCGTCTCGACCTCGAGGTCGGTTCGGCGTTGACGCAAGGCGACTCCGGCCATCACCGAACGCGCCGCGTTGCCGGTGCACAGGAAGAGGATCGACATCACGGCGCGAGCAGGACCTTGCCCGTCGAACGCCGCCCGGCCACCTCGGCCAGCGCCACTGCAGCCTGCTCGAGGCCGTAGATGGCGGAGATGTGCGGGGCGATCCGACCGGTCGAGAGCAGCTCGATCAACTCGTGCTCGTCGCGAGCGGCGAGCTCGGGCTCGACCTGTGGGAACGTGCGGACCTCGAAGCCCTTGATCACGCAGCCCTTGAGGAGCACGAGGTTGAGCGGGATCCGAGGGATCTCACCGGAGGCGAACCCGAGCGTGACGAAGCGACCCTTCCATCGCAGGGCCCGCAAGGCCCGCTCGGAGAGTGGCCCGCCAACGGGGTCGATGACCACGTCGACGCCATCTGGAGCGATCTGGCGCAACACCTCGCGGAGGTCGACCTCGGCGTAGTTGACGACATCGGTGGCGCCGCGTTGGCGGCACAACGCCAGCTTGTCAGCGGTTGATGCGGCGGCGATCACCTGTGCGCCGAGCAGGACCGCCAACTCGACCGCCGCCAAGCCCACGCCGCCGGCGGCGCCGAGTACCACGACCCGTTCGCCGGGCTGGACCTCGGCGATCGAACGCAGCGCGTGGTAGGCGGTCGCGTGCGCGATCCAGAACGCGGCGGCAGCCTCGAGGGCGATCGCCTCGGGCACCTTGCGCAATGCGGTCGGCGGGCACCACGATCTGCTCGGAGAAGGCGCCGGTCATCGAGGCGCCGAACACATGGTCGCCCGGTTGCACCGTGTCGACCCCCTCGCCGACGGCGACCACGACGCCCGAGAACTCGCTTCCCGGCACGAACGGCGGCGGGATCGAGACCTGGTAGCGGTTGGCGATCATCAACACGTCGGGATAGTTGACGGCAGCGAATGCGACGTCGACGACGGCTTGACCGGGTCGCGCGATCGGATCGGCGAGATCGATCAGCTTCAGCGACTCGGGAGGGCCGTACTCCTGGCAGACGATCGCTCGCATCGCTGTGGCACAGTAGTTGGCGATGGCGTCAACGCAGCCCGTCGTCGCCGTGCCCGCCGTCGAGGCGGCTGATGACCCGGCTGTCGTCGCCGAACTGGTCGGGTTGATCAACAACGCCTACTCCACCGCCGAGCGCGGCATGTGGACACAAGATCTACCGCGCACGACGCCTGACGAGGTGGCGGTGGCGATCACCGGCGGCGAACTGGGCGCACTACGGCTCGACGGGCGCTTCGTCGGCTCCGTGTTCGTGCGGTTGCTCGATGCGCGCACAGGTTGGTTCGGGGCGCTCGCAGTCGATCCCGCACACGGCGGACGCGGGCTCGGCCGGCAACTGGTCGACTTCGCCGAGCAGCGCGCCCGTGGCGCCGGTGCCGACGCGATCCAGCTCGAGCTGCTCGTGCCGGCAACCGCACACCCTCACACCGAGCGGCTTGCCGGGTGGTACGCCGGTCTCGGATACCACCACATCGAGGATCGCGATCTCGCCGAGATCGACCCCGCATCGGTGGTGTACGCAGTCGTCCCGATCCACGCCTCGGTGATGCGCAAGTCGTTGGGAGGAGTGACGTGACCGACGGTGATACGTCGTACTGACGATCGTCGTCCTGACGCTCGTCAGCCGGCCGACTGCCCGCGGACTGCCCAGGCTCGGGCGACGAGCTCGATCGAACCGTCCTCCTGCATCGGGAGATCGACGTGGATCCAGTCTCGAAGCCGGTTGCGATGCGTCTCGTCGAGCGACATGAGATAGCCGGGAGCCGGACCCTGACCGAGCAGGAACGGCCCCCAGTAGTCCTGGAAGTCGGCGAACCTGGTCTCGATCTCGATCGACGTCACGGACACGTCGCCCAATCCGCCGTGCGTGAACAGTTGCTCGAGCTGATCGGGTTGGCACAGCGGAAACCGGACACCCTCGTCGAGCTCGTGCACGGCCGGGTCGAGCTCCACGGCGGCGTCCCAGAAGTACCGCATCAGTTCCATCCGCCCGGCGTAGTCCCACACGTAGGCGGCCACCACACCGTCCGGCGCAGCGCTGCGCATCGCACTCAACGCGGCG
Organism: Ilumatobacteraceae bacterium; assembly: GCA_963850755.1. Classification (GTDB taxonomy): domain Bacteria; phylum Actinomycetota; class Acidimicrobiia; order Acidimicrobiales; family Ilumatobacteraceae; genus Ilumatobacter. The sequence continues at coordinate 142,458 of CAWKMO010000006.1, read as the reverse complement.
CCTGGATCCGGCACGAAGTTGAGCACGAGCCCCGAGACCACCACGTCGGCGACGCCCGCCGGCAGGTGAGCGGCGTCGGTGACGATGAAGCGGGCGCGAGGGTCGTCGACGTGGGCGGCGGCGTAGTCGCTGAACCCCTTCGACGGATCGACGGCGATCACGTCGCTGGGCGCACAGCGATCGAGGATCGTGCGCGTCAGGGCTCCGGTGCCGCACCCGACGTCGATCCACCGGCGACCTTCGGGGATCGCCAGCCAATCGAGGAACTCGACGGCGACTCGCCGGCTCCAGCGCCCGACGTACGGCTCATACGAATCCCCGAGCGCCCATACGTCAGGCATCGCGTGAGCGTACGCACACCGATATCACGCGTGTGCCGAATTATCCGTTCGCAGGCTCAGGACCCGGTCAGCCTTGCGTGCCAGGATGTCGACATGCTCCAGTTCGGATGGCTCTCGCCTGTCGCCGGGCACGCCGGGAGTGGCTTCCAACCGATCGTGATGTACCAGGAGCAACACATCCTGCCGCAGGTGTTGCCGCATTTCGACTCGGTGTGGATCGCCGATCATTTCTACGGTTTCGACAGCGACAGGACGGAGGGTTTCCTCGAGGGCTGGACGACGCTCACCTGGTTGGCAGCCAGGTTTCCCGACGTGCATCTGTGCCACCACGTGCTCGGCCATGGGTATCGCAACCCGGCCCTCACCGCCAAGATGGCGTCGACGCTGCAAGTGCTCTCCGGCGGGCGATTCATGCTCGGCATCGGGGGTGGCTGGCGCGAGTCCGAATACCGGTCGTACGGCTACGACTTCCCGACGACCGCTGTTCGGTTGCGGCAGCTCGAAGAGGTGGTGCAGATCTGCCGCCTGATGTGGACCGAAGAGCACCCCACCTTCACCGGCACGTACTTCCAGATCGACGACGCTGCCGCCACACCGCGTCCGGAGGTGGTCCCACCGATCTGCATCGGCAGCGCCGGCGAGCAGGTGGGGCTGCCGATCGTCGGCCGGCAGGCCGACATGTGGAACATGTTCTTCCCAGGCGACGAGGACTGGAAGCGCAAGCGCGGGATCGTCGACGCCGCCGCCAGTGCGGCGGGTCGCGATCCTGGTGCGATCGCGAGCTGCGTGACGATTGCCGGCGACCTCCCCGACTCCGACGAGTCGTCCGAGCAATGGCTCGATCGGCTCACGCACCTGACGCAGCTGGGGATCACCGACTTCGTGTTCGACTTCGGACACCCGCTCGAACCCGAGCCGGCGCTGCGCTTCGCGGAACAGGTGATCCAGCCGATGAGAGCGAGCTGACACCGATTCAGCGAACGGTCAACGCGATGCGAACCGCGAGAAGCGGGGCCGACGGACGCTGCTGAACGTCAGCTTGCGGTTGACGGCATCGGTGACGAGCCGGGTGTGGCGGTCGTGAGCGAGTACTCGGTTGAGATCGAGATGCAACATGGCTGGACTCCAATCGGTCGAGGTGACTCCCCCACCATGTTCGATTCGGCCGTCGATCGCATCGGACCAGAATCCAGTTCCTGACGGCCCCAGGGCGTACGTCCCAGGGCTGATGCGATCGCGCTCCGGTCATCCCGTCGGCGTGTGCACCGACCCGGTCGAAGCGGCCCCCGGGCCGACGACGGCAGACCCTGGCGCGGCGCACAGTGATCGCATGATCGTCTCCGACTCGACCCGCAACCGCATTCCCACCGTCCTCGTGGTGGCCGAAGGCTCCGCCCTGGCATGGCTCGTCGCCGTGTCGACACGCGGTGGATGGCTCGGCGCCATCATCACACTGGCGGTGACGGCCGCACTCGCTCGAGTGGCGCGTCCGCCGACGCGGGCTCGGCACGACGTTGCCCTGCTCGTGTTCGCACTCACAGGCTTGATCGTCGGTGCCCTCAGCGGCGTGCACCACCTGGTGGCCGGAGCGAGCGTGATCGCCGGCGTTGCCGGCGTCATCGCCACCGTGCTCGGTCTCGGTCTCACCGTCCTCGCAACGACCCGGCTCGTTCGATCGATGCCCGGTTGGTGGCGCCTGGCGGCGGTGCCGATCGGACTCGTCACGCTCGTGACGATCGTGCTGCCGTCGGCGCTCGCCGTGTTCGTCAGCAACCCTCCCCACTTCGCGCTCGGCGACGCCACGCCGGCCGACCACGGCATGGCCTACGAGGACGTCACCGTCACCACCGACGATGGCGTCGACCTCGAGGCTTGGTACATACCGTCCGAGAACGGAGCGGCGATCGTTCTCCTCGGCGGCTGCTGCAGCGCCCGCGACAGCGTGCTCGATCTGGCGACACTGTTCGCCGACCACGACTACGGGGTGTTGATGCTCGACATGCGCGGCCACGGCGGGAGCGAAGGTCGACCGATGCTGTGGGGCTGGTGGGGCGAGCGCGACATCGAGGCCGGTGTCGACTACCTCAGCACCCGCCCAGACGTGGTCGGCGGCCGGATCGGCGCGATCGGCATGTCGGTCGGGGGCGAGCAGGCATTCGCCGCCGCCGGGGTCGACCCCCGCATCCGAGCGGTGGTGGGTGAGGGAACGACCGCCCGCGGCGCGCTCGACGAGGGCATGGTCGCCGACGGCAGTGGCGGACCGTTCATTCGGTATGTCGACCGCTTCACCCAGCTCGGCGCGGCGGCGATGAGCGGGGCTCCCCGCCCGACGCAGATGCGTGATGCCTTCGAGGCCATGGATGGCCAGCAGGCGCTCGTGATCGCGGCCGGCACCAGTCCCGAGGAGATCAGCGCCGCGGCGGCATTCGAAGCGGTGGCGCCCGAAACGGTGTCGACCTGGGTCGTACCCGGGGCCGGCCACACCGGCGCCCGCCTCACCGACCCGGCCGGCTGGGAAGCCCACGTGTTCTCGTTCTTCGACGAGGTGCTCGAGCCGGTCTGAGCCTTGACCAGGGGCGTTTCGGAGCCATCAGGAAATTTCCCGGGTTCTTCCGACGCGCTGTCGCATTCGGTCCCGGCCGTTCGTTGCAGTGGTAGAGGCAGCACCGGGCTACCTCGCAACGAGAGGAGTCGCCATGTCCACCACCTTCAGCACCACCACCGTCACCGACACGAGCACCGACACCAGCAGCGCTTCGGCGCCCGTCGCCCGCACCTCCCGTCGGCGTGCGCTCTGGACCGCCGGACTCGTGTCGGGCGTCGCCGCCGCCGCTGCCACGACCGTGATCGCCGTCGTCGCCCGTGCCGTCGACATCCCGCTCGAGGTCGACGGTGAGCAGATCCCGCTGTTCGGGTTCGCCCAGCTCACCATGATCGGAGCCGTGATCGGCACGGTGCTCGCCCTCGCCATGTCGAAGTGGGCTGCCAAGCCTCGCCGTACGTTCGTGGTCACGACCGTCACCCTGACCGCCCTGTCGCTCGTCCCGGACGTGACGGTCGACGCCTCCACGGGTTCGAAGCTGGTGCTGATGCTGACCCACGTGGTCGCAGCAGCGATCGTCGTGCCTTCCCTCGCCAAGCGCCTCGACGCCTGACATCGACCCCTCACCCGGCGACCGGCCCAGCACGGGCCGGTCGTTGCGCGTCGTGAGCCGGAGTTTTGCGCGCGAGCGCGTTCCGGGTATCACACCGATACGGTCACATCGGACAGGAGGTCATTGGAATGACTACCGACCTACTCGATCTCTATCGCAGCGCCAGCCACTGGACGCTGAACAAGGTGGCCGGCGCCACCGATCAGCTCGACGCCGAGACGCCGTGCGACGGCTGGGACGTGCGCCAGCTCCTGAACCACATGCTCGAGACCCAGCAGTACTTCGTGCGCTCGGCCCGCGGCGAGGAGGCCACGCCTCCGTCGCCGACGCCACCCGAGATCCTCAGCGCCGATCCGGTGGCCGACTTCCGTCGAGCCCGATCCGAAACGCTCAGCAACTTCGGCGAGGACGGCGTGATCGAGAAGACCGGACCGTCGCTCGGCATCGCCTTCAGCGATCAGCTGCTGCACGGCTGGGACATCGCAACCGCCACCGGACAGGACTCGACGATGCCGGAAGGCCTCGCCGACGCCGCCTACGAGTTGATCCACGGCCAGTTCACCGAAGAGCAACGCAAGGGTGTCTTCAAGCCCGAGATCGAGGTCGGCGCCGATGCCTCGGCGCAGGAGAGGTTGCTGGCCTACACCGGCCGCAACCCCTCCGCCACACTTGGAGGGTGGCCACCGCGTTACGCCGTCATCGAGGCGCCATCCGTGCTCGGGTTGTTCCCGGGTGGGGTCGAGCACTTGCCCGAGGCGTTGCTCGATCGCGGGCTGGCAGACGCGCTGGGGGCTCGCCGCGCGGGCCGCGTGGCTCCGCTCCCGTACGACCCCGTCCGCGATCCCGACACCGGCATCCTGAATTCCAAGGTCGATCCGCGACTTCTCGCTCGCCCTCGCCGAGATGACCGGGGAGGTGCTCGATCGCGGTGACATCCCGATCGTGCTCGGTGGCGATTGTTCGATCGTGCTCGGGACGATGCTGGCGCTCGCGCCGTCGCGGGCGTCACGGACTGCTCTTCCTCGACGGTCATGCCGACTTCTACCAACCCGAAGCAGAACCGAACGGCGAGGCGGCTTCGATGGACCTCGCCCTGGCGACCGGGCGCGGTCCCGACCTCGTCGCCGATCTCGACGGCCTGGGTCCGCTCGTCTCGGATGAGGATGTCGTCCATCTCGGACGTCGCGACGTGGAAGAGGCCGACGCCGCTGGGAGCCAGCGGATCGAGGACACGCCGATCACGATGATCGACCTGGACACGATTCGCCGGCACGGCTTGCAGCCCGCACTGGCGACGGCGTTCGAGACGCTCGTGCGGCCCGAGCTCGAAGGCTTTTGGATCCACCTCGACTGCGACGTGCTCGACGACGCCGTGATGCCTGCCGTCGACTATCGATTGCCGGGCGGACTCACGTGGGCCGAACTGGAGGGGATACTGGCGGCCGCGGTCGAGACGGGGCGCGTGGTCGGCATCGAGGTGGCGATCTTCAACCCGACGCTCGACCCCGACGGGACGATCGCGACGACGCTCGTCGATTGCCTCGCACGCGGCCTGCGCTGAGGCCCGTCGGCGATCACGCCCTGGCCTGCATAACCTTTGGGCTTGCAACTCGAGCTGATCGCGATCGTCGTCGACGACTACGACCCGGCGATTCGCTTCTTCGTCGATGTCCTCGACTTCGAGCTCGTCGAGGATTCCCCGTCGCTCACCAACGATGGGCGGCCGAAGCGTTGGGTCGTCGTCAGGCCTCCCGGTGCCCAGACCGGCATCCTGCTCGCACGTGCCGACGGGAGCGATCAGGCGGCCGTGGTGGGTCGACAGTTCGCCGATCGCGTCGGCTTCTTCCTCCGTGTCGACGACTTCGACGCGGCGCACTCCCGGATGGCGTCGGCCGGCGTCGAGTTCGTCAGCCCGCCGCGCACAGAGGCCTACGGCCGTGTCGCGGTGTTTCGCGACATCGCCGGCAACCGCTGGGACCTGCTCGGTCCTGCGTGATCAGCGACTGCGACCGCGGAGGCGGTCGATCTTGCGGCGGTCGCGTTTCGTGGGGCGACCCGCTCCGCGATCGCGCACAGCGAACAATGGCGTGAACGGGTCGCGCTCGGGCGGTGGCGGGCTGTGATCGTCGAAGCACTCGAGGGCAGCGGCAGCACCGACCCGTTTGGTGATCACCTTGGTGACGTCGACGATCCGCTGGCGCTGATTGACGCGCGCCTCCACATGGTCGCCGATCTTCACCGGCGAAGCCGGCTTGGCCGTGTCACCGTTGATCGTCACGTGTCCACCACGACATGCCTTGGCCGCGTCGGCGCGGGTCTTGGTGATCCGCACGGCATGCAGCCACTGGTCGATGCGCACCGACTCGATCCGAGCAGTGTGTCACCTCCGATCGATGGGCCGGTCCGCGGGATCTGTCCGACCTGCGAGACTTCGGCCATGCATGCGCTTGCCGAGCACGCCGGTGCCTGGACCGGGACGAACCAGTTCCGGTTGATGCCCACCGATCCGTTCCAGGACTCGCCAGCGACGGCGCAGGTGTCGATCGCCGCGCGAGGCAACCTCACCACGATCGCCTACACGTGGTCGCATCCGGACGACGGCCCGCAGGAAGGACTGCTCGTGGTCGCGCCTTCGGACGAACCGAACGCAGTCGTCGCCATGTGGGGCGACTCGTGGCACCAGAGTCCGGCGCCCAGGGTGCTCGACGGCACCTTCGACGGGGCGCGAGTCGTGGCGCGCTACGAGTACGGCGACGATTGGTGGTGGCAGATCACGATCGATGCGACCATCCCCGACGCGCTGAGCCTCCAGATGGACAACATCGTCCCTGAGTCGGCCGTACCCGAAGGCGCACCATCGGGTGCGTACGCGGCGATGCTCGCCGATCTCCGGCGCGTCTCCTAGCCCGCCTCTCGCGCCACGTGTTCGAGCCGATCCCGATACTCGCTCCACCACGCCTCGTCGACCTCCGGCATGTTGCCGTTGTCGAGGCGCAGCCCGGTCGTGCCATCGATCAATTCGCGGACGACGTCGGCGTGGCCGGCGTGGCGGTTGGTCTCGGCGATCATGTGCACGAGGATCGTGTGCAGCGTGACCTCGCTCCGATCGTCGGGCCACCACGGCACGTGACCGGTCGAGTCGAGGTCGAGCATGTCGATCGTCGCATCGGAATGGGCCCACGCCCGTTGATAGAGCCCGATGATGTCGTGGCGCGACTCGTCGGCCGTCGCCCACATGTCGGCGTTCGGCTCGGCGTCGTCGTCGAACCACGGCAGCTGCTCGTCGAACGGCCGGCCGAAGGTCGCTCCGAAGTACCCGATCTCGACGCTCGCCACATGCTTGACCAGACCGAGCAGGTTGGTGCCGGTCGGCACCAACGGACGGCGCACGTCGTACTCGGAGAGCCCGTCCAGTTTCCAGAGCAGAGCATCACGTGCGATCTGCAGGTAGCGATGGAGAGTCGACTTCGGGTCGCGTTCCGGCATGCCACCAGCATGCACGATCGCCCCGTCTGGCACCGGCGCGAATGTCGCGGTACGTTCGGTCCTTCCACCCGTGCATTCCCGGCACGGCACATTGCCACCCATGGAGGACCACAACCATGAATCGAACCACCCGCTCGCGGGGCGTCATCGTCGCGCTCGCCCTTGCGACGACCGTCAGCCTGTCCACCCCAGCCCGCGCCGACCAGCCGATCGACACTTCGGCGCTGCGTGACGCAGTCGACGCCGACGGGGTGATGACCCATCTGGAGGCGTTCCAGGAGATCGCCACCGCCAACGGCGGCACCCGCGCCGCCGGGACAGCCGGCTATCAGGCATCGGCCGACTACGTCGAAGACCTGCTCGAGGCTGCCGGCTACGACGTCGAGACCCAGTCGTTCTCGTACGAGCGACCTGTCGTGCTCTCGGCTGTGATGGAGCAGGTTGCGCCGGTGGCAACGAGCTACGAGCGCCTGGAGGATTTCTTCGAGATGACGTACTCACCCGACGGGTCGGCTGTCAATGCCGCGGTGACCGTGGTCGACGTCAACCTGGATGGTGATCGCGCATCGACGAGCGGTTGCGAGACCGAGGACTTCACCGGCTTCCCGGTCGGCAACATCGCGCTGATCCAACGCGGCACGTGCCCGTTCCGCCAGAAGGCGGAGAACGCCGATGCCGCTGGAGCCTCGGCCGTGATCATCTTCAACCAGGGCAACGACGTGCCCGGCGACGATCGGTTCGGCCTGTTCGGCGGAACACTCGACCCCGACCCGTTGGTCGAGGTTCCCGTGTTCTCGATGGGCTTCGATCTCGGAGCCGAGCTGGCGACGACGCCCGGCCTGGTGATGACCATCGATCTCGAGACCGAGATCGAGCTGATCGAGACGTTCAACGTGCTCGCCGACTCGGCCACGGGCCGTGCCGACCGCACGGTCGTCGTCGGTGCCCACCTCGACAGCGTTCCCGAGGGTCCCGGCATCAACGACAACGGCAGTGGCTCGGCGGCGATCCTCGAGGTCGCCCTGCAGATGGCCGACGCCGACCTCGAGAACCGTGTCCGCTTCGCCTTCTGGGGCGGCGAGGAGGACGGCCTGATCGGCTCGTCGTACTACGTCTCACAGCTCACGCCAGGGACATCAAGAACCACGCCGTGAACCTGAACTTCGACATGGTGGGCTCGCCGAACTTCGTTCGCTTCGTCTACGACGGCGACGGTTCGGCGTTCGGGCTCAAGGGGCCGAACGGATCGAGCCTCGTCGAGTCGGTGTTCAACCGAGTACTTCGCATCGAACGGTCTGGCCACCGAGCCCACGGAGTTCGACGGACGGTCCGACTACTTCGCCTTCATCAACGCCGGCATCCCGGCCGGTGGGCTGTTCACCGGCGCCGAAGGGATCAAGAGCGCCGAGCAAGCGGCAATCTTCGGCGGAACCGCAGGGGTCGCCTACGACCCGTGCTACCACGCGGCGTGCGACACGACCGCCAACCTCAGCGACCAGGCGCTCGACGAGATGTCGGACGCCATCGCCCACAGTGTCATGACGTTCGCCATGACGTCGGCGGCGGTCAACGGCACGGCGCGCGGCAAAGCCGGCCAGGCCCGGCTCGAGATGGCGTTCCGGGGCGATCGGGCCCTGCGCTGACGTGATCCCGGCCTGCTCGTCGTCGCTCCGGCGGTTGCGAGCAGGCCGGGTCGGCGACCAACACTCTGATCGGACCGCCGTCGTCATATATTGAGCCATCGGGGAGGGCTCAACGGTGCGTTGCGGACGGTGTGGGGCGGACAGCGCCGCCGGCAAGAACTTCTGCGGTGACTGCGGAGCAAGGCTGCAGGCCGCATGCCCCGCCTGCGGTGCCGACGTCGAGCCCGACAAGCGCTTCTGTGGCGACTGTGGCGCCGAGTTGGACGCCCAGCCGGCGACCCCTGTCGAGCTGCCCCGACCACGCCGTTCGCCGACGAGCCGGTCGCCGAGCGACGCATGTGCTCGGTGCTGTTCTGCGACCTGGTGGGTTTCACGCCGCTGTCCGAGTCCGCGATCCGGAGGAGGTTCGTGAGCTGCTCACCCGCTACTTCGACATCGCCAGAACGGTGGTCGCCCGCTACGGCGGTGTGATCGAGAAGTTCATCGGCGACGCCGTGATGGCGGTGTGGGGCACTCCGGTGGCCACCGAGGAGGACGCCGAGCGCACCGTTCGGGCGGCGCTCGATCTGGTCGAGGCGGTCCACCAACTCGGGCTCGAGATCGAAGCCGACGAGCTCGGCGGCACGCGCCGGCGTGATCACCGGCGATGTGGCGGTCACGATCGGCGCCACGAACGAAGGCATGGTCGCCGGCGACGCCGTCAACACCGCCGCCCGCATCCAGTCCGCGGCCTCGCCCGGCAGCCGTCTACGTCGACTCGACGACGCGGCGCTTGGCGGCGAGTGCGATCAGCTTCCAGGACGAGGGCGAGCACACCCTCAAGGGCAAGGCCGAGCCGCAGCACCTGTGGCGCGCCGTCCGAGTCGTGTCGAACGTCGGCGGCGCTCAGCGCGTCGACGGGCTCGAGGCGCCGTTGATCGGACGCGGCGCCGAGATGCGCTCGATCCGGGAGCTGTTCCATGCCTCGGTCGAACGCCGGCAATCGCGGCTGGTGCTCGTGTCGGGGCCGGCCGGTGTCGGCAAGTCGCGGATCGGCTGGGAGTTCGAGAAGTACACCGATGGCCTCGCCGAGACGATGCGCTGGCACCGCGGTCGCTGCCTGTCGTACGGCGAGGGCCTGGTGTTCTGGGCGCTGGCCGAGATCATCCGCCAGCGGCTCGGCATCGCCGAGGAGGATCCGCCCGAGGTCGCCGCCGTCAAGTTGACGAGCGGGCTCGAACGGTACGTGCCCGACGTCGACGACCGAGCGTTCATCGGCACGCGGCATCGGACGCCTGCTGGGCGTGCCCGTCGCCGGGCGACACGGGCGCGGCGTTGTCGCGCGAGGACATGTTCGCCGGCTGGCGTCGGTTCTTCGAGTCGCCTGGCGGCGACCGATCCGGTGGTGATCCTGATCGAGGACGCCCACCATGCCGACAACGAGTTGCTCGACTTCCTCGACCACCTCGTCGACTGGGCCCGCGACCGATCGATCTTCGTGCTCGTGTTCGCCCGGCCCGAGATCGAGCAGCGTCGTCCCGGTTTCGGATCGGGCCGCAACCGGGTGAGCATCACGCTCGACCCGCTCGATCAGACGTCGATGGACGCGCTCGTCGACGCCCTTGATCCCGGGCGCTCCGGAGCAGGCCGCGAACGACGATCGTCGAGCGCGCCCAGGGCATCCCGCTGTACGCCGTCGAGAGCATCCGCGCCCTGATCGACCGCGACGTCGTGCAACCGATCGAGGGCGTGTACCGGGTCGTCGGCGACATCGGCGAGCTCGAGGTGCCCGACAGCCTGCACGCCTTGTTGGCGGCCCGCCTCGACGTGCTCGACCCCCGGACTCGTCATGTGCTCACCGACGCCGCCGTGCTCGGGACGAGCTTCCCGGCCGAGGCGGTCGTCGCCGTGTCCGGACTGGAACCCGACGAGGTCGCCCGGATCCTGTCCGATCTGCTGCGCCGCGAGGTGCTCGAGGTGTCGGCCGACCCGCTCTCGCCGGAGCGCGGGTCGTACCGCTTCTCCCAGGAGATGCTGCGGCAGGTCGCCTACGAGACCTTGTCGCGACGTGATCGCAAGTCGCGGCACCTCGTCGTCGCCGCCCACCTGCAGCGGGCGTTTCCCAACGACGGCGAGGAGGTGATCGACGTCGTCGCCCGCCACTACATCGACGCCCTCGAGGCGGTGCCCGACGACTCCGACGCGAGTGAGATCCGCGAATTGGCGATCGCCGCATTCACGCGCGCCGCGGATCGTGCGATCCGGTCCGGATCGCCGGCGCGAGCGGCAACCTGCTTCTGCAGCGCCGCCGACCTGCTCGACCAGCACCGACGTCGGCGATCCGCGGTCCGCCCGCATGCGCGAGCTCGCCGCGGACTGCTCTGCTGCGAACCGATCGGGCCACCGGTCGCGATACCGATCGTCGAGCGCGCGATCGACCGAATACGTCCACCAGGGCGATCACCGGTCGGCGGCGCGTGCACGCGTGGCCCTCGGACGGGCGTTGCGGCGCGTCGGTCGCCACACCGATGCGCGATTCCACCTGGAGGCGGCGCTGACCGTCCTCCGACCCGACCCCGACGTCGACACGGTCGAGGCCTTGGAGCAGTTGGGATCGGCTCGAGATGTTCACCGGCGGTGATGCCGCCGGTGAACTCACGGCCGAAGCGCTCGCGCTTGCCCAGGCGCTCGATCTCGGGCCTGAACGCCTCGGCCGGGTTCTCCTGACACGCGGGATGCACTTCGACATCGTCGGCCAGCACGCCGAGGCCGTGATGTACCTACGTGAAGCTGCCCGCCTCACGTCGGAGATCGATCCTGGAACGTCGATCGTTGCGTGCCTCAACCTCGCCAATGTGCTCAACGTCGACGATCCGGCGGGCGCGGCCGACGCCGCCAGGCAGGCGCTCGACACCTGCGATCGTTCCGGCGAACTGTTCGGCCGGGGAACGGTGATCTACAACCTGTTGTTCGCCCTCGTCGCGGTCGGTGACTGGGACGGGGCCGCAGCAGTGCTCGAGCGGTATGTCGACGATCACGCACTCGACTCCGACGAATACCTGGTCTCTGGCCGCGCCTGGTTTGCGGCGTTGCGTGGCGACGTGCAGCAGGCGGAATCGCAGGTCAACGAACTCCATCGCTTCGCCGCCTCCGAGGATCCCCAGGACATCGCCGTGCTGTTGACGATCCGGGCGTTCATCGCCGATGCCCGAGGCCGTCCCGACGAGGCGCTCACCAAAGCGCAGCTGACGCTGGAACAAGTCGCCCGTGCGCTGCCGTTCAACGGAGACGACGGGCGCTGGGTGTGGCCACTCGCCGCCCGCAGCGCACACGCCGTCGGGGATCTGGAGGCCGAGCGCGAGCTGCTGGCACTGTGCGAGAGTCACCCGATCGGGCACCGCGCTCCATTGCAGCGGGCCGAGGCACGCCTGATCGAGGCCAGGCTGGCGGCCGCCGATCACCATGACGATGCGGCGGATCGGTTCGACGTCGCCATCGATGCACTGCGCTCGATGAGCACTCCGTTCCATCTCGCCCACGGGTTGCTCGATCATGCCGCCTTCCTCATCGAACGCGGTGAGACCGAGTCCGCCGACCTTGCCATCGGCGAAGCACGCGCGGTCGCAGACCGTCTGGGCTGTCGCCCACTGCTCGCCCGCGCCGACCGGCTCACCGCCGTCGAAGCAGTCAGCGACTGAACCGGCTACCAATAGCCGTCGAACACGGCGATCGCTACGTCGTACAGCTCGTCGCACGGACCGTCGACCTCGATCGCGCACGTTGCCCCGGGCGAACACCTCGCGGCTCGACAAGTCGAGACTGCGGCGCGCCAGCGGGAGCGATCTCGGTCAGTTGCTCGCCCGACAAAGCGAAGACCAGGCGGCCGATCCCGACCAGAACTGGCCAGTGGCGCACATCGCGCAGCTCTCACAGCTGGTGTAGAGCGTGGCCGATGCACGTTCGTCGGCAGTCATGTTCACCGACGCCCACGCCGCCAGTGCCAGCTCGGGGTGGCCGGTGACATCCCCGCCGCCGGCGGTGTTCATGAGCTCGATCAGGACCTTCCCGTCGCCGCTCACCAGCAGCGATCCGAACGGCTGGTTGCCGCCGGCACGGGCCGCCCGAGCGAGTTCGATACAGCGGCGCAACTGAGCGACGTCGTGCTGGTCCACGCGCGCCAAACATAGACCGGTCCTCGTCGTGCATCGGCCGGGCGAGGCAGGATGTCAGCACATGTCGATCGCCAATCAGCTCGTGTTGTTCGCCGGATGCCTGCCGGAGACGCTGTTTGCCGAGTACATCGACGCCGCCGCTTCTGTGGGCTTCGATGCCGTGACGATCTCGGCGGCGATGTACCGGCGCACCATGCGTCACGAAGCACTCGACCCTTCGGTGATGAGACGGATGCTCGACGACGCCGGCGTCGGCGTGACGGCGATCGAGGCCTGCGGCGACTGGCTCCCGGACACCGACGAGCTCGGCCGCGCCGGACCGTTTCGCTCCGTGTGGCGACGCGATCAGTTCTTCGACGCGGCCAACGAGCTCGGCGCCAGCATGCGTGGTCGCCGCGCACCTCGGTCGCGGCGCGGTCGATTGGACGGCCGCCGTCGACAGCTTCGGTCAGCTGTGCCACGACGCAGAGCAACAAGGCTTGTCGATCGCCCTCGAGTTCCTGCCGTTCAGCGGCGTGCCCGACGCCGACCTCGCCTGGCAGTTGATCGCGGAAGCGGAATGCGACAACGCCGGACTGTTGGTCGACACCAGCCACCTGCACCGTACGGGCGGGATTGCCTCGCTGGCGGCGGCGCCGATCGACCGGATCGCGATCGTGCAACTCGCCGACGGCACCGAGACGGCGCCGGACGATCTCGTCGACGAGGCGATCTCGCGCCGCATCGTGCCGGGCGCAGGCGAGTTCGGCATCGCCGAACTGATCGAACGCCTCGACGCGGCCGGTGCACGAGCGATCGTCGGTCCCGAGGTTCTCGACCCGAGTGGTCGGACCGTGAACCGGTCGAGGTCGCCGCCGAGCTCATGCATGCGACGCGGCGGTGCTTGTCGCTCCCGAGACTGACCGCCCAACGCGCAACCGCCCCGCTGGCGATGCCAGCGGGGCGGTGGTAGCGCTTGAACGTGCCGACGGAATGCGGGCGGGCGGATCGGCCGTTCGATTGGGTATCGGCGCCGCAGCGGAGCCGCTGAAGCCAGTTGAAACAGGCTTTGCGTGTCGCGCACAGACTTGACGCGCACCGCCCGCTCAGCCAGGCGGAATGGCGAGCGGGCGGCTCCCGGGACGGCCGACCGTCTCCGGAGCATCGAGGGTAGAGACCATCGAGCTACTCGGCGACTGTGGTGTTCGTCACCGACGCCGGATGCAGCTGTGGCTGTCTTCAGTTGTGGCTGAGGAGTGCCGATCAGACAGGCGCAGGCCACACTTTCGCCCACCATGGATGAACTGACACCTCCGACCCGTAGCCCGTGGGAACGACCGATCCCCGGCCAGGAACCGATCGAGTTCGACTTCGCGCCCGTTGCGGCACCAGCCCCACCGCGCAAGCCCAACGCGACCCGCTGGGCCGTGCTCGCCGGTTGCGCCGCGCTCGTGGTGACGGGCGCCGTGGCGTTCGTCGCGTTCGGCAACGACAGCTCGGAGGACCCCGCCAGCGGCCTGCTCGAGGTCGACGCCGTCACCGCCACCTCCGCCGTGGTTTCGGTACCCGCATCGTCGACAGCTCCCTCGACCGCGGAACCGGCGACGAGCGCTCCGACCCCGAGCACGATCGGACCGACCGACGTCGCCCCCGGTACGTACTCGTTCGAGCTCGCCTCCGAGACGCCCCCGTCGACCGCCCAGCGCTTCCGGATGTCGACGATCGCGGACGGTCAGACGAGCGTCGTCGAGGGTGCGATCGACGAGTCACAGCGGATGCAGATGACGATGAGCATGGGCGAGGGCATGATCGCCATGGACGTCGTGCTCGACGTCGTGGACGGAGTCGGGTACTACAGCGGGCCGGCGTTCGACGACATGCTCACCGGCGACGCGCAGTGGATCGGCGTCAACCTCGAGGATGCGATGGCCGACACCGGCCAGAGCCTCGAGGGTCTGCGCGAGAACCTCTCGGGGGCGGCTTCCGCAGCGCGGCGACATGGTGGACTTCGACCCCGTTCCGATGGGTTTGACAGAGGTCGAGGGCGAATCGGTGATGCTGTACGAGGTCACGCTCGACGGCGGCCAGCTGTCCGAGGCGATCGCCGCCAACCCGCAGTTCATGCCTGGTGGCATGCAGGCCGAGATGGCGAGCATGATCGACGGTGTCGTGTACGGCTTCTACGTCACGGAATCGAACGTGGTGCGGCGGATGACGATGTCGATGGAGCTCGCCGGCACCGGGATCGAAACCGTCTACGACTTCCTGCCGGTCGAGCCGGGCTTCCAAGTGACCCTCCCCGACCCTGCCACCGTTCAGCTGGTCGACGTCGACAACCTGCCCTGAGCGGCCACGAAGGCAGCGAATTCGGGTCCCAGGCGAGGGCTCAGCCGCTCTGCGAAACGGTACGACGGCCCGTACAGCGTGGCGACCGCGATCACCGTTCCCGAGGCGTCGGTGATCGGTGCCGCCAGCCCGTTGACCTCGAGATCGAGCTCTTGGTCGGTCCACGCATAGCCGTCGGTCCGCACTCGCTCGAGTCGCCTGCGAATCGCCACCGGCCCGATGACGCTGTGTGCGGTCGCCGCCGCGACAGGTTCGGCCAGGTACCCGGCAAGCCGCGATTCGGGCCAGGCCGCCATCACCACCAGACCGGGTGCGACGAGGTGGTAGGGGAAGGTCTCGCCGACCGGATCGGCGACCTGCACCGCGGCCGGCACACGAGCACTCGCCAGGTAGAGGAACCCGGAGCCGTCGTCGACCCCTACGGCGGCGTTCTCGCCGTACACGCGTTGCATCTCGACCGCCAATGGGCGCAGCCGCTGCCGCAACACCGCAGGCGTCGACTCGACGTGGCGTGTCAGCGCCGCCAGACCGGCTCCCGGTCGGGCCCCGCCGTCGGGCGTGCGCTCGACCATTCCCAGCTCAGCGAGGATCCCGAGCATGCGACCGGTGGTCGACCGCGAGAGTCCCGCCCGACGACCGAGCTCGCGGACGCCCACCGGCTCGCCGGCGGCGACGACCAATTGCAAGAGGGCGAAGGCGCGATGCACCGGACCCTCGGGGCTTGACGTCGCGGCCGCATCGCTCATACAGTTCCATCGTAGAACGGTTAGGACGTCCCGTTCAATAGGACAACGCCGATGACAGCTCCGCTGACACCCGATTTCATTCCCCACGCATGGACGCCGCTGGCTGCTGCCGAGCTCGGCGCCTCCGGCTTCGTGCACCTGCGATGGCCGGACGGCACGACGTTCGAGGCCTACTCGCTGTGGTTGGCCGAGAACGCGGAGGGATACGGCTTGGAACCGTCGAGTCGTGAATCGATGTTGGAACCGCGCGACCTGCCGGCCCCCGGCGCGCTTGTCGTCGGTCCTCGTCGACGACGACGGAGCGCTCGTCACCGGCTGGGACGACGGCCGCGTCGTCCGCGTGCATCCGGGATGGTTGCGACACGTCGCCGACGAGCGCCACCTGCCGTTCAGCGTGCTCCCCGACCCGGTGATGTGGACCGCCGCCGACTTCACCGAACCTCCCACGCTCGACGGCTCGAACATCCTCGACGACGACGATGTGCTCGAGCAATGGCTGGCCACGCTCGTGCAGTACGGCCTGTGCCGCCTGGCGGGCACCCCCACCGACCTCGACTTCGTCGGCCGCCTCGTCGCCCACGTCGGTCCCATCCGCGACACCAACTTCGGCCCGATCTGGAGCGTCCGCGCCAAACCCGATCCCGACTCGACGGCGTACACCGGTCTCGACCTCGGCCAGCACACCGACCTGCCCACGCGTGAGGTACCGCCCGGCTTCCAGTTCCTGCACTGCGTCGAGAACACCGTGCAAGGCGGCTGGTCGCGCATGAGCGACGGCTGGGCAGTGGCCGAAGCGATCCGGGTCGAGCATCCCGACGCCTACGACGCGCTCACCAACCTCGAGTGGGTGTTCTGCAACCGCGCCACCGACGCCGAACATCGCTGGATCGGGCCGATGATCGACCACGGCAGCAAACGCCAACCGCTCACCCTGCGCGCCTTCTATCCGGTGCGCACGGCGCCGCACATGGCCCAGGCCGACATTCCCCGGGCGTACGACTCGTTGCGGGTCTTCGCCACGATGGCCCGCGACCCTCGGTTCCAACTCGTGTACCCGTTCCGCCCGGGAGATCTCGTCGGGTTCGACAACCGCCGCATCTTGCACGGCCGCGACGCCTTCGAGTCGGCCGGCTCACGCCATCTGCGCGGTTGCTACGCCGACCACGACGACCTCTACTCGCGGTTGCGCGTGCTGCGTCGCGATCAGGTTCACCGCCCCACAGAGCAGGAAGTCCTCACATGAGCTCCGTCTTCATCACGTGTGCCGTCACCGGCAGCGGCGACACGGTCAGCAAGTCCGAGAAGGTGCCGGTCACGCCGGTCCAGATCGCCGACGACTGCATCGCCGCCGCCAAGGCCGGTGCCGCCGTGGTGCACATCCATGTACGCGATCCGATCACCGGCACCGGCGCACGCCACCCCGACCTCTACGCCGAGGTCGTCGACCGCGTCCGGTCGTCCGATGTCGACGTCGTGCTCAACCTCACGGCGGGGATGGGCGGCGACCTCACGTTCGGATCGGTGGAGCAACCGCTGCCTCCTGCCGAGGTCGGCACCGATCTCGCCGGCGCCACCGAGCGGCTCGAGCACGTCAGGCGGCTGATGCCCGAGATCTGCACGCTCGACTGCGGCACGATGAACTTCGGCGAGGGCGACTACGTCATGACCAACAGCACCTCGACGCTGAAGGAGATGGCACGCCAGATCCAGGCGCTCGGCGTGCGGCCCGAGATCGAGGCCTTCGACACCGGCCATCTGTGGCAGGCCAAGTCGCTGGCGGCCGAGGGCCTGATCGACGATCCCGCCATGATCCAGCTCTGCATGGGCGTGCCATGGGGCGCGCCACCCGACCTCAACACCTTCATGGCGATGGTCAACAACGTTCCCGAGTCGTGGACGTGGAGCGCCTTCTCGCTCGGCCGGCGGCAGATGGAGTACGTCGCACTGGCGGCGATCGCCGGCGGCAACATCCGCGTCGGCTTGGAGGACAACCTGTACCTCGGCCGCGGGCAGACGGCGAGCAACGCCGACCTCGTCACCCGGGCGGTCGAGATCCTCGACCGGATCGGGTACGGGATCAAGGGCCCCGACGAGGTGCGCGCCGAGCTGAAGCTCACCAAGCATGGGTGACGGGTCGACGGAACGACCGTCGATCGCTACCGCCGCCGCTGTCGGGTGCGGAGTGATCGGCGCCGGTTGGGTGGTGCGGCTACGGCTCCGCGGTGTCGACGTGCGCGTCTTCGACCCGGCACCCGTGGCCGAGCGCGTGCTCGCCGAGGTTCACGAGAACGCGCTGCTGGCCTGGCGACAGCTCGGCCTCGAGCCCGCTCCGGAGGCGATCGGATCGCTCACGATCTGCTCTTCCATCGAGGACGCCTGCGGGGGCGCTGAGTTCGTGGTCGAGAGCGTGCCCGAGCGGCTCGATCTGAAGCACTCGACACTGAGCGCGATCGATGCTGCGACCGACCGATCGACGATCATCGCCTCGTCGACATCCGGTTTCATGCCGTCCGTGCTCGCCGAGCCACTCACCCATCCCGAGCGGCTCGTGGTCGGGCACCCGTTCAATCCCGTCTACCTGCTGCCGCTCGTCGAGGTCGTGGCCGGGAAGCGCACCGACGAAGCGGTCGTCGAGCGGGTGCTGGCGCTCTACCGGGCGCTCGGCATGCACCCGCTGCGGGTGCGGGCGGAGATCGATGCCCACATCGCCGATCGCCTGCTCGAAGCCGTGTGGCGTGAGGCGCTTGTGGCTCGTCAACGACGGCATCGCCACCACCGAGGAGATCGACGACGCGATCCGCTACGGGTTCGGGCTGCGATGGGCACAGATGGGCCTGTTCGAGACGTATCGGATCGCCGGTGGACTGGGTGGCATGCGTCACTTCATCGCCCAGTTCGGCGAATGCCTGAGCTGGCCGTGGACGAAGCTGATGGACACACCCGAACTGACCGACGAGTTGATCGACACGATCGCCAGCCAGTCGGATGCCCAGTCAGGCGAGTACGACGTGCGCGCAGCTCGAACGCATCCGGGATGCCAACGTGGCCGCCATCCTGCTCGCCCTCGAGCAGAACGCGTGGGGCGCCGGCCGCACGATCGCCGCCCTCCGCTGACGCCGGTGGGTGCCATCGCCCCCGCACGCCCGCAGAATGGTGGACAGCAGGCCCGAACCAGGAGGAAGCGCGATGGCTGATCTGCAAGGTCCGGTGATGGCGGCGATCGGTGACCGCCAGCCGTTCGGGCCGATGGAGCGACTCGACCATGACCGGTTGGTCGAGGAGCAGCGCGTCGACGCTCGCCTCTCCACGCCGAGATGCCTCGCTCAGCGCACGAGCCCTGTTCGCTTTCATGGATCTCGCCTATGGCACAGAGCGCACGCTCGAGAAGTTCCGTGTGCTCGAGCTCGTCGCACCGCGTGCCCTACCAGGCGTGGGAGAACGTGGCCTACGTGGCCGTCACCCACACCGCCAGCGAGCCCGGGTTCGCCCGACGCGTGTTCGATCGGGTGCGCGTCAATCGGTGGGAGCAGGACAACGAGCAGTGGCACCTGCTGATCCTCGAGGAGATGCTCACCGAGCAGTACACCTCGGGAACCAAGCCGATCGGCTGGTTCAGGTCGAGGTTGCTCCCCCAGCTGATGGCGTTCGCCTACTACCAGCTGTCGTGGATCACGTACGCGATCAAGCCCGCCTGGTCGTACCGGCTCAACGCCGACTTCGAGGACCACGCCGAGCACGAGTACGCGCTGCTCGTCGAGGAGCATCCTGACTGGGAGGCGACACCGTTCGTCAGCGGGTTCAACGAGGATTTCGGGCACTACGACTCGCTGGCCGACCTGTTCCGCCAGATCGGCTACGACGAGCGGCTCCACAAGTTGCAGAGCGAATCGGCGTTGGCCAAGCCGCGGTTCCACTAGCCGGACTGACACGTGATGACGCCGATCCGTACCGACCGCCTCACGCTGCGGCTGATGACCCACGACGATGTCGACACGTACGTCGCCTACCGCAGCGATCCGGTGACGCTCGAGTTGATGGAGACGCGCGTGCCGCCGACGGTCGAGGCCACACACGCGGAGGTCGACGACATGATCGCGCTCGGCGCCGCGACCGACCGTGAATGGGTCCGCTTCGCGATCACGTTGGCCGGCGACGACGGGATCATTGGCGACGTCGGAGTCGGTCTGCGCGCCGGCGGTGCGATCGCCGACGTCGGCTACGTGCTGCGTCCCGAATTCCGTGGCAACGGCTACGCGGCCGAGGCTCTCGGGGCGCTCGTCGACCACCTGATCGGCGACCACGCCACGCACCGCATCGAGGCCGCGCTCTCTCCGAAGAACATGCACTCGATGCGGGTCCTCGAGGCGGTCGGCATGTCGTTCGAATCGATCACCCGGCTCAGCTGTTGCGTCGATGGGGTGTGGGAGGACGACCTCCGCTACGCGATGACAGCCGACGATCGCCGCAACTGGGTCGGCCGCGATCGGTCCCGACCCGGCAGCGTCGAGTTGGTCGAGGTCGACGCCGACAATGCCGACGACTGGGCGCGGCTCAAGACCCACTACTCGCAGGAGGAGTACGTGGCGCCGATGTTGCGCACGTACCGCGATGCGCTGTTTCCGGAGACGGTCGACGATGTCGTCACCGTTCCGTGGCTACGCGGCATCTCGGCCGACGGAAGCCCGGCCGGTTCATGATGGCGAGCACCACGTACGGGCTCAACGACGGTTGCTGGTACCTGTGGCGCCTGCTGATCGACCGCATGCACCAACGACGCGGGATCGGAGCGCAGGCGATGGCGCTCCTGATCGAAAGCCTGCGGGCGGGAGCGGTGCCGCGACTGTTCACCTCGTGCGGCGAGGGCCCGGGCAGCCCACGCCGGTTCTACGACGGACTCGGCTTTCGGCCGACCGGCTCGATCGTCGACGACGACGAGACCGAGCTCGTGCTCGAGATCGACATCTGATCGGGCGCGGCTGACAGGATCACGTCGTGGATCCACGCCAGATGCATGCTCGTGCGCAGGCGCTGTTCGGGAATGTCCTCGACCTCGTCACCGACGAACAGTTGGCGCTTCCCACTCCGTGCTCGGACTGGACCGTCGCCGACCTGATCGCGCATGTCGACGCCGGCAACCTACGCGTCGCCCACATGGGCGGTCGCGATCCCATCGATCTCCCGAACAACCGCATCACCGCCCACGCCGCGTCCAGCGCCGAAGCGCGAGCCGTGTTCGATGCCGACGACGGGATGACGCGACTGTTCGAGCTGCCGTTCGGGGCCGTGCCCGGCGCGGTCTTCGTGGCGATCAGATCCGGCGACCTCTACGCCCACGCCTGGGACCTGGCGACGGCGATCGGCGCCGACACCGACCTCGATCACGAGCTCGGCGAAGCGATCTACGCCGCGACCAGCCCGATCCTCGGCGATTCGCTGCGCGGCGAGGGCCGACCGTTCGGCGTGCAGCAACCCTGTCCGCCCGATCGCCCGATCGCCGACCGGATGGCGGCCTTCCTCGGCCGCACCGTCACGTAGCCGCGCGACGCGCTCAGCCGGCGACGAGCTTGGCGATGCGGCTGATGCCCTCGACGAGATCGTCGTCGCCGAGCGCGAACGAGAACCTGGCGTAGCCCGGGCGCGCCGAACGCCTCGCCCGGCACGAACGCGACCTGAACCTTCTCGAGCACGAGATCGGCGAGCTCGAGCGTCGAGTTGGCGACCGACCCGCGGAGGTCGCGGCCGAGCAGGCCGCTGACGTTGGGGAAGCAGTAGAAGGCGCCCTGAGGTTCCATGCACGTGACACCGTCGATGTCGGACAGCATCCGGTGCATCGTCGCGCCGCGCCGTTCGAAGGCGGCGCGCATCATCGCCACGTCGTCGAGGCCGCCCTCGACGGCCGCCAGGGCCGCCCGCTGGGCGACGTTCGACACGTTCGAGGTGGCGTGGCTCTGGAAGTTGGTGGCGGCCTTGACGACGTCGTCGGGACCGATCAGCCATCCGACCCGCCACCCGGTCATGGCATACGTCTTGGCGACACCGTTCAGGATCAGGCACTGCTCGGCGAGATCGGGCACGAGCACGGGCATCGACGAGAACTCGTGCGGGCCGTATGTCAGGTGCTCGTAGATCTCGTCGGTGATGACCCACACGCCGCGCTCGACGGCCCACTCGCCGATCGCCTTGGTCTCGGCCGGGGTGTACACCGAACCCGACGGGTTGTCGGGGCTCACGAACAGGATCGCCTTGGTGCGGTCGGTGTAGGCCGCCTCGAGCTGGTCGACCGTCACCTTGAACCCGGTCTCGTCGTCGGTGTCGATCACCACCGGCACGCCCCCGGCGAGCGTGATCGCCTCCGGGTAGGTGGTCCAGTACGGAGCGGGACAGATGACCTCGTCACCGGGATCGCACAGCACGGCGAAGGCGGTGAACACGGCGTGCTTCCCGCCGTTCGTCACCAACACCTGTGAGCCCTGGCATTCGAACCCGGAGTCGCGCAAGGTCTTGGCGGCGATCGCCTGCTTGAGCTCGGGCAGCCCACCGGCGGGCGTGTAGACGTGGTTCTTCGGCTGGCGGCAGGCCTCGACCGCGGCCTCGACGATGTGGGACGGGGTCGGGAAGTCGGGCTCGCCGGCACCGAAGCCGATCACGTTCTCGCCCTGAGCCTTGAGCGCCTTGGCCTTGGCGTCGACGGCGAGGGTGGCTGAGGGGGCGATCGCAGCGAGGCGTTCCGAGACTCGTTTCACGGCCCCCATGGTGCCAGAACGGCCGGCGATTCCGCGCCCCTCGAATTGGTCGTGCCGTCTGGCATCCTGACCTGGTGAACACCAGTCTGCGTGACCCGGCCAGCGATCCGGCTCCCGGCATCGATCCTCCCGAGCGACGGGCGCTTCGGGTGCGGGCCCTCGAAGGTCCGGCCCGATCAGATCGATGCGATCGTGTCCGGCGCGACGAGCCTGATCGGCACGTCGCACCGCAAGCCACCCGTCAAGAACCTGGTCGGGTCGGTGCGCGCCGGGCTGGCCGAGCTGTTCTCGTTGCCCGACGGGTGGGAGATCGTGCTCGGCAACGGCGGAACGACGGTCTTCTGGGACGCTGCCTCGTTCGGCCTCGTCGAGCGACGCAGCCAGCACCTGTCGTTCGGCGAGTTCTCGTCGAAGTTCGCCGAGGTCTGCACGGTCGGCGCCGCATCTCGAGCAGCCGACGGTGATCGAGTGCGAGCCCGGCGATCACCCCGACCCGGTCCGCCGAGTCCGAAGTCGACCTCTACGCCCTCACCCACAACGAGACCTCGACCGGCGTGGCGATGCGGCTGCAGCCGACCCGACGCGAGCGAGCCAGTCGCTGGTGGCGGTCGACGCCACATCGGCGGCGGGCGGCCTGCGCTGGGACCCGGCCGAGGTCGACGTCTACTACTTCGCGCCCGCAGAAGTGCTTCGCCTCCGACGGCGGGCTCTGGATCGCCGCCTGCTCGCCGGCGGCGGTCGAGCGGATCGAGCGCATCGCCGCCGGCGAGCGCTGGATCCCGGCGTCGATCGATCTCGGGATCGCGCTCGACAACAGCCGCGCCGACCAGACGTACAACACGCCGGCCGTGGCGACGCTGATCATGCTCGACGCCCAGATCCGCTGGATGAACGACGGTGGCGGTCTCGAGTGGTGCGCCGGGCGCAGCGACGAGTCGGCGCGGATCATGTACTCGTGGGCGGAGCAACGGGCGTGGGCATCGCCGTTCGTCAGCGACCCTGGCAAGCGTTCCTCGGTGGTGGCGACGATCGACCTCGACCAGCGGCGTCAGCGCCGACGACGTGTGCACGGCGCTCAGAGCGAACGGGATCGTCGACACCGACGGCTACCGCAAGCTCGGACGCAACCAGTTGCGGGTCGGCATGTTCCCCGCCATCGAACCGGCCGACGTCGAGGCCCTCACAGCCTGCATCGACGCGGTGGTCGACGCGCTTGACCGGGCGTACCCTGACCGCGTGAACGTCGACGAGGTCCTGACCTTCGACAGCGACGAGATCGCGCCGCTGCGATCCCCGGTCATGGTGATCGCCCTCACCGGGCTGTTCGACATCGCCGGCGCGGCGACGTCGGCGCTCGATCGCTTCGCACCTGCCGACATCGCCGTCACGATCGGCGAGATCGATCCCGATCCGTTCTACGACTTCACCCAGGAGCGCCCTCAGGTCGAGGTCGAGGAGGGCGAGGTGCGCGTGATCCGGTGGCCGGAGAACCGCTTCGACGTCGTCCGCGGTCCGCCGGCGGGCGCGACCTGGTGGTGCTGGTCGGAGCCGAACCGCACCTGTACTGGCGCACCTATTCGGCCTGCATCCGCTCCGTCGTCGAACGACTCGGGTGCGAGGCGGTCGTCACGGTCGGCTCCACGGCCGAGCCGGTGCCGCACACCCGCGTGCCGCTGGTCACCGGCAGCACCACCGATGCCGACCTGGCCCGCCGGCTCGGCATCGGGCAGCCGATCGTACCAGGGCGTCACCGGCGTCGCCGGCGTGATCCACGCCGACCTCGCCGCCGCCGGCGTGCCGTCCGTGTCGCTCAGGGTCGGCGTCCCCCACTACCTGATGAACACCGAGCATCCGCAGGCGGTGGCGGCCCTGCAGACGCACCTCTCGCACGTGCTCAACGTGCCGGTGCCCGCCGATGCCGACGTGGCGAACGAGATCGCCCGATGGCGGGCGCTGCACGACGAGGTCGTGGCCGGCGACCTCCAGCTCCAGATGTACGTGCGGATGCTCGAACAGGAGCACGATCGCCGGGCCGAGGCCTCGATCCCGTCGGCCGACGATCTCGGGTCCCAGTTCGAGCAGTTCCTGCGCGACCACCGCGACGACTAGCCGGTTCGGCTCGTCAGATGATGGCGAAGCCCTGTTCGAGGTCGGCGATGATGTCGTCGATCGACTCGAGGCCGACGCTCAACCGGACGAGACCGGGTGTGACATCGCTCGCGGCCTGCTCCTCGGGTGTCAGCTGACTGTGGGTGGTGCTCGCCGGGTGGATCACGAGGCTCCGCACGTCACCGATGTTGGCCACGTGGCTGTGCAGCGTGAGGGAATCGACGAACTTGATGCCTGCCTCGCGGCCGCCGGCGATCTCGAAGGCGATGATCGAGCCATAGCCCCTGCCCGCCGCCGTACTGCTTGCAGCGCGTCGTGCCACGGGCTCGACGGCAAACCTGCGAACCGCACCGACTCGACCTTGTCGTGCCCGTCGAGGTACTCGGCGACCTTCTGGGCATTGTCGAAATGACGCTCCATCCGCAGGCTCAACGTCTCGAGCCCCTGCAGGAACAGGAACGAGTTCATCGGCGAGATCGCAGCGCCGACGTCGCGCAGCAGCTGAACACGCGCCTTGAGGATGAACGAGCCGTGACCGAGCGCCGGCCAGTAGGCGAGGCCGTGATAGCTCGGATCGGGCTCGGTGAAGTTCGGGAACCGGCCCGAGGCGCCGTAGTCGAACGTGCCGCCGTCGGTGATCGAACCGCCGATCGAGGTGCCGTGCCCACCGATGAACTTGGTGAGGCTGTGCACGACGATGTCGGCGCCCAGTTCGATCGGCCGGAAGAGGTACGGGGTCGGCACGGTGTTGTCGACGATCAGCGGGATGCCGTGATCGTGAGCGACCTTGCTGACGCCCTCGATGTCGAACACGTCGTTCTTGGGATTGGGGAGCGTCTCACCGAAGAACGCCTTGGTGTTGTCCTGGATCGCCGACTGCCACGCCGACAGGTCGTGCGGATCGTCGATGAACGTCACCTGCACGCCGAACTTGGGCAGCGTGTAGTGGAGCAGGTTGTAGGTGCCGCCGTACAGCGACGCCGAGGCGACGATGTGGTCGCCGGCCTCGCAGAGCGTCATGAACGTGAGCGTCTCGGCGGCCTGCCCGGAGGCGACGGCCAGTGTGCCGGGGATGCCGATCGCCGTCGTGCAGCCACCCTCGAGGGCGTTCAGCCGCGCCTCGAGCGCGGCCTGGGTGGGGTTCATGATGCGGGTGTAGATGAACCCGACCTCACCGAGCGCGAACAGGTTGGCGGCGTGCTCGCTGTCGCGGAACTGGTACGAGGTCGTCTGGTAGATCGGCACCGCCCTCGCGCCAGTGGCCGGGTCGGGCTCGCCACCGACGTGGATCTGCTTGGTCTCGAAACCCCAGGTGTCACTCATAGGCGCACGACACTACGCTACTAAATCCGACTGAACAAGTCGGGATTTAGAGTCGCCAGCGTCAGATCAGGTCCGAGCTCGGCGACGGCGTCGCGTTCGCTGACCAGCTCGTCGGCGGTGGCGTCGATCTTGGCGCGGCTGTAGTCGTCGATCTCGAGACCTTGCACGATCTCGTAGCGGCCGTCGCGGCACACGCACGGGAAGCTCGAGATGATGCCCTCCGGCACGCCGTAGCTGCCGTCGCTCGGGATCGCCATCGAGACCCAGTCACCCTCCGGCGGTGCCGAGCGACCACGAGCGGATGTGGTCGACGGCGGCGTTGGCAGCGGAAGCCGCCGACGACGCACCGCGAGCCTCGATGATCGCCGCGCCCCGCTTGGCGACGGTGGGGATGAACGTCTGGTCGACCCACTCGTGGTCGCCGACCGCCTCGTAGGCGTTGCGGCCGCCGACCTCGCAGTGGAAGAGATCGGGGTACTGGGTGGTCGAGTGGTTGCCCCAGATCGTCATCCGCTTGACGTCGGTGACCGGCGCGCCGAGCTTCTGGGCGATCTGGGTGACGGCCCGGTTGTGGTCGAGGCGCGTCATCGCCGTGAACCGACCGGGATCGAGATCGGCGGCGTTGCTCATCGCGATCAGCGCGTTGGTGTTGGCCGGGTTGCCGACCACGAGCATCTTGACGTCGCGCTTGGCCGATCGCGAGAGCGCCTGCCCTTGCGGCTTGAAGATCCCGCCGTTGGCGCTCAACAGGTCGGCGCGCTCCATCCCCGCCTTGCGCGGCATCGCGCCGACGAGCAGCGCCACGTCGACGTCGCCGAAGGCCACGTCGGCGTCGTCGGTGCACACGATGTCGGTGAGCAGCGGGAAGGCGCAGTCGTCGAGCTCCATCTTGACGCCGTTGAGGGCGCCGAGCGCCGGGGTGATCTCGAGCAGCTGCAGCGCGACCGGTGTGTCGGGGCCGAGCATCGAGCCGGAGGCGATGCGGAACAGCAGCGAGTAACCGATCTGACCGGCGGCACCGGTCACGGCAACACGAACGGGGGCAGTCATGCGGGCGAGCGTAACGCCCGCCCCGTCGACGAGCCAGAACAGCTCGCGACGTACTCGCCCGGTGACGTCGCCGATCTGATCGGCGTAGTACTCCTGGCCGGCGGCCGACAGATGGATCCCGTCGGCGGCGAAGCAGTTGCCCGGGCACAGCGGCGCCAGGTTGTACCAGTCGATCAGGATGATGTTGTCGCCCGGCTGATCGCGGGCCGCCAGGAGCGCGTTGTTGCTGGCCGTCCACGAGCGGTTGGCGAACACGTTGAGCAGGATCACGTTGGGCACGTCGCTCAATGGCGCGAGCAGCGCGTCGAGCGTCTCGGCCTCGAACGGGCCGTTGGTGCCGAGGTGGATCACGACCGGATCGCCGAACAGGTCGGCCTCGCCGAACTGCTCGCATGATCGGCACCATGTCGATCATCTGACGGCTGACGGCGGCGTCGACGGTGTAGCCGCGATCGCTGAGCACGCCTGCCGCGCCCAGCATCACCGAGTCGCCGATGGCCAGGTAGTCGACCGGCTCCGACGGCAGCGTCGTGGTGGTCGTCGTGGTCGA
Organism: Ilumatobacteraceae bacterium; assembly: GCA_963850755.1. Lineage (GTDB taxonomy): Bacteria > Actinomycetota > Acidimicrobiia > Acidimicrobiales > Ilumatobacteraceae > Ilumatobacter. Next base: position 114,836 of record CAWKMO010000006.1, on the reverse strand, counting down.
CGTGGTGGTCGTCGGCTCGGTCGTCGCCTCCGGCACCGACTGCCAGTCGGCTGCGTGGTGCCGGTGGTCTGGTCGGCCGGTGCGCTCGTGCCTGGCGAGGCGCCGTCGCCGCCCAGCAGCTCCTCCAGCGAGGTGGTGTCCTCGGCCCCCTCGGCGAGGCTGGCCTCGACCTCGTTCGGCTGGAGATCGGCGAGACCCGAGCCGGATCACGCCGACCGCCAGCAGCAACAGGCTCACGGCGACGGTCGCCGCCATCACCTGGCGCGGCACCGGAGTTCGCGCCGGCGTCGGAGCGAATCCCACCAGACGCCGAACTCGCGCTTGCGGATCGGCATCTCGAGGAACCGGTACGACAGCTCGGTGATCGGCACCGTGACCAGCATCGCGACCACGAACTGCGGCCCACGTGAGCGGGATGCCGGCGACCTTGCGGATGATCTGGTAGATCGGCCAGTGGAACAGGTACAGCCCGTACGAGCGGGTGCCGATCCACAGCAGCGGACGCAGCGACAGCACCCGGCCGGTGAGCGTGTAGCGGTGGGTGACGGCGCGCGATCACGCATGATCGTCGCCACGGCGGTGACGAGGAAGCCGCCGCGGAACAGCCACGGGTCGGCACCGTCGACGGTGGCGACGTCGAGGAACCAGAACTGGAGCCCGAGCACGGCGAAGCCGACCAGGGCCACCAGATCGAGCAGACCGGCACGGTCGCGCATCGGGCCGCGCATGATCGCCCGCGGCCGCCACACCATCGCGAACGCGGCGCCGAGCAGGATCCCGGTCGACCGCGTGATCGTCGACAGGTACAGCGCGTCGAGCTTGGAGACGCAGTGCTCGCGGACGTTCCAGTAGGCGTCGGGCGTGACGGTGCACTCGCCGATCCGGCCCGCGTTGTAGAGCAGCGCCGTGACCATCGTGATCGCCAGGGCGGCGATCACGAGCCAGCGGGCCGTCATCGCCAACCGGCGCGTGCCGCCGCGCCGCAGCAGCAACATCATCACGATCGGCCAGACCAGGTAGAACTGCTCCTCGACGGCCAGGCTCCAGAGGTGCCGCAGCGGCACGAAGTCGTTGGTCGGCCGTGTACCCCTGGCCGACCCAGACCTGGTACCAGTTCGAGACGTAGAACGAGCGCCGCGATCAGGTCGCCGCGCAGCTTGCCGAGCACCGACGACTTGAAGATCATCGTGTACGTCAGCACCAGGAACAGCATCAGGAACAGCGCCGGCAGCAGGCGCCGGGCGCGGCGCCCCCAGAACGCCAGCAGGTCGATCCGGCCGGTCTGCTCGCGTTCGGCCATCAGCAGCAGCGTGATCAGGTAGCCGCTGATCACGAAGAACACCTCGACGCCGAGGAAGCCGCCCGGCAGCCAGTCGGGGTTGGCGTGGTAGAGCATCACGGCCACCACGGCGAGCGCCCGCATGCCGTCGAGCCCGGGCAGGTACGGCACGGTGCTCAACTTGGCGGGGGCGCGCTGGGGACGCGGCGGGGCATAGGTGGCTTCAGCCATCGCTCTCCAGTATCGCCGGCTCGAGCATGCGATCGGGCGTTCATCCTCGGCGTCGCCCCTAGTCGTCGCCTGGGCATGTCTGACGGTGTGATCGCGACGGCCGAAGCGACGGGTTGGGGGTTCGAGGTCGTGCCCTGCGACCCGGCCCTCGCCGACACGGCTGCGTTCTGCGAGGCCTACGGCTACCGGCCGGACCAGTCGGCCAACGCGATCCTGGTGGTCGGCAAGTCCGAGCCGCGGGTCTACGCCACGTGCCTCGTGCTGGCCACGACCCGGCTCGACGTCAATGGCGTCGTGCGGCGCAAGTTCGGGGTCAAGAAGGCGTCGTTCGCATCGGCCGACGAGACGATCGAGATCACCGGGATGCAGATCGGAGGAGTCACGCCGTACGGGCTCCCACCCGGGCTGCCGATCTGGATCGACAGCCGCATCATGGCGTGCGAACAGGTGATCGTCGGCGGCGGCTCCCGCGACCGCAAGCTGCTCGTGCCCCCCGCCTCGTTGGCCGCCCTCCCGGGCGCCGAGGTGGTCGACGAACTGGCCAAGCTGCCAGAGGGCTGATCGACCCAGGTTGGTTTCCCGAACCGGGGGGCGCGGGTAGTCGATACCCATGAAGGCAAAGAACATCGACGACCCTTCCAAGCAGCCAGTGCAGGACTGGAGCGACATCGCCGCTCAGCTCGACAAGGGCGACTTCATGTCTCTCGACAACGACGGTCCGTCGCATTTCACGTCCTGGCTCACGACGATCAATGAGGACGGCTCGCCGCACGTCACTGCCGTCGGCGCCGTGTGGGACGGCGACAACTTCTGGTTCCAGACGGCCGACCGCACACGCAAGGCCAAGAACATCGTCCGCGACCAGCGCTCCGCGGTCAGCCTCACGCTGGATGGCAGCGATGTCGTCGTCGAAGGGACTGCCGAGAAGGTCACCGATCCCGACGACGTGGCCCGCATCGCCGGGATCTGGGCCACCCGCGGCGGCTGGCCGGTCACGCCCGACGAAAAGGGCACCGGCCTCACCGCACCGTTCAACGCGCCCGGACTCGGCTCGCCGCCGTGGTTCGTCTACCGCATCACACCGGCCGCGGCGACCGCGGTGTCGGAGCAGGGCGGGTCGACGCGCTGGACGTTCTGACGCCTCAGCGACGCCGTCACAACTAGTGCTTGAAGTGACGCTCGCCGGTGAAGACCATCGCGATCGCGTGCTCGTTGGCGGCGGCGATCACCTCGTCGTCGCGCACGCTGCCTCCGGGTTGGATCACGGCCTTGACACCGGCCGCGGCTGCCGCGTCGAGGCCGTCGCGGAACGGGAAGAAGGCATCGCTCGCACACACGCCGCCGTCGCTGCGGCCGGCTGAGCGCTCGGCGGCGATCCGGGCCGAGTCGAGCCGGTTCTGCTGGCCGGCGCCGATGCCGAACGCTTGCAGATCCTTGGCGTAGACGATCGCGTTGCTGCTGACCGCGGCACACACCTGCCAGGCGAACACGAGGTCGTCCCATTGCGAGGCGGACGGCTGGGCGGCGGTGACGACGTTCCATGCCGACCGGTCGATCGAGACCGGGTCGGGTTGTTGGACGATGAATCCGCCGTCGATCGGCTTGAGGTCGAAGGCCCACTCCCCTGGCGCGTTGCCGGTGATCACGCGCATGTTCTTCTTGGCGAGCAGGACGGTGAGCGCGTCGTCGTCGTAGCCGGGCGCGATGACGACCTCGGTGAAGACATCGGCGAGTGACTCCGCCATCGCCTGCGTGACCGTCCGGTTGACGGCGACGATCCCACCGAAAGCGCTGACCGGGTCGCAGGCGTTGGCCCTCACGTAGGCCTCTGCCACGTCGTCGTGCGAGCGCCGACGCCGCACGGATTGGCGTGCTTCACGATCACACACGCCGGGGCCTCGAAGTCGTTGACGAGCCGCCACGCCGCCTCGGTGTCGTACAGGTTGAGGTAGCTCAAGGCCTTGCCGCCGTGCTGCACCATCGAGTCCCACCAACCGTGGGCGCCGGCGAACCGGTAACGCGCTCCCTGCTGGTGCGGGTTCTCGCCGTAGCGCAGGACGTCGGCCCGCTCGAGGGCGAGGTGCACCGTGCGCGGCAGGGCCTCGGGCTCGGTCTCGCTGGCGTCGAACCACGAGACGATCGCGGCGTCGTAGGCCGCGGTGTGGGCGAAGGCGTCGCGGGCGAGTCGCCGGCGGGTGGCGAGCGAGACGTCGCCGAGCTCGGCGATCTCGGCCAGCACCGGCTCGTAGTCGACGGGGTCGACGACGATCGCCACGTGGGCGTGGTTCTTGGCCGATGCCCGCACCATCGCCGGTCCCCCGATGTCGATCAGCTCGATCCCCGGCTGCGACGTGAACGGATACAGGTTGGCCACCACGAGCGAGATCGGCTCGATGCCGTACGCCTCCATGTCGGCCCGGTGCTCGGGCTTGGTCGGATCGGCCAGCAGGCCACCGTGGACCTTCGGATGCAGTGTGACGACTCGGTGATCGAGGATCGCCGGAACACCGGTGAGATCGGCGACGTCGGTGACCGGAACGCCGCGCTCGGCCACTGCCTTGGCCGTCCCCCCGCTCGACACGAGCTTCCATCCCAGACCGTGGAGCGACTCTGCGAGGTCACCGATCCCGGTCTTGTCGTACACGGAGAGCAAGGCAGTCGGCACGCAGGCGACCGTAGCCAGGCTCGGCGGCGGGCGCCGTCGATCCGAACGAAATGTCAGCGATTCAGAGCTCGGCGACGATCTCGGCCATCAGCTCACCGGCTTCGGTGGGGTTGAGACCGACCCGCACACCGGCTGCTCGCAGCGCATCCATCTTGCCCTGGGCGGTGCCCTTGCCACCGGACACGATCGCCCCGGCGTGGCCCATCTTCTTGCCGGCCGGAGCGGTGACCCCGGCGATGTAGGCACTCATCGGCTTGGTGACGTTGGCCTTGATGAACTCGGCCGCTTCCTCTTCTGCGGACCCGCCGATCTCGCCGATCATCATGATCGCTTGCGTCTCGGGGTCGGCCTCGAACTCGCGCAGGCAGTCGATGAAGTTGGTGCCGGGCACCGGGTCGCCGCCGATGCCGACGCAGGTCGAGACGCCGATGCCCTTCTGCTTGAGCTCGTAGAGCGCCTGGTACGTGAGCGTGCCCGAGCGGCTGACGATGCCGACGTTGGGTCCGTTCTCCGACGGCTCGCGGGCGATCTCGCCGGCCGTGATGCCGATGTTGCACTTGCCGGGGCTGATGATGCCGGGACAGTTCGGCCCCAACAGCCGCGTGGCCGGATGATCACGGACCAGCGTGTTGAAGACCTTGGCCTCGTCTTGAGCGGGAACGCCCTCGGTGATGCACACGATGAAGGCGATGCCCGCCGCAGCCGCCTCGAGGATCGCCGCCGGCGCGGCCTTGGGCGGAACGGCGACGAACGAGGCCGTGGCGCCGGTGGCGGCGACCGCTTCGGCGACGCTGTCGAACACGGGGACGCTCGTGCCGTCTTCGGTGTCGACGGTCTGACCACCCTTGCCCGGAGTGACGCCGGCGACGATCTGCGTGCCGTACGCCAGGTTGCGCAGCCCGTGGTACTTGCCTTGGCCGCCGGTGAGACCCTGCACGATCACCTTGGTGTCGGCATTGACGAAGATGGCCATCTCAGTTGCTCCCGTTGGCGATCGCGACCGCGGCTCGGGCCGCTTCCAGCATGGTGGGCTCGGACCTCAGCTTCGACTCGTCGATGCCGGCGTCGACCAGGATCTGACGGCCCTGCTCGGCGTTGGTGCCGTCGAGTCGGATGACGATCGGTGCCCGGAGCTCGACCCTGCGCATCGCCTCGACGATCCCCTTGGCGACCTCCTCGCCGCGGGTGATGCCGCCGAAGATGTTGATGAAGATCGACTTCACGTTCTGGTCGAAGTTGATCACCTCGAGCGCCGCCGCCATCACGTCGGCGTTGGCGCCACCGCCGATGTCGAGGAAATTGGCGGCCTCGCCACCCACCTGGTTCACGACGTCGAGGGTCGACATCGCCAGCCCAGCGCCGTTGGCGATGATGCCGACCGAGCCGTCGAGGCCGATGTACTGCAGGTCGTGCGTGCGCGCCAGCTGCTCGCGCTCGTCGAGCTCCTCGGTGGCCCGGAACTCGTCCCATTCGGGATGACGGAACGCGGCGTTGTCGTCGAGGCTGACCTTGGCGTCGAGGGCGTGCACGCCCCCGTCGGGGCGCAGGATCAACGGGTTGATCTCGGCCAGGTCGCAATCGCCCTCGGTGAAGCAGCGGTAGAGCTTGACCAGCATGTCGGCCACACCGTCGACGGCGGCGGCGTCGATCCGGGCGTCGACCGCTGCGCTGCGGGCGACCTCGACGCGACAGCCCATCGACGGGATCGATGTGGAGCATCACGATCGCATCGGGGTTGCTCTCGGCGACCGCCTCGATCTCGACACCACCCTCGGCGCTCAACATCAACAGGTGCTGCTTGGCCCCACGATCGAGCGTGAACGAGGCGTAGTACTCCTTCTCGATGTCGCTGGCGTGCTCGACCCAGACCCGCTTGACGACATGGCCCTTGATGTCCATGCCGAGGATGTTGCCGGCGTGCAGGCGCACCTCATCGGCGTTGTCGGCGAGCTTGATCCCGCCCGCCTTGCCGCGCCCACCGACCTGCACTTGGGCCTTGACCACCACCGGGTACCCGGCCGCCTCGGCGGCGGCCACCGCCTCGTCGACCGTCAGGGCGACGTCGCCCGGACTGACCGGGATGTCGAAGCGGGCGAAGTACTGCTTGCCCTGGTATTCGAAGAGATCCACGTCGGACTAACCCTCTTTCGTGTCGAGTTCGTTTTCGAGCCAGGTGCTGATGGTGCGCAACGACGATCCCGGCTGGAAGATCTCGGCGATGCCCTGCTGCTTGAGCGCCCGGGCGTCGGCGTCGGGGATGACGCCTCCACCGAACACGAGCACATCGTCGAGATCGGCGCGCCTTGAGCTCGTCGATCACCCGCGGGAACAGCGTGGCATGGGCGCCGGACAGCAGCGACAGCCCGACCGCGTCGGCGTCCTCCTGGAGCACCGTCTCGGCGATCTGCTCGGGCGTCTGGTGCAGTCCGGTGTAGATCACCTCGAACCCGTGGTCGCGCAATGCCCTGGTGATCGTCTTGGCGCCGCGGTCGTGCCCATCGAGCCCAGGTTTGGCCACGACGACTCGGTACGGGCGCTTCACGAGCCAGTGACCCTATTCGCCGTGGCCCGAAATCAACCAACCGACACGAGCCGGCGATCGTCCCGGCACACTGAGGGAGATGGCCGCGCCGACGCTCCGTTCGCCGATCGCCCGGGCGACCCTGCCCGTCCTCGGCGGGATCGGCGTGCTGGCCCTGATCGGGCTGTTCACGTGGGCCATGGCGGCATACATCTCGGGTGGTGGCGGGGAGGGCAGCGAGCGCCTCGCGCCGAGCACGTTCACCGTCGGTGAGGTCGAAGGACTGGCCGAGACCGTGGCCGAGCACGGCCCGCTGTTCTTTCCCGAGCTGGGCACGTCGATCGGCACGCGGTCGATCGTGATCGACCACAGCGGCGACAGCCCGGCCGACAATTGGCGGGTGTTCTGGGCGTATCCAGCCGACCGTGATCCGACGTGCGTCGTCGCCCAGGTTCCGGACACCGCGACGTTCACCGACTGCGACGGGCGCACGATCGACGTCTCGCAGTTGGCGGCACCGGACGAGGGTGTGTTCCCGATCGTGCAGGACCGTCAGACGCTGGTGATCGACCTGCGCGGCGTCACCGTCAGCGACAGCACGCCCTAGCTTTCCGCGGCCCGCACTTGCCAGGGTGGCGCGCGGCGACAACGATTGCGTGGATGCCGCATCGCACGAGCCAGATCCGGAACGTGGCGCTCGTCGGACATGGTGGGGTCGGTAAGACCACCGTGGCCGAGGCCATGCTCCATGCAGCAGGGGTGACCACTCGCGCTGGGCGTGTCGACGACGGCACCAGCGTGCTCGACCGAGAACCGGAAGAGATCGATCGCCGATCGTCGGTGTCGCTTGCGCTCGCATCGTTCGACTGGAGCAAGGGCGGCGGCGAGCCGTGTCGCATCAACCTGCTCGACACACCCGGCCATCCCGACTTCGAAGCAGAGGTCAACGCCGCGCTGGCAGTCGCCGATCTCGCCGTGATCCTCGTCAGCGCCACCGACGGGGTCGAGATCGGCACGCACGTCGCCTGGCAGAAGTGCGTCGAGCGCGACCTCCCTCGCCTGTTCTTCGTGACCCGCGAAGACAAGCACCGCGCCGACTTCGACGGCGTGCTCGCTCAGCTGCAGGCCGAGTTCGGCTCGGGCATCACGCCGCTCGAGCTGCCGCTCGGTGAAGCCGAGACGTTCCACGGGCTCGCCGACGTGCTGACCGAGCAGGCGATCGAGTACGACGCCACCGGCCATCACACCGAGCCACTGCCCGACGACATCGTCGACCGCGAGCACACGGTCCACGACCAGCTCGTCGAGGAGATCGTGTCCGGCGACGACGCCCAACTCGAGCGCTACCTCGAAGGTGACGTGCCGTCACCCGAGGAGTTGCGGCTCACGCTGGCAGCCGAGGTGTTGGCGTGCACCGAGTTCCCGGTGCTCGTCGGCTCGGGCTTCACCGGCGTCGGCATCGACGAGCTGGCCGACTTCCTGTGCGCGCTCGGGCCATCGCCCGCCGACCGGCCGGTGACCGTGCGCGCCGGCGACGCCACCGTCGATGTGCCCGCCGACCCCAACGCGGCGCCGTTGGTTCAAGTGTTCAAGACGTTCTCCGACCAGTACATCGGCCAGATCTCGCTGTTCAAGGTCGTGTCGGGGACACTCGGGGCCGACACCACGCTGCGCGATCCGTCGACCGGCCGCGACGAGCGCGTCCACGCGCCGTTCCACCTGCGCGGGGCCGAGCAGCTGCCGGCCGGCAAGGTCACGGCCGGCGACCTCGTCGGTGCCGGCAAGCTCACGGCCGGCACCGGCGCCACGCTGGCGCCGAGCGATCAGCCGGTCGTGATCGAGCCGCCGCGGCTGCCTGCCGCCAACCTGGCGGTCACGCTGGTCGCCGCCACGCAGAACGACGACGACAAGCTGCCGAACGCGCTCGCCCGGCTGGCCGACGAGGACCCGGCGCTGCAGGTCGGGCACGATCCGATCACGCGACGCACGGTGTTGCGTGGTGTCGGCGACGCCCATCTCGCCGTCACCGTGGCGCGGCTGGCCCGCAAGTACGGCGTCAACGTCAAGACCGACGCCGTCCCCGTCGAGTTCCGGCGCACGGTCACCCAGTCGGTCGAGTGCGAAGGACGTCTGAAGAAGCAGTCGGGCGGTCACGGCCAGTTCGCGGTGGTCAACCTGCGCGTGTCACCCCTGCCCCGCGGCGAGGGGTTCCAGTTCGTCGACGCCGTCGTCGGCGGGGCGATCCCCAAGCAGTACGTCACCGCCGTCAGGCTCGGGATCGAGGACGCCATGACACGCGGCGGCGGCGACGGCATTCCGGTCGTCGACATCAAGGTCGAATGCCTCGACGGCAAGACCCACTCGGTCGACTCCTCCGACATGGCGTTCCGCACCGCGGCCGCGACCGGCTTCTTCGAAGCCGTCCGCTCGGCCGGTCCGGCACTGCTCGAGCCGATCTCGCGCGTGACGATCGACGTGCCGACGGCACTGCAGGGCGACGTGCTCGGCGACCTGTCGGCGCGCCGCGCCAGAGTCGTCGGGAGCAACGCCGACGGCTCGGGCACGCAGACGATCGTCGCCGAGGTGCCCACCGTCGAGCTCAGCACCTACGCCGTCGACGTGCGGGCACTCACGGCCGGCCGCGGCCGGCTGACGATCGAGCACCATCACTACGACGTGGTGCCCGAGCACCTCGCCGGCAAGCTGCTCGAGAGCCGCGCCAAGTAGGGCGCCGCGGCCTGCGACTAGGCGGTCTCGACCACGCCGAGCAGGCGCTCGACGAACAGGTCGGTGTGCTGGTCGATGTAGTTGCGCTTGATCTCGAGCCCGCCCACGACCTCGGCGCCGGTCTGGCCGACCGCCGTCGACAGCTTGTCGATGCTCTTGCCGGCGTTGAGCGCGAACGTCAGGAAGCAGGCCGCCTTCTTGCCTCGCATGGTGGGCAGGTTGGCGATCTTGCCGAGTGCGAACGGGGTCTGGCCGACGACGAACAGACCGTGCGTCCATGTGCCGACGAGCACGATGTCGGCGTGCTGGATCGAAGCCAGGTCGGGATCACCGACCTTGGACAGACCGGTGATCGTCCACCGCTCCTGGGAGAGCTTGGTGCCGATCGTCTCGGCCGCCTTCCATGTGTTGCCAGTGAGGCTCTCGACGAGCAGCGCTGCCTTCATCACCCAGATTCAAGCATGTCGTGGTGGGGTCAGAGCTTCTTGAGCGGAGCCCACGCCAGCGCGAGGTGCTTCTGGCCGACACCGGCGAAGTTGACCACCGCCTCGGCCTTCTCGCCGACGCCTTCGATGTGGATGATGACGCCCTCGCCGAACGCCGGGTGGGCGACGTCGTCGCCGACGCGCAGCCCGAGCTCCTGCGAGTTGGCCGGCTCGGGAACGTTGCGCGCCCCCGATCTCATCGCCGCTTCGACCACTCGGTCGCGGTGCTCGTCGGACTGTCGGTCGGTGCCGCCGCCTCCGCGCTTGCGGTACGGCGGCGGGTCGGAGTAGCCGCGGTCGTCGCGGGCGCGGTAGCTCTGCCGGCCGTACGACGACCGCCCCGACACGTTGCCCTGGGCTTCGACGAGCGACTCGGGAATCTCGTCGAGGAACCGCGAGGGTGGGTTGTACTGGGTGCTGCCGAACAGCATCCGGCTCCACGCGTGCGAGATGTACAGGCGCCGCATGGCGCGGGTGATGCCGACGTAGGCCAGGCGGCGCTCCTCCTCCATCTCGTCGGGCTCGGTGAGCGCCCGGTTGTGGGGGAAGATGCCCTCCTCGGCACCGACGATGAACACCGACGGGAACTCGAGGCCCTTGGCCGAGTGCATCGTCATCAGCACGACCTGATCGTCGTCGTCGAGATCGTCGGTGTCGGCGACCAGTGACACCTGTTCGAGGAACTCGTCGAGCACCGTGAACTCGCGTGCCGACCCCACCAGCTCGCCCAGGTTCTCGATCCGCCCGTGAGCCTCGACCGTGTCTTCCGCTTCCAGCTCGGCGAGGTAGCCGGAGTCGTCGATCGCCGCCTGGAGCAGGTCGCCGGGCCCGACGCCCTCGGCGCCGACCATCGCGTGCAGCGAGTCGAGCAGGTCGACGAACGAGGCGATCCCCTTGCGGGCCGGCCCGGTGACGCCGGCCTCGTCGGCCCGACGCAGGGCGTCGAGGAACGCCACGCCCTCGACCCGGGCGAACTCGTCGAGCCGCGCCACGCTGGCGTCGCCGACGCCGCGCTTGGGCACGTTGAGCACACGCTTGACGCTGACCTCGTCGGCCGGGTTGACCACCGCCCGCAGGTAGGCCATGGCGTCCTTGATCTCGCGCCGGTCGTAGAAGCGGGTGCCCCCGACCACCTTGTAGGGCACGCCCATGCGCATGAACGCCTCTTCGATCACGCGGCTCTGGGCGTTGGTGCGGTAGAGCACGGCGATCTCGCGCCAGTTGACGGCGTCGTCGCGATGCAGACTGCTGAGCGGTGCCGGCCACCCACATCGCCTCGTCACCCTCGTCCTCGGCGTGGTAGCGGACGATCCGGTCGCCCATGCCGGTATCGGTCCACAGCGACTTGGGCTTGCGTTCGAGGTTGTTCTCGATCACGGCGTTGGCGGCATCGAGGATCGTCTGCGTCGACCGGTAGTTCTGATCGAGCACGATCGTGGTGACCTCCGGAAACGCATCCTCGAACTGCAAGATGTTCCGGAAGTCGGCGCCGCGGAAGCGGTACACACTTTGATCGGTGTCGCCGACGACGCAGACGTTGTGGTGGCCGCCGGCGAGGAGCAGGACGATCTCGTTCTGGGCCTGGTTGGTGTCCTGGAACTCGTCGACGAGGATGTGCTCGAACCGCTGGCGGTAGTGCTCGAGCACGTCGGGGTGCTCGCGGAAGAGCTTGACGACGTTGAGCAGCAGGTCGTCGAAGTCCATCGCCCCGGCCTTCTGCAGCCGCGCCTGGTACTCGGCGTACACGTCGGCGTGCTTGCGGGCGAAGATGTCGCGGGCGTCGGCGGCGGCCTGCGCGGGGTCGGTGAGCTCGTTCTTCCACAGCGAGATGTAGCCGTGCACGCCGCGTGGCGTGAAGCGCTTGGAATCGAGCCCGAGGTCGCGGATGACGTAGCCGGTGAGGCGCACGGCGTCGGCCTGGTCGTAGATCGAGAACGTGCGCGGGTAGCCGAGCACCTCGGCGTCGCGCCGGAGGATGCGCACGCACGCCGAGTGGAAGGTCGACACCCACATCGCCTTGACCACCGGCCCGACGAGGTCGCCGACGCGCTCGCGCATCTCGGCGGCGGCCTTGTTGGTGAACGTGATGGCGAGGATGTTCGACGGCCGCACGCCTTGGTCGATCAGGTGGGCGATGCGGTGGGTGAGCACGCGGGTCTTGCCCGAGCCGGCACCGGCGACGACGAGCAACGGCCCGTCGGCGTGCACGACGGCGTCGAGCTGATCGGGGTTGAGCCCGCTCGTGAACGGGCTCGGCCCCGAGCCGGGCTGGGCGAGATCGTCGATGAACTCGTTGTCGGTGAACAGCTCGGGGTGCGACGGGTCGGGCATCGTGCCGGTCATCCTACGGACGGGGTGTCGCGCCCGGCGCCCGCTGCCACGCCTCACCGGGCGGCCAGTGCCGCCACCTGTGGCAGCTGCTCCCAGGCCACCTCGAGCTCGGGGCCGGGGAACACGTTGATGCTGCCCACGCCCACTGCTTCGAGGGCGGCGACGTGGCCGAGCGCATCGTCGATCGTGCCGATCGCGCCGATCTCGGTCCAGTAGTCGGCCGGCATCTCGACCAGCGCGTCGGGCCCTCCGTCCGACACGCGACGCGCCATCTCGTCGAAGAACGGCAGCACCGTGAACGCCGGGCGCCGAGCGGTGACCAGATCGGCGACGAAGTCAGCGAGCGGGCGGTACGCCTCGCGACGGTCGGCCTCGACACTGAGCATCGTGAACGTCACGACGTCGAATCGGTCCGGGCGGCCGGCGCGATCGAGTGCCCAGTCGACATAGGTCGGACCGGCACCCTCGACGAGGATCACGCCGTCGGCGACACGGCCGGCGAGGGCCAGCGACTTCTCCTGCTGCACGCCGGCGAGCACGCTCGGCACGACCGACGGTGGCTGGTCGAGCCTGACGCCGTCGAGCTGCACCTCGACGCCGTCGAAGCTCACCTCCTCCCCGGCCAGCAATCGCTTGACCACGGTGATCGTCTCGTCCAACGTCGTGAGCGGCGATGGCGTGCGGACGCCCATCTGGCCCATCCACGACTGGACCCCGTGCCCGATGCCGGGATGGAAACGCCCCGGAGCGAGATTGCACAGGGTGGCGATCTCCATCGCCGTGATCGCCGGGTTGCGGGCTACGGCGGGGAGGATCCCGATGCCGACGTGGAGCCGCTCGGTGACCGCCAGCGCCGTCGCCGCCAGGCTGACGCCGGCGGTGTAGAAGCAGTCCTCGATCAGCCACATCTGCTCGACCCCGGCGGCCTCCAACCGACGGGCGTACTCGGCGGTCGCTCCGGCCGGAAAGGCCCGGTCGAAGCACATCCCGATCTCAGCGCGAGTCATCCGGCGACGGTAGCCCAACGGCACGGGTGGCCTCCGGCGTCAGGACGACTGCCGCTCGGCGAGCTCGAGCCAGCGCTCCTCGAGCACCGACAGCTCGGCCTGGGCGGCCGCCAGCTCGGCCCCGATCGACGCCAGCAGCGTGTGATCACCTGCGCCCGAGAGCTGCTCGTTGAGACGATCGACCGTGCGTTGCACTCGGGTCATCGCCTGCTCGGTCTCGCGCAACTGCCGGCCGAGCGTGTACTGGCTCGGGGCTCGCACCTTGGCGGTCGCGCCCGGCGACGCCGCGCGCCCGCTTGCGGGCGACCGGCGCCGGATGAGCGGTGCGACCGGCGAGCCAGCCGTCGACCCCGCCCGGAACGCGCCGGACCGAACCGTCGGCGGCGATCGCCAGCACGTGATCGACGGTCCGGTCGAGGAAGGTGCGGTCGTGGCTGGCCACCACCAGCGCCCCGGGCCACTCGTCGAGGAACGCCTCGAGCGCCCGCAAGGTGTCGAGGTCGAGGTCGTTGGTCGGTTCGTCGAGCACCAGCAGGTTGGGCTTGGTCGCCAGCACCATCACCAGCTGCAGACGGCGCCGCTCGCCGCCCGAGAGCATTCGAACCGGGGCGTACTGGGCGGTCGAGTCGAACCAGAACCGCTCGAGCAGGACGCGGTCCTCCCAGTCGGGCTGGCGGGTCGGTCCGGCGACCAACTCGCGCACGACCGCATCCGGGTCGAGCAAGCGTCGTCTGCTGGTCGGCGTAACCCGTGACGACGGTGACACCGCGCTTGACGTCTCCCGTCGGTGGGTTGCGAACGCCCGGCGATGATGTCGAGCAGCGTCGACTTGCCGGAGCCGTTGGGACCGACGACGCCGAGCCGGGCGCCGGGCTCGATCAACAGGTCGACGTCGCGAACGACGAGGTCGTGGTCGTCCCCGTACGACTTGGCGACCCCGATCAGCTCGACCACCTGGTTGCCGAGGCGTGTCGTCCCCACGTCGAGCAACAGGTCGTCGCCGCGGACGCCGACCGCGCTCGGGCCGCCGGACACGATCTCGCCCGCCGACCGCAGCCGCGCCTTGGGCTTGGTCGACCTGGCGGGCGCGCCACGTTGCAGCCACGCCAGCTCGCGCCGGGCCAGGATCCTTCGCGTCGGCCTCCTCGCCCGCCTCGCGGGCGTGGCGGGCGGCTCGGCCCTCGAGATACGACGCGTAGGCGCTCTCCCCTGCCGAGGCACGGTGCACGTACCCGGTGCCGCGCTCGAGCTCGACCACCCGGCCATCGCCGCGCGCGGTCGTGAGCCGATCCATCAGATGCCGGTCGTGGGTGATCACCACCAGCGCCGCCTTGGTGTCGGCCAGGCGTTGCTCGAGCCACTCGATCGCCTCGAGGTCGAGGTGGTTGGTGGGCTCGTCGAGCAGGATCAGGTCGAACTCGCCGACCAGTGCCCGCGCCAGCGCGACCCGCTTGGCCTGCCCGCCCGAGAGCTCGTCGGTGCGTCGCGACAGCAGCGGCTGCACACCGAGCGACGTCGCCACCGCGGCGACCTCCCAGCTGTCGCCGAGGTGTTCGGCGACGGTGCCCGCCGGCAGCCGCGGATCCTGGTCGAGCACGGCGATGCGCACACCTCGGCCGAACCGAACCTCACCCTCGTCGGGCTGCTGGGCGCCGGCGAGGATCCGCATCAGCGTCGACTTCCCCGAGCCGTTGACGCCGACGATCGGCGACCCGATCGCCGCTCGAAACCGTCAGCGACAACCCTTCGAACAGCACCTTGTCGGGTTGGGCGACGCCAACCCCGGCGATGTCGACGCAGATCACCGAGTCACGATACGAGGGCTTGCATCGGCCCCCACGCTTGCGATGTCTCTCAGACGGTCGCGAACCAGCCGTTGATGTCGACCACGACGTCGGTCCCGCGAGGCTGAAGATGCAGATCTCGCCGTCTTCGGAGACCGGCGCGATCACGGCATTGGGTACCGTGCGGCCGGTCGTGTAGTTGACGCTCGACACCAGCTCTCGCGTGCCGCACGGGAAGACCGTGAGGTATCCGGGCGCTTCGGGGTTGGTGGCGGTGACGTTGATCGACACGGCGCTGACCCCGCTCGCCGGCACGACCCCCGCCATGTCGGCGAGGTCGAACCGCAGCACGGCGCCCGCCTCGAGCTTGGCCTTGTCGACGGTGAGCACCGCGTCGGGACTGTCGTCCGGCCTGGTGTCGAGCAGCCGCTCGGGCGTGATCGCGTGGTAACCGGACACGTCCTTGAGCCAGCCGTTGACGTCGACGACGAGATCGACCTCGGCCGAGCTGTAGAAGCACACGGTGCCGTCCGCCGACACCGGGGTGATCACGGCGTTGGCGACCGTCTGCCCCGCTGCGAAGTTCACGCTCGAGACCAGTTCCAGCGTCGTCGCACGGGAAGACCGTGACGAAGCCGGCTGCGGCGGCCTTGTCGACGGTCACGTTCAGCGACACCGCCCCGACACCCGTCGCCGGAACCGTATCGGGCAGGTCGAGCATCGTCGCGGTGAGGATCTTCGGGCCGCCGATCCGCTGCGGAGCAACGTGGAGCAGCGCCTGCGGGCTCTCATCTGCCCGGGTGTCGAGCACGCGCGCGGGGCCGACGCCGGTGAAGGCACGCCCGGCGGTGAACCAACCGTTGATGTCGACGACGAGGTCGGCGTCCTGCGAGCTGTAGAAGCACACCGTTCCCTCGTCCGAGAGGGTGTGATGACGGCGTTGGCGACGGTCTGCCCGTCGGCGAAGTTCACGCTCGACACCAGCGCCCGCTCACCGCACGTGTAGACGGTGACGAATCCCGGTCCGGCAGGTCGGTCGACGGTGACGTTGAGGGATACCGCCCCGACGCCAGAGGCAGGAACCAGACCGGCGAGATCGGTGAGCTGCACCTCGAGCTCGGTCGATCCGCCGATCTGCTGCTTGGCGACGCTGCGAATCGAGTCAGGGCTCTCTCCCGGACGCGTGTCGAACACGCGCTTCGGCCCAACCGGGTTGTAGTCGGGGATCGACGGTTCGCTCGGAGGTGGCTGGACCCCTCCTTGCACCGTGATCGAGACGCTGTCGACGTCGTCCGGAAGCGTTCCGTTGGCGGCGCGCACCTCGAACGTGTACTCGCCGGCCGCGGTGGGCGTCCCGGAGAGCAGCCCCGTCGAGTCGACGCTGATCCCGGGTGGGAGCGTGCCCGAAACCGTGATCGCCGGATCAGGCGTGCCGACCGCCGTGAGCTGGAAGCTGTACGGCTGGCCGACCTCGCCATCCGACGGCTCACCCGAGGTGATCGTCGGCGCGACCGATGTCACGAAGTCGAAGGTGTGGTTGGAGAACTCGACGTCGTCGAAGTAGCTCACCACAGCGGGGTACGAGTTGCGCCCCTGGTTGACGCGGGCGTCGACGAGCGGTGACGTGCCGCACCGATCGAGCAGATCGAGCACCGAGACCTCGCCGAACCCGATCGGCATCCCGCCCGGTGGCGTGCCTGCGTCGGTGGCGACGAAGAGCTTGGATGCCGGGTCGGTCGGATCGGGGTAGCGGAACGTCTGCCAGGTGTCGAACGCCGGCAACGTGTTCGACACGTCGCGGTAGGGCGGGTTGGCGTCGCTCGGGCTGAGCAGCACCGAAGCCAGCCAGGATCCGCACTGCACACCGAACTGCAGCGCACCAGCGCCCGGAAGACCGGTGTCGGGATTCGACGTGCCGCTGTCGGTCAACACCGAGTACTGAGGGCGTGAGGCGAGCATCTCGGTCAGTGTCGGGGCGGATCCCGGCGTGAAGTGGTGCACCACCCGCGCCTGCTGCGCGAGGGCACTGCTGGCGTTGCCGATCGTGGTCAGGCGCAGGCTGCCGTTGGCCGCCGACGCCGGCGCGCCGGCGCCGGACGTGGCCACCGCATCGGTGACCACGCTCTCGCTGCCGGGCACCTTCGGCTCGAAGTGGTCGTTGCTCCACTCGGAGGTGATGTCGTTCTCGCCACCGATCGAGTGCCCGAAGACCTGGGTCGTGACCGGCGACGGGATCGACGGGGCGACGAACTCGAAGTCGTAGGTGTCACCCAGGAACGACACGAGGTCGACGTAGCTGACGATGCGGCTCCTCGGCGTGCGCCCCTGGTTGGCGCGGACGGAGGTCACCGGAGACGTGCCGCACGCCGCCGTGAGGTCGGCGATGTCCTCGTTGGCGAACCCGGTGGCGAGACCGGGCGGGCGCACGAGCGCCGTACCACCAGAGATGATCACGCTGCCCTGCGGGTCGTTGGCGGTCGGGAACTTGAACTGTTGCCATGTGTTCCACTGCGCCGGCTGGCCACGCTCGTCGAGGTAACCGGGCTGGTCGCCGCCTGGGCTGATCAGCACCGTCCCGTTCCATGTGCCGTTGACGCTCGTGCACGAGAACGTGATCTGCAGGCTTCCGCCACTCGGCCCCGCCGGCGAGTTCTCGGACTGGGTGAGGTCGTTGAACAACCAGTACGAGGGCTGACTGTCGAGGATCTCGGCCAGGGTGACGCTGCCGGGGGTCAGGAAATGGGTGAGGCGAGCCTGCTGCGTCGCTGCGTAGGTCGCCAGCTTGAGGTGACCGTTGAGCAGCGCCGCCGGCGCTGACGGGCTCATCGCCTGGGCCTGCTGCGTCGGCCACACGTTGGCGACGATCGACTCGGCCCCGCTGGGGATGGTCGGGTCGTGAACCGCGTTCCACGCTTCGGTCGTCACCTCGACCCCGACCTCGTCGGGATGGACGGTGAGGTCGTCACCGACCGCGACGTCGGTGGTGGTGATCGAGGCCAGCGGGCGCTGGGCGGCGAGCCCGGCGCAGGTGTCGAACCGGAGCTCGGAGGTCGGGTTGGCCGGGGCGCCGGCGCAGTAGGCGCCCGTCCAGCTCGAGGCCAGGAAGCGGCCCTGCGGGCTGAGGTCGGCACCCGCGAACGGCGCTCCGACGACGCTCGAGAGGGCGACGTTGAGCGAGTTGAAGGGTCCGTCGGACCCGATCGGGTTGGCGCCGTACGACTGCGTGTCGTACGAGATGGTCCAGATCACCTTGTTCGGGAGCGCCACCGGGGGAAGGTCGTCGAACGTGACGCGGTGGGCGAAGCCGAAATGGCAGGTGTTGGTGGCGGGATTGCGCCATTGTCCGGCGGACGGGCAGTCGGGAGTGGCCGACGGCCGGAACGGGATGTCGAAGTCGGCGGTGCTGCTGGCCAGCAGTGCGCCAACCGTCGGTGCCACGTCGGTGCCGCCAGCGGCGTACACGTCGAGCGTCAGCGAGTGCTCGAACGTCGATCCGGGGGTGGTCGTGCAGGAGAGTGCCATCGCGCTCCCGGCCCCGCATGCCCAACTCACCATCATCGACGTCGACGGCTTCGAGCCGGCGCGGGCCCGAGCCGAGTTGCACGTAGTCGCCGACGGCCGAGGTCGAGGTCGCCTGGAACCCGAGGCTGGTGTAGCTCGGCGCCTGGATCGGCCCGATCACGTCGTACACCGTGGTCGGCCCGCTCGGGGCGGCGGCGACGGGGGCTGCCGGCGCGAATGCGCACACGGCGCCCGCCAGCACGGCGACGCCGAGCACGAGGCGACCGAGGGTCGAATGAGTTGCCCGCATGTTTCCTTCCCGAAGCGCCACCCTTGGTGGCGACCCGCCTACTTCTCGTCGAACGGTTGATGAGCGTATGGGCGTCTATCGGAAAACATCACGTGAATGTTAAATTCAGTCAACTTTCGCGCACGAAGCCGGGGCGACCAGGGACATCAACGCACGACAGCGACCGGGCAGTGGCTGTGGGCCGCCACCTCGGAGGTCGTGGAACCGAGCAGCAGCTCGGAGAACCCGCCCCGCCCGCGTGACCCGAGCACGATCAGGTCGGCCTCGCGGGATTCCTCGATGAGTGCGAATCCCGGAGTCCCCCGGACGGGTTCGGTGACGACCTCGACCCCCTCGGGCGCCGGCCCGGCGGCGGCCAGCACGTGGTCCATCTCGGCCTGGGCAGCGGCGTCGAGCTGGTCGAGATCGGCGGCGATCTCGGCGTGCACGCCGATCGCCAGCGACGGCAGGAAATAGGCGTGCACCACGCGCACCCGCTCGACCCCTGGGATCGAGCAGGCGAACCGAACGGCTCGCACCGAGGGGTTCTCGTCGGGATGCTCGGGATCGAGCCCGTGGTCGTCGACGCCCACGACGACCGAGCGCGGCGGGCGCACTTCCTCGTCGGCGTCGCCGCGCACGACCACGACCGGCCGCTGGGTGTGGTGCAACACGTAGTTGGTCGTCGATCCGAGCATCATCGAGACCCGGCTGTTACCTGCGTGGCCGACGACGATCATCGCCGCCTCGCGGGCGTCGGCCTCCTCGATCAGCGACCGCCCGGCGTGGCCTTGCTGGACGACCGGCTCGATGCGGGTGTCCTCGAAGGTCGCCGCCTGCTCGTTCAGACCTTCCGAGGCATTCTGCTCGATCTCGGTGGGATCGACCGCCAGCACCATGTCGTAACCGGCGACGATCGGCATCTGCCAGGCATGCACGAGCACGATCCGGTCTGATGGCCCGGCGACCTGCTGCGCCCAACGGATCGCGCGCTGCGACTCGTCGCTCCAGTCGGCTCCGACGACCAGCGTCATGGTTTGCATGCGTGCAGGCTAGGCGCAAGGCAGATGCCGATCGCATCCCGGCCTCAGTCAGGCGTCGGTCGGCCCTCGTTGACACGCTCGGTGATCCGCTCCGTGAGCTCGGCCAGCTTGGCGTCGGCCTCCTCCTGCGTGAGGCGGCCGTTGTCGACCGACAACTCGAGATGTGACTGGGCCTCGGCGACGAGGGCATCGATCACGGTCTGCACCTCGACGCCCTGATCGGTGGCGATCTCGGCGATCGTCTTGCCGGAACGGAGCTCGGTGCGCAGTGTGTCGACATCGATGCCGAGCAGGCCGGCGAGGACTTCGCCGTCGAAGCCGGGACGGCCACCCCGCCCGCCAGGACCGTGATCGCCACGCTCGGGCCTATTGGCGGCGAGATGCTCGGCGACGGCGTCGGCCTGGGCGGCGGTGATCGTCCCGTCGTCCACGAGATCCTGGAGCAGCGCCCGGACCCTGGTACCCGGCTCGGCGGGCTGCTCGGCCGGTTCGCTCTCGTGTCGGTCGTCGTTCCGGCGTCGTCCTCGACCACGACTTCAGTGGTCGGCGTCGTCGACGAATCGGTCGCTGCGCTCGTCAGCGTGGGAGCCGCCACCAGGAGTCCGATCGCGCCGCCGCCGAGCAGGCCGGCGGTGACGCCGATCGCGGCGTGGCGTCGGCGGCGGGAGTTGGTCGGGTCGGGTGTGGGGTCGGTCGTGGTGCTCATGGATCGGTTCCTTTCGAGGGGTGTGGTTCCTTGTGTTCGACACGATGAAGCACGCGATTGAGAGCTCGTCCGGAGCTGGTTGAGAGCTGGGTAAGAAGCCGATCGGCGCCGTCGGCACGCCATCATGAGGGAATGCGCCGCCACCGCACGCGCCCCTGCCTGCTCACCGTGATGGTCGCCGCCGCCGTCGAGCACGACCGCGTGCAACAGCGGGACCGCCGGCTCGGTCTCCGACTTCGTCGAGAT
Organism: Ilumatobacteraceae bacterium; assembly: GCA_963850755.1. GTDB lineage: Bacteria > Actinomycetota > Acidimicrobiia > Acidimicrobiales > Ilumatobacteraceae > Ilumatobacter. The sequence continues at coordinate 94,021 of CAWKMO010000006.1, read as the reverse complement.
CACCACGACGTCGAGCACGACGTCGACACGCAGCCACGTCGAGCACGACGTCGAGCAGCTCGACCACGCTGCCGGCGACGAGCTCGACCAGCACCTCGACGTCGACCACGAGCTCCACGTCCACCTCCACCAGCACTTCGACCTCGACCAGCACCTCGACAACCATCGATCCCGTTCCGCAGGTGCCGAGTGGTGCCGGTACCGAGCTCGTCCCGTACCGGCAGCTCGATCTCGACGACGACCGGGTCGCGATCGGGGACTCGGTCCTGGGCGTTCCGATCGTGGCCGAGCGGTTCGGCACGCCGGGCGGGCGGCGAGTGCTCGTGATCGGTGTGATCCACGGCAACGAGGACGCCGGGACGGCGATCATCGACGAGCTCCGGCAGGCCGGCGCACCTGAGGACGTCGAGCTGTGGCTGATCGAGTCGATGAACCCCGACGGCCAAGCAGCCGGCGACCGGCACAACGCCAATGCCGTCGACCTCAATCGCAACTTTCCCTACAAATGGGGCGCGATCGGTGCGCCCGGTGACGGCCAGTACGCCGGCACCGGGCCGGCCAGCGAACCCGAGACGCAAGCGATGGTGAACTTCATCGCCCAGCTCCGGCCCGACATCGCCATCTGGTACCACCAGGATCTCTACGTGATCAGCCCGGCCGAGGGTCGCGAAGGTCGGATCCGGGCAGCGTTATGCCGAGCTCACCGGGCTGCCGCTGGGCGGCATCTCGGGTGGCACCTACACCGGGATCGCTGCCACGTGGGCACGTACCGAGCTCGCCGCCGACGACTCGGTCGCCTTCATCGTCGAGCTCGGGCCGACGCTGTCGTCCGACGAGGCGGCGCGGCACGCCAACGCGGTGCGGACGATCGCCGCCGAGGGCTGACCGCTACGACAATCTGAAGCCGACCACGGCACCGCCGCCGGCACGATTGCTGGCGAACACTCCCCCGCCGTGACGCTCGGCGACGTCGCGCACGATCGACAGTCCCAGGCCCGACCCGGGCATCGAACGCGCCTCGTCCGACCGGTGGAAGCGGTCGAACACCAATGCCAGCTCGGCCTCGGGGATGCCCGGTCCACGATCGGCAACGGCGATGCCGTCGTCTCCGACCGTCACCTCGATCGGACCATCACCCGGATCGAACTTGCGGGCGTTGTCGAGCAGGCACGACAGAGCCCTCTGCACCGCCGCCCGCTGGGCCACCACCAGGTTTGGCTCACCGACGACGATGATCCGGCGGCCGGTCCGCCGCTCGTACCGGCCCGAGAGATCCCGTGCCAGCTCGGTCAGGTCGAGCTGCTCCTTCGGCTCGTCCGCCTGCTCGCCGACGGCGAGCGCCACGACCTCGTTGACGAGGCCCGTCAACTCCTCGGCCTCGGCATGCAGATCGGCCAGCACCGCCTCGCGCTCGGGCTGTGACAGGTCGGGGTGCCGGCGCAGCACATCGACGTTGGTACGCAGGCTCGTCAACGGGGTCCGCAGCTCGTGGCCGGCGTCCTCGACCAGTCGCTGCTGTTCCTGCCTGGAGCGGGCGAGCGTCGCCAGCATGCGATCGAAGGCGGCGCTGAGCCGGCCGACTTCGTCGTCGCCGGCGCTGCCGACCGATCCGTCGAGACTGCCCGTCGATTCGACGTGCTCGGCGGCCGCGGTGAGGCGGCGAAGCGGTGCCGTCACACTGTTGGCGATCCACAATCCGACGGCCGCGGCGACGGCGGCGACGATCAGCGACAGCGCCACGATGCGCACCCGCAGACTGCGCAGCACACGTTCCGTCTCCTCGAGCGAGCGGGCGACCTGGAGCGCACCGCGGGGCAGGCCGACCGTTCGCACGCGGTACTCGTCGCCGTCGATCGTGACCGTGTCGAAGGCGTCGGCATCGGGCCTTCCGGCGACGGACTCGGCCGACCCGGCGAGCTCGACGTCGACGAACGGCTGGTCGAAGGTCGTCTCGACCACCGCTCCACCGGGCGCGACCAGTTGCGCCTCGAAGCCGTTGAACGGTCGGCGTTCGGCGAACTGGTCGAACTCCAGCCGGCCGCGTTGAACGCGCGTGTTGACGTCGAGCAGCGATCTGTCGACCTCGCTCATCAGCCGGTCGCGGGTCAGGCGGTAGCCGGCCAACCCGACGATGCGCGCTGGCCACGATCGTCAGCGCCATCAATGCCAACGCGATCTTCCAGCGCAGGCTCACGGGCTCTCCCGCGCCACGTACCCCACACCGCGAACGGTGTGGATCAGTCGGGCGCCGCCGGCGTCCTCGGTCTTGCGCCGCAGGTATCCGATGTAGACCGCCAGGTTCTTCGATTCTGGCCCGAAGTCGTAGTGCCAGATCCGCTCGTAGATCGTGGGGTGGTCGAGCACGACCCCGGCGTTGCGCACCAGCAGCTCGAGCAGCTCGTACTCGGTCTTGCTGAGGTCGATCTCGACGCCGCCGCGCGTGACCTGCCGGCCGGCGGTGTCGACACGGAGGTCGGCGAGCTGCAGCAGGTCGCCGTTGACCTCGCCGGCGCGGCCCTCGGAGCCGGCGCGGCGCAACAACGCCCGCATGCGGGCGAACAGCTCGGCGAGATCGAACGGCTTGGCGAGGTAGTCGTCGGCCCCGGCGTCGAGCCCGGCCACCCGATCGCTCGTCTCGGTGCGCGCCGTCAGCATCAGGATCGGGATCGGGCTCTTCTCACCGCGCAACACCCGGCACACCGTGATGCCGTCGACCACCGGCATCGACACATCGAGCAGCAGCAGGTCGGCCGGCTTCTCACGCAGGGCGTCGAGCGCCAGCGCTCCGTTGCTGACGGCGCGCACCACGTAGCCCTCGAGCGCCAGCGCCCGGACGAGCGACTCGCGAACAGCCCGATCGTCCTCGGCGAGCAGCACGTGCACGCGACGAGTACATCAGACCGAGGTGAGCATCAGGTGAGAATGTCCGTTCAGGACCCCGTGCCCGGCCAGCGGATCGTGGCGACGGTGTCGGGCCACGGCAACGGGTTGGCAGCGAGCCAGGCGGCGAGCTCGGCGTCACGATCGGGCGCGAGACAGAGCCGGCGGCGCGCCATCGGCACGAGTTGCCCGGGGTCGGAGGCGAAGCGCGGCAACGCGCCGCGCCCGCTCGTGGTGTGCTCTGGTTGCAGACCGAGCTCGTCGAGCACCTCGATCAGGTCGTGGTGGGTCGGGCCGGTCGGCCGTTCGAGTTGCCAGAAGTGACGCCAGGCAGGCGACCACGCCGACATCGGATGACGGGTGGGCACCTCGACGACCACCGCCAGCCGGGCGTGCTCGGTGAGCGCGAGCACGAACGGCACCACGTCACCCACGTCGTACAGCACGTGATGACACACCACCACGTCGGCGACGGGAGCCGACGACGGCGATCTCTGGCCAGCCACCGTGCAGTGTGCGACGGGCGACGCCGACCGCGGCAGCTGCGGCCACGAACTCGTCGAGCATCGCGCCGCTCCGGTCGACGCCGATCAACTCGCCGGCGGGAGGCACCAACGACAGGGACGAGCGGCCCCCGCCGCAGCCGACGTCGAGCACCGTGCCACCCGTGAGCGGCAACACGTCGCGCGCCCAGCGGGTCGACGTGGTGTCGCGGTCGAGCGTGTCGTCGACGCGCGAACCGTCGCGTGTCGTGGCCCCACGGCGACTCGGGCGCCTGGTCGACGATGTGTTGCGGGATGCCCCAGCCACTCGAGCTGCTCGGCCCACCGAACGGCGGCCGGCTCGGGCACCGCAGGTTCGGTCATTCGTCGGCGAGGACGCGGACCGGAAGCACACGCGGCCCGCGGATCTGCCCCTGGCTCCACGTGACCTCGCCCGCCAGTTCGAAGCGTGGGAAGCGCTTGACGAACTCCTCGACCGCGACCCGCAACTCGAGCCTGGCGAGGTTGGAACCGATGCAGCGGTGGATGCCCAGCCCGAACGCCGAGTGCCGGTTCTGGCTGCGGTCGATCACGAACTCCTCGGCGCGTTCGAAGAACTCGGGGTCGCGGTTGGCGGCCGGGAACGGCAGCAGCACCCACTCGTTGGCCTTCATCTCGACCCCGTGGAACTCGTAGTCGTCCTTCACCAGTCGGGCCATCGTGACCGGGGCGTAGGCCCGGAGGAACTCCTCGACGGCGAAGATCATCAGGTCCGGATCGTCGACGAGTCGGGCGAGGTCGTCGGGGTGGCTGGCGAGATGCCAGAGCGAGGCGCCGATCGCGCTCCACGTCGTGTCGATTCCGGCGATCAACAGCAGCACGATCGACCCCCGGACGTGCTCGATCGACAGCCGGTTGCCATCGAGCTCGACCCCGAGCAGGTACGAGGTGAGGTCGTCGCGCGGATGCTCGATGTGCTCGTGGACCTGCCGGTCGATGTACACGTCGAGCTGGTCGAAGCTCGCCTCGCGCTCGTCGGCCGGGAGCTCGATCTCCTCGATCACGTTGTGCACGAACCCGCGGAAGACCTCCTCGTCCTCGGGTGGGAAGCCGAGCATGCGGGCGATCACGTTGACCGGAATGCTCTGGGCGTACTGCACGGCGGCGTCGATCACCGACTCACCCGGCACGACGGGTCCGATGCGGTCGAGCAGCTCGTTGCAGAGCGTGCGCACGTCTGGCTCCCACGGGTCGATCGCCTTCGGGGAGAACGGTGGCAGCAGCAGGCGGCGGGCGATCTGGTGGAACGGCGGGTCACTCGTGATCGGTGGTGCCGGACCGACCGGGGCGGCGATGCCGGGCCGGGCGTTGCTGACGATCACGCCGTTGCTCGTGAAGTGCTCGGTGTCGTACGCCACCTCGTGCACCAACTCGTGCGTGATCGGCGCCCACATCCCGCCGTACCGCGGCGTGTGGGCGACGGGGCAGCCAGAGCGGCGCAGCTCCGACCAGATCTCGTGGGCGTTGGCGTTGTACTCGGGAGCGGCGTGATTGAAGTCGGTGGCCCACTCGCCGATCGGGGTGCCGGTCTGCGTCACGAGCCGTCGTCCGCGCCGGTGAGCGTGATCGCGTATTCGGGACAGTTGGCGAACGCCAGGCGCGCCTTGTCCTCGAGCTCGGGGGCGACGGTGCCGTCACCGATCACGACGGCGTTGCCGTAGTCGTCCACATCGAACAATTCGGGGGCCAACGCGTAGCACCGATTGTGGCCTTGGCAGAGCTCGGAATTGACCTCGACTCGCATGGAGGCGAGCGTAGACATCGACGGCAACGCGGAGCGGCACCGGGTGACCGCGCCGCGTCGCGCAGTCTCGCTCCGTCGCAGGTAGAGGCATTTGATCACCCTGCGTGAAACGGTCATCAGATTGGAACCGCTCCCATGCTATATCGACGTTATTCATTCGCATCGAATCCCTGTTCCCCGGTACGTTCGATTTTGTGAGGTACCGGGCGGAACCTTCAGGCACGTGATCGGCTCTAGAAGAACGGGACTCCTCAGCATGAATCGACACTATGACGGCACCAGCGAAGCGCTGCTGACGGCTGCGCACCGGCTGCTCGCCGAGGACGGCCCGGAGGCGCTCACCGTCCGGCGCATCGCCGGCGAAGCAGGCATGAGCACGATGAACGTGTACTCGCGCTTCGGGGGCAAGGACGGCGTCATCGACGAGCTCTACGCCGACGGCTATCGCCGTCTGGTCGCCGCCATCGACGCTGTTCCATCCACCGACGACGTCGTCGGCGACCTGATGACGATCGCTCACACATATCGCGCGTTCGCCAAAGACAACCCCACCTATTACGGGATCATGTTCCGGTCGGCCGTGCCCGGCTACACACCCTCCACCGAGTCGGTGGCGGTCGCTCTCGGTGGTCTCTCACGCTTCGTCTCGCGGGTCAAGCAGGGCCAGACGCTCGGCCAGATCATCGCCCCCGACCACTGCGACCCGCAGGAGATCGCAGCCTGGCTGTGGGCGACGTGCCACGGGGTCGTCAGCCTCGAGCTCGACGGGATCGCCGACGAGTACGTGTCGTGGGAGTCGATCTTCGTCAACGGCATGCGCACCGCGATCTGCGGACTGCACCCGTCGGTCGCCCCGACACCCATCAACTGATCGGGGTCTCGCCTCACGAAGTGCCCGTTAGGGTGCTCCGGTGCACGCCGCGCTGCTCGCCAACGTGTTCTCGGACATCTCGGACTACTTCACCGAGGTGACCGACTGGTTGGCGGATTTCTCCGCCAACTGGTGGTTCGTGCTGATCATCTTCGTCGTGGCGTTCCTCGATTCCGTGATCCCGATCGTGCCGAGCGAGACGATGGTGATCATCGGCGGCGTCGCCGCCGGGCAGGGCGAGCAGCGGCTGTGGCTCGTGATCGTCGCCGGGGCGGCCGGGGCCTTCCTCGGCGACAACGCCGCATACCTGATCGGTGCGCGGATGAGCGGGTTTTTCCATCGGCAGGGAATCAAACGCCCGAAGTGGCAGAAACGTCTCGATTGGGCGGCCGAGCAGATCCGCCTCCGGGGAGGCTTGTTGCTGATCACGGCCCGCTTCATCCCCGGCGGCCGCACGGTGCTGACGCTGTCGTGCGGGATCACGCATCAGCCGCATCGTTGGTTCATGTTCTGGACGGCGGTCGCCGCCACGATCTGGGCGAGCTACGCGGCCTTGCTGGGCTTCTTCGGAGGCAAGACCTTCGAAGACGATCACGCCAAGGCGTTCCTCGTCGCCTTCGGCGGTGCGATCGCCGTCACGGTCGTGATCGAGGTCGTTCGCCACTTCCGTTCCAAGTCCGATCAGGAGACCGTCGAGCTCAGTTCGTAGCCACGGCATTCATGACCCAGCCACCCCTCTTCACCGATGACGCCCGCAGGGCGCGCCTCGCCCGCCGCCATCGACTGATCCCGGAGCAGCGCTGTGACGACGTGCTGCAGGTCTGCCGAAGCGTCGTCGGCCTGCACGCCAGCGATCCGGTGACGGTCTATCTCAGTGCTGCCCAACGGATGCGCACCGGTTCGATCGCGGCGATCGACGACGCCCTCTACGAGCAGCGGTCGTTGGTCCGCCATCACGCCATGCGGCGCACGCTGTGGGTGCTGCCCCTCGACTCGGCGATGGCCGCCCACTCGTCGACGACGATCGCGCTCGTCCGACCCGAGCGCGCCCGGCTGGCCAACGCCCTCGTCCAGAGCGGCATCACCGACGACCCGCACGAGTGGATCGACACGGCCGGGGCGGCGCTGCTCAAGGAGCTCGCCACACGCGGTGAGGCCTCCGCCCGCGAGCTCGGGCAGGCCCTCCCCGACTACACGGTGCCGGTCGTGATCTCCCCCAACGCCGCCCATGGCGGGCCGGTGCCCGCCCACACGCGGCTGCTGCTGCTGCTGGGGTTCGTGGGCGCGATCGTGCGCACACGTCCCATCGGCACGCTGGGTCAGCGGACAGTACCGCTGGGCACTCTCGTCGAGCTGGACACGCCGGGCATGGTCCGACGATGCGCTGCCGGCCAAGGCCGAGGCACAGTCGATGATCGTCGACGCCTATCTGCGGGCCTTCGGCCCGGCCACCGCCGGCGACGCCCAGTGGTGGACCGGATGGACGAAAGGTGTCGTCACCAAGGCGATCGCTGCCGCCGGCGCGCTCCCGGTCGTGACCGAGCACGGACCGGCGTTCGTGGCCGCCGGAGACGTCGGACCAGACGAGGGCGACACACCGCCGTGGGTGGCCCTGCTTCCCGGGCTCGACCCGACGACGATGGGCTGGAAGCAGCGCGACTGGTACGTGGCCCGACGAGCTCGCGGCGTCGGTGTTCGACCGCAACGGCAATGCCGGCCCCACGATCTGGGTCGACGGACGCGTCGTCGGTGCCTGGGCACAACGTGCCGACGGAACGATCGCAACCTGGCTGACGATCCCGATCTCGCAGATCCACGAACGCATGCTCGACGACGAGGTCGAGCGACTGCAGCGCTTGGTGGGAGACGTTCGATTCCACGTTCGCTTCCCGTCACCGCGTGAGCCGCGAGCTGTCGTCTCAATAGTCGACGAGCTCGCGGAACCTTCCGACGCCGATCATCTCGACCCGCTCGCCACACGTGTCGATCAGGCGTTGTCTGAGGCCACGGTCGGCGGTCACCACGCGTGGGCGATCGATCGTCTGTGCCAGCTCGACGATCAGGTCATCGGCGGCGTCACGTCCGCGACGCCGTGCCACCTCGATCCGCAGGTTGCCGCCGGCCAGAACCACCGTGTCGTCGCCGACGGGGCCGTCGAACACGAGCGTGACCGGGTCGTCGTGTGTGCGACACCACTCGGCAACGCGTTGTGTCAATCGCCGCATCGCCGCCTGCGGGTCGTTCCACCAACCGTCGGGACGCGACCCGAAGACGTTGTTGCCGTCGATCAACCACGCCAGATCGCTCACGGTCGCAGGAGATCGACAGGCACGTCGACGTATCGGGCACGCAGCCATTCACCGAGGCTCTTGGCCTGCGCGTCGATGCGGCTCGACGCCGCCACGCCCTCCTCGAGCAGCCCCTCGATCACGAAGTTGAGCGATCGGATGTTGGGGAGCTCGTAGCGCTCGACGAGCAGCGGATCGACCTCGGGGAGCAGCACCTTGAGGCGGGCGATCGTGAGGAAGCCGGCAAGCCACTCGAAGGCGCGATCGGTGCGCGGCGAACACGCCGAGGTTGGCGTTGCCACCCTTGTCGCCCGACCGGGCGCCGGCGACGCGCCCGAGCGGCACGCGCTCGGTCGTGGCCGCCGCGCCGTCCGTCACCGTCGCTGCGGTCGTGTCGTGGCCGGGGTCGGTGGTGCCAGATGCCGGTGCTACGGAGTCGACGACCGTGATCCTGCCGTCGACGTGGACGTACTGCGGTACCAGGGACGATTCGATCAGCGCCGGCCGATACACGCCGTACGGCGTGGCTGCCGACGGGCCGCCGGAGAGGCCGTAGAACCCGGGGATGCTCGACAGGGCGGTCTCGACGAAGGCATTCGAGAACGCTCGACCGACCTTGCGCTCGTCGGGATCCTTGACGGAGATCCGCCACTGAGCCGTGGCGGCCTCGTTGCTGGTCGGATCGTCGTGCTCGGTGCGCACGAGGCGCGTGCGCACCGATGCGAACTGCTCGGGTGGGTGTGGACAGGCTCGCCAGAACGCGGCCTCGACGGCGGCGGCCTTGGCTTCGACGTCGAGACCGGTGAGCGCCACGGCGAGGTCGTTGCGGAACCCGCCGAGCTCGTTGATCGCCACCTTCAGCGTGGGCGGTGGTGGCTCACCGACCACCCCTGAGATGCGGACGCGGTCGGGAGCAGGTTGGTCGAGCCGGATCGTGTCGAACCGCGCGGTCACATCGGGGCCGAGGTAGCGCGGCCCGCCGATCTCGTAGAGCAGTTGCGAAGTGACGGTGCCGATCGACACCTGGCCGCCGGTGCCGTCGTGCTTTCCGATCACCGAGCTGCCGTCGTGGGCAACCTCGGCCCACGGGAAGCCGAGCCGGTCGATGCCCGGCACCTCGGTGAAGAACGAGTAATTGCCGCCGGTTGCCTGAGCCGAGCATTCGATCACGTGACCGGCGACGACTGCGCCGGCGAGCGCGTCCCAGTCGTCGTTCGCCCATCCGTGATGCCAGGCCGCCGGCCCGCACGCGAGGGCGGCGTCGGTGATGCGTCCGGTCACGACGATGTCGGCGCCCCGACGCAAGCGCTTCCACGATGCCCCAACATCCGAGGTAGGCGTTGGCCGTGAGATAGCGAGCCGCGTCGCCGAGATCGTCGGAGGCGGCGAACGGCCGCAGCGCCCCCGCTCTCGTCAGGTCATCGAGGCGGGGCATCAGGTCGTCGCCGTCGACGAAGGCGATCGTCGGTGACAGTCCGAGCCGCTCGGCGACGTCGTGGACCGCCTCAGCACAACCACCAGGGTCGAGCCCGCCCGCATTGGACACGACCTTGATGCCGCGGTCGAGGCAGGTCCCCATCACCTGTTCCATCTGGGTCACGAACGTGCCGGCGAAGCCGCGTCCCGGCTGCTTGGCGCGGATCCGGCTCAGGATCAGCATCGTGAGCTCGGCCAGCCAGTCGCCGGTGAGCGCGTCGATCGGCCCCCCGTCGACCATCTCGGAGGCGGCCGACAACCGATCACCGAAGAAGCCCGAGCAGTTGGCGATCCGGATCGGATCGTTCACGTTCGCGACTTCAGCGCTCTGGTCGGTCACCCTCGACGATCGTACGCATCTTCCACGCCGCAGGCAGCAGCAGTCCTGCGAGCGCGGCCTTCAACACATCGCCGATCAGGAACGGCTCGACGCCGTACTCCCAAGCGCTCGGCTGGTTGTCGGGAGCGAACAGCGGCAGGTCGAGCTGCTGTGCCAGCCACAGCGCCCCGAAGGTGTAGATCACCAGCATCCCCAGGGCGAAGGTGGGAATCGCGGTGCGCACTCGGCGGTCGTTGCCGCGCTCGGCGAGCAGACCGACCAGCCCGGCGGCGATCACGAACCCGACGAGATAGCCGGCGGTGCTGCCGGTGGCGACGTCCCACCCGCCCCGTCCGTCGGCGTAGAACGGCAGGCCGATCGCACCGAGGGCGATGTACAGGAACTGCGAGGCGGCGCCGCGAGTGGCGCCGAGCGTCCCACCGGCGAGGAGCACGGCGAAGGTCTGCCCGGTGATCGGGACCGGCGTGAACCCGAGCGGGATCGAGATCTGAGCGGCGAGCGCCGTCATCAGCGCGAACCCGACGACGAGGATCGCGTCACGGGTCGTATCGCCCGGAAGCGTGTCGGCGAGCGTCCGAGGGCGGGGTGATAACGCCGTCGCGGCAGTCATGGCGGTCAATAGTGATCGGTGGCGAACATCGATTGCCAATCCATCGGCCCTGCTTGCGAGCGCGCGCCGACGGATCGCAGCAGGGCGCCGGAGGCTCTCGTACCCCGTCAGCACAGCTGGCGGTCGAACACTTCTCCGCGCTCGTCGTGCGCCATGATCCGTCCGGAGCGGCGGTCGATCGTGGGTCCGGTGTGGTCGGTGACCCCGTCGGGTCGTGTCCAGGTGGCGACCCGCTCTGCGGTGAGGTGGAGCATCCAGCCGCCTTCGTGCACGAGATGGTGGTGCTCGTTGCACAAGGGTGCCATGTTGTCGAGATCCGAGCGCCCACCCAGGTACCAGGGAACGACGTGGTGGATGTGGCAGTCGTCGAAGGTGACCGTGCAGTGCGGGTGGATGCACGTTCGGTGCATCGCCCGCAGTGCGAACCGCTGCGCCGGAGTGGCGACGCGGGCGGCGCGGCCGACGTCGAGCGCCTGGCCACGACCGTCGAGCACGACCGGGATGATCTCGGCCTCGCAGCACAACCGCCGCACGGTGGCGACCGGGAGTGCTGTGGCGTCGTCGGTCTCGCAGATCGAGCCGCTCGAGAGGCCGGCACACAACGTGTCGTAGTCGACCAGAACACTGATCGAAGGCACCCGACGCTCGTCGTCGCCGCCACCGATGGCGGCGATCAACGCCTCCACCTCGAGCTGCTCCCACGACAGGTTCTTGTTCCCCGGCTGGCGCCGTAGCTGCCCCCGGCGGCTGGTGACCGCAGTCCAGAAGGCGCGGTCGCGCACCGGGTCGAGGCTGATCATGGTGTGACGCATGCCGGTCTCACCGTCGATCCAACGCTTGATCTTCGACGCCGACCGCTGACGCTCCAGCTCCTCGACGTCGGAGCCACCGGCATGTACCGCGGCCAAGTGACGGGCCAGATCGCGGCAGTTGCGCCCGAACGTGTCGACGCCGTAACGCTCGGCATCGGCGAGCAACTCGCCGCCCATCGCCAGGAACTCGGATTGCGCTGCTGCGTCGAGGTTGCGGGTCACCTGAGCGATCGCATCGACATGGCCGGCCGACACCGCGCCTGCTGCCAACGCCTCCTCGAACGCCGGCAGAGCGGTACACACCCGCTCGCGGTCATCTGCAGTGCGCGCATCCCGGCCCGACTGGCGGCCATCACGGGTCAGCAGATCACGCGGAGACTCGCCGCGCCCCTCAGCCGCGAGCGCACGCTGACGGCGGCTCACCCGCACCTGCAACGCATCGCACCACGAACGATGGGAGGCGATGAGACGGGTCAACGCGGCGAGCTCGTCACGGTCCATCACGTCAGGGTCGGCCGCACGCAGCGCCGCACAAGCGGCGTCAGCATCGGCATGGTCAGTCATGGATGTCCTCCGATCTCAGTGGTCGAAACGGAGGGGAAGTCGGATGACCACAGCATGACAGGGGGCTGTAACAGTCACCCCGAGGGACCGGCGCCTGGACAGTCGCGCGCCAATCGGACGCCCCCACCGCGTCAGCTGTCGACGACCCGCGTCGACCGTCGTGTCGGAACCAGAGACGATCGGTGAATTCCTCGACCGTCAACCAACGACCTGAAATCAGACGTCCATATCGGCAGTTCTGGGCGGTCTGGGTCGGCTTCCTGGCCTTGTCCTCGCCGAACTAGCTTTGCGCCGGTTGGCGCGGTCATCCGCTCCGCGCTCGTGATGAGGGGGATTCCGATGACTCTGGATGCTGCTGCGTTCGACGCCCGCACCGATTTGGCTAAGCGGGCAGTGGCGCTGCTGCCATTGCTTGACGAGCACCAGGGCTACGGCGACATCCACGGCGAGCTCGCACCCGAGGTGGTTGCGGCGTTCCACCGCGACGGCATGTTTCAGATGTGGGTGCCCGAGGAACTCGGCGGCTCCGGGCTTGGCCCGGTCGACTCGCTCGAAGTGCTTGAGATCAGCTCGTATGGCGACCCGTCGGCGGGTTGGGTGCAGATGGCGACCTGCTTGTCGACGGGAACGGCCGCCGCCTACCTCGGACCCGAGGCGGTCGCCGAACTGTTTGTCGATGGCGGCTATCCGGTGATCGCTGGACAGGGCACTCGTCCCGGTACCGCCCGCACGGTCGATGGTGGCTATCTGCTGAGCGGTGAGTGGGGATTCGCTTCCGGGATCAAGCACGGGACACACATCCACACGTTGGGGATCATCGAGGAGACCGGCGAGCCGCGGATCTTCGTGTTGCCAGTCGACCAGGTGACCCTGTACCCCGATTCGTGGGATGTGCTCGGCCTGCGCGGCACCGGCAGCATCGACTACACGATCAGCGACGTATTCGTACCCGAGGAATTCACGCACTTCGCATTCTCACGCGACGGCAGTCGTGGCGATGTCTACCGGTTGGGCGTGATCGCCTTCGCCTCCGTGTGCCACTCCGCTTGGGCGATGGGCGTCGGGCGACGACTGCTCGACGAACTGCAGGGCTTGGTGTCCGCCAAGAAAGGCCGGGCCGGGAGCTTGGCCGAGTCGGACCACTTCCAAATCCAATACGCGGAAGCAGAGGCCAAGTACCGCGCTGCTCGGGCGTTCGTCGTCGAGACGTGGCGCGACATCGAGCAGACCTTCCACGCCGGGCAGCCGATCTCTGTACGTCAGGACACATTGATGCGTCTCGCGATGGGCCACATCACCAAGACACTGTTCGAGATCGCCAGCTTCGTCTATCTCGCCGGTGGCACCACGGCGCTGCGTACAGGTCCGATCGAGCGCATGGTCCGCGACGTTCACGCCGGGTCACAGCACATCACGTCGGCACCCAACACGTGGCGCAACTGTGGCCGCGAGCTGGCGGGTCTCGCGGGCGGGACGCACTGGATCCTTATGAATCTCGTGCCCGACGAATCCTGAACGGATCGTCAGGCGATGGCAGCCAACGCCACCTCTGGTCACTAGCGCAGATTGCCCGATCTGGAGCTCCGTGTCACGTGCAGGCAGTTCGGCGCTCCGACCAATGCTTAGTGACGAGTCGGCAACGACCTCGGATCACGGCGTGAGCCAGGTGTTCATCGCGATGGAGCGGCAGTGTGCAGGTTGCTTATAGCCGCTCGATGCGGATCGAGTCGAGGACGGCGGCGATCTCGGCGCGAGCCGCCGCCGATGCCTCCGGGTACTGTCTCGCGAGGATGACGACGACCGTGCCGTCGATATCGACGACCCATATGGTTTCGGTCTCGCCCGGTTGGTTGTAGCCGAATTCGGGATGTGCCCGCTCCCGCGGGGCGACGTGGGTGTCCGGCGCCCGGTGGTGGTGTCGCAGTCCGATATGTCGGTGGGGGCGGTGCGTTGGAATGTCTTGCCGGTGTAGCCGTCGATGGAGATGTCCGAGGGGGTGGTCACGTCGGCCCATCCCTTCTGTTCGGTGAAGGCGGCGACGGCGCCGTCGAGGGTCGTCGCCGGCCCACCTGGGCGATTCCCTTCCTTCCAATGGCAGGCGTCTGAGTACATCTCAACGGGGCGGTCGAAGACGATGAAGCCGTCGTAGTCCCTGACCCCGGAGCGTCTGAGGAGCATTCCCCGTCAGTCGACCACCCAGTGTCCACGGTGAGGAAGATCCGAGGTGTCGTGGACTGTGCGACCTCCGTCGAGGAAGTACGTCCCGGGTGCGAGTTGCTCGGGGTCCTTCGTGGCCTCGACCAGTGCTCGCGGAGGCGTCGTCGGGGGCACGGTCACGGTCGGGGATGGTTGGTCGGCTGGTGTCGTGTCGTCGCGGCTCACCACGACGCCGACCACCACGAGCGTCGCAACGGCGGCAGCGACGCCGAGTGTCGCCACCAGCATCACGCGTCGGCGGTCCGATCGGGCGGCCCCGGTCGGCTCCAGTCGGATCGGGTAATCGGTGTCGAGCAGAAGCGGGTCTGCATCGTTGAACCTGGCTTCGCCGACTCGCCGGCTGTCGACGAGCGAGGTCCGCTGTCACTGCGGCGTCCAAGTCGGCTCGGTAGCGACTCAATCGTTGTTCGAGGTCATCGACCATGACTGTCCTCCATCGTTGCTCGCAGCGCGGTGAGCCCGCGGTGCACGTCATTGCGAACATCGGACAGCGAACGACCGATCAGATCAGCAACATCCTGATACGACCAGCCGTATACGTGAACCAGCACCACAGCAGTGCGTTGCCCGAGCGGCAGCTTGGCCAACATCACGTGTAGCGCCTGGTCGGGCTCCTCGGCCGCGACACCTGACTCGACCGGGAGCGACATAGGCCGTCGCCATCGTCGGTATCGACGGGCACGACTGGTCGCCACCCGGTAGAGGTAGCCGACTGGATTGTCGAGGTCGCGAACTCGGTCCCAGTGTCTCCCAGGCGTAGGCGATCGCGTCGGCGCAGAGATCGTTGCCGGTCTCGACGCCGTGGTGCGCAACCAGCGCCGGGCGCAACCGCAGCGCGGTCTGTTCCGAGAAGACAACGAACTCCTCACGGCGATCCGGGATCACTTGCGAATGCTCCACACCCTCTAAAGGCAACGACTTGCCGAATCGTTTCACCGGCTCGCCCCATGGTCACGCCAGAGACCCGTTGACCGTCGCATGAGTCCGCCCCGACCACGCACAGCAAGCGTTCACCCGCCCCGATTGCCCGATCTGTGTGGGTAGACAGGTCGCACCAGATCGGGCATTAGGTGCGCCGAAAGGTGGCACTGTTCAGGTCGCCCTGCTTGGTGGATACTGATCCGATTCCTCGCCCAGGGGACGGCGCGAGCCGAGGAGGTGCGAATGATCAAGCGATGGGTCTGCAGGATCGTCGGGCACAAGGACGAGCCGCTCAAACAGGGAAGAGCTGGCGACAACTTTGTGAAGTGCCGCCGATGCGGTCGCGAACTCAACGTCTCACAGGAGCACGGGCCTCCTCCTCCTCCTCCTCCTCCTGCGTTCGACCTTTCGTTTTAGGTAGCCCGTCGACAACTGCCGAGGTTCGACCGCTCCGATCTGCCGATCGGTGCGTGACACGGCGCTCCTGATCGGGCATTACGCGCTGGTGGGTCTGCTCTAGCGCCGCGATCGCCCGGCCCGGCAACGGCCGTCCTGGATATCGACAAGAATGGAAACCATGATCCGCCGATACGCTTTGGTCCTCGCGCTTCCTTTGAGTCTTTCGATAGTCGCTGCCGCGTGCGGCGACGACGACGACGCCGACGAAGCCGCCGCGTCAGGGCTCGAAAGCACCGGCTGGGTCCTCGATGACAACAGTCTCGGCGTCGAGGTCCCGGAGGACGGCATGCAGGGGATCACCATCTCGTTCACGGAAACCGACGTCGCCGGGAACTCGGGGTGCAACGACTACACGTCGACCTACACCGTGCCAGGCGACGGGGACATCGTCTTCGACGAGTTCGTCACGACGCGCAAGGCGTGTGATCCTGCTGTGATGGCGGTCGAGACGGCGTATCTCGGCCAACTAGCAATCGTCACGGCGTACGAGATCGACGGCGACGATCTCGTCCTGGCCGGTGACGCCGGGGTCGAGTTGAGTTACACCAAGGGCGGCTGAGTCACGGAACCGCCCGCTCAGCCCCAGTTTGCGGAACGGAGGCGAGCGGGCGATTCGGTCGTAGAAGCTGACGGCCGGGCAGCCATGCGCCGTGTACCAAGGCTACGAGTTGCACCCTGACCGCAGCGCCGACTCACCGCTCGCCATTCGGAGCGCTTTGTTCGTGCGCTGCTGAATGACACTGGCGAATGTGGAGAATCGTCTGGTCGTTCATCGGGCGAGCACTCCGGTAGCGCAGAACTGCCGATCGGGGCGGGTGGTGGTTCGGGAGATGACAACGAGAATTGCGCGGACGTCTCATGCGGCAATTCAAATGTCATCTCAGCCGAGAGGACTCCACTGTCACCTTCAGCCGTCGTGCGAGGCCGCCGGAGCGAACGGGAAACTTGCCGATCGGTGCGTGACCGGGGCGTCCGGTTCGGGCCATCTGCTCGGTGTGCGAAGCGTTGTTGCAGCGCGAGAACGGCTACGACGCCGTGTCGAGCACTACCAACAGGTCGCCGGCGTCGACCCGGTCGCCAACCCCGTACCGCACCTCACGCACCGTCGCGGCTGCGTGTGCGGTGATCCGATGCTCCATCTTCATCGCTTCGACCACCATCAGCAGGGTTCCGTCCACAACGTCCTGCCCTGATTCGACGTGGACCGCGATCACTGTTCCAGGCAGCGGGGACACCGGACCGCTGCCGCCCGATTCGGCGTCGTGGTCGGCAAAGAGGGGCGGCCGCGTCCAGCTCACCGAACGGCGCGTGCTTCGGCTGGTGGCTCCCCGTCGTCGGTCGTGGCCTCGACCACTCGCCGCACACCGTCGAACTCGAACACCTGACGCGACTCGTCACGATCGATGATCCGCACCAGCACGTGTCGGCGAGTGTCGGTTGCCAACGCGCCATCGGCTCCGGGCGTGGGCCAGTCCCCGATCGCGAACGCGGCTTCGTCACCGTCGATCACGTACTCGACCGCATGCGACGCGGCGTCGAGCAGCCACGTGCGACGCTGACCCGCGATCCTCAGGTTGCGCCACCCGGATGGGGCGAAGCCGGTGACGCGGTCCGCCGTGCGATTGCGGCGCTCGTCGGCGAGCACGACCCCGATCAGATGGGTCACGAGATCGTCACCCGCCAGCACCCCCGCAGTGCTCACCTCGGGATGCTCGTCGAGATAGCTGGTCGTGGTCGCTCCGCCGACGAAGTCCGGTTCGTCCACGATCGCCAGCAGCGTCTCGAGGTCGGTGACGATGCCGCTCACGCGAATGCCACGGAGGATGCTCCGCATCGTGGATCGGGCGCCCGCACGATCCGGGCCCCAGGCGACGACGTTCGTGATCAACGAGTCGTAGTCGCTCGTCACGACACTGCCGGCGCGGACCGCCGAGTCGTCGGGTCGCCAACCGGGCTCCCACTCCACGACCTCTCCGGTCGACGGCAGCCAGCCACGCGCCGGGTCCTCGGCCACGAGCCGCATCTCGATCGCGTGCCCGACGACGTCGATCTCGTCCTGCTCGATGCCCAGCGGCTCGCCCGCCGCGATCCGCAACTGGAGCTCGACCAGATCGACGCCGCGTGACCTGCTCGGTGACGCGGTGCTCGACCTGCAGCCGGGTGTTGACCTCCAACAAGGAGATCATCGGTGAGCCGTCCGCCGCTTCACCCACCATGAACTCGACCGTGCCGGCATTCTGGTAGCCGACATGCCGGGCGAGCGCGAGCGCGCCGGCCTGCAGGATGGCGCGCACCTCGTCGGTGATCCCCGGCGAGGGCGCCTCCTCGACGATCTTCTGGTTGCGCCGCTGGATCGAACAGTCGCGTTCACCGAAGTGGACGACGTGGCCGAAGGAGTCGCCCATGATCTGGACCTCGACGTGACGGCCACCTTCGATGAACGGCTCCAGGAAGACGCTCGCGTCGCCGAACGCCGCCTGCGCCTCCCGGGACGCCGAGGCGATCGAGTCGTCCAACTCGCCGGCTGAACGCACGATCCGCATGCCGCGCCCGCCACCGCCCGCGCTCGCCTTGACGAGCATTGGATAGCTCAGCGACCCAGGATCGAGGTCCGGCCCGACAGCGATGACCGGCGTCGTCGGCACGCCGGCCTCGACTGCGACTCGCTTGGCAGCGACCTTGTCGCCGAGCAGGGCGATCTGGCCGGGGTCGGCCCGACCCAGATGAGCCCGGCGTCGATCACCGCCTGGGCGAACGCGGCGTTCTCGGCGAGGAAGCCGTAGCCCGGATGAAGCGGCGTCGCAGCCTGTGTCGAGCGCGGCGCGGATGATGGCATCACCGCGGCAGATACGACTCGCTCGGCGACACGCCACCGAGGGCGACGGCGATGTCGACCGCGTCGGTGTGGACCGCGTTGCGATCCGGCTCGGAGTACACCCCGACGGTGGGATGCCCAGTCGCGCGCGGTGCGGGCGATGCGGCACACGATCTCGCCACGGTTGGCGATCATCAGGCGCTCGGATCATCAGTGCCTCCACACCCCGTACTCGGTGGCTCCGCGCACCACGTTCGAGTGGGCGGCCGACAGCGCCAGCCCGAGCACGGTGCGGGAGTCGGCGGGATGGATGATGCCGTCGTCCCAGACGCGGCCGGTGGCGAACAGCGCCGACGACTCCGACTCGATCTGTGCCTCGAGCGCCGCCTTCTGGGCATCGAGTGCCGATTCGTCGACCTCGATGCCACGTCCGGACGCGGCGTTGCGAGCGACGATGTCCATCACGCCGGCGAGTTGGCGACCACCCATCACGGCGATGCGGTGGTTCGGCCACGAGAAGATGAAGCGCGGGTCGTAGGCGCGGCCCGACATCCCGTAGTTGCCGGCGCCGTACGAGGCGCCGACCATCAGGCAGAAGTGCGGGACCTCGCTGTTCGACACAGCGTTGATCAGCTTGGCGCCATTGCGGATGATCCCACCCTGCTCGGCCTTCGACCCGACCATGAACCCGGTGATGTTGTGCAGGAAGACCAGCGGCGTGTCGGTGCGGTTGCAGAGCTGGATGAACTGAGCGCCCTTCTGGGCCTCCTCCGAGAACAGGATCCCGTTGTTGCCGAGCACGCCGATCGGAAACCCGTGGATCGACGCCCAGCCGCACACGAGCTTGTCGCCGTAGAGCGGTTTGAACTCCTCGAAGCGGGAGCCGTCGAACAGCCGGGCGTAGACCTCGCGGATGTCGAACGGCACGCGCACGTCGGCGGAGGCGCAGCCGAGCAACTCGGCTGGATCGTAGAGCGGGTCGTCGTCCGGTTCCGTCGGCCCTGGGCCGAGCTTGCGCCATCTCAGGTGCTTGACGATGCCGCGCGCGATGCGCAGCCCGTCGAGCTCGTCGACGGCGAGATAGTCGGACAGGCCGCTGATCCGCGAATGCATCTCGGCGCCGCCCAGCGTCTCCTCGTCGACGACCTCGTCGATCGCCATCTTCACCAGTGGCGGACCACCGAGATAGGCCGTGCCGCGGCCCTTGACGAACACCGTGTAGTCGCTCATCCCGGGCGTGTAGGCGCCGCCTGCCGTAGCCGGTCCGAAGCCGACGGTGATGGTGGGGACACCGAGCTTCGAGAGCTGGGTCTGGTTCTTGAAGCCGGCGCCACCCCTGATGAAGATGTCGGCCTGGTACGGCAGGTCGGCGCCGGCCGACTCGTTGAGGCTGATCCACGGCAGTCGGTTGGCGCGCACGATCTCCTGGAATCGCTGGCCCTTGTCGACCGACCGTGGGTTCATCGATCCGCCGCGGTACGTCATGTCGGTGGCGCTGATCGCGGACTCGACGCCTTCGACCACGCCGATCGCGTTGACCACACCGACACCGATCGGGAACTCGCTCCCCCAGCCGGCGAGCGGGCTCAGCTCGAGCAGCGGGGTGTCCGGATCGACGAGCGCCTCGACCCGCTCGCGAGCCAGCAACTTGCCGCGGGCTCGGTGGCGATCGACGTAGCGCTGACCGCCGATCGTCGGAACCGCCGCGAGCTGTCCGGCGACCTCGTCCCACAGCGCCTGCATCGCCTCCAGGTTGCTTCGGTAGTCGTCGCTGCGCGTGTCGATCCTCGACCGCAGCACGCTCCCCACGGCGGGTCACGGTACGGACCACCGCCGAAGCCTGTCAACCGGTGTGTCGACGGGCCGGCGAACGGGTATTGGGCATCGACCACATCGATGGAGGCAATCATGACGACGTTTGGAGTGCTCGCCCACTCCGCCAAGACCCTTGGCGGCGGACTGGGAGAACTGCGTGTGGCGTTGACCGAGGCAGGCATCGAAGAACCGATGTGGTCTCAGGTCTCGAAGAGCCGTGAGGCACCTGACGAGCTCGCCAAGCTGCTCGCCAACGGCGTCGATCGCGTGCTGGTGTGGGGCGGCGACGGAACCGTTCGCCGGTGCATCGACACCGTCGTCACACAGGACGCCGACATCGAGTTGGCCATCCTGCCGGCCGGCACCGCCAACCTGCTCGCCAACGGTCTCGGCATCCCGATCGACCTGCGAGAGGCGCTCGCGGTCGCCCTGCACGGGCATGTTCGACGGATCGACGTCGGCGTGATGAACGGCGAGTGCTTCGCGGTGATGGCCGGCACCGGCTTCGACGCCTTGATGATCCGCGATGCCGACGACGAGAAGGAGCGCCTCGGCCGGCTCGCCTACGTCCGCGCAGGAGCCAAGCACCTGTCCGAGAAGGGAACGACGGTGTCGATCGAGGTCGATCGCAAGCCCTGGTACGAGGGCCCGGCGACCTGCGTCCTGATCGGCAACCTCGGGGAGATCATGGGCGGGGTCAAGCTGTTCCCCGAGGCGACCCCGGACGACGGCGTGCTCGACATCGGCGTCGTCACCGCCGAGCACCGTCGCGATTGGGTCCGCGTCGGATTCAGGGCGGCGACAGGCAAGCTCGACTCCTCGCCACTCGTGCAGACGACGTCGGGCGAGCGCGTCAAGGTCACCATGGCGCACAAGCTTCCGTGGGAGCTCGATGGCGGGGCGCGACCGAAGACGAAGCAGTTGAAGGTGCGCGTGCTGCCCAAGCGGGCGGCGATCTGCGTACCAGCGCCGTGACGTTTGAGTCCCGGCAGTGCGGGGCATCGTGTGCGCAGGGAGGCCACCGTGACCACATCTGCATTGAAGGTGTACAACTCGAGCCAACACCACGGCGACAACGGCGGTGACAACGACGTTGCCGATGCGGTCGAGGAGGTCGTCGAGCGTCAGCCCTGGGTGGAGACCGTCACCCGCCTCGGATGGCTGGCCAAGGGAGCCGTCTACGCCCTGATGGGCTTGACCGCCTACACCATCGGCCGCCACCGTCCGACCTCCGACGACGCCTCGCCCGAGGGGGCATTGGCGCAGGTGGTCACGAACCCCGGCGGACTGATTCTGCTGTCAGTATTGGCGATCGGGCTGATCCTGTACTCGGCATGGCGCGTGTTGACCGTGCTCCTGATCTCCGGCCACGGGCCGCGTGAGTGGGCCGAGCGGGTGGGATATTCGTTCAGCGCCGCGTTCTACGCCCTGCTCGCCTTCACCGCCATCGCGGCCGTCGCCCACGGGGACACGCCGCAGGACTCGAACGCGATCGAGAAACTCTCGCGCTCGATGCTCGACTCCGGGCTGGGACGCTGGACGCTGTTCGCCGGAGGACTGGTGGCGTTGGGGGTCGGCGGCTACTTCGTCGTCGAGAAGGGGTTCCGGCGCTCGTTCTGCAAAGACCTCGATCTCCATGACGCGGGCAGGCTCGAACGGCGGGCGGTCGAGCTCACCGGCGTCATCGGCTGGATCGGTCGCGGGCTGATCACGTGCGCGCTGGGGTGGTTCATCGTCGTCGCCGCGTGGACCGTCGATCGCAGCGAGGCGCGGGGCTTCGACCGGTCGTTCAGGGAGTTGGCCGATACCGACGCCGGAGCGATCGCCGTGACCGCCGGCGGCATCGCGCTCGTCGTGTACGGCGTGTTCTGCATCCTCAGCGTCCGCCACCTCGAGCTGGAGCAGTGACATGACCACGTTGATGGTGATGTCACTCGTCGTCGCCGCCGGCCTGCTCGCCTACGGCGTGCTGGCCCTGGTCAACCGGCGGGGCACACCGCTCGACACCGAACGCGAAGAGCGCTGGTTCGTGGCCCACGCACCGGGCCCACTTCGCCGCCTGCTCAGCCACGCCGACCGTCGCATGGTGGGCGGGGCGGCGTTGATGCTGGTGTTCCTGATCGTCTTCACCGCGGCCACGGCGATCGGTTGGATCTTCGACACGATCGACGAGGATCAGGGCTTCGCCAGGTTCGACGAGTCGGCCGCCGAGTTCGGCGCCGAGAACGCCTCCGACACCTCGACCCGCGTGCTGGAAGCGATCACGCAGCTCGGTGCCACCGGCTGGCTGCTGCTGGTCATGGCCGTGATCGGCGTGATCGAGGCGTGGCACTTCCGCAAGGTGGCCGTGTTGGGCTACCTGGCCGCCGTCGGCATCGGTGTGTCGCTGATCAACAACGGGCTCAAGCACATCGTCGAGCGCGAACGACCCAACGAATTGCGGCTCACCTCGGTCAGCGGGTTCTCGTTCCCGTCCGGGCACACCGCAGCAGCGGCGGCCTGTTGGGCGGCGATCGCGCTCGTCGTCGCCCGCCGGTGGTCACGACCCGGACGGCGCGCGGCTGCGGTCGCGGTGCTCGTGATCACACTGCTCGTCGCCGCCAGCCGGGTGTTGCTCGGTGTCCATTGGCTCACCGACGTGATCGCCGGCGCCCTCACCGGATGGACATGGTTCATCCTCGTCACGCTGATCTTCGGCGGGCGGATCCTGCGCTTCGGTGAGCCCGCCGAACGCGTCGCCGACGGCACCTCCACTCCCACCCCAGTCGATCGACGAGAGTTGCAGAACCACTGATGTCGACCACAACACACACTCCAGATGCCTCGGTCGCCGTCGATTCGCCGCGACCGTTCGACAGATCGGCACCGCTCGACCGACATCACGTGTATGTGCTCGCCGGCGCCTACGTCGTGCTCTTGACGATCTATACAGCGGTCGGCTTCGCGATCACGCAGTGGTGGGACACGTCATCGGCCGGCGCCCGTGAAGCCGACCTCAACCGATGGTTCGAGGGCCACCGCACCGAGCAGCGCAACCAGCTCGCCGAGTGGGGCTCGGCGCTGTCCAACACCGAGACCAAGATCGCGCTGGTGCTCATGCTGCTTCCACTGATGCTGTGGATGTACCGCCGCTGGCACGACTGGGCCTTCCTCACCATCGCCCTCCTGTTCGAGGTGTCGGTGTTCGGCATCTCGTCCAAGATCGTCGGCCGCGACCGGCCACCGGTCGAACAGCTCGACGGCGCCCCAACCGCGAGTTGGCCGAGCGGACACATCGCCGCCTCGGTCGTGTTCTATGTCGGGCCTGGCGATGGTGGTCTTCTGGCACACCCGCTGGTGGGTGTCGCGCACCGTGTTCACGGTGATCGCGATCGCGGCCCCGGTCATCGTCATCACGGCTCGGTTGTACCAGGGCATGCATTACGCCACCGACGCTGCCGGCGGCGTGGTGCTGGCCATCGTGTCGCTGCTTCTCGTCCGCGAGCTGATGATCCGGTCCGGACGCGATCCGCGACTGACGCGTTCGCCCTGAAGCGTCGATGCGTCCGCATCAGACGTCGCTCGCGTTGCTCGTTCCGGCGGCAGTGCTGGCCGTGGCGGTGATCGTCGAACCAGGCCCGCTCCCGGGCGAGCTGGCTGCCGTTCGCAGAGCACAGTCCTGGCCTGAGCCATTTCCTACCGCCGCCGATTGGGTGTGGACCGTCACCAGCACCGAAGCGGCGTTGCTCGTGATGATCGCACCGGCGGCATGGTTGATCTACCGGTACCGCTGGCACGGTGCCACCGCCGTTGCCGTCGCCGTGCTCACGATGCTCGTCGTCCAGCCTGTGTCGAAGGAGCTCGTCGATCGACCACGCCCGACGGCCGACCAGGTCGACGTGCGCGCCGAGCACTCGAGCATGAGCTTTCCCTCCGGCCATTCGATGAGCACCACCACGGTGTGGGCGGCGGCCGCCCTGCTGGCCCTCGGACTTCACAAGCGGTGGCTCGCCGGGCTGCTGTGTGTGCCGATCGTCCTCACGGCGGCCGCCAGCTCGGTGCTCGGCGTGCACTGGCCGTCGGACGCCGTGGCCGGAACCCTGCTCGGGGCGAGCGCTGCGATCGCGATCGCCACGATCGCACGTCGACGATCTCCGGCGACGTGAGCGAGAATCGAGGCATGGACTTCGACATGCCGGGCGCCGACGACCCGCGACGGCTCGCTGTTCGGGCATGGTTGTCCGACCACCCCCATCCGAGCAACGCCGATCTCCACGCCGCCGGGTACATCGCGCCGCACTGGCCGCCTCCGTTCGGCATCGACGCCGACCCGCTCCACCAGCTGATCATCGACGACGAGCTGCGGGCGGGCGGCGTGGGACGCACGTCGGTGACGACCAACGCGATCGGTGTCGGCTGGGCCGCACCCACGATCTACATGGCCGGCTCCGAGTGGCAGAAGCAGCGCTTCCTCGATCCGATCTTCCGCGGTGACGAGTTCTGGTGCCAACTGTTCAGCGAGCCCGATGCCGGGAGCGATCTCGCCGGGCTGGCGACGCGCGCCGTCCGCGACGGCGACGAGTACGTCGTCAACGGCTCGAAGATCTGGACCAGTGGCGGTCACCTCGCCCAGTTCGGCATCCTGATCGCCCGCACCGACCCCGAGCTCCCCAAGCACAAAGGCCTCTCGTACTTCATCGTGCCGATGGACCTGCCCGGAATCACGCTGTCACCGATCGTCGACATGACGACCGCCCATTCGTTCAACCAGACGTTCTTCGACAACGTCCGCCTGCCCGCCAAGTATCGGGTCGGTGAGGAGGGCGACGGTTGGCGATTGGCCAAGGTCACGCTCGCCAACGAACGCGTGTCGCTCTCGTCCTCGGGCTCGCTGTGGGGCACCGGTCCGTCGGCCGCCGATCTGCTGCGACTGGTGCGCGAGGCCGGTGGCCTGAGCGACCCCAACGACCGGCAACGCGCCGCCAGCCTCCACATCGAGGCCGAGGTGCTGCGGCTCAATCGCCTGCGCACCCTGACCGCCCGCCTGCAGGGCCGCACTCCCGGCGCCGAGGCGTCGATCCAGAAGATCATGGGTGACGAGCACGGTCAGCACGTGATGGAGTTCGCCAAGCAGCTCGCCGGGAGCGACGGCATGCTCGCCGGTTCCGGCCCGACGGGCGAGGTGCCGCTGCGCGCACGATCGGGCCCGACCGAGAACAACTTCCGGAGCGACACCGAGCACCAGTTTCCGGGCGTCGACCCGGTGTGGCACTACGGCTACCTGTTCGCGCCGGCGCTGACCGTCGGCGGTGGCACGTTCGCCGTGCAGCGCAACATCGTGGCCGAGCAGGTGCTCGGGCTCCCGCGCGAGATCGACGTGGAGCGCGGTCTCACGTGGGCCGAGACCCGGCGCCGCCCGAACTGAGCGGCGGGCACGGCAGATCGTCGGTGTCGACCGGTTCGCCGCCGAACAGGGCCGGATGACGCGCCCGGCGAACCTGCCCGAGTGTGGGATCGGGCACGATCCGGTACATCCGGTTGTGGACGACCTGCTCGTCGTCGAGATGCTCGGCGGTCGACATCACGGCGCTGCACGGCACGTCGGCCTCGGCGAAGATCTCCGTCCACTCGGCGGTGGTGCGGCTCCGCAGGTGGTCACCGAACAGCTGGAAGAACCGCCGCGAAGCCGCGATCGGATCCGGCTGTGACCGCATCTCGTCGAGCGAGCCTTCCAAGCCGGCGGCCGTCAACGCCCGCTTGATCTGGCGTCCGCTCACCGGGGCCAGCACGATCCAACCGTCCGCCGTTGCCAACGGGCGCGGTGCCCGCAACATGCGCAAGACGCGTGCGTTGTCCTGACCGGGAACCTGGTGGGCGGCGAACAGGTCGGGCACGTCGAAGTAGGCGAGCGCGTCGAGCATGGCGATGTCGACGACGCACCCGGCGCCGGTGGTGGCGCGCTGGACGATCGCCGCCAGCGCCGATTGGGCGGCGAAGGTGGCGGTGACCTTGTCGGCGACGTAGCTCGGCACCAGCGTCGGGTCGTCGGCGTTGGAGGCCGCGAACCCCACGCGTGCCTGGGTGATCGAGTCGAACGCCGGCAGCGTGGCCATCGGCCCGGTCTGGCCGTAGCCGGACACGCGCACCCACACGAGCCGCGGCCAGCGCCGGCCAACGCCCTCGGCGGTCAGCCCGAACGCCTCCGCCACACCCGGACGCCAGTTGGTGATCAGGATGTCGGCGGTATCGAGCAGGGCGTGCAGCTCGGCCAGCCCGGCCTCGGTGCCGAGGTCGAGGGCGACGGCGCGCTTGTTGCGATTTCCTGCCCGGAAGATCACGCCGCCGTCAGGATCCTGAGGCCCGAACTTGCGGTAGGGGTCACCGGTCGGCGGCTCGACCTTGATCACGTCGGCCCCGAGATCGGCCAGCGCCAGTCCGGCGAACGGCCCGGAGATGTAGCTGGCTGCCTCGATCACCCGAATGCCCTGGAGCGGTCGCATGTTCAGGAGTCTGGCCGATCGGGCGTGCGGGCGCGGAATGGTGCGGGCAGTGCTCGCCCGACTCGACAGGCGACTTCTCAGCCGATCATCACCGGTGAACCATGGTGCACGACCAGCAGCCACTCGCCGCCGTGACGGGCGAACACGTTGGTCGCGGCGACGGTGCCGGTCGAGCCGGTGTCGACGAGGTTCTCCTCGAGCGTCACCCAGGCCATGCCTCCGTCGACCGCCACAGCTTCGTTGGTGAGGATGAACTGGTTGCGGCCCGGCCCGGCGAAGATCCGCTCCCACGACTGCTCGATCAGCGGCCACGCCCGCAGGATCGGCCACCCGGGGTGGACGCAGATCGTCCGATCCGAGTGCTCCCAGACCTTCCGCATGGCGACGATGTCTCGCGCCTCGTGCGCCTCGTAGAACGCCCGATTCGCTGACAGCACGCCGTCGACCGTCGGTTCGATCACGAGCGGCACCGTATCCTCCGCACCCGATGAGCAACGCCTCGAATCCGGCCGGTATCCGCCTGGCCTGGGTCACGTGCCGACAGGCGCGCGGGCACGATCTCGACGAGCCGCTGGCGTTGGCGGCACTGGCCGACCACGGTGCCGTCGTCGACGTCGTCGATTGGGACGATCCGGCGGTCGACTGGGCGTCGTTCGACCGCATCGTCGTGCGCAGCACGTGGGACTATCCGGAGCGTCACGACGAGTTCGCGAGTTGGCTCGCCCGGGCCGATCGGGTCAGCCGGCTGGTGAACCCCCGGCACGTCATGACGTGGAGCACCGACAAGCACTATCTCGCCGAGCTCGACGGCGCCGGACTCGCCGTCACGCCGTCGACGTTCATCGAGGTCGGCGACTCGCCACGCTTCCCGGACAGCGTCCACGGGTTCGTGATCAAACCGGCGGTCGGTGCCGGCAGCCGTGACGTCGTGCGCTACCCGGCCACACCGACGGCCCGCGAGCGCGGCCGCCGACCAGATCGCTGCGCTCCATGCCCAAGGACGTTGCGTGGTCGTGCAACCGACGTTGATCAACGTCGAACGCCACGGCGAATGGCCCCTGATCTTCCTGGCCGGCGCCTTCAGCCACGCCGCCGTCCGCCGTGTCGGGCTGCCGACCGACGGGGCCCCGGTCGCCCTGTCGGCACCCGAGGAGAGCAGGCCG
This sequence comes from Ilumatobacteraceae bacterium, assembly GCA_963850755.1. Lineage (GTDB taxonomy): Bacteria > Actinomycetota > Acidimicrobiia > Acidimicrobiales > Ilumatobacteraceae > Ilumatobacter. The sequence continues at coordinate 66,025 of CAWKMO010000006.1, read as the reverse complement.
GCGGCACCGACGCCGGCGATGCTGGAGCTCGCCGAACGCACGATGCGGTACGTGCACACTGCCGTCGGCGCCACGACCTACGCCCGGATCGACCTCGTGCTCGACGACCGCGAGCGGCCGGTGGTGATGGAGGTCGAGCTCGTCGAGCCGTCGCTGTTCCTGCCGGAGCACCCGCCGGCGGCGAGCGTGTTGGCCCGCGCGCTCACCGTGTTCTGAGGCGTCCAAGCTTCCCTCCGTGGCCACATTCCTGCTGATAGTGGCGATTTATTGATGATCCCTTGACGCACCTTCGGTCGTATGTCAAGATTACGTCAAGCACCCCCGCCCACTCCTGTTCTAGGATGCTTGATGACCACCACGATCGCCCAGAGGACTGCTGCTCCCGCAAGGGACGAGCCGGCCACGGCTCCTCCCACCACCCCGGAAGTCATCCGCTCGGCGTTCGACGGCAACGATCTCGACGACCTGATCGCGGTGGGCCTGGCGCTGCATCTGTTCACCGAGATCGTGCGCCATCAGGTCGACCTGTCGGGCACCGATCTCCACCGTGCGACCACCGTGCTCAGCAAGCAGATGATGGACACGCTCACCCGCCACAGCGATCACGACGCGCTGCGCGCCGTGCTCCGCCTGGTCACCGATCCCGAGCGCGAGGCGCATCCCGACGGGCGCACCGTCGCCGAACTGTGCGGCGAGGCGTGGACCGGCGTGCGCGCCGCCGCCTATGCCCGCGCCGAGCAGAACATCCAGGGCGCCACCGACTTCGGCGAGGTCTCGATGTTGCGGCTCGCCGCCACCCGCGCCGTGGCGCAACAGGCGCCATGGTGGGGCACGCCCGAATGGCGTGCCCGCCTCACCGAGTTCATCGCCACCAATCCCGCCGGCCCGCTCGAGCACCTGACCCTGGGCAGCGCCCCGGAGCTGGCGCCCGAGGAGAGCCTGCGGGCGATCATCTCCTGAGCGAGCTCAGCTGCAGCCGCTGGTGTTGCCGCAGCTGGGGCAGGCGTGGCAACTGCCGGCCCGCACCATCTGGACGCCGCACTGCATGCACATCGGGGCGTCGCTGGCCCGAGTCACACCCCGTGCCGGCGTGTTGTCCTCGACCGTGGGAGCGACCGCACCGCTGAGCATCCCGGCCGCGAGCTCGGCCGCTGACGGCACGCTCTTCGGGTCGGGCTCGATCTCGCTGCCCTGGATCGTCTCGATCACGGCCTCCTCGACGCCCGGCAGCGTGGGCTGCGTGCGCTCGGCGATCGTGAAGATGCCGAGCTCGGCGCGCTCGTCGTAGCTCAAGTACTCGAGCGCCAGGCGGCGGAACAGGTAGTCCATGATGGAACCGGCGAAGCGCACGTCGGGATCGTCGGTCATGCCGGCCGGCTCGAACTTCATGTTGACGAAGGCCTCGACGTAGCCGCGCAGCGGCACGCCGTACTGGAGCCCGTAGCTGATCGACTTGGCGAAGGCATCCATGATCCCCGCCAGCGTCGAGCCCTGCTTGGAGACGGTGATGAAGATCTCGCCCGGCTGACCGCTCTCGTACTCGCCGACGGTGACGAAGCCCTTGCAGTCGGCGACGCGGAACTCGAAGGTCTTGGCCGACCGCGTGCGCGGCAGCTTCTGCCGGAACGGCTTGTGGACGATCTTCTCGACGATCTTCTCGACGATCTCGGTCGCCACACCCGCCGCCTCGCCGATCGCGAACGCCCCGGACGTGTCGCCCTTCTTGGCGGTGGACAGCGGCTGGGCGACCTTGCAGTTGTCGCGGTAGATCGCGACCGCCTTGAGGCCGAGCTCCCACGACAGCTGGTGCAGCGCCTCGACATCCTCGACGGTCGCCTCTTCGGGCATGTTGACCGTCTTCGAGATGGCGCCCGACAGGAACGGCTGCACCGCACCCATCATCCGCACGTGACCCTCGTAGTGGATCGTGTTGTCGCCCATCGAGCAGGCGAACACCGACACGTGCTCGGCGGCGAGGTGCGGGGCACCGAGGATCGACTTGTTGACGTCGATGTAGGCGATGATCTCGTCGACCTGGCTGTCGTCGTAGCCGAGCTGGCGCAGCGCACGCGGGATCGTCTGGTTGACGATCTGCATCGTGCCGCCGCCGACCAGCTTCTTGACCTTGACCAGGCCGAGATCGGGCTCGATGCCGGTGGTGTCGCAGTCCATCATCAGGCCGATCGTGCCCGTGGGCGCGAGCACGCTGGCCTGGCTGTTGCGCACACCGAACTCGTGCCCGTCGTTGACGGCGCTCTCCCAGGCCACCTGCCCGGCTGCCAGCAGGTCGGCCGGGACCACCGAGTCGTTGTCGATCTGGTAGCTGGCGTCGCGGTGCATCTGGAGCACGCGCAGCATGTGCTCCTCGTTGGCGGCGAAACCCTCGAACGGCCCGAGCCGCGATGCGGTGCGAGCCGACACGGCGTAGGAGTGACCGGTCATCAACGACGTCAGCGCCGCCGCCCAGGCACGGCCCTCGGGCGAGTCGTAGGCGTGGCCGAGCGCCATCAGCAGCGCGCCGAGGTTGGCGTAGCCGATGCCGAGCTGGCGGAACTTGCGGCTCGTCTCGCCGATCGGCTCGGTCGGGTAATCGGCGCGACCGACCAGGATCTCCTGGGCGGTGAACACCATCTCGATCGTGTGCATGTAGGCGTCGACGTCGAAGGTGTCGTCCTCGTCGAGGTACTTGAGCAGGTTGATCGACGCCAGGTTGCAGGCCGAGTTGTCGAGGTGCATGTACTCGGAGCACGGGTTGCTGCCGTTGATGCGGCCCGTGTTGTGGGCCGTGTGCCACTTGTTGATCGTGGTGTCGAACTGGAGCCCGGGGTCGGCGCACTCCCACGACGCCTGGGCGATCTGGCGCCACAGGTCGCGGGCACGGATGGTCTGCAGCACCTCGCCGGTGGTGACCGCCTTGAGACCCCAGTCGGCGTCGTCGATGACCGCCTGCATGAACTCGTCGGTGACGCGCACCGAGTTGTTGGCGTTCTGGTACTGGATCGAGAACGAGTCGCCGCCGTCGAGGTCCATGTCGAAGCCGGCGTCGCGCAGCACGCGCGCCTTGCGCTCCTCCTTGACCTTGCACCAGATGAACTCCTCGACGTCGGGGTGATCGGCGTCGAGGATGACCATCTTCGCCGCCCGGCGCGTCTTGCCGCCCGACTTGATCGTGCCCGCCGAAGCGTCGGCGCCGCGCATGAAGCTGACCGGGCCGGAGGCGGTGCCGCCGCCCTCGAGCGGCTCGAAGCTGGAGCGGATCCGCGACAGGTTGACGCCCGAGCCGGAGCCACCCTTGAAGATCACGCCCTCCTCGCGGTACCAGTTGAGGATCGAGCTCATCTTGTCGTCGACCGCCAGGATGAAGCAGGCGCTCGCCTGCTGCGGCACGCCCTTGACGCCGATGTTGAACCACACCGGGCTGTTGAACGCCGCCCGCTGGGTGACGAGGATGTACTTGAGCTCGGCCTCGAAGGCCTCGGCCTCGTCGTCGTCGGCGAAGTAGCCGCCCTCGCGGCCCCACGTGGTGATCGTGTCGACGACACGGTCGACGACCTGGCGCAGCGACGATTCCCGCTCGGGCGTGCCGAGCGTGCCCCGGAAGTACTTCTGGGACACGATGTTGGTGGCGTTGACCGACCAGCCGACGGGGAACTCGACCCCGAGCTGCTCGAAGGCGACCGAGCCGTCCTTCCAGTTCGTGATCCGCGGATCACGACGCTCCCACACGACCTCGTCGTAGGGGTCGACCCCGGGTGAGGTGAACAGGCGCCCGAGACCGATGCGACCGTTGGCAGCTCGACGAGCTGGGCGATCGGTGGCGGACAGTCGGTCAGGTGCCAGTGCCATGTGATTTCCTTCCGAGTGGTTCGAATTCTACCGGCGGGGACGCCGGCACAAGATCTTGTTGTCGTGTCCCCCGCTACGCGCCGCCGACCACAACAGGTTGTGTGTATGTGGCGGTAGGGCGACGTATTACATCACTGTAATTACGACCGTGTCAACGGATTCGCCGCAGCGATCGAAAGAAACGTCCTCACCAGCCGCGATCGACCGGCGTTCCCGGCACCGGTTGGCAGCGCGACACACAGGTTCAGAGCCCCTCAGCCCTACCGCGGGTTGTGAGCGCGTCCCCAACCGCTCCGTGCTCCGCTGGATCGTCCGTGTGTCGCGCCACCTCCGGCACTGGGCGTCACCCTACGGACGAACGCTTGTGGAACGGAAGGGGACAACGGTGTGAATTGCCGAGGTATTTCTGTGGGTGCCCGTGTGGACAGCGCGCGGGTTACCCACAGCGACCACGACCCGAGTCGGGTCGGGTGCTGAGCATGACGGCGGTCATGTCATGATCGAACCGCCATGCCGCCAGCCCTGCGACGCCTGCACCCGGGCCCGGCCGGCCCCACGACACCGGCGCGAGGCATACGCGTAGAGCGTCCGGTCGCGCCCCGACGCCGTCCGGGCCGCGGCCGTGGGTCGGGCTGTGCATGATCGCCAGCCTCGACGGCGCCGTCGCCGTCGATGGCACGTCGGGCGCGCTCGGCAACGCCAACGACCGCGAGGTGCTGCTCACCTTGCGCGATCTCGCCGATGTCGTGCTGGTCGGCGCCGGCACGGCGAGCGGCGAGGGCTACGGACCACCGCGCAAGCCCGGCCTCCGGATCGGCGTCGTCACCAACTCGGGCCAGGTCGATCTCGCCGCGCCCGCTGTTCACCTCCGGCTCCGGGTTCCTGGTCGCACCGCAGGCGGCCGACGTCGACGAGTCGGCGGTCGACGTGCTGCGCGCCGGGCGTGACCGCGTCGACCTGGCGCTGGCACTGACCGAGCTCGCCTCGATGATCCCCGGGGTGCGGTTCGTCCAGGTCGAGGGCGGTCCGACGCTCAACGCCGCGCTGATCGCCGACGATCTCGTCGACGAGCTCAACCTGACGATCTCGCCGCGCATGTGGGCACCGACAGCGCCCGCATCGTCCACCAGGCGCCCGCCGTCGATCGGCGGGTTCGAGCTGGCGCACCTGCTCGTCGACGACGAGAGCTTCATGTTCGGTCGTTGGGTGCGCAGCCGCAGCTGATCACCCGGGACGCGTCAGACGGCGGGCTGGGTGCCGAGCTTGCTCAGCAGCTCGAGCTCGCTCTGGAAGTCGGAGGCGCCGTCGAAGTTCTTGTAGACCGATGCGAAGCGCAGGTAGGCGACCTCGTCGAGCAGGCGCAGCCGGTCGAGCACGGCGAGCCCGATCGTGCTCGAGCTGACCTCGCCACTCGCGAGGCGGATCTCGTCCTCGACCTCGAGCGCCAGTTGCTGGATCTGCTCCTCGGAGACCGATCGGCCCTTCGACGCCGCCCGCACACCGAACACGATCTTGTCGCGGTCGAACGGTTGCGTGGAACCGTCGGACTTGACGACCACCAACGGCACCTCCTCGACACGCTCGAACGTGGTGAACCGGTAGGCGCACGACAGGCACTGCCGGCGGCGACGCACCGAGGCCCCCTCCTCGGCGAGACGCGAGTCGACGACCTTGGTGTCGTCGGCCTGACAGCTCGGGCAATGCACGCCCGACACACTACCGACGCCGCAGCCCACGGCCCGTCGGATCGCCATGTCGCAGCCCCGCCGCGCCGGGTCAGGGCAGCACGATCAATTGCCCGGGCTGGATCGAGGGCGCCGCCGTTGAGGTCGACGAGCGTGTCGAGGTAGCGCGTGAGCGAGACCTCGCCGTGGTTGGCGCTGGCGATCGACCACAGCGTGTCGCCGGGCTGGGCGACGACGTCGGCGCGGGCGTGTGCCGGCAGGCTCACGGCGGCGGAGGCAGGGACGCCGCCGGAGCCGGCCAGCACATCGTGCGCCGCCACCAGGCCCACCGCCACGAACACGGCGAGCACGGTGCCGACGACGGCCCGCCGGCGCCGGTAGGTGGCGTCGGTCGGGCGCCGCCGGTGAGCGGACGGGAACGAGGTGGCAACGGGCTGAGCGATCGCGATCTGGGTGCGGAGCGCTGCGGTCATGGGGTCGACTCCCAACTGGTCGGGCGAAACGGGTACGAAACCTGTCCGGTCGAAACCGAACACATGTACGGACGAACAGTTGTACCCGAACACAGGTTCGCTCGTCAAGGGCAATCGAACATCTGTCCGCGAACGCCCGTTTGGCGAACAGATGTTTGACTGGGCGATCGAACGCCCGTACGATGGCGGTATGGCCGAGAAGCGACTCACCACCCGCCAGCGCGACATCCTCGAGTTCATCGAGGCCCAGTCGAACGAGCGCGGCTATCCCCCGTCGGTCCGCGAGATCGGCGAAGCGGTCGGGCTCACCTCGCCGTCAACCGTGCACAGCCATCTCAACACCCTCAGCCGCCTCGGCTTCCTGCGGCGCGACCCGTCCAAGCCACGCGCGATCGAGGTCCGCTGGGACCCCAACTCCGGCGTCGCCATCGAGCGTCGTCCGGTTCGGCACGTGCCCCTCGTGGGCGACGTCGCCGCCGGCACCGACGTGCTCGCCCAGGAGAACGTCGAAGAGCTGCTTCCCGTGCCGCTCGACTTCACCGGCGAGGGCGAGCTGTTCATGCTGCGTGTGCGCGGCGACTCGATGATCGAGCTCGGCATCCTCGACGGCGATTTCGTGATCGCCGTCCAGCAGGCCACCGCCAAGAAGGGCGACATCATCGTCGCCGGCATCCCCGACAACGAGGCCACGGTCAAGACCTACATGCCCTCCGGCGATCGGGTCATCCTGCAGCCCGCCAACTCGACGATGAAACCGATGGAGTTCCCCGCCGACGACGTCACGGTCTACGGCCGGGTCGTCACCGTCATGCGCCGGCTCTGACGCCGTCGAACCTCAGTCCGGCAGCACCGGCGGCAGCTCGGGGGCCTTCGACGTCCGGCACCCGTCCGGGCGGCGACGTGTCGACCGGGCGAATCGCCCGGCGGAGGCGGTGCCCACGGTGAGCGGCTCGGCGCCGCGCTGCCCGGCGCCCGGGCGGGCAGCGGTGGAGGCGGGGCGGCGACGGCGGCGGGAACATCCGGCTGCTGCGGATTGACCGGCACCTGCGGCACCCGCGGTGGCAATGGTGGCCACGCCGCATCCTCCGGGTCCGGGCGATCGCCCCAACCCGGCCCGTCAGGGATCGACGGTGTCGCCGCCCGCTTCGAGCGCGTGCCGGCCAGGCCCAGCAACAGCCCTCCCAGGAGCAGCCCGGCCGCAGCGACGACGATCGCGCCGCGTCGCAGCTCCGACACCCCGCTCGACGGGTCGCGTCCCACCGCCGCCACCGTGCTCACGTCCGAACCGACGACGGCGATCTTGTACAGGCCGTCGGTCTCGATCTCGAAGGTCGCCACCGACGCCCCGGTCGAGCTCGTCGGTCTCGTACGTGATCGACGAGTCGGGTCGCACCGGACGTCCGCCGGGCCGGAGATCTCGAACCCGAACGGCTGACCCGGGGTCGCCAGCGGCTGGCATCCGACCTCGTCGAGCACCTCGATCGGCGTGCCGGTCTCCTCGAACACGAAGAACTCACCGGTTTCGCTGAACTCGAGCGTGGTGGTGCAACCGACGCCGGCGCGGGCGAACGCCTCGACCGCCTTGTCGTGGCGTTGCCGCGAGCTGACGAACATCACGCCGCCGACGATCAGTCCGGTGAACAGCAACACGAACCCGAACGCGGCGGCGGCACCCCTGCCCCGCGATCGCGATCGCGATCTCGATCTCGACGATCGCGGTGCTCGTGACGTTGCTGACATGGGTCCTCTCTACGACTCAGATGCCGATTCCGAGCCGGCGGGCCACGAGATCGATGCGATCGTCAGGTTGTACCACGGCGATGCGCACGTGGTCTGCCCCCGCCTCGCCGTAGAAGTCGCCAGGGCTCGCCAACGCGCCCGACTCGCGCACCAGTCGCTCGGTGAAATCCCACGCGTCGTCGACCGGAAACCAGAGGTAGAAGCCGCCCGCCGGGAGCGGGATCTCGATCCCGGACCAGCGACCGAGCACGTCCGCCATCCGCTCCAGCCGGGCGGAGTAGCGCCGGCGTTGCACCTCGACGTGGGCGTCGTCGTCGAGGGCGGCGACACCGGCCGCCTGCACCGGACCGGGCACCATCATCCCCACGTGCTTGCGCACCTCGCGCAGGTACTCGACGAGATCGGGGTCTCCGGCGTAGAAGCCGATGCGGGCGCCGGCGAGGTTGGATCGCTTCGACAGCGAGTGCACGGCGACCAGGCCGTCGAGTCCGTGCTCGAGGATCGTGCGACCGCGCCCGGTCCACGTGAACTCGACGTAGCACTCGTCGGAGAACACCGGCACGTCGTGGGCACGGCCCCAGGCGGCGGCGGCTGCGAGATCGTCGATCGCGCCGGTGGGGTTGCCGGGGCTGTTGACCCACAACGCCAGCGCCCGCTCGGCGTCGGCGGCATCGATCGCTTGCAGGTCGAGCGCCACCGGTGGCGGTCAACGGCACGGCGACCGGCCGGCACCCGGCCAGGATCGCCCCCATCTCGTAGGTCGGGTAGGCGATCGCAGGGAACAGGATCGTGTCGCGGTCGGGCCTGCGCAGGCGCAGCCACTGTGGCAGCGTGCCGACGAACTCCTTGGTGCCGATGCAGGCGGCCACGTGATCGGCCGCAACGTCGAGATCGAACCGGCGTCTGATCCACGCCGACACCGACTGGCGCAGGGCGGCGCTGCCGATGCTCGGCGGGTACCCACGCTCGGAGTCGGAGCTCGACAGGGCCGAGATCACCGAGGCCGGGGGCGGATCGCACGGGGTGCCGATCGAGAGGTCGATCAGACCGCCCTCGAATCGTTCGCCGAGCGGCTTGAAGCGATCGATGCGCTCGTATGGATAGGGCGGAGGAACGAAGGGCTTCAGCGTGGGCATGTGGCGCGCATGCTATGCGTTCGCCGCGTCGCGCTGGGCGGTCACGAAGCCGGCCAGTCGTCCTCGCGATGCGTCCGAGAGCCGGGCCGTGACGACGAAACCGTCCGGGCCTTCGGCAGTCGTGACGACCTCGCCCTCGCGGTGCACCGATGCCAGCACGTCGCCGCGCTCGTATGGGATCGTGAGCTCGACGACCGAGGTCAGGGTGCGCAGGCACTCGCCCAGCGTGACGAGGAACTGGTCGATGCCCTCGCCGGTGACGGCGCTGACCGCGACCGAACCCGGATGGTCGAAGGCCAGCTGCTTGGCCTCGTCGGGCGCGAGGTCGCTCTTGTTGAACACGAGCAGCTCGGGCACCGTGGCGGCGTCGATCTCGGCCAGCACGGCGCGCACGGCATTGATCTGGCCGATCGGATCGGGTGCGCTCGAATCGACGACGTGCACCAGGTAGTCGGCGCGGGCGGCGACCTCGAGCGTGCCCTTGAAGGCCTCGACCAAGCCGTGCGGGAGGTTGCGGACGAATCCGACCGTGTCGCTGACCAGCACCGGTTCGCCGCCCGGCAGCGCCAACCGACGGGTGGTGGGATCGAGCGTCGCGAACAGGCGATCCTCGACGAGCACCCCGGCTGCGGTGAGACGGTTGAGCAGGGAGGACTTGCCGGCGTTGGTGTAGCCGACGATGGCGACGTTGGCGAGCCCGCTGCGGCCACGACTCTTGCGCTGCAAGGATCGCGTCTCGGCCAGTTGCTCGAGGTCGGACTCGAGCTTGGTGATGCGACGCATGATCCGGCGGCGGTCGACCTCGAGCTTGGTTTCGCCGCTGCCGAACCGGGCGCCGACCCCGCCTCGCTGCTGTGAGAGGTTGGCGCCGCGGCCGCGGCGCAGGCGCGGCAGGCGATAGCGCAGCAGCGCCAGCTCGACCTGGGCCTTGCCCTCCAGCGTGTGGGCGTTCTGGGCGAAGATGTCGAGGATCACGGCGGTTCGGTCGATCGCCGTCCGGCCCAACAGCTTCTCGAGATTGAACTGCTGCGCGGGGGCCAGCTCGTTGTCGAACACCACCGTGTCGGCGTCGACGGCGAGACAGATCTGCTTGAGCTCCTCGGCCTTGCCCTTGCCGATGTACCACGTGTGATCGGGCGCGTCGCGGCGTTGCACCACGCGTCCGACGACATCGGCTCCGGCGGTGTCGACCAGCAGCTCGAGCTCGTCGAGACTGGCGTCGACGGCGCTCTCGTCGACGCCTGGCAGGGCGACGGCGACGAGCACGATCTTCTCCCTGATCGATCGGTCGATCAGGGTCTGCCCGAGGGCTTCCTGGTAGGGGGTGAGGTGAGAACTGTTCATCGTGTGTCGAAGGCCACTCAGACCTCGATCTCGATCGTGCCGATCAGCGAGGCCGGACCGGTGAGCGTGACGCGTCCTGGTTCAGGATCGTCGAGAGTCACTGTTGCACGGCCGCCATCCATCTGCACGACGAGTTTCCCGTCGCGTGGAGTGGCCAAACCCCACCGGGCGGCGGCGTAGGCGGCGGCGCAGGCACCGGTGCCACAGGCCTCGGTGATGCCGGCCCCGCGCTCGTGGACGCGCATCCGGATCTCGTTCTGTCGCTCCCCCGGCTCGACGACCTCGAGGTTGACGTGCGGGACCTTGCGACCGAGGGTCAGCAGGTCGACCACCGACACGTCGTCGACGCCGACCACGCTGTGCGGATTGCCGAGACTGAGGTGCACGACCGGACGATCGGGGTGGCAGCCGAGCCCGTCCCAGCCAGTCGGGGCGTCGATCGGCTCGACGGTCCCCATGTCGACGCTGGCGTTGATCGTGTCGGGCTCGGGAGCGGCCTCGAGCGTGACGCACCGGTCACCGGCATCGGTGAGGATCATCTGCGGGCCGAGATCACCGCTGCGCTCGGCCAGCGCCTGCGCGAAGCAGCGGATGCCGTTGCCGCTCATCTCTGCCCGGCTGCCGTCGGCGTTGAACAGCGTCATCCGGGCGGCGTAGCCGTCGGCCGCTTCGCCGATCAGCAACCCGTCGGCCCCGATCCCGCGCCGGCGATCGCACACGCGCCGCGCCAACGACGGGAGGTCGTCGACCTCGGGATCGAACACGACGAGGAAGTCGTTGCCGAGCCCGTGGTGCTTGGTGAGGGTGAGTGTGCTCATGACGTGAGGGTGGCGAGCACGATCGGTGCCGCCTCGGCCACCGGATCGTCCTCCACGTCGATCCAGCGTACGCGCGGGTCGCGTCCGAACCATCGCAGTTGCCGCATGGCGAACTGGCGGGTGCGGACGACGATCAACTCGACGCTGTCGGCGAGTGACAGCTCGCCGTCGAGGTGGGCGAGCAACTCCTTGTAGCCCAGCGCCTGGGTCGCCGTGCGCGACATGCCGGATCGGCGCAACTGGTGGACCTCGTCGAGCAGTCCGTCCGACATCATCTGCTCGACCCGGCGGCGGATCCTGCCGGCGAGCACCTGGCGGTCCCACCGCAGCCCGACCTGGTCGACCGATGTCGGGGGGTACGAGTCGAGCCCGGGCCCGAACGAGCTGAACGGGCGGCCACTGCCCTCGCACACCTCGAGGGCGCGCACCAGGCGACGCGTGTTGGAGGCTTCGATCCTCGACGCAGCGACCGGATCGACAGCGACCAGTCGGGCGTACATGGCCGACGAACCCCCTGCACCCGCCTCGGCTTCGAGTCGCCGGCGTACCTCGGGCCACCCACCGGGGATGTCGAGATCGTCGATCGCCGCCCGCTGATAGAGCCCGGTGCCACCGACCAGGATCGCCCGGGCGCCGCGCCCGGCGAGATCGTCGAGCGTGCTGCCGGTACTCGCGCTGGAACTCGGCGACCGTGAATTCGTGATCCGCATCGACCAGGTCGAGCAGGTGGTGCGGCACCCGGCTGCGCTCGGCCGGCGTCGGTTTGGCGGTGCCGATGTCCATGCCCCGGTACACCTGCATCGAGTCGATCGAGATCAGCTCGGTGTCGCCCGCCTGTTCGGCGACGGCGAGCGCCACTGCCGACTTGCCCGATCCCGTCGGTCCGACGACGGCGACCCGGCGCGGCTCGTTCACAACGCGGCGACTGGGATGCGGATCTTGTGCGCAGGTTCCGCCAGCAACTCCACGAATCGACCCTCGAGGTGGTGGGGGGCTGCTCGGGTGACCTCGACGGTCGCGTAGCTCCCGGTACGGATCGGTTGCGGCGGCGCGAAGTGGACGAGCTTGTTCTGGCGCGTGCGCCCCGAGATCAGGTCGGGGTTCTTCTTCGAGGGGCCTTCGACGAGGACTTCCTCGAAGCGGCCGACGCGGGCCTGGTGACGCATGATCGCCGATCGCTCGGTGACCACCTTCAGTCGCTGGAAGCGCTCGGCGGCGACGGCGGGATCGACGAACAGCGACTCCAGCTCGGCAGCCTCGGTGCCGGGGCGAGGCGAGAAGATGAACATGTAGGCGTAGTCGTACTCGGCCGTGGCCGCCACCTCGAGCGTGCGCTCGAAGTCGTCGTCGGTCTCGCCCGGGAAGCCGACGATGATGTCGGTCGACACCGCCAGGTCGGGCACCGTGCGACGCGCTTCGACCAGACGCTGCAGGTAGCGATCGGCCGTGTATCCGCGGTGCATCAGGCGCCAGCACCCGATCGCTCCCGGATTGGAGCGGGTAGTGGAGGTGCTCGCACACGGCCGGCGTCGCCGCCATGGCCGCCAAGGTCTCGGGTCGCATGTCCTTCGGGTGCGGGCTCGTGTAGCGCACCCGCCGGATGCCGTCGACGGCGCCGACGTCGACCAGCAGCTCGGAGAACAACGGTCGCAGACGGGCGCCGGTGTCGCCGTTCTGGCGGGCGGCCACCTGCAGGTCGCGGCCGTACGAGTTGACGTTCTGACCGAGCAGGGTGACCTCGGTGACACCGTGCTCGGCGAGCTGGCGCACCTCGTCGAGCACGTCGTCGTACGGCCGGCTGATCTCGGTGCCGCGCACGGCGGGCACGATGCAGAAGGCGCAGTTGTTGTCGCACCCGATCTGGATCGTGACCCAGGCGTTGTAGCTGGTCTCGCGCCGGGCGGGCAGCGCCGACGGGAACATGGCGTGGTCGTCGATCACCGCCTCTTCCAGGATCTCGACCAACGGACGATCGCGGCCAACGGCCTGGCGCAGTAGCTCGGCGGCGCGGTGGACGTTGTGGGTACCCATCACGACGTCGACGTACTTGGCCTTGGCGGCGACGATCTCGCGGTCCTTCTGGGCGAGGCAGCCCGACACCACGATCTGGCGCCCCTGCTTGGCGTCCTTCCACGGGCGCAGGTGACCGAGGTTGCCGTAGAGCTTGTTGTCGGCGTTCTCACGGATGCAGCACGTGTTGAGCACCACCACGTCGGCGTCGTCCTCCGACTCGGCGCGCACCATGCCCGTCGGCCTCGAGCAGGCCCGAGATGCGCTCGGAGTCGTGCTCGTTCATCTGGCACCCGTAGGTGCGCACGATGTAGCTGCGGGTCACGTCTGGCAAGGCTATTGCCGTTGCGGGTGCGAATCGGGCCCGGTCAACGGATTCACTGGTGGGGTGAGCGCCGCCCCCGAGCAGTACGACCTGATCATCATCGGCACGGGATCCGGGCAACGCGATCCCGAGCTACCTGTCGGACCACAAGATCGCGATCGTCGAGCGCGACGTGTTCGGGGGCACGTGCATCAACCGCGGTTGCGTGCCGTCGAAGATGTTCGTGCTGCCGGCCGACCTCGCCGAGGAGGCGCGCCACGCCGAACGGCTCGGGCTCGACATCTCCGTGCACGGCGGCGACTGGGGGGCGATCAGGGACCGGGTGTTCGGCCGCATCGACCCGATCTCGGTCAGCGGCCGCGAGTACCGAGCCAACGGATCACCGAACACGACGCTGATCGAAGGCACCGCCCGCTTCGTCGAGCCCAAGCTGCTCGACGTGGAAGGTCGGATGATCACCGCCACCGACATCCTGATCGCGGCCGGGACGCGACCGACGATCCCGCCCATCGCCGGGCTGGTCGAGACCGGCTTCCACACCTCCGACTCGATCATGCGCCTCGACCCGTTCCCGGCCCGGCTCGGGATCATCGGCGGCGGCTACATCGCCGCCGAGTTCGGGCACGTGTTCGCTGCGCTCGGCTGCGAGGTCTCGGTGTTCACACCGCTCGCGACCAGATGCTACGGATGCACGACGACGAAGATCTCGGAGCGCTTCACCGAACTGTTCGCCAAGCGCGTCGACCTTCACCCGTGCCTGTTGCCCAACCGGATCGAGCGCCGCGCGACCGGGATCCTGGTGCACTGTCACGAGCACGAGACCGAGGTCGACGAACTGCTCGTGGCGACCGGCCGCGAGCCGAACAGCGACCTGCTCGACGCCGAGCGGGGCGGGATCGAGCTCCACCACCACGGCACGATCATCGTCGACGAGCACATGCGCACCACCGCCGACGGCGTGTGGGCGATCGGCGACATCGCCAACGACTGGCACCTCAAGCACGTCGCCAACAAGGAGGCGAACGTCGCCTTCTGGAACATCGCCCATCCCGACGACCTGCGCTCGATCGACTACTCGGCGGTGCCGGCGGCGGTGTTCAGCACTCCTCAGATCGCCTCGGTGGGGCTGACCGAGCAGGCCGCGCTCGCCAAGGGCCTCGACGTGGTGATCGGTCGACGCGACTACGGCGACACGGCCTACGGCTGGGCGCTCGTCGACGACACGTCGTTCGCCAAGGTGCTCGTCGACCGCGAGACGCACCGGATCGTGGGCGCCCACATCCTCGGCCCGCAGGCAGCGTCGTTGATCCAGCCGCTCGTGCAGGCGATCCAGTTCGGCCAGACCGCCGACGAGCTCGCCCACGGCCAGTTCTGGATCCATCCGGCGCTGACCGAGGTGATCGAGAACGCCTTGATCGACGCCCTCGACAAGATCTGATCGGCCGCGTGGTCGACCAGTAGCGTGCCCGCCATGTTGCTGGCGATCACCCCCTTCTCCCCCGGCTCGAGGATCGTCGGGGTGCTGCACATCGTCAGCGTGGTCGCCGCCTTCGGGCCGATGCTCGTCTATCCGACGCTGCGCAGGGCGGGCGACACGCGCAGCCTGGCGCGCATCCACATGCGGATCGTGATGCCGGCGATGTTCGCGATGTGGGTGTTCGGCATGGGGCTGGCCGGCCTCTCCAAGCCGGACGGTGCCGACGACCCGGTGTACAAGGTGTCCGAGACGTGGCTGGCGCTGGCGGTCGTCGACTGGGTGATCCTGATGGCGGTCGGCTGGTTCCTCGTGCGCCCGTCGATCTCCGACACCAGCCCGAGCGCCGCGATCACGCTTCTCGGCCGGGGTCGGCATCACCCATGTCGGACTGGTGGTCGGTCTCGTGCTGATGATCTGGAAGCCGGGCGCATGACGGTCACGCCGATTCGGGCGGCGGTATGCCACGGCTTCGGGGAGCCGCTCCGATCGAGTCACTCGACCTCGCCCGTCCCGGGCCGGACGAGGTGCGGGTGCGGGTGCAGGCCGTGGCGATCTGCCATTCCGATGTGGCGCAGGCGGACGGGGCGTGGGGCGGGGAGCTCCCGGCCGTGTACGGCCACGAGGCGGCCGGCGTGGTGGAGGAGGTCGGACGGGGCACGTTGCTCGAGGTCGGGCAGTCGGTGGTGGTGACGCTGATCCGATCGTGCGGCGAGTGCCACCGCTGCCGGCGCGGCGAGCTGGTGGCATGCACCACGCGGTTCGCGCTCGACGAGCAGTCGCCGCTGACCACCCCCGATGGCCGGCCGGTGGTGCACGGCCTGCGCTGCGCGGCGTTCGCCGAACAGGTGGTGGTGCACGCCTCGCAGGTCGTGCCGATCGATTCGGCGATCGACCCGGTGCCGGCTTCGCTGCTGGCGTGCGGCGTGATCACCGGTGTCGGAGCGGTGCATCAACACCGCCGCCGTCGAGCCCGGGAGCACCGTCGTCGTGATCGGGTGCGGTGGCGTCGGGCTCAACGTGCTGCAAGGCGCCCGGCTGGCCGGCGCCGACGTGATCGTCGCCGTCGACGTCCAACCCGCCAAGCTCGAGCTCGCTCGCCGGCTCGGGGCGACGCACGTCGCCAACCCGGCCGCCGACGACATGCGCCGCGCTGGTCAACGCCGCCACCGGCGGGCTGATGGCCGACTACGTGTTCGTCGCCACCGGCGCCCGCACGGCGCTCGAAGGAGCGCTGCCGCTGGTCGGCTCGATGGGAGCGCTCGTGGTCGTCGGCATGCCGCCCGACGGCGTGACCGGTACCTACGATCCGGGCTGGCTGGCCGGGCTCAACCAGCGCATCCTCGGCTCGAAGATGGGCACGTCGGTGATCGATGCGCGACGTGCCGGCGTTGCTCGCCCGCTACCACGCCGGCGAGCTCGAGCTCGACGGGCTGATCAGCAGCACGTTCTCGCTCGAGCAGATCAACGAGGCGTTCGACGAGGTGCGGGCGGGCGTCGGCATTGCGCAACGTGATCGTGTTCGACCCCACGTGACGCGGCGTGTGATGCTGTCGCCGTGAAGATCGCCGAGGTCGAGACATTCGTGGTCGGCAACCCACCGCCGTCGTTCGGCGGCGCCTACTTCGTGTTCGCCAAGCTCGTCACCGACGACGGGCTGGTCGGCTACGGCGAGGCCTATGGGGCGACGTTCCGTCCCCACGTCGTGGCGGCCGGCATCGAGGACCTGGCCGATCAGTTCCTGGTGGGCACAGACCCGCACCACGTCGAGCTGTTCTGGCGGCGGGCCTACAGCCGCGGGTTCACGCAGCGGCCCGACGTCACCCTGCAGGGCGCCATGAGCGCGCTCGAGATCGCCTGCTGGGACATCATCGGCAAGGCCGCCGGCAAGCCGTGCTACGAACTGCTCGGCGGGCGGGTGCACGAGTCGCTGCGCAGCTACACCTACCTGTACCCGAAGCGAGGGCGATCGGGCTCACGTCTACTACGACGCCGAGATGGCCGCCGAGCGTGCCGCCGAGGAGGTCGCCCGCGGCTTCACCGCCGTCAAGTTCGATCCGGCCGGCCCGTACACGGCGATGGGCGGGCACCAGCCACGGCTGGAAGACATCGAGCGTTCGGTCGACCTTCGTCCGCACCGTTCGCGAGGCGGTCGGCGGCCGAGCGGACCTGCTGGTGGGCACACACGGGCAGTTCACGGCAGGCGGGGCGGTGCGCTTCGCCCACCACATCGCCCCGTACGACCCGCTGTGGTTCGAGGAGCCGGTACCGCCCGACGACGTGGCGGCGATGGCCAAGGTGGCGGCGCAGTCGCCGGTACCGATTGCCACGGGCGAGCGGCTTGACCACCAAGTACGAGTTCGCCCGCGTGCTCGAGGCACGGGCGGCGGCGATCGTGCAGCCCGACCTCGGGCGCGCCGGTGGGTTGCTGGAGGGCAAGAAGATCGCCTCGTTGGCGGAGGCCTTCGGCGCCCAGATCGCGCCGCACTGCTACCACGGCCCGATCGGGCTGGCCGCCAACATCCAGCTGGCGGCGTGCTCACCCAACTTCCTGATCCTGGAGTGCATCCAGGACGTCAGCGGCTTCCACGCCGAGCTGCTGCGCCGGCCGATCACGTGGGAGAACGGCCGCGTGATCCCGTCGACCGAGCCCGGACTGGGCGTCGAGCTCGACGAGGACGTGGCGCGTGCCCATCCCTACACGGGCGACCAGACCCACATCTCGATGTGGAACGACCCGCTCGACGAAACCGACGCCGTCAAGCGCTCGTCGAACGCACGCAACGAGGGCCGGACGTGACCGTGGCCGCCCATCGGCGCACGGTCACGGCGGCGGGGCCCGTCAGTCGATCTCGATCGGCTCGTCGTCGGCTTCGGTGAACGCCTCGGTGGGGACGGGGGTCTCGTCGGTCTGGCGCAGGCCGGCGGCGACCATCACCTTCTCGCTGATCTCGACCATCACCTCGGGGTTGTCGACCAGGAACGTCTTGGCGTTCTCGCGACCCTGACCGAGCTGCTCGCCTTCGTAGGTGAACCAGGCGCCCGACTTCTTGACGATCCCGAGGTCGACCGACATGTCGAGCACGGAGCCCTCGCGGCTGATGCCCTTGCCGTACATGATGTCGAACTCGGCCTGCTTGAACGGTGGCGACACCTTGTTCTTGACGACCTTGACGCGGGTGCGGTTGCCGACCACTTCGGCGCCGTCCTTCAACGACTCGATCCGGCGGATGTCGAGCCGCACCGACGAGTAGAACTTGAGCGCACGCCCACCGGGGGTGGTCTCGGGGCTGCCGAACATGACGCCGATCTTCTCGCGGAGCTGGTTGATGAAGATCGCGATCGTCTGGGTCTTGCTGAGGTTGCCGGTGAGCTTGCGCAGCGCCTGGCTCATCAGACGGGCCTGGAGGCCGACGTGGGTGTCGCCCATCTCGCCCTCGATCTCGGCGCGAGGCGTGAGTGCCGCCACCGAGTCGATCACGACCACGTCGATCGCACCCGAGCGCACCAGCATGTCGGCGATCTCGAGCGCCTGCTCGCCGGTGTCGGGCTGGGAGATCAGCAGCTGGTCGATGTCGACGCCGATCGCCTTGGCGTAGATCGGGTCCATGGCGTGCTCGGCGTCGATGTAGGCGCACGTGCCGCCGTTGCGCTGGGCTTCGGCCACGACGTGCATGGCGAGCGTCGACTTGCCGGACGACTCCGGGCCGTAGATCTCGGTGACGCGGCCACGCGGCAGGCCGCCGATGCCGAGCGCCAGGTCGAGTGCCAGGGCGCCGGTGGACACCGCCTCGATCGCCAACGAACCCTTGTCGCCCATACGCATGATCGAGCCCTTGCCGAACTGCTTGTCGATCTGTGACAGCGCCATCTCGAGCGCCTTGTCGCGGTCAGTACTCATGACGTTCCGTTCTCCTGATTCCCTGCTGTCGTAGCTGTTGTCGTGATGACTGTTGGGGGTGTTGAACCCCGACCCGCTCTCGTCGGAGCGACCTGTGCGTCACGGTAGGGATGGGGTGTGACAGCCGGTCCGGCGGAATGACAACACTGTAGTTACCGAACAACCGTTCGGCAAGGATTTCGGGGAACGAACGTTCGATCCCCGCTCAGAGCCTGGCGTCGCCGGCACCCGCCAGCTCGGCCGCCGTCGGCGGGCGCATCCACAGATCGATCGCCTGCCAGAGCGTGAACGAGACCGGGTAGAGCAGCGCCGGACCGATCAGCGCCACCGCCACCGCCGGGCCGACCACCCACCACACCGACAGGTCGGGCAGCGTGAGCACGACCGAGACCACGATCGTGATCAGGATCAACAGGAACGTCAGGATGATGTTGGCAGTGACCGCTCCCCACTCGAAGGCGTGGTCGCCGCGGCGGTAGCCGTGCCCGCACCGCCGGCAGCGATCGACGCGTTTGAACCATCCGACGAAGTAGGCCTTGCGGTCGCCGCACCACGCACACCGGCGGGTCAATCCCCGGAGCAACAGCGTCGAATGCGACGGAAATCGCTCGATCGCCGGCATGGCGGGTCGTCCCTGCTGCTCCGACACACTCGCAGAGTACCGGTCGGGTTTGCCAGACTCTCCGGCAATGGAGCGGACTCTGGCAGGAATGTTGTTCCTGGTCGCCGCCATCGCCTTCAGCGTGGCGGCGGGTGGCTGGTGGATGCAACGGATCGTGTTCACTCCCGACGACACCCGCGAGACGGCGGCGGCGATCCTCGCCGAGCCGGAGATCCGCCAGGAGATCAACACCATCATCAGCGGCGCCAGCGCACCCGTGATCGGTGTCAACGTCCCCGAGCTCAACACCTTCCTCGAGGACAAGGTGCTCACCACCCGGGCCGGTGCGGCGGTCCTGGGGCCGATCATCGAACAGGCCCACAACCGGATCATCGGCAACCGCGACGACGAGCCGATCGAGGTCACCGGCGAGCAGATGATCGAGATCGTCCGCGATCAACACGCCGCCGAGGTTCCCGCTGTGATCATCCCGATCCCGGTCATCGGCACGCTCAAGACCACCCGGACGATGATCGGTTGGCTGATCCCGATCGCCGCCGGGCTGGGAGCGCTGGCGCTGATCCTGGGCCTGATCACGCGACCCGGAACGGCGCGACGTGCTGCGCGGGCTCGGCGAGTTCGGGCTGGCGATGGCCGCCTCGATGCTCGTCTTCGGCTATCTGCTCCCGGTCCAGTTGATGACGGCGATCGACAACGGGGTCTGGACCAACGCCATCCCGCGGCTGG
The DNA here is from genome assembly GCA_963850755.1 of Ilumatobacteraceae bacterium. Classification (GTDB taxonomy): domain Bacteria; phylum Actinomycetota; class Acidimicrobiia; order Acidimicrobiales; family Ilumatobacteraceae; genus Ilumatobacter. The sequence continues at coordinate 45,925 of CAWKMO010000006.1, read as the reverse complement.
CGTTGCGCACGCTGCCGGTCGTGCTGGGGAGTGCCGCCATCTTCGGGCTCGGCGGGGCGGCGCTGATCCTCGCCTCGACGTCCGGCGGCAAGCGCCGCCAGTTCTCGACACCGCTGGCGGTGTCGCGCTACCGCGGCGACAGCCCGGAGTGGGGCTGAGCCGAGCCTTGCGGCGGCGCGTCAGCGTGTGAGCTCGGTGACGAACTCGTCGAACGTGTCGGCGTACTGCATGGCGTCGGCGTCGTCGTGCATCACCGAGATCAACCACTGCTCGTCGAGGCCCGGCGGCAGCAGGACCCCACGGTTGATGCCGTGGATCCACTGGGCGAAGGCGAGCTCGAAGTTGCTGGCCTTGTAGTCGCGGTAGTTGCGGATCTGCGTCGTCGTCCAGGTGACACAGCCCTTGGCCCCGAACCGCACCGTGTGGGCGGGGATCCCGGAGCGATCGATGATCGCCTGGCAGGCATCGACGAGGTGGTCGTTGCGGGCGTTGGCGGCATCGTGGGCCTCGGGCGTGCAGGCCTCGGTCAGCGTCGCCTTGGTGGCCGCCATCACCAGCGGATTGCCGTTGTAGGTGCCGAGGTGGAGCACACGGCCCTCGGTGATCAGGTTCATGTACTCGGCCCTGCCACCGAAGGCACCGACCGGGAAGCCACCGCCGATCGACTTCGCCAGCGTGATCAGGTCGGGCATGACACCGAGCGCGCCGGTGGCACCGCCGAACCCGGCGGTGATGCCGGTCTTGACCTCGTCGAAGATCAGCAACGTGCCGTAGCGCTCGGTGATCTCGCGCACGGCCTCGAGGTAACCGGGCTGAGGCAGGCAGATGCCGATGTTCTGCATCACCGGCTCGACGATGAAGCACGCCACGTCGCCACCCTGCAGCACGCGCTCGAGCGCCTCGGGGTCGTTGTACGGGATCACGGTCACGTCCTCGACCACGCGCTTGGTGATGCCCAGCGAGCTCGGCACCGAGTTGGGGCGATCGGCCGGCCCGGCGAGGTCGAGCGACGGCTTGTTCGAGATCATGACCTCGTCGTGATGGCCGTGGTACCCGCCCTCGACCTTGACGATCCGTTCCCGCCCCGTGGCGCCGCGTGCCAGCCTGATCGCGTCGTGCGTGGCCTCGGTGCCCGAGTTGGTGGGACGCCACATCGGCAGCCCGTAGCGGGCGACGAGCAGCTCCCCCACCTCGGCGTCGAGCTCGCACGGGGTGACGTACAGCGAGCCGTGGTCGAGTTGCTGCTCGACGGCACGCCGCACGGCCGGGTTCATGTGGCCGGCGAACAGGGCGCCGAAGCCCATGTCGTAGTCGACGTACTCGTTGTCGTCGACGTCGACCATGCGCGCACCGGCGGCGTGCTTCACCACCACCGGCCAGGGCTCGTAGGCCTGGAAGCTGGAGGGGACGCCGGCCGGCATCACCTTCCTGGCACGGTCGGTCGCGATCTGCGAGCGCTTCGTGCGATCCGAGTACACCGCCATCTCGGTGGCGGTGATCTCCTTGGCCCGGGCAACGAGGTCGTTGTGGGTCGTGGACACGGTTATCGGTGCTTTCTGTGAGGTTCGTCACAGACTAAACGATCCGCGGGAGTGCCCCGCCAGGGCTCGCTCGCCGAGGTCCCGTCGGTGTCAGCTGCGCGGCACGGTGGACCACGGCGGGTCCTTGTCGACGCGCGGCTCGCCGGGCAGGCCGAGCACCTGCTCACCGAGGATGTTGCGGAGGATCTCGGACGTGCCGCCCTCGATCGAGTTGGCGCGCACTCGCAGGAAGGCGTACTGCAAGCCCTTGTTGATGCCGGTCGCGTCGAGCTCGGTCGGGCGGCGGAAGGTGTAGTCGTAGCCGACGAGACCGTCGGCGCCGAGCAGGTCGATGCAGAAGTCGTAGAGCTCCTTGTTGAACTCGGCGAACTCGAGCTTGGCCACCGACATCTCGGGCCCGGGATTGCCGGCCTTGGCCGCCTCGGCGGCGCGCATGTTGGTGAGCCGTCCGACCTCACCTCGCACCCAGAGTCGCATCAGCTCGTCCTTGCGCGGCCCTGTGCGTTCGGACTCGGCGAGTCCGTTCCACACCGCGACGGCGTCGTTGGCGGCACCGCCTCGGCGCGGCTTGGCGCCGCCGGCACTGCCGGCACCGATCGCCGAGCGCTCGTTCATCAGGGTCGTCAGCGACACCCGCCATCCCTCGCCCTCGTCGCCGATCCGGTTGGCGTCGGGGATCCGCGTGTCGGTGAGGTAGACCTCGTTGAACTCGGCCTCGCCCGTGATCTGGCGCAACGGTCGCACCTCGACCCCGGGCGAGTGCATGTCGACCGCGAAGTAGGTCATGCCCTTGTGCTTGGGGAGGTCGGGATTGCTGCGCGTGACGAGCATCCCCCAGTCGGCGAGGTGGGCGAGCGTGTTCCACACCTTCTGGCCGTTGACGATCCATTCGTCGCCGTCGCGCACGGCGCGCGTGGCGAGCCCGGCGAAGTCGGAGCCGGCACCCGGTTCGGAGAACAGCTGGCACCACCGCTCCTCGCCGGTGAACATCGGTCGCAGGAAGCGTCGCTTCTGACTCGTCGGAGCCATGGGTGACGATCGTCGGGCCGGCGAGGGCCATGAAGAACGTGGTCGGCTCGGCTGGTCGTGCTCCGGCGTCGCGGAGTCGCTTCTCGACATGCCGGTTGAGGTCGGGCCTGCAGGCCGAGCCCGCCGAACCCGACCGGGAAGTGCACCCACGCCAGTCCGGAGTCGTAGCGGGCGCCACGGAACTCGACGTCGGACGTGGTGGTGGGGTCGTGCGCGGCGAGCAACGCGTCGATCGCGTCGTCGACCACCTGGATCGGGATGGCTGTCACCGCAAGAGCTTCCCACCGGCGATTCCATGTGTCGAAATGCGGGTGGAACTGGCAGACTGGCTGCGCGATCCGTCCGGGGCGACTTGGCCGGATCGACCATGGTGGTCGTAGCTCAGGTGGTTAGAGCGCCAGGTTGTGGCCCTGGAGGCCGGGGGTTCAAGTCCCCTCGATCACCCGCCGAGATGTCGTTCGACATCGGAACGGACCGGACCCGTCAAGGGTTCGGTCCGTTTGATTTTTCGGCGGCGGCCACGACCGGCTCGGCGTCGATGCCGAGCAGCCGGCACAACGGTTCGGCGGCCGTCGCGATCTGCTCGAGTTGCCGCCGGCTCAGGTCGACGTGGAGCAGCTCGAGCCGATCGTCGGTCACGATCCACGTCGCTTGCACCGTGCCGTCGACGAGCACGTGGCCGCGCCCGAGCCGACCGGGCGGGTACAGCGCGCCCAGGTCGCGATCGAAGAAGCGCGAACGGTCGTCGTGCGACAGCAACGCATTGTCGTACTCGGGGAGGAACCGGATCGGGGCCGGCGTGTCGGGGTCGGGCCTCGGCGCATCGGGGAGGTCGAACAGCTCGCGACCCGCGCACGTCGGCGAACGTGACGAGATCGGGTCGCAGCTGTTCGAACACCTTGGCAAGACCGGTCAGGCGCGACCATGTCGCCATGTCGGCCGGACGCGCCGGGCCGAAGGCGGCGAGATAGCGCACAGCGACATCGACGCACGTCGACATCGAGGTTGAGCGGTCGATCGAGCCATGCCTCGGCGGTCGCCACGGTCACCTGATGCGATCGTCCCCACATCCCGCGCGGTGGCACCTGCACGAGCGCCGAGCAGGTTGCGGCAGGCGAACGCCAGCGCACCGCCGTCGAGGTCGGGGAACTGGTCGTTCAGTGCCGCCTTGAGCGCGGGCTGTGTGCGCGGCGTCGCCAGGATACTCCCGTGCCCATGCCATCGGCTGCGTGAGATCGACGCCGCGCAGCAACGGTGCCGAGATCGCGGTGCGTGCCCAGCTCGCGTTGCAGCACCGGCTGCGAGAGCGGCCAGAGATCGAGGCAGTCGTCCGCGGTGAGGAGATGGATCGTGCCGCGGATGGCGGCCGACCGCACGACCGCCCGTGCCTCCAGCAGCGAGTCGAGCTGACTCGGCTCGAACGACGCCAGCCGCGCCCACAGGGCGACGTGCGGATTGTTGGGAACCTGCGCCTGCAGCCCGACGAGATGCGTGACCGCGGCGAGCGGATCGAGCGACGACGGTTCGAGCAACAGTTGGCGCGCCAGCGTCGCTCGGTTGAGCTGCCGGTCGCTGAGCACCTCCACGGCGGCCGAGCGTAGGCGTTTCGTCCTGTTGGGCCAGGCGGCACCGACGTCTAGGATGGTTTGCCGCAACCGTCTCTAGCTCAACGGCAGAGCAGTGGACTCTTAATCCATTGGTTCTGGGTTCGAATCCCAGGGGACGGACCGTATCTAGCTGGTCTTCTCGGCCGATTGAGCGCCCGAGATCGGGCGCGTGGTAACCGTTTGGTAACCGGCGGGCGACCATGGGCTGAGTGCCGGCATTTGTGCCGCAAGGTCGACGGCTCATCGTGGTGCGTCGTGGCGACGCCTGCGGGCGGTTCGTGGTCTCGTTGTGCTCGCGGAGCGGTTCAAGCCGTGAGGCGCGTCCGCCAGACGGCTTCCACGTCGAGCGCGCCGAGTGCGCCCGCTACGGGCCGAGCCTCGTCGTCGCCGCCCGGCTGCTCGCCTCGGTCGGTGAGCACGCCGCCGCCGATGACCTCGCCCGCCTCGTGGCCGGGTGTGCGGCCGTGGCCGAGGAGATGACCGGGGCTCGGCCAAATCGTGGCCGACGCTTCACAACCGATCGCCGTCTCGCTCACGATCGAGCAATGGTCGACACGCCATCACGTCTTCGCCACGCACGGCACGCCGATGCCTGCGGCCGTTGGATCGAGGGAGCACGCAAGCACGCCGGGCGATGGCTCGTGCCGTGCTCCCCACCGGAGACGGCGACGAGCATCTCGCCGAGCTCCGCGGCCACCGTGCCGACATCGTGATCGCCTATCAGCCGGGCTATGAGCTCTGCGCGATCAACTGGCCGCCGTGCTCGACGAGCTCGGCCATGGGCCGACGATTCTCTCACCGATCGCCCCATATCGGGCATTCGGCGCTAGCTTTTTGGCACCTTCCAAGCCTCGCCGTTGTGGACGGCAGCTACGCGCTGTGCTCTCGGATCGGACCGCAGTTGAAGGCGTTGTTCTGTGCGCTCGCCGGGTGAGTCGGAGAGCAGCAGAGATCTTGTCGTACGAATTGGTCGGTCGAGTCTTTATAGGGGTGTGGCGCGGCCATTGCGATCAGACCAGACTCGTGCGGTGTCGTCGCTCGATGGCTTCGAGGCATTCGTTGCGGCCCATGAGCGTCGGCTGCGTCAGGCGTTGACGGCGGCCTTCGGCATCGACCGTGGTCGCGAGGCTGCAGCGGATGCGTTTGCGTACGCGTGGGAACATTGGGACCGGGTTGCGGGGATGGCGAATCCCGCTGGCTATCTGTTCGTCGTCGGCCGCGACCGGCATCGGCGACGATTCCGCAACCGACTCGCGAAGCCTGTGTTCGATGTCGGGCCTGACCATCCCGAACCGTGGTGCGAGCCGGCGTTGGCGGCGCAGTTGGCGGGGCTCTCGGATCGAGAGCGGATCGCGGTGATGCTGGTGAACGGTTTCGAGTGGTCGCTGGCCGAGGTCGCCGAGTTGTTGGGCGTGTCGAAGAGCACGGTGCAGACCCATGCCGAGCGTGGGATGGCGAAGTTGCGGGCGGGGATGGGGGTGACGGCATGACGATCGACGACCAGTTGCGTGATATCGCCCGTCGCGCCGACCAGCACCAACAGGTGATCACGGCCGAGGAGATCGTCCAACGTGCGTCGAGTCAAGGCACCGGATCGTTCGCGACGCGTTCCCGATTCAACGACCAACGCAAGGTTCTCAACCACATGCCCGTTCAGTTCACCGAGGAGGAAGCGACCATGATCGATCTCGAGACTCCGAGCCAGACCGACGAACACCGCAAGGGGCCGAAGCGGGTCCGTGATCGCCGGGCTCCTGGCCGCCGCCGCCGTGGTGGCGATCGCCTTCGTGGCGATCCGTGACGACGACCCCGCGAGCCCAGCCGACCAACCGTCCCCGACCGTGACCGTGCCCCGACGATGCCGCCGCGAGCGCTGTTCGGCACACCCGGACGAGCAGTTCGTCGCCCGGGACGTACTTCGTCGACGAGGTCGACGGAGCGCCGACGCCGCGGATCTTCGTCACTCTCGGCCCGGGTGGACGAACAACAGCCGACGACTGGGGCATCGAGCAAGGAAGGCATCGGGTTCATGACGTTCAGCCGACCCGACGAGTGTTCTTAGACGCCTGCCACTCGAGCGATGGGTTCCACCCGGGGCCGTGACAACCCTCGACGGTCTCGTCGCCGCGCTCAGCGAGCAGGGCGGATGGGCCGACGTGACCGCACCGTCCGACATCTCCGTCGACGGCTACGCCGGCAAAGCGTTCCAACGCACCGGCCCCGCCGAGTTCACGGGCTGCAACACCATCAGTGCCCGCGTTCCGCAAGCTGGGAGAACGGCGGCACGGCGGCCCGAGCTGGGCCTGGTCGTACTACGAACCCGGCGAGATCGAGACCGTGTGGGTCCTCGACGTCAACGGCACGACCATCATCATCAACACGAGGACGTCGGCCGGACCATCAGCCCGGCCGCAAGCTGAACTCGCCGCCGTGCTCGACTCGATCCGCATCGAGCGGGCATGAGCCCCGCCACGCCGAGCCGGAAACACGCCAGTACTGCCGATTGGTACCTAGCGTGCCTGTGTACGGCGGCCTCACACGCAAGAGACTCTTTGTCCTGTTGGCCGTGACCACCGGGGCATTCCTTTCCGCTGCATCGCCAGCAACAGCTGAAGATTCGGAGTTCATCCCGGCCAGCGACAACGGCTGCGCGGTCGACCTCCAAGTATCTGTCGGAGGCCATGACCATCAAGCCCGGATCGGGACCGGGGACATAGCGATCACAAACCTCGACAACGGGGCGACCTATCTCCAGCGGTCGAGACATGTGGAGACTGGACGTTCGATCCAATCACGGGGAACTGGAACGTGACGGTCCACGGGAACATCTGGTTCCCCCTGTCTCGGAGAACCGGGACCATCTGGCGTGGTTCAAGAGCCGGGAGCCGAGTTGCTCCTCTCCGGCAAGCTCAGTTACACCGTGACCAGCGAGAATGTCCTGACTGCCTTCTCCTTCAAAGGTACGTACCAGGATCTCTGCCAACTACTCGGCGCTTGATGCTTCCCGCATCCGCGGGTCCGCCGAGAAGGTCACGGCGCGATCACATGAGTCGCAACCGTTCATGGCTCTTCGTTCGCGCCATATCTCCGCCGATCGGCGTTTGCTGCGCGCCGCCGCAACGTGCAACATTCGTGGATGGCTGAGGCGACAAGGCGGGGGCCTTGGTTCCGCCTGACACGGCGCTATCGGACCGGCTGTCAGTGGAGGCGCGCAACGCGATTCAGCCGGGGCATGAACTAGACGGAGTGGAGCTTGTCGCGTGTGTCGCTCGTTGCTCCGGCTGCGATGACAGGTGTTCCGATGTGCCGATGACTCGTTCGCTGTGATCCATTTGACCTGCCAGACGAACGAGCGCCGCCATGGCCGCGCTGCACTCGGAATCGGGACCGTTCATCGGGCTGGAACTCGTGATGGATCAGCACGAGCACCAGCGCCGAACTGCCGATCTGTGCTTGCCGTGGTCGAGCCAGAACGGGCAATATGCGTGCGCTGCGGCCAACCTCGGCAAGGACCAATTTGGACGGTGCGATGGCGATCCGGATCGGGCAATCGCGCGCCGTCCGTGTGCCCTGCGATGACGCACGAGGGCTTGACGACTCCCGGCCGCTGTTGCGCGCCTATTCGGTGCTGATACGCCACACGGTGTTGTCGCCCGAGTTGGCAACCCACACCGCATCGTCTTCGACCGCAAGGCCGATCGGCCGTGGTCCCACGTCCATGGTTTCGATCACCTTGTTGGTGGCAGCGCTGATCTTCGAGACAGTGTTTGCGCCGTTCGACGTCAGCCACACACCAGTCGCATCGGGCGCCAGAGCCCACGAGTCGTCACCGGCGTCGAGTTGGGCCGTTACGCGGTTCGTGGCTGGGTCGATTCGTGAGATCTTCGGACCGTCGGTCGCTGCAACCCACACAGCTTCGTCGGTCGCCGCGAGGCCGAGCGTCGGATAGCCGACGTCGACCGATGCCACGATGGTGTCCGTTGTCGGGCTGATGCGCGAGACAACATCCCCACCGCGACTCGTCACCCAGATGGCGTCGGTGGCGGCTGCCAGCTGCGCAGGGTCTGGCACGTCGCTGATCGTGACGATGACCTGATTGGTTGCCGGGTCGATGCGCTTGACGGCGTTCTCGCGGCCGACACTTACCCAGATGCTCCCGGAAGCCGCGATCACGGCGCGCGGCCCCTCGCCAACCTCGACCGTGGCGACGACGTCGTTGGTGGCCGGGTCGATCCGCGAGACCGACCCATCTCCGTTGTTGGCAACCCACACGGCATCGTCCTCGACAGCGACGCTGCCGGGCCGTGCTCCCACCTCGATGTCGGCGATGACCTGGTTCGTCTCCTGATCGATACGCGACACGGTGCCCAAGTTGGACTTCGCGACCCACACCGACCCCGCTCCGACCGACAATCGGTGCGGGTTCCGCCCACGTCGATCTTGCTCGTTGACGAGGTCGAGTTCGAGGTCGAGGGCGAGGTCGACGGTCGAGGTCGAGGTCGGCGGTCGAGGGCGCGGTCGAGGTCGATGTCGAGTCTTCCGAATTGTCGCCGCACGCAGCAGACAGCGCTGTGAGAGCAACGACCGTCATCAGGAACATCACTCGCACCCGATGCAACGCTCGCATAATCCTCCTCAGCAGATCTCGTCACGAATCAAAGCACACATGACGGACAACTGGACTCGGACCCGACTCAGGAGAATCATCGGCGCGGAACTGCCGATCTGTGCTTGCCGTGACGGGCAAGAACGGGCAATCTGCGCTACCTCGACTGCGTAAGGCTGGGTTGGCCCGCTCGATGCCGTTGAAGCAGCTAGCCGACAGGCGCCGATCGGCGTCGGGGACCTGCGATTGGGGTTAGCCGCCGTGCGGGTCAGCCGTCTCGATGGCGACGCCGCCCACTACGTCTTCGAAGAACCCGCCGTCGAGACTGTCCGGGACAGACTCGACGAGGTCGATGCACGATCCGGCGTGCCGACTCGCCGGCTCTCCGTACCAGAGCGACGGATGATAGAGGGTGACGCTGGCACCGTTCCTGATGATCAGGGCGAGTGGGTTGCCCACGGCGAGGTTGACCTCATCGACCATGGCGATGCCGTCTGTGTTGTCGGTCACCACGCCGCCGAGGATGAGATCCCCGTGACGAGTTCTGGTGCCCGCACACTGGATCGTGACCACGACGTTGTCGACCAGGAACTCGCCGGTCACCACGCCGTCCTGCTCCTCGGCATCGATGTTCAGGATCCAGCTGGTGACCCCAATGACGGGTTCGAAGCTGCGGACTTCCACATCTTCGCCCTTGGCGAGGATCGTCGGGCCGTCGTCGGCTGCCTCGGACGTCGTCGTCGACGACTCGGACGTGGTCGGATCGAAGAGTGCGGGAGCGACAGTCGGCCTCGGTGTGACGGTGGTGGGTTGATCGGCGGAAGTCCCGGTTGGGTCATCGATGCGCGTGGCGATCACGAGGCCCCCGACGACGACGGCCATGACGGCCGCGGCGACGACGACGGCGATGACCGCCCAGCGATGACGGATCAATCGCCGAGGCTCTCAATGGTCGACCAGTTCGTCAGGTCGGTGCTGAAGTCGATCGTGTCGAGCACATAGCGCTGGCCTCGTCCTGGGTATACCCCGGGCACGGGTAGGCGCCGTCGCATGGGAAGATGAACGAGGGGATCATGGCGACACCGGCGCCGTTGACGCTGAAGCGGCGCTCATAGTCCGACGAGCGAACGCGGGGTCGGAAATCGACGTCGACGTTCTCGAGTTCGGCCCAGTCCGAGCCGGTCGACACGAGCAGTTCGCCCGGGTGGGTGTCCATCGACCCCATCACCACCAGCCGTCCGTCGGCGAGGACGTACAGGTGTACACCGTTGCCGCCTGGTTCGGAGGTTGCGGTGGTCCAGCTCGGTCCAGCGTCATCCGAGACGTACACGGTGTTGTTGTCGCCTCCCCACGAGCCGGCCACTGCGACGCGGTCACCGTCCGCCGCGATCTCCAAGAGATCGTCTCCATAGGACGAGGCTCGTCGCCAACTCCTCGCTGGTGGCGCGCATCTGTTCCGGAAGCGCGACCTCGTTCCAGGTCGCGCCGCCGTCGTCGCTGTAGGCGAGGCCGAGCCGGTCGCCGTCGGGGTCGGTCCCGATCCAGATCCGGCCGGTGCCGTGTTGCGCGACGGGAAGACCGGCCACCACGTTGTCGGGCATCGCCAATGGCCGGATCGTGCCGTCCCGAGCATCGACCACCTTTGGCAAGCCGCCTTCGGTTGGCACGTAGGTGTATCGCCCTCGACGAGGGATCGTGACGGTGGTTCCGCCGGAGCGACTTCTCCCGACTTCTCGGACGGGGTCGTCCCTGCGAGCGATGGCGCACTGTCGAGTTGTACGACTCTTCGCACAGCAGCAACGTCTGCTCGGGCGAGTTCAATGTCGTCGGCTCGTCGCGCCAGCTGAGAACCCCAGCCTGTCCCGAGACCGCATCGATCAGCCATGCCCTCGACGGCGCCTGCGTCGTCGGGTGCGCTCTCCGACGCCACGAAGTAGCGATCATCGAGCAGATGCAGATGCAGATTGACCGGACTCGCTTCACCCAACAGCCCGCCGTGCACCTCGCCACCGCCGGCAACCCCCGTCACGTACGCCCAGCCGGTGCCGCACGTGGCGGACGCCGAGTCTCGGCACCTGCGCAACGAAACGGAGTTGCCCGCCGCCGAGACCTGCGTCCGACCGTTGCCGTCCCGGTAGAGGTCGTCGTCGGTCGCCTGCGCCTCCTCGTCGGCCGACGGGCTGGTCAGCACACCGGAGGCTTCGATCGCAGCAGCGAACGCGGTGATCGCCTCCCCATCGCAGTCGGCGTGGCCGGGTCGTGGTCGCGGGAGCGTGCGGCGACGATCAACCGGGAGCAACGCGTCGTCGTGGCCGGGTTGGTCGACGCTGCTGGTGTGGGCGGGACGGTGTCGGTTTGGACGCTGTCGGGGTCTTGGTCGGCGGCCAGCGCCAGCAGCCCGATCGCGAGCACGACGATCGTGGCTGCGGCCACCAGCATCCATCGCCGACGCGGGTGCCGCTCGCGAGGCAACTCCTCCGATGGCTGCCGCCAAACACGGACGTCGTCCTCGACCATTCGGTCGTCCGTGACGCTCGATGTTGTTGGAGCGATCCATTCCGTCGGAAGTTGTGGTGCGCGCTCGGCGTCAGCGTGGAGTGCTTCGCGCAGGATCCTTTCCAGCGGGTCGTGAGTGTCGAAACTGTTCATTGCAGCTCCCGTCGAAGTCGGCTGAGTGCACGACTGAGGTGGGACCGGGCGGTTCCGGGCCGAATGTCCATCGCCTCCGCAATCTCGTGATCGCGCAGCCCGCCCCAGTACCTCAGTACGACGGCCGTGCGTTGATCCAACGACAGCGCAGCAATGGCATCGAGCACACCCCCGCTCGGCCCGTCCAACGCGGTGGGCTGAGCGGCGATCACAATCGCCTCTCGCCGACGCTCGCGTCCGCGCCTTCGGACTCGCTCGTAGACGCCGTTGATCACGCTTCGGCGCAAGTACGCAGCGGGATTCGCAACCTGATCGAACACTCGATACAGCCCGAGGAAGGCGTCGTGAGCGACGTCCTCAGCGATCGCGGCATCGTGCGTCAACAACCAAGCGAGGCGCGTGGCGTCGGCACGCTTGACGCCCGATACAGCTCCTCGAACGTGCTCGCCCCGGCTGGTTCGCCGCCAACCGACGCCAGTGCTCCCACACCTCTATCGATGCCACGGGAGTACCAAAGTGTTGCGACTCCAACGGCAATCCCCTCACGACGCACCACGGGCGCGCCATCCGCCGCTCGGCGTCCTCAACAACGCCGGGGGTTGTTCAGCCGACCGTCATCTCACCGAGCTCGGACCAGTCGTCCTGGTCGATCATCTGGCTGATGATTCGGGGCGTCTCGGCAAGGTACTGGGGCAGCGCAGCGATTGCCGCCTTGAAGTGATCGGACTGAACGTGCGCGGTTCCTGCATCGCCGTCGAGGAATGCCTCGACGAGCAGGTACTCCGTTTGATCCTCGAGGCTGCGCGACCAGTCGAACCACATGTTGCCCGCCTCGGCGTGCGTCGCTCAGTGAATACCCGCGTGATGTCAGCCCAGTTGTCGGCGTGTTCGGGAAGTACTCGGAACTTGGCGGTGATGAAGATCACGGTTCGATCATATGGGGCTCGACGAAACCGCCTTCGGCTGCGAGCGATCGTCCGAGCGGCACCGACTGCCAATCTGGCACAGCGTTCCGTCATCCAAGCCATGACCGGTGAGGCGACGCGGTCCGGAGTGGCGGGCATGGATTCGCGACTTCGTCGTCGTCTTGGCGATCCTCGTCACAACTACGGTGATCATGTGCCAATGCGCCGGATGACGTCTCGACGTGAGCACAGGCGACGTCCCGAAAGCAACGGAGGCTGAGTGCGGCTGGTCGTCGCCATCCTCATCGTGGTGGTCGTGACGGCGATCGCTGTCACCGCGATGCTCCTGGTGCGACGCGGTGCACCGGATGGCAGCTACTTCCATGACGGTGATCGGGCCGCCGGTGTGTTCGGGGTGCTGGCCACAGGCTTCGCGGTCCTGCTCGGCTTCGTCGTCTTTCTTTCGTTCAGCAGCTATGACTCGGCACGCAGCCGGCGCCGAGGCCGAGGCGCTGGTCGTGACGCAGCAGGTGGAGACAGCGCAGTTCTTCCCGGAACCTGCGGCGCTCGAGCTCACCGGCCAACTCGTGTGTTACGCCCGCTCAGTGGCCGGCGTGCAGTGGGATCGCATGGAGAGCGGAACGTTGGGTGACCAGATCAATCCGTGGGCGTCCGACATGTTCCGAACCGTGAGGACTGTCGAACCCCAGACCGCCGCCGAGCAGTCGGCCTACGATCGGTGGCTCGATCAGACGTCGACGCGGGAGGAAGCTCGCATCGCCCGTATCCACGGCGCGGTCGGCGTGATCCCATCTCCCTTGTGGATCGTGCTGTTCCTCACTGCGGCGCTGATCTTCGTGTTCGTGCTGTTCTTCGCCGACAGTGGGGAGCGGGCAGTCGTCCAGGCGTTACTGATGGGCACGGTCGTCTCAGCGCTGACGATGATGATGCTGCTTCTCTACGCACTCGACAATCCGTTTCACTCCGGGATCGGTGGCCTTCGACCAGTGGCGATGGAGCGGGCGCTGCAGATCATCGATCAGGAGCTCGATGTTGCCGGCGTCGACATGTCGCTCCCGTGCGACACGGCCGGAAATCGCATCTAGGACATCCCGTGGACCGTCTCACCTCGCTGCCCGTCGGTGTGCTCGTCGTCGTCTCGCTCGTGATCACGGTATCGATCGCCGTTCGGCGCCCGCCTTGGCGTACGTGGACTCGTGCCGGCCGACGAGTACGACCGCGTACAGCACATCGCGGCACCGCTCATGCCCGCGCTCGGGGGACTGTTCGGGATCCTGATGGCGCTCACGCTGGCGAGCGAGGCGGGCTATCTCAAGGCGGCACAGGACGAAGTCAGCGCCGAGGCCGCGGCGGCGTCGCGCTTGGCGTGGGCTTCGACAAGCCCCGGTGTCGACACCGAGGCGATCCAAGGTGCGATGGACGAGTACCTCGTGGCCACACGCACCAGCGAATGGCACGGTGACGCCGCGGCCGGAGGCGACCCCGGCGTCGCCGTCGCGCTGGCGTCGCTCGAGCGGGTCGTGCGCGCTCAAGCTGCACGCACCGAGATCGGATCGCCGGCCGGTACCGAACTGCTCGCCTCGCTCGACGCCCTCACGACGAGCCGCCGAGAACGTGTTGCCGCCGCTTCTCGCCAACTGCCGTTGCTCTACGTGCTCACGCTCGTCACGAGTGGGGTCGCGTTGATCGCGAACGCCGGCGCGCTCGGCTTGCGAAACCGCCTTCGGACCTCGCTGCTGGTGCTCGGATTGGCCACCGTCGTCGGCTTGAGCATCGCCCTCTTGTTTGCCCTCAGCGCACCCTGGCGGGGCGGCCTGCTCGTGAGCGGCGAACCGATCGACTCCGTCATCCGCGACATCCAGTCCGGATTCTTCAGATCGTCGTGACAGCCTGCGCTCGGTCAGGCTCGCCCGAGCCACGACACCGTGATGTCACGTGGACGCGGTCTGAGTGCGGTATGCGGCGATGACGTCGTCGACGGTGTCGAAGAAGGCGTCCTCGCCGAACGTGGTCACCAGGTCGAACCGCTCGAGCTCCGACACGAACCGGCGGCTGCACCTCGGCGAACACGACCCGGACGTCGTGCTCCTGCGCCCCTTCGTGAACTTGGCGCAACGTCTCCGCCGCCGAGTAGTCGACATCGGACACGCCGGCGGCGTCGATGCACAGCCAGCGCACACGATCAGGCTCGGTGCTCGCCATCAGCGCCGTTGTCTCCTGCAGGAGCAGGTTGGCGTTGGCGTAGTACAGCGAGGCGTTGAAGCGGTAGACCACGAGTCCCGGCAAGGTCCTGGACGAGGGATGCACGGGCGCCGACCTGATCCGGTCGCCCGACACCTCGAGGATCGTGTTGCTCGGCCTGTACGAGCGGCGCAGGTGGTCGATGACCGAGGCGATGATCGCCAGCACGATGCCCTGCTCGACACCGATCAGGACGACCGCGAGCTGCCGTCATCAGGGCGACGACGAACTCGTCCGGACGGACGCGGGCGATGCGCCGCATACCGGCGATGTCGACGAGCTCGATGCCGATCAGGAACACCACGGCGGCAAGCACGGCGTTGGGCAGGTACTCCAACGGCTTGGTGAGGAAGAGCAGCACGATCACCGTGATCGCACCCGTGGTGATCTGCGCGAGTTGGCTGCGGCCGCCGGCGCTGTCGACCATCTGGGTCTTGGTCGGGCTCCCGTTCACCACGAACGTGCCCGAGATCGCCGCCGCACCGTTGGCGAGCCCAAGACCCACGAGGTCGGTGTCCTCGCTGAAGCGCTCGTTGTACTTGGCGGCATACGCACGTGACGTCGCCGCGCTCTGCGCCAAGATCAGCACGAAGATCGACACCGCGGTCGGGAACAGCTCGCCGACGTCGCTCCAACTCATGCCATCCGGCAACCCGAGGCTCGGCAGACCGCCCGGCACCGTCCCGAGCACCGACACGCCGTGTTCGGAGAGGTCGGCGAAGTAGCTGACCGCGAGCGCACCGAGCACGGCGATGAGCGCGCCGGGAATCTTCTCGGTGACCAGCTTCAGGCCGACGATCGTCACGATCACCCCGAGCGACACCGCGAACGTGGTCATGCTCGTGTCCGGGATCGCCTTCACCGTGTCGACCAGTTTGGCTGAGCGACCCACCCGACGGCGTCGGCACGCCGATCAGGCCGGCCAGCTGCCCGATCGCGACCTGGATGCCGACGCCGGTGAGGAAGCCGATGAGCACGGTCCGCGACAGGAAGTCGGCGATGAACCCGAGCTTGATCAGCCGGGCGATGATCATCAGGGCGCCCGCCATCAGCGCCAGCAGGCCCGCCAGCGCGATGTACTCCGACGAGCCTGTCGCCGCCATGCCGGCCAGAGCCGCAGCCATCACCGCCGCCGTGGCCGAGTCGGCGCCGACGACCAAGTGGCGGGACGAGCCGAAGAACGCGAACACGAGCATCGGCAGGACGATCGTGTACAGGCCGGTCACGACCGGCATCCCGGCGATCGTGGCGTAGCCCATCACCTCGGGGATGGCGAGGGCGGCGAGCGTGATACCGGCCACGACCTCCGTCGGGAACCGAGACCGGTCCAAGGGCAAGAAGCCCTCCATGACGGGGATCCGGAACTTGGCGATTCCCGACTCTAGACGTGTGAGCGAAGCGCCGATCACGCTCCGGGTGAGACGCCGAGAACGCGCTCCGTCACGGACTACCGGTGCTCGGGTGACTGACTGCGGTTGAACGGCCGCGATCGCTTGCGTCGAGGAATCTCAGACCCCGGTTTGCGCGGCGACGACTCCGGACGCGACCGCGTCCCGCAACGCCGTG
Organism: Ilumatobacteraceae bacterium; assembly: GCA_963850755.1. Taxonomy (GTDB): domain Bacteria; phylum Actinomycetota; class Acidimicrobiia; order Acidimicrobiales; family Ilumatobacteraceae; genus Ilumatobacter. Next base: position 29,760 of record CAWKMO010000006.1, on the reverse strand, counting down.
TAGTCACGGTCGTTCTGGTCCGCGTATGCCTCGGCGAACGTGGCCATCGCCCGGTCGAACGCATCACCCGACCCGAGATATGCGGCGATCGCGACCCGGTCCCCGGAACGCGCGTGCGCCCTGGCGAGTGTCCACCCGCACGCCCGCCCGTACGCCCGCAGCTCCGCGGCATTCATGAGCTCGATCTCGGCTGACGCCTTCGCGTCCCACAGTTGGCGGATGTAGAAGTCCTTCGTCTCGCCGTCGATCGCCACGACCCGCCCCCACCCGAGCATGATGTCGGACGCCGCCTGCATCATCCGCTGCCCCTCCACGACACGCTGCCCGTGCTGCTCGAACGCGCTCTTCCCGAGGAACGGCTCGAGCACCGACGGCTGGGCCTCCTTGAACTGGAGGAACAGGGGATCCGATTCGTCGTGGCCGAGGAGAAGGACGACCCAGGCGCGCGTCCCCACGCTGCCCACGCCGACCACCTTGCGTGCGGCATGCACGTAGCGGTAGCTCTCGAGCAGCGTTCGCCGGTCGCCAGGGAGCGAGCGGCTGTACGTGGCGATCATGTTCCGGATCGTGTGCTCGAAGTGCTCCTTCTCGGCACCGGGCAGGACGTCCTCGATGGGGGTGATGAGCGGCGGCCGACCAATGAATCGGAGCTCACCGTCGACCGAGGTGCAGAGCTTGGCGAGCGCGCGCATGGCATCTTTCGTGTGGGTCGGCACGATCTTGCGTTGGAGCCGCCTCACCTTCTTCGGGAAGATTCGCGAGCCGAAGCCGGGGATGCTGCCTGCCACGTCGAGGCGCGTGTACCAGACGTCGAGGTTCCGCATCGTGGCGAAGCTCGCCATCGCCTGGCGGTACTCCCGGACGGTGTCCGTCACCATGGCGCGCCGAGCGCCCTCGTCGTAGCCGAGTTCCCGACCGGCGACTGCGAAGCTCGCCGCGAGGCGCTTGACGTCCCACTCGAACGGGCCGTGCAGCGTCTCGTCGAAGTCGTTGATCGAGAACACCAGTCTGCGGTCGGGTGCAGCGAACACGCCGAAGTTCGACAAGTGCGCGTCGCCGCAGAGCTGAGCATGCAGACCTGTGCGCGGACCGGCAGCCAGATCCGCGGCCATGAGAAAGGCGCCGCCGCGATAGAAGGCGAAGGGCGACTCGAGCATGCGGCCGTAGCGAATCGGGATGAGCTCTGGAAGCCGGGTCTTGGCCTGCTCCTCGAGGAGCTCGATCGGATTGCGCCGCAACGGTGCCGGTTCCCAGTCGGCGTGAACCGATCGCGGCAGCTCGGCCCTGGCCGCCCGTCCACGCGCCACCCGCTCGGACCGTGTGAAGTGTGGCACCGCGTGCAGCTCCGAGGTGAGCGCATTGAGCACAACCGGCTCGACCGGATCGGGCAACGTCGCGGCCTCGGTCTCCTGCTTCGTCGATCAGCGCTCGTACCTCCTCGGGCGTCGGCACCACCGGCTCGACGTTCGGGATCGACGGCGGCTCCGCCCACTGCGCCGGGTTCGGATCGCGCCAGCCTCATACCGCGCCAACCACACTGCAACGTCTTGCGTGACACCCCGCCCGAGACGCCACCTCCGTCACCGTGTCACCATCACGGATCACTGCCAGCACCGCCAAATAACGCTGCTCACTCACGCTCAACTCCCTCATCCTCGGGTGAGAGGCATCAGCCGAAGTAGCACATAGCACAGGTGGGGCGGGTGGGGATCGAACCCACGACCCAGGGATTATGAGTCCCCTGCTCTGACCACTGAGCTACCGCCCCGAAAACGTGCGATGGGACCCTCGCATCGGCGAAGGGTCCCATCTTGGTGGCTCCGGGGGTGGGGCTCGAACCCACGACAATTCGGATTAACAGTCCGTTGCTCTGCCAGCTGAGCTACCCCGGAAGGGCGGTCGTGGACAATAGCGCCTCGATCATGCCCATGACACGCCGATGAATCGTGAGTGCAGCAGTAGATGACCGCAGGGCAGCCGAACGACGTGCTTCGTTCGACGCATCGTCGCATCGGCGACTGCCCGGTACGGCTTGCGGAACTGCGCCGCCGGGATCGCCAGTCAGTTCGCACCAGAACGCGATCGCGGCATCGAGATCCAAGTCCGCGTGCAGGTACAGCCGCACCCGCAGACGCCGTTCGTCGATCTCGAAGAAGTGGCGCAGCCACGTGACGAAGACGAAGATCATCCGCGGGATCGCTGTTCGCGAATGCCACCTCACCGGTCGCGCTTGCAACCCTCGCCCGCATACAGCGCGAGCGCCGAGGATCAGGAACTCGCGCTCGGACAGCTGGCCGATGCGCTCGACGCCTTCTCGGCGACACCGCTCGATCTCGGCGAGCTTGGCGAGATGCAGCGGGTGAGGTCGCTGCGACAGATGGCCACGATTCCTCGGCTCGGGGCACGAACTCGACGTCGCGGACCCAGAGCGACACGGACGATTTCGACACGCCGAGCTCGGTGGCGATGTCGGCCAACGTCCACGCCTCGGCGCGCAGCTCCCGCGCTCGTTGCTGTTCGCGAAGCTTGCCGCCGTACCCCACGCCAACAATGTTGACGAGGGGGTGTGCTACTCGGCCTCGAGGAACTCGCGGAGGCGGTGCGATCGCTGGGGGTGGCGCAGCTTGGCGAGCGTCTTCGCCTCGATCTGGCGGATGCGTTCGCGGGTGACGCCGAACTGCTTGCCGACTTCCTCGAGCGTCTTGGCCTGACCGCCGTCGAGCCCGAAGCGCATCCGCACGATCTCCTGCTCGCGCTCGGAGAGCTCGCCCAGCACGTCCTCGACCGCCTCGGTGAGCATCGTCTTGGTCGCCGCGTCGGCGGGGCCGTCGGTCGACGAGTCCTCGATGAAGTCGCCGAGGTTCGACTCGTCCTCCTCGCCGACGGGCGAGTCGAGCGACAACGGGTCCTGCGAGATCCGCAACAGCTCGCGCACGCGCTCCGGTTCGAGCTGCAGCTTCACGGCCAGCTCCTCGACAGTCGGCTCGCGCTCGAGCTCCTGGTGCATCTGGCGACGCATCCGGGTGAGGCGGTTCATGTGCTCGACCATGTGGACCGGGATGCGGATCGTGCGCGCCTGGTCGGCGATCGAGCGGGTGATGGCCTGGCGGATCCACCACGTCGCGTACGTCGAGAACTTGAAGCCCTTGGTGTGGTCGAACTTGTCGACCGCCCGCATCAGCCCGAGGTTGCCCTCCTGGATCAGGTCGAGGAGCTGCATCCCGCGACCCGAATACCGCTTGGCGATGCTGACGACGAGCCGCAGGTTGGCCTGGGTCAGCTCGCTCTTGGCGCGTTGGCCGCGCTGGACGGCCCGCATCATGAGCCTGATCTCGGCGGGATCGGTGACACCCTCGTCGACCCGCTCGGCCGCCCGGTGGCCTTCCTCGATCAGCTGCGCGAGACGTCGCTCGTCGTCGCCCGTGAGCAGATCGACCTGACCGATCTCGCGGAGGTACATGCGCACCCCGTCGGCCGTGCTGGTGTCGACCCGTGGCGCGATCTTCTTGGCGCCGCGCCGGCGGCGCCGGCGGCTGAGCAGACGTTCCGCGTCCTCGTCGTCGATCACCACCTCGCGACTCAGGCCGACCGGCGTCTCGTCGAGCGTCTCGTCGATCTCCTCGTCGATCAGGATCCCCTCGGCGGTGAGGGCCGCCTGGACCACCAACAGCGCTTCGCTCGTCAGCTCGACACTGCGCAGCACATGGGTGATGTCCTCGGCGGGGAGCTCGCCGACGACGTCGCCCGCGCACCACCAGCCGTTGCCACTCATCCCGATCGACCCCACCCAATGGTGGAACCACCGTGGAATCGAGAGCATCCGCTCCCCCCATCAACGTCCTTCCGTTCGGCCCGCCAGCCAACCTAGCAACCAGTCCGCCGCATCCGCCGCGTGTTCCTGTACCCCCAGGTCTTCGAGTCGCAGACGGGCATCGCGATCGTCCAGCTCGAGCGCCGGATCCTTCGTCGATGCTGTGCGGCCGAGCTCGCGTCGCACCGCGGCGCGCGATCAGGTTGCGCGCCTCGGCCTCGGCATCGACCTCGAGGTCCACCACCGCCGCCCGTTCGAGCACCTCGCGAGCTTCGGGGTCGGCCTGCTGCAAGGCGGCTCCCAGGTCGCCGGATGCGGCCGCGATGGCGAGGAACGCGCGGCGGTACAACTCGTCGGCGAACAGCGATTCGACCATCCACGGAGCGATCGAGTTCCAGTCCTGCACGAGCTGCGTGATCGCCACGAACTCGGCGTTCTCCCGCGGTCCGCGGCGCGATCGATTCGCCGTCACCTGCACCTGAGGGCGACGCACGCCCCGCTCGGCGAGCTGTACGAGATCGGCGACCGGCAGCCCGACCTGGGCCGCGACCTGGCCGGCGTACAACTTGCGGACGTTCGAGTTCGGATGCTCGTTGACGACGGTCATCGCCACCTCGCCGAGACGTGCTCGCTGCTCCGGCGACTGCGGCGACTGCCCCTGGAGCACCCGGTCGAGCCGGAAGCCGAGGAACGGCAGCGCCGACCCGACGGCCGCCGCGAGAGCTTCCGGGTCGGACTGCGCCAACTCCCCCGGGTCCTTCCCGCCGGGAAACCGCGCCACGCTGACCTCGACCTGGTACTTCTGCTCCCACTCGTAGAACCGTTCGGCTGCGCCCTGGCCGGCCGCGTCGGCGTCGAACGCCAGCACGACGCGGCTTCGCGTACCGCTTGAGCAGGCGGACGTGCTCCTCGGTGAACGCCGTGCCACACGTCGCGACCGCGCACGGCAGCCCAGCTCGGTGGAAGCCGATCACGTCGGTGTAGCCCTCGCACACGATCGCCTGGTCGGCGGCGACGATGTCGCCCTTGGCCCAGTTGAGCCCGTACAGCGTCTTCGACTTCGTGTAGATCGGCGTCTCCGGGGAGTTCTTGTACTTCGCCGGGTCGGTCGATCCCGGCAGGATCCGGCCACCGACACCGACCGGCTCACCGTTCTCGTTGAAGATCGGGAACAGCACGCGGGCGCGGAACGCGTCCTGCAACCGGCCGGACCGGTTCGAGAACGCCAGGCCGTTGTCGCGAAGAAGGTCAGGAGCGATTCCGGCACCGCGAGACAGCGCATCCCAGTCGTCGGGCGCCCAACCGATCTTGAACGTCCGCGCGACGTCGCCGGCAAGACCGCGGCTGCGGAGGTAGTCGCGTGCCGTGCGCGCCTCGGGATCGTTCAGGAGCCGGTCGTGGTACCAGTCGACCGCCGTCGCCATCGCGTCGACGAGCTGCTTGCGGCGGGCCCGCTCCTTGCTGTGACCGGTGGTCGTGTAGGTCAGCTGGATCCCGGCCTTGGCCGCCAGCTGTTCGACGGCGCCCACGAAGTCGACGTGATCGATCTCCTGCACGAACGTGAACACGTCACCGGACGCATCACAGCCGAAGCACTTGTACCGGCCGGTCTCCTCGCGGACGTTGAACGACGGCGTCCTCTCGGCGTGGAACGGACACAGCCCGACCCAGTTGCGGCCGGTCTTGCGCAGTTGCACCTGTTGCGACACGACGTCGACGATCGAAACCGTCGAGCGGATCCGCTCGATGTCGTCGTCGACGATCGCCATGCAGGCCGAGGCTAACGGTGGGTCGAGCGCGTCTATCGCTCATCGTAGGGCGGGCCCGGCTCCGCGGTCGCGGCACTGTCGGCGTGCACCCCGGCGGTCGACTCGGCACCGTCGGCTTCCACGTGGCCGGCCGATCCGGCGGCGACCGCGAGCCGCTCCGACTTGAGCGAGAAGCCGATCGACGCGGTCAGCACGACCACGATGACGACGAGCGAGAGCCACGTCGGGATGTGGTACCACTCGTTGATGATCATCTTCACGCCGACGAAGGCGAGGATGATCGCCAGCCCCTGCTGGAGGTACGTGAACCGTCCGTGCAGGTCGGCGAGCAGGAAGTACATCGCCCGCAGCCCGAGGATCGCGAACGCGTTCGACGAGAACACGATGAACTGCTCGTGGCTGACCGCGAGCACCGCCGGCACGCTGTCGACGGCGAACAGCACGTCGGTGCCCTCGACCAGCAACAGCACGGCGAACAGCGGCGTCGCCAGTCGCTTCCCGTCGACTCGTGTGAACAGCTTCTGACCGTCCAGCTGATCGGTCGACGGCACGATCCGGTGGACGACCTTCAGGAACCGGCTCTTGCTGGGGTCGACGTGCTCGTTGTCGCTGAAGATCAGCTTGCCGGCGGTGTACAGCAGGAACGCGCCGAAGATGTACAGCACCCACTCGAACCGTTCGATGAGGGCGATGCCGGCGAAGATGAACGTGGCTCGCAGCACCAGCGCGCCGAAGATGCCCCAGAACAGCACCCGGTGCTGGTACTCCGCCGGAACGAGGAAGTAGGCGAGGATCAGCGCCCACACGAACACGTTGTCGATGCTGAGGCTCTCCTCGATCAGGTAGCCCGACAGGTACTCGCCGGCCGCGGCACCCCCGAACCACGCCCAGATCACGAGTCCGAACGCCAGGCCGCACGACACCCAGATGGCCGCCTCGATCGCCGCCTGTCGCATGTGGATGACGTGCGGCTTGCGATGGATGATCAGGAGGTCGACCATCAAGAGCGAGACGATGATCGTCGAGCAGCACCCCCCACTGCCACGGCTGGACGTCGATGTCGACGAACTTGCTCGCGTCGTCGCCCTCGGCGGCGAGGAGCCCGAGGAGATGCACGCGTCAGCCCCTGCCGAACAGGCCGCCGATGGACGGGCTGCTGCTGCTGCCCTGCCCCAACGCCGCCCCGATCCAGCCGAGCAGTTCGTTCGGGTTGCGGGTCTGCGTCCACACCCGCCCGGGACCGGAGAAGTCGAACACCAGACCCTCGCCGCTCTTGAACATCTGGACCACGCCGCCACCCGCCTTGCGGATCGCCATCTGCACCGTGTCCTCGTAGGCGACCATGTGGCCGGTGTCGACGGTGATGTGCTGCCCTGCCTGGAGGTTCCACACCTCCAGCGCGCCGTAGCAGGCGAACACGACCTGTCCGGAGCCCTCGGCGCGCATGATGAACCCGCCCTCCGCGCCGAACATGTTCTTGAAGCCACCCCACTGCGTGTTGATGGTGACGCTCTGCTCGTTCGCCATCCACGACCCCTTCGAGATGAACAGCGCCTGGACCGGATCGACCGTGTAGTGGGCGATGTCGCCGGGCAGCCGGGCCGCGACGTCGACGAAGCCGCCCTGGGCGGGCGCGGTGTAGGTGCGAGATGAAGAAGCTCTCGCCGCCGAGGGCGGCGCGCTTGAGCGACTTCATGATGCCGCCCTCGGCCTTCGACTCCAGCGTCACACCCGCCGACATGGCCATCATCGCCCCGGACTCGACCCGAACCGGCTCGCCGCCAGCCGAGCGTCAGTCGAGCCACGCCGTAGGCCGGGCGTTGGCGGGTTGCGATTTCCATGCGCTGGACGCTACCGGCGGACCGCTGGCCCTACTTGGTCGACTCGGCCGCCCCGACGATCGCCTGGGCGGCGGCCAGACGGGCGATCGGCACGCGGAACGGCGAGCAGCTCACGTAGTCGAGACCGGCCTCGTAGAACAGCGCGATCGACTCGGGATCGCCGCCGTGCTCGCCGCACACACCGAGCTTCAGCTTCGGCTTGGTCTGGCGGCCACGCTCGGCACCGATCTTGACGAGCTCGCCGACGCCGCCCCGGTCGATCGTCTCGAACGGGTTGCGTTCGAGCAGACCCTGTTCCAGGTAGGCGGGCATCATCCGGCTCTCGATGTCGTCGCGGCTGAAGCCGAACGCCATCTGCGTGAGGTCGTTGGTGCCGAAGCTGAAGAAGTCGGAGACCTCGGCGATCTCGTCGGCGCGCAGCGCGGCGCGGGGCGTCTCGATCATCGTTCCGATCGTGACCTCCGGGCGGTTGCGGACGCCCTTGTACTCGTCCTCGATCTCCGTTTCGACCCAGCTGCGGGCGAGCGCCATCTCCTCGCGCGTCACGGTGAGCGGGATCATGATCTCGACGATGGGATTGCCGCCGGCGGCCCGCAGCTTGGTGGCCGCGTCGAGCAGCGCCCGGACCTGCATCGCGTACAGACCCGGGCTTGATCACGCCGAGCCGCACGCCGCGCGTGCCGATCATCGGGTTGTGCTCGGCCCAGCTCTCCGCGGCGTGGAGCATCTCCTTCTCGGTCTCGTCCAGGCCCGGAGACGGCTTCCTTGATCCGCAGCTCCTCGGTCGACGGCAGGAACTCGTGCAGCGGCGGATCGAGGAGGCGCACGGTGACCGGCAGCCCGTCCATCGCCTCGAGGATCTCCTCGAAGTCGGCCTGCTGAACCGTGCGCAGCTCGTCGAGCGCCTCGGCTTCCTCGTCCTCGGTGTTGGCGAGGATCATCTCGCCGCACGACGGGCAAGCGGTCGGGGGCGAGGAACATGTGCTCGGTGCGGCACAGCCCGATGCCCTCGGCGCCGAGCTCGCGGGCGTTGGTGGCGTCCTCGCCGGTGTCGGCGTTGGCGCGCACGCCGAGCTTGCCGCGGCGGATCTCGTCGGCCCAGCCGAGGATCACGTCGAACTCGGGCGGCGGCTTGGCGGCCGCCATCTTCATCTCGCCGAGCACGACCTCACCGCTCGTGCCGTCGACGGAGATGACGTCGCCTTCGTTGACGACGATGTCGCCGACGGAGAACTGCTTGCCGACGATCTTGATCGCCTCGGCGCCCACGACGGCCGGCGTCCCCCAGCCACGCGCCACCACCGCGGCATGGCTGACGAGGCCGCCACGGGCCGTGAGGATGCCCTCGGCGACCATCATCCCGTGGACGTCCTCCGGGCTCGTCTCGTTGCGCACGAGCACGACCTTCTCGCCGCGGTCGGCGGCATCGACCGCGTCGTCGGCGGTGAAGTACACCTTGCCGACGGCGGCACCAGGCGACGCGGCGAGGCCCTTGGCGAGCACCTTGCCGTGGCCCTCGAACTGCGGGTGCAGCACCGAGTCGAGGTGGTCGGCGGTCACCCGCATCACGGCTTCACGCTTGGCGAGCTTCCACTTCGCGGCGCCGCGGCCGGTGCCCTTCGTCATGTCGACGGCCATCCGCAACGCGGCACCGCCGGTGCGCTTGCCGACGCGGGTCTGGAGCATCCACAGCTTGCCCTGCTCGATCGTGAACTCGGTGTCGCACATGTCGCGGTAGTGGCGCTCGAGGCGCTCGAAGATCGCGAACAGCTCGTCGTGGATCGCGGGGAAGTGCGTGGCGAGGGCGTCGAGGTCCTCGGTGTTGCGGATGCCGGCGACGACGTCTTCGCCCTGGGCCTTGATCAGGAAGTCGCCGTACGGGCGGTTCTCGCCGGTCGCCGCGTTGCGCGTGAACCCGACGCCGGTGCCCGAGTTGTCGTCGCGGTTGCCGAACACCATCGTCTGCACGTTGACGGCCGTGCCGAGGTCGTGGCTGATGCGCTCGCGGACCCGGTAGGCGATCGCCCTGGCACCGTTCCACGACCTGAAGACCGCCTCGACGGCACCCCGGAGCTGCGCCATCGGTTGCTGCGGGAACGGCTTGCCGGTGTGCGCCTTGACGACGTCCTTGTAGTGGGCGCACAGCTGCTTCAGCTCGGCGGCACTCAGCTCGGCATCGGTCTTGACCTTGGTGCGTCGCTTGGCCTCCTCGAGCGGATGGTCGAACAGCTCACCGTCGACGTCGAGCACGATGCGGCCGTACATCGCGATGAAGCGCCGGTAGCTGTCGTACGCGAACCGCTCGTCGTCGGTCACCTTGGCGAGCCCCTTGACGCTCTTGTCGTTGAGGCCGAGGTTCAAGACGGTGTCCATCATCCCGGGCATCGAGAACTTGGCGCCCGACCGCACGCTGACCAGCAACGGATCGGACGGATCGCCCAGCTTGCGGCCCATCGTCTTTTCGAGCTTGGCGACGTGCTTGGTGATCTCGTCGGTGAGCCCGGCCGGCCATCCGGCATGCATGTGCGCGCGGCAGGCGTCGGTCGAGATCGTGAAGCCGGGCGGCACCGGCAGCTTCAGCACGCTCGTCATCTCGGCGAGGTTGGCCCCCTTCCCACCGAGGAGGTCCTTGTACTCCATCGGCGGACGGCGATGCTTGTGGTCGAAGGCGTAGACGTATGGCACGTTCGGCGAGTCTAGGGGTCGAGGGAGGGCGGGGTTCGAAGGGTCGAGGCAGGGCGGGGTTGAAAGAGGCGAGGGAGGGCGGGTTCGAAAGGGTCGTAGCCTGACTCGATGTTCCGGCTGCTGGGGTTCGACGTGCGGATCCGACCGGGGTTCCTCATCTTCATGGTGTTGATCGTCGGCCTGCACGGCAACGGGTTCGGCCTGTGGCTCGCCGGCGCCCTCACGGCGTTCACCCTCGTGCACGAGTTCGGCCACGCGTTCGCCGCCCGCCACAACGGTGCCAAGGCCGAGATCGCACTCGACTTCCTCGCCGGCTACACGTCGTTCGTCCCGTCACGACCGCTGTCGAAGCCACAGCGGGCGTTGATCTCGTTCTCCGGACCAGGCATCCACATCCTGTCGAGCGTCGCCGTGCTCGCCGCGATGGGTGTCAACCCGCTCGACGGCGACAGCTACAACAGCTCCGACGCGGCGGCCGCGATCTGGTGGGCGGGCCCGGTGATCGGCCTGCTCAACCTCGTGCCGGTGCTGCCACTCGACGGTGGCCACATCGCGCAGACCGGGTTCGAGGTCGTGTTCGGCCCGCGCGCACGACGGGCGATGATCATCGCCAGCCTCGCCATCACGGGTGCGGCCGCGCTGCTGTGCTTCGTCGACGAGACAACGCCGCGGGTACGCGATCTTCATCGCCTTCTTGCTGTTCTCCCAGGTCCAGATGCTCAATGCCACCAGCGTGTCGGGCCCGCGACGTTCGATCGCCGCCGCGGCCGATGCCGAGCGCTCGGCATGGCTCACCGGCCGCTCGGGCATGATGCTCCCCGGCCAGGAGCTGTCCCCCTGGTATCGCGCCCATCGGAGCTCTCAACGCCGGCCGGCCCGACGAGGCCCGATCGATGCTGATCTCCAGCATCACGTCGTCCGCGCCGCATCGTTGGTGGCCACCCGACGCGGCCACGCCCGAACAGCTCAAGCCACTCGTCCAGCTGCTCCCCCGCCCGCTCCCGGTCGGCAACCCGCTCGGTGAGTACGTGCTCGCCGATGTCCTGCTGCGCACCGGCGACAGGATCACCGCCGGGCAGTACGCCGCGGCGTCGTTCTCGCGGAACCGCTCAGCGGCCAGCGCGATCGCAGTCGCTCGAGCGGCGGCCGCGATGGGCGACAAGGCGACGGCGATCAACTGGTTGCACGCCGCGGCGGCGGCCTCGTCGGGCCAGGCCGTGAACGTCGCCGACGCGATCGATCACGCGCCGGAGCTGGCGGTGCTGCACGACGACCCCGAGCTGCGCCGCCTGCGCGCCGCGCTCACGAGTGCGTGACGGGTTCGCCGACGTCGGAGCTGCGTTTCACGTAGCCGAGCGCCCTGGTGCCACTGACGGTCGTGAGCACACCCACCTCGTTGCCGTCGGCGTCGACGATCGGATCGCCGGCCGCCGCGCCCTCCGCCACGTCGAGGCGTCGCAACGACCGAGGCGCCACCGCCGCCCGGCTGTCCATCCGCTCGACCAGCTCCTGGCCGGGGTAGCAGCCCTTCTTGAAGTTGACGGCCACCGCGTTCAGGCCCGTCTCGGCAGGAATCGTCTCGCCGACCACGATCTCGGCACCCATCCGCGGCCACCCAGCCTCGATCCGCTCGCTCTCGTTTGCGTCTCCGGCCAGGGTGTCGACGGCTGACGCGGTCGGCCGCCGACGTCAGCTCCACATCGGCTCGGACGCGGATCTTGAAGCGGTTGACGCGCTGCGAGCAGCGCCTCGCCGAAGCCGGCGTCGGTGTCGAGCCGGTAGGTGTCGTCGGCGACGCGCGTGACGCGCGCGAGGACGTCGATCCTGCCGTTCGGTTCGAGGAGGAACGTCCATCGGGCGTCGCCGACCTCGAGGTCGCGGATCTCCTGCGAGAGCTGGGACTGCAGGTAGGTCATCGCATCGGCACCGGTGACGGTGACGGTGTCGCGATCGTCATCGAGCCAGGGGGTTCCCACGGCGCTTCAGTCTGGCGTGCCACACTCGGAACCGCCATGGCCGAACTCGACGAAATCGCTCGCCGCGCCGTCGACAGTGTCGAACGACTCGCGACGCGGGCGGCCAGGTTCGCCGGCTTCGTGTGCATCGCCGCCCTGCTCATCGGCACCACGTCGTTCGCCCTCGGCCTCGTCGCCCTCGACGGCGGCATCCGCACGGTCTGGATCGTGCTCGGTCTGGCGTTCGGCGCGATGGCCGTCGGCAAGGTCGTTCATCGCCCGCCGGCGGCTGGTCAAGGCGAAGCGCCATCCAGATGAGATCGTCGCCGAGGTCCGGTCGCTGCTCGGCTCCGGTCATCCCGCGACGCGCACGATGGTCGACACCGTCGAGGCCGACGAGCGGCAGGGAGCCGGGTCTGCGCTCGTGGTCTCGCGTGAGTTCTACTCGCTACGCGACGCCATCGACAATCGGTCCTACGAGTACCGCAAGCTGATGGCGGTGATGACGGCCATGACCACGTTTCCCGGCCTGATCCTCGGCGCGATCGCGATCACCCTCGTCTTCGGGATGCTCATGCCGATCTTCCTGCTCGCCCTCGCCCTCTGACCCCGTCAGGCTCGGTCGACCGCGCTGGCGCGCGCTGGCAGCGGTCATCCGTCTCGCCGCCGGGATCGCGGCCAGGAGGGCCGCGGCCTTGTTCCGGCACTCGAGGTCCTCGTCGTCGGGCACCGAGTCGGCGACGATGCCGGCGCCGGCTTGGAGGCTGGCGCACTCGCCGCCGGGCCGGACGAACATCGTGCGGATCGCGATCGCCGTGTCGAGGTTGCCACTCCAGTCGATGTAGCCGACGACGCCCGCGTACGGGCCCCGCTTCACCGGTTCGAGCTCGTCGATGATCTCCATCGCCCGCACCTTGGGAGCCCCGCTCACCGTGCCGGCCGGCAGCGTCGCGCGGAGCACGTCGATCGGGCCGAGCCCGTCGACCAGTTCACCCGACACCTGCGACGTCAGGTGCATCACGTGGCTGTAGCGCTCGAGCGTCATCAGCTCGTCGACGTGGACGCTCCCGAACTGCGCCACCCGTCCGACGTCGTTGCGGGCGAGGTCGACCAGCATCACGTGCTCGGCGCGTTCCTTCGGGTGCTCGATCAGCTCGGCGGCCATCCGGCGATCGTCCTCGTCGGTTCGTCCGCGCCGTCGCGTCCCGGCGATCGGCCGCGAGATCACCTTGCGCCCGAGCAGTTGCACCATCGGTTCGGGCGACGAGCCGACGATGGTGATCTCGTCGTGGCGGAGGAAGTACATGTAGGGGCTGGGATTCACCTGCCGCAGCACGCGGTACACGTCGAACGGGTCGGCGTCGAGCGTGAGGTCGTAGCGCTGGGCGAGCACGACCTGGAAGATGTCGCCGTCGAGGATGTACTCCTTGGCCACCTCGACCGCCTGCTGGTAGAGGCCGCCCGGCATCGACGACCGGACGTCCGGCAACTCGTCGCTCGATTCGGGGCGGTTCCGCCGGCACGTACGGCAATGGTCGAGCGAGGTTCTCGACTCCCTGCGCGACCGACGCCGCGGCAGCGTCGTACGCCGCGTCGAGCTGTTCGGGCGACAGGCCGTGCGTCGGCACGCTCTCGATCATGTAGACGCGCTGGCGCCAGTGGTCGAACGCGGCGAGGGAACCGATGACGCTCATCACCGCGTCGGGCAATCCGTGGTCGTCGTGCGGCACGTTCGGGAGGCGCTCGACCTCACGGATCACGTCGTAGCCGAGGTACCCCATGATCCCACCGTGGAGCGGCGGGAGGTCGGGGAACGACGGGCTCGAGTACACGCTCAGCAGCGCCTCGATCGCGGCCAGGATCCCCTGGTCGGTCGGGATGCCGGGCGGTAGGTCGCCGTCGATCGTCAGCTCACCGTCGCGGAGGGTCAACGTGGCCGAGGGATCGCGTCCCACGAACGAGAAGCGGCTCCAGCGCTCGCCGTGCTCGACCGACTCGAGCAGGAAACCCGGCGCGTCACCGACGAGCTTCAGGAACGCGGCGACCGGTGTCTCGAGATCGCCGAGCAGCTCGGTCCACACGGGCACGACGCTGTGCTCGGCGGCGAGAGCGTGGAACTCGTCGCGCGACGGCTGCAGGTTCACGAGCCGAACTTGCGGAAGAAGCAGGTGCGGGCGCCGGTGTGGCAGGCACCTGCCCCTTCCTGCTCGACCCGGAACAGCAACGTGTCGCCGTCGCAGTCGTAGTACGCCTCGCGCACGTACTGGCCGTCGCCGCTGGTGTCGCCCTTGCGCCACAGCTCCTGGCGGCTCCGGCTCCAGTAGACCATCCGCCCCTCGTCGAGCGTGCGGGCGAGGCTCTCGGCGTTCATCCACGCCATCATCAGCACCTCACCGGTGTCGACGTCCTGGGCGATCGCGGCGACCAGCCCGTCGCTGTCGAACGTCACGGCCGCGAGCTGCTCGGGACTGGCGTCGATCCTGGTGCCGATGGGCATGCCCGCAGGATACGGGTCCGGGGTGCGGAGCGCCAGAACCCGATTCAGACGTAGCCGATTCAGAGGTACAGGCCGGTGGAGGCCTCGATGCGGGAGGCGGCGACGGCGTGCAGGTCGCGCTCGCGCAACATGATGAAGTCGGACCCCTGCACCTCGACCTCGTAGCGATCCTCGGGGCTGAACAGCACGTTGTCGCCGACCTCGGCGGCGCGCACGTTCTGGCCCAACGCCACGACCTCGGCCCACACCAGCCGTTTGGCCATCTGCGCCGTCGCCGGGATCAGGATCCCACCCGACGATCGTCGCTCGCCGTCCTTGTCGGGGATGCGGACCAGCAGGCGGTCGTTGAGCATCTTGATCGGCAGCTTGTCGGGTCCCGTTGCCACGGCCTGAGGGTACCTTCGGGCCGTGGAACACGTGCAGCTCACGACGTCCGACGGCCACCACCTCGACGGCGACCTTGCCGAGGCGCCCGGTGCCCCAGCGGGCGCCGTCGTGATCTGCCATCCACACCCGTTGCGGGGCGGCGACCGGTTCAACGTCGTCGTCGAAGCGATGTTCGTCGCCTTCCCGGCGAGCGGCTTCCACGCCCTGCGCTTCGACTTTCGTGCCGAGCACGGCGAAGGCGTCGCCGAACGCCTCGACGTCGTCGCCGCCCTCGACCACCTGGCGGATCGGTACCCCGGCATCGCGCTGCACACGGCCGGCTACTCGTTCGGGGCAGCCGTCAGCCTCGCCGTCGACGACGACCGGATCGTCCGCAAGGTCGCGGTCGCGCCACCGCTCTCGCACATGGCCGTCGATCCACCCCGCCAGCCGACCCTCGTGCTCGTCGCCGAGCACGACCAGTTCAGCCCGCCGTCCGTCGTCGAGCCGATCGTCGCCACGTGGCCGGACGCGACCATGGAGATCATCGCCTCGGCCGACCACTTCCTCGCCGGACGCGCGAAGGCAGCCGCCGACACCGCGGCCGCCTGGCTCAGTCGGGACTGACGGCTTCGTCGATCTCCGCCTTGACGTCGGCGGTGATGAGCGGGATGACGTCGAGGGCCGCGAAGTTGTCGTGCACCTGGCTGACCCGGCTGGCGCCCGTGATCACGGTCGAGACGTGCGGGTTCGAGGCGCACCACGCGAGCGCGAGTTGCGCCATCGAGCACCCGAGGCGTTCGGCGATCGGCCGCAGCCGCTCGACGCGTGCGACGGTGTCGGGGTCGACCAGCGTTTGCGCCAGCCACTCGTAGCCGGGCGAGTGCGCCGCGGGAGTCGTCGGGGATCCCGTCGCGGTACTTGCCGGTCAACAGCCCGGACGCGAGCGGGCTCCAGATCGTGTTGCCGTAGCCGTAGTCGTCGATGATCCGGGCGTACTCGTCCTCGACCTTGGTGCGCTCGAGCAGGTTGTACTGCGACTGCTCGGTGACCGGCTTGTGCAGGTGATGACGTTCGGCGAACTCGATCGCGGCGCGGATGTCGTCGGCCGGCCATTCGCTGGTACCCCAGTACAGGGCCTTGCCCGACGAGACGATGTCGTGCATCGCCCACACGGTCTCGTCGATCGTCGTGTCGGGATCGTGGCGATGGCAGTACAACACGTCGACGAAGTCCTGCTGGAGGCGCTCGAGCGAACCGTCGATCGCCTGCATCAGATACTTGCGGTTGAGCGTGTTCCGCATGTTCGGCACGTTGCCGTGGATGCCCCAGAACACCTTGGTCGTGAGCACGTACGAGTACCTCGGCCATCCGAGCTCCTGGAGGACGCGACCCATGATCGCTTCGCTGTTGCCGCCCGCGTAGGCCTCGGCGTTGTCGAAGAAGTTGCACCCGGCATCGTGCGCGGCCTGCATGCATTCGAGCGCCAGGCTGTCGTCGAGCTGGGTGTCGAACGTGACCCAGCTCCCGAACGACAGCACGCTGACCTTGATGCCGGTCCGGCCGAGCCGTCGGTACTCCATGTTGGATTTCTTGTCGGTTGGTGTCGGGCATGGCGACGGACCCTATCTAGACCGAAACCGCACGCCGGCTGCTCGGTCGCTGGCGATCTGGGCTTCCATCGTGTCGAGCACGGGACCGCGGAACTTGCGCACCGTCGCCCGGTAGGCGCCCGGGTCGAGCGTCGCCGCCAGCTCGGCGGCCCGGGCGACGGCGGTGTCGAGCAGCGCCTCGGGTGCCACGACCTCGTCGAGGAACCCGGCATCGACCGCGTCCGCCGGCGCCGTGACGCGGGCGTTGACGATCGCCCGCTGCAGGTGGCGCTTGCTCAGCCGGGCGGTCGCGATCGTCATCGCCCAGTCCGGCAGCACCATCTTGATCGCCACCTCGTTGAGCCCGATCTTGGCCGGCACGTCGGCGCCGATCCGCAGGTCGCAGCCGAGCAGCATCAACGCGCCGGCGGCGAGTGCGTGGCCGGTGCACGCGGCGACGACCGGAACGCCACAGCCGTAGAACGTCCGGACGAGATCGCCGCCGTCGGCGACGAGACGCACGGTCTCCGCCATGTCGCCGGCCAGCATCACGCCGAGATCGAAGCCGGCCGAGAACTTGCCCTCGCGCCCGTGGATCACGACGGCACCGACCGCATCGTCGGCGTCGGCGGCCTCGACCGCCGCCCTTGATGCTCGCGATCAGGTCGAACGTCAACGCGTTCACCTTGCCGTCGTCGACGTGCAGCACGGTGACCGCATCGCGCCGCTCGATCTGAAGTGCGTCCGATTCCATCGCGCGACAGTACGCCCGGCCCGCCACCAACTCGATCTCGAGTTTCGGCGCCTCACGTCGAAATCGGGTTGCGAACGGTCACGCCCGCCGCCGCCATCAAGGCCTTGGCCTCGGCGATCGTGTGCTCGCGGAAGTGGAAGATCGAGGCGGCGAGCACGGCGTCGGCGCCTCCGAGCACCACACCGTCGACGAGGTGCTGCAGGGTGCCCACCCCACCGCTCGCCACCACCGGCACGCCGACCGCGTCGCTGACGGCCCGCGTCAGCTCGAGGTCGAATCCCTCGCGCGTGCCGTCGCGATCCATCGACGTGAGCAGGATCTCCCCGACGCCGCGCTCGGCGGCCTCGGTCGCCCAGGCGATGGCATCGATGCCCGTCGCGGTGCGACCACCGTGCAGAAACACCTCGAACCCATCGGCGGCGGACGGTCCCCGTCGCTTGGCGTCGATCGCGCACACGACGCACTGCGACCCGAACTCGCCGGCGATCTCGGAGATCAGTTCCGGACGTTGGACGGCCGCGGTGTTCACGCTCACCTTGTCGGCGCCGGCACGCAGCATCCGCCGGGCGTCCTCGAGCGAGCGGATCCCCCCGCCGACCGTGAACGGGATGAACACCTGCTCGGCCACCCGGTACACCATGTCGATCGTGGTCTCACGGGCGTCGCTCGACGCCGTGATGTCGAGGAACACCAGCTCGTCGGCGCCCTCGGCGTCGTAGCGGGCGGCCAGCTCGACCGGATCGCCGGCGTCGCGCAGGTCGACGAAGTTGGTGCCCTTGACGACCCGCCCGTCGGTGACGTCGAGGCACGGAACGACCCTGGCCACCTTCATCGGCGCACGCCATTCATCGCCGCACCCCTGCGAGCACGGCCAACGCCTCGGGGATCGTGAACCGACCCTCGTACACCGCCCGGCCGGTGATGATGCCGCCCAGCCCCGGAATGGCGGCGAGGGCGGCGACGTCGTCGAGCGTGGCGACACCGCCGCTGGCGATGACCGGGATGGTGGTGCTGGCGGCCGCGGCCGCGAGGCCGGCGACATCAGGCCCGCCGAGCATGCCGTCGCGCCCGATGTCGGTGATCACGAACGCGGCGGCGGCCGGGAACCAGCCGAGTGCCTCGTCGAGCCGCACACCGCTGCCCTCCGTCCACCCGTGGACGGCCACCTCACCGTCACGGTGGTCGAGACCGACCGCGACCGGGAGCACGGTGGCGGCACGTTCGACGAGCGCGGGTTCGGCGATCGCCGCCGACCCCATCACGACACGCGCGACGCCCAGCCGGGCGAGCGCTTCGACGTCGGCGACCGTCCGCACTCCCCCACCGGACTGCACCCGTGCGGCTCCGGCGACGGCGTCGACGATCGCCGCGACGCACGCCCGGTTCACCGGATCCCCCGACCGGGCGGCGTCGAGGTCGACGACGTGGATCCACGCCGCCCCGGCGGCGGCGAACGAGGCCGCCACCGCCGCCGGATCGTCGCCGTAGACGGTCTCGGCGTCGAAGTCGCCCTGCGCGAGGCGCACGACCCGACCGGCCAGCAGATCGATCGCCGGGTAGAGCTCGACGGGAGCGGCGCTCACGCCGCGACACCAGCGGTGACGCGCACGAAGTTGCCGAGCAGCGCGAGGCCGCTGTGGCTCGACTTCTCGGGGTGGAACTGCACGGCGAAGACGTTGTCCTGACGGAAGGCGGCGTTGAGCGTCGCGCCGTACTCGCACGTCGCGGCGACCGTCGACGCGTCGTCGGGAACGCCGTGCAGCGAGTGCAGGAAGTACATCCACGCGCGCTGGCGCGATCCCGGCGAACATCGGGTCGTCGACGTGGCGGATCGCGAGCTGGTTCCACTGCATCTGCGGTCGCTTCACGTCCGGCGGGATCCAGCGGATCGTGCCCGGGATCACGCCGAGGCCCTCCGCACCGGCCGCTTCCTCGCTGCGCGAGAACAACATCTGCATCCCGACGCAGATGCCGAGGAACGGCCGCCCGGATGCGACCGCGTCGAGCGCCGGCTGCTCGAGGCCGGCGGCGCGCAGGGCTGCCATGCACGCACCGAACGCACCCACGCCCGGGCAGCACGACGCCGTCGGCGTCGGCGATCAGCCCCGGGTCGGCGGTCAGGCGGGCGTCGGCGCCCATGTGCTCGATCGCCTTGTGCGCCGAGTGGAGGTTGCCGATGCCGTAGTCGAGCACGGCCACGAGCGGACGGGTGCTCACGCCCCCACCACCTCGGTTCTGTCTGCTTCATACTGCCCGTGGCTTCCGTTTGAAGCAGACAGTTCGGAAATGGGGTTGGGGAGGGGTCGACGACGACTCACAGCACGCCCTTCGTCGACGGGACGCCTCCCGCGCTGTCGACGCGCACCGCGTCGCGCAAGCACCTCGCGAGGCCCTTGAACGTGGCCTCGATGATGTGGTGGACGTTGCGGCCGCGGACGAGCTCGACGTGGAGCGTGATCCCAGCCGCGGTGGCGAACGAGGACACGGCGTGCTCGGCGAGCTGCGGGATCGAACGCCGGTTGCCCGAGCGGCAGGCACTCGGGGAGCTCGACCTCCCACACGACGAACGGGCGCCCGGACAGGTCGAGCGAGACGTCGATCAGGGCCTCGTCGAGCGGGAACCGGCCGCTCGCGAACCTCCGGACACCCGCCTTGTCGCCGAGCGCCTCACGGAACGCCTCGCCGATCGCGATGGCGGTGTCCTCGACCGTGTGGTGCGTGTCGATGTGGAGATCGCCGACGGCCCGAACGATGAGATCGAACCCGCTGTGACGGCCGAGCTGATCGAGCATGTGGTCGTAGAACGGGATGCCGGTCGACACGTCGGTGATGCCCGAACCGTCGAGGTTGATCGCGATGTCGATCGTGGTCTCCTTGGTGCTCCGGTTGCGGGTGGCGACGCGGTTCACGCGAGCACCTCCGCGAGCGCGGCGAGGAAGGCGTCGTTCTCGGCCGGCGTGCCGACGGTGACGCGCAGGCAGTCGGTGAGCCGCGGCCACCCCGAGCAGTCGCGCACCAGCACGCTGCGTTCGAGGAGCCCCTGCCAGACATGTCGACCCGTCCGATGACGCGGTCGGAACAGCACGAAGTTGGCACCGCTCGGCACCACGTCGATCTCCATCGCCGCCATCGCCTCGCTGATGCGCTCGCGTTCGGCGACGATCAGCTTCACGCGCTCGTCCATGTCGTCGACGAAGCGCAACGCCAGCCGGCCGGCGATCTGCTTGGCGGCGTCGAGGTGGTACGGCAGCACCACCTTGTCGAGCTCGGCGACCAACCACGCCGGACCCACCAGGTATCCGAGGCGCGACGCCGCCATGCTCCACGTCTTCGAGAACGTCCGCACGACGACGAGCGCCCGGTCATCGGAGACCAACGGCAACGCCGACCAGTCGGCGAACTGGGCGTACGCCTCGTCGACCACGACGAGGCCGGGCGCGATCGACAGCAGCTCGTGCACCCGCTCCGCCGGCTCGACCAGACCCGTCGGGTTGTTGGGTGAGCACAGGAACACGACGTGTGGTTGCGTCTCTGCGACCACACGGCGAACCTCGGCGGGGTCGAGCGTGAAGTCGGCGGACCGCTCCCCCTCGACCACGGTCGAGCCCGTGATGCGTCCGATGTGACCGTGCAGCTGATACGTCGGCTCGAACGTGGCGACGGTGCGGCCGGGACCGGCGTACGTGAGCAGCACGGTCTGGATCACCTCGTTCGACCCGTTGGCGGCGAAGACCTGCGATGGGTCGACTCCATGCCAGTCGGCGATCGCGGTGCGCAGCGCGGTCGCCGCCCGATCGGGATAGCGGTGCCACTCGACGCGGGACAGCTCCGCCGCGAACGCGTCGCGCCAGGCGGTCGGCGGCGGGGCCGGTGACTCGTTGGTGTTCAGCCGGACGCGGACGTCGACCTGCGGGGAGTGATAGCCCTCGAGGGCGCGCAGGTCGTCGCGGACCGGAATCATCGTGATGGAGGCTACTGACCGGCCTCACGGCGCCCGCCCCGGGTTGTGGCGGGAGCCGACGGGTCAGGTCGTTCGGGCCGCGCTGTGCCTAGCGTGGCGGGATGACCGTCCCTGCTGCGTCGTCGACGGCCGCCGAGCTGGCCGCACTGGCAGAAACCGTCGGCCGCTCACGCCAGCGGGTGGCCGGCCTCGCCGAGCCGTACCTCGGAACCGAGCGGGAGGACATCGTTGCGGCGGTCTACGAGGCCGAACGACAGCTCCGCGGCGCCGAACGAGCGCTGCAACGGGCCCTCAAACTGCTGTCCGTGATTTTGACCGCGCGGCGACGGCCCCTTGGTGGAAGGGGCCGTCGCCCTGCGATGCGACGCCAGGCGGCGGATCCCGGCTGTCGCTGCAAACCAGGTGGCGGGAACCTGGTTGATACGTCCGATTCTACACACCGACCTGTCCGTCAGCAACGGACCGAATCGGTGTTAGGCGGCGACTTCCTGGGTGCGGCGGGCGGTCGCGCCGCCGCGGAACCCGGCTCGACGGGCAGATGTCCTCGAGCACGCAGCGGCCGCATTGCGGGTTTCTCGCGTCGCAGATCTGCCGGCCGTGGAGGATCATCCGCAGGCTGAATCGGCCCCGCTCCTGCGCCGGGAGGTAGGAGTTCAGCTCGAGCTCGATCTTCACCGGATCGCCCTGGCTGGTCAGCCCCAGACGGTTCGACAGCCGTCGGACGTGGGTGTCGACCGGCAGCCCGGGGAGGTCGAACGCCACGCTGCGCACGACATTGCCGGTCTTGCGGCCCACCCCGGGGATCGTCACCAGGTCCTCGAGGGCGGTCGGCACCTCGCCATCGAAGCGCTCGACGAGTGCCTGGGCCATGCCGATCAGGCTCTTGGTCTTCGACGCGTAGAAGCCGGTCGACCGGACGATGTCCTCGACGTCGGACGGCGCGGCGGCGGCGAGCTCGAACGGCGTCGGGTACTTGGCGAACAACGCCGGCGTGACCATGTTGACCCTGATGTCGGTGGTCTGCGCCGAGAGAATCGTGGCGGCCAGCAGTTCGTACGGGTTGCGGTGGTCGAGCGCGCAGACGGCCTCCGGATACTCCTCGGCGAGTCGCCGCGCGACCTCACGCGTGCGACCCTTCGGGGTACGGGGGCGTGCCACGGGGCAGAGGCTAGGCGGCCCACCGCGGGTACCCTCGCCGGCGTGGGCCGGCTGGAGATCCAACGCGCGATGGATGCGCGGGCCGATCGCATCGGTGAGCGACCTGCTCGCCGAAGCCGAGCGTGCCGACGGCCACCAAGCCGCTCTCGGACCATCTCTGGCTCGACCTCGTCAACGGCGGCCGCAACGGCTTCATCGGAGTGATCGCCCGCGACGACGGCGACGTGCCGATCGCCTACGCGCAGGCGTCGCGAGCCAACTCGTCGTGGATGCTCGAGCTGGTCGTGGCCCCATCGCACCGGGATGACCTGTCCGCCATCGGGAGCGAACTGATCGGTGCCGCACTCGACGTGATCGGAGCCGAAGGCGGCGGCCGCGTCGACTGGTGGGTGTTCGAAGCCGCGCCGGAATACGACGCGCTCGCCGAAGCGGTCGGACTGCAGCCGGAACGCCGTCTCAGCCAGATGCGCCGGCCACTGCCGACCGACGAACGGCCGACCATCGAGACCCGGGCGTTCGTGCCCGGTGCCGACGAGGACGCCTGGCTCGCCGTCAACAATCGGGCGTTCGCGGAGCACCGCGAGCAGGGCGGCTGGGACCGCGACACGCTCGTGATGCGCGAGCGCGAGCCATGGTTCGATCCCGCCGGGTTCCTCCTCCACGAGCGCGACGGGCGGCTCGCCGGCTTCTGCTGGACCAAGCTGCACACCGACCACGATCCGGCCCTCGGCGAGATCTACGTGATCGCCGTCGATCCCGATTTCCAGGGCCTCGGGCTCGGCAAGCAACTCACGCTGGCCGGGCTCGACTCCATCGCCCGCCGTGGCATCACGGTCGCCATGCTCTACGTCGACGCCGACTACACGGCAGGCGTCCGGCTGTACGAGAAGCTCGGATTCACGGTGCACCGCACCGACCGCGCCTACGTCGGCGACATCGCGCCAACGATCGACGGCGCTGATCGTCACGGTGCCGTGGAGGTCCCATGACGGGGACGGAATCGCTGACCGAGACCACACCGGAGGAGCTTCCCCGCTGGTCGGTCGCCGATCTCCACGAGTCGCTGGACGCGCGCACGTTCACGGATGCGCTCGAGCGCGTCGACGCTGGCGTCACCCGGCTGCAGGTGCTCTTCGAAGAGCACGGCGTGCGAGCGATCGAGCCCCGGCCTCCCGACGCTGCCGACGCAGCGGTTGCCGACGCGGTGATCACGGCGCTCAACGAGGCGTCCGACGAGCTGTCGACGCTGGGGGCGGTGGTCTATGCAAGCGTCTCGACGGACTCACACGACGAGCGCGCCCAGGCCCTGCTGAGCGAGCTGACCGTGCTCGATTCGCGGGTGCGCCCGCTGACGGCCCGCCTGGCCGACTGGGTGCAGCGCTCGGTGTCGACGACCTGGCCGCCCACAGCGATGTCGTGCGCGAACACCACGGCCCGCTGCTGCGACTCGCCGAGCGCGTCGAATCGGCAGATGACCGAGGCCGAGGAAGGTCTGTACGCCGAGCTGTCGACGACCGGGTCGTCGGCGTGGTCACGTCTGCAGCGCGACGTCACATCGCAACTCACGGCTGTGGTGCGGATGCCGGACGGACAGGCCACGCACATGTCGATGCCAGCGGTTCGAGGGCTCGCCAGCTCGACCGACGGAGCAGTTCGCCGGGCCGCCTACGAGGCGGAGATGGAGGCGTGGCCCGCAGTCGACACGCCCGTCGCGGCGGCGATGAACGCGATCAAGGGCGAAGCCAACACGGTCAACCGCCGGCGCCGATGGGGCTCGCCACTCGAGGCGTCGTTGTTCGCCAACAGCGTCAGCCGGGCGACGTTCGACGCGATGCAGCGGGCGGTCGTCGACGCCCTCCCCGACTTCCGCCGGTGGCTGCGGTCGAAGGCCCGGCTGCACGGCCACAACGGGGCGCTTCCCTGGTGGGATCTCGTGGCGCCCCTGCCATTCGCCGCTTCCAACGTCTCGTGGGACCAGGGCATCGACATCGTGAAGAGCTCGTTCTCGACGTACAGCGCGGGGCTCGCCGGGCTCGTCGATCGGGCGCTCGACGAGCAGTGGATCGACGCCGGTCCCCGCCTCGGCAAGGCCGGCGGGGCGTTCTGCATGTCGCTCGTCGACGACCGGTCGCTCGTGCTGCTCAACTGGTCGGGCTCGCTCGACTCGGCGCAGACGACGGCGCACGAGCTCGGCCACGCCTACCACAACACGGCGCTCGCCGGCCGCACGTCGCTCCAGCGGCGGTTGCCGATGGCGCTCGCCGAGACCGCGAGCATCTTCTGCGAGACGTTGGTCGTCGAGGCCGGCCTCGACGGTCGCTGCCGGCTCGAGGGCGACACGCGGCTGGCGATGCTCGACGTCGATCTCGTCGGCTCCACGCAGGTCGTCGTCGACATCCACTCCCGGTTCCTGTTCGAGACCGAGGTGTTCGCCCGCCGCCAGCGCCGCACGCTCGGCGTGATCGAGCTCAACGAGATGATGCTCGACGCCCAGGGCGAGGCTACGGCGACGGACTCGACCAGGCGACGGCTCACCCGTACATGTGGCTGTTGAAGCCGCACTACTACCGCTCGCACTTCTACAACTGGCCCTACACGTTCGGGCTGCTGTTCGGGCTCGGGCTGTTCGCCAAGTTCCGCGAGGACCCCGATCACTTCCGAGCCGGTTACGACGACCTGCTGTCGCGAGCCGGCATGGACACCGCCGAACAGCTCGGGCGTTCCTTCGGTCTCGACGTCACCGACGAGGCGTTCTGGAACGCGAGCCTCGACGTCATCCGGTCTCCGCATGGCCGAGTACGACCGGCTCGCCAGGGCCACCTGAGGCCGAGGCGGTCGCGTCTCGATGTCGCCGGCACGGACCCCGTCGCGATACGACGTGACGCGGGACGAGCTCGGCGTCCTCCTCGAAGGCCAGCCCCGCTACCGCGTCGATCAGGTGTGGGCCGGGCTGCACGAGCACATGGGCGAGCCCGACGAGTGGACGAACCTGCCGCGCGTCCTGCGCGCCGAGCTCGTCGGCACACCTCCCGGCGGCGCTGAGCGCGGTCACCGAGTCGGCGAGCAGGATGGGCGACACGGTGAAGTTCTTGTGGGAGCTCGAGGGAGGGAGCCGGATCGAGAGCGTGCTGATGCTCTACCGCGACCGTGCGACCGTCTGCGTGAGCACGCAGGCCGGATGTGCGATGGCGTGTGGTTTCTGCGCCACCGGTCAGGCCGGATTCACGCGTCACCTCAGCAGCGGGGAGATCGTCGAGCAGGTGCGTGCGCGCCACGCGTCGGGCACGGTCGGTCGAACGCCGCGTGTCGAACGTGGTGTTCATGGGGATGGGCGAACCGCTCGCCAACGAGGCCGCGGTCTGGGGTGCGGTCGAGCGGATCCACGGCGATCTCGGCCTGTCGGCGCGTCACATCACGATCAGCACGGTCGGCGTCGTGCCGGGGATCCGGGCGCTCGCGGCCCGCCCGCTGCCGGTCAACCTGGCCGTCAGCCTGCACGCCGCCAACGACGCGCTCCGCGACGAGCTCGTGCCGATCAACCGCCGCTACCCGCTCGACACCCTGCTCGGCGCGTGCGTCGACTACCTGAAGGTCAAGAACCGCCGGATCAGCTTCGAGTGGGCGATGATCGACGGCGTCAACGACCGACCGAGCGATGCGGTCGAGCTGGCCGCGCTGTGCCGCCGGCTGCGACCGAGCGCCCACGTCAACCTGATCCCACTCAACCCGACGCCCGGCTATCCGACGAAGGGAACCGCGCCCGCCGCGTGTCGCCGAGTTCCGCGACCACCTCGAGGCGCTCGGCGCCAACGCGACCGTCCGCCAGAACCGCGGCACCGAGATCGACGCCGCGTGCGGCCAACTCGCCGCCGGCCAGCCCGTCCAGCTCCACCTCCCCCCGGTTTGTGTCACCGCGATCGGCGAAGATCGCCGGTGTCGGTGACACAAACGGTTGAAAGCGGCGGATTCAGGCCGGTGGTAGTGGCGGTGTCGGTGCTGGGATCGCCGGTCGCGCGGAACAGCTCGGCGATCCCCGCGATCGAGCCCATCACGTTGTTGGTGTCGACCGGGAGGAAGATCTTCGTCGCCTTGCCGTCGGCGATCTTGGCCAGCGCGTCGAGATACTTGATCGCGAGCAGGTCGTTCGACGGGTTGCCGTCGTGGATCGCCGCGTAGACCGACCGGATCGCCTCCGCCTCGCCCTCGGCGGTGGCGATGTTGCGGAACTTCTCGGCCTCGGCCAGCTCGCGCACCGCCAACGCGGCGCCCTCCGCCTCGAGGATCTGCTGCTGCTTGACGGCCTCGGCGCGCAGGATCGCCGCCTGCCGCTCACCCTCGGCGCGGGTGATGTCGGCCTCGCGGGCGCCCTCGGCGGTGGTGACCGTCGCCCGGCGTGTGCGCTCGGCCTTCATCTGCTCGTGCATCGCACTCATCACGTCGGCCGGAGGGTCGATGCGCTGCAGTTCGACGCGCTTCACCCGCACGCCCCACGTGTCGGTGGCATCGTCGAGGATCTCGCGCAGGCTGGTGTTGATCGCGTCGCGCGAGGTCAGTGCGTGGTCGAGCTGGAGATCGCCGATCAGGTTGCGCAGGTTCGTCTGGGCCAGCTTCGTCACGGCGAGGATGAAGTTGGCGACGTTGTAGATCAGGCGCTGCGGATCGGTGGGCTCGTAGTAGACGACGGCGTCGACGCTCACGACGACGTTGTCGGATGTGATGACCTCCTGCGGTGGCACGTCGACGACCTGCTCGCGCATGTCGACGTACCGCAGCTTGTCGACGAAGGGAACGATCAACCGCAGGCCCGGGTCGACGGTGGCGTGGTACCGGCCGAGCCGCTCGACGACGCCTCGCTGGTACGGCTGGACGATCTTGACCGACGACGCGACGAACACCAGCAGCAGCAGGAAGATCGCGGCAGCGACGATGGCGACGATCATGTGTTGGTTCCTCCCGCCGCCAACGCCTCCGGTACGACGACCACGGACGTCCCACGGACCTCGATGACTTTCACGACCGCACCCTCGGGGATGCCGACGCGGGATGCGCTCTCGGCCCGCCACTCCTCACGTCCGACCCGGGCCATGCCGACACCGTTGGGGCCTGGCCCGATGGAGCGGATCACGACCGCCTCCTGGTTCATCAACCGGCGGGCGCCGACACCGTCGACCGGCGCTTCCTGGTCGAGCCGGCGGCGCAGGGGGATGAAGGCGGCGGACGCGGCGGCCGACACCACGACGAACAGCAACCACTGCAGCCCGATCCCGCCGCCGAGGAAGGCGGCCACACAGGCGACGACCGCGCCGACCGCGAACGGGAGCATGAAGAACGATCCCGGCGTCGCCATCTCGCCGAGGAGGAACGCGACACCGACGGCCATCCAGATCCAGCGCCAGTTGTCGGGATCGTTCACCGCCAGGAGGCTACTGATGCGGCGATGCGGAATCGGCGACGATCGTCCTCAGCAACCGGCCGCCCGCACCGACGGTGTCGGGTTCACGGCGACGCCGAAGTTCGGGTGGATCTCGAAGTGCAGGTGCGGAACGCCGCGTGGCGTTCCCGGTGTCGCCGATGTAGCCGATGACCTGGCCCTGCTCGACCCTCCCGGCGAGGCCCTCGTACGCCGACAGGTGGCCGTAGTAGTAGCGGTTGCCGTTGTCGCCGACCAGCGACAGCGTGATACCGCCGAGCACTTGATGTGGCGTTTTGCGTGACGAAGCCTGACACCACGGCCTGCAACGGCGTGCCGGTCGGGGCGAGCATGTCGACACCCTGGTGTCGGCGGCCCCCGCTGCGAGGAGCGCCCCACGTGTCGCCGTACGCCGAAGGTCCCAGGATCGGGACAGATGATGGCGTCGAGGTAGCCGTTGCCGCTCGCCGCGCGGGTTCGTGCCTCCGCCGCCACCTCCGGTGCGCCCGCCCGCGACGCTGCCGGCCGCGGCCGACACCCCGCTGACGGCACCCTGGGTCGACAGGTCACCGCTCGGCTGGCCGCGGCGTCGGCGTCGACGCCGGGGTTCGGGTTGTCCTGCAGGTTGGCTGCCGCCTGGCGGCGCTGCAGCTCGTCGAGCTGGCGCTGCTGCTCGGCCTGCTGCGTCTCCAGCGCCTTGCGCACGGCCTCGTCCTTCAGCCGATCGGACTCGATCTCGCGGAGCCGCTCGACCTCGTCCTCGGCCACCCGCTGCAACTCCTTCAGACGATCCTGGGTGTCGAGCAGCTCCTGCTCGACCCCGTCGAGCTCGGCGCGCTTGTCCTCGAGTTGTTGGCGGGCCGCCTCGTAGTCGTCGAGCGTGGTCGCGCCCGTCTCGGTGATCACGCCGACGAGCACGTCGGCTTGGACCTGATCGACGGGTGTGCGGAAGTCGGTCAGCAGCGGGATGCCGTCGGTGCCGCTCGACACGAAGCGGTTGACGGCGATGCGCCTCGACGTCGGATTCGAGCCGGTCGACCTCGGCTTGGAGGTCTTCGAGCTCGATCACCAGGCGACCCCGCTCGAGCTCGATCAGCGCCAGCTCGGACTCGGTGTCGAAGAAGTCCTCGGCGGCCTGGTTGGCGCGTTCGCGGGCGGCGGCGATCTCGCGCGCGGCCCGCTGGGCGGCGTCGTCGTCGGTCTGGGCGGCGACGCCCGCCCGCCATCGGCAGGAGCGTCAACAGCGTTGCGACCGCGACAAACCGTCTCCACGCTGGGCGCATACCGCGATTCATGCTACTGGCCGTTGCAGTTCGGTTACGGACATTTCCAACCATCGAACGGGCCGGTACACAACCGGCGGTGACGTTCCCGACTTTGCCGACCGCCGCGCTCGTACTCGAAGATGTCGGGTTCGACCGTGGCGGTCGCCACATCATCGGCACGTTGTCCCTCCGAGTAGAGCGCGAACATCGCTGGCTCGTCCTCGGCCCCAACGGGAGCGGGAAAACCACCCTGTTGAGGATCGCCGCCCTGTACGAGCACCCCTCGAAGGGGACGGTCGAAGTGCTCGGCGAGCGCCTCGGCCGGACCGACGTCCGGACGCTGCGGCGACGGATCGGCTACGCGTCGTCGGCGCTGGCCGCCCAACTGCGCGCCCGACCTGAGCGCGGTCGACGTCGTCAAGACCGCGAAGTACGCCGCGCTCGAGCCCTGGTGGCACCGCTACGACGTCGCCGACGCGACGCGGGCGACGCAATGCCTGCTCCGGATGGGTGTCGGCCGACCTCGCGGAACGCACGTTCGGCACGTTGTCGTCGGGCGAGCAACAACGCGTGCTCCTGGCGCGCACGCTGATGAACGACCCGGCGGTGGTGCTCCTCGACGAGCCGGCGGCCCGCCTCGACATCGGAGGCCGCGAGCAGTTGGTGGGTGCGCTCGCCGCACTCGCCGCCGATCCA
>CAWKMO010000005.1:0-337512 GCA_963850755.1 Ilumatobacteraceae bacterium | reverse complement strand
TATCCGGTGGCGACCCTGGTCGGCACGCCCTGGGTGCGCAGCATGATCGCCAGCGCCGAGGCGATCTGCTCGCAGAACCCGCGCCGGACTCGAACAGGAAGTCGTGAACGGCGTCCTCGCCTTCGTCGGGCACCGGCGCGTCGAGGTCGTACTGCACGTTGTCCGACATCCACTGCTCGTAGGCGAGCACGACGTCGTACGTCGACGTCTGGCCTTTGGCCAATCGGTCGGCGAGAGCGATCGTCTCCGGCGACGTGCTGTCGGGCACGTCGAGATAGCGGGCGAGCACCTCGCGGCCGAACATGCTCAGGCGCGGGCCGATCAGGCGTTGGCTCCGCAACACCTCGGGGCTGACCCGGGCGCGTTCCGAGACGACGGTGTAGATCGACCCGGCAGGGAACACGGTCGACGCCCGCAGCGCTCCGTCGGGCGCGTCCAGACGTCGGCGTCGACGACCGCCTGCACGGGTCGATTGGCGGCGAACACGACGTTCGGCATGTCCTGCTCGACGTAGTAGGTCTGCACGAAGCGGTCGAGCTCGGCGGTCTCGTCGCGAGCGGTGTCGGTGGCGGTCGGCGGGATCTCGATGTTCGGCCCGTCGCGCAAGGTCCCGGTCTCGGCGTCGGCGTGCCACCGCCGGCCGTCGAACTCGGCGAACGTCTGGCCTCTCCAGAAGTCGGCCTGCGGTGCCCGGACCCGCATCACGATGGTGTCGCTCAGCTCGCCCGCGAACCGACGTGTCCATCGAGTCGGCGAAGCCGGTGTATCCCCCGGCCTGGCCGTCCGGGCGCCCGCGTCCCGTCCCCCGAATCGCCATCGCGGATCTCGCCGTCCGGGGCGGCGATCGCCCCTGGAACGGAGACGTCGCGCACATCGGAGATGAACGTCGGCAGCGTGAGTCGCGCCGGCCCGTCGGGCACCGGCACGATCACCAGCAGCGCGATCGTGGCCACCGACCCGAGTGCCACGGCGCCGGCGCGTGGCGCCCACACCCCGGGATCGGCGCGCCGGGTGCCGCGTCGGGGCCGGGCCGCGATCGGTGGGGAGCGCCAACTGGCTCATCGACACCCCACAGCACACGCCCCACACCGCCAGCCACCACCCGATCGCGTCATCGACCCGGAACCCGGCGGCGTAGGCGAGCACGACCGCCGGAGATCCCGAGGCCGACTCGGATCGTGCGCCGATCGCGGCACTCGAACCCGTGCAGCAGGACGAGGATCACCAGCACCTGTGGCAGCGGTCCGCGCAGCATCTCCAGCAGGCCCGACAGTGGTCCCACGCCGGCGGCCACGAGCAGGAACGCCAGCAGTGCCCCGACGCCCCACGATCAGGCGCACGAACTGTGGCACGGGCTCACCCGACACCAGCGACCGCACCGACACGGCTGCGCCGGCGATCGTCGCCAGGCCGATCACCACTGTGGTCAGCGGCCCGTACCCGAGCGCTCCGCTGAGCGTCAAGAGCGAGACCAACGTGGCTCCCGCCGCCCACCAACGTGCCGCCGCCCGGGCGCTGGTCTCGGGTTCCGCCGGGTAGCGACGGCGGCCTTGCTTCGACCGCGCGACCGGCGCCGAGGTCGACCAACGCCGTCCAACGCGCGGCGCGTGCCGGCATCGGGTATCGCCACCGGCTCGGAGTCGTCGACGCGCGCGACGACCTCCGCTCCCGCGCGCAGCCCCTGCTCGATCGCCCAGCGTGCCCTGCCGGCCTCGGCGTCCGGGTCGGCGGTGGCACTGAGTGCCCGCACCTCGACCCTCCGCTCGGCGTCGTGGCGACGGTCGTGCACCACGAGCTCCCCCGATCGCAGCGTCGACGACCAGTGCACCGACTTGTCGCCGTCGCCCTCCCGCCACGGCCGGACGCCGTCGATCTCGCCGGCGATCGCCCCCGGTCGACCGGCGAACTCGCCGCCCGCGTGGAGCGACGGCCCGCGTCACGCGTGCGTTGCCCGGCTGGCGGACGCGGAGCGACGACGTGATCGTGAACCGGAACGCGGACCCGACGGAGCCACCACACCATCCCCGTCACGCCGGCCGATCGGACGCGCACCTCGATGTCGTCGACGCGGCCGCGGCCGGCGATCACCGCCGTGCCCGCGAACTCACCGTCACCCGACCAGCCCGAGCTGATCACCTCGGCGTCTGCCCGCAACTCGACCCACACAGGAGCGCTGGAGTGGAGCTCGAGACCGATCGGGAACGCTTCCGCCGCCGTCGACAACGGCGGCATCGACAACTGCCCGACGACCACGTTTCGCAACGCGAGGTAGCCGGCGAACAGAGCCGCCGCGAACCACACCAGGCTCGCCGCCAGCACGATCACGACCGGCGTCGCCCCGGTGAGCCGGGCGATCGCCAGCCCGCCGATCCACGCCATCACGAGGCCGAGCGTGCCCGCCGACAGCCCGGCAGGGCGTGCCGTGCTCAAGCGGTGGGTGCGGGCACCCGAGCGAGACACTCCGCGACCACTTCCCGACCGGCCCGCACCGAGCCGTCACTGTCGACGACGATCACTCGGTGGGCGAGCGCCGAGTCGGCGACGCTGACGACGTCGTCGGGTACCACGTAGTCGCGCCCGGACATCGCCGCCCGCGCCTTGGCGAGGCCGACCAGGGCGACGCCTCCGCGCGTCGAGGCGCCGAGTCGAACCCGCGGGTGTTGCCGGGTGGCGTCGAGGATCGCGACCACGTAGCGGGCGATGGCGTCGGCGATGTACGTGGCGGACACGACGGCACGCGCGGCGGCCACGTCGCCGATGTCGACCACCGGCTCGACCGACTTGAGCACGTTGCGGCCACGACGGCCGGTGAGCACCTCGACCTCGTCGTCGGGCCCGGCCCGACCAGGCGTGACCACCGCCGCGAATCGATCGAGCGCCCCCTCGCCGAGCGGGTACGTCCCGGTCATCTCGACCGGGTTCTGGGTGGCGACGAGCAGGAACGGCGACGGCAGCTCGCGGGTCGACCCGTCGACCGTGACGGCGCCTTCCTCGGTCGCCTCGAGCAGCGCCGACTGCGTGCGCGGGTTGGCACGGTTGAGCTCGTCGAACACGACGATGTTGGAGAAGATCGGCCCGGGCCGGAACCGCAGCTCGAAGCTGTCGCCGTGCGGCATCATCGTGCCGGTCACGTCGCCCGGCAGCAGGTCGGGGGTGCCCTGGATGCGGTGGAACGAGCCGCCCACCGATGCCGCCAACGCCTGCGCCAGCAGGGTCTTGCCGACCCCGGGGATGTCCTCGATCAGGAGGTGCCCGCCGCTCAGCAGGCAGGCGATCGCCATCGCGATCGATTCCTCGCGTCCGGCGAGCACGGCGCGCCACCGATGCCGGCGATCCGATCGGCCGTCGTCGGCGACCTGCGGCGACGCGGCAGGTCGTGGTCGCGCGATCGTCCGTCCAGCCATCGTGTCCATGCTGTCAGATCATCGGGTGATCAGGCTCAGCGGCTTGAACGCGATCGCGCCGTGACGCGAACCGACAGGCACGTCACGCAGCCCTCGAGCTTCTCGAACTCGGAGATGTCGACCTCGACCGGCCGATACCCCAGGTCGTGAACAGCTCGGCCGATCGGGGCGCCGAGGCCGACATCAGCAAGCCGATCGTCACCGAGCAGCACCACGTGCGCGCCCGTCCGGCTCGGGCACGGCGAGGAAGCGGTCGAACACCGAGTCGTCGTCGACCAGGTCCGGGTACGCCGATCACGGTGCCGTCGGGCAGCGCCGTCACCGCCGACTTGAGGTGCAGCACGCTGCGCGACCGGCACCGGGCGCACGGTCCAACCCCGCGGGGCGAGGAGCGACCGCAACTGCGCGATCGCCACCCGGTTGGTGCGCCCGCCGACGCCCGACGTACACGGTGCGGCCGACCTTGAGCACGTCGCCACCGTCGAGCGTGCCCGGCGCTCGATCGTGCCGGACCTCGAGTCCAGCCGGCGACGGCCGCCTGCTCGGCGCCGAGCGTCTCGCCGCGGCGGATCTCGGCTCCCGGGTCGGGTGACGACGGCGAGGTCGTCGAACACCACGAGCGCGTCCTCGACGAACACCGCGTCGGGACAGTCGTCGGCAGGTTCGACCTCGGCGATCTCCCAACCGGCCGACGGCCATCGCTTCCACGTACGCATCCCATTGGCGACCGGCGAGGTCGACGTCGACCGGACTCTCGTTCGATGTGCGTGACGATGCCCTGGTCGAGCGACGGCCCCGGACGGCGGACGAGGGCGAGCGGCGGCGTCACGAGCGGTGCGCAGCGTCTTCACGTCGGGGTCGTCGAACAAGCGCCGATGCCAGCCGCTCGTGGCAGTCGTGACGGCCGATCAGCGTCCAACGCAGCAGTGCCGTCGACTGATCGCGCCCGACCGTGCGCGCGATCAGCTTGAGCCCGCTGCTCGGACGACCACGCTGTCGAAGCGCGGCACCTCGCCCTCGCCGCACGTCACGGTGTAGGTCGCGGATTCACGCCTGAGATCGATCGACGCGCTCGATCGACGGGAACATGATCAGCACGAGCACCGTGAACGCCGCCGCCGTGAGCGCGATCCCCCACTCGCCTGCCCCGACGCCCATGCCCAGCGCGGCCGCGATCCAGATCGTCGCCGCCGTCGTGAGCCCGCTGACGCGCGGTGCTTCGCGGATGATCGCTCCGGCGCCGAGGAACCCGACACCGGTCACGATCTGGGCGGCGATGCGGGAGGGATCGCCGAAATCCTCGGTGAGCGTGGCCGAGAACGTCGTGAAGAGCGCGCTGCCGAGGCAGATCAGCGTCATCGTCCTGAACCCGGCCGGCTTGTCGCGCGACTCGCGCTCGGCGCCGATCGCCCCACCGACGACGATCGCCAGCAACAGTCGGGCGAGGAGCTCCCACGTCATCGCCCGACATGCTGGCACGCCCGCGCCGGCATGCCGCGGAACCGGGCCTACACGGCGAGGGGTGGGTGCAGCCGGCGGGTCACGGCGGCGCGGACCTGAGCGTCGAACGACTTGCACGTGGGCTTCGACGGCTGCCGCCGACGCATCGGCGTCGCCCGAGCGGAGGATGTCGAGGATGTCGGCGTGCTCGTCGACGGCGTGGCGCGTGTCGGCGACGTCGGCGAGGTACATGTGCCACACGCGGTCGCTCTGGGCGTAGAGCACGTCGAGCGTGTCGGTGAGGAAGCGGTTGCCGGCGGCGTGCCAGATGATCTCGTGGCAGCGCCGGTCGACGTCGAGCAGCGCCGCGTCGCCGGGGGCGTCGGCCGACTCGGCGATCACGCGCTCCATCTCGTCCCAGTCGGCGCCGGTGCCGCGCATGCACGCCAAGCCGCGCCGCGTACGGCTCCATCACCGCCCGCGTCTCGAACAGCAGCGACAGCTCGGAGACGTCGATCGACGACACGAACATCCCGCGCCGCGGGATCACCGTGACGAACTGATCGCGGGCGAGACGCTGCAACGCCTCCCGGATCGGCGTGCGGCCGATCCCGAGCTGCGTCCTGCAGCGCCTCCTCGCGGACGACGTCACCGGGCGCGAGCTCGAGCCTGATGATCTTGCGCCGGATCTCGTCGTAGGCCCGTGCACTCAGTAGCGAGATCTGCGCATTCGTGATACATTCATGATATATCAGACAACCGGTGGTGACCGCCACCGCACGTTCGCGGGGTACGAGGAGAGGCCATGAGCGACGTTCCGGCACCAGGCCAAGTGCGTGATCATCGGCGCCGGCATCGTCGGCAACTGCCTGGCCGGGCACCTCGCCAAGCTCGGGCTGGACCGACATGGTGCTGCTCGACAAGGGCCCGCTGCCCAACCCCGGCGGGTCGACCGGCCACGCCTCGAACTTCATCTTCCCGACCGACCACAACAAGGAGATGGCGTTCCTCACGGTCGAGAGCCAGAACCAGTACATCGCGTACGGCGTCAACAACGACCTGCGGCGGGATCGAGGTCGCCCGCGAGCCGCAGCGGCTCGAGGAGTTCAACCGCCGCATGACGTCGGCCAAGACGTACGGCATCGAGGCCTCGCTGCTCACGCCGGCCGAGGTCAAGGAGCTCGTGCCGTTCATCAACGCCGACATCGTGCTCGGCGGCTACTACACGCCGTCGGTGTCGGTGGTCGACTCGCTCCAGATGGGCACGCTGATGCGCGAAGAGGCGGTCGACGCCGGCGCCCTGCAGGTGTTCGCCAACACCCAGGTGCTCGACATCGAGACCGAGACCGTCGACGGCATCACCATCGGTCACCGCCGTCGTCACCGACAAGGGCCGGATCGAGTGCGACACGGTCGCCATCGCCTGCGGCGTGTGGAGCCCGCGCATCGCCGCCATGGCCGGCGCCAACATCCCGCTCACCCCGGCCGTGCACCAGATGGCCGACGTCGGCCCGATCGACATCCTCCAGGAGTCGAACGCCGAGGTCGCCTACCCGATCGTCCGCGACATGGACACGTTCTGCTACGAGCGCCAGTCGGCCGGCTCGATGGAGGTCGGCTCGTACGCCCACCGCCCGATCTTCCACCACCCCGACGACATCCCGTCGAACGAGGAGTCGCCGCTCTCGCCCACCGAGCTGCCGCTCACCTACGACGACTTCGATCCGCAGATGGAGCAGGCGATCGAGCTGATGGAGATGCTCGGCGACGCCGAGATCAAGTACGCCAT
The DNA here is from genome assembly GCA_963850755.1 of Ilumatobacteraceae bacterium. Classification (GTDB taxonomy): domain Bacteria; phylum Actinomycetota; class Acidimicrobiia; order Acidimicrobiales; family Ilumatobacteraceae; genus Ilumatobacter. The sequence goes on along the minus strand of CAWKMO010000005.1, from coordinate 330,879 downwards.
CAACGGCCTGCTCTCGCTCACGCCCGACGCGATGCCGGTGCTCGGCGAGACGCCCGAGGTGCGCAACCTGTGGTCGGCCGCCGCCGTGTGGGTGAAGGAAGGCCCCGGCATCGCCCAGCTCGTCGCCGAGTGGATGCACTACGGCTACCCGCGCATGTGCGACCCGCACGGCTCCGACATCGCCCGCTTCTACGAGCACGAGAAGACCGAGCACCACATCTACGCCCGCTGCGGCGAGCACTTCAACAAGACCTACGGCATCGTCCACCCCGCGCGAGCAGTGGGCCAGCCAGCGCGGCATGCGCCGCAGCCCGTTCTACGCCCGCGAGGAAGCGCTCGGCGCCGTGTTCTTCGACGCCCGCGGGTGGGAGCGCCCGCAGTGGTACGAGTCGAACGCCGACCTGATGGCCCGCTACCCCGGCCAGTGCGAGCCGCGTGAGCACGAGTGGGACGCCCGCTGGTGGTCGCCGATCACCAACGCCGAGCACCTCCACATCCGCGAGCACGTCGGGATGGTCGACCTGACCGCCTTCAACGAGTTCGACTTCGAAGGCCCTGGAACGCTGGCCTTCCTCGACCACATGACCGTCAACTCGTGCAACGTGCCGGTCGGCCGGTCGATCTACACGCCGCTGCTCACTCCCGACGGCGGGTTCCGCACCGACCTCACGATCATGCGTCTCGGCGAGCACCACTTCCGTGTCGTCACCGGCGCCTTCGACGGCGGCCGCGACAAGTACTGGTTCACCCGCAACCTGCCCACCGACGGTTCGGTCGACGCTTCACCGACAGGACCGCCGGGCATCTGCACGATCGGCGTGTGGGGCCCCAAGGCCGCAGGCGACGATGGCCAAGATCGTCACCGGCCAGCACAAGCCCTACGACGTCACCCAGGACGGGCTTCCCGTACGGCGCGGTGCGCGACGTGCTGATCGACGGCGTGCCGTGCACGATGTTCCGCATCTCGTACGTCGGCGAGAACGGCTGGGAGATCTACACCAAGATGGAGCACGGTCTGCGCCTGTGGGACACGATCGTGATGCGGGTTCGGAGTTCGACATCCGTCCCGTCGGGCATCGGCGTCTACGCCGTCACCGGCCGGATCGAGAAGGGCTACCGCCTGATGGGCGCCGAGCTCGAGAGCGAGTACAACCCGGTCGAGGCCGGGCTGGCGCGCCCGAAGGTCAAGTCGGCCGACTTCATCGGCAAGGCGGCCTACCTCAAGGCGCGCGAGGAGGCCGAGCAGTCGGGCCCGGCGGCGATCATGTGCACGCTGTCGATCGACGATCTGACGTCGGCGGCCGGGCATCAAGCGCTACCCGACCGGCGGCAACGAGCCGATCGTCACGCTCGACGGCGAGCGCATCGTCGACTCCCACGGCCGGCCGTCGCGGGTCACCACCGCCGGCGCCGCACCGTCGCTCGGCACCTACCTGCTGCTCGCCTACCTCCCGCCCGAGCACGCCGTCGAGGGCAACAAGCTCGGCGTCGTCTACATGAACGAGCAGTACCCCGTCACCGTCGCCCGGGTCGGCAGCCAACCCCTGTTCGACCCCGACGACAAGCGCATGAAGACCGATCCATCATGATGGCGGTCTCATCGTCCGCTCCGCTTCCCCCTCGCGCCGCATGCGACTGCGTCGCTGAGCGCGTTCCCTCGTCGCCTGACAGCAGGTCTGGAGACACCCATGAGAATTCTTGGTCTGCGTCAAGCGCGTGCCGGCGCCCGGGGCTCGCATCAACATCACCGCCGACGGCCAGGAGGTCGACACCGCCCACCTGGCGTTCACCACCAGCCCGCACGAGGAGTGCGCCGTCGAGGCCGCGGCCCAACTCGTCGAGCAGCACGGCGGCGAGGCGACCGTGCTCACGCTCGGGCCGGCCGATGCCGAGGAGCAGCTGCGGTACGCGGTGTCGGTCGGCATGCACAACGCCGTGCTGCTGCCGACCGACCGACGGCGACTGGGATCCGCAGCGCACGGCGCAGGCGATCATCGGCGCCGTCCGCGAGCTCGAGTCGTCCGACGGCGCCGTTCGACCTGATCCTGTTCGGCAACGAGTCGGCCGACTCCGGCGGGTTCCAGGTCGGGATCCGCGTCGCCCATGCCCTCGGCCGGCCGATGGTCAACGGCGGCAAGGGCTCTGGCGATCGACGGTGGCGTCGCCCACGTGCAGCGCGAGGCCGACGCCGGCCGCGAGACGTACGAGCTGCCGCTGCCGGCAGTGGTCGGCGTCAAGGAAGGGCATCAACCTGCCGCGCTACCCGACGATGAAGGGCCGGCTGGCGTCGAAGAAGGCCGAGGTCGCCACGATCGCCCCGAGTCGGCGATGTCGGCGGGCTCGCCAAGGTCGCGCTCGAGCGACCGGTCGAGACGCGGTCCGAGACGGTGATCCTCGGCACCGGTCCCGATGCCGCGCCGGCGGTGGTCGACGTGCTCGAGCAGATCGGGGTGCTGTGATGGCCGGATCGGTGCTCGTCGTCGTCGAGCACGACCGGGGCACCGTCGCCCGCGCCACGTTCGAGGCGCTCACCGTCGCCGGTCGCTCGGCGATCGTGTCGACGCCGCTCACGATCGGTGCCGACGCCGACGCGATCGCCGTCGAGCTCGCCGGCTACGGCGTGACGACCGTGCACCAGGCGCACGACGAGCTGCTCGTCGACTACGGCCCGGAAGCATGGGGCGAGGTCGTGGCCCAGGCGGTGCGGGCGCTCGCTCCCGACGTCGTGCTCGCCACCGGCACCGACCGCGGCAACGAGGTGCTGGCCCAAGCCGCTGCCCGCCTCGACCTGCCGTTCGCCGCCAACTGCACCGAGCTCGGCGACGGCGAACCGCTGCGAGCTCACCCGAGTGCGATGGGGCGGTTCGCTGCTCGAGCAGGCGACGCTGTCGGCCGCCGTCAAGCTCGTCACCGTCGCCCACCACGCCGTCGACGCCGAACCGGCGCCGACCCCGGGCGCGGCGGCTCCGGCGACGCTGAGCGTCGACGCTCGACCCGTCGCTGTCACGCATCATGGTGAAGGGTCGCGTCGAACGCGAGGCCGGCGTCACCCTCGCCACGGCACCGGTCGTGGTCGGCGGCGGGCGCGGGGTCGGCTCGCCGGAAGGCTTCGCCCCGCTCCAGGAGCTGGCCACCGAGCTCGGCGGCGTCGTCGGGTGCTCGCGAGCCGTCACCAACAACGGCTGGCGCAACCACACCGATCAGGTCGGCCAGACCGGCACACGAATCGCGCCCGACGTCTACTTCGCCTGCGGCATCTCCGGGGCGATCCAGCACTGGGTGGGTGCGATGGCGAGCAAGAACATCATCGCCATCAACACCGACCGCGAAGCCAACATGGTGACCAAGGCGGGCTACGCCGTGATCGGCGACCTGCACCAGGTCGTTCCCGCCGATCACCGCCGAGATCCGCCGCCGCCGCGGATCCTGACGTCGTCAACGCAAACGCTTGCCGGTTGCTGGCGCCGTACGGTCGGCGCATGAGCGACTGGGTGGTGCGGCACGTTCGGGACGACGAGTTCGAGCCGTGGTCACGGCTCTATCGCGGGTACGCCGCGTTCTACCACTGGCCGACATCGGACGAGCACCAGCGCCAGATCTGGGGATGGATCCACGACGACCGCACGGTCGAGGCGCTGGTCGCCGCGCCCGTCGACGGCGACGGCAACGAGACCGGCGAGATCCAGGGTTTGGCACACCTCCGCGAGTGGGTGCGACCGCTGCGAGGCGTCAAGTGCGGGTACCTCGACGACCTGTTCGTCGACCCCGGACATCGTGGCTCGGGCGCCGTCGATGCGCTCTATGCGGCGATGCGTGAGATCGGCGTCGAGCGCGGCTGGCCCGTGATCCGGTGGACCACGGCCGACGACAACTATCGGGCGCGAGCGGTGTACGACAAGCTCGCCACGCGCACGACGTGGATCACCTACGACATGCCGGTCGAGCCCTAGTCGTACCGAGTAGTCAGATCTCGACGCGATCACCGGCGGCGTCGGCGGGCGGCGCCGTCACGTCGTCGGGACGGCCCATCTCCCGAGTCCAGCTGGCGAACTCGAGCATGATCCCATCGGGATCGAAGAAGTAGAACGAGCGCACGAACACGCCCGGGTGGAACGCTCGCGCCACCTGGTACTCGCTGTCGTCGTGGTCGAGCACCATGCTCACCTTGACGCCGGCGTCGATCAGCTTCTGGCGGTACTCCTCGAAGCGCTCGAGCGGCACGTCGAAGGCGAGATGGTTCATCGACGAGTGGGCCGACTCGAAGTCGCCCTCGCCCGGCAGGGCGGCCGGGTTGGAGACACCCGGAACCGCCGGTCGTCCACCCGGGAACCAGAAGAACGCGAGGCAGTCGTCGTTCCCCATGTCGAAGAAGAAGTGCTGCCCGCCGTCCGGCAGGTCGATCGTCTTGACGAGCGGCATGCCCAACACATCGCGGTAGAACCGAACCGTCCGCGCCATGTCGCTCGACACGAGCGCGATGTGGTTGACCCCGCGCAGCTCGAACCGCTCGTTCGTCCCCATACCGCGACGCTAGCGCCGTTCCGGCGAGCGCTAGCGTCGAAGCGCAGCGGCGAGCGTCGAGGCGGAGAGCAGCTGCGCGAGAGCCCGGTGCCCGCGAGCGAAGCGAGCCGGATCGAAGCCTTCCGGGGATGGCATCTCGGTCATCGGGTCGTCGCGGTCGTCCCACTCCAACCGGAGCGCCTTCGTCATCACGGCGTGCATGAAGTAGAGGCCGGTGATGTAGGTGAACTCGAGGATCTCCTCGTCGGAGAAGTGAGCGTGCAAGGCGTCGAACACCGCGTCCGGCACGCGGCCGCGCTGGTCGACGAGGTAGTCGGTGTACGCCAGCAGAGCTCGCTCACGGGCGTCGAAGCAGTCGGCGACCTGCCAGTGCTGGATCGCCGCGATCTTCTCCTCCGGCATGCCGAGCCCGCGGCAGCTCTTGCAGTGCTGCGAGTACACGAACTGACTCGACGTCAGCCACCCGGCTCGGGTCTGACCGAGCTCGCGCAACAGAGGGTCGAGCCTCCGCTCCGGGCTCCGGTACACGCGGAAGCCGCCGACGCAGTGGGCGAAGATGTCGGGCACGAGCGCGAACACGGTCCACCAATCGCCGGGTGTCCCGGTCGCCGTGCCGGGCTCGGCCACCGGGTCACGATCGCCGAACAGGAAGTCGTACATCGGGAGCACCGACCGTGGATCGGCCTCGGCCCTCGGAACCTGACGCAAGCGTGGCATGCCGCGATCTGATCGAAGCCGTCAGGCCGGCGGCGAGGCGGAGCGGAGCCGAGGCCCTCGCCTCATGGCTCGAGCACGACCGCATCTCCGGTGGTGACGGTTCCGGGTTCGAGCACGGTGGCGTAGACCCGGCTGATCGGGCCACGGCTGTGGTGGATGCGGGTGAAGTCGCGATCGCTGAACCAGCGCGCGTTCTGCGCGCACGGCAACGCGAACGCCGACACCTGGCAGTGCACGCTGCCGATCCGCAGTTGCACACCAGGGATCACATCCGCCCATCGCAGACCCGAGATGGTGACGTTCTCACCGGCGGAGCCCGGCCCGATCGGGTGCCCTTCGGCGGCCAGGTCGGCGATCACCTCCGACGACCACAGGCACAGGGCCTGCCAGGGCCGCCCGTGATGCTTGCGGGTTCGTTGGCGATCGCCGTTCAGCCCGCCGAGACCGACGTCTGCGCTGTCGACCGCCTGTTTCGGCACGCCTCCGTCCGAAGCGCTCACCCGCGCCACGACGCCTTCGCCCCGGCTCGGCAGCGAGCCGGATGCCACCAGCTCGTCGCGGGCACCGAGCAGCTCCGGCCACACGCGGGACAGCACCGACTCGGTGGTGTCACCGGCTCGATCGTTCGACGTCTGCCAGCGCTTCCAGGATCCGCGCCCGACGCGGGCCTTGGAGGGCGATCGCCTGCGGCGGATACAGGTCGAGCAGATCCAACGCGTGCAACAAGGTCCTCTGTGCGTCCGACTCGGAGAACCGGTATCCGCCGATCGTCATCGTGTCCACCCGCGCGAGGGTAGGCGCAGACTCGCTGAGGAGCGGGGCGGACGGGTAGAACGTCTGCGTGCCGACACCGATCGCCGAGCTGGGGATGTATCCGTTCGAGTCGGTGAGGTGGGCGTGGGACGCCCTGTGGTCGGCGCTCGGCGAGCGGGTCGCGTGGTTGCCCCCTGCGCTCGAACACAGCGGCGACGCGCGAGCTCGATGGTCCGATCCCGACTGCGCCGTCAACCACGTGTGCGGCTGGCCGCTCGCCCGATGGTTCGCCGACGAGCACCGGGTGCTCGGGGCATTCTCGCTGTCGATCCCCGAGGCGGACGGTCATCGCTATCGAAGCACGCTGGTCTCACCGCACGACGTCGCGCTCCCCGACCTGATCGCCGCCGACGTGGGCGTCGTCGCCAACGACGTCGACAGCTTGTCGGGGTGGATCAGCCTGCTCAACGCCACGGTCGGCACGCACGACGCATGGCCGGGTGTTGTGACGTTCAGTGGCGCTCACGTCGAGAGCCTGCGCACCCTGGCCGAGGGCAACGCCGACCTTGCCGCGATCGATTCGTGGAGCCTGGCACTGATCGAGCGCGAGCAACCCGACCTCGTCAGTGGTCTGCACCGGCTCGGCCTCGGGCCGTGGGTCCCGAGTCCGGCGGTGACGGTTCGCACGAGCGTCTCGATCGCCGATGGCGATCGACTCGCCGAGGCGCTCGTCGACGTGCTCGCCGACGACGCGTCGCTGCCGATCCGCGAGGCGTTGTTCGTCGACGGCTTCGTGCGTTTGACGATCGACGACTACCTGCCCGTGCTCGAGTTGCGGAGCGATCCGACGTGAACGCCGCCCCCGGCCCGCTCGATGGACTGATCGTCGCCGACCTGTCGCGGGTGCTGGCCGGGCCGTACTGCACGATGCTGCTGGCCGACATGGGCGCCACCGTGATCAAGGTCGAGAGCCCGGCCGGCGACGAGACACGGACCTGGCGCCCGCCCGAGCACGACGGCGTGTCGACGTACTACCTCTCGATCAACCGCAACAAGCAGTCGATCGTGCTCGACTTCAACGACCCGGACGACGTCGAGCTGACACGCGAGCTGTTGCGTCGCGCCGACGTCGCGGTCGAGAACTTCAAGCCGGGCGGCCTCGCCAAGTTCGGCCTCGACTACGCCTCCGCCGAGGCCCTCAACCCCGGCCTCGTGTACCTCTCGATCAGCGGGTTCGGCACCGCCGAGGGCGCCTGGCTGCCCGGGTACGACCTCGTCGTGCAAGCCGTGTCGGGGCTGATGAGCCTCACCGGTGAGCCGGACGGGCCGGCCTTCCGCGCCGGCGTGGCCGCTGTTCGACGTGATGACCGGGCTGCACGGGCTGATCGGCGTGCTGGCTGCGCTCCACCAGCGACAGCAGACCGGTCTCGGTCAGCACGTCGAGGTCAGCCTGCTGGCCTCGGCGCTGTCGGGCCTCGTCAACCAGTCGGGTGCCTTTGCCGCGGCCGGCGTCGTGCCGCACCGGATGGGCAATGCCCACCCCAGCGTGTACCCGTATCAGGCGATGCCGACCAACGACCGCGACGTGATCATCGCCGCCGCCAACGACCGCCAGTTCCGATCGTTGTGCGAGGTGCTCGGGATCGGCGACGTTGCCGACGATCCGCGCTTCACGCTCAATGCCGATCGCACCCGCAACCGCGACGAGCTGCATCCGCTGCTCGTCGAACGACTGCGCCAATGGTCGGCCGACGACCTGTTCATCGCCCTCAACCGGGCCGGCGTGCCGTGCGGTCCGATCAACTCGATCGGCGAGGGCGTGCAGCTGGCGGAACGGCTCGGGCTGGAGCCGCTGGTCGAGCTCGGCGACGGGCTGCGTGCGGTGCGCAACCCGGTCACGTTCAGCGCCAGCGCACTGCGCTACGACTCCGCGCCACCGAAGCTCGGTGCGCACAGCGACGAGATTCGCCGCTGGCTCACCGCCCCGTCGTCGTAGCGCCGACTACTTCCAGAGCGCGGCCGATGCGAGGGCGGCGCCCTCGGTCAGCGAGTTCAGCTTGGCCCAGGCGAGTTGCGGGTGCAGCCGCAGCCCGAGACCGCAGTCGGTGGAGGCGATCACGTTCTCGCGGCCGACCAGCTTGGCCCAGCGCTCGATGCGGTCGGCGACCAGCTGCGGGTGCTCGATCAGCGGCGTCGAGTGGGTCACCACACCCGGGGCGATGATCTTGCCGTCGGGCAGCTTGGTGTCCTCCCACAGCGCGATCTCGTGCTCGTGGCGCACGTTGGCGGCCTCGATCAGGAACATCTGGGCCTTGATCTTGAGGATGATGTCGACCACGTCGGGCAGCGGCAGGTCGGTCGAGTGCGGGCCGTGCCAACTGCCCCAGCACAGGTGGTACCGGATCTGCTCCTCGGGGATGTTGCGCAGGGCGTGGTTGAGCGCCTCGCAGCGCATCTCGCAGAACTTGCGGTAGCCGTCCATGCCCATCGGGATGCCGATCCGGTCCCACAGCGCGCCCAGCCAGGCGTCGTCGACCTGGACCTGGAAGCCGGCAGCGGCGATCGCCTCGTACTCGACCTGCATCGCCTCGGCGATGGCGTAGACGTGCTCCTCGTCGGTGGCGTAGATGCCCTTGACGCGTCCCGGTTCGACGCTGAGCGGCGCGGTGGTGGTGAGGAAGGCGTCGGACGCCGGCGTGTCGCCGAGCGACTCCTTCATCACCGCGATCTCGCGGTCGAGCAGGGCGTGGCCCTTGAAGTGGATCGGCTCGGTGGCCACCCAGTCGTCGACGAGTTGGGCGGTCGTGTCGGCGCCCTCCGGGACGTGTTGCGTGCCACCCGACTGCTCGAACAACGTCCCGTTCTTCAGCACGGCGAGGTAGAAGTCGAGGAAGTCGACCCAGTCCTTGCTCGACATCAGCAGCTCGCCGTAGGCGCCGCCTTCCGGCGCAGCCTCGTACCCGCCGAGCCGGGTCGGCAGGTACTCGACCCAGTGACCGCCCTTGGTCAGCTCGCCCTCGTTGATGAAGTCGACGCCGGCGTCGCGCTGGGCGGCGACCACCTCGGCGACCGCCTCCCGCAAGCGATCGTCGGCCACCTCCGGGTGGGCCCACACGTCGAGTGGCGCCGGCAGCGCGCCGACGTGCGTGGTCAGAATCCGATCTGTACTACGTCGCATGACGAGTCCTCCCGATAGTTGGCGCTTCCCCCGACGGACGCACGTCGACCCTGCGACGGCGCGTCCGAACGTACATCCTGCCGACGTCGGCCGCGATGGCGAACGAATCTGTCCCCGGTAGCGGAACGCTCGTGTATCGCAGGTTCTCGGATTGATTTACAGTCCGAACGTTCATCGGTCGACGATGCGGCGCTTCGATGCCGTGTCCGCAACGAAAGGAGCGGCATCCGATGCCTGCCCCCTCGGTCCCTTCCAGCCACGCCGACCTGCTCGACGCCCCCACGCTCACGCTGGCGACGATCGCTCCCGACGGCCGCCCTCAGTTGTCCCAGACCTGGTTCCTCGCCGAGGACGGCGTGATCAAGATCGCGCTCAACACGGCGCGCCAGAAGGTCAAGAACCTCGAAGCCAACCCTGCCGTGACGGTGTTCATCCTCGACACCGCGAACGTGCAGCGCTACCTCGAGATCAGGGGCGACGCCACGATCGAGCCCGACCCCGACTACGCGTTCACGGATCACATGGGCGGCAAGTACGGCAACCCGCCGATCCGCGACTGGGACGGCCCCGACGGACGCCGCGTGGTGGTCACCGTCAACCCGGTCCGCGTCAACGCCGTCGACCTCAGCGCCTGACGTCGAGCCGTCAGCTCGACTCGGGCGTTGACGACGCTGTCGTCTCCTGCTCGCCGAGGTAGCCCGACAGGATCAGCTGGTGGTCGGCGCGGAGCGTCTCGGCCGACTCGTGGATGATCAGCTCGCCGTGCGACAGCACGTATCCGCGGTCGGCGACGGCGAGCGCGATGTGGATGTGCTGCTCGACCAGCAGCACCCCGCAGCCGCTCTCCTTGGCGTACGTCGACACGACCGGCAGCAGGCGTTCGACGATCACCGGCGCCAGCCCGAGCGAGAGCTCGTCGAGCAGCAGCAGTCGTGGCTTGCGTGCCAGCGCCCGGCCGAGCGCCAGCATCTGCTGCTCGCCGCCCGACAGCAGCCCGGCGCGACGCTCGCCGATGTTGGCCAGCGCCGGGAAGTACTCGTAGGCGATGCTCTCGTCGAGCGTGCTCGCCGCGGGAGCCGAGACGGAAGTGCTCGGCGACGGTGAGCCCGAAGAACACTCCCCGCCCCTCGGGCACGTGGGCGATGCCGAGCCGGGCCCGCGCCGCCGGCGAGACCTTGGCGATGTCGGCGCCGTTGACGCGGATCGTTCCCGCCATCGGGCGCACGAGCCCTGAGATCGCACGCAGCGTGGTCGTCTTGCCGGCGCCGTTCGGGCCGAGCAGGGCGACCACCTCACCGGCGCTCGACGTGGAGGTCGAGCTCGCGCACGACCGCGGCCGCGTCGTAGCCCGCCGACAGCCCTTCCAGCTCAGCACCGGCTCAGCCATCGGTGAGCGTCTCCATCTCGTTGGCCGCCGAACCGAGGTACGCGGCGACCACTTTGGAGTCGGCGCGCACGTCGCTCGGTGTCCCGACCGCGATCACCTTGCCGAACTCGAGCACGACGACCCGGTCGCTGATCCCGAGCACGAGACCCATGTCGTGATCGATGAGGAGGATCGGCGTTCCACGGTCGACGATCTCGCGCAGGTGACCGCCGAAGGCGATCGACTCGCGGGCGTCGAGCCCGGCGCCGGGCTCGTCGAGGCACAGCAGCGTGGGGCGTGCCGCCAGCGCCCGGGCGACGGCGACGAGCTTGCGCTGACCTTGGGTGAGCTCGCTCGGCGTCGCCTCGGCGAGATGCCTCGAGGGCGAACACCTCGAGCGCCTCGTCGACGGCACTCGGATCGCGGCGTGCGACCGGGCGAAGAGCTGCTTGAGCGACGACAGCATCGACGGATGATCGGCGGCGACGGTGAGGTTCTCGCGCACCGTGAGGTCGTCGAACAGCTCGATCGCCTGCCACGTTCGGGCGAGGCCGAGCCGGGCCCGCTCGTGCGGGCTCAGCCCGGTGATGTCGGCTCCGTCCGAGCGCGACCGTGCCGCGATGCGGCACGAACCCGGTGATGGCGTCGACGAAGGTCGTCTTGCCGGCGCCGTTGGGGCCGATCAGCCCGACCAGCTCGCCCTGGCTCGACGTCGAGGTCGACGTCGACCACGGCGTGCACGCCGCCGAACGACACCGAGATGCCGCGGGCCGACAGAACGCTGCTCACCCGCTCACCCCGCTCATGACCTGCTGCCCGTCGCCATCGGTCGACGCGGCCGACGCCGTGGCGCGCGGTCAGCGGCCGCGGCCTTGGCGCGCTTGGCCGCCTGCCGCTTGCGATACGTCGTGCCGGCGACCCCCTCGGGGTTCTGGATCAACGTGATGATCACCAGCACGCCGCCGACGAGCAACGTCCAGTTGCCGGAGATGTGGAGCAGTTCCTCGAAGAAGTACGGGCACGAGGCCCTCGGTCGCGACCAGCCCGCCGATCACTGCGCCCGACACCATCGTGATCCCGCCGATGTAGGCGAAGGCGACGAATCCGAGCGCGATCAGGATGCCGAACCGGGCGGCGCTCACCGACCCGAAGTTGTAGGCGTACATCCATCCCGCGGTGCCGGCGATGAACGACGAGATCCCGTAGGCGATGATCTTCACCCGGGCGACGTTGATGCCCGCCGCCGCCGCCGCCCGCTCGTTGGCGCGAACCGCGAGCATCTGCTGCCCGAGCACGCTGCGGCGGATCTGGGCCACGAGCAGGCAGAGCGCGATCGCGACGACGAGGTACAGGAAGCCGAGCACCGGGCTCGGGAGCTTGTCGTCGAGCCCTCGGAACCCGGCGTTCGGATCCGATGCTGAACCCGAACAGCGTCCGGTTGCTCGACGGGCGAGCCCGAGACACCGGCGCCCCACCGCCTGTTGGCGAACCCGAACTGCTCGATCGCGACCACGCCGGCCAGCGTCACGACGGCGAGGCTGGCGCCGCGCACACGCAACGCCGAGATGCCGACGATCAGGCCCACGACGACACCGGCAGCCGACCCGATCAGCGGACCCCACGGAAAGCCGACACCGGCGCGCACGACCATGTGCGACACGACGAACCCCGCCACCCCGGCGAGGGTGACCTGCGCCAGTGAGACCTGGCCGACGAACCCGGTGATGACGACCAGCGACAGGCAGACGACGATGCCGATCAGCGACAGCATCAGCGCCTGCCGGTACCCGAACGGCAGCACGATCAGCAGCGCAGCGCCGACCACCGCCAGGCCCGCTGCCGGTGCGGCCAGCCGTCGCGGCCGTGGTGCGAACGGAAGTCGCTTCTCGACCAGCTCGCCGCGCGACGGCAGGCTGGCCCGCGGAGCGACAGTGCGAACACGAGCAGGATGAACGTGAGCAGCGCCTGCAGTGCCAGGGATCGGATTGCCGCGGTCGGTCGGGAACCAGTCGAGGCGTCGACCACCCACGCCATGAGCGACTCGCCGATCCCGATCGCGAAGCCGGCCAGGCAGGCGATCCACAGCGACGTGAAGCCGGCGAACAGGGCCGCCGCCAGGGCCGGCACGATGAAGAACACCAGCGTCGTCGAGTCGGCCTGGGCGAGCGGGGCGGCGACGATGCCCATCGCCCCTGCGACCGCCGACGCCAGCATCGTGTTCGCCATCGAGAGCTGGTTCGGGCGACAGCCCGGCGAGCATGCCGAACACCTCGTTCTCCGACGCCGCCCGGGTGGCGAGGCCGAACCGTGTCCACCGGAAGAGCGCGCCGAGGGCGAGCGCGATCAACGACCACAACTCCGACCATCCAGAACCGGTTGACCGGGATCGAGTTGCCGAACACATCGACGATGTCCTTGGGAAACATGCTCGGGATCTACTGTGACGCCGAGCCGAACCACAGCAGCATCGTCGCCTGCAGGATCAGCAGGATGCCGAGCGAGGCCACGAGCTTGGCCAGCGGCGACGAAGTTCGCAGCGGGCGGAACACCAGCAGCTCGCTCAGCACACCGACCAGCACCGCCACGGCCATCGTGACGATGCCGCCGGAACGGTGCCGAGCGTGACATGGAAGTAGCCGGTCTTGAACGCCCAGAAGGCGTACGCCGACGACCATCGACACCGCACCGGTGGCGAGGTTGATGATCCCCGAGCCGCGGTACGTGATGACCACGGCCATGGCGATCCCGGCGATCACCGCGCCAGCCCCGAGGCCGAGCAGGACGAAGAGGATGACGTCCTTCATGACCTCACTCGGCCTCGAGGCGGGGATGTGCGGTGATCAGGATCGGTGCGGACAGTGGCTAGGGCACCCATCCTTCGGGCGGTCCGACGAATCCGCCGGCCAGCTGCCCATCCGGCGTCGCCGTTGTACTTGTAGAACTGCGTGTAGTCGTTGCACACGCCAGGAGCATCTGGGTACTTGCCGCAATCGAGCACCGGCGAGCCGAGGATCAGCGGACCCTCGAAGGCCTTCATCTGCTCGATGATCGCGTCGGGCGCTGAGGTTGTCGGGACCGACCGCGTTCAGGAACTTGGCCAGCGTCATCGCCTGCCCGAAGCCGACCAGGATCCACGGATCACCGATCATCGCCTCGTTGCCCTGGGCGGTGAGGATGTCGGTGTACGGCGGGACCGACGGATCGGTCGGATCGATGCTCAGCGACGAGGCCACGGCGTAGATCCACTGCGGCAGGTCGCCGAGCGCTTCGGCCACGTCGGCGTTGATGCAGATCGGGCTGGCCAGCACCTTCTCGTCGGGAATCCCGAGCTGCTGGATCGCCTGCTGGAACTTGACGCAGTCGTTGGGGTTGATCACGGGCATCACGAGGTCGACTTCCTGCGCGTCCGGCGGCGATCAGCGGCACCGTCAGATCGGGCGTGTCGGCCGGGTACGGACCGACCTCGATCGGGATTCCTGCCGCTTCGAACGCTGACGCTTGCCCTTCGGCGCCCTCGTCCTGACCGGCACCCTCGGGGTAGATCAGCGCCGCCGACTGGTGCCGAGCGTGTCGCGGGCGAACGTGGCGTACGGAGCCAGGATGTACTTGGCGCCGCCGAAGAGCACGGCGGCCTTCTCCTGGACCGTGTCAGCCGGGCTCACCGACACGCCGTGGATGACCGGCTTGGCGCCGTCCAAGGCGGCGTAGAACGACTCGGTGCCGATGAACGTCGGGCCTGAGATCACGGCGACGATCGAGTCGTCGTTGGCGAACTGCTGGCCGCACTGCTGGCCCTCTTCCTCGGTGTTGGCGACGAAGCAGGTGACGATCTCGAGCGGATGGCCGCCGATTCCGCCGGCCTGCTCGTTGATGTACTGCACGGCGCTGTTGACGCCGTCGATGTTGGTGTGGCTGACCTCGACCGCGCCACCCTGCTGGTTGAAGTAGCCGACCTTGACCGGCTCGAGGCTGGAGTCGGCTGGGCCCGACCCACCGACGTAGGCGGCGAAGTCGGTGACCTTGCCCTCGACACCTCGGCAGGCGCCGTCGTCTCGGCGGTCGTGTCGGTCGGAGCGGTCGTCTCCTCGGCTGGGGGCCTCGGTCGGGGCGGTCGTCTCCTCGGACGGGCGCCTCGGTCGGTGCCGTGGTCGCTTCGGCGGTGGCCTCGGCGGTCGGCTCGGCCGTGGCCTCGGCGGTGGCTCGTCGGCGTCGTCGTCGTCATCGCCACATGCAGCAGCGACGAGGCCGAACACGGCGACGTGGCGGGAACGGCGAGTCGGCGGCGCCGCCGCCCGCGAGTCGATCGATCAACCATGTCAGTACCCCCTATGTGCGTTGGTTTGCCTCGAGCCGCCCGCCGCTGCATATCCCCCAGAACTGACCACCTGGGACCGCTCGCCGGCCAGAATCCCAGGTGGATAGTCCATTGTCAAACACCCGGACGGCGGGCCCGAGTGTGCGGATTGTGCCTAGCATTCGCATCCGACAGGCAAGCCTTGCGTTCCCCGGCTGCGAACGGTGCCCTGGTCTCGGTGTGTCGAGCGATCACACTCGCGGCCGTCCCGGAGCGCAGTACTGTCGCCGGTCGTGGAGGCCGAAACCGGGGCGTACATCGAGGAGCCGGCCCGGTCGACCCCGGTCTACGGCAGCTGCGACGTGCTCGTGATCGGCGGCGGACCGGCAGGCACGGCCGCTGCCGTCGCCGCCGGACGGCTCGGCGCCGACGTCGTGCTGCTCGAGCGCTACAACCACCTCGGCGGGCTCTCGACCGGCGGCCTCGTGTCGTGGATCGATCGCATGACCGATTGGGACGGTCGACTGGTCGTGGCCGGCATCGGCGCCGAGCTGATCGATCGCTGCGGGCCCGACGCGACGCTCGGGCCCGACCCGAGCCTGTGGGGGTCGACCGATCCCGTCCAGGCCGCCTACTGGCGGGTCCGCACGGCGGCCCTCCGCGACACGGTGCACTGGTCGCCGACCGTCGATCCCGAGGTGCTCAAGCTCGTCACCAACGACATCGTCCGCGAGGCGAACGTGCACACGCTGATGCACTGCTGGGTGGTCGCCGTCGATCACCGACGGCAACCGCGTCGGGGGCGTGATCTTCGAGAGCAAGCAGGGTCGCTTCGCGCTCGACGGCGCCGGTCGTCATCGACTGCACCGGCGACGGCGACGTGTTCGCCCAGGCCGGCGCCGAGTTCGACGACGACTTCGACGGCGAGAGCGCCCACGCCCGGCTGACCACCAGCTTCCGCTTCGGCAACGTCGACATGCGTCGCTATCTCGACTTCCGCATGCTGTGCCAGGACGAGTTCAACGAGGTCATGAAGCGCGCCAGCCGAGCAGGGCATCAAGCTGCTCGCCCATCCCACGCCGTACGACTCGGTGGCGCTGTTCCTCACGCCGAAGATGGCCGGCTACTCGGCGCTCAACGTCGCCGACCTGACCGCGGTCGAGTTCGTGTCGCGCGATGTCGCCCGCGCCGGGCTCGAGTTCTTCCGCGAGCACATGCCCGGCTTCGAACGGGCGTGGATCCTCGACACCGCCTCGCAGATCGGCACCCGCCACGCCCGACGGCTGGTCGGCAGCGAGCGGATCACGATCGAGCACTGGATGGCCGACGGCAGCTACCCCGACAGCATCGGGCTGTGCCCTGGAATGACGCCGTCGTTCCCGACGCTCGAGATCCCTTACCGCAGCCTCGTTCCCGAACGTCTCGACGGCTTGCTGGCGGCGGGACGCAATCTGTCCGCCGACACGCGAGCCCACGCCGCACTGCGTGAGATCCCGGAGTGCTGGGTGATGGGCGAGGCCGCCGGCGTCGCCGCCGTCCACGCCCTCGCCGACAAGGTCGACGTTGCGAGACGTCGACATCCCGGCGCTCCAGGCCGCAGCTCGCCCGGCAAGGAGCGATCGTCGAGCGTCCGGCGGATCGCCGGGAGCTGCCCGACCCGGCCGGGAGCATCGAATCCGAGCTGGCCGAGTCGATCCACCACCGCGTCGTGGCCAACGACCGGCGCGCCTTCGACTAGCGATCGATTCCCCGGGAGGGTCTTGCACGCGCCTGGTCGTCCGTGCCATGGTGTCGTTGTAAACGTTCTCGACATCGTTTGCAGACGATCGTCTGCGGTGCGAGCAACGTGCGGTGAGGGGACCGTCGGGGATGACGCAATCGATGAGGGTGACGATCGGCGACGTCGCCGATCGGGCCGGCGTGTCGATCGCCACCGTGTCGCGCGTCGTCAACGGTCGCTACGGCGTGTCCACGGCCACCCTCGAGCGCGTCCGCGCGGTGATCGACGACCTCGGCTACGAGTCGAGCCTGGTCGCCCGGAGCCTGCGCAGCCAGCGCACCAACGTGATCGGCATCCTGGTCGCCGACATCGAGCCGTTCAGCGCCGAGCTGCTCAAGGGCGCCGCCAAGGCGCTCCACGGCTCCGACTTCGAGATGGTCGTGTACGCCGCCGGCCAGCACAACAGCGAAGGCTGGGAGCGGCGCTACGTGTCGCGCCTGAGCGGCACGCTCACCGACGGCACGATCCTGGTCACACCGACGGTGATCGACGTCGCCTCCACTCAGCCGGTCGTCGCCGTCGACCCGCACGTCGGCGGATCGACGCTGCCGACGATCGACTCCCAGAACTTCGAGGGCGCGCGAGGCGATGACCGCGCACCTGATCGCGCTCGGACACCGCCGGATCGGGTTCCTCGCCGGCCGCCCCGACCTCGAGTCGGCGCGGCGTCGCGAAGCCGGCTATCGGGCCGCCCTCGAGCATGCCGGCATCGACTTCGACCCCGATCTCGTGCGCATCGGCGGCTTCAAGGAGGAGACCGCCGAGGCTCCCGCCCGCGAGCTGCTGACCCGCGATCCGCGCCCGACGGCGATCTTCGCCGCCAACGACCTCTCGGCGATCCAGACGATGCGCACCGCGGCCGAGCTCGGCATCGGCGTTCCCGACGACGTGTCGGTCGCCGGCTTCGACAACATCCCCGACTCGGCCCTCGCCAACCCTCCCCTGACGACGGTCGACCAGTCGATCCAGGCGCTCAGGGGCACGAGGCGGTGCGCACGCTGCTGGCGCTGATCGAGCACCCCGAGCTGCAACGATCCTCGAGTACCCGATCCACATCACCTTGCCGACCGATCTGGTGGTCCGCTCCACGCACCGCCCCGCCCGCATCGTGACCGTCCGGGCACCGACCGCCGGTCCTTTCTGAAATCGATTTCAATGTCCGCCATGCCAACACCAATCACACCAGCACACCGATATCCATCCGCACACCGCTCCTGAGGGGGAACCAATGAAGAGAACACATGTACATCGGGTGCGTGGAGCGATCGCACTGATCGCCGCGCTCGCACTCGTCACCGTCGCCTGCGGCGATGACGACGACACCGCCGACAGCGCACCGGCCGAGACACAGCCGACGAGCGCACCCGCCGAAGACACGGCCGAGAGCGCCCCAGCCGAAGACACCGCCTGCAGAGCGCACCGCGCCGAGGAGACGGCGCCGGCCGACTCCGGCGAGCCGGTCGACGATCGACTGGTGGCACATCCAGAACAACGACCCCGGCAAGGCCGACTGGCAGGCGATGGCCGACGCCTTCACGGCCGAGCACCCGAACGTGACGATCGACATCACGGTCATGGAGAACGAGGCCTTCAAGGCCGCCCTGCAGACCAACCTGCAGGCCGGC
Source organism: Ilumatobacteraceae bacterium (assembly GCA_963850755.1). GTDB lineage: Bacteria > Actinomycetota > Acidimicrobiia > Acidimicrobiales > Ilumatobacteraceae > Ilumatobacter. The sequence continues at coordinate 312,645 of CAWKMO010000005.1, read as the reverse complement.
GACGTGCCCGACCTGTTCCAGTCGTGGGGCGGCGGGCGCCTTGCGCGATCAGGTCGAGGCCGGACTCGTGCAGGACATCACCGACCGAGCGTCGGGCTGGATCGGCAACCTCGGTGCCGGCCCGGTCGGGCCTGTACCAGGTCGACGGCAAGCAGTACGGCGTGCCGTTCAACGCCGGCATCGTCGGCTTCTGGTACAACAAGGACCTCTTCGCCCAGGCCGGCATCGACGCCCCGCCGGCGACGTGGGACGAGTTGCTCGCCGACGTGCAGACGCTGAAGGACGCCGGCATCACGCCGATCGCGGTCGGCGCCGGCGACAAGTGGCCGGCCCACTTCTGGTACTCGTACCTGATGGTGCGGCTCGGCGGCGCCGACGCCATGAACGAGATCGCCGTCGACCAACAACTTCGACGTGCCGGCCGTGATCGACGCCGGCGCAGAAGGTCGCCGACCTGCGTCGGCGCTCGAGCCGTTCCAGCCGGGCTTCCTCGGCGCCGGTTGGGACGCACCCGACGGCGAGTCGGGCACGATGGCCAGCCAGGGCGCGGCGATGGACCTGATGGGCCAATGGGCGCCGGGTGCGTTCCGCACCCAGGCCGGCGTCGACACCGCAGGACGAGATGCCGTTCGAGCTCGGCTGGTTCCCGTTCCCGGCGGTCGACGGCGGCGCCGGGGCGGCGACCGACGTGTTCGGTGGCGGCGACGGCTTCGCGGTCGGCAAGGACGCTCCGCCGGAGGCGGTGGCGTTCCTCGAGTTCATCACCAACGAGGACAACCAGGAGACCTGGGCCAAGAACAGCGGCCTGCCGGTCAACCCCGCCGCCGCCGACGCCGTCTCCGACCCGAACATGCTGTCGGTGCTCGAAGGTCTCAACTCGGCGACGTTCATGCAGCTGTACCTCGACCAGTTCTTCACCGCCGAGGTCGGCGCCGCGATCAACGACCAGACCGCGCTGCTGTTCGCCGGCGAGACGACACCGGAGGAAGCGGCAGCGGCGATCACCGCCGTGGCGCAGGGGCTGGATACGACTCAGCTCCGACCAGCGGGTGGGAGGCTGTCCCGCCAGCCTCCCACCCGCACCGCTCCATCGCTGCTGAACCGTGACTGCTCCTACCGCAACATCGCCCACCGAGCGTCGGCGCCGCACCCGATCCGGTGCGGTCGCAGCGTGCGCGCCCGCCGCGGGCCGGTCGCACCGCCGGCCAGAACCGCATGCCGTGGCCGACGATCGTCGCCTTCCTGCCGCCGGCGCTGCTGCTCTACGGCGCTGTTCGTGCTCTACCCGATCGTGCAGAGCATGCGCTACAGCATGTTCGACTGGAACGGGCTCGAGCCGCTCGACCAGTTCGTCGGCTTCGACAACTTCAGTCGGGCGTTCGACGACCCGCTGTTCCGCGACGCGATGCGGCACAACGTCGACGATCATCGTGCTCTCGCTGCTGCTCCAGATCCCGTTCGCCCTCGGTCTGGCGCTGCTGCTCAACGCCAAGATCGCGGGTCGGGCGCTGCTGCGAACGCTGTTCTTCGCCCCGTACGTGCTGTCCGAGGTCGTCACCGGCGTGGTGTGGCGCCAGATCCTGCGCCCCGCCGGACTGCTCGACCAGACCCTCGAGGCGGTCGGCGCCGGCGGGCTCGTGCACGAGTGGCTCGCCGATCCCGACATCGTGCTCTACAGCCTGTTCTTCGTGATCTCGTGGAAGTACTTCGGCTTCCACATGATCCTGCTGCTGGCCGGGCTGCAGCAGATCCCCAAGGAGCTCGGCGAGGCGGCCGCCGATCGACGGCGCCTCGGCATGGCAACGCTTCCGCTACGTCACGCTGCCGCTGCTCGGCCCGACCCTGCGGGTCTCGGTCTTCCTGTCGATCATCGGCGCGCTGCAGTTGTTCGACCTCGTGTGGGTGACCACCAAGGGCGGCCCGATCGGCGCGTCGTCGACGATGGCGACCTACCTCTACGACCAGTTCCGCAAGGGCCTGTTCGGCTACGCCAGCGCCGTCTCGATCGTGATCTTCGCCCTGTCGCTCGTCGTCGCCCTGCTGTACCAGCGCTTCGCCCTGCGCCGCGACCTGCAAGGGACTGGTCTCGTTGGCTGACATCACCCTGCACGCTCCCGCCACGGCGCCGCAGCGTCGACGCTTCACGGCGCGCAATGCCAAGCGGGCCGTGCTCTACCTCGTCGCCGTGGTCGTGCTGTGCGTGGTGATCGTGCCCGCTGCTGTTCTCGTGGCTCGGCGGGTTCCGCACCAACCAGCAGCTCGTCACGGAGCCGGTCGGCCTGCCCGATCCGTGGGTCACCAGCAACTACACGACGCATCCTCGAGATGACGATCGTTCTGGCGCCAGCTCTGGAACAGCACGCTGATCGCCCTGCTCACGACCTTCGTCGTGCTGCCGGCGGCATCGCTCGCCGCGTTCGTGCTCGCCCGATTCCGGTTCCGGGGCCGCGAGTTCGTGTACGGCCTGTTCACGCTCGGCCTGCTGTTCCCGGTCGCCGTGGCGATCCTGCCGCTGTTCATCGTGCTGCGCCAGATCGGCCTGCTCAGCAACCCGCTCGGCGTCGCCCTGCCGCAGGCGGCGTTCGCCCTGCCGATCTCGATCGTCATCATGCGCCCGTTCTTCCGCGCCATCCCGCAGGAGCTGCAGGACGCGGCGGCGATCGACGGCTGCGGACCGTGGCGTCTCTACTGGTCGGTGATGCTGCCGCTGCTCGCGGCCGGTGCTGAGCACCGTGGCCGTGATCACGCTCGTCGGGAGCTGGAACGCGTTCCTGCTGCCCCTGCTCGTGCTCGTCGACCCCAACCAGCACACGCTGCCGATCGGCGTCAACAACATCTCGACGCAGTACTCGACCGACTTCGCGCTCGTGCTCGCCTACACCAGCCTCGCCATGCTGCCGGCGCTGATCTTCTACGCCTTCGCCGAGCGTCAGATCGTCGGCGGCCTCACCGCCGGCGCGGTCAAGGAATAACCCACGAAGGAACCATGACTACCAACGATCAGCATCCCCTCTACCGCGATCGCCTCGGCGTCGACCGCCGATCGCGTCGCCGACCTGCTGGCGCGGATGACGATCGACGAGAAGCTCGCCCAGCTCGGCAGCGCCTGGGTGTTCCAGCTCGCCACCCCCACCGGCTTCGACGCCGCGCGCGCGACCGGCCGCTGCTCGTCAACGGGATCGGGCACGTCACTCGCGTGTGCGGCGCCAGCGGCTTCACCGCCGGCCAGGCGGCGACCTTCGCCAACGAGCTCCAGCGGCACCTCCTCGAACACACCCGGCTGGGCATCCCGGCGATCATCCACGAGGAGATCTGCGCCGGCCTGATGGCCCGCGACGCCACCGTGTTCCCGCAGGCGATCGGCGTCGCGGCGACGTTCCGGCCCGAGCTCAACGCCGCACTCGCCGATGCGGTCAGGCTGCAGATGCGGTCGATCGGCGCCCATCACGGCCTGTCGCCCGTGCTCGACATCTGCCGCGACCCACGCTGGGGCCGGCTCGAGGAGACCTACGGCGAGGATCCCGCACCTCGTGACCCGGATGGGCATCGCCTACGTCCGCGGGCTGCAGGGCGACGACCTGGGCGCCGGTGTGATCGCCACCGCCAAGCACCTCGTCGGATACGGCGCTTCGGAAGGCGGGCTCAACTGGGCCCCGGCCCATCTCACCGAACGCGAGCTGCGCGACGTCTACCTGCGGCCGTTCGAGGCTGCGGTGCGCGTGGCCGGGCTGAGCTCGGTGATGAACGGCTATCACGAGATCGACGGGATCCCGTGCGCCGCCAACCGGTGGCTGCTGACCGAGCTGCTGCGGGGCGAATGGGGGTTCGACGGCGTCGTGGTGTCCGACTACTTCGCCGTCCGCCAGCTCGACGACTACCACCACGTCGCCGAGTCGGGACCGCAGGCGGCGGCGCTGGCGCTGACGTCGGGGATCGACGTCGAGCTCCCCGGCACCGACTGCTACTCGAACGATCTCCGCGAGGCGCTCACGTCCGGCGCGGTCGTCGATCGGCGACATCGACTGCGCCGTCGAGCGGGTGCTGGCGTCGAAGTTCCGGCTCGGCCTGTTCGAGCAACCCTTCGTCGATGCCGGCGCAACGCACGTCCACACCCGCACCGAAGCCCAGCTCGAGCTCGCCGCCCGGGTCGCCGCCGACAGCCTGGTGCTGTTGAAGAACGACGGGGTGTTGCCGCTCTCGCGCCCGGCATCGGTCGCCGTGATCGGTCCCAACGCCGCCAGCCACCGCAACATGCTCGGCGACTACGCCTACATCGCCCACGTCGAGTCGCTGCTCGACATGGCGCGCAGCGGCGGCAACCTGTTCTCGATCCCGGTCGACAAGAACATGACGATCGACGACGTCGACGACCTCAGCCACGTCGAGACCGTGCTCGACGCCCTGGTCGAGCGGCTCCCCGAGCACGGCCGTTCGCTACGTCCAGGGATGCGGGGTCAACGATGACGACCGATCGGGCTTCGCCCAGGCGGTCGGCTTGGCCGCCGCCGCCGACGTCGCCGTGCTCGTGATGGGCGACCGCGCCGGGCTCACGCTCGACTGCACCACCGGCGAGACACGTGACGTGGCTTCGCTCGACCTTCCCGGAGTGCAGGAGGAGTTGGTCCACGCCGTCGCCGCCACCGGCACGCCGGTCGTGCTGGTGCTGGTCGCCGGCCGGCCGATCGGATCGCCGGCCGTCCACGCCGCGGCGAACGCGGTCGTCATGGCGTGGCTGCCGGGCGAGCGCGGCGGCGGCGCCATCGGCGATGCCCTGTGTGGCGACACCAGCCCCGGCGGCAAGCTGCCGATCAGCTATCCCCGCAGTTCCGGTCAGATCCCGGTGTTCTACGGCCACAAGGTCTCGGGCGGGCGCTCGCACTGGCGCGGCGAGTACGTCGACATGTCGAACCTCCCGCTGTATCCGTTCGGCCACGGGCTCTCGTACTCGACGTTCGCGATCGACCCGATCGCGATCTCCGATCCGATCGTCGCCCCGGGCGACACGATCGTCGTCTCGGCGACGGTCCGCAACGTCGGCGATGTTCGGGCCGACGAGGTGGTCCAGGTCTACAGCCGCGACCCGATCGCCTCGGTCACCCGTCCGGTGCTCGAGCTCCAGTCGTTCGCTCGTGTGACGCTCGATCCGGGCGCCTCGACCACCGTCGACTTCGAGATCGCCGTCGCCGACCTCGGGTTCCACGATCGATCGTTGGCGTACGTCGTCGAGCCCGGCGAGGTCAACTTCTTCGTCGGCAGCTCGGCCGGCGAGCTGGCGCCGCTCGGCACGGTGACGATCAAGGGCGATGCCGCCGTGGCGGCGCGTCGCACGTTCGCCAACACCACCTCCGTCCGGCCAACCGGATAGCAGCTCCACCATCTACAGTCGGAACGGTCGTACCAGGAATCCACCACTGAAGTTCAGGGGCCCGTGACCGCCGACAACGAGCATCGCGAGAGACGCCGCGGCCGCACCCGCGACCAGGCCGACGCGCTCATCGGCACTGCCCGATCAGCGACCGTTCGCGCAACCCCGACTGCGACAACCACCGACCGAGCTGCTGTCGGCGGACCAGATCGAAACCATCCACCAGGCCGCCCTACGCGTGCTCCGCGACATCGGCCTCAAGGTGCTCGACCCCGAGACCCGGCAGATCTACGCCTCGGGTGGCGCCACGGTGCGCGACCAACAGGTGACGTTCGACCCGGAGATGGTCGAGCAGTTGATCGTCACCGCCCCCGCCGAGTTCACGTTGCATTCGTGGAACCCCGCCCGCTCGCTGCACATCGGCGGCGACGTGCTCACGTTCGGGACGGTCGGATCGGCACCCAACTCGAGCGACCTCGATCGCGGGCGGCGCACCGGCAACCGCCACGACTACCAGAACTTCTGCCGGCTGGCGCAGATGCTCGAGAGCATCCACTTCATCGGCGGCTATCCCGTCGAGCCGGTCGACGTGCACGCATCGGTGCGCCACCTCCACAGCAGCTACGACATCCTCACCCTCACCGACAAGGGCTGCCCGGTCTATTCGCTCGGCCGCCAGCGCAACCTCGACGTGATCGAGATGGTCCGCATCGCCCGCGGGCGCACGCACGACGAGCTCGACGCCGAGCCGAGCGTGTTCACGATCGTCAACACCAACTCCCCGCTCACGCTCGACGTGCCGATGTCGCACGGCATCATCGAGATGGCCCGCGCCAACCAGGTCACGTGCGTCACGCCGTTCACGCTGGCCGGGGCGATGGCGCCGATCACGCTCGCCGGGGCGCTCGCCCAGCAGAACGCCGAGGCACTCGCCGGGCTGGTGCTCACACAGCTCGTGCGTCCGGGGAGCCCGTTCATCTACGGCGGGTTCACGAGCAACGTCGACATGCAGTCGGGAGCACCGGCATTCGGCACGCCCGAGTACTGGAAGACGGCGATCATCGGCGGCCAGCTCGCCCGCCGCTACCGGGTCCCGTATCGGAGCTCCAACACGTGCGCCGCCAATGCCGTCGACGCCCAGGCCGCATACGAGTCGATGTTCTCGCTCTGGGGTGCCGTCCAGGGGTGCTGCAATTTCATGATGCACGGCGCCGGCTGGATGGAGGGCGGCTTGCAGGCCAGCTTCGAGAAGATGGTGATCGACGCCGACCTGCTGCACATGGTGTCGGCCGCCCTCGACCCGGTGGTGGTCGACGACGACTCGCTGGCGTTCGAGGCGATCGCCGAGGTCGGCCCGGGCGGGCACTTCTTCGGCACCGCCCACACCCAGGCGCGGTATCGCTCGGAGTTCTACCGCCCGCTGATCAGCGACTGGCGCAACTTCGAGACGTGGCAGGACGCCGGCAGTCCCGAGGCGGTGCTCAAGGCCAACCAGCTCGTCAAGCTGTTCCTGCGCGAGTACGAGCCACCGTCGCTCGACGAGGCGCGGCTCGAGGAGCTCGACCGAGTTCGTCGACCGGCGAGTCGCCGAGGGCGGCGTCCCAGTGGACTACTGATGATTGGTTCGCACGCCGCCCCCGCTGCGCTTTGGCGACGGCTCACGAGTGCACCACTCGTCGGGCATCCGCCCTCCTCGCTGCGAGCTCGTACGGATTCGACATCGTGAAAGGCAACCCATGAAGACGTCGGCCCAGGTGGTGGTGATCGGTGGTGGGGTGGTCGGGGCATCGGTGCTCTACCACCTCACGAAGGCGGGATGGACCGACGTCGTCCTGCTCGAGCGCAAGCAGCTCACCGCCGGCTCGACCTGGCACGCCGCCGGCGGCATGCACACGCTCAACGGCGACCCCAACGTCGCCCGCCTCCAGCAGTACACCGTCAACCTGTACAAGGAGATCGAGGCCGAATCAGGGCAGAACTGCAGCATCCACCTCCCGGGCGGGCTGATGCTGGCCGACACCCCGGAACGGCTCGACTGGCTGCGCATGGCTCGCGCCCGCGGTCGCTACCTCGGGATGCACATGGACCTGATCTCGGTCGCCGAGGCCAAGCAACTCAACCCCTTGCTCGAGGAGCGCTTCTTCGTCGGCGCCCTGTACGACCCGGACGAGGGGTCGGTCGACCCGTACGGCGTCACCCACGCCTACGCGATCTGCGCCCGCAACCGCGGCGCCGAGGTCTACACCGACACGTGGGTCACCGGGCTCTCTCAGCGCGCCGACAGTACGTGGGACGTGATCACCGACCGCGACCACACGATCCACGCCGAGCACGTCGTCAACTGCGGCGGGCTCTGGGCACGCGAGGTCGGGCGGATGGTCGGGCTGGAACTGCCCGTGCTGGCGATGGAGCACCACTACCTCGTCACCGAACCGATGCCGGAGGTGATCGAGTACAACGCGCAGAGCGGGCGCGAGCTCCCGCACATGATCGACTTCGCAGGCGAGATCTACGCCCGGCAGGAAGGCCAGTCGATCCTGCTCGGCACGTACGAGCAGAACAACCGGCCGTGGTCCGAGCGCGAGACGCCATGGGACTTCGTCTTCCAGTTGCTCGACCACGATCTCGACCGGATCGCCCCCGAGCTCGAACGCGGCTTCGAGCACTTCCCCGCCGTCGGCCGGGCCGGCATCCAACGCTTCGTCAACGGACCGTTCACGTTCAGCCCCGACGGCAATCCGCTCGTGGGCCCGGTCCGCGGCATGCGCGGGATGTGGGTCGCCTGCGCGGTGATGGCCGGGCTGTCGCAAGGCGGAGGGGTCGGCTTGTCGCTCGCCCGCTGGATGGTGGACGGCGACCCGGGCGACGACATCTGGGGCATGGACGTCGCCCGCTACGGCGACTGGGCCAACCTCGCCTACACCAACGCCAAGGTCCGCGAGAACTACTCGCGCCGGTTCCGGATCACGTTCCCCAACGAGGAGCTTCCGGCTGCGCGCCCGTTGCACACGACCCCGATCTACGCCCGTCTCACCGAGCACAACGCGGTCTGGGGGGCGGGTTTCGGGCTGGAGCACCCGTTGTGGTTCCAACGCCCGGGTCAGCCACCGGTCGAGGACGTCACGTTCCACCGGTCGAATGCGTTCGAGCTGGTTCGCGAAGAGTCGATCGCCGTCCGCGAGCGGGTCGGCTTGAGCGAATGCTCCAACTTCGCCAAGTACCGCGTCAGCGGCGAAGGCGCGGCCGACTGGCTGCAAGGACTGTTCACCAACCGGCTGCCCAAGATCGGCCGCACCCACCTCACGGCGATGCTCAACCCGCAGGGCCGGATCGTCGGCGAGTTCTCGGTGTCGCGAACGGGCGATGACGACTTCTTCCTGTTCGGTTCGCAAGCCGCCGAGGTCCACCACTCGCGCTGGTTCCTCGACCATCTCCCGGCGGACAGCCCGATCAGGTTCGAGGTGCTGGCGCTGTCGATGGTGGGGCTCACGATCGCCGGGCCGCTCGCCCGCGATGTGCTGCAGCCACTGACCCGGACGTCACTCGCCACGCCCGACTTCCCGTTCATGGCATTCCGCCACGCCGAGATCGGGATGGCTCCGGTGTGGTTGTCGCGCATGACGTACACCGGCGATCTCGGCTACGAGATCTGGTGCGCCCCGGAGTACCAGCGCTACCTGTTCGACCTCCTGTGGGAGGCCGGCGCGCCACACGGGATGGCGTTGTTCGGCTTCCGGGCACTGATCACCATGCGGCTCGAGAAGCACTTCGGCACCTGGTTCCGCGAGTACCGCCCGATCTACACGCCGCTCGAAGCCGGGATGGACCGCTACCTCAAGTTCGATCACGACTTCATCGGCCGCGCCGCCGTCGAGGCCGAGCAGGCCGCAGGGCCCGAACGGCGACTCGTCATGTTCGAGGTCGAGGTCGATCCGGACGACCCCGCCGACGTGATCGGTGACGAGCCGGTGTGGTCGACCGGCGACGGCGAACACCGCGTCGTCGGATGGATCACCAGTGGGGGCTTCGCCCACTACTCGGGCCTGTCGCTGGCGTGGGGGTACGTGCCGTCCGAGCTGGCCGACGCGTCGCAGCAGTTCGAGATCGAGATCATCGGCAAGCGCCGCCCGGCGCGCATCCAGACCGAGCCCGCAGTCGATCCGGCCGGTCTCAGGATGCGGGCCTGAGGACGCACGATGGCGACGCGTCGTCGACGTGGAGCGGCGCGAAGCGCTGCTCGACGAGGTCGTCGGTTACCTCGCCGAGCACGGGCTGGCGAACGTGTCGTTGCGGCCGATGGCACGCCAGCTCGGAGTCAGCGTCAACGCCCTGGTCCATCACTTCGGATCGAAGGAGGATCTGATCGTCGCCGCCCTGCGCCGCTCGCAGACCGTGCAGGAGAACGTCGAAGCGCAATGGTTGGACCGCCGGCCGCGGCTGTCGCAGGCCGACCTGCTGAGGGCCTGGTGGCGGTGGATCAACAGCTCGCCGCAGAACCTGGCCGCCGTCCGGCTCGGGATCGAGGCCGCCGCCCTCGACGCCACCGTCACCGGACTGCCGCGTCGAGTGCGCGGCGATCAGATCGGCGTGTGGCGCGAGCACATCGAGCAACGCCTCGTCGACGAGGGCGTGGCCCACGCCACGGTCACGATCGAGGCCTCGCTCGCCAAGGCGATGTTCACCGGGCTCGTCGTCGATCTGCTCGCCACGGGCCAGAAAGCGCGCCTGACGCGAGCGCTCGAGGTCGGCCTGACCCGGCTGGAGCAGGTCACCCGCGACTGACGATTACCGCGGGGTTGCCCGAGCAACCCGGCGAGTACCGTGGCCGGCATGGAGATCGTCAGCTCGATCGAAGAGCTCGAGCAGCTGTACGGCGAACCCGTCACGACGTCGATGATCAAGGTCACCGATCACATCACGCCGCTGCAGCGTGAGTACATCGAGGCGTCGCCGTTCGTCGTGCTCGCCACCGTCGGCCCGGAGGGAGTCGACTGCTCGCCTCGCGGCGATCCGGCGGGTTTCGTGCGGGTGGTCGACGCGCGCACCATTCAGTTGCCCGACCGGCGTGGCAACAACCGGGTCGACTCGCTGCGCAACATCGTCCGCGACCCGCGCATCGCCCTGCTGTTCCTCGTCCCGGGCGTCGGCGTCACGTTCCGCGTCAACGGCCGCGCCGTGTTGCGCACCGAGCCCGCGCTGCGCGAGAGCTTCACGCACGCCGGCAAGCTCCCGGCGACCGTGATCGAGGTGACCGTGGCCGAGGCCTACACCCAATGCCCGAAGGCGTTGATCCGATCCGACCTCTGGAATCCCGAGCTGCACCGCGCGCCGGACGAGCTCCCGACCGTGGGCCAGATCAACGAGCAGATCACGGCTGGTGCCTTCGACGGCGCCGCCTACGACTCGGCCTACCCCGAGCGCATTCGCCAGACGATCTACTGAGCGGCGGCCGGTCCGCTGCCCCGGTGACGCTGCGACCGCAACGCCAGCGCCACCGCTCCCGCGAGCAGCAGCACCGCACCGAGCACGTACCAGCCGTAGTTGCCGGTGTTCGGCATCAGGTTCTGGAGCCGGGTCTGGAAACGGATCGCGGCGTCGATGATCGGATCGTCCTCGTCGCCGCCGTAGTTGAGGAGCCGCAATTCGTAGTAGCCGTAGTACGCGACGTAGGCGCCGGCGACGACCATCAACCCGCCTGCGAAGCGATTGATCGTCGGCAGCAGCTCCCTGAAGCGCGTGACCACGCTCGGTCCGCGCCAGTGCCAGGGCGACCGTGAGCACGGTGATGACGAGTCCCATGCCCGACGCCGTACAACGCGAACGTCAGCACACGCGACACGAAGTTGTCGGCGTTCGAGGCGCTCGACGTCACGACCAGGAAGGGCGCGATCGCGCACGACAGCGAGGCCACCGCGTACGACACTCCGAACAGGTACATCGAGAGCAACGTGCCGTCGGCGCCGCCGCGCTCGAGCTTGGGGAGCGCGAGCACCAGCTCGCGGCCGGTCAGCAGGTAGATGCCGACGCCGACGACGATCAGGCCGAACACGATCGTGAACCACGGGGCGTACTGCTGCACCTCCTCGAGCACCCCGCTGAAGACGATCCCGAGCAGGCCGAACACCGTGATGAACCCGGCGGTCAGCACCGCCGACACGGCGAACGCGCGACCGACGGCACCGAGCTTGCTGGAACGGTCCTGCAGGCCGACGAACGCTCCCAGGTACGCCGGTAGCAGGGCGAACCCGCACGGATTGACCGTGGCCACCATGCCGGCGGTGATGGCGAGTGCGAAGGGTCCGTTCAACACGCGACCGCAACGGTACGCCGGAATTCGGCCGAATGCGGGCGGTCAGCCCGCCATCGTCCGCACGGTCTGCTCGAGGATCGCCGGGCTGGTGGCGATGTTGAGCCGGACGTGCCCGACGCCTTGCGGGCCGAACTGCGGGCCGGCGCTGACCTCGACGCCGCGCTCGCGGAAGACGGCCGCCGGATCGTCGCCCAACCCGGCGCCGCTGAAGTCGATCCACGCCAGATAGGTCGCCGCCGGCGGCCGGTAGCGACTCCCGGGAAGTGCTCGGCCAGCAGCGACGTCAGCGTCCGGCGGTTCTCGTCGAGCACCTCGTGCACGGCGTCGAGCCACGCCCCGCCCGACGGTCCACGCCGCCGCCGTGGCGACGACGCCCATCAGGTTGGGTGCGCCGAGGTAGTGGCGCCGGCAGCGCATCGAGCGCTGCCTGCAAGCGCATCGCTCCCGGAGTGCAGCACCGCCCAGCGCATGCCGGCCAGGTTGAACGCCTTCGAGGCCGACGTCAGCGTGACGGTGCGCGCCTCGACCTCGGCGCCCAACGAGGCGAAGGCGACGTGACAGGCCGGATACAGCGTGAGGTCGGCATGCACCTCGTCGGCGATCACCGTGATGTCGTGCCGCTCGGCGAGCTCGGCGACCCGCTCGAGCTCGGTCCGGTCGAACACGTGCCCGGTCGGGTTGTGCGGATGGCACAGGATCCAGACCGCGTGCGTCGGAACCGGCGAGCTCGGCATCGAGGCGGTCGTAGTCGAAGCGCGTCACCGTCCCATTCGACCGGGATCAACGTGCGCTGCATCGACGAGATGCGTGTCGAGGAACGGGTAGTACGCCGGCATGTGCAGGACCACACCGTCACCCGGTCGCGAGAGATGGTGCACGGTCGCCCGCACGCCCTGGATCACGTTGGCGAGGTCGTGCGACCCGGTCGAGCGATCGGATCCCAGCCGTAGCGCTGCACCATCCGCTGCGGGAACAGCAGGGCGGCCGGCGACAAGGCGTCGATGCCGCCCCAGTCGGGATAGCCGAACTCGTCGCCGTCGATCACCTCGCGCAACGCCTGCGCGAATGCCGGGCGCCACGTCGAAGTCCATGTCGGCGATCCAGGCCGCGTAACCCGGTCGGAGCCAGGCCCCACTTGGTGCCCCGCTTGCGTCGCAGCCGCTCGATGTCGAGCGAGCGCAGCCCGAACGGGTCGGCCGCGACGTGATCGGTGATCGCGCATCGGCCCGATTGTGGCAGGCGCGCTGGTTGGCTACCGTGGCCGGGTGCCCGAGCCGCTCGAACCGATCACCCTCACCGGCCGCCACGTGCAGCTCGAACCGCTCGTCGCTCGAGCACGTCGACGGGCTGGTCGCGGCCGCCAACGTCGACCGGCAGACGCTACGACTACACCGAGGTCCCGGGCGACGCAGCGGCGATGACGCGCGTACATCGAGAAGCTGCTCGCCGACCACGCCGCGGCCCGCGTGCTCCCGTTCGCCCAGCGCCGGCTCGACACGGGCGAGCTCGCCGGTTGCACGCGCTACCTCGACATCAAGTGGTGGCGCGGCCGGCGCCGAGCCCGACGAGCTCGAGATCGGTGGCACGTGGCTGGCGTCGACCGCCCAGCGCACGGCGATCAACACCGAGGCCAAGTACCTGCTGCTGTCCCACGCCTTCGAGACGATCGGCGTGTGGCGGGTGGCGATCTGCACCGACGCCCGCAACGAGCGCAGCCGCACCGCGATCCTGCGGATCGGCGCCACGTTCGAAGGCGTGCTGCGCAACCACCGCATGCGCTACAACACCGACCGCGCCCGAGCCGCGCGACTCGGCCGTCTACTCGATCACCGACGGCGAATGGCCGGCGGTCAAGGCAACTGCTCGAACAGCGTCTCGCCGACCGCGTGATGGACGCGCTCGTCGTCGTCGCCCATCCGTGCGCCGACAGCTACACCCACGCCTGCGCAGCGGCGGCCATCGCAGGCCTCGACCGCGGCCGGCCACACCGTCGACGTGATCGATCTCTACGCCGAGGGTTTCACGGCGGCGATGTCGCTCGAGGAGCGACTCGCCTACGAGACCGACGACCCGATCCTCGATCCGATGATCGCCGACCACGCCGGCCGGCTGCTGCGGGCCGAGGCGGTCGTGTTCGTCTATCCCGACGTGGTGGAGCGGGCTGCCGGCGATCCTCAAGGGCTGGCTCGAACGGGTGATGGTGCCCGGGGTCGGGTTCACGTTCGACAGCACGACCGGCAAGGTCAAGCCCGGTCTCACCCACGTCCGGCGCATCGTCGGCATCAGCACGTACGGGTCGCCGAGACGGTACGTCGTGCTCGTCAACGACAACGGGCGCCGCATCATCACCCGCGCCCTGCGCATGTCGTGCGGGATCCGGCGCGCGCACCACGTGGCTCGGCCTGTACGCGATCGACACCGCCGACGCCGACGGCGCGGCAGCACCATCTCGAGCACATCGAGTCGCGATTGGCGGCGCTGTGATGCGGGCCCTGGTCGTGTACTGCCACCCCGACCCGAACTCGCTCGTCGCCGCCGCCCGCGACCGGGCCCTGGCCGGGCTCGCCAGCGCGGGTCACGAGGTGCGGGTCAACGACCTGTACGCCGACGGCTTCGAGCCTGTGATGTCGGCGTCCGAGCGGTTGACGCACAAGGAGCCAGGCGTGTCGCCGGCGCTCGAGCGCTACGCCGCCGACCTGCAGTGGGCGCAGGCGCTCGTGCTCGTGTACCCCACGTGGTGGAGTGGGCAGCCGGCGATGCTCAAGGGATGGATGGACCGCGTCTGGGTGGCCGGCGTCGCCTGGGAGCTCCCGCCGGGCGCCGACGTGCTCGAGCCCCGGCTCACCAACGTGCGCCGGATCGTCGTCGTCACCACCCACGGCTCGTCCAAGCTGATCAACGCCATCGAGGGCGAGTCGGGCAAGCGCACCGCGACGCGCTCGCTTGCGAGCGATGTGCTCGAAGCGCACGCGGACGACGTGGTGTGCCGTGTACGGCCTCGACACCGCCGCCGCCGAGAAGCGCGAGCGGTTCCTCGCGCGCGTCGAGCGCACGCTGTCGCGGATCTGACGACGGACGCCGACCGTCAGGCGGAGTTGAGCAACGGCTCGGTGAAGTCGAAGTACTCGGCGTCCTTCATCATCTCCATGAAGTCCTTGAAGCCGTCGATCAGCTCCGGCGGCGGCTCCTTGTCCTCACCGTCGCGTGCCGCCTTCTCGCTCGTGAAGTAGTTCGCCTCGATGAACGCGTCGGGCCCGGTCCACACCCGGATCCCGCCGATCAGATCGGGGCGCAGGTCCGAGGCGACCTTCTCGAACTCGCGATCGGCTTCGGCGATCCGCTGCCGGTCGACGCCGGAGACCTTCATCATCTGCACGAAGCCGGCGGCGTCCGAGCCGCCCGCCAGGTACGAGTCGACGTCGCTCGACTCCGTGAACTCGACCGGTCCGTCGAAGCACTTCTCGGTCTCGCTCCACCACGCGTCCTGCTCGGGGCGGTCGCTGTTGGCTCGCGCCGCCGCCTCCGATTCGAAGCGGGCGAACAGCACCACGCGGCCGTCGTTGGTCACGCCACCGGTCGTGCCGAGATACCCGACAGCGCCCGGCTGCAGTTGGGCGATCCAGTGCCCGAGCTGACGGCCGAGCTGCTCCGGATCCGACGTCCTTCCTTCGATCAACTGCACGAACATGGCAACCTCCTGATCCCGACCCCACCCCTGTGGGGGTACCAGGCCTACACCCCGCGGCCCGACCAGGCAAGACGGCCCGAGCTCAACGCCTCGCGTCAGCGCACGCGGGCGATCAGCTCGATCTCGACGGCGATGTCGAACGGGAGCTCGGCCAGGCCGACCGCGCTCCGCGTGTGACGGCCCGCTTCGCCGAACACCTCGACCATCAGGTCGGAGCAACCGTCGATCACTGCCGGCGTGCGGTTGAAGCCGGGGGCCACGTTGACCATCCCGAACACCTTGATCAGCCGCTCGACGCGGTCGAGCGATCCGAGCTCGGCCTGCATCGTCGCCAGGATCGACAAGCCCGTGATGCGCGCCGCCTCTCGGCCCTGCTCGAGAGTGAGGTCGGAACCGACCTTGCCGCGCACGATCTGGTCGCCGTTGACCGGACCGTGCCCGCCGACGTGCAGCAGGTCGCCGTCGAGGACGCAGCTCACGTAGTTGCCGGCAGGCGGCATCACCGGCGGCAACACGATTCCGAGCTCGTTCAAGCGATCAGCGATCATCGGCGCACACTAGGTGCGTCGCCCAGCGGAGCCGCTCAATGGCGATGCGTCGGCATCAGTGGGCGAGGCCGGGGGCGCAGAGACCTTCGAGGTCTTGCACGATGATGCGGTCGCGGTTGTCCCACGTGACGACGTTGGCCGGGTCGGGGCGCAGGTTGAACACGCGGAACTCCATCTCGGTGGTGTCGACCGAGAGGATCCGGCCGATCAGCGGCTCGCCGAGGCCGAGGATCACCTTGATCGTCTCGAGCGCCTGGATCGAGCCGACGATGCCGGGCAGCACACCGAGCACGCCGGCCTCGGCGCACGACGGGGCGAGCTCGGCGGGCGGCGGCTCGGGCACCATGTCGCGGTAGGTCGGTCCCTGACTTCGGATCGAACACCGACACCATGCCCTCGAAGCGGAAGATCGAGCCGTGCACCACCGGGATGCCGAGCTTCACGCTGGCGTCGTTGAGCAGGTAGCGCGACGGGAAGTTGTCGGCGCCGTCGACGATCACGTCGTATCCGGCGATGATGTCCATGATGTTGGCGGCCGACAGCCGCGTGTCGTAGGTGACGACGTCGACGTCGGGGTTGAGCATCGTCAGCGACTTCTTGGCCGAGTCGACCTTGCGGTCGCCGATCCGGTCGACGTTGTGCAGGATCTGACGCTGCAGGTTCGACGCGTCGACCTCGTCCATGTCGACGATGCCGATCGTGCCCACGCCGGCCGCGGCGAGGTAGAGCGCCGCCGGCGAACCGAGCCCGCCGGCACCGAGCAGCAGCACCTTGGCGTCGAGCAACTTCTTCTGGCCTTCGATGCCGACCTCCGGCAACAGCAGGTGCCGCTTGTAGCGGTTCATCTGCTCGGCGGTCAGCGATGCCGGCTGCTTCCACGCCCGGCCCTCGTCCTTCCACCGGCCGAACCCGCCCGCCATCGACTCGACGGTCTCGTACCCGAGCTCCTGCATCGTCTTGGCGGCGAACGCCGAGCGCACGCCACCGGCGCAGTAGACGACGACCGGCGTCGATCTTGTCGCTGATCCGGCTCTCGACCTGCGACTCGAGATGTCCACGCGGGATGTGGATCGCGCCCGGCGATCGCACCTTCCTGGTACTCGTCGGGCTCACGCACGTCGAGCACCGTGTAACCGGCGGCGATGTGCTCGGCGGCGGTGTCGGTCGAGATCTCGGTGATTCGACTCCTTGGCGGCCGACAGCAGGTCACGGAACGTTGCCATAGACCCAAAAACCTACCAACCCGGTCGGGTATTCCCGTCACGCGGTGCTCCGACCAGGGCCGGCAGGATCTCGGCGATCCCGCCCCGCAACGCGTGGTCGGCGAGATGGTCCATCGCCGTCGGCTCGGCGTTGACGATCACGATCGCCGCCCCCGCCGCACGCGCGATCGGCACGCAACTCGCCGCCGGATACACGCTCAACGTCGAGCCGACGGCGAGCATCAGATCGCACTCCTCGCTGACCTGCATCGCCCGATCGATCACCTCGGGCACGAGTGATTGTCCGAAGCTGATCGTGTCCGACTTGAGGATCCCGTGGCACACCAGGCACGGCGGGTCGGCCTCGCCGGCGCGCACCCGGTCGAGCGTCTCGCGCATCGGCCGCCGGTCACCGCAATCCCAGCATCGAGTCCAGCGCGCCGTGCCGTGGACCTCGATCACGAGCTCGGGATCGGTGCCCGCCCGTTGGTGCAACTCGTCGATGTTCTGAGTGATGAGCGCGTGCAACTTGCGGCGCCGTTGCAACTCGACGATCGCGGCGTGGCCCGAGTTGGGCTCGGCCGTCCACATCGGGTTGTCGAGCCGGTTCAGCCACGCCGCCCGGCGCACGTCCGGGTCGCGCAGGTAGACCTCGATGTTGGCGGCCTTCTCGGCGGCCGGGTTGCGCGTCCACACCCCGTTCGGCCCGCGGAAATCGGGAATGCCCGAGTCGGTCGAGATGCCTGCACCGGTGAGCACGACGATGCGATCGCTGCTCGCAACGGCTTCCGCAGCGGCTGTGATCTCCTGCTCGTCGGTGAATTCCACCCCCTGATTGTTGCTCACGCCCGGGAGCGGCGACACTGGGGCGATGTTCGTGGCCCGCGTCGCCGCCATCGCGGCTCTGCTCGGCAGCGTCGCCATCGGTGCCGTCTCGGCGATCGAGGTCGACGACATCGACGTCGGCTCGGTCGACTCACCTGCCGCCCGCGACGTCACCTTCGACCCCGACGCTGTGTGTGACATGACGACGGTCGCCGCGCTGAGCGGCCGCCATCCGGGAGTTCGCCAGTTCGTCGTGGCGCAGACTTCGTCGTTCACCGCCACCTCCGGGACCGTCGAGATCGCGGTGCGCACCAACGACGGCGTGTGGCGCTGCCAGCACGGGCCGGCGCCGGCGCGGTTCGGCAAGTCGGGCACGCGCCCACTGATCGATCGCCGCTCCGGCGACGGGACGACGCCCGCCGGTGTGTTCCCGCTCGGCAGCGTCACGGCGTGGGACGGTCAGACGTTCAGCCTGTTCGGCAACCAACCCAACCCCGGCACGCTCGCCGCGTACCGTTCGGTGCGCAACGAGGACTGCTGGGGTGCGACACAGAACACCGCCCGTTACCAACACCTCGTCAACCGTCCCAACTGCAGCGGCCCCGACGAGTGGCTGCCACGGTTCGGCGACGTCTACGGCCACGCCGCCGTGATCGGCGCCAACCTCGATCCGATCTCCGGCGACGCGCCGGGTGAGATTCCCTACGCGGCGGCGATCTTCCTCCACCGCCACAGCTACACCGGCGGGGCGACGAAGCCCACCAGTGGATGCGTGTCACTCGACATGGAAGCGCTCGTCGACACGGTGCGGCTGCTCGACCCTCGGCTCGACCCGCACTTCGCGATCGGCCCGACGTCGTGGCTGCGCTCGTCCGCCTGACCGTCGTCGACGTCGCGCCGGGGCCGGCCCATCTGATATTTCGATGGCCACATCGGCCAGTTCGTCGTCACGCGCACGTTGAGCTGCCAGGTCACTCCGAAGCGATCACCGACCCAGCCGAATCGCGTGCTGAACCCGTAGTTGTCGAGAGGCATGAACACTGTGCCTCCTTCGCTGAGCCGATCGAACAGTCGTTGGAGCTCGTTCTCGTCGTCGCAGTCGATCCACAGTGACACTGCGGGGGTGAATCCCCACGTGTGACTCACCGGGCTGTCGGCACAGCTGAAGTCGCTGCCGGCGAGACGGAACCTGGCGACCTTGACCGTGCCCTCGGGTCCGACCTCCCCGGGCCCGTAGTGGTCGATCTCGACCAGTTCGAAGTCGTCGAACACCTCGCGGTAGAGATCGAGTGCTGCGGTGGCGGCGCCGTCCTGGAACGTCAGGAAGGTTCGGAGCTCCTGGGTCATGCGATCGACACGAATTCTCGTCTCGACACAACTGCCCGGCCTCGGTGGACGCGCACGGGCGTCCTGGGCCGAACCTCGAGATCACCTGCCGCGAAGCGTGATCATCAGGGCTGGGCAACGACGTGATAACCATGTTATGCTGCCGCCGACCACACTTTGGTGCCATGCACCACATCTGAAAGGCGGAAAGTACATGACACTCAGGAAGCTCGGATCGGTCGGCGCGGTGTTGGCCGTGGCGCTCGTGGGGTGCGGCGACGACGACGAAGGCAGCGATGCCTACGCCGATTTCTGCCAGGCCGAGTTGCAGGTCGAGGCGGCGGTCGCCTCGGAAGATCCGGCGGCGATCGAGCCGGCCTTCGAAGCCTTGCTGGCGGCCTCGCCCGAGGCCTCGCGGGAGGTCGTCGAACTGACGGTGAGCGAGGCCCGCAAGTTCATCGAGTCGGGCGGTGAGCCGACCCCGGAGTTCAACGCCGCTTACGGCGAGATGATGGAGACGGTCAAGGACGAGTGCGGGTTCAACGCCGTCGATGCCGAGGCCGAGGACTACAAGTTCTCGGGCATCGACGACGAAGTCGACGCCGGACCGGCGGTGATCACGTTCGTGAACAACGGCAGCGAGTATCACGAATTGCGTTGGCGCGGATCAACGACGATGTCGAGCTGAGCGCCGAGGAACTGCTGGCCCTGCCCCAAGAAGAAGCCGAGGCAATGGTGAGCTTCCTCAACGGTACCTTCGCGGCGCCGGGTGAGACCGGGTACACGGCGGTCGATCTCGAGCCGGGCCGCTACCTCGCCGCCTGCTTCGTCCCGCTCGGCATGACACCGGCAGCAGTCGAGGAGAACCCCGAGTTCGAAGGCGGCCAGCCGCACTTCATGGAAGGCATGTTCACCGAGTTCACGGTGAGCTGACCGACCATCCCGCTACGGCCTCTGACCGAGACACCGGTCAGAGGCCGTAGGTCGTGATGGCCCCGCGCGACCGGAGCGTTCGCTGGAGAGACGGACGCTACGTCCACCTATCGTCGGGGCATGTCGTCTGATGTGCTCGCCGCAACCCTCGTCGCTCCTGGTCAGCTGGAGCTGAGGCACTATCCGTACCCCGAGCAGCTCGAGCCGGGAGCGGTGCTGCTGCAGATGCTGGCGTCGGGGATCTGCGGCACCGACAAGCACACGTTCCGCGGCGAGACCCAGCAGTACGCCGGCACCGATCACGCCTCGTCGACACCGTTCCCGATCATCCAGGGCCACGAGAACGTCGGCGTCGTCGCCGCCATCGGGGACGGCGGCGCGACGGCCTTCGACGGCACGCCGCTGAGCGTCGGCGACCGCGTCGTCCCGGCGCCGAACCGGGCATGTGGCGAGTGCGAGTACTGCCGCGGCGACTTCCCGTACTACTTCTGCCGGCGGCTCGAGAACTACGGCAACTCACTCACGTCGGCGGAGGCGCCGCACCTGTTCGGCGGTTGGGCCGAGTACCTCTACCTCCGGCCACGCACGCCGGTGTTCCTCGTGCCCGAGGGGCTGCCGACCGGCGTCGCCGTGCTCACCGAGCTGTTCGCCGTCACCCACAGCCTCGACCTGGCGGCCGCCATGCCGCGGCCCGGTGGCTTCCGCGAGGGCGACACGGTGGCGATCGTCGGCGCCGGCCCGATCGGGATCGTGCACGCCGCCAAGGCGCGCATTCATGGGGGCCTCGACGATCCTCGCCATCGACCCGTTCGGGCCGAGGCTCGAGCTCACCGCGCAGCTTGGTGCGACGCACACGTTGACCGGCCAGCGCCACCGACGACTCGCCGTGCTCGAGTTCGCCCGCGATGTCACCGGCGGACGTGGCGTCGACGTGGTCGTCGACGCCACCGGTCATCCCGCCAGCTTCGGTCCCTCGCTCGATCTCTTGCGCGACGGCGGCACGCTGGTCGAGGTCGGCGCCTTCGTCGATCTCGGCACGGTGCCGATCAACCCGGCGACGATCCTCGGCCGCAACCTCACGATCGTCGGTGTCGCCGGCGAGGACGCCCGCGC
This sequence comes from Ilumatobacteraceae bacterium, assembly GCA_963850755.1. Lineage (GTDB taxonomy): Bacteria > Actinomycetota > Acidimicrobiia > Acidimicrobiales > Ilumatobacteraceae > Ilumatobacter. Next base: position 291,335 of record CAWKMO010000005.1, on the reverse strand, counting down.
CTACGACCGCACGCTGGCGATGCTCGCCGAGCACCACGACCACGATGCCGTTCGATCGCGCCGTCACCCACACCTTCCCGCTCGCCGATGCCGAGCTGGCGATGCAGACCGCACTCGGCGCCGACACCGCCATGAAGGTCGTCATCACCCCCAATCTGAGGGCTTCGCCTTCCGAGCTCGTTGCCTCCGCTGCGCTTCGGCACTCGCCCACCTGACCAGGCGCCTGGCCGCCCAACTTTCCGATCTCGTGATCTCGATGCCGTACTGGGCGGCATGGACGTCATCCAGCTCATCCCACCTCAGGCAACGATCCGTCCGTGGATCGATCCGGTCGTCGACCAGCGCGGCCACGACCCGCGCAGCACGTACGTCGAGCGCTACTGGCTGGGGGTGATCGGGCCGACGGCGACGTGGATCATGCGTCGCTTCGCCGAGTGCTTCGACGCTCAGCCCGACGGGTTCGTGCTCGATCTCGACCACACCGCGACGTCGATGGGGCTGTCGTTCACGAAGGGCGCCGCCTCGCCGTTCGGCAAGGCGCTTGCACCGCTGTGTCATGTTCGGGATCGCCCAGCCGACGTCCGACGGGTTCACCGTGCGCCGCAAGCTACCGGCCGTCGCCCAGCGCCACCTCAAGCGCCTGCCCGACGACGTCCAGGCCGAGCACGACGACTGGGCCCGCCGGACCGTCCACATCGACGTGCACGACATCGAGCGCCGCCTGATCGACGCCGGCCTCCCGTCCGGCCGCCGCGATCCGGGCCTCCGAGGTCGCCGCCCTGGCCTCCGTAGGCGGGCGTGAACGAGGTCGCCAGGTCGATCAGCAGGCGGGTGCCGAAGCCGGTGGCGCCCTTCGACTTCCAACCCGTGTCGGCATCGACACTCATCGGACCGGCGATGTCGATGTGCGCCCACGGCACGTCAGCGACGAACTCGGAGAGGAAGATCGCGGCGGTGGTCGCGCCGGCGTACGGCGCCACCCACGTTCTTCATGTCGGCGACGAGCGAGTCGATCAGCTTGCGGTACTTGTCGCGCGGCGAGCGGCAACTCCCACACCGGTTCGTCGGTGGTCGCCGCCGCCGCCTCGACCTGCCCCACGAGGTCGGCGTCCGAGCCGATCACGGCGGCGAAGTCCGACCCGAGCGCGGCCAGCGCCGCCCCGGTGAGCGTGGCGATGTCGACGATCGCGTCGGGCTCCTCCTCCGCGGCCAGCGCCAACCCGTCGGCGAGGATCAGGCGGCCCTCGGCGTCGGTGTTGTGGATCTCGGCCGTCTTGCCGTTGCGGAAGGTGAGCACGTCACCGAGCTTGAGCGCCGAGCCCGACGGCATGTTGTCGGTGCACATCAGGAAAGCCGTCACCTGATTGCGGCAGCCGAGCGCCTTCAGTGCCGTCATCGCGCCCAGCACCGCCGCCGCACCCGACATGTCCATCTTCATCATCACGCTCATCGGGTTGGTGGGCTTGAGGCTGAGGCCGCCCGAGTCGTACATGACGCCCTTGCCCACCAGCGCGACGTGCGCCTTGGGGCGCGCGGGGAGTAGGTGAGCTTGATCATCCGCGGCGGCTCGGTCGAGCCGGCGTTGACACCGAGGATCCCACCGCAGCCCATCGTCGCCAGCTGGTCGCGATCGAACACCTGCACGGTGAGGCCGTGCTCGGCCGCCAGCTCCTCGGCGCGCGCGGCCATGCCGCGGGCGGTGAGCACGTTGGCCGGGGCGTTGGCGAGATCGCGGGCGAGGTTGGCGGCGTCGGCTGTGACGACGCCCTGTTTGGCGCCGCGTGTCGCCGAGCGCTCCGACGACTGCCCGACCACCAGCGACACGTTCTCGAGCCGGCTGACGCCGGAGCGATCGGTCTTCTGGCCGAGGTAGCGGTAGTTGGCGAGCAGGATGCCTTCGGTCACCACGCGGGCCGCGGTTGCGGCGTCGATGCCGTCAGCGTCGGCGAGGTTGGTGGCGAGATGGGTGCGCTTGCCGGCCGCCCGCGTGAACGCCGCCGCTGCCTCGCGGAGTTGGGCGTCGGTCGGAGCATCGCCGACCCCGACGGCGACGACCGTCGCCGCTCCGCTGCTGGGAACCACCAGTGTCGACCCGACCTTGCCGGTGAACCCGTGCGCCTCGAGCGCCGCCCGGTTGAGCCCCACCTGGCGCGGCACCGGTCCCGATGGGCCGACCGCGACGCCGACGGCATCGGCGGAGCGCGGGGTGGAACGGACGACGGAGACGGTCACGGCTGGCATCGCAACAGTCTGACGTGTGGCGACGGAACTGGCTACTCGACCGCCGCTGCCGTCGAGCCGCCGCGCACCAGCTCGGGTGCGATCGCCGCCGACCGGACATCGGTCTGTCCGTGAACGATCGCCGCCAGGGCGCTCACCGCCGTGCCGGCGATGCGATCGAAGGGCTGGACGACGCTCGTGAGCGACGGCTCGATGAACTCGTCGATCGCCGTGCCGTCGAAGCCGACGACCATCACGTCGTCGGGCACGCGGATGCCGCGGCGGGCGCCACTCCACATCGCCCCGACCGCCATCTCGTCGTTGGAGGCGAAGATGCCGTCGACCCCGGCGGCGAACAGCGCCGGTCCGGCGGTGGCTCCCGACAGGCGGTCGAAGTTGCCGATCGCGATCAGCCGCTCGTCGACGACGCGCCCGGCGCGTTCGTGGGCGAGCCGGTAACCGGCCACCCGATCGCGGGCGTCGGCCCGGTCGAGTGGACCGGTGATGCACCCGACCCGCGCGCACCCTTGTTCGAACAGGTGCCCGACCGCCATCGCCGCCGACTCGAGGTTCTCGACGTCGACACTGACGACATCGGAACGGGTGGGATGGGTACCGATCAGGACGAGCGGCAATTCCGAGTCGAACAGATCGTCGACCCAGGTGCCGACGGCGACGGAGCTGACCAGCAGGCCGTCGATCAGTCCGTCGCTCAGGATGTGGTGGAGCGTCGCCCCCGGCTCGTCGGTGACGAGGTGCAGCATCAGCCCGAGATCGAGCGCCGCCGTCGCCCGACCCACGGCATGCGTCACCGCCGCACCGTAGGGATCGACCCGCAGATCGACGGACGGGATCACCAACCCGACCACCGACGAGAGGCCGGAGGCGAGGTTCTTGGCTGCCCGGTTGGGCCGGAATCCGAGGTGCTTGGCGATGCGATTGACGTGCTCACGCACGTCGGGACGCACGCCCGGTCGGTTGTTGATCGCTCGTGAGGCGGCTGAACGCGAGACATTGCTCAATCGAGCGACGTCATCGAGCGTCACCTTGCGATCCACCCACCCTCCCCGGAAGTCACCGATCTGGATTCGTGGTCCGAGCTCCCGTCGGCGTCATGGAGCTGCGACGGCCTCACGCTATCCCCGGCCCGCTCGGCACCGCCGCAGGCAGTCCCGAACACTGACATCATTCCCACATGCCCAACATCGCCGTTCCACTCAGCGACGGTTGGAGACTTCGCCAGGCCCGGCGCGCCGACGACGCTCCGGAGGTCCCCGAGATCGACGCCACCGTGCCCGGCTGCGTGCACACCGATCTGCTCGGGCACGGCCTGATCCCCGACCCGTTCGTCGACACCAACGAGCACGACCTGGCGTGGATCGCCGAGTGCGACTGGGCCTACGCGTGTGGCTTCGAGGTGACCGCGGCGATGCTCGAACAGGAGCGGATCGAGCTCAAGTTCGAGGGGCTCGACACACTCGCCACGGTCACGGTCAACGGCACCGTGGTGGCCGAGACGGCCAACATGCACCGCCGGTACCGCTTCGACGTCACCAGCCACGTCCGGCTCGGATCGAACGCGCTCGAGATCGGGTTCCGTTCCGCCACGGCCTACTGCGCGGCGGCCGCGATTGCCGAGGGCATCTGGCCGTCCGCATCGTTCGGACGTCCGTTCAACTACCTGCGAAAGATGGCCTGCAACTGGGGATGGGACTGGGGGCCGTGGCTGACGACGGCCGGGGTGTGGCGGCCGGCGTGGTTGATCGCCTGGAGCTTCGGACGCCTCAGCGACGTCCGACCGCACGTCGACGTCGACACCGCCGGCGCCGGTCGGCTGCACGTCGATGTCGACACCGTGCCAGGTCGACACGGCTCGGACGCACGGCTTCGGCTGACGTTGCGCGACACCTCCGGCACCGAGATCGCGGGCTGTGTCTCGGCGGTCGTCGTCGGCACGACCAGGGTCGCGCTCGAGGTCGGCGAGGTCGAACTGTGGTGGCCCCACACGCACGGGTCCCAACCCCTCTACGAGTTGGAGGTCGAGCTGCTGTGCTCCGACGGGATCGTGCACGACTCGAAGCGTCAACGCGTGGGATTCCGCACGATCGAGCTCGACACGTCGGCCGACACCACCGGGTCGGCGTTCACGTTCGTCGTCAACGGTCGCCCGATCTTCGTCCGCGGCGTGAACTGGATCCCCGACGACGTCTTCGTGAGCCAGGTCACCGACGCCGACTACCGCGAGCGCCTGCGGCAGGCGGTGGATGCCAACGTCGACATGGTGCGGGTGTGGGGTGGCGGGATCTACGAGGACGATCGCTTCTACGACGCCTGCGACGAGCTCGGACTGCTGGTGTGGCAGGACTTCCTGTTCGCCTGCGCCGCCTATCCCGAGCATCTGCTCGCGGAGGAGGTGGAGGCCGAGGCCCACGGCAACGTCTCGCGGCTGATGCACCACGCCAGCCTGGCGGTCTGGAACGGCAACAACGAGAACATCTGGGGCTACTGGGACTGGGGCTGGCACGACGTGCTCCAGGAGCGCACCTGGGGCGCCGGCTTCTACCACGAGCTGCTGCCGAGCGTGTGCGCCGAGCTCGACCCGCAGCGGCCGTACGTGCCGGGCAGCCCGTGGAGTGGCTCGATGTCGGTCGCTCCGAACGCCGACGCACACGGATGCGTGCACGTGTGGGACGTCTGGAACCAGCTCGACCTGACGCGCTACCGCGACCACACGCCGCGGTTCGTGTCGGAGTTCGGATGGCAGGCGCCACCCTCGTGGTCGACGATGGCCGGCGCCGTCACGTCCGAACACTTCGGGCGCAACACGCCGGCGATGCGCAACCACCAGAAGGCCACCGACGGCGATCTCAAGCTCGATCGTGGCATCCGCCCGCGGTTCGGGGAGATCGCCGAGCTCGACGCCTTCTGGTACGCAGCCCAGGTCGTCCAGGCCCGCGCCGTCCAGACCGGGATCGAGCACTTCCGGTCGCTGCGGCCGTACTGCATGGGCACGATCTGGTGGCAGCTCAACGACTGCTGGCCGGTCTCGAGCTGGGCGTTGATCGACAGCGCGGGACGTCCGAAGCCTGCGTGGTTCGCGCTCCGTGACGCCTACCGGCCGCACCTGCTCACCGTGCAGCCGCGCGGCGATCGGCTCGTGGTGTGCGCCGTCAACGACTCCGACTCGGTCTGGCACGTCGACACCACGGTGCAACGGATGACGCTCGAGGGCTACCGGCTGGCGAGCGCGCCCGTGATCGCCGAGGTTCCGGCCGGCGGTTCGAGCTCGATCATGATCGACACCGGCGTGGCCACGCCGGACGACACCACCGACGAGGTGTTGGTCGTCGGCGACGGTGACGAGCGCGCATGGTGGTGGTTCGCCGACGACCGGGAGCTCCACGTGCGCCGGCCGGACTGGCGGGTCGAGCACGCTCGAGATCCCGACGGTGTCACGTTGACGATCACGTCCGACACCGTCGTGCGAGACCTCGTCATCTACCCGGACCTGGTCGTCCCCGAGGCGCGCATCGACCGCCAGTTCATCAACCTCTTTCCGGGCGTTGCCGAGCCGATCCGGATCGACGGCATGATCGGTGACGATCAGGTCGACCGCTTGCTCACACGCCCTGTGTGCTGGCACGTGGCAGCGCTGCTCGACCGCTGACCGGGAGAGGTCGACGGGCCGTGCGATCATGTTGCCGCGAACCGCGACCGTCGGTCGCGACGTACTGGTCGACAAACCTCCCCGACCCCCCGAACAGTGAGGCCTGCCGATGAGCAAGACCGACAACACCACCGACGTGCCGATCGAGCCTGCGGGCGACGACGACCGGCGAAGCGGCGGGATGCCGCGCTGGGTCAAGTTCACGGTGCTCGGGCTGATCGCCGCTGTGGTCCTGTTCTTCGGCGCGATCTTCCTCTACGCCAAGGTGCTCAACGACAGCCCGGACGAGTTCACGGCCGCCGACCTCGACGCCGCGCTCTCGGCCGAGGCCGCCGACGACGCGGCCGCCACCGCCGAAGCTCCGGCGACCGCAACCACACCGACGACGGTCGACGCCGCCACTCCCGCCGGTCGCCTCGACGATCGCCGAGTCCGACCCCGGTCGTGACCACCGCCGCACCGGCCGCTGTGCCGGGCTCGAGCAACTGGGTCGCCACCGATGCCTGCAGGTCGGCTACCGGGTCAAGGAGGTGCTGTTCGGTGTCGACACCGAGGGCGTCGGTCGCACCAACAGGTCGACGGCTCGCTCACCATCGACGGCACCATCGGTGACCACCACCGACTTCACGGTCGACGTCGCCACGATCACCAGCGACGACAGCCGCCGCGACGACCAGTTCCGTGGCCGCATCATGTCGGTCGACGAGTTCCCCACGGCGACGTTCATGCTCACCGCAGCCGATCGAGCTCGGCACCGAGCCGGTCGACGGCGCCGAGGCGACCACTCGGCCACGGGCGACCTCACGCTGCGCGGTGTCACCAACTCGGTCACGTTCGACCTCACCGCCAAGCATGGAGAACGGCCTGATCGGCGTGCCGGGGAGCATCCCCGTGCGTGTTCGCCGACTACGGCATCGCCAACCCGTCGACGGCGGCATCACCACCGAAGACAACGGGCTGCTGGAGTTCGTGCTGGTCTTCGAACCCGCCTGAGGGCACGTCGATCAGAGCTGCGAGAGCAGCTCGTCGAACGCGGTCCTTCGGGCGGCCGATGATCGCCATGTCGGCCGTCACCATCAGCGGGCGCTGCATGATCATCTTGTTGGCGACGATCACGTCGACCACCTGATCGACGGTGGCGACGTCGGCGTCGGTGAGGCCGAGCTTCTCGAACAGCGCGTCGCGGCGGACGAGCTCGGTCGGCGGATCCTCGAGCTTGGCGATGATCTCTCGCAGCGTCGTCTCGTCGGGCGGGCTCTTGCGATACATCACGACGTCGGCGTCGACGCCCAGTTCCTCGGCGATCGCCGACCGCGTTGCGTCGACGTGCTGCAGTTCGGGGTTGTGGTAGATCGTCACGCCCGACCCGGTGTTGCTGGACTTCGTCATGCCGTCACGGTAACGGCTTGCGACCGGCGGCCTCGCTGTCACACCCCCGCTCTTCGCTCGGCGACACCGACTTCCCCCTGCCAATCGCCGCCCGGCGGCACGTTCCCGGCAAGGGGAACCCATGTCTGTGCACCTTTCCACCATCGCATGCCACGCGCCGGCATCGACCCCATCAGCGCGCCCGACGTGCGCTGACGATGATGTCGCTCGCGATCCAACGCCCGCTGCGTGCCGAGACCGATCGTCGTGCTGCTCGACGATCACACGGCGGGGCCTGGCGTCGTCGTCGTCAGCGGCACCGACGCCCGACGACGTGCTCGAGGTCGTCGAATGCCTCACCAACTCGGCCGCCGCACGGCGAGCTCGGGTGGGCGCGATCATCGTGGCCAGCGTCCGCCGGCGGGAGCGCGACAGGCAGGTCGAGGCGACGAGCTCGTCGCCGGCGATGTCGACCGTTGGCTCGAGTTGAGCGACCTCGCCGAGCAGGCGGGGGTCGAGCTGCTCGAGTGGTTCGTGATCGGCGACGCCATCACGTGCCCACGCGATCTTCTCGGCGAGCCGCCGCGTTGGTGAGACGATGCCGACGTTCGGTGGCCGGCGTCAGCGCGCAGGCCCGGCGGCCGCGCAGCCGGCGCAACAGCTCGCGGCTGTCCACCACCTCGGCACCGGCGGCGATCAGGTCGGCACGGTACTCCTCGGGGATGTCGTAGTGGTCGCCCTGGAAGCACGCTCGCGGGATCCCATTGGCGCCGGCGAACTCGTGCAACTCGTCGTCGACTCGTCGCTCACCAGGTGGCACCAGCGCATGCCCCGGATGCCACCATCGCGCTTCGTCGATCAGGATCGTCACGCCATCGAGCCTGCCACACTGGAGCGGTGAGGCGGTCGAACTCGAGCTCCGAGTGGCGTGGCAGCAGCACATCGGCGGTCCGACGTCGCCCTCGGCTGGTTCGATGCGGTGCTCGCCCGCCACCGCGAGCCCCGCCGGCACTACCACGGCGTGCGTCATGTCGCCTGGGTCGTGCGCCACGTGCTGACGCTCTCGCGCCGACCATCCGATCGACGACATCGACGCCGTCGGTCGCGGCGGCGTTCTTCCACGACGCGGTCTACGACCCGAGCGCGACGACAACGAAGCCGCCAGCGCCCGCCTCGCCGAGCGGGCACTCGGTCGAGATCGGATGGCCGCGACCGCGTTGTGCGGCGTGTCGCCGATGTCGAGGCCACCGCCGGCGCACGACGTCGACCACGGCCGACCGCGACACCTGCGTGCTGCTCGCCGCCGACCTCGCCGTGCTCGCTGCCGAACCCGCCCGCTACGCCGACTACGTCACCGCCGTGCGACGCGAGTACGCCCACGTCGGCGACGACCGCTGGCGCGCCGGTCGCAGCGCGTGCTGCACGGCGCTGCTCGAGCGCCCACACCTTTCCCGCCGCGCTCGCGCTCGACGACTGGGAACGCCGCGCCCGCGCCAACATCACCGCCGAACTGGCCGTGCTCGCGCGATCGATAGCGCGTCAGCGGCGACGGATGCCGCGCAGCCCGCGACGAACTCGCACACGGATCGGCACCGGCTGCGACGGCTTGGCCGCACCGGCACCCACGAGCACACCGGCAGCAACCGTGATCAGTGCCGCGGTCACACCGGTCGAGGCGATCATGCGAGCAGTGTAGGCATCGATCGCGATACGGCCAGTGCGCCGAACATCGCCAGTTGCGCGGCGCGGCGATGTCAGGGGCGGTTGCACACCCTCCGGCGTTGCTCCGTAGTGTGGCGCGATGGCCGACGATGCGCTCACCGGCGAGACGGTCGAGCTGCTGCAGGCGCTGATCCGCAACGCCTGCGTCAACGACGGCACGCCCGAATCGGGCGACGAGTCACGCAACGCCGACGTGCTGCAGACCTTCCTCGAGGGCGCCGGGCTCGACGTCGCACGGTTCGAGGCGATCGCCCGGGACGGGCGTCGGTGGTCGCCCGGATCGAGGGCATCCGACCCCGACGGCGCCGTCGCTGTGCCTGATGGGCCACACCGACGTGGTGCCCGTGAGCCCGGACGGCTGGACGCACGACCCGTTCGGCGGCGAGCTGATCGACGGTGAGGTGTGGGGCCGCGGAGCGATCGACATGCTCAACCTCACGTCGTCGATGGCGGTCGCCTTCCGGCACCTCGCCCGCATCGAGCTTCCGGCCGAAGGGCGACCTGATCTACTTCGGCGTCGCCGACGAGGAGGCCGGCGGCAAGTGGGGCGCCGAGTGGATGTTCGAGCACCACCCCGACGCGATCGACGCCGACTACTGCGTCACCGAGCTCGGCGGCTGGTCGACCGTCGACGATCACGGCCACCGCCACGTCACCGTCAACGTCGGCGAGAAGGGCCTGGCGTGGCGCACGCTCCGCGTGCACGGCACGCCCGGGCACGGTTCGATGCCGTTCGGCTCCGACAACGCGCTGGTCAAGGCGGCCGAGATCGTGCGACCGGCTCGCCGAGTACCAGCCGACGCCGTACATCAGCGACATCTGGCGCGCCCAGGTGGCGACATTGTGGGCTGCCCGCCGAGCTCGAAGGCGGCGCTCGTCGACCCGGAGCGGATCGACGCCGCGCTGGCGACGCTGCCGGTGCCGGTCGCCCGGTCGTGCCACGCCGTCACCCACACCACGATCTCGCCGAACGTCGCCCACGGCGGCCAGAAGACCAACATCATCCCCGACGTCGGTCGACATCGAGGTCGACATCCGCACCGTGCCCGGCACCACCCGCGACGACGTCGACGGCGATGCTCGCCGACGCGCTCGGGCGAGCTGGCGCCGCACGTCGAGGTGACCGAGCTGCAGCACTCGCGACGCCACGTTGTGCGGCACCGACAACGCGCTGTGGCGCACGATCGCCAAGCACACCCAGGTCGCCTATCCCGGGCGCCCGGCTCGTGCCGGGGCTGATCGTCGGCGGCACCGACGCCCGGTTCTACCGCGATCGCGGCCGGGTCGCCTACGGCGCCGGGCTGTTCTCGCCGGGCATGGACATGGCGACGTTCGGCAACCGTTTCCACGGCCACGACGAGCGGATCGACGTCGACAGCCTGGCGCTCGCCACCGAGTTCTGGATCGGCATCGCCACCGACCTCGTCGGCTGACCTCGCTCATTCGCCGACGAAGGCGCGCATGTGGAAGTGCATCTGGTCGGGCCCGTAGCGGTTGACCGTGCCCACCGGGCAGGCGCACCGCGCCGCGCACCCGTCGTCGATGCAGATCGGCTGCTCGCGTGACCGCACGTGCGCCCGGCAGGCGTCGGCGTCGTAGCCGTGGGGACCGAAGGCATCGACCGGGCAACTCGTCAGGCACGGTTGACCGACGCACGTGATGCACGGCGCGTCACCGGTGAGCGGTCGCGGCAGGCCTTCGACATCTGTGGCGAACAGGAACGCCCCGCGGTAGGCGTGCCAGAGCCCGTGCTGGGGGTGGATCAGGATCCCGATCGGTGATTGGACGATGCCCTCGGCGCGTTGCGCCCACCGCTGGAACGGCTGGAACGGCTCGTCGCTGGGATGCACGAACGAGGCGCCGAGCGACGCTGCCAGCGGTGCCAACACCGACCGTGTCCACGTGTCGAGCGGATCGGGCCCGTCGCGCTCCTCGGCTCGGAACACGGGCCACATCGCGCCGCCGATGTTGCCGATCATCACCACCGTGCGCGTCGGCGAGCCGTCGGGTTGGGCCGGCACGTCATCGGCCTCACCGACCGCGAAGCCACCGCGGCCCACCATGCCGGTCGGGCTCAGCGCTGCGACGACATCGGCGTACAGCACGGTGGCAATCCTGGCACACTGGATCCATGTCCGATCTCGAGACGCTGTCCCGTCACGACGATCCCCGATGTCGAGGAGATCACCGAGACCGGCGAGCCGACCGTCGCCCACATCGTCAAGGTCGGCCCCGGCGAATCGGCGGCCGCCAAGGTGCTCGAGGCACGCATCAACGGAACGCCGCTCGAGGCACTCTGCGGCCACGTCTGGGTTCCGTCGCGCGATCCTCGGCAACTGCCGATGTGCCAGGCCTGCAAGGAGGTCTACGACATGTTCAAGATCTTCAACGACGGGCTCAATGACGATCCCGCCGACTGATGCTCAACCTCCGGCACGGGGTCCGGGCGCTGATCTTCGACGACGACGATCACGTGCTCCTGGTTCGCTTCCAGTTCCCGACGGCGACGGTGTGGGGCCTGCCGGGCGGCGGGCTCGAGCCCGACGAGGAGCTGCTCGCCGGCCTGCGGCGTGAGCTGCGCGAGGAGGTCGGACTGGTCGACGTCGCGATCGGTCCCCACGTGTGGACCCGCGAGCACGTGATCCCGATGACGACCGGTCACGACGGACAGCGCGACCAGATCTTCCTCGTGCGGATGCCGCGGTTCGAGCCCGATCCGCAGATCGGTTGGGAGGCGTTGCGGGCGGAGTACGTGCACGAGATCCGATGGTGGTCGCTCGACGCCATCGACGAGGCGGTGACGTCGTCGAAGGTGCTGTTCGCGCCGCGGCGGCTGGCGATCGCTCGCCCGCGACCTGCTGCGTCGCGGTCCGCCGTTGGCGCCGATCGACACCGGCGTGTGATCAGAGACGCACGCTGTCAGGGCGAATAGTGTGACGCCGGTGACCGACGCCACGATGCAAGGACTGATCGACCATGTGGTCGACGGCGTGCCTGGCGTGATCGGCGCACTGATCGCCAGTACCGACGGGTTCGTGATCGCCTCGCGCCTGCCCGACGAGGAGGGCTTCGATCCGTCGGCGATCGCCGCCATGTCGGCGGCGACGCTCGGCCTGGCCACGCGGCTCGTGCAACTGGCCGGCACGGCACCGGTCACCACCAGTGTCCACCGCTCGTCGCAGGCGCAGGTGTGCGTGTTCGCGGTCGGGTCGGCGGCGGTGCTCACGATCGTCGCCGGGAACGATGCCGACACCGGACGCATCGAGCGGATCGGGCACGAGGTGAGCCGCGGCCTGGTGCACGCGCTCGAGGCACAACCGCCCTCTGGCGGCGCCGGAGCCATAGCACTGCGTCAGTGGAAGTCGCGACTGGTGGTGGTGGCCGCCAGCGGGAGCGGGGCGAGGTGATCGGCGACGACGTTGATCACTCCCTCACTGCGTTCCAGTCGCCCTCGGATCAGCATCGCCGGGGCGCTGCGGGCGACCTTGCGGAAGCGTGCCCAGCAACCCTTCGAGACCACCACGTTGATCAGACCGGTCTCGTCCTCGAGATTGAGGAACGTGACTCCCTGGGCGGTCATCGGCCGTTGGCGATGGGTGACGACGCCCGCCACCATCACCTTGCTCGACGGCTCGCGGTCCCACAGGCCGCGCGACGTGACCACGCCCAGCTTCGACAACTCGTCGCGCAGGAACATCGTCGGGTGCCCGTCGGGTGACACGCCCGTCGCCCACATGTCGGCGACCGACTCCTCGACCGGGGTCATGCCGGGCAGCGAAGGTGGCCGCTCACCCGTCACCATCCCGGGAAGCCTCCCCGGTCGCGACTGCGACACGGCACCGACCGCCCACAGCGCCTGTCGACGCTCCAGTTGGAAGCACTCGCCGAACACGTCGGCGGTCGCCAACGCCTCGAGTTGGGCGAGGGTGAGATCGGGGATCCGTCGCACGAGGTGCTCGGGAGTGACGTACGGACCGTGCTGCCGGCGTTCCGTCTCGATCTGCAACGCCAACTCCTTGCCGACGCCGCGCACCGACTCGAGCCCGAGCCGCACCGAGGCGCCGGCGTCCTCCAGCGTCGCCGCTGCCGACGAGGCATTGAGATCGGGCGTGCGCACGGTCACTCCGTGCCTGCGTGCGTCCTGCACCAGGGTGTGGGGCGCCCAGAACCCCATCGGTTGGGCATTGATCAGGGCCGCGCAGAATGCCGCCGGCTCGTGGTACTTGATCCACGACGAGGCGTACACCAGGTAGGCGAAGCTCACCGAATGCGACTCGGGGAAGCCGTAGTTGGCGAAGGCTTTCATCTTGACGAAGATCTCCTCGGCGATCTCGCCGGTGATGTCGCGCTCGGCCATCCCGGCGAACAGCCGCTCGCGCAGGCGCTCCATGCGCGCTGCCGAGCGCTTCGATCCCATCGCCTGGCGGAGCTCGTCGGACTCGGACGGCGTGAACCCGGCGACGTCGATCGCCATCTGCATCAACTGCTCCTGGAACAGCGGCACGCCGAGCGTCTTCTCGAGGCAGCCTTCGAGCAGCGGGTGCAGGTAGGTCACCGGCTCGTGACCGTTGCGGCGACGGATGTAGGGGTGCACGGAACCACCCTGGATCGGTCCGGGCCGGATCAGGGCCACCTCGACCACGAGGTCGTAGAACGTGCGCGGGCGCAGGCGCGGCAGGGTGGCCATCTGGGCCCGCGACTCGATCTGGAACACGCCGACCGTGTCGGCCTGGCACAGCATGTCGTAGACCTCGTCCTCCTGCGGGATGGTGGCCAGGTCGACCTCGTACTGGCGGTGCTCACGGATCAGGTCGACGGCGTAGTGCAGGGCGCTGAGCATGCCGAGCCCGAGCAGGTCGAACTTGACCAGGCCGGCGCTGGCGCAATCGTCCTTGTCCCATTGCAACACGCTGCGCTTGTCCATCCGGCCCCACTCGACCGGGCAGACCTCGATCACCGGCCGGTCGCAGATCACCATCCCCCCGGAATGGATCCCGAGGTGTCGCGGTGCGTCTTCGATCTGGAACGCCAGGTCGAGCACGGCTGGAGGGATCGAGCAGTCGGATTGCCCGGCGGTGACCTGGACGCCGCCCCAACCGTCGACCTGCTTCGACCAGGCATCCTGCTGGCCGGGTGAGTGGCCGAGCGCCTTGGCCATGTCGCGCACCGCCGAGCGGGCGCGATAGGTGATCACGTTGGCGACCTGAGCGGTGTGGTGCCGGCCATGACGCTCGTACACGTACTGGATCACCTCCTCGCGGCGATCCGACTCGATGTCGATGTCGATGTCGGGTGGCCCGTCGCGTTCGGTCGACAGGAACCGCTCGAACAGCAGGCCGAGGGTCACGGAGTCGACCTTGGTGATGCCGAGCGCGTAGCACACGGCGCTGTTGGCGGCGCTCCCCCGGCCCTGGCAGAAGATGTCGTTGAGACGGCAGAACTCGACGAGGTCCCAGACGACGAGGAAGTAGCCGGGGAAGCCGAGCTGCTCGATGATCGCCAGCTCGCGGTCGATCGTCGCCCAGGCACGTGAACGCTTGCTGTCGGACGCGATCTGCTCGTGTGGACCGGGGCGCTCGCCGTAGCGGTACCGGCCGCCCTGCTCGGCGAGTCGCCTGAGGTACTGCATCTCGGTCAACCCGTCGGGGCACGGGAACGGCGGCAGGTTGGGCGCCACCAGTGACAGGTCGAACGCCGCCGCCCTGCCGATCTCGGCCGCCAGCGCGACCACACCCGGGTAGCGGGCGAACCTGCGCTCCTGCTCGACGCCGGAGCGGAGGTGGGCTCCCGCCGCACCGGGCAGCCAGGGGTCGACCTCGTCGAGGCTGCGGCGCGCCCGCACGGCGGCGATCGCCGTCGCCAGCCGGCGCTGGGCGGGTGAGGCGTAATGGACGTTGTTGGTGGCGATGCACTCGACGCCGACACGATGGGCGATCTCGGCGAGGGCGTCGTTGCGGGCCGAGTCGATCGGGTCGCCGTGATCCCACAGTTCGACGAGCACACGATCGCGCCCGAAGGCGCTCACCAACCGTTCCAGCTGGCGGCGGGCGGCCGACGGGCCGTCGTCGAACAATGCCGACGTCACGGCACCTTTGCGGCACCCGGTGAGCGCCCACACCACGCCACTGGTCGCGTCGGCGATGTCGGCCAGCGTGAACTGTGGCGCCCCCTTCTCGCCTGCCAGGTGGCCGAGGCTGATGGCGCGGGCGAGGCGGGCGTAGCCGGTCGGTCCGTCGGCCAGGAGCACCAGGTGGCGGCCGGGCGGGTCGGGGGCGTGGGCATCGGGCAGCTCGCCGGTGTCGACCTGGAACAGGGTGTCGTGCTCGGCGCGTGCGACGCGCTGGGCATCGGTGAGGCCGGGCGTGAGCGTGAGCTCGGTGCCGAACACGGTCGGCAGGCCGGCTGCGCGCGCCGCCTCGGCGAAGCGCACCACCCCGTAGAACCCGTTGTGATCGGTGAGGGCGAGGGCTTCGAGACCCAACCGGGCGGCCTCCGTCACGAGCTCTTCGGGATGCGATGCCCCATCGAGGAACGAGTAATTGGAATGGCAGTGGAGCTCGGCGTACGGCACCGTGCCCGGCACGCGGGTGTGGCTGGCGACGAACGGTTGCCGTTTGCGACCCCACGCAGGGCTGTCGCCGCCGGCGTTCCACGACAGCGAACCGGGAGCGCGGCCATCACGACCTCTGCGCCCCGACAGCGCCGCTTCCAGCTCGCTCCAGGTCCATGACGGGTTGTTGAAACCCATCTCGCGAGTATCGAACACCTGTTCGTTCTCGTGCAAGCCGCCTGCTGTCGTGCCTCGTAGGGCGGTTACGGTCGCAGCGTGCCCGGCCTGAGCGACCTCGCATCGATGGACCTCAGGATCTGATGCGGCGAGGGCTCGACGGGCTGACCGCCCTGGTGCCGGTCGGGATCGCCGCCCTGTTGATCGGATTCTGCCTGACGGGGGCCCAGCTGTACTCGTCGTCGTCGGGATCGGCAGCGCTCGACACCCAGCTCGACGAGACGTGTCGGAGTGCGAGCGCACTCACACTGCCGATCCCGCAGGACGCGTTCCAGGCCGAGCAACGGGTCGCCGAGATCGGCAGCATCGTCCCGTTCGTCGAGCCTGCGCGCCGGGGGGTCTTCGCCCGCCCCTTCCTCCAGACCGAATCGGCCCTCCCACTGCGCCTGAACCTGCTCTGGATCGAGGGCGTCGACGACAACGTCGTACCCGGGCTGCGACCGCTGGGACTCGGCGAGATCGCCTTGTCGACCGGGAACATGGAGCAGTTGGAGACGACGATCGGCGGCGTGGTCCGGGTCACCGACGGGCAACTGACCGTCACACAGCAGTTCGACGACGTCGCCTTCGCCCCGATCCCCGACTTCTGGTGCGGGTATCCCGAGCTGCTCACGCCGACCGCCGGCGGCGATCGGCCACCGCCGTACGCGATCGCCTCACCCGAGACGATCGCCGCTGTTCGGAGCGTCGACGTTCGACGAGTACCGCGTGGTCGACGAACCGCTCACACTCACCGATGCGGCCGCGATCCGGACCGGATACGACGCAGCCACGAAGACGTGGGAGTCGAGCTTTCCCGAAGCGCCGATCGGGATCGAGCGCAACGAACTGGAGCGGATCGTCGCCCGTGCCACATCCGTGCGCACGAGCGTCGATCGCAACCTGGCGCCGGTCGCGCTCACCGGGGTGGCCGCCGGCTCGATCGTGCTCGTCGCGGCGGCAGTGCTGGTCGCCCAGGACCGGCGCCGCGAACTGCGGCTGCTCGCCGTGCGCGGACTGCCCCCGTGGCGGATCGGCCTCCACGTGGCGCCGCGAGCGGCAGCCGTGATGGTTGCCGGGATGCTGGCCGGCTGGCTGCTGGCCTGGCTGGTCGTCACCGGCTTCGGCCCTTCGTCGAATCTCGAGGATGGCGCCTTGGCGCGCTCGGTGGCGTGGGTGCTGGCCGCCCTGCTCGTCGCGATCGTCGTCGTCGCATCGGTGATCGCCGTCGTCGCCGACGGGTTCGCCGACGCCCGCCAGCGAAGGGTCCATGCCGGATGGGCGGTGATCACTGTGCTCGCCGGCATCGTGGCGCTCGCCGTCGTGGCGTTCCGGCGGCTCGACAGCAAGGGAGGGCTACGGACCTTCGGTGTCGAGTCACGCGGTGGGGATCTGCTGGCCATGGGCTTCCCCCTGTTCGGTCTGCTTGCCGTGACGGCATTGATCGGGCTGGGGGTCGGAGTGTTGACCCCGCGACTGCGACTCTCGGGGGCACGCCTCCGCCGAGCGGTGCGGCTCGGCTGGCGGAGGGTCGTGCTCGACACCGGACCGCTCGTCGCTGTGATCGTGAGCGTGGCGCTGGCGACCGGGTGCTTCGTCGTCGCCCGCGCCCTCGCCGACGGTTCCGAACGCCAGCTGCAGGACAAGGCCGACGTGTACGTCGGCACCGATCTGGCGATCGACGTCTACGACGAGTTCGACGTGCCCGACGACTGGGCCGGCTCGACGACGCTGGTGTCCACCGTCGACACCAAGTGGGACGACGGCCGTGCCGACCTGATGGGAGTCGAGCCGGACTTTCCGGGAACGGCGCAGATGCGAGCGGACGGTGCGTCGCAGTCGCTGGATGAGCTGGTGGGGATGCTGGCCGGTGGGTTCGACGGTGCTGCGCTGAAGGCCGTTGCGGTCGGCGCCGAGGCGGCAGTGAACGACGTGGTCACGCTCGAGCTGCCGGGACGCTCGCAGGTGCCGGTCAAGGTGGTCGCCACCGCCGACTTCTTCCCCCGCAAGGGGTCCGCAGTGCCGATGTTCGTCGTCGATCGAACAGCGCTGGACGGGGTGGCGAGCTTCCCGCGCACGACGTTGCTCGTGCGCGATCCCCCGCAGGATGCCGTCGGCGACGTCCGAGCGAGCGGCGTGCGGACCGGCGTGGTCCTCGCCGCGGACGCTGCGTTCGAAGGCTCCGGATACAGCGCGTTGCGGTGGGCCTACGCTCCGCTCGCCATGCTCGGCATGCTGTTCGCCGTGGTCGTCCTCGCCTTGCAACTGCTGGTCGTCGCCGCTCGACGCGAACAGCGACGGATCGCCGATGCCGTGATGCGGCGGACAGGGTTCACTCGCCGCGGCTTGTGGTGGGCGTCGACGATCGAGACCGGGATTCCGCTCGCTGTCGGATCGGTGGTGGGGATCGCGGCCGCTGTGTTCGCCGCCTCCCTTTCCGTCGAGCGGCTCGATCCGATGCCGGCGCTCGCGCCCCCGGCGCGGTTCGAAGTGCCGTGGGATGTGCTGATCGGCATCGCCTGCGTGGTGCCGATCTGGACAGCGGCGATCGCCTGGATCATCGTCCGCTCGACGGTTCGGTCCGATCCGATGCGTGTGTTCCAGGGGTCGGTCTGACGTGGCGGTGATCGCCTACTGCGACGACGTCGTCCGACGTTTCCACGTTCGCGGCGCGGACGTGTTGGCTCTCGACGAGGTCTCGCTCCAAGTCGACGAGGGCCGGCTGCTGGCGATCGTCGGACCGAGTGGATCGGGCAAGTCGACGCTGCTGTCGATCATCGGGTGCCTCGACCGGCCGAGTGCCGGAAGCGTGCGGCTCGCCGAGCAGGAGCTGTCGCTGCTGTCGCGCCGCCAGCGTCGGGCGATGCGGCGGTCGACGGTGGCCACGATCCTGCCTCAGCCGAGCGACAATCTGCTGGTGCGCCACACCGGCCACGAGAACCTGCGGATCGCGGTCCGGCACCGGCGCGGCTCGATCGACGCCATCGCCGGTGCGATCGACGATGTCGGCATCGATGGCTTCGTGGAACGGCCGGCGGGACGGTTGAGTGGTGGGGAGCAGCAACGTCTGGCACTGGCCTGCGCGCTGGTGGGTGGAACCCCGCTGGTGCTGGCCGATGAGCCCACGGGATCGCTCGACGATGCCAGTGCTGGACAGGTGATCGAGGCGCTGCTGCGAGCCACGTCGCGAGGGGCGACGATCGTGGCCGCGACCCACGATGCAAACGTGATCGCCGCCGCTCACACCGTGATGCGGCTCGATCACGGGAGGCGCGTGGCGTGAGCTGTGATCGAGCTGCGCCAGGCCTCCCGGCTGTGGGATGGCGAGGCCGGCCTGCATCCCATCGATCTCCACGTCGATGCCGGTGAACTGGTGGTGATCAAGGGACGGTCGGGAAGCGGCAAGTCGACGCTGTTGGCGTTGGTGGCCGGGTTGTGCCAGCCCGGCTCGGGCACGGTGTCGGTGCTGGGGCGCCGGCCGACTCTCGACATGGCGTGGAGTGAGCTGGCGATCGTCCCCCAAGTGCTGGCGCTCTCGGCGGAGCTGTCGATCGGCGAGAACGTGGACGATTGCGCTCCCCGTGCCGACCGGGCCGCGGTCGGCGCCCTGTTGCACCGACTGGACGTGATCGAGCTCGCCGACCGCACGATCTTCGAAGTGTCGATGGGACAACAACAGCGGGCCGCAGTCGCCCGGGCGATGGTCGCCGATCCGAAGGTGCTGCTCGCCGACGAGCCGACCAGCTACCAGGACGACATCCACACCGCAGTGGTGGTCGAGGCATTGCGTCACGCTGCCGATCGGGGCGCGGCCGTGCTCGTGGCCACCCACGACGACACGGTCGCCGTCACCGCCGATCGTGTCATCGAGTTGACCTCCTCGGGTTGACCGCCAGGTGAAATCGCCGGGCAACCTTCGGAGGGCGGGCGTGGTCTGATAGGGCATGGACGATCTCGTCGCGCGCGCCCGGCGCGAATCGATGAGTTCGACGACGACGGCCTGATCGCCGCCCTGCGGCCGGCACTCCCGCGCGTGCAGCGGATTGCGCTGGCGTTGACCAACGATCCCCAGGCCGCCGACGATCTGGTCGCCGATGCCGTCACCCGGATCCTGCCGAAATGGCGGGCGGGCACCGTCCGCGATCCCGGCCAGTACCTGAAACGGGTCACCGTCAACCTGGCGACCCGGCGCTGGCGACGACGTGCACTCGGGCGTGCCCGCGACCACCGCGCCATCGACTGGTCCCCGGTCGCGCCCGACGTCGAGCGGATCGTCGTCGATCGTGACCTCACCATGCGCGCCATCCGGGCACTCCCTCCGCGCCGGCGGGCGATCGTCGTCCTGCGCTACTACGACGACCTCAGCCTCGACCAGATCGCCGAGCTGCTCGGCATCGACGTCGGCACCGTCAAGTCGCAACTCTCGCGCGCCCTCGAGCAACTTCGCACCACCCTCGAGGGTCAGGAGAGGTGATGAACGATCAACTCGAATCCCGGCTTCGTCGCCACCTCCGATCACTCGAGGAGGTCGGTGTCACACCGCCCGAGACGGTGGGAGCGGCCACGCGCCACGTCCTGGACCGTCGTCGCCGGGCACGCCGCTCCGTCATGGCCGGCACCTCCGCCGTGATCGTGCTGGCGGCCGGAGCCGGGCTGTGGTGGATCGGCCCCGACGGAGCGACGCAGCCCGAGCTCGCCGGCGGTCAGGCCTCGTCGACGGTGGGCGAAGTGCCGGAGCCGGCCACGTCGCCGCCGGCCACGACGCCGCCGACGACCGCCCCACTGCCGACCGCCCCCGCGGAACCGTCGCCCGTCGAGACCGGATCGTGGCGGTCGCTCCCACCTGATCCCCGCGGCAGATCGATCGACGCGTCGGTGGTGTGGACCGGAACAGAAGCACTCGTGGTCGGCGGCCGGGTGACCGACGACCGCGCCGCAGCCGGCGCCTCGGCCTACGACCCGGCCACCGACACCTGGAGGCTGCTCGCCTCGCCGATGGCCGCCGGCCGGGTCGAGGCGATCGCCGCCTGGACCGGCGACGAGATGCTGGTGGTCGGCGGTGAACCGCCTGGCGGCCGTGCGTTGACACCGTACGCGGAGGCGTACGACCCCGACCACTGACAGCTGGCGGCCGATCACACCGCCGAGCGGCATCGCCACCGAAGGCTCGCCGTGGGTCTGGACCGGCACGGAGTTGCTCGTGTGGGCGGCGCCCGCCTTCACCGGCGATGCCCGACCTCCCGCCGCCTACGACCCCGCCACCGACGCGTGGCGCACGCTCGCCAGCCCGCCGATCGCCTTCCGCGAGTCGGCGTCGTCGGTGTGGACCGGCAGCGAGTGGATCGTGTGGGGTGGTGCCGACGAGCCGACCGAGTTCGCCGACGGTGCCGCCTACGACCCCGCCACCGACACCTGGCGGACGATCGCCGAATCACCCCTCAGCCCGCGCAAGGTCAAGGGGGTGTGGACCGGCAACGAGATGCTGCTCGACGCCGGATGGAGCGGCACGGGCACGCCCTTCGCCCACGCCGACGGCGCCGCCTACGACCCCGTCGCCGACACCTGGCGCTCGATCACCCCGGGTCTCGCCCACCCCGGCTTCGAACCGATCTTCACCGGGCAGCACCTGCTGCTGTTCGCCAAGGGTGGGGTCGTCGTCTACGACGTCGCTGCCGACCGCTGGGTCGACACCTGCTGCTCGGACGGAGGGGCGACGGGTACCCCTGTCTGGACGGGGACCGAGGCACTGGTGATCGGCAGTTGGGACGGCACCACGGGTGGGGCCGCGTTCACCCCACCCGCGGCGGCCGCGCCCTGACCGCGGCCGGCAGTCAGAACCCGGTCAGGCCGGTCGGTAGATGTCGAGCCGCACCCCGTTGGGGAAGCTGCGCGTCGACACGAAGTCCCAGAGCGCCTTCTTCCGCGTGTCGGGGAACACCCTCAACCCGGCGCCGATCGAGATCGGGAACACCATCAGCCGCAACTCGTCGACCAGATCGTGCTCGAGCAGCGTGTGCACCAAGCGGCAACTGCCGGCCACCAGGATCGGCCCACCCTCGCCCGACTTGAGGTCGCCGACTCCCGTCACCGCGTCGCCTGAGATCACCGTCGTGTTGTTCCACTCGGGATCGGTCAACGTGCTCGACACGGCGACCTTCGGCATCGAGTTCATCTTGTCGGCGAACGGGCCTTCGTAGGTGGGCCAGGCTCCGGCGAACGACTCGTAGGTGACGCGTCCGATCAACAACGTGTCGGCCTCGACGATCTCGTCGTACTTGTACTCGAACATCTCGTCGCCCGGGAATTCGCTGACCCAGTTGGTGTGGGGATGTGTCGTCTCACCACCCGGCGCTTCCATCACTCCGTCGAGCGTGACGAATTCGGACACGATCAAGGAACGCATCCCGGCGACCCTACGACACGCACGTCACACGATGTTGGTGATCGCACCCTTCTCGGCGCCCTGGGCGAGCTTGGCGTACTTGGCGAGCACGCCGCTCGTGTAGCGAGGTGGAATCGGCGTCCAACCCTGCCGACGCTGTTCCAACTCGGACGCGTCGACGAGCACGTCGAGCGACAGCGTCGGCACGTCGATGCGGATCCGATCGCCGTCGCGCACGAACGCGATCGGCCCTCCATCGACCGCTTCGGGGGCAACGTGACCGATGCAGAAGCCCCACGTGCCACCCGAGAAGCGGCCGTCCGTGATGAGCGCGCAATCGGCGCCACGCCCGACCCCCTTCAACGCTCCGGTGATCGCCAGCATCTCGCGGATGCCGGGGCCGCCCTTCGGGCCCTCGTAGCGGATCACGATCACGGTGCCGGGCTCGATCTCGCCCGCCATGACCGCCGCCATCGCCCCGTCCTCGCCGTCGAACACGCGCGCCACGCCCTCGAACGAGCGCTGCTCCTTCGAGAGGCCCGGCCACCTTCACGACCGATCCGTTGGGCGCCAGCGACCCGGTGAGCACGTTCAGGCCACCTTCGGCGTTGATCGGATTCGACACCGGATACACGACCGTCCCGTCGGGTCCGGGCGGGTCGATCTCGGCCAGGTTCTCGGCCATCGTCTTGCCGGTGACCGTCATCTCGTCACCGTGCAACAACCCTTCGTCGAGCAGATGCTTGAGCACGACCGGGATGCCGCCGATGCGGTCGATGTCGCTCATGTGGAACTTGCCGCCCGGCTTGGTGTCGGCGATGTGCGGCACGCGGGCGGCGACCTTGTTGAAGTCGTCGAGCTCGAGCTCGACGCCGGCCTCGTTGGCGATCGCCAGGAGGTGCAGCACGGCGTTGGTCGAGCCGCCGAGCGCGTTGGCGAGCGCCATCGCGTTCTCGAACGCGCCCTTGGTGAGGATGTCGCTCGGGCGCAAGCCGATCCGCAGCATGTTGACGACCGCCTCGCCGGCGCGCACCGCATCGTCCTCGCGGCGGCGGTCGACGGCAGGCGGTGACGCCGACCCGGGCAGCGACAATCCGAGCGCCTCCCCGATCGAGCTCATCGTGTTGGCGGTGAACATCCCGCCGCAGGCGCCCTCACCCGGGCAGGCGTTCTTCTCGATCGCGTACAGCTCGTCCTCGGTGATCTTGCCTGCGGCACAGGCACCGATCGCCTCGAACACCGACGTGATGTCGAGCGCCTTGCCGTTGAGATAGCCGGGCATGATCGAGCCGTTGTAGACGAACACTCCAGGCAGGTTCAGGCGAGCGATCGCCATCATCATCCCCGGCATCGACTTGTCGCATCCGCCGGTGGCCACGAGCCCGTCGAGTCGCTCGCCGTGCATCACGGCCTCGACCGAGTCGGCGATGATCTCGCGCGACACGAGCGACGCCCGCATGCCCTCGTGCCCCATCGAGATCCCGTCCGACACGGTGATCGTGCCGAACTCGAGCGGCACGCCACCAGCCCGTCGCACACCGTCCTTGGCCGCCGCGGTCAGCCGCTTGAGCGACATGTTGCACGGCGTGATCTCGTTCCACGACGAGGCGATGCCGATCTGCGGCTTGTCCCAGTCGTCGTCGGTGAGGCCGACCGCCCGCAGCATCGAACGTGCCGCCGCCTTCTGGATCCCGTCGGTGACGTCACGCGATCGGGGTTTGATGTCGACCGGTGTGGTGCTGCTCCAAGCCATGTTGGTGAGGGTAGTGCCAACCGTCAACGGCCAGCCTGGTGTCGTGGCTACCCCGAATCCGGGACGCCGCAGCGCTGATCAGACACGTCGCACGTCGACCGACACGGCCAACTGCTGGTTGGTCGCCGGCCCGATCATCACCCCGCGGACGGGCGTGACGTCGGCGTAGTCGCGGCCCCAGGCGACGGTGATGTGGCGCGTTGATCGGGAGCAGACCATTGGTCGGATCGAAGTCGACCCAGCCGGCGCGCGGCGTCCACACCGAGCACCAGGCGTGCGAGGCGTCGGCACCCTCCAATCGGGTCTGGCCGGGCGGTGGTTCGGTCTCGATGTAGCCGCTCACGTAGCGCGCCGCCAGCCCGATCGAGCGCAGGCATCCGATCGCCAGGTGGGCGAAGTCCTGGCACACCCCGCGTTCGCGCCGAGAGCACGTACGTCAACGGCGTCGACACATCGGAGAAGCCGGCGTCGAACCGGAACGAGGCGTCGATGTCGTCACAGAGAGCGCGCGCACCGTCGATGATCGACCGACCATCGGTGAACGAACGGGCGGCGATGCTCCGCAGCGCCACGCCGAGGTCGGCGAGGTCGACGAAGGTCGAAGCCGACCGGAAGAAGCCGGTTTCGATGGCGAGCTTGCCGCGCGCCTGATCGAGCGACGCGACCACGCCCTCCCACGGCGTGTCGTCGTCCGGGACATCGGGTGTGCCGAGGTCGACGACGCTGCGAGCCGTGACCGTGACCGCCCGATGCGGTTCGTGCACCCCGAACTCGTGGATCAGGTTGCCGAAGGCGTCGAGGTACGAATCGTGCTCCGACGGATGTGGCTCGACGCTGACCGTCGATTCGAGCACCTGTTGCCATGGCCGTGGACGCGGCACGAGACAGGCCACCGTGTAGCCGTCGGTCATCGCTGCCCCGTAGCTGTACGACGTCCGGTGCTCGACCCGGTAGCGCTGCACATCGGCATCGATCTCGGGATCGGTGACGAGATCGGTCACGAGGCCTCCGCCTCGGTGGGGCGCATCAGGATCGGCGACACCGGCGACGAGAACCAGCGCTCGATCACGCGCGTCCCCGCCTCTTCGATCACTCCCCGCACGGCCGGCAGCAGCTCCGGCAACGGCAGGCTCAACGTCGCCCGGGCGCGCTGAGCGACCTCGAGCCCGACCGGCCATTCGCCCTCGACGGCGTGCCGCTCGAGGCGGTCGATCGCCGAGACCAGCGAGCGCGGGTTGGTGTCGTCGTGGATCAGCAACGAGATCGCGGCGTCGAACTCGACGTCACTGCGGTGGCGCCTGCGGTAGGCGACGAGGCTCTCGTTGGCGGCGAGCAGCACTTCCACTGCGGCCGCTTCGATGTCCGGGTTGCCGCCCTGGTCGGTGGTCGCCGCCACCACCGCCTCGACGAGGTCGATCACGACCCGCGCCCGCTCGAGCCGGCGACCGGTGTCACCGATCCGCCATGCCGGCCCACGCACGATGCTCTCGTGCCACAACCCGGCGAAGGCGGCGAAGTCGGCGAGCACGGCATCGAGATCGTCGACGCCCGCCCGATTCGTGCCCAGCGCCGTCCGCAACCCGGCGAGGTGGGCCAGCACCCGCCCGGTCGTGACCGACAGGTACTCGCGGACCGTGGTCGCCTCGGTGAGCAGTGCACCGATCTCGCCGGCGACCGCGATCGTCGAGCGCTGCGAGCTCCGACTCGAGGTCGATGCTGACGGGCTCGCCGGCGGGCGCTCGCCGGACGGCGCGCAACACGCCGATCATGCGCCGCTCCCAGCCGCCGCCGTCGATCAGTGCCAGGCCGGGGTCCTGCTCGAGACGCGAGGCGACGACGCGAGCCGTGCGCGCCATGGCCTCCGCCCGCTCGGCAGAGCGATTGGCCCAATACAGCGCGTCGGCGGCGCGGGTGGGCAGCGACCGCCCGAAGTCGACCTGCGGCAGGCGCGGCCCGACGATCGGCGCCAGCGTGCGGCCGAGCACCCACACGTCCTTGGCGACGCACGCCGTCGGACGCCGCGGATCGTCGCCCGGCGCCAGCACCCGGCCGGTTCCGCCCGGCAGCACGGCGACGTTGACCCCGTCGTCGACGGCGAACAACCGCAGCACGACAGCCGCCTCACCGCCGGGCAGGCCCGGCTGAGGCGCGGTCGGCACCGTCGCCAACGGTGCCGACAGGTCGAGCAGACGCGGCAGCGACTGCCCCATCGGGCGCAGCCGCTCGATCGCGGCGTCGACGAAGCCCGACACGTCGGGCGCCTCGACCACCCCGGCCCCGTGGGCATTGGCGAGTGCGACGCCTCCCGACCTGACCGCCTGCAGCAGGCCGGGAACGCCGAGCGCGCCGTGAGCAGCGACCTCGAGCGGGTCGACCGTCGGGTCTTCCAACCTCCGGTACAGGACGTCGACCGGCTCGAGCCCGTCGAGCGTGCGCAGCCACACCCGCCGCTGTCGCACGACCAGGTCGGCGCCTTCGACCAGGTGCACGCCGAGCTGCACCGCCAGGTAGGAGTGATCGACGTACGACGGGTGGTCGAGCCCTCCCGAGAACACGACGATGCGCGGGCTCTCGGCCGGTGAGGTTGCCGCCAACGCCCGGCGCATCGACCCCGTGTAGCGGGCGATCGAGGCGATCTCGTGCCGTCCCATCACGTCCGGCACGACCCGCGACATCACCGAGCGATCGAGGAGGGCGTACCCGATCCCGGGCGGCGCGTCGGTGAGATCCTGGACGACGTACCACACCCCGTCGGCGCCGAGGGCGAGATCGACGGCGTACGTGGTGAGCCATCGGCGCGGCGATGCACCGACGGCATTGACGCGGTAGCGGTCGGTCGAGGCGAGCACCTCGCCGGGCACGATCCGGTCGGCCACCAGAGTGCGCGGCCCGTAGAGATCGGCGATCACGGCGTCGAGCGACCGCATTCGATCGGCGACCGCCCGCGACAACCAGCGGAAGGTCGCGGTGTCGATCACCACCGGGATCGGATCGACCCGCCACGGACGGCTCTCGATCGACGCCACCCGTCCGTCGACCCGCATCGGGAGGTCGTGCACGAGGTGCCCGGCTCCGTCGGCCTCCAACAGGCGGTCGGCTCGCTGCTGGCGTTCCGCCAGGCGATCCGGATCGAGCAGCGCCGTCCGAAGCCCGCCTGATCGGCTGCAGCGCCGCGGCCGCCGCGTCGGCATCGGAGATCGCACTGCTCGCCGGCACCCGACCATCTTGCCCGATCACCACGCCGGACCGGCAACGCCGAAGATCGTCACGGCGTCGCTGCGTATCGGGCGTGAATCGCCTGGTCGAGCCGGGTGATCGCGTGCTGGACGCGATCCATCGCATCGTCGAGCTCGTGTCCGTCGGAGGCGATCGGCCGGGCCTCGGCCACCACCTGCTCGGCGTCGTCGAGCACGGTGAGCACGTCGTGCGGCGTCGGCAACGACACCAACAGCGACCGGATCTCGTCGAGGCAGCTCTGCACCGAACGCGGGAAGGAGGCGTCGTAGAGGAGGAATCGCACCACGGCTTCGCCGTCGATCGGCCCACGCGTGGCGCGCTGGTACATCTGCAGTGCCGACAGCGAACGCAGCACTCCCATCCACTGCACCTCGTCGGACAACGGCTTGATCCGTGCCGCCTGCAACTGCAGCAGGGCCGCGGCGCGCACGCCGAGCACGCGCGTCGTCATGTCGGCGCGCTCGATCACCCGCCCGAGCCGGAACATCCGGTACGAGTTCTGCGCGCGTCATCGTCGAGTCGAGCACGCCGTCGAGCCGGCGGCTGTCGTCGATCACGCGGGCGAGGAACCGGTCGCGGGTCTGACGTCGCACGGCACCGGATGCACCAGACCCGACGTAGTGCGACAGCGCGTTCACCGTCTGCCAGGCCTCGCGCGGGATCACCTCACGCGTCGTCCTCAGGTTCTCGCGCGAGAGCGCCACGCAACTGGCGATCGAGCCCGGGTTGAGCCGATCGGCGATCAGGAAGTTGAGCACCGCCAGCTCGCCCGAGTAGTCGTCGTCGGCGAACTCGAACGCCACGACGTTGCCGGCGATCGCCGTCAGCGGCTCCCATCGCAGCATCACGTCGCCCGGGAAGTCGACGACGAGCTCGTGGTAGGCGCGGATGATGCGCGCCGTGTCCTCGGCCCGCTCGATGTAGCGCGCCCCCCAGTAGAGGCGGTCGGCGACACGCGCCAGCAGCGCCATCAGCCGAGGCTCATCGTCTGCGACTGCGTCTGCGACTTGCGTCTGCGACTGCCCGAACACGCCGTCGACGACCCAGGTGTCCTTGCTGCCGCCACCCTGCGACGAGTTGACGACCAGCGAACCCTTCGGCAGCGCCACACGTGTCAGCCCGCCCGGCGTGACGTAGCTCGTGGCGCCGGTGAGCACGAACGGCCGCAGATCGACGTGGCGCGGCTCGACCACGTGGCGCCCCGACTCGTCGGGGACGAGCGTCGGCACCGTCGACAGCGACAGGATCGGCTGCGCCACCCAGTTGCGCGGGTCGGCCTCGATCGCCGCCACGGCGTCGACGAGCTCGGCCGCCGTCGCCCGGTTGCCGATCACGATGCCGTAGCCGCCGCTCTCGTTGGCCGGCTTGACCACGAGATCACCGATGTTGTCGATCACGAACTGGCGCTCGTCGTCGTACATCGTGCGATACGTCGGCACGTTGGCGATCAGCGGCTCCTCACCGAGGTAGTAGCGGATCAGGTCGGGCACCCACGCGTACACCACCTTGTCGTCGGCCACGCCGGCACCCGGGGCGTTGGCGATGCCCGACGTTGCCCGCCTTCCAGGCCCGCATCAGTCCGGGGACGCCGAGCGTCGAATCGGGCCGGAACACCTCCGGATCGAGGAAGAGGTCGTCGATCCGCCGGTAGATCACGTGCGACCCGCTCGAGGCCCGACGATCGTGCGCATGTACACGCAGTCGTCGTCGCCGACCACGAGATCGGCGCCCTCGACCAGCTCGGCGCCCATCCGCTGGGCGAGGAACGAGTGCTCGAAGTAGGCCGAGTTGAAGATGCCCGGCGTCAGCACCGACCAGTTGCGGATCGGTCGACACCGTCTGGGGCGAGCGAGATCAGGAGCCGTTTCAGCTCGTCGGTGTAGCCGTCGACGGGACGGATCTGCTGCCGGGCGAACAGCTCGGCGAAGGCTCGCTTGGCGACCGCCCGGTTCTCGAGCACGTAGCTCACCCCTGACGGCACGCGCAGGTTGTCCTCGAGCACGTACATCGCGCCGTCGTCGTCGCGCACGAGGTCGGTGCCGGAGATGTGGGCCCAGACGCCGTGCTTCGGTCGCACGCCGCGGCACTGCTCGCGGTAGTTCGACCGATGCCGTCGAGCAGCTCGGCGGGGAACACACCGTCGGCGATCACGCGTTGGTCGTTGTACAGGTCGTCGATGAACATGTTGAGCGCCCGCAGGCGCTGCGCCAGGCCGGCAGCGGTCGCGGTCCCACTCGCATGCCCGGGATCACACGCGGGATGATGTCGAACGGCCAGGCGCGGTCGATGTTCTGGCCGTCGGAGTAGACGGTGAACGTGATCCCCATCGTCAGGATGTCGAGTTCGGCGACGTGCTGACGCTCGACCAGCGTCTCGGTGCCGAGCGAATCGATCAACGACATCAGCGCGGCGGCGGCCGGGCGCGGCGATCCGTCGTCCCCCAGCAGTTCGTCCATCGGACGCGACGATACGTCAGCGGGATTTCTCCCGGCACTGACGGCGCCGCCGAGTTCACGCGCCCGTAACCGAGCCGAGCGGCTCCTTCGGGAGTCCGAGCACGCGCTCGCCGACGATGTTGCGCTGGATCTGGCTGGTGCCGCCCCAGATCGTCTCGCTGCGCGAGAAGAAGAACGCCGACATCATGGCGCTCACCGGATAGCCGGCGCGGCGCTTGTCACGCATCGCCCCCGGCCACGAGCCCGACTCGGGCCCGGTGTCGATCAGCATCGATTCGGCCCCGTAGATGTCGAGCGCCAGCTCCATCGCCGCCTTGTGCATCTCGGTCCAGAACATCTTGTTGGTCGCGCCGAGCACGATCGAGCCCATGTCCTTCGAGCCGTTCAACGCCGAGCGTCAGGTTGCGCAGCCCGTTGATCCGCAGGATCTGGATCTTGGAGTAGTACTCCATCAGCCGTTGCCGGATGTCGTGGCTCGGCGATCCGGCCGTTCGCCTCGGCTGCCTCGCGCATCAGGCGGAACTCCTCCTCGAACCGGCGGTACCCGGTGGTCGCCGACTGCCCGCGCTCGAACGCCAGCGTCGAGTTGGCGACCTTCCAGCCGTTGTTGACGCCGCCGACGACGTTGTCCTTGGGCGCCCGGGCGTCGGTGAAGAACACCTCGCAGAACTCGGCCGTGCCGTCGGGCTGGGTGATGCCGCGGACCTCGACGCCCGGCTGTCGCATCGGCACCAAGATGTACGAGATGCCCTTGTGCTTGGGGGCCTCGGGATCGGTGCGCGTGAGCAGGAAGCAGTAGTCGGCGTGATGGCCCTGCGTGGTCCACACCTTCTGACCGTTGATGACCCACTCGTCGCCGTCGAGCACGGCCGACGGTCTTCAGCGAGGCCAGGTCGGATCCCGAGTTGGGTTCGGAGAAGCCCTGGCACCACCGCGTCTGGCCCTTGAGGATCCCCGGCAGGAACTCGCGCTTCTGCTCCTCGCCGCCCCACTGCAACAACGTCGGCCCGACCAGCGTGTCGCCGAAGAAGTCGCCTCGCATCGGCGCCCGGGCCTTGGCGAACTCCTCGGCGAGCACGACACCCTGCATCGTGCGAGAGCCCCTTGCCGCCGTACTCGGCGGGCCACGTGGCACAGATCCATCCGCCCTCGAACAGCTTGTGTGGCCACTCGAGGTTGAACCTGGCGCGTGCGGCGTCGGTCATCTCGAATCCCTCGTCGAACCAGCCCTCGGGCAGGTTGTGCTCGAGCCACGCTCGGATCTCGCCGCGGAATTGCTCGGCATCGGCGGGGTACGTCAGGTCCATGGCGACATTCTGGCGCACGACTTGACCCGCCGGTCAAGACGACCGCGATCGCGCACCCGTTCACGATGCCGTTCACAGCGCGCCAACGTCGCCGACATATCGCGCCGAGTTCGATGAGGCCATGACACGGCCCGCTCCTGGGATCGGTTCCGGCGCTCCCCCCCTCGCGCTCGTTGACCGCCCAGGAGCGGGCCGTCTACGACGTGCTCGCTCAGCATCCGGGCAAGGTGCTGAGCCGCGCCGAGCTCTCGCGCCGGGCCGGCATCAGCGACCTCAGCGAGCGACGCTGCGACTCGTTGATCGTCGGCATCCGCCGGCGGGTCGGCGCCGACCGGATCGTCACCGTCCGCCGTCGAGGTTGGATGTTCGTCGACGGCACCGACTCGTACGCCGACCGTGCGCGGCGGCATCCCTCGGATGCCGTGGCGACATCGGGTTGCCACGGCATCGCCGCCTTCGCACGAATCGGTCACGAACCGGAAACCTCGCTGCGACCGGCGCGAAAGTCCGGCCCGTATGGTGCGCGCACCGTGCCGGCGAGGAAGTTCCGGCGTGCCTCGGCGGCGTCGTCCTGGTCCATGCGCCTCGCCGGGCGCGGGTAGGGGCCCTCCCGGGTCAGCGATGACCCGGGAGCGTCCCCTGGCTACCGCCCTGCCGGAGCCCGGCTGCAGATCGAGCGCGACGTGCGGCGCGATTCGAGCGACTCGTCGTCGCCGATCGACCCGAGGCGGGTCGATCGCTGGACGTCCGGCGAACATCGTCCCGCGGGCGATCCGATCGCGGCGACCAGTCGTTGCGCGTGCTGCGTTCGCCGGAGCGCGACCGATCGACTGCGTGACGGTCGCGGGCGTTGCCGCGGCGTGTCGGCGGCTCGCTCGGGGCGCGGGCTCCAGTCGTTGCGGCGATCGGATCGGTCGCGGTTCGGCCGCTGTGGCTTGGCCGCGGCGGCCGGCTGGCGACCGAGCCGGGGACGCAGGACGCGGTGCGGGTCGAGCCCGGCCAGCGGCAGGGCTGCCACGTTCGGGCTGCCGATCTCCTCGTCGATCCCGACCTCGCGCTGCATGCGACGGGCGGCCTTGATCTGGTCGGGCTGCACCAGCGAGATCACCATGCCGGCGGCGCCGGCGCGGGCCGTGCGACCCGAGCGGTGGACGTAGGCCTTGTGGTCCTCCGGCGGGTCGTAGTGCACGACCGACGCGACGCCGTCGACGTGAATGCCGCGGGCCGCCACATCGGTGGCGATCAGGGCGTGGCACGCGCCCGGTCGAGAACGACTCGAGCGCCCGGTTGCGCTGGTTCTGGCCGAGTCCGCCGTGGATCGCCACGCACTCGACGTCGAGCTCGGCCGAGCTGCTTGACCAGACGGTCGGCGCCGTGGCGAGTGCGGCAGAAGATCACCGACGGCCAGGCCGCCTTGACGAGATCGGCGAGCACCGTCGTTGCGGTCGTCGCGGTCGACCTTCCAGAACACGTGCGTCGGCGGCCTGGACGTCGGGCGTCTCGGCGCCGACCTCGTGGCGCACCGGATCGCGCTGGAAGTCGCGGGTGAGCTTGGCGACGTCGCCGTCGAGCGTGGCCGAGAACAGCACCGTCTGACGATCGGACGGGGTGAGCGCCAGCAGGCGCCGGACGGACAGGCATGAAGCCCATGTCGGCCATCCGATCGGCCTCGTCGAGCACGACGCAGCGAACGGCGTCGAGACGCACGTCGCCGCGCTCGATCAGGTCTTCCAGCCGTCCGGGGCAGGCGACGAGCACGTCGACGCCGCGACGCAGGGCCGTGAGCTGGTGGCCGTAGCCGACGCCGCCGTAGACGGCGTCGATCCGCAGCCGCCCGGCGAAGGTGCGCAGCTCGGTGGTGATCTGCTCGGCCAGCTCGCGCGTCGGCGCCAGGATCAGCGCCTGCGGGCGGCGCGGCTCGGCGCGGCTTGGTGTTGGCGACGAGCGGGACGCCGAAGGCGAGTGTCTTGCCCGACCCGGTCGGCGCCCGACCGCACACGTCGCGGCCGGCGAGCATGTCGGCGATCGTGGCGGCCTGGATCTCGAATGGTTCGGTGATGTCGCGGCGCGCCAGGGCGTCGCAGATGAACGAGGGCACGCCGAGTTGGGCGAACGTCGTGGACATGGGGGATCAGTGTCTTTCCGGCTCGCGTTCTGCCGCGAGCGATGCAGTGGGTTCTGGGGGGTCTTCTGTTGGTTCACGTTGACAAGAAGAACCAACGCCCGTCTGCGAACCCACCGGCACGGACACATTCCGACCGGAGCCCGAACACGCTACCGGGCGATCCGACATTGCGGTTCCGGCGCCGCTCGGGGCCCTGATCAGACGCCGTCGAACGGCACCCGATTCCTGAACATTTCGTAAGGTCACGCTCCGCACACGTGTCGTTCACACGCACGAAACAACGGTCACTTAGTTTCCGCCGCCGTATGGACTCTGGAAACAACGCCTGGGTGCTGACATCAGCAGCACTGATCCTATTCATGACCCCCGGACTGGCCTTCTTCTACGGAGGCATGGTCCGATCGAAGAACGTTCTGGGGATGCTGATGCAGAACGTCTTCGCGATGGGTCTCATCAGCGTGATCTGGGCGCTCGTGGGCTTCTCACTGGCGTTCGGCGGCTCCGGCAACTGGATCGGGAACTTCGACTACGCCGGGATGAAGGACGTCGTCCTCGACGATCGATTTCCCGGGCTTCGAGCTCGCAATCCCGGGAATGACGTTCTTCGCCTTCCAGATGATGTTCGCTGTGATCACACCCGCCCTGATCACAGGTGCAACCGCTGACCGGCTCAAGTTCAGCGGGTATGCGGTGTTCATCGCGTTGTGGTCGTTGATCGTCTACTCCCCGTCGCCCACTGGGTGTGGGACACCGGTGGATGGATCTTCGACTCCGGGCGCGCTCGACTTCGCAGGCGGGGCGGCGATCCACATCAACGCCGGCATCGCCGCACTCGCCGTCGTCGCCGTCGTCGGCGCCCGCCAGGGGCACGGCACCGAGCCGATGCCGCCGCACAACCTGCCGCTGACCGTGCTCGGCACGGGCATCCTGTGGTTCGGCTGGTTCGGGTTCAACGCCGGCTCGGCGCTGCTCGCCGACGGGATCGCCTCGCAGGCGATGGTCAACACCCACCTCGCCGCCGCCTCGGCGATGCTCGGCTGGTTGATCGTCGAGAAGCTCAAGACCGGCCACGCCACGACGCTCGGGGCATGCTCGGGTGCGGTCGCCGGACTGGTCGCGATCACCCCGTGCGCCGGCTTCGTCGGCGAGCTCTCACCGCTGATCATCGGCTTCCTGGCCGGGGCGATCTGCTACCTGGCGCTGTCGATCAAGACCCTGCTCCAGCTCGACGACAGCCTCGACGTGATCGCCGTCCACCTGATCGGCGGCCTGTTCGGGACGCTGATGGTCGGGCTCTTCGCCGACGAGGCGATCAACCCGATCGGCGACGGCCTGTTCTACGGAGGCGGCTGGGAGCTGTTCAAGGACCAGGCCGTCGCCGCGTTCGGCGTGATCGTGTTCTCCGGTGTGGTCAGCTACATCATCGCCATGGCGATCGAGAAGACGATCGGCCTGCGTGTCAGCCCCGACGACGAGCTCACCGGGCTCGACCAGAGCCAGCACGCCGAGTCGGCGTACCAACCGTGAGGTGCCTGACATGATGAATCACCGCAAGCCCGAGAACTTCACGAATCGTACGAACGTCACCACAGGAGCATCGTCATGAAGCTGGTCACCGCAGTCATCAAGCCGTTCAAGCTGGACGAGGTGAAAGACGCCCTCAAGGCCGCCGACGTCGCCGGCATGACGGTCGGCGAGGTCCGTGGGTTCGGACGCCAGGGCGGCCACACCGAGACCTACCGTGGCGCCGAGTACAAGATCGACTTCGTGCCGAAGGTCCTGATCGAGATCGTCGTCGACGACGCCCGGGTCGACCAGGTCGTCGACACGATCGCCCGCTCGGCGGCCACGGGGAAGATCGGCGACGGCAAGATCTGGGTCCTCGACGTCGAACGGATCGTGCGCATCCGCACCGGCGAGGAAGGCACCGACGCCGTCTAGGACATGAGCGGATAGGTCGCTTCGCTCCTTTTCATTCCGCTCATGTCCTCCGTGTCTGATGGCCGGCTCGCTCGCATACTCACTCGCCGTCTACGGTCGTTCGTTGGCCGGTCCGACGCAGCTCGTCCATCTTGGCGCGGCGAACGCTGAACGCGATCGCCGCGCCGAGCATGACGATGATGATCGCCAACGACACGTACGTGTTGAGGTGGTACCAGTGCGAGATCGACATCTTGATCCCGACGAAGATCAAGATCCCACCCAGCGCATGCGACAGGTAGTGGAACCGCTCCTTGGCGGTGGCGAGCAGGAAGTACAGGGCGCGTAGGCCGAGGATCGCGAAGGCGTTCGAGGCGAACACCAGGTACGGCTCGTTCGACACCGCCAGGATCGCCGGCACCGAGTCGACGGCGAAGATCACGTCGGTGATCTCGATCACCACCAGCGCCGCCAGCAGCGGCGTCGCCGCCCGCTTGGCGTTGACGCGCGTGAAGAACTTCTGACCGTCGAGCTCGTCGGTGACCGGCATCACCTTGCGCAGCAGCCCGAGCCCTCGCGTCGCCTGGTGCTGACCCTCGTCGGCGCGATGGCGCAGGACCTTGATCCCCGTGTACACGAGGAACACCCCGAACACGAGCAGCAACCACCAGAACTTCGCGATCAGGGCGCTGCCGACGAAGATGAACAGCGCCCGCATCGTGAGCGCACCGAAGATGCCCCAGAACAGCACGCGGTGCTGGTACTTGACCGGGATCGCGAGTGTGGTGAACAGGATCGACCACACGAACACG
Source organism: Ilumatobacteraceae bacterium (assembly GCA_963850755.1). Classification (GTDB taxonomy): domain Bacteria; phylum Actinomycetota; class Acidimicrobiia; order Acidimicrobiales; family Ilumatobacteraceae; genus Ilumatobacter. The sequence continues at coordinate 255,600 of CAWKMO010000005.1, read as the reverse complement.
TTGTCGACGCTGAGCGACTTCTCGATCAGGTAGCCGCTGATGTACTCACCGAACGCGGCGGCGCCGTACACCACTGCGATGACGCCACCGAAGGCGAGCCCGCAGGCGATCCAGATGCTGCGACTCGACGAGCGCCTCCCGGCTGGTCGGCTCGTGCGCCTCGCGATGCTTGTAGAGGTCGATCGCCAGCATCACGACGATCAGGACGATCAGACCGATCCACGCCGCGGCCGAGACATCGAGATCGACGAAATCGGATCGGTCGGCGTTGGAAGCGAGGAGCATGAGTGGGAACCTTTCGACTGTCAGTGACGAACAGTCGAAGGTCTCGCTCCCGACCTGCATGACCAGGTCGGGCGGGTAGCCGGGCATCGCTGCCGTACTGACGACCACTCCGTGGGGCTACTCCCCCTCGACGCCGCCAAGTATGGGCGCGGCCGTGGCCGACGCAACCCCGGCTGCGCACCGCCGGTCGCCGGCCCGATCGCGTACGGTTCCTCGGATGGCCGAGCGTTGGACAGCGCAATGGAAAGAGCTGTACGCCGAGGTCGTCACGACCGGGCTGTGCACGGGCTGCTCGGCGTGCGTGGTCACCTGCCCTCACGACGTGATCGGCTACGAACACGAGGAGGGCAAGTACCTGCCGTTCCACCTCGAGCCCGAGCTCGGCCTCGACAACTGCATGCACGGCGAGAAGGGCTGCACCACGTGCACTCGGGCGTGTCCGAGGTTCCGCGCCTGGGAGCCCGCCGCCGACACGCACCTGTTCGGTCGGATTCGTGAGCCCGACGAGATGTACGGCATCTGGCGGTCGCTGCACCTCACCCGGGCGAGCGAGGAGATGGTGCACAAGATGGGTCAGGACGGCGGGCTCGTCTCGGCGATGTTGATCTGGCTGCGCGAGCACGACTACATCGACGCCGCGCTGGTCTCGGGGGTCGAGAGCGACGACGCCTGGAAGGCCAAGCCGGTCGTGGTCTCCACCCGCGACGAGATCCTCGCCACCGCCGGGTCGCGCTACACGTACTGCGCCAACCCGCTCGCCCTGCCGCGACGCCAAGCAGTCCGGCTTCGACCGCCTGGCGCTGGTGGGCATGGGGTGCCAGACGTCGGCGCCGCCGACGATGTGGGACCGTCGCGGCGGGCAAGGTCTCGAAGCCGTTCCTGTTCAACATCGGGCTGCTCTGTTCCAAGACCTTCGACGACGCGATCTTCACCGAGCTGTTCGAGGCCAAGTACGGCCTCGCCAAGCAGGACATGGTGAAGATGAACATCAAGGGCGTGTTCCAGATCTGGATGAAGGACGGCTCGTACCACGAGATCGACCTCAAGGAGTGCCACGGCTGGACCCGCACCGGGTGCAAGCAGTGCCCCGACTTCGCCGCCGAGCACGCCGACGTGTCGACCGGTGGGATCGGCGAGGACAACGACTGGACGCTCACGATCGTGCGCACCGAGCTCGGCGAGGAAGTGATCAACCGCATGATCGACGACGGGTCGATCATCTCCCGGCCGGCGCAAGAGGACGAGAAGGCGATGAAGCTCTTGCGCCTCCTGTCGATCGTCAGCCGCCGGCGCTGGCCCGACGACGCCGATCCGGCACCGGCGATCGGCGTGCCGCCACCGAAGAAGAAGGAACCGGCCCCGGCGCCGGTGGGTGGCTGACGCCGACCGTCAGCCGGCGGTGTTGCAGGCGGTGAGCTCGGCCTGGAACCGATCGATCACGGCCTGCGACGCGACCTGGCCCTCGTCGGCCTTGGCCGCCACCCCGTCGAGGTTGTCTTCACCCGTCGCCTGCGCCTCCTCGGGCGTCAGCTCGAACTCGTCGACAACCCTGTGCATGCAGGCCTTGACGGCGTCGCTCAACGGCACGCCATCCGACTCGAGTGTGTCGATCAGCTCGTTGGCGAGCTCGTCGGCGGGTGGCGCCGACGCACCGCAGGCGCTCAGGACGGCGACCAGCGGCGACGCCGGCGAGCAGCGATCGGGGCGGACGGCGGGTCTTCACAGCACCCCGAGGCTAACGCCAAATCGCTCGAACGCCGACCGGGCTCAGTAGCCGGCGATCAGTCCGACCGCTCGCGCGAACACGGCGTCGAGCATCGGTTCGGTCAAGCGGCCTGTGAACGTGTTCTGCTGGCTCGGGTGGAACGAGCACAGCAGGGTCGTCCCGGTCTCGAGCGCGAGCTCGACACCGTGCCCGAACTTCGGGCGCTTGACGCACGCCGAAGTGACGGCAGGCAGCGTCGTACCCGAACGCGCCGAGGCACACGACCACGCGGGCGTCGTCGAGCAGCTCGAGCTCGCGCCTGCAGGAATCCGGCGCACGCGTCGCGCTCGTCGGGTGCCGGCTGGTTGCCGGGCGGAGCGCATTTCACGGCCGCCGTCACCCAGGCTCCGGTCAGCGTCAGGCCGTCGTCGCGCGACACCGACGTCGGCTGGTTGGCGAGCCCTGCACGATGCATCGCCCGGAACAGCCAGTCGCCGCTGCGATCTCCGGTGAACACGCGTCCGGTGCGATTGGCACCGTGGGCCGCCGGGGCCAGCCCGAGCACGACGATCCGGCCCGTGGCGTCACCGAAGCCCGGGATCGGACGACCCCAATACGTCTGATCGCGGAACGCGGCGCGCTTCTCGCGGGCGATCGCCTGGCGCCATTCGACCAGGCGCGGGCATGCCGCGCACCCGACGATCTCCTGCTCCAGGCGCTTCAGTTGCGCATCCCGCTTCATCGACGACGACAGTAGGTTGAGCTTCGCCATGGCGCGCCCAAGCAAGATGCGACCCCCCTCGATGACCACGGTGCTGCTGGTTCGGCACGGTCAGACGCCGACCACCGGCAAGCTGCTGCCCGGCCGCGCCCCGGGGCTGCATCTGGCCGATGCCGGGGTTCGTCAGGCCGAGCGGGCGGCGGCGCGGATCGCCGAACTGGCGCGAGTCGATGCGCTCTACTGCTCGCCGCTCGAACGCGCCCGCGAGACCGCCGAGCCGATCGGCAAGGCCACCGGTCTCAAGCCCAAGGTCGAGCGCGGCCTGTTGGAGTGCGACTTCGGCGACTGGACCGGCGCCGAGCTGCGAAGCCTGATGAAGCTCCCCGAGTGGCGCACCGTGCAGCGCGCACCGTCCACGTTCCGGTTCCCGAACGGCGAGAGCTTCACCGAGATGCAGGTGCGGATCGTCTCGACGCTCGATCGCCTGCGTGCCGCGCACCCAGGCGGCACGATCGTGTGCGTCAGCCACGCCGACCCGATCAAGGCCGCCATGGCCCACGCCCTGGGCACCCATCTCGACCTGTTCCAACGGATCGTGATCTCGACCTGCTCGATCAGCGTGATCGGCTACACCCACGACGGACCGGTCGCCCTCACCGTCAACTCCACCGGCGGGTCGCTCACGGAGCTCGGCCTGTCGTGAGCGGGCTTGTTCTACGAGTTCGAGGAGGTCGACGGCTTCACCGACCGGAGCCGTCGGCCGCCCGGGCATGCGGACGTTCTTCCTGCAGGCCCGGCAGGGCAAGCACGCGCGTGGCCGTGAAGTGCGAGAAGCAGCAGGTGGCCGCGATCGCTCAGTACCTGCGACAGCGTGCTCCACGATCTGCCGCCCGCCGAGGATCGGCCGTTGCCGGCGGCGCTCGAGCTGACCGAGCCCGTCGACCACGCCTTCGTGCTCGGCCCGATCGGGCTCGGCTACGACCGTCGTCCGACCGGCTCGTCGTGCAGCTCGAGGAGATCGGCGAGCTCGACGAGGAGGGTGAGGCCGTCGAGGGCCACGACGGTCACGTCCGCCTGTACGTCACCCGCGGCCAGGCCGCGGCGTTCTGCGACCACGCCGATCGAGTCGTCGCTGCCGGCCGGCCCGACTGCCGCTGGTGCAGCCTTCCCATCGACCCCGACGGACACGCATGCCCGCGGATGAACTGAACCCGTTGGCGTCGACGGAGATCCCCGACCCGATCGCGTTCCTGATGCACGCCGAGCCGCACGTCGACGGCCGCATGCCGTGGAGCTCGAACGCCACGTTCCTCGTCACGATGCACTGCGGCGACGCCGAACAGCAGGCGATCTACAAGCCGGTCCGCGGCGAACGCCCGCTGTGGGACTTCGAGCCCGGACTGCACAAGCGCGAGCGGGCGGCGTACCTCCTCAGCGAGCAGCTCGGCATCGGAGTCGTTCCACCGACCGTGATCCGCGACGGCCCGTTCGGCGAGGGGTCGTTCCAGTGGTTCGTCGACGCCGATCACACCGAGCACTACTTCACGATCCACGAGCAGTACGAGCATCACCACACCCAGCTCCGCCAGATCGCCGTGCTCGACGTGCTCGCCAACAACACCGACCGCAAGTCGGGGCACTGCCTGCTGGCCCACGACCGGGTGTGGGCGATCGACAACGGCTTGTGCTTCAGCGCCCCGTTCAAGCTGCGCACCGTGATCTGGGAGTTCGCCGGCGAAGCGATCGACGAGACGCTGCTCGACACGCGTCGCGCGCATCGCCGAGCGCGTCCCCGTCGACGTCGCCGCCCTGCTCGACGACGACGAGGTCAGCGCCCTCCAGTACCGCGCCACCGCGCTGGCGGCGTCGGGCGTGTTCCCGTCCGACCGCTCCGGGCACCGCTACCCCTGGCCACTCGTCTGAACGTCGAACGATGGGTGACGACGAGCCACTCGACGCCCTGATCCACGCCGTCGACCTCGACGGTCTCGTGCGGCTCGTCGACGCCCGCTGCGCGAGCAACGACTGGGCCGGGCTGCTCAGGCTGCGCGACCGCTGCGCCGCCGCCACTCGCGACACCGGACGCCAGCTGTGGCCGGCGGCGACGCTCGCCGAGTACCGGCTGGCACTGCTCGCCCCGCCCGAGTGGGCGGGCGCCGTGCTCGACGGGGATGCCGGCCGGTTCACGATCGGCCCGCTGTCGGAGGTCGTCGCCGTCAACCACACGTGGGGTGAGCTGGCACCCCACCTCGCAGCCCGTGCCGGTCGCCACCTTCGTCGCCCACGAACGATCGATCCGGGGCGAGTTGATCGATCCCGACACGGTCGCCGAATTGCCACCGGTGCTCGACATCCCCGTCGCCCTGCAGTCGTGGGAACCCGACTACCCGACGTCGACGTACACCGACGCGGGAGCAGAGCATCCCGAGCCGCCGCACACCGGCGAGATGACCAGCGTGCGCACGACCGACCAGGCCGAGGGCGTCGACGATGCCGCCACCGAGCTCGCCGTGCGACACCTCGTCGAGCCATGGACGTCGGCGTCGACGGGCCGGGCCGAGGTCGTCTGTGTCGAGGGCACCCATCTCGACGCACTCGGCAAGCTCGGCGTGCGCTCGGCACGCCTGGTCGAGATCGACGCCGGCGAGGCGCTGGCATGGATCGCCTGGTCCGGTGCGTCCGGCGGTGCTCACGGGCGCCGCCGCGGCATGGCCCATCGGAAGGTTCTCGATGTGGTGGTTGCTCGGCGCGCTCGGCGACCTGCACGACGAGTGGCCGCCGGCCAATCACGAGATCGAGTCGCTGCTCGACGACCTGCGGTGGTACCGCTGGGACGCCCACGAGCCGCCGGGCGGCTGGAGGCTGCAACTGGCGATCGAGGACGAGAGCGAGCGACTGGCCTGGGCGATCAACGCATCCGACGCCGCGTGACGAAGTCGGCCGGGTGGGCGATGGGGTACCGTCGCCGCGATGAAGATTGCGCTCGCCGGAGCCGGGGCATTCGGCATCAAGCACCTCGACGCGTTGCGCTTGATCGACGGCGTCGAGGTGGTCTCGCTGGTCGGGCGCGAGCTCGGCAAGACCAAGGACGTCGCTGAGCAGTACGGCATCGCCCACGTCACGACCGACCTCGCCGAGAGCCTCGCCGTCGACGGGCTCGACGCCGTGATCCTCTGCACGCCAACCCAGATGCATGCCTCGCAGGCGCTGCAGTGCCTCGACGCCGGCAAGCACGTGCAGGTCGAGATCCCGCTGTGCGACGCACTCGCTGACGGTGAGGCGGTGCTGGCCCGCCAGCGCCAGACCGAGCTCGTGGCGATGTGCGGCCACACGCGGCGCTTCAACCCCAGTCATCAATGGATCCATCGCAGGATCGCCGAGGGTGAGCTCGGCATCCACCAGATGGACGTTCAGACCTACTTCTTCCGGCGCACCAACACCAACGCCCTCGGTCAGCCGCGGAGCTGGACCGACCACCTGCTCTGGCATCACGCCGCCCACACCGTCGACCTGTTCGCCTACCAGACCGGCAGCCCGATCGTGGTCGCCAATGCGATCGAAGGCCCGATCCATCCCGAGCTCGGCATCGCCATGGACATGTCGATCCAACTCAAGACGGCCAGCGGCGCGATCTGCACGCTGTCGCTCTCGTTCAACAACGAAGGCCCGTTCGGCACCTTCTTCCGCTACATCGGCGACACCGGCACCTACATCGCCCGCTACGACGATCTGTTCAACGGCAAGGACGAGCCGATCGACGTGTCGGGGGTCGACGTGTCGATGAACGGGATCGAGCTCCAGGACCGCGAGTTCGTCGCCGCCATCCGTGAAGGCCGCGAGCCCAACGCCAGCGTCGCCCAGGTGCTCCCCTGCTACGAGATCCTCGACCGGCTCGAACGCCAGCTGGCCGCCGACCGGCTGACGTCTCAGTCGGTGTGGGTGATCAGCGTCAGCCGGCGCCAGATCACGATCAGGATCACGACCGACCCGGCGAACGCGAACCAGAACGGCGCCGTCACGCCCCACAGTTGGGCGAGCACGCCACCCACGGCGGCTCCGATCACGAGGCCACCCATCAGGCACATCATGTAGACGCTGCCGATCCGGCCCTGCAGCTCCATCGGGACCGCCCGCTGGCGGACCGTGGTCACCGTCGTGCCCCACGCCGCCTCGTGCACGCCGAACACCACGAAGATCGCCAGCGCGACCGCCAACGTCTGGGTCGTCGCCAGCGTCAGGTGGGTCAGGGTCTCGATGATCAACCCGCATCGCATGATGTTCGCCATGCCCAGATTGCGCTCCAGCCACGGGTAGGCGACGCTGCCGGCCACGCCTCCGATCGCACCCGCTGTGGTGAGCAGCCCGAACGCCGACCGGCCCGGCGTCGAGTCGCTCGGCGGCGTAGAGCACGAGCACCGAGATCGCGGCGCCGAACGTGACGTTGAAGAACGTCACCGTCAGCGTCAACGTCCGGATCGGCGGATGGTTCCACAGCCAGCGCACGCCCTCGGCGATCTCGGACCTGGTGTGTGACGGCTCGTCGGGACGCTCGGGCCGCGAGGCGGCGAGGCGGGCGATCAGCAGGGCGGCGAGGGCGAAGGTCACGGCCTGGGCGATCGACGGCCACACCATCCCCGCCGCGAACAGGAACGCTCCGAGTGGCGGCCCGGCGAGCTGATTGAGGGTGATCAGGCCGACGTTGATGCGGGCGTTGGCGACACCGAGATCGGGCTTGTCGACGATCATCGGCAGCAACGTCCCGGTGGTGATGTCGGCGAAGGTCTCGGCGGTGCCGAGCACGAACATCGTCACCAGCACGACCACGACGCTCACGGCATCGGTGGCGATCGTGAGGGCGAGCACCCCCAGCACCACCGCCCGCACGACGTCGACGAGCACCACGATCAGCCGCCGGTCGTGGCGGTCGGCGACGACGCCGGCGTACAGCCCGAACAGCAACCACGGCAGGCGCTGCAACAGCCCGGCCAGCGCGACCAACAACGGGTTGCTGGTCTGGGACGCCACCAACAACGGCCCGGCGGCGAGGGCGATCCCGTCGCCGAGATTGCTGATCCACGACGACGAGAGCAGCCAGCGGAACCCGTGCCCCATTCGCTGCGGGGCGACTGCGTCGATCACCCTGCTCATGGCAGGGTGCGAACGGTCCGGTGCGGAGCGGAGCGTCGGCGTCATGCCGAGGCACCCGAGTAGCGACGGGTGCCGGCGCGCCAGATCACACGCGTGATGGTGAACACGACGGCGAGGAACACGATCGTCACGGCAAGGCGCGTCCACGTCAGCCGACCGGTCAGGCTCTCGGCCGGGACGGTGACGGCGAAGCCGATCGGCACGAGATACGTGAGCACCAGCTTGAGCCCGACCGGGTAGACCGTCACCGGATACTGGCCGGCGCGGTACATCCCGGTGAACAGGTCTTGCACCATGTCCATCCGCACCACCCAGAAGGCGGCGGCGGTGACCATCAGCCACAGGCAGTAGATCAGGATCATCCCGGCGACCAGGGTCACCACGAAGCCGGCGATGTGCTCGGGGCCGAGATCACCGTCGAGCTTGACCACACCCCACACGATCACCCCGACGCCGACGCCGACGTCGACCAGCCGCCACAGGTGGAACTGGCGAACGCTCGACAACAACTGGGAATCGACCGGCTTCGTCAGCACGTAGTCGAACGTGCCCTGGTGGATGTCGGACAACATCCTCGACATGTTCGGTTCGATGCCGAACCCGATCAGCCCACCGACCATCGTGTACACGCCCATCACGATCACGAGCTCCGGCCGCGTCCAGCCGTTGAGGTCGTCGGTATGACCGAAGATCACCGCCAGCGCGATCAACCCGGTGCCCACCAGCACGACCGACTGGAGCAGCTGGATGAAGAAGTTGGCGCGGTACTGCACCTCGTTCATCACCGCCACCCGCAGGTGCACCCACGCCACCCGACCCCCGCCGCGGACGCTCATCCGCTCACCGCCGTGTACCGGACGACGGCGCGCTTCCACACCAGTGCCACGAGGATCACTCCGATGCCGATCCACACCGCCTGCCGCACGAGACCCTCGACCAGCTCGGCGTTCGTGATCGGACCGACCAGGGACGTGATCGGGAAGCCGAAGCACGATTCGAACGGCAGGAACGACGCCAGTGTCTGCACCCACTCGGGCATCAGCGTGACGGGCACGAGCCGCCCCGACAGCAACAGCTCGGCCGCGAAGTAGGCCTCGAAGATGGCGCTCACGCGGGTCGTCCAGAACGTGATCATCCCGAGCACCCACAGCAACAGCGAGCGGATCAGGTAGGCGCCCCAGATCGCCACCGCGAACGTCGCCACCTGTGCTGCGTTCGGATCGAGGGCGGGTTGGAAGACGATCGTGAGCACCGCCGCGATCGGCAGCCACAGCACGATCACCACCAGCTTCCAACCTGCGAACGACCCCAGGTCGTAATGGATCGGATGGATCGGCCGCACGAGATGAGCCGACAGCTCTCCCTCCCGGATCCGCTCCTCCCAGCCGAACGGCGTGAACACGATGTTCATGTTCCGAACCAGCGTCCACACGATGTAGTAGGCGGCGAAGGTCTCGGGCGTGTACCCACCGACCTCGCCACCCTGCTGCTCGGCGATCGACGACCACACCACGAGATAGATCACCGGTTCGATGATCATGCCGATCATGTACAGGTAGTTGCTGACGCGGTACTGGAACTGAGTGGCCACCGCCGTTCGGGCCAGCGATCCGTACAGCCGCAGGTACGACCTGGCCACGCTCTCGCGGCGGATCGGAGCGTCAGTGAGGGTCACCGGTTGCCGCCACGGTCGCGCTGGCGAAGGCGAGCTCGATCACGTCGTCGATCGGCGGATCCTCCACCGTGAGGTCGAGCACGTCGAACTCCGACAACAGGCGGGTGGTGATCGCCGCCGTGGAGTCGCGCGGGACGCGCAGCGAGACCCGTCCACCGCTGGAGTCGATCACTTCGCCGAAGCCCGACAGGTCGACGACGTCCTGCAGGGTGACGACGACCGTCTTGTGAGCGGCGAAGCGGTTGGAGAGCTCCTTGAGCGGGCCGTCGAACAGGATCGACCCGTGATGGATCACGATCACGCGTTCACACAACGCCTCGACGTCGGCCATGTAGTGCGTCGTCAGCATCACCGTCGACCCGTGCCGGGCGTTGAAGTCGGCGAGGAAGCTCCGGATCCGGCGTTGCATCGTGACGTCGAGCCCGAGCGTCGGCTCGTCGAGGAACATGACCTCTGGCCGGTGCAGCAAGGAGTTGGCGATCTCGGCCTTCATCCGCTCGCCGAGCGACAGGTTGCGGACAGGCTTGTCGACGAGCGGTCCGAGGTCGAGCAGCTCGATCAACTCGTCGCGTTGGGCGCGGAACATGTCCTCCGGGAGGCGGTACACGGCGCGGCGTCAGCTCGAAGCTGTCCATCGCCGGCAGATCCCATTGGAGCTGGTTGCGATTGCCCATCACCAGCGTGATCCGCTGCAGGTATGCGCGCTCGCGCTTCCACGGTTGGTGTCCGAGCACGCGTGCCGTTCCGGAGGTCGGGTGCAGCAGCCCGGAGAGCATCTTCAGCGTCGTCGTCTTGCCGGCACCGTTCGGTCCGAGGAAGCCGACGATCTCGCCGGGCTCGATCGTGAAGCGCACCTCGCCGACGGCGACGACATCGCGATGCGTGCGCTTGACGAGACTCCGTGTCGCCGCCTTGAGGCCCTGCTCACGAACGGGGACCTTGAAGACCTTGCTCAGGCCGTCGACGTCGACCGCAACGTGTCCCCTCTGCACGGGTGGAGACCGTAGATCAGCGGTTCTGGAGGGTTTCGATCAGTTTGGGGAGGACTTTGTGGACGTCGCCGACGATCCCCAGATCCGCGATCCCGAAGATCGGTGCCTCGGCATCTTTGTTGATCGCGATGATGTGCTTGGAACCCTTCATCCCCACCATGTGCTGAGTCGCCCCCGAGATCCCACAAGCGATGTACACGTTCGGCTTGACCACCTTGCCGGTCTGACCGACCTGCATGCTGTACGGCACCCAGCCCGCATCCACGATCGCCCGCGAGGCACCCGCCGCCCCCCGCAACAACTTGGCGAGCTGCTCGACCAACTCGAACTTGGCGGCCTCACCCAACCCGCGGCCACCCGACACCACCACCGCCGCCTCATCCAACTTCGGACCCGACGACTCCTCGACATGACTACGCGACCACCCGCGCCCCGCCAACACCACCCAAATCCGGGACCGGCGCTGACACCAACTCACCGGCCGCCGGTGACCCTGCCGGCTCAGCCGCGAACGACTTGGGACGAAACGCCGCCAGAAACGGGCCTTCACCGGTGAACGTCGTCGTCACCAACGTGTTACCACCAAAGATCGGCGTCGTCACCGCCACCCTCTCACCATCGACAGCGATCTCGGTGTTGTTCGTCAACACCGTGCGATCCAACTTCACCGCAAGCGGGCCATCACATCGCGACCCTCATAGTTCTGCGGAAACAGACACCAGATCCGGACGATCACCACCCTCGATCACCGCCACCATCGCCGCCGCAACCGCCACCCCCGGCAACACACCCCCCAAATCACCCGTCGCATACACCCGCTCAGCCCCGTACTCACCCAACGCCGACGCCAACGATGATCCGTCACCAGCCACGAACGCCGCCACACCCCCACCCAGGACCTCGCCTTGGTCAACAACTCCAACGTCGCCGACGACGGCGCCCCGTCCGCTCCCTGCGCGAACACCCAGATCGTTGTCGATAGCCATGCTCATCTCATCCCTTCTCGAACCCGACCCTCAAATGACCTTCAAGCCCTCGAGGAACTCGACCACCTTGAGATGCGCCTCACCCTCATCGACCACCACCTCACCCGCCTCCCGCTTCGGCGCAGCAACCACCTCCACGACCTGTTGACCAGCCCCCGCCCAACCCACCGGCGACACACCCAAATCACCAGCCGTGACCGTCTCCAACGGCTTCGACTTCGCCGCCATGATCCCCTTGAAACTCGGATAACGCGGCTCCACCACACCCGCCGTCACCGACACCAACGCCGGCAACGGACACGACACCTCATCAAACCCGGCCTCCGTCTGCCGATTCACGCTCAACACCCCGTCGACCACAACCACACTCTTGGCAAACGTCACCGACGGCAACCCCGAAAATCTCCGCCATCTGCTCAGGCACCGTGCCCGTATACCCATCCGACGACTCCGTCCCCGTCAACACCACATCAGCACCACCCAAACGACGCACCGCCCCCGCCAACACCTTCGCCGTCGTCAACGCATCCGAACCCGCCAACCCCGGATCCGACACCAACACCCCTCGCCGCCGCACCCATCGCCAACGCCGTACGCATCCCCGACACCTCACCATTCGGCGCCATCGACACAACACTCACCTCACCACCACCAGCCCCAGCCACCAACTGCAACGCCATCTCCACCCCATACGAATCCGAATCATCCAAAATCAACTTCCCCTCACGCCTCAACACATTCGAACCCGCCACCAACACACCAGGCAACGCCGGATCCGGAATCTGCTTCACACACACGATCACCTTCATGGCGGCACAAGTTACCCGCCGGTCAACTTCGCCGATCAATCTGCGGGCGGGTCTGGACACCTGTCACAAGCGTCCTGATACCGTCACGAATCTTGCGGATCTTGCTGGTCGTCAACTCGTTCGCCTCGTCGGTGACGGCTCGCAACACCGTGGTCGTCCATCGCCGTTTGGCGGAGGGTCACGACGTCGAGATCGTCGAGACCAACCGGCGCGGGCACGCCACGCGATTCGCCCACGACGCCGCCAGGCGCGGCGTCGACGTCGTCATCGGGTACGGCGGCGACGGGACGTTGAACGAGGTCGCCACCGGTATCGCCGGCACCGACACCGCGCTCGGCGTGCTGCCGGGCGGATCGACCAACGTGTTCGCCCGCACGCTCGGCATGCCCAACGACCCGGTGCGCGCTGCCGACCTGCTCGCTCGCGGTCTCGACGCCGGCGACCTGCGGCCGATCGGCCTGGGACGCGTCAACGGTCGCTTCTTCTGCTTCCACACCGGCATCGGTTACGACGCCGCCGTCGTCAAGGCGGTCGAGCGCCGGGCATCGCTCAAGCGTTGGCTCGGGCACCCGCTGTTCATCTCGGCTGCGCTCACCACGTGGCTCCGCGGATACGACCGTCACCAACCGCACTTCCGGCTCGATGCAGGCGACGGTCGCGTGATCGACGACGGCTACTTCGCGATCGTGCTCAACACCAACCCCTACACGTACCTGGGCAACCGGCCGATCGATCTCTCACCCGCCGCCAACCTCGACAACCCGTTCGTGGTGGTGACGTTCAAGACGCTGCGCGTCACGCCCATCCTGCGCGGCCTCGGCTCGGCGTTGCGCGGAGGAGGCGTACGCACCTCCGACCACGTGGTCGAGTGGCGGGACGTCTCGCACATGGTCGTCGAGCACGCGACGCCGTTCCCGTATCAACTCGACGGCGACTACCTCGGCGACGTCGAACGACTCGAGTTCGACTTCGTACCCAACGCGGTACGGCTCGTGTTCCCGGCGTCAGTCGACTGAGTGCTCGGACTGGCCGCGCACCGCCAGGGCGACGTCGGGCACGTTCGTGCAGATCCCGTCGACGCCCCACGCGATCAGCTCGCCGATTCGAGCCGGGTCGTCACACGTCCACACGTTGACGGCCAACCCGGCGGCATGCGCCCGACGCAGCGCCGCCTGATCGACGGTCGCCACCGCCGGATGCACGGCGGCGTGCCCGGCGGCGGCGCACAGGGCGATCACGTCGGGGTCGAACGAGTCGACGAGCCACGCCGTGCGCACACTCGGGAGCACGAGACGGCAGACGGCAACGGTCTCCGACCGGAACGACGAGATCAGCCAGCGTTGCCCCTCGCCGCGCCGTGTGAGCGTGGTGCAGACGCGGTGGGCAACCCACTCAGATCTGTCGAAGTCGGGCTCGGACGGGTCGTTCTTGATCTCGATGTTGACGAACATGCCGGCGCAGGCGTCGAGGGCTGCATCGAGGGTCGGGACATCGGGCGGCAGGTCGCTCGCCGCGGTGGCGCGAACCACGCGCCCGTCGGGCAGCCGCGGGTCGTGATGGACGACCAGCTCGCCGTCACCGGTGCGGCGCACGTCGAGCTCGACCCCGTCCGACCCGAGCTCGGCGGCACGCCGGAACGCCGCCAGCGTGTTCTCGGGTTCGGCCGCGGACGCGCCGCGGTGAGCGATGATCGAGGTCATCCGACGATGCTGTCAGATCGGTTCCAGCGCTGGGCCATCTGAAAAAGCGATCGTGCCTCGCGTTCCATCTGATCTTCTTGCCAACCCCCGCACCAGCCCGTAACGTACGCGCCACCAGCCCGCCACCTTCGCCTGCGGCGATCTGGCCGCCCCGACGGGCGTCCCCCACCACCTACGAGGAGTCCTCTCAGTGTCGATCCTTGCGTCCAGTCTCGCGCTCGCTGCTTCCGAAGACACCTGGCGTGATCACGCCCTGTGCCGCGACACCGACCCGGAGTTGTTCTTCCCGATCGGCACCACAGGGAACGCACTGCTGGCGATCGACTACGCCAAGCGGGTCTGCTCGCAGTGCGCCGTGGTGCAGGAGTGCCTCGACTTCGCCCTCGACACCAACCAGGACTCGGGCATCTGGGGTGGCCTCTCCGAAGAGGAGCGACGCGCCATCCGCCGCCAACGCGCGGCAGCCCAACGCGCCGTCCGCCAACGCGAACAGCTCACGGCTTCGTAGGGCTCGGGTCGCAGCCAAGCTGCTCCGTCAGGGCTCTGGTCGCAGCCAAGCTGCTCCCAGTCGCCTCCCGAGCTCCCCGTCTCCGCTGCGCTTCGACGGCTCACCCGCCTGGCGGACCCGTGTGTGATCGGTGCGTCGCTGCGAGTGCGCGGCATCGTTCTTACCCTGAATCAGGTTCAGGGATCCAGCAACGCTTCGGCGCGGCGGACGAGGCGCGACCTCGAGCGGTCGTCGAGGGTGCGGGCCGTGCGGACCTCGACCTCGACCTCGCCGGTGTTCGGCTCGTGAGCGTCGAGGTCGCCGACGAAGATCACGTCGGTGAGCCCATCGGTGCCGGCCAGACCGCGCAGCGTCGACATCGCCTCGTCGGCGGTGGAGTCGCCGGGCACGTGCAACCGGATCGTCGACACCGCAGCTTCCTGTGACAGGTTGCGAACCGTCGTGAGGGCGCTGTTCGGCACGTGCAGGGTGCTGCGCGAGTCCTTCAACCGCGTCGAGAACAGCCCGATGTGGTCGACCACAGCGGACACCGGGACACCGTCGCCCGGATCGACGACGATCTCGTCGCCGACGCCGTAGCGATCCTCGAACAGCACGCCGATCCCGGTGAGGTAGTCGTTGACCTTGTGCTGGCCGCCGATCGCGATCGCGGCACCGAGGAAGCCGGCACTCGAGAGGAAGAAGGCGGCATCGATGTCGAGCAGGTGGAACACCATGATCGTGGCGACGATCCAGATCACGACGGCCACCAGGTGGCTCACCATCCGGGCCGCGGCGTCGGCGCGCTGACGGCGGCGCACCTCGGCGTCACCATTGGCCTCGGCGCCCGACGTGCGCTTGCCGGTGCCCCACAGACCGCTCTGGCTGAGCGGGAGCACCAGGCTCCGCCGAGACAACCGACGGATCGTGCGCCGGATCGCCCATCGCGAGATCCGTGTGGCGATGAACGCACACACGAACACGATCAGCAGAACCAGCGGTGCCGACAGGTGCGGGCCGTCGATCAAGTCTTCGAATCGTTCGCCCACGACGTCCATTGTGCCAGCCCCTTCCCGATTATTACGATCGCGTGACGGACGCCACCGAGGATCAGGCCGTCACGTCCTCCCCGATCGGGACGACCAACTCGACGACCGTCCCGCGGACGGTGCCGGCGACCTCGAGCCCGACCCGCGCCGCTTCGTCGGCCGTGAGCGGACGCATCGAGATCCGCCCATCGAGCTCGGTGGTGACGAGCGTGCGGACGATCGAGAGCCCGAGCCCGGTCGCGTCCTCGAGCCGGAACCCCGACTCGACACCGCGTCCGTTGTCGACCACGGAGAGGTGCAGCTGGCCATCGGCGTTCGACAGCTGCACCACCACCGAACCTCCGGCGCTGCCCTCTGGGAACCCGTGATCGACGGCGTTCTGCAGGAGCTCGGTGAGCACCACCGACAGCGGAGTGGCGATCGCCGCCGGGATCCGACCGCCGTCGCCGTGCACGGTGAACCGCACCGGCCGGTCGATCGACTGCAGGCCCTCCTCGGCGAGCCGCAACAACGGTCGCACGATCTCGATGAACGTCACGTCGTCGCCCGGCTCGCGCGAGAGCGCTTCGTGCACGAGCGCGATCGTGCGGATCCGTCGCACGGAGTCGCTGACGGCGGCGATCGCCTCGGGATGCGTGAGACGACGGGCCTGCAACCTCAGCAACGACGAGATCGTCTGCAGGTTGTTCTTCACCCGGTGGTGGATCTCGCGGATCGTGGCGTCCTTGCTCAACAGCAGGCGATCGCGCTTGCGGAGCTCGCTCACGTCGCGCATCAGCAACACGGCACCGGTGACCTGCCACGAGTCGGGGGTCGATTCGACGAACGGCACGCAGCGGCAGAGCAGGGTGACGCCATCGCCCTGCTCGAACTCCTCGATCACCGGCACCTGGCGCTCGAAGGCCTGACGCACGGGTCCGTCGTGGAAGCCGAGCTCGGCCAGCCGCATACCCACCGCAGACGCCTGGATACCGACCCGGTGCAACGCCGAGTTGGCGTTGGGTGAGACGTACTGGACCTCACCCTCGGCGTCGAGCCACATCACACCGTCGCCCACGCGGGGCGCGGCGCTCGAGTCGCCGGCGCGCTGCGGGAACGGGAACGTCCCCATGGCGATCATCCGCACGAAGCTCTGGAACACCGAGCCGTACGCGCGTTCCAGCTCGCCCGGCCGGCGCCCTGCCTTCTCGATCGACTCCTTCGTGAGCACGGCGATCGGGCGGCCCTCGTGCACGACCGGGATCGCCACCATGCGCGTCTCCTCGGCGATTCCTTCGACCGTGATCTCGCCCTCGACGATCGCCGCATCCCGATAGGCGCGCTCGATGAACTCGACCTCCGACTCGCTCGCCCACGAACCGACCCAGTCGGTCTGGTACATCGTCTGGCCGGTGGCGGGACGCACCTGCGCCACGACCGCCCACCGACCGGTCGACGACGGCACGTACAGCAACAGGTCGGCGAAGCAGAAGTCGGCGAGCATCCCCCATTCCGAGACCAACCGGTTGAGGTGGGCGACCTGCTCGCGATCGAGCTCGGTGTAGTCGCGAACGAGTTCGGTGAGCTTCGCCATCGTCGTGAAGTCTGCCCGATCCGACGGCGCGTGTGGCGCCTCACCACCGCGCCCGGCGAACACGGGGGACACGGTTACGATCGACGGCGATGACCGAGACGACCTCAGAACAGCACGACAGCCACTGGCGGGCGACCTTCACCAGGTTCGAGGACTCCACCCAGGAGGAGTGGTCGCAGATCATCGGCCAGCTCCCACTGACGCAGGCGATGGCCGGACAGAACGTGATCGACCAGCTCCGGCTGCTCGAACGCGACCACGGAGGCTTCCCCGTCAGCCGGCTCGAGCACTCGTTGCAGACCGCCACCCGCGCCGAAGCCGACGGGCGCGACGAGGAGTACGTGTTGTGCGCGCTGATCCACGACATCGGCGACACGTTGGCGCCGTACAACCATCCGGCGATCGCCTCCGGGCTGCTCAAGCCGTTCGTCTCCGAGGCCAACCACTGGATGGTCGAGCACCACGGGATCTTCCAGGGCTACTACTTCTGGCACTACCTCGGCGCCGATCGCAACGCCCGCGACGCGTTCCGCGACTCGCCCTACTACGACTACACCGAAGAGTTCTGCGCCAAGTACGACCAGACGGCCTTCGACCCCGACTACACCAGCGCCCCGCTCGAGCACTTCGAGCCGTTGATCCGCCAATTCCTGGTGCCCAAGGAGTTCGCCGACACCTACAACGCCTTCGCCTGAGCGACCTCAGGCTCCTCAGGCGGTGGCGAACAGCGCCTTCAGGTAGGCGCCCTGCGGAAACCCGATCGGGTGGTCGACGGCGTGACCGGTGCGGCGGATCTCGCGCAGTGGCCGGTCGGCTCGGCGGGCGGCGTCGAAGACCGTCGCATAGAAGTCGTCGGCGGTGACCCTGCTCGAGCACGACGCCTGGACGAGCACACCACCGGGCCTGAGCAACGCCACGCCGAGCCGGGTCAGCTTGGCGTAGGCCCGCAGCGCCCGCTCGACGTTGGCCTGGCTCATCGCGAACGACGGTGGGTCGAGCACGACGACGTCGTACCGGTCGGCGTCGCGCTCGGCCCGTCGACCGAGCTGGTCGAGCACCTCGAAGGCGTCGCCGACCGTGGTGTGGACGGCGCAGTCGCGCACTTCGTGGAGGCGCAGGTTGTGGGCGATGTTGCGCTCGGCGGCAGCGATCGCAGGAGCCGAGAGATCGATCATGTGCACCGACCGTGCCCCGCCGGCGGCGGCGTTGACGGCGAACCCGCCGGTGCTGCAGAACACATCGAGCACGTCGCAGTTGGCAGCGAGGCCCCGCACCAGGGCCCGGTTGTCACGCTGATCGAGGAAGTGTCCGGTCTTCTGGCCGTGCACGACATCGGCCTCCATCGTGAGCCCGCGCTCGCGGAACAGGACCGGACGGGTCGGCGCCTCGCCGATCAGGATCTCGCCCTCGCTCGTTCCGAACGTCTCGGAGTCGGCGACGGCCCGCGACAGCCGTAACACGATCCGTTCGGGTGCCAGCAACTCGACCAAGCCGTCGACGACGTCGGCGAGGTGGGAGAACCACGCCGCGCTGTAGAGCTTGACCACGAGCGTCGAGTCGTAGCGATCGACGACGAGCCCCGGCAGACCGTCGTTCTCGCCGTGCACGCACCGATACGCAGTGGTGGTGTCGTCGGCGGCCAGCATCGACCTCCGCTCGCAGCGAAGCCGACAGGCGACGACGCCACCACGCCCGGTCGATCGTCTCCGGTGAACCGGCATGGAGGATCTTGACCCTGATCGGGGATGCCGGGTCCCAGAGACCGACGGCGACGAAGTTGCGGCGGTCGTCGAACACGACGGCGAGATCGCCGGCATCGCCCTCGTGGCTCACCGATGTGATCGAGCCGTCGAACAGCCACGGGCTACCCCCACGAACCTGGCGGATCGCGTCGGGCGTCGCCCGCACGGCGATGCGACGATCGGCCGCACGCGGGAGATGTGCGCGCCAGTTCATGGATCGAAGTGTGCAGCAATTGCGAGCAGATCGCCGATGTCGTTGACGTCACCGTCGAGCAACGGCACGGCGACGAGCAACGGAGCCAGCGCCGCCAGCTCAGCGCTGCGCTCCGACTCGCGGGTTGCGACCATCGCCGTGTCGTGGAACTGCTCGGCGATCTCGCGCAGCACCTCGCCGACGACGTCGGGCGGTGCCTCGATCGCCGACGCCACCGATGCGACGGCAGCCTTGTCGAGCTTGGCCAGCCTGCGGGCGCTCGTGGCGGACGCCTTCGAGGTGATCCCCGGCGGGAGCACCCGGTTGGCGACGATCGCCCCGAGGTGCATGTCGCGGCTGCGCAGGGCGCGGGCGAGGTAGGTCGCCTCGTGGGTCGGGGCGGCTTCCAGCGTCGAGACCACGATGAACGTGGTGCGTGGGTCGACCAGGACCCGCTCGACCTCGCGGGCGTGGGAGACGAATCCCGGCTCCATCGCCTGGAAGAGCATGAAGAACTCGGCGATGTCCTGCAGGAACCGCGAGCCGAGGACCCGATCGGCGACTTGATAGAAGGGCTTCGACGCCGCCGTGAAGAGACGCGAGCGGTACGGCAGCGTCAGCCACTTCAGCAGCCGCGAGCCGAAGAACTCCTTCATCCGGCCCGGGGCGTCGAGCACGTCGAGTGCGTTCCGCGACGGCGGCGTGTCGACGATGATCAGGTCGAAGCGCCCGGAGGCGTGCAGCTCGTGCAGTTGGTCCATCGCCAGGTAGTCGTGGCTGTGCACGAAGCGGCTGGTGATGTTCTGGTAGAGCGGGTTGGCGAGCACCGACGTCCGGACCTTGGCGTTGGGCGCATGCCGCCGGATCAGTTCGTCCCACCCCGCCTTGGTGTCGAGCATCGCCGCCCACAGCTCGCCCCGCGGCTCGACGCCGGCGGCGGTGAACGCATCCGGCGGCACCAGCCGCGCCTCGTTGCCGAGCGCGCCGACACCGAGCGCGTCGGCCAGCCGGCGGGCCGGATCGACGGTGAGCACGAGCACCCTGCCGCCGATCTCGGTCGTCGCCCTGACCGCCATGGCCGCCGCCGTCGTGGTCTTGCCGACACCGCCCGACCCGCACACCAGCACCATCTCCTTGGCAGCGAGCAGCGCGGTGAGCCCCGACCGGGGCGGGGCGGTGACGCGCGCCATCAGCCCGCCCCCGCAGTGTCGATCTGCTCGGCGAGCGAGTCGGCGACCAGGGCGACGACGCGTCGGCCGGTGGCCCTGGTGAACAGTTCGGGCACCTCGACGATCGGAAGGTCGGGCGCCTGCTCACGCAGCCGGTCGAGATGCCGGGCGCCGTTGTCGCGGCGCGCCTCGATCGTGCGGGCGGCGGCGAGCACGGTCGTGACGCCTCGCCCGGCCGCCGCCGTGAGCGCGCCAGTGGCCGAGTCGAGCTCGTCGAACACCTCTCGATGGCGCCGGTCGAATCGTTCGGGCAGCACGCGATTGGCGACCAACAACGTCGGCCGCACGCCGGTCTCCGGCTCGAGCCGGTCGATCAGCCCCAGTGTCTCGGTGACCGGCATCTCCTCCGGAGTGGTGACGATCGCGACCCCGGTGATCGCCGGATCCTGGAGCAGTTCCAGCATCCACTCGGTCTGATCGCGGACCAGGCCGACCTTGACGAGGTCGCGGATCACCTTGGGGGCGCCGACCTGGGCGACGATGTGCCCGGTGGCCTCGGCATCGACCACGACGAGGTCGTAGTGCCGCTCGCGAACCTCGTGGCACAGCTTGCCGACCGCCAGGATCTCCTTGACCCCCGGGGCCGCGTCGGCGACGAAGTCGAAGGTGCGCGCCAGCGGCCCGATCTTGGCGAGCAGCGGCACCTTCACGAACAGCCGCAGGTACTCGCGCAAGGAGTCCTCGGTGTTCATCGCCATCGCGAACAGGTTGGGCTCGATCTCGCTGGGTTGGAACGTCAGCGGCGCAGCGTCGAACGCCGCTCCGAGCGAGCTCTTGGCGTCCATCTCGCACACGAGCACGCGTCGACCGCGTCGGGCGGCGACCAGCGCCAGCGCCGATGCGATCGAGGTCTTGCCGACACCGCCCTTGCCGGTGACGAAGACCAGCCGTCGATCGAGGATCGACGGGTGCGCCGACCATCAGCCTCCGAAACCGATGCGCCGATCACCCTCGGCCGAGCCGAGCTCGACGTAGGCGATCTTGGCGGACGGGATGCCGATGTCGCGTCCGCGCTTGTCGGTGATC
Organism: Ilumatobacteraceae bacterium; assembly: GCA_963850755.1. Lineage (GTDB taxonomy): Bacteria > Actinomycetota > Acidimicrobiia > Acidimicrobiales > Ilumatobacteraceae > Ilumatobacter. The sequence continues at coordinate 234,280 of CAWKMO010000005.1, read as the reverse complement.
CAGAGCACTTCGGTGGCTCCGCTGAGGGCAGCCTCGACACGGGTTCGCACGTCGTCGCGGTCGTCGTCGGCCACCTCCACGTTCAGCTCGCGAGGGGCCTGCGTCACACCGATTCGAACGTCCACGCTGCGAACGGTAGCGGGCGTGCCAGCGCAACCGCATCGGTCGCCGCCGGGCGACGGCACCGGTTAGACCATGCCCATGGCCGACGACATCACCCACTACGACGCGATCGAGGGCTACGTCCTGTCACCGAGTTGCGTCGCAGGCAGCGTCGCCCAGCTCTGCGTGTCGACGAGCGCCGAGCGGTTCGACGTGCGCGTGCACCGGTGGGGTGGCTCGCTCGATCTCGTGTGGTCGGCGGACGACGTGAGTGGAGTGCTGCAGCCGACGCCGCCCGATGCGGATGCCGCCGGCTGCGGTTGGGACCCGACGCTCGACATCCCCACCGAGGCCGGGTGGCGGAGCGGCTTCTATCTCGTCACGATGACCGCCCATGCGTGCCCGCCGACCGGGCGATCGGATATGCCGGCTTCGTGGTGCGCGCCGCGACGCCGACTGCACCGGCGCTGTTCGTGCTCGCCACCAACACGTGGAACGCCTACAACAACTGGGGCGGCCGGAGCCTCTACACGGGAGCGCACGAGGTCTCGTTCCAGCGCCCCTGGGGTCGGGGCATGCTCGTGCGACCTGAGGTCGAGCGCGCCGACCGGCAAGTCGCCGCCGCGCCGCCCGGGCGAGGAGCCCGATGTCGACGGCGAGGCGTATCAGGCGTTCCGCTTCGCCCACGGGTTCCCCGGCTACATGGGCTCGGCCGGCTGGTTCACCTACGACCGGCGCTTCGCCGAGTGGGCGGAGCGGGCCGGTCTCGAGCTCGACTACGCGATCTCGAGCGACCTCGAGCAGGTCGAGGGCCTGACCGACGGTTACCGGCTCGTGATCGGCGCCGGGCACGACGAGTACTGGTCGGCCGCCGGGCGGGATGCGATCGAGCAGTTCGTGCTCAACGGCGGCAACTACGCCTCGTTCTCGGGCAACACGATGTTCTGGCAGGTGCGGCTGGAGCGGGGCGGCACCTCGATGGTGTGCCACAAGTACTCGGCGCCGACCACCGATCCGGTGACCGCCGATGATCCCGGGGCGATGACGGGTATGTGGTGCGATCCGGGGGTCGGCCGCCCGGAGCGACGCTTCCTCGGTGCGGCCTCGATGTACGGGCTCTACTCGCGGTTCGGCATGGCCACGCCGCGCGGGGCCGCCGGATTCGTCGTGTACCGACCCGACCATTGGTTGCTGGCGGGCACCGGCCTGCGATACGGCGACGTGCTCGGTGCCGACGACGGCGTGGTCGGATACGAGACGGTCGGCACCCAGTTCGCGCTCGACGAGCGTGAACCTGCCGGTCGCCGTGCCCGATCCGTGGCTGGCGGGCGATCGCCTGCCCGACGAGGTCGAGATCGTCGCCCTCACGCCGGTCAGCAATCTGGCGATGGGCGAATACCCGGCGTCGATCGCCGCCCTCGACGACCAGGGCGACCTCGAGTTCATCGCCGAGCGTGTCTACGGCGGCGGCGAGCGAGCGATCGCCAAGGTCCGCCACGGCAACGCCGTGATCCTCACGTGCCGGCCGTACGGCGAATCGGGTGGGCAGGTGGTGACGGTCGGCAGCACCGATTGGGTGTTCGGCCTCGCCGAGGACGACTGTGTGAAGACCGTTACACAGAATGCCGTTATCGCGGGCTTACTACAAGTACGTCCCAACTGAATGTCAGATCCACGTCAAGTCGAGGTCGCTAGCCGCCGATAGGAGAACCCGGATGGATCGTCCGTCCAGTTTCTCGAAAGGCATTCTTCATGAAGCGGTCTCACCGTGTGATGGTGTTCGGGAGCGTCGTCGCCCTCGGCATCGGCGGTACGCAACTCGCATTCGGCGCGGCGGGGGCTCGACCCCTTCATCCCTGGTCCCGATCGTCCCCTGCCGTCTGATGGACACGCGGCCCGGAGCCGACAACGTCGGCCCGCGTTCGACCCCGCTGCAACCCGGCGAGACCTACACCACTCGCGGTGTGGGACACCAACGGTGCCTGCACGATCCCCTCGACTCGGCGACGGCCGTCGCCGCCAACGTGACCTCGGTCAACGGCAACGCCACCAGCTACCTGACGCTGTTCCCGGCCGACGCCGCGGCCCCGCTCGCGTCGAACCTGAACTGGGGCCCGGGCTGCGCCTCCGACCCCGAACAAGATCGACGTCAAGCTCTCCGTTCGACGGCAAGCTCTCGATGTTCAACATGGCCGGCTCGGTCGACGTGATCGTCGACGTCGTCGGCTACTACGTCCCGTCGCCGAGCGGCGCCGGCAGTGGCGCCAAGGGCGACACCGGAGCGACCGGGCCGCAGGGCCCAGCCGGCCCGACCGGGCCCGCCGGAGCCAAGGGCGATACCGGCAACACCGGCGCCACTGGCGCTGTCGGTCCGACAGGGCCGGCCGGACCCGAGGGTGACGACGGTGCCGACGGCACGAACGGCATCGACGGCGAGACGGCCTCGACGGGGTCGATGGAACCGACGGCGTCGACGGCGCCACCGGACCGCAGGGACCTGCCGGGCCCAAGGGCGACACCGGCGAGCACGGCCTCGACGGCGGGACCGGGCCCCAGGGCCCGCAAGGCGAACCCGGCCTCGACGGCACCAATGGTGTCGCCGGGCGAAGGACGGCGAAGGACGCGACGGCGACCGGGCCCCAGGGCCCGCAAGGCGAACCCGGGCTCGACGGCGCCACCGGGCCCGAGGGCCCCGTTGGTCCCGAGGGCTGCCAAGGGTGACACCGGCGACACCGGTCCTGCCGGAACGAACGGTACCAATGGCACGAACGGCGTGAGCGGGTACCAGCTCGTCAGCGGAACGGCACAGACCGTCAACAACGGGAACACCGAGCGCAACATGACGGTCACCTGCCCAGCCGGCAAGAAGGTCGTCGGGGGCGGTTTCACGGTGCCGGACGCCGACGCCGACATCCTCCACGTCAACGCCTCGGGGCCCTCGAGCGAGACCTCCTGGAAGGTGGTCGTCAGCCGGATCAGCTTCGAGACCGGCACGGCCACGGTCACGCCGTACGCGATCTGCGTCAGCGCCTGATCGACATCATCGACATCGAGCCGGCGACTAGCCGGTGACGATGCGAACCGCACCCCCCACGATTCCGTCGATGGCCGGAATCGTGGGGGGTGTGTCATTGACGCCACACCGTTCGCGCTCGCCACGATGGCGATGTGCCTACCCGCCGCAAGCCGCTCGACGTCGGTGTTCGTCGCCTACGACGGGATCCAGGCCCTCGACCTGACCGGTCCGTGGGAAGTGTTCCACGGGGCCAACCAGGTGCTCGACGGCTTCCGGTTCTGACGCTCCCCGCTATCGCCTGACGCTCGTCGCAACCGAAACCGCGGTCGAGACCGAGAGCGGGCTCTCGCTCACGACGCGGCACGTGTCCGACGCCCCCCGGCGGCCGCACACGTTGGTCATCCCCGGCGGCTTCGGCTCGCGGAGGGCCGCTGAGGATCCGGCGTTGATCGACGCTGTCCGCAGACTCGGGAGTGGCGCCGACCGGATCGTCTCGGTGTGCACCGGGTCGTTCGTGGTCGCCGCCGCCGGGCTCGCCGACGGCAAGCGGATGGCGACCCACTGGGCGCGAGCGTCGGCCTTCCAGCGTCAGTTCCCCGACGTCGACGTCGATCCCGAGCCGATCTTCGTTCGTGACGGCAATCTGTGGTCGTCCGCCGGCGTCACCGCCGGCATCGACTTGGCGCTGGCGCTGGTCGAGCACGACCACGATCCGGAGGTCGCCCAAGTGGTCGCCCGGTGGCTGGTGATGTTCCTGCGCCGCCCCGGTGGGCAGACCCAGTTCGCCACGCCTGTCTGGAGCGAGCGAGCCGACACGGCACCGGTTCGCGCCGCTCAGGATCTCGTCGACGCCGAGCCCGGAGGCGACCACCGCGTCGGCCACCTCGCGTCCGCGCGTCGGCATGAGCGAGCGCCATTTCACGCGTTGCTTCGCCGCCGAGGTCGGCACCAGCCCCGCCCAGTACGTCGCCGGCGTGCGGATCGAGGCGGCACGGCGGGCGCTCGAGACCACCACCGACACCGTCGACTCGATCGCCGCGTCAGTGTGGGTTCGGCACCGCCGAGACGATGCGACGCACGCTTCGCCCGGCGCCTCGGCGTCTCCCCCGACCAGTACCGCCAACGATTCAGGAGTCACGCATGAGCATCCAAGCCGTCATCCCACTCTTCCCACGCTTCACCGCGCTCGACGGCATCGGGCCGTACGAGGTGTTGCAACGGATCCCCGACATCGACGTCACGTTCATCGGGCACGAGCGGGGCGAGGTCCGCAGCGAGAACGGCTTCCTCGGGATCACCCGCGACGGCACGTTCGAGGACTTCCCGCAACCCCGACGTGATCGTGTTTCCCGGCGGCGTCGGCACGCGACCGCTCGCCGACGACGAGCGTGTGCTCGAGTGGGTGCGCAACTGCCCACGCCACGACGCGTTTCACGACGTCGGTGTGCACCGGCTCGATCGTGCTCGGCGCGGCGGGTCTGCTCGACGGGCTCACCGCCACCACGCACTGGTCGTGCTACGACGAGCTCGCGGCCACGGGCGCCTCACCGGTCGCGACGCGGTGTCGTGGAGCACCTCGACCGGCGGATCATCACCGCCGCCGGCGTGTCGAGCGGGATCGACATGGCGCTCCGACTCGTCGAGCTGCTCTACGACCGCACCGCCGCCGAGGCCAGCCAGCTGATGATCGAGTACGACCCGCAGCCACCGTTCGACGCCGGCGCCCTCGACAAGGTCGGCGAGGGCGTGGTCGAACGGGTCGTGGAGTACGCCTCGGTCCGCAAGTGACGCCGGCCCGGCCATCTCTGCTCAGATGTCGGCATGACGGCGTTCGTCCTGGTGCACGGTGCATGGGGTGGGGCGCACACGTGGCGCGGCGTGCGGCCCCGGTTGTGGGCCGCCGGCCATCCGGTGTTCACGCCGAGCCTGACCGGGATCGGTGAGCGATCGCACCTCACCGGCCCACACGTCGACCTGTCGGTGCACATCGACGACGTCGTCAACACGATCCTGTACGAAGACCTCGACCAGATCGTGCTGGTCGGCTTCTCGTACGGCGGGATGGTGGTGACCGGCGCCCTCGAGCACATCGCCGACCGGGTCGAGCAGCTGGTGTACCTCGATGCCTTCGTGCCGGCCGACGGCCAGTCGATCGCCGACCTGACAGAGTGCGTTCGGCCCGGGACCTGCGCACCGGCACGCGCCGGCGCGACCTGGTTGGTCCCGCCGCGCGATCGGACCTTCGACGATCCGGCCGAGGCGGCCTTCGCGGCACCCCGCCGCACGCCGCAACCGCTGCGCACGTTCACCGAGCCGGTGCGACTGGCGCAGCCACTCGAGTCGTTCCCGTTCGGCCGCACATACATCAAGGCACTCGGCGACGCCCGCAAGCCGGTCGGGCCGGACGCCTTCTGGGACGCCGCCGACCGCTACCGCGATCACCCCGAATGGCGACTGGTCGAGCATCCGAGCAACCACATGATCCCGCAGAACGACCCGGGCGGTCTGACCGAGATCCTGCTGTCGCTGGCGTAGCGACCGCTACACAGCGGTGGTGCAGAACGTGTCGCCGGCAGGACGGCTCGACTCGGTGGTGACCGCGCCGAGCTCGCCGTCGTAGAGCTCGCTCAGCATGCCGCGCACCATGCCGCGATCGACGGCGCAGATGACCGGGTGCTCGATGGCGACGTCGCCGAACGGGCAGTGATCGTTGATGATCCGCAACCGGTCGTTGCGGCTTTCGGCGTGGGCGGCGAACCCGTGCGCGGTGAGGGCGTCGGCGACGGCCTGGATCGCCGAGCGCATCGACCGGTGTCCGGCCTCGAGCGCATCACCGGTGAGCCCGGCCGCCATCGCCCGGCCGTACTCGGCGCCGACCTCTTCCGCCATGCGCTCGGCCTCGTCGGGCGAGAGGTGGGTGAGCGCCCGACCGAGCAGCGACAGCACGAGATCGTCGGAGCGCACCGGGAACTCGGTGACGGCGTCGGCGACGGCGAGGTAGCGCTTGGACGGCCGGCCGGCGCCGCCGCCCGCGAGCTTGCCCGACCGCACCTCGAGATAGCCGCCGGCGGCGAGCTTGTCGAGGTGGTGACGGGCGACGTTGGGATGCACGCCGACCTCGTCGGCGACCGCCGAGGCGGTGACGCCGTTGCCCGCGCCGTGCTCGCGGACGAACAGGTAGATGCTGCGCCGCGTCGGGTCGCCGAAGGCGTCGGTGATCGCCGACACGGTGGCGGTGAAGCGAGGCGCTGGTCGCCATGCCGAAATTCTACTACCGCGCATAGTGCAAACCCCGGAGCGGCCTCGCCACAATGGACCGCATGGCAGTCACGAACGACCAGCTCGTCGAGGCGCTGCGACCGGTCCAGGACCCTGAGCTGCACCGCTCGATCGTCGATCTCGGCATGCTCCGGCGGGCCGAGCTCGACGCACACCGGCACCGCCCACATCCTGGTCGCCCTCACCGTCGCCGGCTGCCCGCTCCGCAACGAGATCCAGAATCGCGTGCGCAGCGCGCTCACCACACTCGACGGCGTCACCGACGTCGACCTCGACTTCACGGTGATGACCGACCAGGAGCGCGAGGACCTGCGCGATCAAGCTGCACGGCTCGCCGGGCGCCACCGCCGGCCAGGCCCAGGCCCACGGTCACGCCGAGGGTCGGGCGATCCCGTTCGCCGAGCCCGGATCGAAGACCCGCCCGCTGCTCATCTCGTCGGGCAAGGGTGGCGTCGGCAAGTCGAGCGTCACCACCAACCTCGCCGTCGCCCTCGCCCAGCAGGGCCACTCGGTGGGCGTCGTCGACGCCGACATCTACGGCCACTCGATCCCGCAGATGCTCGGCACCGATCGTCCGCCCACCGTCATCGACCAGATGATCGTGCCGCCCGAGCAATGGGGCGTGCGCTGCATCTCGATCGGCTACTTCGTCCCCGAGGCGAGGCCGTCATCTGGCGTGGTCCGATGCTGCACAAGGCGCTCGAGCAGTTCCTCACCGACGTGTTCTGGGACGACCCCGACTTCCTGCTGATCGACATGCCGCCCGGCACCGGCGACATCGCCCTCAGCCTCAGCCAGTACCTGCCGCGCGGCGAGGTGTACGTGGTCACCACGCCGCAGCCGGCGGCGCAGAAGGTGGCGCGGCTGTCGGCGGCGATGGCCGCCAAGGTCAACCTGCCGGTGAAGGGCATCATCGAGAACATGTCGTGGTTCACCGGCGACGACGGCAAGCGCTACGAGCTGTTCGGCTCGGGCGGCGGGCAAGAGCTCGCCGACGAGATCGGTGTGCCGCTGCTCGGGCAACTCCCGCTCGTGCCCGCGCTTCGCGAAGGCGGCGACGACGGGCGCCCGATCACGGCCGTCGATCCCGACAGCGAGGTGGCGAAGTCGTTCCGGATGATCGCCGAGCGGATCGCCGTCGAGCTCAAGCCGAAGAAGATCTTCAGTTCCGCACTCAAGGTGATCTGAGCTGGAGATCGTCCCGCGCTACCGGTTCGAGCAGATCGTCGCCGACGCGCTCGACGATCTGCCCGACGAGTTGCTGCCCGTGCTCGACAACGTCGTGGTGCAGGTTCACGATCGCAATCCCGACGAGCCCGAGTTGCTCGGTCTGTACGAGGGCACCCCGCACACCGAGCGGCACGGTGACGAGATGCCCGACGTGATCTCGATCTACCGGCACGCGCTGTGCGACATGTGTGACGACGAGGACGACCTCGCCGAGGAGATCTACGTCACCGTGATCCACGAGATCGCCCACGCGGCGGGCATCGACGACGAACGACTCCACCAGCTCGGCTGGGCGTGAGCAGCGTCTCGCCCGTGACGGGGACCACGGTCCGCGGCTACGGTGCCGCATCGTGAGCGACCTACCTCCGCCGCCACCATCCGTCCCACCCCCTCCCCCGCCGCCACCGCCGAACCTGACGGTCCCATCGGGGTACGCCGCCTATGCCGGTGGGCCGATGGGCTCGATCCCGCTCAAGCGCGTCAAGGGGATCTCGAAGGCGAGCGTGATCTTGATCGGGGCGACCGCGCTGATGTCGTTCGCCGAGCTGGCCGCCCGTCAAGCGGTGACCGACGAGGCCGACGACTACCTCGCCGGGGTCACCGACTCCGACGAGTTCACCGAATCGATCATCGGCTACGCGACTGTCGGCCTCGTCACCGGGCTGCTCACGATCGCCGCCGCCGTGGTGACGATCATCTGGATGTTCCGGATCGCCGCCAACCACCGAGCGCTGCACCGTGGCGGAACGTGGGGACCGGGCTGGGCGATCGGTGGCTGGTTCCTCCCACCGCTCATCTACGTGATCCCGACGCTGATGCTGCGCGAGATGTGGAAGGCATCCGATCCCGACGTGCCGGTGGGCTCCGACTGGCGGCGCTCACGCCGGGTCCCCGTTGCCGATCGTCTGGTTCGTGCTCTACACCGTCGTGCCGTTCATCTCGTTCGCCTCGCGAAGCGGGCGGGATGCTCGACGAGATCAACGGCTCGGAACGCACGATCGCCGAACGCATCACCGGCGACCAGACCGCCGACATCGTGGTAGCGGTGTTCACCGTCGCCGCCGCCGTCGTCTTCATCATGCTGGTGCGACAGCTCACCGAACGGCACCGCCGACTCACTGGCGAGGCGACTCGCTGAGTCGCGATGGCCAAGATCTATCTCGTCCGGCACGCCAAGGCCGGGGAGCGTCGCCTCTGGGAGGGTGACGACCTGCATCGGCCACTGAGCCCGAAGGGTTGGAAGCAATCCGAGCTGCTGGCACAACGGCTGGCCGCGCTCAACGTCAGCACGCTCCACTCGAGCCCGTACCTCCGCTGTGTGCAGACCCTCGAACCGCTTGCCGAGCGTCTCCAGCGCTCGATCGCGCTCGAGACGTGGCTGTGCGAAGACGAGCCGCACGAGCCGGTCGTGGCGATGCTGGCGGAGGTACCCGACGGCGCCGTGCTGAGCACCCACGGCGACGTGATCCCGGCCACGATGACGGCGCTCGAGCGGCGGGGCACCGAGATCCGGACGCCACCCGACTGGCGCAAGGCGACGGTGTGGGTGCTCAAACGCAACAAGAACGGGATGATCGTGCAGGCCGTCGTGTGGCCCCCGCCCGTGCTGTGATGTCGCCGGTTGCGACTCATCGCAGAGTCTGAAACGTCGCCGCCACCATCAACGTAGCGCGAGGGTGGGGGCTTGCCGCAAACGACCCGGGCGTGCTGACAATGACTCGCTCACCGGCCGATCACGGCCAGAACCGACGGAGCGAGGAGTTGGGGAATGGCGTGTGTTGCCCGAGCATGCGGTGGTGATCGCCGGAGGCGGCCCGACCGGGCTGATGTTGGCGGCCGAGTTGGCCTTGGCCGGGATCGACGTCGTGATCGTCGAACGACGCGCCAGTCAGGAGCTCGACGGCTCGCGGGCCGGGGGCCTTCACTCGCGCACGATCGAGGTGCTCGATCAGCGTGGCGTCGCCGAACGATTCCTCTCAGCGGGGCAGCAACATCCGTTCCTGGGCTTCGCCGGGACCTTCCTCGACATCAGCGACTTCCCCACCCGTCACAACTGCATGCTGGGGCTCTGGCAGAGCGAGATCGAGCGGATCCTGGCCGGCTGGGTCGAGGAGCTCGCGGTGCCGATCCTCCGTGGCCGCGAGGTCGTCGGATTGGCGCAGGACGAGGCCGGTGTCGACGTCGAGCTGTCCGGCGAGTCCGGCGACACATCGCTGCGGGCCGAATACCTCGTCGGGTGCGACGGCGGACGCAGCCTGGTCCGCAAGGCGGCCGGCATCGACTTCCCGGGGTGGGATCCGACGAGCAGCTTCATGATCGCCGAGGTCGAGATGACCGAGGAACCACAGGTGGGCATGCGTCCCGAGGGTGGTGGCATCGGTCCCGTCGATCCGGCGGCGGGCGGAGGGCCGTACCGGGTCGTGCTGCTCGAGTCGGATGTCGAGCACGCCGCTGAACCCACTCTCCAAGACCTCAGCGACACGCTCGTCGCCGCCTACGGCACCGACTACGGCGTGCACAGCCCGACCTGGATCTCGCGATTCACGGACATGACCCGACAGGCGGCTGCGTACCGCGAGCGGCGCGTGCTGCTCGCCGGCGACGCCGCCCATGTGCATGGCCCGCACGGTGGACAGGGCCTCAACACCGGCGTGCAGGACGCCGTGAACCTGGGATGGAAGCTGGCTCAAGTGGTCGACGGGACATCGCCCGCGAGCCTGCTCGACACGTACCACGCCGAGCGCCATCCGGTCGGCGCCCGGGTGCTGCACAACACGATGGCGCAGGTCGCGCTCAACCGCACCGACGAACGCAGCAGAGCCCTCCGCGACCTGACGCTGGAGTTCCTGAGCATTGACGCGCCGCGCCGGCGCATCGCCGGGATGATCTCGGCGCTCGACATCCACTACGACCTCGGAGAGGGCCACCCGCTGCTCGGGCGGCGCATGCCCGACCTCGACCTGCACACCGCCGACGGTCCCACGCGCGTGTTCGCGCTGCTGCACCGAGCCCGACCGGTGCTGCTCAACCTCGGAGAGCCCGGTGTGTTCGACATCACACCGTGGGCGAACCGTGTGCGGTTGGTCGACGCTCGATACGACGGTGTCTGGGAGCTCCCGGTCATCGGTGAAATCGCTGCACCCCAGGCCGTGTTGATCCGCCCCGACGGACACGTCGCCTGGACAGGAGACCTCACCGACCCGGAGCTACCGCGAGCACTGACGACGTGGTTCGGAGCACCGGCTCCCAACTCTTAGTGCGTGCGAGAGCCTTGCGTCATCCGGAGGTCGCTACGGCGACGTGGTCGGCGGGGTGCCGGCAGTGCCGGCGAGGATGGCGGCGATCTCGTCGCTGACCGGTTGCACCAACTCGCGCACGTCGGCCGGCGGGTCGGCAGCGAGGCATCCCTCGATCCACGGCGCCGCCGCTTCGGCCTGACCGAGGAAGCGGAAGTTGACGATCCCGAGGAAGCATTTCGGGTCGGGGTACGTGGGGTCGATCTCGGTGGCGGTGACCAGTGAGTCGACCGCCTCGCGAAGCTGCGCCACCACTTGATCGTTGGCGCCGTCACCGGCCGTGTCGTCGGCACCACCCTGCTGCACGGCGTCGAGTGCCAGCGTCCAGCCGAGGTAGGTCAGCGCCTCGACGTCGTCGGGATCGGTCTCCAGCACCTGGGCATACAGCGCGCTCGCCGCCGCCGGCGACTGGAACTGAACCTGCCGCGCCTGCGCCATCAGCACCTGACGTTCATCGCGCGGGTCGAGGCCTGACAGCTGCTGACCCGCGGTGCGTTCCGCTGACGACGCCACGAGCGCCCACCACACGAGCCCGATCGACACCAGGACCCCGACGATCGCGAGCAGTCGCCTGAGCCAGTTCGTCGACGGTTTGGCGGGGAGCGAGTCGCGTCCCTCGTCGATCGCTCGCATGCGTGGCGGCCGCCCGCACGGTGTAGCCGTCCCTGAGCTCGCGGTAGTCGATGTCGTCGACGTCACCGACGGCATGCTCCCGATCGAGGTCGACCAGCGAGCGCAGCAGGAACCTGCGCTCCTCCTCGAGCTCGGCCAGTTGGTCAGGGTTCATCGTCGACCAACTCGTGCTCGAGCGCCGATTCGACCAGCGCGTAGTCGGCCTCCGTGGCGGCGCCGAGCCGGCGCGAGGTGGCCTGCCAGCGCCGGAAGGCAAACGTCAGCCCGGCGACGCCGACCACGAACGCCGTCGCCGGCAAGCGCCCACGCCAGCGCCTCGATCCCGCTCGCCGTCGGCACCAGCAGTTCCTCACCGTTGTAGGTGGTGACGATGCGATCGATGATCTGCTGGTCGGTGAGCTCGCCCCGGTTGACCTCCTGTTGGATCAGCTCGCGGATCTGGACCGAGCCGGTGTTCCTCGATTCGTACACGCTCTCGCCGGCGCAGACCGGACAGGCGAGCCGCTTCTCGAGGGCGACGATGCGCTCGTCCGGGGTGCGTGGGCCGGTGTCACGCGTGACGCCGATCGCCAGCAGGCCGACGACCACGAACGCCATCAGCACCCACATCGGCCAGCGCTTCAGCCGGGTGTTGAGCTGCGAGCTCATGCCCCGCCCGTGCGCATCTGCTGGATCATGCTGCCGAGACCTTCGGCGGTCACCTCGCTGATGATGCGCGCCCGCACGAACCCATCGGGGTCGATGATCCACGTCTCGGGCACGAGCAGGACGCCGAACTTGTTGCTGAACGAGAACTCGGGGTCGTACACGATCGGCCAGTCACCGCCGCGCTCGGCGAAGAACTCGTCGACCTGCTCGTGATCGCTGTCGCGGACGACCGTGTAGAGCTCGGCGCCGTCCGTTCCCGAGCGCGCGTTGCTGCTCGACGAACTCGACCAGTTCGGGGTGCTCCCGGATGCACGGCACGCAGTTGTGGGTGAAGAAGTTGAGCACGACCCAACTCCCCTTGCGTCGCGACAGTTCGAACGGGGTCCCGTCGGCGAGCACGCCCGTCGAGTCGGGCGCGACGTTGCCGATCAACGGCGAAGCCGCCGACTCGGTGGGGTTCTTCGTCGGCGGTCAGCAGCACCACGAACAACGCCACGAGCACGATCGCGACACCGCCGGCGATGAACGGAGCGATTCGCCGCGTGCGCGCCCACCGGGCGCGACTCCTCGTCGACCAGCGTGTCAGCCAACGACGACCTCCGGCTCGGGCTCGCGCGTCGGCACCGGGGACGACACGGGATCGATCGGCATTCGTCGACGTCCGCCGGGGAACGCCGCCAGCACCGTGCCGGCAGCCATCATCAGGCCGCCGATCCAGAGCCAGATGATCAGCGGCTTGAGGAACACCTCGAGGTGCACCTCCGTCGGCGCCCGGCTTCGGGCGGGCGGTTGCCGGCGATCGTGAGGTACACGTCGCCGGTGAGGCCGGCGCGCACGCTCGGCGTGCCGATCGTCGAACCCAGCCTGAGGTAGGTGGTGACCGCCGGCCCGTACACGTCGCTGCCGTCGAGCAGCACGTTGGCGCGCACCACGTTGGTGCGGTCGGACTGCTCCGCCACCACATCCACCAGTTCGAACGTGTGGCCCTCCCACTCGACGGCCTCGCCGGTGCGCACCGTGAGCTCGGCCGACTTCGTGTAGGCGTTCGAAGCGACGAGCGCGACCGCGATCAGGATCACGCCGAGGTGGACGATCATGCCGCCGTTGGCGCGACCGAGCAGACCCCGCCAGCCCTGACGCCGTGTGGCCAGCACCAGCTGACGCAGCGCCGCCCCGGCCGCGAAGCCGGCGAGCGCGAAGGCGACCAGCGGCGCCCAGCCGTCGGCGCCGGCGACCACCGCCACCAGCAACGCTCCGACGCCGCACCACGCCGGCCAGAACAAGCCGATCGCGCAACAACTCCTGCGAGGCCTTGCGCCACGGCAACACCGGGGCGACTGCCATCAGGAACAGCAGGGCGATGCCGATCGGCATCGAGAGCCGATCGAAGTACGGCGCGCCCACCACCGTGCGACGATCGTCGAGGGCCTCGACGATCAACGGGAACACCGTGCCGAGCAGGACGATGAAGGCGAACACCGTGAACACGACGTTGTTGGCCAGGAAGGCGCCCTCGCGCGAGAGCGGCGAGTCCATCACGCCCGGCGATCGCAGGCGGTCACCGCGCCAGGCGATCATGCCCAGCGACACCACGACCACGAGTGCGAAGAACCCGAGCAGGTAGGCGTCGACCTCGCCGGCCCCGAAGGCGTGCACGCTGCCGATCACGCCGGAACGGGTGAGGAACGTGCCCAGGATCGTCAGCGCGAACGTGGCCACCAGCAAGCTCAGGTTCCACACCCGCAACATGCCGCGGCGCTGCTGCACGAGCACCGAGTGGATGTAGGCGGTGGCCGTGAGCCACGGCATCAGCGAGGCGTTCTCGACCGGGTCCCACGCCCAGACGCCCGACCAGCCGAGCACCTCGTAGCTCCACCAGCCACCGAGCAGGATCCCGATCGTGAGGAAGCCCCACGCGAACAACGCCCACCGGCGCGTCTCGACCAGCCAGCCTTCGCCCACCCGGCCGGTGATCAGCGCCGCCATCGCGAACGCGAACGGCACCGTGAATCCGACGTACCCGAGATACAGGATCGGGGGATGGAACAGCACCAGGACGTGGTTCTGCAGCAACGGGTTGGGACCCTGGCCGTCGAAGCCGGGGCCGACCGCCGGCCCGGCCGCGAACGGGTTCGCCGGTCCGAAGGCGACGAGTGCGAAGAAGGCGCACACGACGAACATCACCACCAGCGCCCAGGCCGACGAGCGCGTCGTCGAGCCGCTTGCGGAACCGCCACGCCACCGCCGCCGTGAAACCGGCCAGCACCACCACCCACAGCAGGATCGAGCCCTCGAGGGCGCTCCACATCGCGGCCACGTTGTAGAGCGTCGGCGTCGAACGCGACCCGACCTGCTGGATGTAGGCGAGCGAGTAGTCGCGCACCTGCAGCGCGCGCTGCATGGCGAACACCGCGACGAGCGCCCCGGCAAGGATCAGCCAGGCGTACACCGATGCCTGGCGGATGCCGCGGCGGTTCCCGGTGACGATCGCCAATCCGGTCGACAGCGCCTCCGATGCACGAGGCCGCCAGGATCAGCAACAGTCCGGCGTTGCCGAGCGCCCCGTTGACGCTGACGGCGAGCACGGTGCGTCACGCCCCCGCGGCGTCGCACGTCGTCGGCGAGCTCGTCGGCCTCGTCCAGGCGCTCGTCGTTGACGGCGACGTACTCGTCGGAGTGCTTGACCTCGACCGGTCGCCGGCGAACACGCCGGTGGCGCTCGTCGAACCGACCGTGCACCACGACCGGGATGCATTCCTTGAAGATCCCGCCGGGCTCACCGTTGTAGTGCACGTCGAACCTCGGCCCCGTTGAACGCGATCGTGAAGTCGGTGTAGCCCGCCGACTCGACGATCGAGCCGGCTCGACCACACCCTGCAATCGCAGACGCCGGTCGGCGTCACATCCCGATCGGGTGCCGACCTCGTCGACGTTGCAGTAGTAGTCGACCGCCGACCTGAGGAACTGGGTGACGATCACGCCACCCGCCGACGAGCACGACACCGAGCACCACCAGCGACAACCAGCGACGCCGGCGCCGTGGCCTCCGGCGCAGGCGCGTCACGGCCCGGTGCGAGGCGAGAGGTCGGTCATCGGCGTCAGGTCCAGTACTTGTCGGCGTCGTCGACCTGCGCCGCGAGCTGGCGCCCGCGGCGGATGAAGCACCACGCCAGCGCGCCGACCACGCCGAACGTGATGACGTAGCTGCCGATGATGAAGCCGGCGTCGTCCATCGCCAGCACGGCCCCGGTCATCGTCGCGACCACCGCCTCGGCGCGCCGGTCGGCCGAGCGCCCGGTCGAGGCCTTGGTCGTCGAGCAGGTCCTCCATCGCCATCGTGCGCGTGCGGTGCAGCACCAGCCACACGTACAGCAGCGTGAACGCGATCACGCCGACGAACAGGCTGAACAGCATCAGACCGTCCATGTCGATGTCGCCGTCGCTGTCGAGCACCGAGGCCTCCTGATGGAGACTGCGCCACAAGCGCACCGACCAGTGCACGAGCGGGATCTCGATCACCGCCAGCAGCCCGACGACGGCGCTGCGCTTGGCGCGCTGTTGATGGCTGCCGCCCAGGCCGCGCACGGCGAGGTAGCCGATGTAGCTGACGAACAGCAAGGCGGTGGTGGTGAGCCGGGCGTCCCACTGCCAGAACACGCCCCACGTGATGCCGGCCCCACATCGACCCGGTGATCAGCGTCAGCGCCATGAAGACGACACCGATCTCGGCACTGGCGCCGGCGACGCGATCGAACCCGAGCGAGTGCTTCTTCGTGAAGAGGTAGAGCGCCGAGCAGGCGGCGGTGACGACGAACGCCAGGTAGGCGACCCACACCGTGGGCACGTGCACGTACATGATCCGCACGGCGTCTTCCTGGTCGCGGTCGGCGGGCGAGAAACCGAGCCCGAAGGCGATCGTCCAACCGATCATCACGAGCGTGGCGATGCCGAGCGCTCGAGTCGCGTGCGTGCCGGTGCCGAGGCAGACCGTGTCGGCGACGGTGTCGGGGTGTGCCGTGCTGGTCATCGTGTTCAGGATCTCAATGGTTGGCTGCGCCGGTGGGCTCGCCGTCCTACGTAGCTTCCTCGATCAGTGGGCCGAACGCCAAGGCACCACCGACGCCGAAGGCGACGGCGAACACGGCGAGCAGGCCAACCCAGGGCCAGCCCTCCGAGAGCGCCACCCCGTCGGTGCCGAGCGCGGATTCGACCGCTCGGGTCGCCCCGATCAGGACGGGCGCCACCACCGGGAGCACGAGCAGCGGGAGCAACGTCTCGCGGCCGGTGAACCCTGCGGTGAGGCCGCCGTAGAGCGTACCGACGCAGGCCAGCCCAGCCGGTCGCGAGGACGAGTGTCACAAGCAGCAGGGCGAGCCCGCCGGCCGGCACGTCGGCGCCGTAGAGCAGCACGGCGGCGACCAGCAACAATCACCTCGAGCACCGCCAGTTGGACCGCCAAGCGCCATCGACTTGCCCCAGTAGATGGCGACCGGATCGACGCCGGCCACGCGCAGGGCGTCGAGCGCGCCGTCGTCGGATCTCGATCGCGAACGAGCGCTGCACCAGCACCAGCAGGCTGAACAGGGTCGCCAGCCACACCAGCCCGGTGCGACCAGCTCGAGCACGTCGGTGGTGCGGCTGTCGCACGCATCGATGACCGCCGACCCGGCGTCGAGGGCGAAGGCGAACATCACCATCGTCACGGCCGCGAACGGCAGCACCTGGTTGACGACGACCCGGCTGCGGGCGCTCGATCCGCAGGTCCTTGGCGGCGACCAGCCGGGCGATCCGCCAACGATTCACTGGCTGCATCCTCGACGATCTGGCCGGCGACGACCTCGACGATCCGGTCGTGCGAGGGCGCCCGGCCCGCTCGAGCTCGTGGCTGGCGACGATCACCGTCGCCCCGGCGCCGACCGCCTGACGGAGCACGGCGTCGAGCTCGTCGCGGCCGGCCGCGTCGAGCCCGGCGTGCGGCTCGTCGAGCAGCCACAGCTCGGCCCGTCGGGCGACGAGGCACGCCAGCGCCGTGCGCCGCTTCTGCCCGGCGGACAGCTTGGAGACCGGGACGTCCCGCAACCGTCCGCCGACGCCGAGCCGTTCCATCGCCGCCTCCACCTCGTCGTCCGTGGCGGCGACCGTGGCGCCCCAGAACCCGACGTTCTCGGCGACGGTCAGGTCGCGGTACAGGCCGTTGCGGTGCCCGAGCAACGCCACCCTGGGCCGGATCGCCTCGCGCTGGGTGGCGAGGTCGAGCCCGAACACCCGGCCGGAACCGCGAGCGAGCGGCAGCAGCCCGGCGCACAGCCGCAGCAGGCTCGTCTTGCCGGCCCCGTTCGGGCCCTGGAGGAGGACGATCTCACCGGCGGCGACCCTCAGCGTCGCGCCGGCGAGCGCCGGGAAACGGCCGATCACGGCGACGGCGTCGTCGAGCGCGACCACGGGCTCGGTTGAGGTGCGCGGTTCGGCGTCCATGACCGACTCGACACCCTACGGCCAAGCCCGGCGACGGCACGACCGCCGAGGTGACCCTGGAGAACGCCACTAGCGTTGACGCAGTGACGGAACAGCTCGTGGAGCATGCAGGCGACGGTGACGCCGCCCGCTCCACGGAGCCGGCGCAGGCACCCGAGCACGAGTCGCGCTTCCGGCGTTGGCGCCGCACGCGGGTGAGCAAGTGGGACCGCCCGCCGCCCCCGCACGACTGGCGTTACTTCGTGGGCGGGCTCGGCAAGGTGCTGATCGTCACCGGCCTGCTGATGTTCGGCTTCGTCGCCTACCAGCTGTGGGGCACCGGCATCGAGACGGCCCGCGCCCAGAACAAGTTGGAGACCCAGTTCGAGCAGCTCGTCGACACCGCCACCACCCTCGCCCCGGACGGCACATCGCCGCCGAGCACGTCGGCCACGTCCGTTCCGGGCACTGCGGACGATCCGATCGACTCGGCGCCGCCGTCGTCGGCGCCGTCCACGAGCGTCATCGACAGCAGGTGAGGCGCCGCCTGCCGTCGAACAGGACATCCCGCCGATCGAGCGCGGTCAGGCGATCGCCAAGCTCGAGATCCCACGGATCGGCAAGGAGGGCGGCGACGCCCTCTACGTGGTGGCCGGCGTGAGCCTGACCGACCTCAAGAAGGGCCCCGGCCACTACCCCGACACGCCGTTGCCGGGCCAGCTCGGGAACGCCGCCATCGCCGGGCACCGGACGACCTACGGCGAGCCGTTCCGCCACATCGACGAGCTCGAGCCGGGCGACGAGATCGTCGTCACGATGCTCACCGGCGAGCGCTTCGTCTACGAGGTGGCCTCGACCGAGATCGTCTCGCCCGACGACTACTACGTCGTGACCACCCGCGATCCGACGATCGCCGAGCTGACGCTGACGTCGTGCCATCCCGAGTACTCGGCGCGCGAGCGCATCGTCGTGCACGCCTTGCTCAACCGGGAGAAGTCCGATCCCGTCGGCGAGCCGATCTACTACGACCTCGAGCCCGACACGAGCGGCGATGAGCCGAGCGTCACCGCCGACGATCCGGCGCTCGACGAGCCGAGCGCATCCGACCCGTCGACGGTCGAGCCGTCAGCCGACGCCGGCGTCGAAGCCGGTGTCCAGCCGTCGACACCGCCATCGAGCGCCGAGGTCGAGGACGCCTTCGCCGACGGCTGGTTCCACGACAGTGGAGCCTGGCCCCAGATCGCGATCTGGGGCGCCGCCCTGATCCTGATCGTGGTGTGCATCCGCATGATCAGCCGACGCTTCCGCCACGACTCGATCGGCATCGCGGCCGGGATCATCCCGTTCGTGATCTGCCTCTACTTCTTCTACCAGAACGTCAACCGCCTGCTCCCGCCCGGCTTCTAGCAGCCGTCGCTGTCACCGTGCGATCCGCACGATCGGTTCCCGGGCAGAAACATGTACGAAGTCGCCGTCGAACTCCTCGTTCTGTCAGTGGTTCCGCTTTCGGGCCCGCCGGCCCAGGGGCCGGGACAAGCAGGAGGAAATCGACATGACTCACTCGCCCCAGAACCGTTGGCACCGTGCGGCTCGCGTCAAGCTGGTCTCAGCCGTTGCCGTTGGGCTCTGCGTGACCGTTGGCGTTGCCGCCACGACCCACGCGCACGGCCTTGGCGCCGGCCCACAGGACGTTCAAGCCGCACACGTCTCAGCAGCCCGTGAGATCGATGCATTCGAGGCGGCGAACCTGTTCGAGCAGCGGGTCGCCGACGCGTCGGCATCGCTCAACGCCGCGCCGCCAGTAGCCGCGCAACGGCCTGCCCTGGCCGAAAGGGGCGCGTCCAGGGCAGGCCGTCAGCGTGTTCGTCCCAAGTGGTCGGTGACGTGTGACCACTACCCGACGCGGGCGTCGGCCAAACGTGGCCCGGCGGCGGCGTTCAGCGCTTCAGGTCGCGGATGCGGACGAAGCTGAACGGCAGGCCGGACTGGAGGATCCGGTCCATCAGCACGCCCAGCCGAGGCGTGAATCGCAACTCGACCTCGGCCGCCGCGTGCAGGGCGAGCATGTCGTCGACGGCATCGACGCGTCCGGGATGCACGACGTCGTACGACGACGTACTGACCTTCGGCGTCGTCCCACGGCGCGAACTGCGCAGCGTCGAACGCGTAGCGGAAGAGACGTCCCTCACGGATCCGGCTCAACCATTCGGTCTCGGCGGCACAGATCCGGCGACGCCTCGGTCTCGAACAGCTCGCTCAGCCGCTCCTGCTGCTCGGGTTCGGTGGCCCACACGCTGATCCGTGGGCAGTGGCGCGGGAACCAGTAGAGCGGTGAGTGCGACTCGTCGATCGCCCACACCGCCGGCCGGATGGCTGGGGTTGGTGGGCGGCACGTGCGGAGCGAAGCGACGGATCGTGCCGTCCTCGCTGTAGTGGAAGACGCGGGCGGCATCGGGGGCAGGCACAGGCGGTTTCGCTTTCGGCGCGACGCGACCAGGGCGACGCGTTCGGTGGATCCGTGATCACGGCGTTATTGTCGCACACTTCCCTACGCTCCCGGGTGCGTGCATCCGAGTGACCCATCACCCAACGGGCCGGCCGGCGACGACCCGGTTCGTCGCCGGCGACGTCAGGTCGAACGCTGGACGCTGCTCGCCAACCGCGTCGGCTACCTCGTGTTGGCGCTGTCGATGGCGCTGTTCGTGATCGCCTTCGCGGTCGGGTTCTCGTCGACGATGGCGGCGTTGGTCATCGCCTGTCTGGTGGTGTCGTTCGTGCTGTTGGCGCCGCAGATCGTGCTCGGTTACGCCGTCAAGGCGGCCGACCGGGACGATGCCGAACGCGGGCTGTAGCCGGGCCGCGGCCATTTCCCGATCAGGCTCCCGGATGCCGGCCGACTGGGTTACCCTTGGGTAACCCATGAACGCCCCACGCCTCTCCGCCGACGCCCGACGCGAGCAAATCCTCGACGTCGCCATCGAAGTGTTCGGCCGCGCCGGGTACTACGGCGCTCGATGAACGACATCGCCGATGCCGCCGGCGTCACCAAGCCGGTGCTGTACCAGCACTTCGACTCCAAGAGCGACCTGTACGGCGCCCTGCTCGACGAGGTCGGTGCCCGCATGCTCGAGCGCGATCACCAAGGAGACCGCCAACGCCGGCGACGGTCGCGAGCAGACCGCCCGGGTTTCCTGGCCTACTTCCGTTGGGTCGCCCACCGCCACGACGAGTTCATGCTGTTGTTCGGCGGCAGCGCCCGCCACGCCGACGAGTTCGGCGACCGGATCCGGCGCGATCACCGACGAGGCCGCGGCGGCGATCGCCCCGCTGATCGCGGTCGACATCGATCCCGAGCACCGCGACACGCTCGCGCACGCCCTGGTCGGGCTCGCCGAAGGCGCCAGCCGGCGTCTGGTCGGGCTCGGCGAATCGTTCGATCCCGACGAGATCGCACGCGAGGTGAGCGCGCTGGCGTGGGCCGGCCTGCGCGCGGTGCAACGCCCGAGCGACGGTGGAAGCGCCGCTGATCGCCGGCACGGCGTCGCCTCGCGGTCGCCGATCGCCCCTGAGCACGCATGACGCGGACATAACGCTCAAGAATCGGCCTGACGGGCCGATCATTTCTCGATGCTGTACGTCCGCCAAGCCCTCGCGACCGCCGCCTTCGTCGCTGCCGTGGTCGCCCCAGGCTCGGTTGCGTCTGCCTCGACCGTCGACACGCCGGACCTCGTCCGCGGGTTGGCGACCGATGCCGCTCAACTCGTGGTCGCGAGGAGCAGGAACTGCTCGATGTCCTGCGCGACGGGAGCGAGCTCTCGCCCACCGAGCTCGCCGAGGCGCGCTCCGCGCTGCGCACCGTCGATGCCGAGGGCAACGAGATCATGCAGCAACTCGACCTGCTCGGTGTCGACCTCACGAACGCCGCCCGGGTGGTGCTCTCGCCGCTGCCGAACGCCGGCGACACATCGGACGGAAGGTCGGCTCCGCCGCCACCCCGCGTCGTCTACGACGCCGCCATCGACGATCTGATGCGGATCGCCGCCACCCCGAGTGCCTCGTCACCCGTCGACAACCACGACGGTGGCGGGTCGATCGCGTTGCTGGCGGTTGCCGCCGCCGTCGCTGCTGGCGCTCGGCCTGGCCGCGCTCTCGAACACGCTCAGCCGGACCGAGGACGAGCTCGATCTCGCCGCCATGGCATGGAGCGACGGGCTGACCGGTGTCGCCAACCGCCGCCGGCTCGACCACGACCTCGCCGCACGCAGCAACGGCAACGCCGGTCCGACCGCCGTGATCATGGTCGACGTCGACCACTTCAAACAGGTCAACGACACCTACGGGCACCAGGTCGGCGACGAGGTGTTGCGCGAGATCGGCGCTGTGCTCTCGGCACAGGTGCGTCACGACGACGTCGTCTACCGCTACGGCGGCGAGGAGTTCTGCATCCTGCTGCCCGAGGCGTCGCAGTCGGACGCCCGCATGATCGCCGACCGGATCGTCGCCGCGGCCCGCTCGATCGAGCTCCCCGGCGGCAACCACGTGACGGTGTCGGTGGGCGTCGCCGACGGCCACCCGAACGACGTGGCGATCACGCTCGAGACCGCCGATCGGGCGCTGTACGCGGCCAAGGCCGGCGGGCGCAATCGCACGTCGACGGCGTCATCCGACGCCGACACGCTCGAAGCGGTCTGACGCCGCAGCCCGGCTAGGGGCTGCGCAGCACCAGCCCGCGGTAGCCGTCGACGAACCCGGCGGCACGCAACGAGTCGCCGACCTCGGGCGTCACCGCGCCACCGTCGACCTTGCGCACTTCGACGGATGCGCTCGATGCCGTTGCGAACCAGGTCGGCCAGCGCCGTCGCCCAGCGTTGATCGGCGGCCGACGCCGGGAACCTGACGAGGTGGTGGGTGTTGCGGTCGAACCACGCCAGCGGAACGCCCGCCGCCGTGACCACCACCGCCGACGCCGTGCGCGCCGCCGGCGAACGTCGGGCCGGGTCGTCGGACGGCCACGCCAATGTCGCCCCGTACGGCTGGGCCGGATCGGTGGCGGCCAGCACCATCAACGCACCCTCGCCGGCGTCGGCCGGCTCGCGCTCGGAACGCAGACGGTCGACCGCGCCCGGCAGGGCGAACTGGGCGGCGCCGAGCCCGGCGACGAAGTAGCCGCGCCGCGGCCCGGCCGCGCTCTTCGAGCACCTTCAACACGCCGTAGACCGAGGCGTAACCACCGACCACACCCTCGGCGAGCACCGCCTCGCGGGTGACCACCCCGTGGCGTTCGAGCAACTGCAGGGCCTGGGCGTGGGCCGCCTCGGTGGCGGACGGCGCCGGCTGCAGGAGTGGCGCCACGAGGCTCCAGCGGCCGGCTCCCGCCGGCGGGCCGAGCCGCGCCAGGCGCCCGGGACGCGGCCCGTGACGGGCGCGGCCGGCACGCTGCTCGAGCCTGCGCCGTGATGCCGCCGGCGAGGACCGCCCGGAGCGGAGCCAGCGAGTCGTTGGTGACCTCGCCCGCCCACACGAGATCCCACAGCGCGCCGAGCACCTCCGGCTCGCTGGCGCCGCGGGTCGGCACCCCGCACCTGACCCCAGAAGCTGCGCCCCGTTCTCGGCCAGCACGGTCGCGGATCGCCTCGTGCAGATGGCCGTCGGGCGACTCGGGCTGCTCCCAGCCGGGTGCCAGCAGCGCCGACCTGGTCGGCGAAGCACAGCCGCACCCGACCATCGCGCTGGCCGATCGATCCGGCACCGATCCACACCACCTCGCCGCTCGTGCACAACTCGTCGAGCGTCGCCGATCGGAATCCGTCGACGCGGGCCGGCAGCAGATCGCGTTCGATCGTCGACGCCACCAGCGGAGCGCCCGCCAGCACCCCGATGGCGTCGATCAGAGCTTCGGGACCGCGGCGCGTGGCGCCGATGCCGTGCCACGCCGGCAGGAACCGCGCCAGCGCCTCGGGTTCGACCGGCTCGATCTCGCGGCGCAACGTGGCCAGCGAGCGCCGTCGCAGCTGGCGCAACACGTCGGGGTCGCACCACTCGCGCTGCACCCCGTCGGGGCGGAACTCGCCCCGCACCAACCGCTCGTCGTCGGCCAGCGCCTGCGATCGCACCCTCGACGCGTTCGAGCGGGGCACCGAACCGACGCGCCACGTCGTTGGCGAGGAACGGCCCGTGCGTGCGGGCGAAGCGGGCGACGAGCTCTTCGAGCGGCCGCGGCACCGGATCGGTGAAGGCCGTCGGCAGACCGATCGGCAGCGAGCAGCCGAGCGCGTCGCGGTAGCGGGCGGCGTCGTCGGCGGCGGCGATAGCGCTGTCTCGCCGGCGACGACCGAGCTCGATCGCCCGGCGTTGGGCGACCAGCTCGGCGAGCATCGCCGTGCCGTCGCCTTCGCAGCGCAGATCGATCTCGGCCGGCGCCAGCTCGCCGACCCGGCGCAACACGTCGTGCAGCTCGTCGGCAGTACGCGCCCGGCGACCGTCGGTGAGGCACTGCAGCTCGAGCTCGACATCGGCGAGCACACCAGGGTCGAGCAACTCGCGCAGCTCCTCGGCGCCGAGCAGTTCGCGCAGCAGGTCGCGGTCGAGCGAGAGCGCTGCTGCCCGGCGTTCGGCGAGCGGGGCGTCGCCTTCGTACATGTATGCGGCGATCCAGTTGAACAGCAGGCTCGACGCCATCGGGCTCGACGTGGCCGTGTCGACGTGCACGAGACGGATCTTGCGGCTGTTGATGTGGGTCAGCACCTCGCGCAGGGCAGGCACGTCGAACACGTCCTGCAGGCACTCGCGCGAGGTTTCGAGCAGGATCGGGAACGTCGGATACTTGGAGGCCACCGCCAGCAGGTCGGCCGCCCGCTGGCGCTGCTGCCACAGCGGCGTGCGCCGATCGGGTCGCCGCCGCGGCAACAGCAGCGCTCGCCCGGCGCACTCGCGGAACCGGGCCGCGAACAGCGACGTCTGGGGCAGGCTCGACACGACCAGCTCGTCGATCTCGTCGGGGGCGATGACGAACGACTCGACGTCGAGCTCGTCGGCCGACTCGGGCAGCCGGATCACGATCCCGTCGTCGCCCCACATCGTCTCGACCGGCAGATCGAAGCGATCCATGAAGCGGCGCTCGATCGCCATCGCCCACGGCGCGTGGACCGGCGTGCCGAACGGGCTCAGCAGGCACACCCGCCAGTCGCCGATCTCGTCGCGGAAGCGCTCGACCACGATCGTGCGTGTCGTCGGGAACGACCCCCGTGGAGGCCGCCTGCTCGGCGAGGTACTGGACGACGTTCGAGGCCGCCAGCGGATCGAGGGCGTAATGCTCGCCCAGCCGTTGCAACGCCTGCTCATGGGGCAGCGACCTGATCTCGCGAACGAAGGCGCCGAGCGCCCGCCCGAGCTCGAGCGGGCGGCCGGGACGGTCGCCGTGCCAGAACGGCATCTTGGCCGGCACGCCGGGCGCCGGTGTGACCGTCACCCGCTCGAACGACACGTCCTCGATCCGCCACGTCGACGCCCCCAGCACGAAGGCGTCGCCGGGACGGCTCTCGTACACCATCTCCTCGTCGAGCTCGCCGACCCTCGTGCCGTCGGGGAGGAACACGCCGAACAGCCCGCGATCGGGGATGGTCCCACCGCTCGTGACCGCCAGCCGCTTGGAGCCGTCGCGGGCGCGGAGCGTGTCGTTGACGCGGTCCCACACGATCCGGGGCCGGAGCTCGGAGAACTCCTCGCTCGGATAGCGGCCGGCGAGCAGGTCGAGCACGTTGCCGAGCAACTCGTCGGAGAGCTCGTGGAAGTTGGCGCTGCGACGCACCAGCTCCGCCAGTTCGGACACGGTGCACTCACCGCCGGCCGCCGTGTGAGCGACGATCTGCTGAGCGAGCACGTCGAGCGGGTTGCGGAGGTAGCGCGAGTGCTCGATCTCGCCGTCGATCATGCGCCGCGTCACCACCGCCGCCTCGACGAGATCGCCGCGGTGCTTCGGAAAGATCATGCCCTTGCTCGGCTGCCCGACCGAGTGGCCGGCGCGGCCGATGCGCTGCAGGCCGCGGCTGACGGCGCCCGGCGACTCGATCTGGATGACGAGATCGACGGCGCCCATGTCGATGCCGAGCTCGAGCGACGAGGTGGCGACGATCGCCCGCAGCTCGCCGCGCTTGAGCTGATCCTCGACGATCACGCGTTGCTCGCGGGCCAACGATCCGTGGTGGGCACGGAACAGCTCGGTGTCGGGCGTGCCGTACTGCTCCTCGTAGAGCTCGTTCAGCTTGGCGGCGAGACGCTCGGACGAGCGGCGGGCGTTGCAGAAGATGATCGTCGAGCGGTGGGCGAGCACGAGCTCGAGCACCCGGGGATAGATGCTCGGCCAGATGCTCGACCGGCGCTCGCCGCTGCCGGCCTCGCCGACCGGCACCGTGCCCTCGCCCGGCGACGACATGTCGTCGACCGGGACCACGACCTCGAGCTCGAGTTGCTTGCGGACGCCGGTGTCGACGATGCGCACAGGTCGTGCCGCGTCGCCGACGTAGCCACCGAGGAATCGGGCCGTCTCCTCCAACGGGCGCTGTGTCGCCGACAGCCCGATGCGTTGCGGTGGCTGGTCGGTGACCTCCTCCAGACGTTCGAGGGTGAGCGACAGGTGGGCGCCGCGCTTGGTGGTGGCCATGGCGTGGATCTCGTCGACGATCACGGTCTCGACCCCCTGCAACGTCTCGCGTGCCGACGAGGTGAGCATGAGATAGAGCGACTCGGGCGTGGTGATCAACAGGTCGGGCGGGCGACGGATCAGCCGCTGGCGTTCGTTCGACTCGGTGTCGCCGGTGCGCATCGCCACCTCTGGCGCGGTGAACGGGACGCCGATCCGCTCGGCCGCCAGCCCGATGCCCGTCAAGGGCGCCCTGAGGTTCTTCTCGATGTCGAACGCCAGCGCCCGCAACGGCGAGATGTAGAGCACTCGCGTGCGATGGGTGCGCGCGTCCGGGCGGGGCGTCGTGACCAGCCGGTCGATCGAGGCGAGGAACGCCGCCAGCGTCTTGCCCGACCCGGTGGGGGCGCAGATCAGGGTGTGCTCACCGGCGACGATGTGCGGCCAGCCCTCGATCTGAGGTGGCGTCGGCGACGGGAACGATGCCGCGAACCACTCCCCGACGGCCGGCGAGAACGCCTCCAACACAGGATGTTCAGCGATCAGTCGAATCTACCCACAGGGTGTCACAGCGAGCCAGCGCCGGGCGCAGGCGAGCAAGCTGTAGCTGCGAGCCGAAGCATCGGACGCCACGCGGCGGGTCGGCCAGGCGGGCGAGCGTCGAAGCGCAGCGGAGACGGCGAGCGCGGGAGGCGCAGGCGAGCAGCTGTGCTGCGAGCCGAAGCCCGAAGAGCTCAGCGGAATACGACGGTGATCGCCGAGGCCGAGAGGGTGGCGTCGGCGGAGATCAAGGCGTCGCCGGAGGAGCTGGCGGGGACGTCGAGCACCACTCGCAGCGTGCCGTTGGCCGGCACGGTGACGTCGATCGTGCCGAAGTTGAACGCGATCGGGAGTGCCAGCACGGTGACGAGCGCGTTCCCCGTGCGCTCCGACAGGACCACGCAGTTGCCGGCCTGATCGCAACTCATCAATCGCGCCCTGACAGCCACCGTCGAGAGCAGCAATGACGTCGTGCTGGCGTAGACGACGCCCGAGGCGGCGCCCCGGATCTGGGCATCGGTCGGTGCCGCCAGCGCAAAGGTCAGCTCGCCGTTGGCGGGGGTGGGCTGGCCGGTGGCGTGCGGGCGAGGGTGATGCCGGTGCGGCCGTCACCGTCGGCATCGGCGACACCCAGTGCCACCGGTGCGTTGCGGACCAGCGGCAGCAGCGGCCGAGCGGCGAGGTCGACCGGACCGGGAACGTCCATGTACAACGTCGTCGCCACATTGGCCGGAGGCAGCCATGCCGGTCGCTGGCGGAATCGTGGTGGTGGTCGTCGCCGGCACGGTCGTTGCCGGCACGGTCGTCGCGGTCGGCGGCACGGTCACGATCGGCGGGAGCGTGATCGGCGGCAAGGTCGGGAGCGTGATCACCGGACGCACCGTCGTGGTCGTGACAGCGGGTGGCCGCGTCGTCGTCGTGACCGCCGGCGGTCGCGTCGTGGTGGTCGAGCTCCGCGGTTGCGTGGTGGTGGTGGCGGTCGCCAGCGGCTCGCCGGGCTCCTCCTCGGTCGAAGGTGTCGTGCTCGTCGTCGCCGACGGGGCGCCGGTCGTGGTCGGCGACTCGCCGGGTGTCGAGGCGACCGGGGTCGGATCTCCGGTGTTGCCGCCCGGGGCCGTGCGAGGGTCGCCGGGTCCGGCGGGGTCGCCGTCGTCGTCGGTCGCCGTCGCGTCGGCGGGGGCGGTCGACCCCGTCGCCGCGTCCTCTCCGCCGCGCGTGCGGCGACTGGTGTCGATGTCGATGTAGTCGAACGGCTCCTCGGCCGCAGCCGCCGAGGCGACAGGCACACGGTCCTTGGGCACGATCGGATCACCCGCCAGGCCGAGCCCCATCGAGGCCGCGGCGGCACCGACGAACGCCGTCGCCGCGCCCGCCGTGCCGGTGGCGGCGGTCGTCGTCAGCGCCTGCGGGAAGAGCGGCACCTGGGCCAGCCACGAGAGCGGCCCCATCGCCAGCCGCAAGCGGCCGAGCGAGAGGTTCATGAACGCCCGCACGACCGCCGGATCGAACTGTGTGCCGGCGCAGCGCGTCAGCTCGGCCCGCGCCTCGTCCGGCGAGATCGCCTTCTTGTACGAGCGCACCGAGGTGATCACGTCGTACGTGTCGGCGACCGACACGATCCTTCCGGCGAGCGAGATGTCGGTGCCGGCGAGACCGTAGGGGTAGCCGCGACCGTCCCAGCGTTCGTGGTGCTCCCAGACGGCGCGGGCCGACTCGCCCAGCCAACCGATCAGCGGAGCGACGAGCTCGCGTCCGTATTCGGGGTGGCGCTTGATCTCGTCGAACTCGGCGTCGGTGAGCTTGCCCGGCTTGTTGAGGATCGACGACGAGATCCGGAGCTTGCCGATGTCGTGCAACAGGCCCGACCACCGCATCCGATCGAGCTCGATCGGGGTCAGGCCCATCTCCTCGCCGATCATCTGCGTGTAGGCACGGACGCGCTCGGAGTGTCCGCGGGTCAACCGGTCGTGGCTGTTCAAGGCGATCACCAGCTCGAGCACCCGTTCGGCGGCCTCCGCCGGCGTGTCGGTCGGCTTGCCGGAACGAGCCTGGGTGATCCGTTTGCGGAGCTGGGCCGTGGACCCGTTGCGCAGCGCCATCCGGAACCGCGAGGGCGCCTGATCGGGGAAGGCGAGGGTGAGACCGAACAGCGTCGCCAGCGGGAGCAACCGCCGGGCGAGCTTGTCGACCCCGACGAGCACGACCGTCGAGACGGCGGCGATCAGGAACCAGCGGGCGATTCCGAGGGCGAAGTTGTCGGCCCGCGGCACGATGCCGCTGAGCACCCACGCCACCGCCACCGAGACGACGAGTGGCGAGACGTAGACGAAGACGCGGATCGAGCCGCGCGACCCATGGCCGCGCGGTCCATGTCATCGGTCGCCCTGCTCCAGTGTCCGCCATTCCTCGTCCATCCCGCCGGATGAGATTCCGTTGCCTCGCTTATCGGCAGCGCAGCACGTGCGCTTGAGGCCCAAACACCGCCTGGCCGGAGGTGTCGCCGCAGGTCAGCGCCTATGTGAGAGGGGGTCGCGTCAGACGATCTGCCCGCCGGCGAGTCGGACCGTGCGGGTGATCCGCACCCGGTCGAGCAACTGCCGATCGTGGCTGACGAGGATCACCGTGCCGGTGAAGGTGTCGAGCGCCTGCTCGAGCTGCTCGATCGCCGGCATGTCGAGGTGGTTGGTCGGCTCGTCGAGCACGAGCAGGTTGGCGCCGTTGGCCATCATCAAGGCCAGCGCGGCGCGGGTGCGTTCGCCCGGCGACAACGAGCCCGTGGCGCGCTCCACGTGGTCGCCGACGAGCCCGAACTTGGCCAGCAGGGTGCGGGCTTCGGGGATCGTCATGCCAGTGGCGTCGATGAACGACCGCACGAGCGTGTCGGCGCCGTCGAGCTGCGTCCTCACCTGCTCGATCTCGGCGACCACGACCCCGCTCCCGAGGCGAGCCGTGCCGCTCGTCGGCGGCTGCCGGCCGAGGATCACGTCGATCAACGTCGACTTGCCCGCCCCGTTGCTGCCGAGCAGCGCCACCCGATCGCCGTACTCGATCAGCAGGTCGATCGGCCCGAGCCGGAACTCGGGGCGCTCCACCGTGACCCCGGACAGTCGCGCGACGAGATCGCCACTGCGTCCGGCGTCGGGCACCTCGAGTCGCAGCTGCCATGGCTCGCGCGGCTTGTCGACGACGGTGAGACGGTCGATCGCGCGCTGTGTCTGGGCGGCCTTGCCGGCCAGTTGCTCGGTCTGGTTGGCACGGAAGCGGCGGATGTTCTTGTCGGGCTCGTCCTCGTACGAGCGCTTGACGCGGGCGATGCCCTGCTGTGCCCACTCACGCTGGCGCTGTGCCCGGTCGGCCAATGCACGCCGCGTCGTGGCGTACTCGTCGAAGCGTTCGCGTGCGTGCTCTCGGGCGAGTGCCCGCTCGTCGAGGTAGGCCTGCCAGCCACCCCCGAAGTTGCTGAGCTGATGCGTGAACTCGTCGATCTCGGCCACGTCGGTGACGACGCGATCGAGGAACCAGCGGTCGTGGCTGACCAGCAGCACGGGTGCATCGAGCTCGAGCACCCACCGCTCGAGCCGTTCCAGCCCCTCGAGATCGAGGTCGTTGGTCGGCTCGTCGAGCAGGTAGACGTCGAATCGCGACAGCAGCAACGCCGCCAGCCCCGCTCGCGCCGCCTCGCCGCCCGACAACGACTCGGTCGGCTGGTCGAGCAGGCGCGAGGTGAGGCCGAGCTCGTCGGCGACGCCGCCGAGCCTGGCGCCGAAGTCGGCGGCACCGAGCGCCAGCCAGCGCTGCCAGGCCACGTCGTAACGCTCGGAGGCGCCCGGGTCGCCGGCCGCCAGGGCCGCCGCCGCAGCCGCCAGCTCGACCTCGGCGGCCGTGACCCCCGTGCGGCGCGCGCAGCAGCTCGGCGACGGTCTCGGCGCCGCGCTCGGGCTCCTGGTGGAGCCAGCCGACGTTGGCGTCGGGCGGAGCGAGCCGGACACTGCCCGAGTCGGGGGCGAGCGCCCCGGCGCACACCGCCAGCAGGGTCGACTTGCCGACGCCGTTGGGGCCGACCAGACCGACCCTGCGGCCCGGGGCCAGCAGCAGCTCGACGTGGTCGAGCAGACGCCGGTTCGCCACGGCTGACGCCGATGTCGTTGAGGGCGAGGGTTGCGGACATGATCGAGAGCTTCCGGGTGAGAACGGGGGCGGGACTCGTCAGCTGCGCATCCTTCGCAGTCTGCCAGTCGCAGCGCTCGAACCAGGTGTGACTTGTCCGGCGGGCCCGGCCGGAACACGCCCGGGCGTTGCGTTGGACAGTGGGCGTAAGATGGCGGCATGCCGGTAGCTGGAGAGCACCATCCCGCATTCGAGGAGTACTGCGAATGCATCTTCGAGCTCGACGAGGACGACGTCGACGTCATCCAGGCCCGGATCGCCGAACGCCTCCAGGTCAGCCGCCCGGCGGTGAGCGAGATGATCCGCAAGCTCGAGGCGGAAGGCCTGGTCACCAACGACGGCGCGATCCTGCTCACCGAACGCGGGCTCGGCCTGGCCCAACAGGTGGTGCGCCGCCACCGGCTCGCCGAGCGCTTCCTCACCGACGTGCTCAAGCTCTCGTGGGCCGAGGCCCACCACGAGGCCGGCCGCTGGGAGCACGTGATGAGCTCGAACGTCGAGGAGGCGATGAATCGTCTCCTGGGCGAGCCCACCACCTGCCCGCACGGCAACCCGATCCCCGGCTCGAGCTACGTCGAGACCGACGCCGCCCCGCTGTCGCGGCTGACGATCGGCGAGCCGTTCACGGTGCGCCGGATCCCGGAGGAGCTCGAGTTCACGCCCGGTCTGCTCGAGTTCCTCGAGGCCTCGTCGTTGCGCCCGGGTTGCTCCGGTGTCATCACCGCCTCGTCGCCGGACGGCACGCTCACGATCGAGATCGATGGTCGCCACGTGGGGGTGGGCGCGTTCGCGAGCGAGCGGATCCTGGTCACTACGTGACGTCAGGCGTCGCCGCCGCATGGGCGGCGGCCGCCGTGCTGACGCTGGGGGCGTGCGGCACCACCTACATCGATTCGAGCGTCACGGTGCCGGTCACCGGCGAGACCACGACGACGACCCTGCCGGCGGTCGCGGCCGACACGCCGCTCGCCACGCTGCTCGGCGACATCGAGGGCCTGATGCTCCACCTCGACGAACAGATCGTCGACGGCGAACACCCCGCCTCCACGATGGCCCGCATCGACGCGCTGTGGGTCGTCGCCGAGGCCCAGATCCGCGACCGCGATCCCGACGACCTGTTCCCGTTCGAGCAGGCGATCGACCTCGCCAGGAGCGGCGTCGACCGCAATCGACCGGCCGACGCCAGCAAGGGCTACAAGGTCCTGATCGCCGCCATCGATGTGTACGACACCAGCGGATAGGTCGCTCCGCTCCTTTTCATTCCGCTGATGTCGTCCGTTGTCAACCGTCGCTCAGCGCCTATCGGCGCAGCTCCTCAGCCCGTCCGGTGGGTAACGTCGGCGGCGTGAGCACCTCCGACCTCGGTCGCGCCACCTGGCCCGACGTCGGCGCTCCGATCCTGGTCGTGCCGGTCGGCTCGTGTGAGCAGCACGGACCGCACCTGCCGCTGCACACCGACACCGTCATCGCCAACGCCCTGGCGCAACGGCTCGTGGCGCGCCGCCACGACTGCGCCGTCGCCCCGACGCTGGCGATCACGGCCAGCGGCGAGCATCAGGGCTTTCCCGGAACATTGTCGATCGGGACCGACGTGATGGTCGACGTCGTCGTCGAGCTGGCGCGCTCGGCCGATTGGGCATCGGGTGTCGTCTTCGTCAACGGGCACGGCGGCAACGCCGCGGCGATGCGACGCGCGGCCGACATCCTCGGCGGGGAAGGGCGGTCGGTGCTGGTGTGGTGGCCAGAGCTCGCCGGTGGTGACCCGCATGCCGGCCACGTGGAGACCTCGTTGATGCTCGCCCTCGCCCCTGACGAGGTGCGGCTCGATCGTGCCGTCGCCGGCCCCGTCCCGGCCCACGCCGAGCTCGTCCGGCACGGCGTGCTACCGGTCAGCGCCTCAGGCGTGCTCGGCGACCCGACGTCGGCCACCGCCGACGAGGGCAGGCGGATCCTCGACGATCTCGACGGTCAGCTCGCCGGCGCAGTCGCCCGCTGGATCGGATGACGATGCCCGGCACCCAGCCGTCGACGCGGCGCTATCAGATCGACAACAGCGTCCAGCACTTCGGACGTGTCGTGGTGGGCGGCTCACCGCTCAAACTGTTCCGCCTGTCGAGCGCAGGCGAAGCGGCGTTCGAGCGGCTGGCGGCAGGCGAGCGTGCTGCCGACTCGACGCTGGTGATGCGGTTGCTCGATGCCGGCGCGATCCACCCGATCGCAGACACGGGCCCGTTCGCCGTCTCGGACGTCACGATCGTGGTGCCGACACTGGGTGTTCCGGAGCGCGTGCCCACGGGAGCACTGATCATCGACGACGGTTCGCCGACACCGGTACCGGGCGCGGCGATCCGGCTCGAGGCCAACCGCGGAGCGGGCGCAGCGCGGAACGCCGGTCTCGCTCGCGTGACGACGCCGCTCGTCGCCTTCGTCGACGACGATGTCGAGCTGCCGGACGGATGGCTCGATCCGCTGCTCGCCCACTTCGTCGACCCGCGCCTCGCGCTCGTCGCTCCCAGGGTCCGGTCGCCGGGATCGGATTCGACGTTGGCGAGATACGAGCACGCATCGAGCCCGCTCGATCTCGGGCCCGAGCCGGCGCGCATCCGGGCCGGCACCCGCGTCAGCTACGTGCCGGCGGCGGCGATCGTCTGTCGCGTCGACGCCCTCCGGGAGGTCGGCGGCTTCGACGAATCACTGCGGTTCGGGGAGGACGTCGACCTCGTCTGGCGGCTCGACCTCGCCGGATGGCGCTGCCGCTACGAGCCCGGATCCGAGGTCCGACATCGGCCGCGGTCGACGTGGGGCGGCTGGGTGCGGCAACGGATCGGCTACGGGTCGTCGACGGCCTCGCTGGCGCGCCGCCATCCCGGCGCCCTCGCCCCGATCAGGATGAGCGGCTGGAGCATCGGAGCCTGGCTGCTGGCGGCGCTCGGACGACCGATCGCGGGATCGCTCGTGGGTGCCGGCTCGGCGGCTGCGCTCGTGCGCAAGCTGCCCGACGTGCCGGCCCGGGCCGCGTTCGGCCTCGCCGCCCAGGGCAACCTGCACGCCGGCGATCAGATCGCCAACGCCATCCGGCGCGTGTGGTGGCCGCTGCTGGCGATCGCCGCCGTCAAGTCACGCTCGTCGCGTCGGATCCTGTTGGCTGCAGCGTTGGCGGCGCGCAACCCGATCCGCCTCGCCGACGACCTTGCCTACTCGCTGGGAGTCTGGAAGGGGATCGTCGCCGAACGCACGCTCGACCCGCTCGTACCGGAGATCAGTTCGTGGCCCGGACGCCGGTCGACGTCAGATCGTGACGACCCGACACCGCCACCCGCAGACGCTCACTGATGTCGTTGCAGTCGTCGCACTCCCAGAGGAATCGGTAGGCGATGCAACCGAGGCAGATCGCCAAGCCGGCCTCGAGCGAAGCCGCCACCACCAGCAGGCCGATCAGCACATAGCTCACGGGCGGCGCACCGAGCACCCACGCCAACCCGGCCCCGCCCGTGAACGCCAGGCCGATCGCCTGGGCGAAGCGCTTGGGTGGGCCGGGCACGAACCGGTGGGACACCCGCAGGCGAGGTGTGACCAGGCGTGTGACGATCTGGGCGAGCGGGCTCAGCGTCGGCCCGGTGAGCGTGCGCGCCGCGAACCCGTACACCAATGGCACGAGCAGCCAGCCCTCTCGGAACACCAGGAACAGCACCGCCTCGACGACCACCCCGGCTGCGACGAGGCGCGCCGACGTCTCGTTGACCGGGTCGGGAAACGAGAACAGCCTGCGCACGCGTCGAAGCCTACTGAGCAAATCCTGACTCATCTACTCGGGATTCAGCCGCCCGGGTCTCGCCCGCCTCCGTCGTTACGATCCCGTGCGTGACGATCCGGCTCAGCGTCGACCGTGAGCGGTGGTGGAACCACGTCACCGACGTCGCCGCCAGCGTCGACGGGTTGATCCCGGTGGTCAAGGGCAACGGCTACGGGTTCGGCCGGGCCGGGCTCGCCGTCGCGGCCGTCGAGCTCAGCCCGGTGATCGCCGTCGGAACCGTGCACGAGCTCGACGGGTTGCCCGAGCAGTGCACGCCGGTGGTG
Organism: Ilumatobacteraceae bacterium; assembly: GCA_963850755.1. Lineage (GTDB taxonomy): Bacteria > Actinomycetota > Acidimicrobiia > Acidimicrobiales > Ilumatobacteraceae > Ilumatobacter. The sequence goes on along the minus strand of CAWKMO010000005.1, from coordinate 199,200 downwards.
CTCACCCCGACGCTGCGACCGCCGGCATCGACCGATGTCGTCCTGACCGTCTCCGACGAGCGGCACATCGAGGCGTTGGCCGACTGGTCCGGCCGCGTGGTGGTCAAGCTCGAGTCGTCGATGCACCGCTACGGCGGGTCGATCGAGCTCGTCGAGCGCGCCCAGCGGGCCGGGTTGCGCACGGTCGGTGTCGCCATCCATCCCCCGCTCGTCGGCACCGAGGACGCGCGGCGCGACGACATCACACGCCGGCTGGACGAGATCGATCCGAGCCTCGATGTGTGGGTGAGCCACCTCTCCCCCGGCACCTACGCCGGGCTCCCTGGCTCACACCGCTACAAGCTTCGCGTCGGGACGTACCTGTGGCTCGGTGACCGCGAGGCGATCCATCTCGAAGCCGACGTGCTCGCCACGCGGCCCGTCCGCGCCGGAACCACCGCCGGGTACCGGCTCGAGCCGATCGACGCCGATGGCACGCTGGTCATGATCGGGGCCGGCTCGGCCAACGGCGTCACGCTGCTCCCCGGCGAGCTGAGCCCGTTCCACTACGCGCGCAGGCGGCTGCCGCTGATCGAGCCGCCCCACATGCACACCTCGATGGCGATCGTCGCCGAGGGCGACGCCTGCCCCGCCGCCGGCGACTGGGTCGACCTGCAACGCCCGCTCACCACCACCGCCGTCGACGAGCTGGTATGGCTGTAATCACCACCCGGACGCCGACCCGGCGCTTGATCGGTCCTGACGTCGTGCGCGCCATCGCCATGGCCGGTGTGGTCATCATGAACTTCCACGGCTATCTCGGCCTGCGCGGTGGGCGCACCGACGGCGGATGGCTGTACGACCTGTTCGACACCCAGACCGGGCCGCTGGCGACGCGGTTCGCCGCCACGTTCGTGCTCACCGCCGGGGTCGGTGTGACGCTGATGACCCGGTCGGCGGTCGCCGACCCTGCCCGCACCGCCGATCTGCGGTGGCGGCTGGCCCGCCGCGGGTTGCTGCTGTACGGGTTCGGGATGGCGTTCGACTTCATCTGGCCGGGCACGATCCTGCCCTACTACGGAGCCCTGTTCGTGCTCGCCGCCGGGATGTTCACGCTCAGGTCGCGCTGGGTGATCGCGATCGGCGTCGTCGCCGCACTCGCAGGGTGGCTCACCCGGTGGTGGCGGTACGAGCGCACGATCGACGGCTACGACACGCGCTGGCTCACCAACCCCGGCCCGAGATCGCCCGTGGGGCTGGTGATCGACGTGTTCGTGAACGGCACCCACCCGCTGCTGCCGTGGCTGGCGTTCTTCTGCGCCGGCATCGTGCTCGGCCGGCTGTTCGGTCGCGAGTGGTGGCAGGCAGCGGCGATCGGCACCGGCTTTGCCCTGTTCTCGATCGCCACGTTGGTCAACTCGACGGCCACCACCGAACGCCAACTGATCGTGCTCAGCTCCAATCCGTTTCAACGCGGCATCGTCTACACGATGAGCGCCCTGGGCACGGCGCTGCTGGCGTTCACCGTCATCAGCTGGTTGGCCGAGCGCTACCGCCAGTCGCAGGCCGTCGACTGGCTGCGGCGCGCCGGCCAGATGTCGTTGTCGATCTACATCGCCCATGCCCTCGTGTTCTGCCTGCTCGTCGACTGGCTCGACATCGTCGACCCCGGGCGGCATCGCCACGTCGCTCGCCTTCGCGATCAGCTACTGGCTGATCTCGACGATCGCCGCCGTCGCCTACCACCAACGCTTCGGCCAAGGCCCAGCCGAATACGTCTACCGCAAACTGGCGAACTGACTCATGGCGCAGGCGAGCAGCCCGTTCGAGCGCTCGCAGCAACGCACCGAACACGTCTGGGTCAGCCAGGCGGGTGAGGCGGCCACAGCGCAGCGGAGGCGACGAGCTCGGGAGGCGCAGGTGAGCAGCTTCGCTGCGAGCCGAAGCCCTACAGGACTTCGCTGAAGGTGGTGCACTTGGTGGGGTCGCCGGTTTGGAAGCCGCGTTGGAACCATTCCACGCGCTGGGCCGACGAGCCGTGGGTCCACGACTCTGGGTCGACGCGACCCTGGGCCTTCTGCTGGATGCGGTCGTCACCCACGGCGGCGGCGGCGTTGAGCGCCTCCTCGAGCTCCTGCGGGTTGTCGAACTGGGCCCGGTCGCTGGCGTTGCGCGCCCACGCCCCGGCGAAGCAGTCGGCCTGCAGCTCGAGCGCGATCGAGTACTGGTTGGCGCGTGACGGATCCGACTCCTGCGCCTGCCGCATCTGCTCGTTGATGCCGAGCACGTTCTGGACGTGGTGTCCGTACTCGTGGGCCATGATGTACTGGGCGGCGAGATCGCCGGTGGCACCGAAGTTGTTCTGCAGCACGGTGAGGAACTCGAGGTCGAAGTACACCTTGCCGTCGGCAGGACAGTAGAACGGCCCGGTCTGGGCGCTCGCCCGGCCGCACCCGGTGTCGGTGACGTCCGAGAAGAACACCGTCGGCGCCTCGACGTACTCCCGGTTGAACGACGACGGCAGCTGCACGATCCAGTACTCCGACACGTCGTTGGCGGCTCCGCACAACTGCTGTTCGAGATCGGTGCTGCACGTCTCCTGGCCGCCGGTCGTCGCCTGGTCGCCCTCGTTGGCGGCGGGCGTCAGCGAGCTCCCCCCGCCTCCGAGCCCACCACCGAGCAACTTCGGAAGCAGGAACACGGCAGCGACCACGAGCAACGCCATGATGCCGCCACCACCCTTGAGCAGACCGCCGGGAATCGGGAGGCCTCCACCGCCGCCTCCACTGCCGCCTCCGAGGCCGCCGCGCAACAGATCGTCGAGACCGCCCATCCCCGAGCCGCCGCCGCTCCCCCGCCGGTCCTCGATCCTGCTGGCATCGCGCGACCGGATCTTCGTCATGATCACATTGTTCCATTCACGAGCGCGTCCCAAACACGGACGTCAGCCGGCAGGTGTCAGCCGCGCGAGCGGCGCAGGCCGCGGATGCCGACCGCGCCGGCACCGATCAGCCCGCCCTGATCACTGAGCCGGGCCGGCGTGATGCGCGCCGCGGCCCCGTTCCCGACCCGCGAGATGGCGTCGATCTCCTCCTGGGCGGCGTTGAAGAAGGTCGCTGCGAATCCGAGCGCGACGTCACCCCCGACGACGACCAGATCGAGATCGAGCGCGGTGCACACCGTGCCCGCCGCCCGCCCGACGAGACGGCCGGTGCGCCGCATGATGTCGTACGTCGGCTCGGTGAGCGGACGACCGGTGATGGTGCCGATCGCAAGGCCCGACGCTTCCGAGTCGAGGCAACCGCGCGCCCCGCACGTGCACCGCCGACCGCCGGGCTCGACGATGATGTGGCCGATGTTGCCGGCGTTGCCGCTGGCGCCGTCGACGAGCTCGCCGTCGAGCACCAACCCGCCACCGACGCTGGTCGACACGAGGATCGTGCAGAAGCTCTGGGCCCCGCGAGCGGCACCCAGCCAACCCTCCGCCAACGCCACCGCCTTGGCGTCGAGATCGCCGAACACCGGGAGTGATGTCAGCTCGTGCAGGTGCTGGCGCAGTTCGAATCGGCGCCACGACGGGATGCTCACCGGTGAGACCGTCTCGCAGTTACGTTCGATCGGTCCCGGGCAGCCGACGCCGATCGCACGGACGCGCACGTTGTGCTGATCGCGGGCCCGGTCGAGTTGCTCGGCGACGATGCGCGCCAGCGTGGCGAAGTGCGATTGCGGGCCGACATCGGATTCGACATCGGCCCGGGAACGATCGATCAGCTCGCCGCGGAACGTCACCAGGCCGGCACCGAAATGGGACCCGCCGATGTCGATCGCCAGGATCGCGTCTCGACGCGGGTCGCGAAACTGATCGCGCCGGTCGTCTGACGGATCACTCATACGGGCGGCACGCTAGCTGGGGGGTCGCGCCGGGACTGGGCGCCGATCGGCCGCCCGAACCCGAGACACCGCCGTCGACCAGGCACGATCGGCCGAGATCGTCCTCTCGCGAGATCCGTCGTCAACCCCGGTCGCAACCTGACCGATAACTTGTGGAGCGGCCGGACGATCCGTGAACCTCGTCTCCGCCGCCACGGTTCGAATGTCGACGCACTCCCGCTTTTCGTCCACCGCCAGGGCGGTGTTGGTGGCACTGCTCGTCGCCGCGCCTCTGGGCCTGTTCGACGGCGCCGTCTCGGCGGGGACACCCGAGCCGACGAGCACCGATGTCCCGACCACCACGACGACGGTGCCGGAGACGACGACCACCACCACGACGGTCGCGCCCCCTCCGCCGACCACCGTCGCCCCCACCAACCCGCCCGTGACGATCGAACCTCGCCCGTGCGTCCCGGTCACCACCACGACCACCACCACCACGCTCCCTGGTGCGACCACCACCACGACCACCACCACGACGCTGCCGGGCACGACGACCACCACCACGACGACCGTGCCGCCACCGCCGTGCCCGACCACGACGCCACCACCCACGTGCCGCCGCCCGACACCGCTCCACCCGCCGAGGATCCGGCCGGGCCGCAGCTCAACGTCAAGGTGCCCAAGCATTTCGGCGACATCCTGCTCACGATCCGCACGATCGAGTCGGGCGGCAACTACACGATCCCGAAGAACAAGGGCGGCGCGTCCGGCGCCTACCAGTACATCGATTCGACGTGGAACAACTTCAAGGGCTACCCGAGCGCCTACCTCGCCCCGGCGGCGATCCAGGACGAGCGCGCGCTGGCCGACGTCAAGGCGATCCTGTGGACCTGGAAGGGCGACGTGTCGATGGTGCCGGTCATCTGGTACTACCCGAAGGCCGCCCGCGACCCGGCGTTGATGGACCAGGTTCCCAAGCCATGGGCCGGGCAACCGGCTCACGGTCCGCGAGTACCAGATGCGCTGGCTCGACGTGCTCGAGTTCATCACCGGCCAGCCGCTCGGCTACCGGCTCGCCCTCCTGCCGCCCGAGCTGCGGTTCCTGACCGGCCTCCCTCCCGAGATTCCCGCCAGCGCGGCGACGCTCGGCGTCGATCGCCTTCCCGGTGCTCGGTCGGTCACTCGTCGCTCCGCCGGCGGCGTGCGCCGACGTGTGCGAAGACGGCGCCGACGCGATCATCCTACGGGCAGAAGGTGCAACCGATCCTCGCCGCAGTGAACGGGGTGGTGACCGCGGTCGAGGAAGGCGACCCGCTGCTGGGGTCGGTGAGCGTCACGATCAGCGACACCGCCGGCCGCACGTTCCGGTACTCCGGGTTCAACGACGACACGCCTGGCACCAACGACGGTGCCGCGGTCCGCGCCCACCGACTGACGATCCTGGCGACGGTCGGCACTCAGGTGCGCGCCGGTCAGGTGATCGGATTCATGGGTGACACCGACCCGATGCCGTCCAACGAAGAGTTCGGCATCGACGACGAACAGGCCGTGTGGCCGCACCTGCGGCTGAGCATCCACGACGCCGATGGCACCAAGCTCGACGCCGACATGCACGTCGCCTTCGCCCAGCGCCGGCAGGCCTGCCACGTCAGCATCGGGCCCTGGTCGGTGCCGCCCGATCCCAGCCTCGACGAGCTCGACCTCGACGATGTGGTCGTCAGCGCCCTCTTCAACGGCGGCTGGGTGATCCACTCCAACGGCACGGTCACGGCCACCGGCAAGTCGACCCTGATCGTGCCCCCGGAGGGCTGCACGTGGGCTCCCACCGAAGCGTTCGGTCCGGGCGCCAAGGGCAGCAACCCGGAGCTGAAGTGGGGCATCCCGATCGAGGTTCCTGCCGCGCTACTGGGTGAGCGTCTCGGTGTCGAACCAACAGGTTCCGACACCGATCGTCGCCCTCGGCTGACCTGGCGTTCCCGTCAGCGAATCAGTCCTCGACGCGGCGGGCGTCCTCGACGAGGTTGATCTCGTACAGCACTTCGTCGAGGGCGTCGGCGGCGCTGATCGCGCTGAAGCGTTGCGGGTGCTCGGGCGTGCAGCAACTCGGGCACCGGCGACAGGATCGTCCACGGGCGGGGATGGCAGAACTGGACCACGCTGTGGCGCTCGCCCTCGTAGCCCGGCGCGGCCACCACGCGGTGCCACCCGATCGGGATCCGACCGTTGGTGAGGCGCTCGAGCATGATCCCGGTGTTGATGATCACCTGGCCCTCGGGTGCCACGGCATCGACCCATTCGTCGTCGACCCGCACCTGGAGGCCCGGCGCCGTGGCGCGCGGCAGGGCGGTGATCAGGTTGATGTCGCCGTGGGCGCCGGCCCACACGTGACCATCGGATCGCCGATCTCGGCCATCGGTGGGTAGCGGATCGCCCGCGTCGAGCGTGGGCGCGTCGTGCACCATGTCGTCGAAGAACGTCTCGTGGCAACCGATGCCCTCGGCGATCACGCGCAGGAAGCGACGCTGCAGATCGGCGATCGCGTCGTGGAACGCGTACAGCACCTTGGTGATGCCCGGCACGGCCGACTCGGGCAGCACCTGGTCGGGATAGGCGGTCGGGAACTTGCGCTTGAGCGGGTGCCCCTGCGGGATCGGCGACGCCCAGTTGAGCATCTCCTTCCAGTCGGGCTTGTCGCTCGAGGCGGCGGTCTCGACCAGCAGACCCGGTGTAACCGGTCTGCCCGTGCGCGCCCGGCACGACGAACTGCTGCTTGACGTCGGGCTCGAGCGCGAAGAACTCGCGCAGCATCCCGTAGGCGGTGTCGAGCAGATCCTCCGACAGGTCGTGGCGGGTGTACACGAACCCGGTCGCCAGGCTGCGGGTCGACGCCGTCGACGACGGCTCGCCGACGCTCGCCGGTCGAGCGCTCGAACGCCAGCAGATCGACATCGAGGATCTCGTCGTCATCGCGCTCACGCCGGTACGTGCGGTCACGGAAGGCTGGGAGCACCGTCGGGGGCGAACACCGCCGGGCACCCCGCCGGTGTGGATGAACACGACGTCGCTGCCCTCCGGCCACCGACCCGGCTCGGCGTTGCCGAGCAGGCCCGCCAAGCCCTTGCCGCTGTAGACGCGGTCGAGCACCCAGCCGCCGTGCCGCGCCGCCCAGCGGATGGCGGCGTCGCCGGCGCTCGGTCGGGATCGGCGTAGTCGTCGCCGATCCAGTTCGGGTCGATCGACACGTCGCCGTCGTCGACCAGCGATCGCGCTGCCGCCGATCAGTTCGACGCGTGTCGTGCGGCCAGCTCGGCGATGTCGGGCAGTCCGAGGTTGACGCCCTTGGCGACGCCGATCGCCAGCACCTCCGGCACCGGCATCGACCGTCGGCTCGGCGCCACAGCGCCCGCCCGGCCACCAGTCCGGCGTGCGTGCCGCCGCTCGACGACGTGTGCACGACCGCCGCCGGCTCGACGCCGTGCCGCTGCGCACTGCTCCATCAGCTCGATCGAACGCCATCGCGTAGCCGACGGCGCCGACCGCGGTCGAGCCGCCGATCGGGATCGCGTACGGCGCCGCGCCGGCGTCGCGGCAGCTCGTCGGTCAGCGCCTCGCGGGCGATCTCGAGCTCGCCCCAATGACTGTCCGGCGGCGCCCGTGAAGTGGAGTTGGGCGCCGAACATCATCGACAGCAGCTGGTTGCCGGTCGGCACGTCGGGGCGCTCGCCCGACAGCACGAGATGGACCTCGAGCCCGAGCACGGCACCGGCGGCGGCCGTCATGCGGCAGTGGTTCGACTGCGCGGCGCCGACGGTCACGAGCGAGCGCGCCCCGGCGGCGATGCGCCGCCCCGCACAGGAACTCGAGCTTGCGGGCCTTGTTGCCGCCCATCCCGAGCCCGGTGAGGTCGTCGCGCTTCACCCACAGCCGCGACGCCGCCGGGCAGCAGCGGGCCACGTTCGAGCGGGGTGGGCAGCGTCGCCAGTCGCGCCCGCGGCAGGTGACCGAACACGGCCGCATGCTACGTACCGGTGCGCCGGCGCGCCGGGCGCGCCATGATGTGCGGCGACGATGGATCGAACGATGGCGACGACTGACTGGAACCCGATCCTGCGCGGCGAGTTCGACAAGCCGTATTGGCACGACCTCCAGCAGTTCGTCGCCGACCGAGCGCCAGCACCATCACGGTCTACCCGCCCGCACGCCGACGTGTTCGCCGCGCTCCACCTCACGCCGTACGCCGACACGCGGGTGCTGATCCTCGGCCAGGATCCGTACCACGGGCCGCGGCCAGGCGCACGGCCTGTGCTTCTCGGTGCCGGCCGGCGTGGCGATCCCGCCCTCGCTCGCCAACATCCATCGCGAGTTGGCCGACGACCTCGGCGTCGCCGTGCCCGACCACGGCAACCTCGAGGCGTGGGCGCGCCAGGGCGTGCTGCTGCTGAACGCCACGCTGACGGTGCGCGCCGGGCAGGCCGGCTCGCACCAGGGCAAGGGATGGGAGACGTTCACCGACGAGGTGATCACCGCCGTCAACGCCAAGCCCGAGCACGTCGTGTTCGTGCTGTGGGGCAGCTATGCCCGCAAGAAGCGGGCGCTGATCGACACCAGCACGGCACACCGATCATCGAGTCGCCCCACCCGTCGCCGCTGTCGGCCCACAACGGCTTCTTCGGCAGCCAGCCGTTCAGCCGCGCCAACGCGGCGCTCGTCGCCCACGGCCAACAGCCGATCGACTGGACGCTCTGATGGGCTGGACCGAACGACCCACGGCTGCGACCGATCCGCCGCCGGTCGCGGCTCGCCGACTTCGTGCTCGACGTGCTCGACGCCTACGGCCGCCACCGCACGGGACGCAACGCTTCGTTGCTGGCCTACATGGGGCTGCTCACCGTGTTCCCGCTGCTGCTGGTCGCCACCACGATCCTCGGCCTCGTGCTCGAGGGCAACCACGACCTGCAGGACGACGATCCTCGACTCGTTCGCTCAGCAAGATCCCCGTCGTCGGCGCGTCGATCTGCTCAGAACCAGGGCCAGCTCACCGGCAGCTGGGTGGCGCTGGCGTCGGCCTGATCGGCGCCCTCTGGGGCTCGCTGCGGGCGTTCGTCGCCCTGCAGACGGCGCTCGACGACATCTGGGAGGTCGAGACCGGCCGCGCGCAACTACGTCGTGCAACGCGTCTGAACAGCCTGATCTGCATCGCCGCGATCGGCGTCGCCCAGGCCGGCATCGGTGGCGCTCGCCGTCGCCGTCGGCCACGCCGGCCTGCCGCGGACGAGCCAGTTCCTGCTGACGTTCGGCGGCTTGGCGCTCAACGTCGCCGTGGTCGGATCGATCTACCGATTCATGACGTCGACGGACGATGACGTGGAAGATGGTGTGGCCCGGCACGCTGTTCACCAGCGTGCTCTACACGGTGCTGCAGTTCGCCGGCACCAACATCCTCACCCGCCGCCTGGCCAACTGCCGACGAGGTGTACGGCACGTTCGCGGCGCTGATCGTGCTCGCCTTCTGGATCAGCATCCACGGTCTGATCGCGCTGCTCGGCGCCGAGATCAACGCCGCTTTCGAACGCCGTCGCGATCGAGTCGGTCCGAGCGCGTCGATCGAGGCGACCGCCGTTTTCAAGCGCGGCGCCGGACGCCGTGAGACACCGGCCAACGCAGTTCGCGATACTTGATCGAATGCCGGCGCCGGACGACCGCGATGTGTCCGCCCGGACGAGCGACGGGAACGATCGCCGGATCCGCCCCCTCAGCGACTTCCTCCACGACGAGGCGGCGGCGGGGCTGCTGATCGTCATCGCCGCCGTGATCGCCATGGTCTGGGCCAACTCCCGCTGGTACGACTCGTATGTCGACCTCTGGACGACCGAGGCCGCGATCACGATCGGTGACCACGTGTTGGCGCTCGACCTGCAGGGCTGGATCAACGACGCGGCGATGGTGCTGTTCTTCTTCGTGGTCGGGCTGGAGATCAAGCGCGAGCTCGTCCAGGGCGAGCTCCGCGATCGACGTCAGGCGGCGTTGCCGATCATCGCCGCCATCGGCGGGATGGTCGTGCCAGCCCTCGTCTACGCCGCGATCGTCGGCGGCGGAGCGGGATCCGACGGGTGGGGGATCCCGATGGCGACCGACATCGCGATCGTCATCGGGGTCGTCGCGCTGCTCGGTGAGCGGGCGCCTCCGTGGCTCAAGCTGTTCCTGCTCGCGCTGGCCATCGTCGACGACATCGGCGCCATCTTGGTGATCGCCGTCTTCTACTCGGACGGTGTCTCGTTGGCGTGGCTGCTGCTGGCGATCGCGACCGTGGTCACGGCTGCGGTCATCACGCCGCGCGTCACGCACGTCGGCGTGTATCTCGCGCTCGGGACGGTGTGTTGGTTGGCGCTCCACGAGGCGCACATCCATCCGACCTTGACCGGCGTCGCCTTCGGGCTGCTGGCTCCCGCCGTGCCTCGCAGGCAGACCCAGCTGATCGACGCCGACGAGCTCGAACGCGAGGCCAGTGTCGAGAACGCGGCGCGTGTGTCGCGGCCAGGCACGCGGCACACGGTGTCAGAGGTGGAATGGCTCGAGCACCATCTGCACCCGTGGTCGGCGTTCGTGGTCGTCCCCCTGTTCGCCCTCGCCAACGCCGGCATCCACATCCCGGCCGGCGAGATCGACGACGCCTTCTCGAGTCGAGTCACGTGGGGCGTGATCCTCGGCCTGGTCGTGGGAAAGGTGGTGGGCATCTCCGCCGCCACGTTGCTCGCCGTCGCGCTCAAGATCGGGCGCCTGCCCGCCGGCGTGACGCCTCGCTACGTGATCGGCGCCGCCTCGCTGGCGGGGATCGGCTTCACAGTCTCGCTGTTCGTCACCGACCTGGCGTTCGGCGAGGGCGAGTTGGGCACGGATGCTCGGCTCGGCGTGCTCACGGCGTCGTTGCTGGCCGCCCTCGCGGGCGTCGCCATCTGCCTGCCGGGGCGACATCCACGTCACAGCGTTCACCATCTGTTCGTGTACGGCACGCTGCAGCCGGGCGACGTGCGCTGGCCGATCCTGGCGCCGTTCGTCGACGACGACGGTTGCCCCGACTCGGTCGCCGGGCGAGGTGTTCGACACGGGCCGCGGCTACCCGGCCGCGTCTTCGGCGAGGCCGGCACGATCGTCGGTCGCACGTATCGCCTGCGCGCCGACCGCCTCGACGATGCCCTCGCCGTGCTCGACGCAGAGGAGAGCAGCGTGCCGGGCGGCTACCGCCGGACGGTCGTCACCACCACCAGGGAACCGAGGCATGGGCCTACGAGTACGGCGGCGGGCTCGACCTCACGCCGATCGAGAGCGGCGACTGGTCGACGTCGCGACGTTCACGGAGTGTCTGATCGACTCGTACTCCGGTTGGCGTGGGCGTTCAGCAGTTCGGCGATCGCCAGGGTGATCTTGCGCGGCGGTCGGGAGGTGGAGGTACTCGTTCGGGCCGTGGGCGTTGGCGTCGGGGCCGAGCACGCCGGTGATCGCGAACTGGGCTTCGGGGAAGCGCTCGCCGAGCATTCCCATGAACGGGATCGTGCCGCCGTCGCCGAACATCCGCGCCGGTTGCCCGAAGGCGGCGCGTCGAGCGCATCGTCGAGCGCGGCCACCAGCCACGGCGCGAGCGGCGGCGCGTTCCAGCCCGAGCCGCGGCGCGAGCGGTGACCTCGCCACGTGCGCGCCGTAGGGCGGGTCGGCGAGCAGCCGCTCGCGCAGCTCGGCGAGCACCGCCTCGGCGTCGCGCCGTCGGCGGCGTGCGCAGCGACAGCTCGAGCGTCGTGTTCGGGCGCAGCACGTTGCCCGCCACCGCCGTCGGCGGCAAACCGTCGGCGCCGATCACGCTCAGCGCCGCCCGCCACGTGCGGCCGAGCAACTGCTCGGCCGCCGTCGGGCGTCATCGGCTGCGCGCCGTCGACGAGCGGGTAGCGGTCGGCGATCGTGCCGATCTCCGTCGGCGGTGGCCTCGGCCTCTGCGACGCGGTCGTCGGGGATCGTCACGTCGCACGAGTCGAGCAGCACCCGCCCGGTCGCCTCGTCCTCGATCCGCGACAGCAGCGACGCGGGCGATGCGGAACGTCGACGGGATCATGCCCGACGTCGCCCGAGTGCAGCCCGTCGCGCGACGATGTCGACCGAGAGGGTGAGGTTGACGATGCCGCGCAGCGACGTCGTGAGCCACATCCGGTCGTAGTCGATGCAACCCGAGTCGAGGCAGACGACGAAGCTCGGCGTGCCGATCCGGTCGGCGAGCGCCTCGACGTGCGCCGGCAGATCGGGCGATCCCGATTCCTCGCTGGCCTCGATCAGCACGACGCAGCGGGCGTGCGCGCCGCCGCCGGCGCGCACGGCTTCGATCGCGGCGAGGCTGGCGAACGCCGCGTAGCCGTCGTCGGCGCCGCCCCTGCCGTAGAGCCGATCGCCTTCGATCACCGGCGTCCACGGGCCGAGCCCGTCGCGCCAGCCGTGCATCTCGGGCTGCTTGTCGAGATGGCCGTAGAGCACGACGGTGTCGTCGGCCGGCGCCGCCACCGAAGGCCGGCACCTCGATCGACGATCACCGGCGTGCGCCCGGCGAGCTCGTGCACCTCGACCGTCGCCCCGTCGATCGCACGTGACGCGCACCAGTCGCGGACGAGCTCGACCGCGCGCTGCATGTGCCCGTGCTCCGCCCAGTCGGGGTCGAACGCCACGCTCACGTTCGGGATCGAGATGTACTCCTCGAGCACCGGGACGATCGCGTCCCAGGCGCTGCTCGACGTGGTCGGCGGCGCGGTGGTGCAGAGCGGCATGCCGAACGCTACGCGGCTGGTGCGCGCGAACGGAAAATTTCATCGACTCGTCTTGAATTGCCTGGGTCCCGCGTGCAAGCGTTTACATTCGCGGCCGGGCCGATACGGCCGCGCTAGTACGAACGGATCCACCGTTCGCAGTGAGCTTCCTGCGTCGACGACGCCGGAGGGGGAGGAACAACAACACATGAGAGCGACTTGGAAGAGGTCGGCCGCAGTGCTGATGGCGCTGTCGGTGGTCGTCGCCGCGTGCGGCGACGACGACGACGACGACGCAGGCGGCGACGGCGACCGCCGAAGACACCGGCGGAGCGCACCGGCAACCGCCGAGCACGCAGCCGCCGAGGCCACGGCGGCCGCCGAGGCGACCGGTGCAGCGCACCGGCGGCGCGGCGAGAGCCTGATCGAACGGCGAGATCCCGTGCGAGCAGCAGTACGCCGGCAAGACGGTCGAGATCCTGTCTCCGGCCCGCAACAACGAGAACGACCCGAACGTCGAGTCAGGACTACGTCGACGCCTATCAGCCGCTGATGGATTGCACCGGCGTCGAGATCACGTGGTCCGGCACCGACCAGTTCGAGACCGAGGTCAACGTCCGCCTCGAGGGTGGCAACGCGCCCGACGTGATGGACTTCCCGCAGCCGGGTCTGCTCGCCGCCAACGCCACGGCCGGCTACCTGTTCCCGCTGCCCGACGACATCGCCGCCCACGTGAAGAACGACTTCATCGCCGGTTGGGACACGTTCTCCACCGTCGACGGCAAGGTCTACGGCATGCCCGGTCGCTCCAACGTCAAGTCGATGGTGTGGTACAGCCCGTCGGCGTTCGCCGACGGCGGCTACGCGATCCCGCAGACGCTCGACGAGCTGAAGGCGCTGTCCGACCAGATCGTCACCGACGGCGGCACGCCGTGGTGCATCGGCGCCGAGTCGGGCGTCGCCACCGGCTGGGTGCTCACCGACTGGATGGAGGACTTCATGCTCCGCATCCAGGGCGAGGACGTCTACGACCAGTGGGTCAACCACGAGATCCCGTTCAACGACCCGCAAGGTCAAGGAAGTCGCCGACGCCGTCGGCGCGTACGTCAAGAACCCCGACTACCTCGGCGGCGAGAACATGGTGAAGGCGATCGCCACCACGAAGTTCCAGGACGGCGGTCTGCCGATCCTCAGCGGTGACTGCTACATGCACCGCCAGGCGAACTTCTTCAACGGCAGCTGGCCGGAGGGCACCGACCGTCGCCGAGGACGGTGACATCTGGTTCTTCTACCTGCCCAGCCCCGAGGGCGGCCCGAAGTACATGCTGACTGCCGGTGACATCTACGCCGCAGGCAACGACAAGCCCGAGACGATGGACGTCATCCGGTACACCGGGTCGCCGGAGTACTCGGTGGCGGTCTGCCAACAGCCGCCTCGAGCCGTCGCCGAACAAGCTCGTCGACACCAGCGCCATCACCGATCCGTACCTGAAGGCGGTCGTCGATCTGCAGAACTCGGCCGACGTGGCACGCTTCGACGCCTCCGACCTGATGCCCGGCGCGGTCGGCGCCGGCACGCTGTGGACGGAGATCACGGCGTGGGTCATCGGTGGCGACACCCAGACCTTCCTCGACAACGTCGAGGCCAGCTGGCCGACGTCCTGACGCTCAGGATCGTCAGCCATCTCGTCATGAGTTGATGGAAGGGGGTCGGGGCTATCCCCGGCCCCCTTCTTCGTTCCCGCGACGCGAGCTAACATCCGATCACCGACTCAATCCCTGGGGGGACACGATGTGGGAAGTGCTCAAGGCGATCGTCGTCGTCGTCGCTCAGCCTCGCGCGTGCTGCTGGCGTTCCTCGGCTTGCTCTACTGGCTGACGCAGCTTGCTGCCCGAGACGGTGGCAGGAGTCGTGGCGGGCGTGGGTGTTCCTGCTCCCGGCGATGCTCGCGATGCTGGTCGGCCTGCTGATCCCCGCGCTGCGCACGATCTACCTCAGCCTCTTCGACGACAACGGCAAGAAGTTCGTCGGGTTCGACAACTACACTCGACATCTTCCACGACCGCCGGGCACCCGGCTGACGGTGTTCAACAGCATCGTGTGGGTGATGGTCGGGACGGCGATCACGGTCATCATCGGGCTCGCCGTCGCCCGCTACGCCGACGGCATCCGCGGTGAGCAGGCCGCCAAGTCGGCGATCTTCATCCCCGGCGGCGGTGTCGCTCGTCGGCGCCGGCCTGATCTGGACCTTCGTCTACGCCGGCCCGCCGTTCGACAACGGCCTGCTCAACGCCGTCACCGGCGCGATCCCCGGCCTGCCCGACAGCATGGGCGGCGACGGCGATCGACTCTGGTACCTCGAGCGTGGGTTCGGCCCGTTCGACCCGCCCGACATCGGCGCCCGGCTTCAACACGTTCCTGCTTGATCGTGATCTTCATCTGGGCCCAGGCCGGGTTCGCGATGGTGATCTTCTCGGCCGCCATCAAGGGCGTGCCCGACTCGCTGATCGAGGCCGCCAAGGTCGACGGCGCCACCAACCGTCAGGTGTTCTACAAGGTCACGCTGCCGTACATCCGGGCGCACGATCGTCACCGTCACCACGCTGACGATGATCGCCGGCCTCAAGGCGTTCGACATCGTCGCCGCCACCACCGGCGGACACTTCGGCACCAGCACGATCGCCAACGAGTTCTACGTCACCAAGTTCGTGCAGGGTCGCAACGGGCTCGGCGCGGCGCTGGCCGTGCTGATCTTCGTGCTCGTGATCCCGATCGTGCTCATGAACCGACAAGCGCAGAAGCGAGCAGAGGAGATGATGGGCGCATGAGCACCACCGCCGTACCCGAGCCACGCCGTCGCCGAGCCCGCGATCGACCGCGATCCGCTCGCCAAGCAGCGTCTACAAGCAGCCGGTCGGCGCGATCGGTCAGCACGTCGCTCAGCAGCCGGTGGGGCAAGGTCCTCGTCTACGCGCTCGTCCTGCTGTGGACGATCCCGACGTTCGGGATCCTCGTCTCGTCGTTCCGTCCCGAGATCGACGTCAAGACCAGCGGCTGGTGGAAGTGGTTCACCAACCCCAACGTCACGCTCGACAACTACCAGGCCGTGCTCGTCGTCGGGCTCGAACGGCGACAACCTGTGGCACTTCTTCCTCAACTCGCTCGAGATCACGATCCCGTCGGTGATCCTGTCGATCGGGATCGCCACGCTCGCCGCCTACGCCTTCTCGTGGATGCAGTTCCCCGGCCGCGACTGGCTGTTCGTCGGCGTCGTGGCGATGCTGATGGTGCCGCTCCAGATGGCGCTGATCCCGATGCTGCAGTTGCTCGTCAACGGCGACGTCTTCGGCGTCCACGTCCTGCCGCTCGAGCGGTTCGACATCACCAACGGCGATCTACGGCGTGTGGTTCGCCCACGTCTGCTTCGGCATGCCGTTCTGCATCTTCATCATGAAGAACTTCATCTCGGCGCTGCCGAAGGACATCATCGAGGCCGCCCGCGTCGACGGCGCCAGCCACATGACGATCTTCTGGCGGCTGATCGTGCCGCTGTCGGTGCCGGCGATCGCCGCCCTGGCGATCTTCCAGTTCATGTGGATCTGGAACGACTACCTCGTGGCGCTGATCTTCACCGCCGCGAGAACGCTCCGATCACCAAGCAGCTGCACAGCTGACCGGCACCCGCGGCCAGTCGTGGCACCTGCTGACGGCGGCCGGCATGGTGTCGATGATCCTGCCGATCATCGTGTTCTTCTCGCTCCAGCGCTACTTCGTCCGCGGCCTGCTGGCCGGCGCCGTCAAGGGCTAGCCACGCCGTGTCAGGCACCGTGCGGACGCTATCAGTTGGGACGATCACGCCGGACAGGTCGCGCTTGTCCATCGAGGCGTGCGAGGGCGTCGTTGATCTGATCGAGCGTGTACGTCGTTGGTGATGATCGGCTCCGGCGTCGACCAGCCCGTCCTCCATCATGCGGATGAAGCGCGGCAGGTCGTGGCGCATCCGCACCCTGCCGTTCTGGGCGCTGATGACCTCGCGGCTCTGCACCGCGAGCGCGACCTGCGGGAAGGTCACCGTGGCGTCGCCGCGCTCGATGCTGGTGAGCACCACGCGCCCGGCGCGGCGCGAGAGCAGCAGCGCCTGCGTCTGGGCCGAGGCCAGCGTCGCCGCCTCGAGCACGTAGTCGGCGCCGCGCCCGCCGGTGAGCGCCTGCACGGCGGCGATCGGATCCTCCGCCGACGGATCGACGGTGTGCGTGGCGCCGAGCGTGCCCGCCATCTCGCGGCGCCAGGCGATCGGGTCGAGGGCGATGATCGTGCGCGCCTGCGCCAGCCGGGCCGCCTGCACCATCCACAGGCCGAGGTGTCCGCAGCCGACGATCGCCACGCTCGATCCGGGCGCGACCTGGGCGATGTTGAACACCGAGCCGAGCCCGGTCGTGATCCCGCAGCCGAGCAGGCTCAGCCATTGGTCGGGCAGATCGGTCTCGACCGGGAACACCTGGGTCGCGGTGACGTTCATCACCTCGGCGTAGCCACCGACGTTGCCGGCCGCGCTGACCGGCTGGCCGTTGTGGCGGTCGGCGACGTGGGGCCAGATGCCGCCGCGGTCGAACGTCTCCGAGCACTGGTCGGGCCGGCCGATCGAGCAGTAGAAGCAGACGCCGCACTCCGACGTGCCGGGCACGATCACGCGGTCGCCGACCTTGATGTGGTCGACGCCCTCGCCGACCTCGACCACCTCGCCCATCGCCGCGTGCCCGAGGATCGTCGGCGGGATCTTGAACAGCTCGCCGCGCCAGTTGACGCAGTCGGTCGAGCAGAACGGCGCCGCCCCGGTCTGATCAGCACCCGGCCCGGCGACGGGGCGAGGTAGTCGATGTCCTCGACCACGAACGGCTGCTTGATCTCCACCAGCAGAGCGGCGCGCATCGCAGCACTCTCGCGCCAGCTCGGACCCGGAGCGGAGCGCTCGGAGATGCGCTTGAGTGACGAGTGCTAGGCAGGGCCGCCGAACCACACGCGGCCGGTCGAGAGCCAGACGGCGTCGTACTGGGCGGCGATGTGGGTGCGGAACATCGCCGCGTCGCGGTAGTAGCGCAGCAGCTGTGAGTCGCTGCGGGCGGCGTTGCTGCCGCCGGTGTCGAACATCAACGTGATCGCCTCGTTGGCGATCCGCGCCGCGACTGGTGACGACGTCGCGCAGGCGGGCGTCCTGCGAGCACGGTGAAGTCCTCGCCGGTGTCGGCCCATCGACGGCAGCGGTCCATGTAGTCGCCGGCGGCGCCGAGCAGCGCGAGCTCGGCGGTGTCGATCAATCGCCAGCGCCTCGCCGAACCAGCGCAGGTAGTCGAGCGACTCGATGCGCGGCATCGGCGGCGGGAAGCTGGTCGGCCGCTCGCGGATCAGGCGCTCGTACTCGTCGAGCATGCCGCGGGCGGCGCCGACCATGATCGCCGCCAGCTCGCCCCAGAACAGCGTGAGCGTGCGGGCGAGGTACATCGGGTTGCCGTGGATCTGGTAGCCGGGCGTGCCCTCGGGCGGGATCACGTAGTCCTTCCAGACGTACGGCTGCATCCGGTGCGACGGGCACGAACACCTTGTCGATCACGCACCGAGTTCGAGCCGCTGCCGCCGAGCCCGAGCGTGCGCCCGCCGCCCCAGTCGTCGAGGATGCGGACCTGGTCGGCGGGGACGACGAAGATCTGCTTCTGGCCGTCGGGGTCGAGGGCGACGCCCATCATGTGGGTGGCGTACGTGCAACCCGAGGCGTAGTCCCACGTGCCGTCGAGGATCCACCCACCGTCGACCGGCGTCGCCGTGCCGCGCGGGATGTTGCGCGACGGGATCACGACGTGGCCGTCGGCGGGGAACATCTCGTCCTGGGCGGTCGCACCGAAGAACGCCGACGAACTGGAACACGTGGGCCGAGGCCAGGCACATCGCCCAGCCGGTCGCGGGGTCGGCGCGGCTGACCTCGATCACGACGCGGAGGAACTCGTCCAGGCCGAGCTCGTAGCCGCCGTACCGGCGCGGTTGCAGCATGCGGTAGAAGCCGGCGTCGGTGAACGCCTGATGGCGTTCGGGCGAGTAGCCGCCGCGCTGCCTCGTTGTCGGCTCGCCTCGGCGCGGATCGTCGTCGCGCATCGCCGCCGCCCGCTCGAGCAGGTCGGCGGCGGTCAGCGCCGGCTCGGGCGGCTTGATCTCCGGGCGCGACGGACACGACGTCGTCGGTGAACGTCGTCGGGATCGTGAGCGATCATCGGCATCGCCCATGATCGCTCACGCCGGCGCTTCGGTACGACCGGACGCCGTGACCATGCCATGCTCGCCGTCATGACGGTCTACGACTTCGACGGCAAGGTGGCGCTGGTGACCGGCGGCGCCGGTGGGATCGGTTCGGCGACGGTTCGCCAACTGGCGGCCGGGCGGCGCCGCAGGTGGCGATCGCCGACCGCGACGGCGAGCGCGCGCAACTGCTCGCCGACGAGCTCGGCGACCAGGCGTTGGCGGTCACCGTCGACATCTCCGACGAGGACGACGTCGACGCACTGCGCAGCGGCGATCGTCGAGCGCTTCGGCCGGATCGACCTGCACGTGCTCAACGCCGGCATCCCCGGATCGCTGGCGCCGTTCGAGGAGCTCTCCGTCGACGACTTCGACCGCGTGATCGCCGTCAACCTGCGCGGCACGTTCCTCGGACTGCGCAGCGCCTTCCGGCAGTACGCGGCCCAGGGCTCGGGCGGAGCGATCGTGATCACCGGGTCGATCTGCAGCCTGCGCGGCAGCGACGACCTCGTGCCGTACCACGCCTCCAAGCACGCCGTGCTCGGCCTCATGCGCAGCGCCGCCGTGCACGGCGCCGAGCGCGGCATCCGCGTCAACGGCGTCGCGCCCGGCATCGTCCTCACCGACCTCGTGGCCGGCAGTCCCGAGGGTGCCGCCGACGCCACGCGGCGCGCCCACATCGCGCCGCAGCGGCGACCGGGCACGACCGACGAGGTCGCCGACCTGATCACGTTCCTGCTGTCCGACAACGCCGCCTTCCTGACCGGCGAGATGGTGTCGATCGACGGCGGGGCGACGGCGATGAACCCGGTCCGCCACAGCGGGCAGCAGGTCGCTCGCGCTAACCGAGTCAGACGCCAGTGGCGTCACGGAGAGCCGCCACGGCGTCACCGGCTAGCATCTCGATGTGGAGTGAGCCGTCGCCATCGGTCCGAGTCCCACGCACCTCGGCCGCCGCCCATCCAGACGAAGTCGTGCCGCCGTCGTCGTCGCCGGCTCGGCGCCGCGCTCGCGGTGGAACATCCGGCACGTCCAGCGCTTCGACGCCGCGCTGCTCCCGACGCCCAGGGTCGGCCGTCATCACGCGTCCGGTGCAGCAGCTGCCAGCGCCTCGAACTCGCCACGCACGTCGGCGAGGAACGCCCGCCAGCGTCGTTGGACGGGCCGGGTCAGCGAGCTCGCGTCGACTCGGGCCCTGCATCTTGCTCCGGGCCGGCTCGAGCTGTCTGGCGGCGTCGGCGAGCGACCGAGGATCGACCGACGTCCTCGAACGGGACCGCGACGTGTCGGTAGCCGAACCCAACCGCTCAGCCGGCGTCGACGTGTCGAGCACGACGAGCACGCCGCCCCGACGAGTCCGCCAGCACTGCGTCGGCCTCGGGAGCTGGTGCGACGCCGTCGCGCCGCCCGTCGGCGAGCGCCACGTCGGGGTGCTCCCAGCATCTCGAGCGAGACCGGCCACCGTCGAGCCGGCCGAGGCTTGTCAGCGTCCCGTGCGCGTCCGACGCTGAGCCGGTGCTGTCTCGAACAGCGTCGATCGGCATCACCGTGGAGCCGAGCATTCCTGAGTCGAGCGACGGCGACGACCTGGAGGATCTCGATCTCGATCGGCAGCAGCACATCCGTCACGTCGTCGCATGACGAATGTCATAGGAATGACGATCCCGTTCGTCAAGGCTGACCTCGCCTTGACTACATACCGACCAGTTGGTATGTTCGCTGCACACGACCGGCAAGGAGCATCGCGATGCCACAGATCACGCCCAACCTCTGGTTCGACACGGCCGGGCCTCGAGGCCGCCGAGTTCTACGTCTCGATCTTCCCCAACTCGAAGATCACCAACGTCACCCACTACGGCGAGGCCGGCCCGCGTGAAGCGGGCACGGTGCTGACGGTCGACTTCGTGCTCGACGGCCAGCCGTACACGGCGATCAACGGTGGCCCCGAGTTCACGTTCAACGAGGCCGTCTCGCTGCTCGTCAACTGCGACGCCCAGGACGAGGTCGACTACTACTGGGACAAGCTGCGCGAGGGCGGCGGCAGGAAGTCGCAGTGCGGCTGGCTGAAGGACCGCTTCGGCCTCTCGTGGCAGGTCTTCCCGACCGCACGCCGGCGAGCTGCTCGGCGACCCCGACCCGGCGCGCGCCCAACGGGCGATGAAGGCGATGTTCGGGATGAAGAAGATCGACCTCGCCGCCCTGCGCGCCGCCGCCGACGGCGACGTGACGTGGCCGACGCTGCCGCGACCGTCGACGAGCCGCCGGTCGCGTCGCCCGCGGCACGGCGCGGACGCGCCTGCTCGACGCCGCCGTGCAGGTGATCCGCACCAAGGGGCTGAGCGCCACGAGTGTCGACGACCTGTGCGCCGCGGCCGGCGTCACGAAGGGCGCCTTCTTCCATCACTTCGAGTCGAAGCAGGCGCTCGCCGTCGCCGCCGCCGACCACTGGTCGCAGACCACGGGCGCCCTGTTCGCGGCCGCCGACTACCACGACGCATCGCCGATCCGGCTCGACCGCATCCTCGGCTATCTCGACCTCCGCGCCGGCCTGATCGCCGGGTCGCCGGCCGACTACACGTGCCTCGTGGGCACGATGACGCAGGAAGCATTCGCCACCAACCCCGAGGTCCGCGACGCCTGCGCGGCGAGCATCTTCGGCCACGCCCGCACGCTCGAAGCCGACTTCGCGGCGGCCCTCGCCGCGGCCGGCAATCCCGCCGGGCGTCGACGCCGCCGGGCTCGCGCGTCACACCCAGGCCGTGCTGCAGGGCGCGTTCGTGCTCAGCAAGGCGGCCGACGATCCGACGCTCGTCGACCGAGAGCATCGACCACCTCCGCCGCTACCTCGAGCTCCTGTTCCGGCCCGGCGACCGGCGCCGCCGACCACGAGGATGGATCGATCATGAGCACCCACTCGACAAGCAGTTCACGGCGACGCTGCAGAAGAGCCCCGCCAAGGGCGGCTGGACCTACGTCGTGATGCCGGGCTCGGCCGAGTACTTCGGCACGCGCGGGCTGGTCAAGGTCGCCGGCACCGTCGACGGCCAGCCGTTCCGGAGCTCGTTCATGGCGCTCGGCGACGGCACCCACAAGCTGCCGATCAAGGCCGACCTGCGCCAGGCGATCAACAAGCAGGCCGGCGACACCGTCACCGTCCACCTCGAGCAGCGGCTCGACCGCTGAGTCGACCTTCACAGTCACCTCGATCGGAGGCAACTCATGGCTGAGAAGTTCGACACGTCGACGACTACGTCGCCGCCCAGCCGCCGCCAGGCGCAGCAGATCCTCAACGAGGTCCGCCGGCGCGTGCGACACCATCGTGCCCGGACGCGGCCGAGGCGATCAGCTACCAGATCCCGACCTTCAAGCTCGACGGCAAGCCGCTGATCTACGTCGCGCGCCTGGAAGCAGCCACATCGCCCTCTATCCGATTCCCGAAACGGACGACGAGCGTCGCAACGCGACGATCGCGCCGCTATCGATCGGGCAAGGGCACGCTCAAGTTCCCGCTCGCCGAACCGTTCCCGTTCGACGCTCGTCGACCGGGTCGTGGCGGCCGCACTGGCGCAGCGCGCCAGGGCCTGACCGTCGTCACCCGCCGCCGGCTTCGCGCGCCTCGCGCAGCGCCGGCATCGCGTACTCGAAGGCGTGGGCGCCGAGCACGCTGGCGATCTGGATCACCTCCATCATCTCGCGCGGCGTGGCGCCGTAGCCGAGGGCGTTGCGCATGTGCAGCTTGAGGCCGGGCAACCAGAGGTGCGTCGACGCCACGTCGAAGGCGCAGTAGATGAGCTCCTTCACCTTCGGCTCCAGCACGCCGTGCTTCCACGGCACCGACGAGTACTCGAGGTAGGCCTCGAAGAAGTCGGGTGACAGCTTGAGCACGCCGTCCCAGATCGGGTTCCAGTAGCCGCGGTTGGCCTCGAAGTCGGCCTTGAGCTGCTCGCTGACGGGCGTCGAGGTCGAACACGTCGGGAGCATCCCCGGTCTCGGCGAGCACCTCGAGCAGGATCGGCACGCCGGCGTTGGCGGCGTGGATGCCGAGTGTCGCCGTCAGCTCGAGCACCTCCATGATCTCGGCGTCGCTGGCGCCGAGCTCGACCGCCCGCGCCACGTGCCGGCGCAGGCCGGGGACGAAGAGGTGGGTCGCCGCCCCGTCGATCGGCGATGTGGACGAGCTCGCGCACCTTCGGATCGAGCGCGCCCGATCGATGCGCTGACCGTCGACAGGTCGAGGTAGGCGCGGAAGAACGTCGGGATCGAGTTCGAGCATGTCGTCGAGCGACTCGGTCCAATAGCCGTGGGCGGCTTCGAACTCGGCTCGCAGCGCCGCCGACGTCGGTGCTCCCGGTTCGTCTGGTGTATCCGTCACCGACGATCTGACCACACGCTCGCTTCCGCCAACGTCCCGGAGGTCGGGCTCGCGTACCGTCGGGCGATGGCGTTCGCCCATCCCGCGTTCGACAACCGCGTCAGTCACGATCTCGGGGTCGAGATCCCGATCGTGCAGGCGCCGATGGGCTGGATCGCCCGCAGCCAGCTGGCGTCGGCGGTGTGCCGTGCCGGCGCGTTCGGGATCATCGAGACCTCGTCGGGTGAGCTCGACGCCGTCAAGGCCGAGATCGCCGCCATGCGCGACCTCACCGATCGCCCGTTCGGCGTCAACATCGCCCAGGCGTTCGTGCGCGACCCGGCGATCGCCGAGTTCGTGATCGACCAAGGCGTCAAGTTCGTGACCACCTCTGCCGGATCACCGACCAAGTACACGGGCGTGCTGAAGGAGGCCGGGCTGACCGTCTACCACGTCGTGCCGACGCTTGGCCGCGGCACTCAAGGCGGTCGATGCCGGAGTCGACGGCCTGGTGGTGGAAGGCGGCGAAGGCGGGGGCTTCAAGAGCCCGACGCCGGTCTCGACGATGGTGCTGCTGCCGCTGGTGCGATCGCGGGTCGACCTGCCGATCATCGCCGCCGGCGGGATCGTCGACGGCGCCACGATGGCGGCCGCCTTCGCGCTCGGCGCCGAGGGCGTGCAGATGGGCACGCGCATGGTGTCGGCAGCCGAGTCGCCGGTGCACGCACAACTGGAAGCAGGCGATCGTCGACGCCGCCGAGACCGACACGATCCTGCTCAACGACCGTCATTCCCCGGCGCTACGCGCCTTGCGTACCGAGCGCTCGACGCAGCTCCGCGACGCCGACTTCAACGTGATGGGCGAGTTCGCCAACGCCATGGCGCTCTACTTCGGGGGCGACATGGAGGCGTCGATCGCGCTCAGCGGCCAGGTCGCCGGTCGCGTCGACGCCGTGCGACCGGTCGCCGACATCATCGCCGACACCGTGCGCGAGTTCGGCGAGACGGTCGCCCGCCTGGCGGGCTGAGCGAGCGACGACCGCGCGATGGACAGCAAAGAGCTCGTCGGCTACCTCGCCTCGGCGCTGGTGGTCGCGTCCTCTGGCGATGACCTCCGTCGTGCGCTTGCGGATGCTGTCGCTCGCCGGCTCGGTCGCCTTCGTGGTGTACGGGATCCTGATCGAATCGATCCCGATCATCGTCACCAACGGTGCGATCGCGTTGATCAACGTCTGGTTCCTCGACGCGTGAGCTGGGAGGAAGGCGCGACCTCGGTGCGATCGTCGTCACCGGTGACTCGCCGTTCCTCGACGACTTCCTCGGACATCACCGCAACGAGATCAGGCAGTTCCAACCCGACTACGACCCCGTCGCCGCCGTTCGACTTCGCGCTGCGTGCTCACGCGTGACGGGCTGCCGGCCGGGGCACTGCTCGGTGTCCGCCACGGCGACACGCTCGAGGTCACGCTCGACCACGTGCTGCGCCCGTACCGCGACTCACGGCTCGGTGTCTGGCTGTACGGGCGCGGCGCCGGCATCTTCCGTTCGGCAGGCATCAAGCGGCTCGTCACCGCCGGCGGCGACGACACCCACCGCAGCTACCTGCAGCGGGTGGGCTTCACACCCGAGCCAGGAAGCGACCGCTTCGTCCGCGAGCTGTGACCGTGCCGCACCACGCGGTCGCTCATCGACGCAGCCAGCCGGCGAACAGGCGCGTGAGCCACGGCATCAGCAGCCACGTGAGGGCGATGACACCGAGGACGTTGCCGATCAGGACGCCGAGCACCCAGTGGACGTCGGGCACCAGCCACTGCCGCAGCGCCGTGAGCACGAGCGTGGTCGGGAAGAGCGCCAGCAACACGATCGCCGCCTGCTTCCACGTCTTGACGTGGGCCATGCCCGGCCCACCGAACCAGCCGGCGAAGCCGCCGACGACGTTGATCGTGCGCTCGCCTTCGATGTACGGATCGATCTCCTCGAGCATGATCCGGCGCGCGTCGGAGTCGAGCCAGGCGTCGAGGTGCTCACGCGTGTCGAACGCGAACACCACCACGGTCTCGTCCTGCACGCCGTCGATCGGCGGGAACATCTCGCTGCGCAGGAAGCCCGGGAACGTCGCCAGCCGCTCGCATGCAGCCGCGCGTGGAACTCGGCGTAGCGGTGCTCGTTGCCGGGCGTGACCCGGAACGAGGCGACGGCCGTCACCGGCTCGGGCTGATGGGCGAGCGCCACCACCTGCTCGCGTGTGTCGCCCGACATCAGCTCGCGCCCGTCGGCCACGATCTCGTCGCGTGTCTTCGACGTCAGCCATGCGTTGAGCGACTCGACGTCCGTCGAACTGGTAGAGGATCACCCATTCGCCCGGGATGGACGTCGGTCGGCGGTTGGATGTCGGAGTGGACGTGGCCGGGCTGCCAGGCGGGCCGCGGCCACCAGCCGCCGCAGCCACTGTTCGAACTCGACCTCGCGGCCGGGCACCGGCGTCCTGGCCACGACGACGGTGGGCATCGTCCGGTCGACTGCCACCGTGGCGACGCTAGCCGTCGCCACGGTGGCTGCTGATCGGAGTCGTCAGTCGCCGGCGACGACCAACACCGCTGGTTCGCGCTCGGGCGTGCTGTCGACCGTCATCGGGGCCTCGGCCGCGCGGCGCGCGCAGGGCGAGGAAGGCGAACACCGCCGCCGGCCATCACGACGCCGACCCACATCGACAGCTGCCAGCCGTCGACGAGCGCCTGGCGGGCGGCGTCGAGCACAGCGGGGGCCTGCGCCCCGAGCTCGCCGGCGGAGGCGTAGGCCGAACCGATCCCCTCCTCGACCTGGTGCGCCAGCTCGGGCGAGAGATCGCCGGTCGAGGCGCTGACCGACGACCGGTAGCCGGCATTCAGCACCGAGCCCAGCAGGGCGATGCCGACCGCACCGCCGAACTCGCGCACCGTGTCGTTGAGCGCCGAGGCGACGCCCTGATGCTCCTCGGGCAGCGACTCGGTGATCGCCGTCGTCGACGGGCTCATCAGCAGGCCGATGCCGACGCCGAGCACGAGCAGCCCGGGCAGGATCGACCAGTAGCCGCCCTCGACCGAGACCATCATGGCGAGCAGCGCCAGACCGCCGCCGAACAGGCCGGCGCCGATCAGCAGCGTGGTGCGCAGGCCGATCCGCTTGGCGATCGTCGGCGCCGCCGTCGAGAGCGGCATCATCACCGCCGCCATCGGCAGCAGCCCGGCCGCAGCACGCAGCGCCGAGTAGCCGACGACCGCCTGCAGGAACTGGATCAGCACCAGGAAGATGCCCATCAACACGGCGAACACGATCAACAGCGTCACCGAACCCGGCGGCCAGCTCGCGGTTGCGGAACACGCGCAGGTCGAGGATCGGGTGCGACACCCGCAGCTCCCACACCACGAAGCCGATCAGCGCCAGCACTCCGACGATCAGCCCGACCAGCGTCAGCGCGATCGGTCCAGCCCTTCTCGGGACCTTCGTGGATGCCGAGCACCAGCCCGCCGATCGCCACCGCCGAGAGCACCGAGCCGACGACGTCGAAGCGTCCGGCATGGTCCTCACGCGAGTTGCCGACGAAGCGCAACGTCATCGCCAACGCGACCGAGCGCGAAGCGCGATCGGCATCACGAACAGCCATGGCCACGCGACGCGGTCGATCAGGAACGACGAGACGAACAGTCCGAGGATGCCGCCGGCGCCGGCGAAGCCCGACCATGTTCCGACCGCCTTGGCGCGCTCCTCGACCGGGAAGCTCGAGGTGATCACCGACAGCGTGACGGGCATGATCATCGCCGCCGCCGCTCCGGCGACGATGCGGGCGATCAGCAGCCCGGTGGTGGTCGTCGCCAGCATCGCACCGACGTTCGAGACGGCGAACAGGACCAGTCCGGCCATCAGGATCGGCTTGCGACCCCAGCGGTCGCCGATCGCGCCGATCGGCATCAGCAGCGCGGCCAGCGCCATCGTGTAGCCGTTGATGATCCAGAGCAGCTGGCTCTGGGAGGCGCCGAGGTCGATCGCCAGCTGCTGCTGGGCGACGTTGAGGCCGGACACCGAGCCGACCACGGCCACCAGCGCCAGGATCATCGCGATCAGGATGTTGCGCCGCCGGCGCGGGTCGGTGACGACGCTCGACGACGAGTGCGGCCGCGAGCTGATCGCTGGCGAGCGGTGGTCTCGGAGGGTGGTGGTTGCTCACGGGGGGCTCGATTCGTTCGTCAGTTTCAGTACGAGACGGTATCGTACTGTTTCAGATCGGCGATTGGCCAGGAGAACTTGATGAGACACTCGTCACCAGCTACCGTCGACAGGCGAGATGGACGCCCGGGTCGCCCGCACCCGTGCCGCCGTGCTGCGGACGGCGACCGACCTGCTGGTCGAAGGCGGCCCGTCGGCGGTCACGATCGACGCCATCGTCGCCCGCTCCGGCGTCGCCAAGTCGACGATCTACCGCCATTGGGAGTCGCGCGACGACGTGCTCGTGGCCGTCATCGAGAACTGCGCTCCCAACCTCGTCGCCCCCGACCCGGCGCTCGGATTCGAGCACGGCCTGCGGATCGCTGGTCGAGCCAGGTCCGGCAGGCGCTCGCCGATCCCGAGTGGGCGCGCGTGATCCCGGCCCTGCTGCTGCTCAAGTCGCACCAGGCCGGCATCGCCGACCTCGAGGAACGTCTCGGCGATCGCCAGGACAGACGCTGGCGTCGATCGTCGCCCAGCGGCGTCGCCGAAGGAGTGCTGCCGGCCGACGTCGACGTCGAGCAGGTCGCGGCGCTGCTGATCGGCCCGCTGGTGTTCGCCCATCTCACCGGGCGCCCACCGGTCACCGACGACTTCGCGCAGCGGATCGTCGACGGCTTCCTGCGGTCGAGCAGCATCGCACGGGCGTAGCAGGTCGGCTTCAGCCACGCGCGTCGGGTGCTCGTTCGAGCCGGCCGTCGGGCGTCACCGGCAGCCCGTCCAGCAGCACGATCGAGGCCGCCGAGCTCGACCAGGCAGCCGGCGATCGCCCAGCGGTAGGTGCCGGTGGCGTCGATCAACCAACCGGCCGCCGGCGGACCGATCAGGCCGCCCAGCCCGGGGGCGGTGTAGAGCACACCCAGGATCGAGCCCAGCCCGGCGATCCCCATCCGGTCCGAGACGACGATCGGCCCGAGCGCCACGAAGCCGCCGTAGCCGACGCCGAGCACGAGCACGAACACGACCAGCAGCGCGTACGACGACCGCCGCCACGAACCAGATCAGGAAGCTCGACAGGTGGATCACGAACGACGCCTTGTAGAGCCGGAACGATCCGTGCCGCCGCACCAGCGTGCCGAAGCCGATCCGCGACACCACGCTGGCGCCGCCGAGCACGCCCACCAGCACGGCGGCCTGCACCGACCCGACCCCGTGCTCCTTGGCGTACTGGCCGACGAACACGAACGGCACGAACAGCGCCAGCCCCAACGCCAATGCCGACAGATGGATGCGGCGGAACACGTCTGCTCGACACGGCATCATGGAACCGCGACGGTTGCGGAGTGCCGTCGCCCGGGGGCGGTCGACCAGCGGGATGCAGCGCCAGCAGCACCACCGAGCCTCGCCGATCGGCGAACATCACGTACGTGTCGCGCCAGCCGTAGCGGTCGATCAGCGCTGCCGACAGCGGCGACAACACGAACGTTCCGACTCCGATGCCCGCCACGGCGACGCCGACCGCGGTCGCTCGCTGATGCACGAACCAGCCGCCGACGATGGCCACCATCGGCACGTAGCCGCAGGCGGCGGCGATGCCGACGCCTGCGCCGTACGTGAGGTAGCCGGCTGCCGAGTGACTGCACGCGGCTGGTCAGCATCAACCCGACGAAGATCGCCACCGCGCCGATCGCCAGCACCACTCGGGCCGAAGCGGTCGACCATCCGTCCCGTGATCAGGCTCAACCAGAAGAACGAGAAGGTCGTGATCCCGAACATCGACCGCCGTCGCGCCGGCATCGGCGTCGAACTCGTCGCTCATCGACTCGAAGAACGCACCGAAGCTGTAGGCGGTGCCGAGCGTGACCGCCGACGACAGGAACGCGGCGACCACCACCAACCAGGCACGCCGGGAATCGACTCCTGGCGCCATCGTACGACATCGTCGGAATGTAGGCGCTCCGGTCAGGCGTCGTGGCCACCGACGACGCGACGTCGATCTCCTGCCGGATGCGCTTGGCGCTGACCGGGCCGTCGACGCCGAGCGGCTGGGCGAACACGCTCATCCGCAGCTCCTCGATCATCCACGCGATGTTGCGCAGCGTCGTCGGGCACGCGTTCGAACGTCGCCACCGCCGTCGGCGTACTCGCGCTCGATCGGGCGCACCTCGGCCATCCGCCGCTGGTCGCGAGCGACGTCGCCGCCGAGGTGATCGAGGCGGTACTCGATGCCGCGCACGTAGCGGTGCACGTCGGGCAGGCGGTCGGCGCCGCCGCGGCGAACGAAGCCGGGGGCGACCAGCCGATCGAGGTGGGCCTCGGCATCGGCGACCGTCGGCCGCAGCGCCGCGGCGGTCAGCGCAGCCGGTGCGCTTGCGCACGCGGCCGGCGGCGGCGAGCACGTCGGCGGCGACCGCCAGCGCGTCGGCGGCGATCTGCGGCGTCGCCGTCGCGCACCGCGCGTTCGAGGCGCGCCGAACGCCTGGTCGTCCCACGGCAGGTCGTGGCGCGCCATCACCGCGTCGACGGCGGCTTCGATGCAGTCGGCGGTGAGGTCGCGCGAGCGCGATCCCGCTGGCGGCGATCGCCAGCTTCATCGGTCCGTCGAGCACGCGCTCGACCTTGGCCGGCGTCGGCGCCGCCGCCATCAGCAGCAGCCGACGCACGCCGCCTCGCATCGCCCGCTGCTGGAGCGCCTCGTTGTCGACGACCTTGAGCGACACGCTGTCGCCGCGGTCGAGCAGCGTCGGGTAGGCGCGCACGACGTGGCCGCCGTCGACGCGGCTGCTCGACGACCCGCTCGAGCGTGCCGAGGTCCCAGCGCACGATGTCGCGGCGCTCGTCGACCGGGGCGGCCTGCGCGAGCGCCGACCGCGTGCTGCCCGCCTGACGGGCACGGATCGCGTCGAGGTCGTCGCCGGCGTCGACCGGGTTGCCCTCGTCGTCGACGACGACGACGTGCAGCCGCAGGTGGGCCGGCACGCGGTCGAGATCGAAGTCGGCCGGCGTCGACCTCGCTGCCCGCGTCGCCTCGGTCGAGCGCCGCTGCCAGCGCTGTCCACCAGCGGCGTCCCGGATCGGCACCGTCGGCCGGGCAGTCGCTGCCATCGCCGCCGTCGACGGTCTCGTTCATCGGGATCAGGTGGCGGCGGATGTCCTTCGGCAGCGAGCGCACCAGCATCCCCACCAGCTCGTGGCGGTAGCCGGGGATGCCCCAGTCGAGGCCCGTCGGCCGTGACCTGGTTGAGCGCCGTCAGCGGCACCGTCAACGAGGCGCCGTCGAGCGGCGTGTCGGGCGCGTAGCGGTACGCCAGCTCGGAACTCGGCGTCGCCCTGCCGCCACGTGTCGGGGTAGTCGTCGAGGTCGATGCCGCGCCGGTTGGCGAGCACGCGCCGGCGTCAGATCGAGCAGTTCGGGCTCGTCGTGGCGGGCGTCCTTCCACCACCGGTCGAAGTGGCGCGCCGACACCACGTCGCTCGCCGAGCCGCTCGTCGTAGAACTCGAACAGCATCTCGTCGTCGAGCAGGTCGCTGCGACGCACCCGCGCCTCGAGCAGCCGCACCCGCTCGACGAAGCGCGCGTTGTCGGCGACGAACGCGTGCCGCGTGCTGCCAATCGCCGTCGACCAAGGCGTGCCGGATGAACATCTCGCGCGCCAGCGCGCGGTCGACGCGATCGACACCGATCGTGCGGTTGGTGACGATCGGCAGCCCGTACAGCGTCACCGTCTCGGACGTGACGGCGCGGCCGGCGCGCGCGTCCCACCACGGCTCGCCGTACGACGCGCTTGACGAGGTGCGGCGCCAGTCGCTCGGCCCACTCGGGCTGGACGCCGGCCACCCGGCGCGCCCACAGCTGGTTGGTCTCGACCAGCTCGGCCGCCATCACCCACCGCGGCGGGCGCCGCGTCGAGCACCGAGCCGGGTGCGATCACGAACCGCGAGTCGCGGGCGCCGCGGAACTCGCGGCTCTCGCCGTCGCGCACGCCGAGGTGCGACAGCAGCCCGGCGAGCACGGCCCGGTGGACGTGATCGGGATGGGCGGCCTCGACGCCGGGCCGCATGCCGAGCTGGCCGGCGACCTGGCGCAGCTGGCTGTAGAGGTCGCGCCACTCGCGCACACGCAGGTAGTTGAGGTGCTCGTCGCGGCACATCCGCCGGAACTGGTTGCCGGACAGCTGCGCGCTGCTGCTCGCGCAGGTAGTCCCACAGGGCGACGATCGACAGCAGATCGGAGCCCTCGACGTCGAACCGGCGGTGCAGTTCGGCGGCCCGCTCGGGCGACTCCTTCGGGCGCTCGCGGACGTCCTGGATCGACAGCGCCGAGGCGATCACGAGCACCTCGCGCACGCACCCCTGGCGGTCGGCCTCGATCACCATCCGGCCCAGCCGCGGGTCGACCGGCAGCCGGGCCAGCTGGCGGCCGACCGACGGTCAGCTGCCGGGGTGCCCCGATCGGTCCCTCGGTCAGCGCGCCCAGCTCGTCGAGCAGCAGATAGCCGTCGCGGATCGCCGCCTGATCGGGCGGCTCGACGAACGGGAAGCGATCGACGTCGCCGAGCCCGATCGCCGTCATCTGCAGGATGACCGAGGCCAGGTTGGTGCGCAGGATCTCCGGCTCGGTGAACTCCGGCCGCGACGTCGAAGTCGTCCTCGGTGTAGAGCCGGATGCAGATGCCGGGCGCGACCCGCCCGCAGCGCCCGGCGCGTTGGTTGGCCGACGCCTGCGACACCGGCTCGATCGGCAGCCGCTGCACCTTGAGCCGCCGGCTGAACCGCGAGATCCGGGCCGTGCCGGCGTCGACCACGTAGCGCACGCCGGGCACCGTGATCGACGTCTCGGCGACGTTCGTCGACAGCACGACCCGGCGGCCGCGGTGGGGCTCGAAGATCCGGTGCTGCTCGGCCGACGACAGCCGGGCGTACAGCGGCAGCACCTCGAGCTCGCCGCAGCCGCGGTGTCGGCGTCGTCGTGCGCGCAGGGCGTCGGCGACGTCGTGGATCTCGCGCTCGCCGCTGAGGAACACGAGCACGTCGCCGGGGCCCTCGTCGCGCGAGCTCGGCGACGGCGTCGATCACGGCCCGCACCTGATCGCGATCGTCGGTCGGATCGTCGGGGTCGTCGCCGCCGAACGGGCGGTAGCGCAGCTCGACCGGATACGTGCGACCCTCGACGACGAACACCGGTGCCGGCGTGCCGTCGGCGTCGCCGAAGTGGGCGGCGAAGCGTTCGGTGTCGATCGTGGCCGACGTGACGATCACCTTGCAGGTCGGGCCGGCGCGGCAGCAGCTGCTTGAGGTAGCCGAGGATGAAGTCGATGTTGAGGCTGCGCTCGTGGGCCTCGTCGATGATCAGCGTGTCGTAGCGGCGCAGGTCGCGGTCGCGATGGAGCTCGTTGAGCAGGATGCCGTCGGTCATCACCCGGATCAGCGTCGCGTCGCTCGACGCTGTCGTTGAAGCGCACGCGTGAACCCGACGCCCTCGCCGATCGGTGTGCCGAGCTCGTCGGCGACGCGCTCGGCGATCGTGCGGGCCGCGACCCGGCGCGGCTGGGTGTGGCCGATCATGCCCGTCGACGCCGCGGCCGGCCTCGAGGCACAGCTTCGGGAGCTGGGTGCTCTTGCCCGACCCGGTCTCGCCGGCGACGACGATCACCTGGTGCTCGCGGATGGCGGCGACCAGTTCGTCGCGTCGGGCCGTGATCGGCAGCGCCTCCGGATACGCGATCGGGCGGCGATCCGCGCGTGGCTGCGACGCATGCGCCTCGACGGCGCGGGCGCGCGTCGACTCGGACTCGGCGGCGCGCAGCGCGTCACGCGTGGAGCGGCGACGATGACGGGACGACGAGCTCATGGCCGGTTCATTGAACAGAGTCGCGCACGCCCGAAGCCGCCGCGACCGCACGATTTCCGGTGGCCGACGCCGGCACACCGGCAGACTGAGCGGCGATGGCGGATCGAGCGTCGTCGATCGCCTGAGTGGCGGCGGCGCCCGGCGCTGCCGCGCGGCTGCTCGACGAGCCGCACGCGAGCCGCTACCGCGCCCACGCCGAGCGCCTCGTCGCGGCGCGTCGAGCTGGGAAGCCGCCCGCGGGTTCGCGCTCACCGACGACGATCGTCGACGCCATCGCCGCCCACGCGGCGCTGCTCGTCGCCGGCTTCGAGCCGCGCACCGAGCCGTTCCGCGACGTCACCGTCGGTCGATCGTCCACGGCGGCACGATCGTCACCCGCGAGATCGTGCCAGGGCCCGGCGCGCGGCGTCGTGAGCAACGCGCCGCGCTACCTCGCCGGCCAGGCCGGCCACGGCCGCGGGCCGATCGTGCTCGACTGGCGCACGGCGCAGCGCGAGATCGCCCATCCCGAGCGCGGCGTCAACGTCATCTACCACGAGTTCGCCCACAAGCTCGACCAGCTCGACGGCGTGTTCGACGGCATGCCGCCGCTCGGCAGCGACCAGCGCCCGAGCCGAGTGGGAGCAGACGATCGGCACCAACTTCCGCCGGCTCCAGCGGCGCGGCGCCGATCCGATCGTGCGCGCCTACGGCGCCACCAACCCGGCCGAGTACTTCGCCGTCACGAGCGAGCTGTTCTTCACGGTGCCCGGCGACGCTGCGCGCCAGCACCCCCGGCGTCTACGACACGGCTCGCCGACTTCTACCGGCAGGACCCGGCCAGCCGATCGACGTCACCGATAGCCGTCGACACCGGTTCGCCTACGCTCGCACTCGTACGCGTCCGCGAGCCGAGGGGAGCGCAGCCGTGGCGTACGACGATGCATCGACGGTCGACATGCCGCCGGTCACCGACTGGGTCAACGACTGGGACTGGCTCGACCCGCAGTGGGGCGCCGAACGCGATCGACATCTGGAACTCGGTCCGCGCAGCAGTGCCCGGTGGCCACCACCGAGCGCTACGGGCGGGCCCACATGCCGGTCACGATGGCCGCCGTCCAGCAGGTCGCCCACGACACCGAGCACTTCTCGTCGCGCAAGGTCAGCGTCGCCATGCCCGACGCGCCGCGCCGGCCGGCGCCGCCGATCACGTCCGACCCGCCCGACCACCACGGCCACCGCCGGCTGCTGCTGCCGGCGTTCAGCCCCAAGCAGATCGCCCCGATGGAGGACGACCTGCGCCAGTTCTGCCGCGGCCTGATCGCCGCGCTCGACGGGGCGACGCACGCCGACGCCGCCGAGCAGTACTCGCAGCACATCCCGGTGCACGGCATCTGCCGGCTGCTGGGCGTGCCCGAGAGCGACGCCGACATGTTCCGCGACTGGATCTTCCGCAACTTCCAGCTCGCGCCCGCGCGACAACGCCGTGCGCGCTGCAGCTGACCGAGGAGATGACGGCCTACAACCGGTCGATGCTCGATCGTCGCCTGGCCGAGCCGCAGGACGACCTGCTGACGCTGATCGCCCACGGCGAGATCGACGGCGAGCCGATCGATCCCGAGCTGCAGGTCGGCTACGTGACGCTGATGATCCTCGCCGGCATCGACACGACGTGGAGCGCGATCGGGTCCGGGCTGTGGCACTTCGCCCAGCACCCCGATCGACGCGCACCGGCTCGTCGCCGCCGCCGACGACGACCTGCTCTGGCAGATGGCGATCGAGGAGGTGCTGCGCTACTACGCGCCCGTCACGATGGGACGCCAGGTGATCGCCGACACCGAGGTCGCCGGCTGCCCGGTGCACGCCGGCGACCAGACGCTGGTCACGTTCCCGGCCGCCAACCACGACCCGGAGGCGTTCGAGGACGCCCACGAGTTCCGGATCGACCGCGCCATCAACCGCCACGTCGCCTTCGGGCTCGGCATCCACCGCTGCCTCGGTTCGAACCTGGCCCGGCTCGAGCTGACCGTCGCGCTGCAGGAGTGGCTGCGGGCGTTCCCCGACTACGAGCTCGACCCCGATCGCGACCGACGACGTGGGCCAACGGTCAGGTGCGCGGCCCACGCAACATCCCAGTTCATCCTCAACCGCACGACTGAACAGTGAGGGCACCATGCGCGCAGCGATCCTCGAAACGTCCCCGGCGAGCTCGTGATCGACGAGGTCACGCTGATGGACATCGGCCCCGACGAGGTGCTCGTGCAGACCGCCGCCTGCGGGCTGTGCCACAGCGACCTGCACGTGATGGAGGGCAAGATGCCGATGCCGCCGCCGGTGCTGCTCGGCCACGAGGCGGCGGGCATCGTCGCAGGCGGTCGGATCGGACGTGACCGAGTTCGCGCCCGGCGACCACGTCGTCGGCTGCCTCAACGTCCACTGCAACGAGTGCCACCAGTGCCTGCGCGGCCGGCGGTTCCTGTGCGAGCGGCGGCGGGCGCTGACGTACCGCGCCGACGGCACGCTCGCGTGTCCGCCGCGGCGAGCAGCAGATCACGCAGATGTCGGGGCTGGGCGGCTTCGCCGAGCAGATGCTGGCCCACCGCAACGGGATCGTGAAGGTGCCCGACGAGCTGCCGCTCGACCTCGGCGCGCTGCTCGGCTGCGCCGTCATCACCGGGCGTCGGCTCGGCGTTCAACGGGGGCCGCGTGCGGCCGGGTCGACGCGTCGCCGTCATCGGGTGCGGCGGGATCGGGCTCAACATCGTCCAGGGTGCCCGGCTGGCCGGCGCCGAGCGGATCATCGCCGTCGACCTCAACCCCGAGAAGCTCGCGCTGGCGCGCGACGTTCGGGGCGACCGACACGATCAACGGCGCCGAGGCCGACGCCGTCGCAGGCGGTGCTCGAGCTGACCGGCGGCGGCGTCGACGCCGTCGTTCGAGGCGATCGGCCTGCCGACCACCGTCGCCCAGGCGTTCCAGATGATCCGGCCCGGGTTGCGTCGCCTACGTCGTCGGCGTGCCGGCGGCCGGGCGTCATGATCGAGCTCCCGGGCGCGCAGATGCTGGCGCAGCACCGCGGCCTGCAGGGCTGTTCATGGGCGGCAACGACTTCAAGCGCGACATCCCGATGCTCGCCAGCCTGTACCTGCAGGGCCGCCTCAAGCTCGACGAGCTGGTCGCCGCCCGGATCACGCTCGACGAGGTCAACGAGGGCTACGAGGTGATGCGCCGCGGCACCGAAGCCCGCTCGGTGATCGTCTACTGAGCCGCTACCCGGTGGCTGCGAGGCCGAATCGTGCAGATCGAAGTGCAGTAGCAAGCAGCTCGGCCGCACTCGTCGGGGTCGTCGACGGGCGATCGACGAACTCGCCGGCACCCTCCCGGATGCGCAGCAGGCCGTTGCGCAGCGTCACCCGCGAGCCGTCGGTGGCGGTCGCCCGGGTGGCGAACGGCTTCTCGGTCCACGCCAGGCCGGGCTCGGTCTGGAGGTAGTCGCTGCGCGGCGTGAACGTCGTCCAGCGTCCGGGGCTGGAACGTGCCCTGCAGGCTGTCACGCCACGTCGCCGCTCGAGCGCCAGCTCCGACATCCGGAACGTGTCGCCGTCGAGCGTCGAAGCGCACGCGCCGCGGGATGCCGTCGTGTTCGCCGTCGATCGATCGGCACCGGCACCATGCAGCAGTCGCCGAAGCCGACGTCGACGAGCCAGCGCTCGCCGTCGAGGTGGACGACGAAGGCGCAGTGGTCGAGCGGCGGGCCCCACCCTCGGCCCGAACACCTGGCACGACACGTAGTCGACCGCGTACCCGAGCTCGCCGAGCAGCCAGCCGAAGGCGCCGTTGAGCTCGAAGCACCAACCACCCCGGCGGCGCTCGACGATCTTCGGCAGCGACCACGCGAGATCGGTGCGCACGCCGCGCCGGTGGAACACGTCGAGGTTCTCGAACGGGACGGCGACCAGATGGGCGACCTGCAGCTCGGTCAGCAGCGCCAGATCGGCGGGTCGGCCGGAAGCGTCGACGCCGATCCGGTCGAGATAGCGGGCGGTCGTGCCCGTCGGTGCCATCCGCCCACTCTGGCAGGTCAGCGGCGCCGCCCGCTTCGCGACACGCACACATCCACCAGCGCCGGGCGCACGATCGGAACCAGCGCCTGGGCGATCAGACGGTGACCGTCGGGGTCGGGGTGCAGGTAGTCGGGCGGCACCGTGTTGCCGTGCATGTCACGGTTCTCGAAGTCGTCGTAGTACTCGGTTGCTCCATCGACCCCGTTCGCCGAGAGCAGCGGGGACTCGGCGTACGACCGTGGCAGCAGGCCGACGCTCAGGAGCTGCTCGTTGAACGCCTGCACCTGGCGATTCAGGCCGGGCCTGTCGAAGTTGGCGATCGAGCGGTGGGCGGTGGGGTTCATCGGCAACACCAGCGTGCGCCGGATCCCGAGCGAGTCGAGCAGCTCGACGATCTGCTCGATCCCGTCGACCGCTTCGTCGATGTCACCGTGGTTGATCTGCAGATCGGCGATGCTCGGCGACACGATCACCAGTGTGCGTTCGCG
Organism: Ilumatobacteraceae bacterium; assembly: GCA_963850755.1. Classification (GTDB taxonomy): domain Bacteria; phylum Actinomycetota; class Acidimicrobiia; order Acidimicrobiales; family Ilumatobacteraceae; genus Ilumatobacter. The sequence continues at coordinate 161,367 of CAWKMO010000005.1, read as the reverse complement.
GCGCTCGTCGCTGTACCTGTCGAACACGTCAGGGATGTGGGTGATCACGCGGAACTCGTCGGCCTCGCCCCAGATGCTCTTCACCGTCGACGTCGATCCCGGGCGGGCCTCGTTGGTGACCCGGAGACCGACGACCTCCGAATCGCTTCCGAAGTCGCGTTCGAGCACCTCGGGCCAGGCACGCGGAATGTTGTGCTTGCCGACCCCGGCTGCGTAGTCGGTGGAGCTGCCGAACACCACCACGTCGGCACGCGAGCAATCGAGCGGACCCGGCACGACTGCACCGGCTGCACCGGCGGCGGCGCCGTCGACGCCGGCCACGGTGGCGACGACGAACACCGCCGATGCCCACCGCCACCAAGGCGTCCACCGGCGCTGGCTCGCCCGCATGCCTGCCTGTTCTATTCCCCGTGGAACGTCGGTGCGCGCTTCTCGACGAAGGCGGCGATGCCCTCGTGGGCGTCGTGGCCGGCCATCACCTGCGTGATCGTGCGTCCCTCGAACTCGCCGGCGTCGGCCAGACCGTGCTCGTAGCCGTGGTAGATCGACGCGCTTGGCGAGACCCGGGCGCCAGCGTCGCCCCGTCGGCGAGCTGCTGTGCGAGTGCCGCCGTGGCGCTGTCGACCTCGTCGTCGGGCACGACGCGGTTGACGAGCCCCCACGCCTCGGCCTCGGCCGCCGAGAGCACGCGGTTGGTGAGTGTGAGATCGAGCATCCGCCGCAGCCCGATGTGGCGAGCGAGGAAGTACGACGACGTGCCGTCGGGCGTGACCCCGGCGCGGGTGTAGGCCATCGTGAACTTGGCCGACTCACCCGACACGACGAGGTCGAAGGCGCTCATCAACGACAGCCCGGCGCCCCCGGCGGCGCCGCGCACGCCGGCCACGAACGGCTTGGGGATCGTGTTCATCTTGTAGATCGCGGCGTGGAAGTCGACGAGCATGTCGGCCGCCACCGCCGGGAGCGCCTCGCCCGCCTCGTGGAACAGCTTGAGGTCACCGCCGGCGCAGAAGACCTTGCCCTCGGCGGTGACCGACACCGCCTTCACCGCCGGATCGAACTCGATCTCGATCATCGCCGCCGCGCAGATCGGCCGAGAACGCCGGGCTGACGGCGTTGGCCCGGTCGGGTTGCGTGAACCGCAGGTGGGCGACGCCGTCGCGGACGTCGTAGGTCATCGTCGAGTACGTCATGACTTCTTCCGTGGATCGTGCGATCGTGGTGCGAGAACCCTAGGCCCGGGATCGGTTGACTTCCGACGGCCGGTCCGGAATACTTGCGTACGCAAGTTTTTTTGAGAGGAACACACGATGGCAACCTCCGAACCCGAACGTCCCCTGGCAAGGCCTCAACCACCTCGCGCTGATCACCAACGACATGGACACGACCGTGCGCTTCTGGCACGGCGTGATGGGCGCGCCGCTGTCGCCACGATCGGCACCGACACGTTCCGCCACTACTTCTTCCGGTTCGGCGAGTCGAGCTCGGTCGCCTTCTTCCAGTACACCGGCCACGAGTCGAAGATGATCGCCAAGCCGGCCGGCGTGTTCGACGAGCGGGCCGGTCAGTTCGATCACCTCTCGATGGATCTTCCCGACGAGGCCGCGCTGCTGGCACTGCGGCAGCGTCTGCTCGAGCCGGCTCGCGAGGTCACCGACGTCGTCGATCACGGCCTGATGCGCTCGATCTACTTCACCGACCCGAACGGGATCGCGCTCGAGGCGTCGTGGTGGGCCGAGGACCCGACCGCCGTCGCCCCCGACTACGACAGCGACACGCTACTTCAAGGACCCCGACCCGGTGCCGGCGTTCGCCGAGTTGCGGGCCGGTGGCTTGCAGGCGATCCCGAAGACCACCCTCGTCGACGAACCGACCGCCGACTACTGGGTCGCCGAGGCCACGACGTCACTAGACGATCCGGCCTCGGCTCGCCCGACGGCGACCGGTCGTGATGAGATCGTCGGGTGCCGACCGCGCGACCCTCCCGCCCGATCGTGCTCGTGACCTTTCCCGACTACGACACGCAGCACGAGGCGATCGGCGGCGCGCTCACGTCGGCCGGGCTCGAGATCCGGCTCGCCCCCAAGCGCGGGCCGCGCTCCCCGGCCGAGCTGAGCGATCTGCTCGATCGGCGCGGTCGGCGCGATCGCGTCGACCGATCCGTTCACGGCCGAGGTGATGCGGGAGGCGGTCGACCTGCGCGTCGTCGCCCGCGTCGGGGTCGGGGTCGACACCGTCGATGTCGAAGCCGCATCCGATCTCGGCATCCAGGTCGTCACCACGCCCGGGGCCAACGACCAGTCGGTCGCCGATCACACGATCGGCCTGATGTTGGCGGTGCTGCGCCGGATCCCGGAGCTCGATCGACGACGTCCGGCGCGGCGGCTGGAACCGCACCGGAGCGTACGCCCCGCGCCAGCTCGCCGGCGCGACGGTGGGGCTGCGTCGGGCTGGGTCGCATCGGGCGGCGGGTCGCCGCCAGGTTGCGGGGCTTCGACGTCGAGTTGCTGGTGCACGACCCGCCCTGCCGGGCGATGCGTCCGAGACGTCGGTCGCCGCTCGACGAGCTGCTGCAGCGCAGCGACATCGTCTCGATCCACTGCCCGCTCATCGGAATCGACGCGGCATCTCGATCGACGACCGCGCCCTGCGGTTGATGCGTCCCGGGGCGATCCTCGTCAACACCGCACGCGGCGAGGTCGTCGACGAAGCGGCGCTCGTCGATGCGCTCCGCTCCGGGCGGCTCGCCGGGGCCGGCATCGACGCCTTCGCCATCGAGCCTCCCGCAGGCTCGCCGCTGCTGGAGCTGCCGAACGTCGTGCTCAGCCCTCACAACGGCGGGCTCAGCACCGTGTCGATCGACGAGATGACGCGGCGTGTGACGCGATCGGTCGTCGAGGTCGCCAACGGCGGAGTGGCGACCGATCTCCTCAATCCGCGTGCGCTCGACCATCCACGGAGGCTTCCCGTATGACATCGCGTTCGATCAAGCTCGCCACCGGCCCCGTCACCTGGGGCGTCGACTTCGCCGACGCCCCGGGCAACCCGCCGTGGGAACAGGTGCTCGACGACATCGAGGCGTCCGGGGTCGGCGCCCTCGAGCTCGGCCCGGTCGGCTACCTCCCGGAGGATCCGGAGGCGCTGCGCGCCGTGCTGCGCAGCCGCAACCTGACCTCGGTCGGCTCGTTCATCTTCGACGACCTGCACGATCCGGCGCAGCGCGATCGGGTGATGGCCGCCGCCGAACGGGCCAGCCGCGCGATCGCCGCCTCGGGCGGCACCGTGCTCGTCGATCATCGATCGACCCGACGACATCCGCGTCCGCACCGCCGGCCGCCCCGACGCCGCCCAACGGCTCGATGCCGACCGGTGGCGGGCGATGCTCGACCAGATCTCCGAGATCGCCGTGATCGCCCGTGGCCACGGGTTGCTTCCCGTCGTCCATCCCCACGCCGGTGGCTACATCGAGTTCGCCGACGAGATCGAGCGACTCGTCGCCGACACCGATCTCGACCTGTGCATCGACACGGGTCACTTCGCGCTGGCACGGATCGACCCCGCCAAGGCGATCGGGCAGTACGCCGACCGGCTCGGCCACGTCCACTTCAAGGACATCCGCCCCGACGTGCTCGCCCGCATCGATGCCGAGTCGCTCGACTTCTGGCGGGCGATCGAGGCCGGCATCTTCTGCCCGCTCGGTGAGGGGCTGGTCGACCTCGGCGCCGTGTTGGCCGCCCTCGACGCGCGCCGGCTACAGCGGCTACGCGACGATCGAGCAGGACCGGACCCCCGACAGCGGAGCGCCGCTCGACGATCTCCGCCAGAGCCTCGCCGTGCTCGCCGCGGCGATGAGGTAGCCGGGGCGTGGCCGCCGTCGACGCCCCGTTCGCGATCAGATCCGAGCTGGGCGAGGCGCCTCACTGGGATGCCGAACGCCGGCGCCTCGTCTACGTCGACATCAACGGTGGAGACATCCACGAGCTCGACCCCGCAACGGGCACCGACCTCACGACCCACGTGGGTCCGCCGGTGAGCTTCGCCGTGCCGGTGGCCGGCGGCGCTGAGCTCGTGTGCGGGGCCGGCGGCGACCTCACGCTCGTCGCCGAGCGACAGCAGATCATGCGCCGCACGGTCGAGTCCGATCGCGCCGGGCAACCGCTTCAACGACGGCAAGGCCGATCCCGCCGGCCGGCTCTGGTTCGGATCGATGTCGCTCGCCCGGACTCCGGGCACGGCCGCGCTCTACTGCCTCGCCGACGACGGCCTGCGCACGATCGACGATCGCATCACGTTGTCGAACGGGCTCGACTGGGACATCGAACGCGAGCGGATGTACTACATCGACTCGACGACGCCAACGCATCGACGTGTGGCGTTCGACGTCGCCACCGGGGCGGTCGCCGACCGGCGCCAGTTCGCCGCCATCGACCCGGCCGACGGTCTGCCCGACGGGCTCACGCTCGATGCCGACGGATGCGTGTGGGTGGCGCTGTTCGAGGGCGGTGCCATGCGCCGCTACGACCCCGACGGCGAGCTGATCGAGACCGTCGCGCTCCCGGTCTCGTGCCCGACGTGCCCGGCCTTCGGCGGCGACGACCTCAGCACGTTGTTCGTCACGACCTCGCGCCACAAGTTGAACGAGGCCGAGCGCGCCGGTGAACCGCTGGCCGGCGCGGTCCTGTCGATCGACGCCGGCGTTCGAGGGCGCGCCCCGAACGTGGTGGCGCCCGACGTGCTCGCGGCGCTGACAGCGCTCCCCGGCAACGACGAGGCGACGTGATGGGACGCTTCGACGGTCGCACGGCGCTCGTCACCGGCGGAGCGCGGGGAATCGGCCGGGCGACCGTCGAACGACTCGCCGCCGAGGGCGCGTCGGTCGTCTTCTGCGACATCGACGGTCGACGTCGGCGAGCGCGCCGCATCAGAGATCGGCGGCAGCGTCCGCTTCCACGCGTGCGACATCGGCGTCGAGGACGAGGTCGCGGCGCTGGTCGAGCGCTGCAGCGCCGAGCTCGGCCCGGTCACGGTGCTGATCAACAACGCCGGCGTCAACGCCAACTTCGACTCGACCACGATGACGTCCGACGAATGGGACCGCGTTCTTCGCGATCGACCTCAAGGCGGCGTGGCTGACCGCCAAGTACACCGTCCCGGCGATGCGCGCAGGCGGGCGGCGGCGCGATCGTCAACGTCTCGTCGATGCACGGCTTCGTGTCGCTCCCCGGCTTCTTCCCGTACGGCGCGGCGAAGGCCGGTTTGGTGGGGCTGACCCGCAACATGGCGCTCGACTACGGACCCTCCGGCGTGCGGGCCAACGTCGTCTGCCCCGGTTTCATCCGGACGCGCCTGGTCCAGGACTCGATCGACCGCAACCCCGACCCGGCCGCCGCCGAACAGGCGATGCTCGCCGGCGTCGCCCTCGGCCGGATCGCCGACGCCGCCGAGGTTGCCGCCGTGATCGCCTTCCTGGCGTCGGACGACGCCTCGTACATCACCGGCGCGTCGCTGATGGTCGACGGCGGATTGACCGCCCGCCGGGCGGGCTGACGGCAGCCACCGGCTCCGCGATCGGCCACCGGATGCCAGAATTCGTCGCGTGACGACGATCGCCGCCCTCGAACCCGACCGACCGCGCCTTGAAGGTGCGCTGGGACGACGGCGGCGTGACCGAGTATCCCGTGGCTCTGGCTGCGCGACCACGACTCGGCGACGTTGCACCCGGTCACCCAGCAACGCCAGCTCCACACCGCCGCCGTCGACGCCGCGCTTGCGCGGCACCGCGACGGCGCTCGTCGACGACGTCGGTCGCGATCGACGTGGAGCGACGGCTCGCCGGCATCGACGCTGTCGAGCGACTTCCTCGCCCGGTTCCGCGTCGCCAGCCGCGGCCCGCACCGAGCGTGCCGGCCGAGCGCGTGCTGTGGGACGGCGAGACGATCCTCGACGAGTGGCCGACGGTCCCGTACGCGGCGGTGATGGACGGCGACGACGGTGTCGACGCGTGGATGCGCACAGGTCGCCACCTACGGCTTCTGCATCGTCACCGGCACGCCGCCGACGATCGAGGCGACCGAGCAGCTCGTGCAGCGCGTCGGGTACGTGCGCGAGACGATCTTCGGCGGCTTCTGGGACTTCCAGGCCGACCTCTCGAAGGCCGACACCGCCTACACCAACCTCGAGCTGCTCCCCCACACCGACGGCACGTACTCGCACGACGCGCCCGGGCTGCAGCTCCTGCACTGCCTGGCCTTCGACGGCACGGGCGGGCTGTCGACGATGGTCGACGGGTTCCGCATCGCCAGCGAGCTGCGCAGCAGCCGAGCCCGAGCTGTACGACGTGCTCGTCGCGAGTCGAGGTGCCCGGCCAGTACATCGGCGACGGGTCGCACCTGATGGCGAGCCGGCCGGTGTTCCGGCACGACCGACTCCGGCGAGCTGGTGCAGGTGTCGTTCAACAACGCCGACCGCGCGCCGTTCCTGCTGCCGGCGCGACGAGATGGAGCAGTTCTACGACGCCCTGCGGGCGTTCGAGGCGCTCGCCAACGACCACCGCCTGCAGTGGCGGCGGGTCAACCCGCCCGGCGACGCGATGCTGTTCGACAACTGGCGCGTGCTGCACGGCCGCACCGTCGTACACCGGCCACCGCCACCTGTGCGGCGCCTACATCAACCGCGAGGACTACGAGAGCCGGCTCCGCCTCGCGCTGCGCCTGATCGGCACCCGTACTCTGCCGTCATCATGAGCGAGAACCTGCGGCAGTACACGACGATCGTGTTCGGCTTCGAGCACGTGCTGCGGCTCGTGCCAGGCGACGGCGTGGGACGAACCCGTCGCCGTGCGAGGGGTGGAACGCGCGTCAGGTCGCCGGGCACGCGATGGGCGTCGTCAACAACATCGCCGCCCGCGGCGGCGTGGGCACGGCGCGTCGACGCGTTCGGCGATCTCGACGGCGATCGCCGGCGACGATCCGCTGGCGACGTTCCGCGCGATCCGCGACCGCTACCTCGAAGCCACCGACCGACGCCGGCGCGCTGCAGACGCTGATCAGTCGTCGCTCGGGCGAGATGACGCTCGACGACGTACATCGGCAGGATGTGCGCCGACACGCTGTGCACACGTGGGACCTCGCCCGTGCGGCCGGCGTCGACGACACGCTCGATCCCGGCGCCGTCAGCGTCGTGCTACGCCGACTACCTCAGCGGGGCGACGACCCGGTCCGCGGCGCCCGGCCGCTACGCCGACGCGATCGACACCGACGCCGCCACCACCGAGCAGGACCGCCTGATCGCCTTCACCGGCCGCGACCCGCGGACCGCGTCAGGCCGGTCACCAGTCGTTGCGCACCACGTGCGCCGGCGGCGACCACCGTCGACACCCGCGTCAGCTCGGTGATGTCGTCGAGCGGGTTGCCGTCGAGCGCGATCACGTCGGCGTAGGCGCCCTCGCGCAGCACACCGAGCTCGCCCTCGCCGTCGCAGCAGCCGGGCGGCGTTCGACGCGTGGCGGTGCGGATCGACTCGGCCGGCGACAGGCCGCACTGCTCGACGAGGAACACGCACTCGTGGGCGTTCAGCCCGTGGTGGTTGCCGGGCGTGCCGGCGTCGGTGCCCATCGCGATCGTGACGCCCAGCTCGTGGGCACGCCGCACGGCGGCGGCGTGCACGTCGTTGAACGCCGCCATCCGCTGGCGCAGGTGCTCCGGCATCGTCGCCACCACCGTCGGCGTCGCGGAACAGCAGCTCGCCGGCGCAGATCGTCGGCACGAGCGCAGTGCCGCGCTCGGCCATCAGCTTCAGCACGGCGTCGTCGGCGAACGTGCAGTGCTCGATGCTGTCGGCGCCGGCCTCGACCGCGTTCTCGATGCCGCGCAGCGCGTGGCAGTGGGCGGCGACGTGCTTGTGGTTGTCGTGGGCGATCTCGACCGCCGCCCGCAGCTCGTCGAGCGTGAACTGGATCGCGCTGCGCGTCCTCGGTCTCCGACGACAGCATGCGCGCCGGTCGCCATCACCTTGATCAGGTCGGCGCCGTGGGCGAGCTGGCGGCGGGCGGCGCGCCGCACCGCGTCGGCGCCGTCGGCGACCTCGTACATGCCGGGGTAGTAGCCGACCGTCGAGGTCGTGATCGAGAGCAGCTTGCCGGCGAGGAACATCCGCGGCCCGGGGATCTGGCCCGACCGGACCGCGTCGCGCACGGCCATCTCGACGTAGTTCCAGCCGCCGACGTCGCGCACGGTCGTGATGCCCGGCCATCACCGTGCGGCGCGCGGCGTCCGCCGTGTACGAGCGCGACCGCCGCGTCCGATCGCGCCGACGGCCTTCGCCGGGTCGCCGGCATCGGTCGGCTGCGTGAGGTGGACGTGGCAGTCGATCAGGCCGGGCAGCAGCCACGCGCCGTCGAGCGTCGACGCACGTCGTCGTCGTCGCCGCGTCGGGCGCGACTGCCGATGCGGGCGATGCGGTCGCCGTCGAGCCCGATGTCGGCACGCCGGAACGTCGGCGTGCTCGACGTCGTAGACCTGCCCACCCACCAGCCAGCGCATGGCCGCCACCGTAGGTGCGAGCGCCCGTTCAGAACGTGACGCCGGCGGGGCGGATGCCGGTCGCGGGCGGCGGCTCGTCGGCGGTGCTGAAGCGCTCGCTGAGGTGGGCCGTGTCGTTGAAGCAGCGGACGATCCAGCGCTGCGGCGTGATCGACGAGGTGCGAGATCGACGCGTTGTCGGAGCCGGTGAACGCGAAGCCCGGCCGACCCGAGGCGATGTTCATCGCCTGGCCGATCACGCCGCCGTGGACGACCACGACCACGACCTCGTCGGGATGGGCAGCGGCGATCCGCTCGATCGCGCGCTGGACGCGGCCCCGGAACTCGTCGTCGGGCTCGGCGCCGGGGATGACGTCCCAGCGACCGGCCTCGAACATCGCGATCGCCAGCGGATCCTGGTCGATCACCCGGCGGCGCAGCTCGCCACCCTCCCACTCGCCGAGGAACACCTCGCGCAGATCGGGCTCGACCTGCGGTTCGATGCCGAGCCGCTCGGCGAGCGGCGCCGCCGTCTGCTGCGTGCGCCGCAGCGTCGTGACGTAGATGGCGGAGATCCGCTCGCCGGTCGCGATCAGCCGGTCGGCGACGCAGCGCGGCCTGCTCGTGGCCCTCCGGCGCCAGCGCCGGGTCGCCGTGCCCGTCGACCAGCGTGAACGGCTCTCCTTCGACGTGCGGGCTCGACTCGCCGTGGCGCACGAGCAGGATCTCGCACGAGCCGGGCGGCGGCACGAATCGATGCTGGCGGAACTGGCGCACCTCGGTCACCCGCTGCAAGCTACCGAGCGCCGGCACGTGACCAGCCGCGTCGAGACGTATCCTGCGACGCAAGTGTTGACGACGGCGGTTCGCCCCCCACGCCCGACGCAGATGGTGCTCGCGTGCTACGTCGTCGTTCGCCGCGCTCGGGTGGTTCCTCAACGGGTTCGGCGTCGATCCTGCCCGAGCTCGAGGACGACATCGGCGAGCGGGCCAGCATGTATCCGCTGCTGCCCGGGCGCGGTGATGCTGGTGTGGGGGTCTGATCGTCGTCCGCCGCCACGGCGGCGATCGACGGCCGGTCCAACCACGCCGCGGGCGTGATCGGCGGCTCGATCGCGCTCGCCGTCGGACTGGTCGTGATGGGCATCACGCGCTGGCTGGCGGTCAGCGCTGATCGGCGCGCTGGCGGCATCGATCGCGGCTGCCTACCTGATCCGCCTGCTCCCGGCCGTGCTGGCGACGATCCGCGCCGGCGACACCGAGCGCGTGATGATGCGGTCCAACGCCTACTCGAGCGTCGCCGCGGTCGTCGCGCCGCTCGCCGTCGGCCTGTCGATCGCGGTCGGCACGGGGTGGCTGCCCGGCATGGCGATCCCGATCGGCATCGCCGCCGATCGCGGTCATCGTCACCGCGCGGCCGAGCCGTGCGGCGACCCGCCGCCCGTGCACGTCGAGCAGTCGAGCGACGCCGAGGTCGTGCCGCCACTGCGGGTGTGGTGGCGCGAGTTCGCCGTGCTTGCGATGTCGATCATGATCGAGTTCTGCTTCGTCTACTTCGCCGCCACCTTCCTGCACGACGAGCTCGATCTGTCGACGGCGGCGGCCGCCGCCGGTGCCGGCGCCTGGGGAATCGGCATGGCGGTCGGGCGATTCGCGGTCAGCACGTGGCCGCCGCCGCGGACCGTGCTGCCGAGCGTGGTCGGGATCGCGATCGGGTTCGTGATGCTGTGGGGCGTGCCCGAACGCCGGCGGTCGCGATCGCCGGCATCGGCATCGCCGGGCTCGGTGCGTCACCGCTCTACCCCAGCCGGCTGACGGCGCTGCTCGACCGCTTCCCGGCCTCGCCCCACCAGGGTTCGGCGCGCGGATCGCTGGCGTCGGGCGCGGCGCTGACGGCGGCGCCGGCGTTGATGGCCGGCACTGCGCGCGATCGCCGATGTCCGCATCGCCTACCTCGTCGGTGCCGGTGCTGCTCGTCGGTGCTGCTGCCTGCTGCTCGCCAACCCGCTTCAGCCGCGGCCCACGAAGGGCATCCCGGCGGCCATCACCGTCATCGTGAGCACGTTGGCGTCGGGCGGCAGGCTCGCCATGTAGGCGACGGCGCGGCCGACGTCGGCGACGTCCATCGACGGCTCGGTCGCGAATCGAGCCGTCGGCCTGGGCGACGCCGGTCGCCATGCGGGCCGTCATCGCGCGTCGCCGCGTTGCCGATGTCGATCTGGCCGCACGTGATGCCGAACGGCCGGCCGTCGAGCGCGATCGACTTCGTGAGCCCGGTGAGGGCGTGCTTGGTCGCCGTGTACGGCGCCGAGTTGCGGACGCGGCGTGTGGGCCGAGATCGATCCGTTGTTGATGATCCGGCCGCCGCTCGGCGACTGGCGCTTCATCAGCGCGATCGCCCGCTGCGAGCACAGGAACGTGCCGGTGAGGTTGGTGTCGACGACCTGGCGCCAGCGCTCGAGCGTGAGCTCCTCGAGCGGCACCGCCGGGGCGCCGATGCCGGCGTTGTTGAACAGCAGGTCGATCCGGCCGAAGTGCTCCTCGACGGCGGCGAACAGCTGCGTCGACCGACTCGGGATCGGTGACGTCGGTCGGGCACGACGAGATGGCCCTCGCCGAGCTCGGCCGCGCACCTCGTCCAGCGGCTCCGGTACGCCGCCCGGCGAGCACGATCGTGAACCCGTCGCCGGCGAGCGCGACCGCCGCCGCCCGTCCGACCCCGGTACCCGCCCCCGTGATCACCGCGATCCTCGCCATCGCCGACACCGTACATCCGCGGTGCCGATGTCTGGCGCCCGCACGGCGCCGATACCGGATCAGGTCGGCGAACGGATCTACAGTTCGGGCATGGGCAAGACGTTGCACTGTCCAGCGCAGCGCGATGATCCCGGCCGCTCCGGAGCGGATCTTTCCGCTGCTCGACGACTTCCACGCATGGGAGCGCTGGTCGCCGTGGGAGGAGCTCGACCCGAACATGGCGCACACCTACTCCGGTGCCGACCACGGCGTCGGCGCCGTGCACGAGTGGAAGGGCAACAAGAAGGCCGGTGAGGGCCGGATGGAGATCATCGACGCCGACCCGCCGCACCGGCTCGACCTCGTCGCTGACCTTCATCAAGCCGTTCAAGTCCGAGCAACACGACCCGCTTCTCGCTCGCCGACAACGGACCGGCACGACCGAACGTCACGTGGGCGATGGACAGCCCGATGCACGCTCATGATGCAGATCATCGACATCTGTCATGCACATGGACAAGCGGATCGGTGCCGACTTCGAGAAGGGGCTCGCCAAGCTCGCGTCGCTCGGCCAGAGCTGACGGCTCGACGCGCGACACCGTCCATGAACGTCGACGATCGCCCCGCTGTGGGGGCACGCCGCGACCTCGCGCCGGTGCTGGCGCGCGTGGCACCACGACGAGTTCGGCTACCTCTACGACGAGCGGGTCTGGAACCACGAGATCGCCACGCTCGAGCTGGAGGCGATGGCCGAGCCGGCTCGCGCGACATCACCTGGATCGCGTTCGACGGGCACGGCCGCCGACGAGCACTCGCTGCTCGGCTCGGTGTCGCTGATCGGCTCCGACGACCTGCCCGGGATTCGAGCACCTCAGCCCGTGGCTGGCGAGCCTGTACGTCACGCCGCGGGCGCGCAGCCGCGGGCTCGGTCGGCCGCCTCGTCGACGCGTCGTGCCGAAGCCGCGCGAGCGCGGGCACGACTACGTCCACCTCTTCACCGCCGGGCAGGACGCCTACTACCTCGACCGCGGCTGGCGGCCGATCGCCGAGGTCGACCATCGCGGTCACCGCGCGGTCGTGATGGCCAAGGCCACCAGCGCCGCGTGGTGCCCGCCGGGCGGTGAGCTCGACCTGGTGCTCGGACCCCGACTCGCGCGGCGCCTATTCGTACCTCCGCGTCGGCGCCACGCCGGCAGCACCGGGCGCGCCTCGCCGCACGAGATCCTGCCTGGGCTGTGGTTCGCCGGCGAGGCGACCTCGGTCGACTATCCGGCGACGATGCACGGCGCCTGGTTCTCCGGCGAGCGCGCCGCCGACGCCGCGCATCGCCAGCCGACGACGGATGACGTGCTCGTGGTCGGTGCCGGGCTGGCGGGCTGGTCGCGCCGCCCGACGGCTCGCCGCGGCCGGACGCACGGTGACGGTGCGTCGAGTCGACGCGACCGCGCCGGCGGTCGGGTCGCGACCGACACCAGCCTCGGCATCCCGCTCCCGCTCGGCGCGCGCGTGGTTGCACGGCGACATCGGCCATCCGCTCGCCGGACTGGTGTCCTCGACACCCGGACGACTGGGGTGCCGGGTCCAGTTCGTGGCCGGCCACGGCCTGCATCAGCGAGGCCGTCCACGAGCAGGCGGAGCGACCTGCGGCGACCGCGGTCGCACGACCGACTCGTTGCCGCGCCGCCTGACGCGACCGCCGCCGACGCGCTGGCGCGAGGCGCTGGGCGCACGAGCCCGACACTCGACCCGACTCGTCGCGAGCGTGGTCGCGGCGTGGATCACGGTCGAGGTCGAGAACCTCTACGGGGCGCCGATGGACGACTTCGCGCCGAGCGTCGGGTTCGAGCCGTACGAGCTGCCGGGCGACGACTGCTTCATCACGTCGAGCCTCGAGCCGGTGATCGCGCACGCTCGCGAACGGGCTCGACATCGTGTACGGCGAGCGGGTGCACGACTGCTGACCGCGATCGACGACGGCCGGACGTGGTCGACCGACACGGGCCGCAGCGCATCGGCGCGTGATCGTGACCGTGCCGGTCGCGCGTCCTCGCGGCGGGCGCGATCGAGTTCTCACCCGGGTCTGCCCGACGACGTCGTCGAGGCGCTGCAGCCTACTCGGCACGGGACCGATCGCCAAGCTGTTCGCGACCTACGACACGCGCTGGTGGCCGACGGCCAGGCGGCCGATCCGGATCGTCGGCAGCGAGGTTGTGGCAAGCGGTCGACATGACGGAGCTGACGGACGTGCCGACGTTGTGCTGGTTCGCCACCGGCGACGCGGCCGTCGCGATCGAGGCGATGACCGAGCACGAGCAGTGCGTGCTGGTCGACCGGGTGAGCCGCGACTGCGGCCTCACCGACTGGGACCGCCGGTTGAACGTCCGCCGTCAGTCGAGGAGCGAGCTGCTGCTTGCGGCGGGCGACGAACTCGGTCAGCGCTTCGTCGATCGCCGGCGTCGAGCGGCGGTTGCTCGTAGTCGGCGAGCAGCTGCCGCCAGATCCGGTGGGCGCGCTCGGTGGCGTCGACCGACCCGGCCTCGGTCCACGACTCGAAGTTGCGCCAGTCGCTGACGAGCGGCGTGTAGAACGCCGACTCGTAGCGCTCCATCGTGTGCGGCGAGGCGAAGAAGTGCCCGCCGTGGCCGACCTCGGCGATCGCCTCGAGCGCCAGCGTCGCCTCGTCGACGTCGATCGGCTCGAGGTAGGCGGCCATCATCTGCAGCATCTCGGCGTCGATGATCAGCTTCTCGTAGCTCGCCGTGAGCCCGCCCTCCAGCCAGCCGGCGGCGTGGTTGACGAGGTTGGCGCCGCCCATCACCGCGCCCCACAGCGACATCGCGCTCTCGTAGGTCGCCTGGGCGTCGACGGTGTTCGAGGCGGTCGTGTTCGACGAGCGGAACGGCAGCCCGTACCGCCGCGCCAGCTGCCCGCTCGCCTGCGCGGCCTTGGTGTACTCGGGCGTGCCGAACGCCGGGCTGCCGCTGCGCATGTCGACGTTCGACGTGAACGAGCCGTAGACCGTCGGCGCGCCCGGCCGCACGAGCTGCACGAGCGTCGCGCCCGGCCAGCATCTCGGCGTTCTGCAGCACGAGCGCTCCGGCGAGCGTGACCGGCGCCATCGCCCCGGCGAGCGTGAACGGCGTGATGCACACCGCCTGCCCGGCCTCGGCGAACTCGATGATCCCCTCCGCCATCGGCACGTCGAGCGTCAGCGGCGTGTTGGTGTTGGCGATGCCGAGCAGCGCCGGGCGCTCGGCGAGCCCGTCGCGATCGGTGCCGAGCGCGATCGCGACCATGTCGATGCAGTCGGCCGCGCGATCGCGACCGAGCAGGATGCCCTGCCAGTTCTTGTCGAGGTGCCGGATCAGCGAGTGGCACACGTCGAGGTGGCGCGTCTCGGGTGGCAGGTCCATCGGCTTCGAACGGGCCGCCGCCCTCGTGGTGGATCACGCCCGAGCTGCTGGATCAGCGCCAGGTACTCGGCCTGCTCGGCGAGCGTGCCGGGGCGGCGGCCGCGCTCGACGTCGTTGGCGAACGCGGGACCGCCGACCGAGCCGAACACGACGTTGCGGCCGCCGATCACGAGGTCGCGATCGGGATTGCGGGCGCGCAGCGTGAACTCCGAGGGTGCCGCGGCGATCGTCGTCGACGACCATCTCCGGGTCGAACCGGACGACGATGTCGTCGACCTCGCACCCGGCGGCCGCGAAGCGTCGCGTGCGCGGCGGCATCGAGCACCCGCATGCCGGTGCCGGCCAGCAGCCGGAGCGAGGCGAGATGGATCTGCTCGACGTGGTCGTCGGACAGCACCCGCACGGGTTCGTACGGGTTGGTGACCGGCCGCCAAGCCATCGGCTGCGGCGCGCCAGCGGAGTCGCCGCTCACGACGCGTCGCCCCTCTCCGCACCCACCCTGTCTAGTTGGTCCGGGTGAGCGACCGTTCAGACCTGGTCGCACGGCACGCCGAGGGCGAGCCGGCCGGCGTGGAGCAGCGTCGCCTTCCGGCGACAGCGGGTGGAACTTGATCGCCCGGATGTCGCGGTAGGCACGCTCGATCGGCGAGCCCTTGAAGAACGCCGGCCCACCGCCGAGCTCCATCGCCATGTCGCACACCTCGATGCCGGCCAGCGCGATCTCGCGCTTGGCGGCCATCACGGCGGCGACCGTCTCCATCGACGGCGTCGGGTCGTCGCCGACGACCGCCGAGCGCGCCGTCGAGCGCCCACGCCGCGACCTGCAGCCGGTTGCGCATCAGGCCGACCTGACGTTGCACGCTCGGGTCGGTCGGGCTTCGACACGGACGCGATCGCGTACGTCGCTGGCGCGGCCTCGGCGACGCCGAGGTAGACGCCGGAGATGATCGGGAAGGCGATGCTGCAGATCACCTGCAGCGGCGGGTCGAGCACGTCGTACGGACGGTCGGCGAGCACCCGCTCGTCGGGCACGAACACGTCCTCGAGCGTGACGTCGTTGCTGCCGGTGCCGCGCATGCCGAGCGTGTCCCAGTTGTCGTGCGACGGTGACGCCGTCGACTGGCGACCGGCACCGCCATGTTGAGCACGCGCTTGCCGCGCTCGGGATCGTCGTAGACGAACATCGTCGACAGCACGTTGCCGACCGGCGACTGGCTGGCGAACAGCTTGCGGCCGCTGACCGAGTAGCCGCCGTCGACCTTGACCGCCTCGCCGCGCGGGCGGGTGAAGTCGCCGCCGCCGGTCGAGACGAGCACGATCCCGTCGTCGGCGATCCTGCGCAGCGTGGCCTCGGCGCCGGGCAGGCCGCGCCGGTAGCGCCACGCGGTGAAGGCCGTGACGTGCTGGTGCATCGACGAGGCCAGCGCCGTCGAGCCGCAGTACTTGGCGAGCTCGCGCTGCACCATCGCCACCTCGCGGATCGTCGCTCCCTCGCCGCCGAGCTCGGTCGGCACGGCGATCTTGAGCAGGCCCTGCGTCGCTTGACGTGCTGGAACGACTCGTGCACCCATGTGCCGTCCCTGTCGTGCCGAGCGGCGTTCTCGGCGAGCACCGGGCCACAGGCCGCGGCGCGTGCCACGAGCTCGCGTCTCCCGGTCGGTGTTGATTCTCGAGTTGTGTTGTCATGCGCGAACACGCTCGCACGCCGAGCGTCCGCGGACTAGTCCAAATTCGCGACCTCGCCAGTACGAGATTCTGGACTTCAGTTCGCCGCCCGTGTGCGCGACGATGTGGGATGCCCGACTACGGCAACGTTCTGCCCGGTCGCGATCGCCAGCGACGTGATCGCCGACCGGTGGACGCCGCTGATCGTGCGTGAGCTGGTGCTCGGCAACACCCGCTTCAACGACATCGCCCGCGGCCTGCCCGGCATCTCGCGCTCGCTGCTGGTGCAGCGCCTCAAGCACCTCGAGCGCAAGGGCGTGATCGAGACCTGGCCGCTGCCGCAACGGGCGCGGCAGCGAGTACCACCTCACGCCCGCCGGCAAGGACCTCGAGCCGGTGCTGATCGCGCTCGGGCGCTGGGCGGTGGCCTGGATGTACTCCGATCTCGACTCCGACCGACGTCGACGCCGACGACGCTGATGTGGTGGATGCACCGCCGTGTCGACGTCGAGCCGGCTGCCGCACGAACGGGTCGTGGTCCAGTTCGATCACACGGCGCCCGAGCGGCGGCTCGTTCTGGGTCGTGCTCGAGCAGGGCGAAGCGTCGGTGTGCCTGCAGGATCCCGGGCTACGACGTCGACGTCGTGGTCACCTGCACCACGCCCGCGCTGGCCCGGGTGTTCAGCGGCGTCGACACGTGGAGCGACGGCCGTGCGATCCGAGGCGACATCCGGGTCACCGGACCCGCGGCGCCTCGTCAGCGCGATGCCGCGCTGGTTCCTGTGGAGCCCGTGGGCGGACGACATGCGGGCCTACGGAGAGATGCTCGGCGCCCGCTGATCGGTGACGCGACCCGGAGCCTCCTCCCCGAGGCTACGTAGGATCGCGCTCGCGATGACTGGGCACCCTTGGCAGATCGAACGACTCGACCTCGACGCGTATCTCGCCGCATCGACGTGTCACGGCAACCACCGTCTCGTTCCGCGCTCGACCGTTGCTCGAGGCACACGTACGGAGGTTCACGTTCGACAACATCGACGTGCTGCTCGAGCAACATCCGGGAGTCGGACTCGACGCCGTCCAATCGAAGTTCGTCGGTCGCGGGCGGGGCGGCTACTGCTTCGAGCACGGAACGCTGTTCGCGGCCGCGCTCGAGCGGCTCGGCTACACGGTGGAGCGGCGGCTCGGCCGCGTCGGCGACCCGAACGAGAAGGCCCGCACGCACAACGTCGTGGTCGTGTCGCTCGACGATCAGCGACTGCTCTGCGACCCCGGCTTCGGGGTCAGCACGCTGCGCGCCATCCCGCTCGTCGACGGCGCCGAGGACGACTACGGCGGCCGCACACTGCGTGTGCGCGAGGTGCCCGAGGGCCCCGGCCGGGCGTGGGAGCTGCACCGCCGCGGCCAGGACGGTTGGGAGCTCGCCCACACCCACGACGAGCTGCCGGTCCGTCCGGTCGACGTGGTCCACGGCCACCACTACACGAGCACCTTCCCGGCCAGCATCTTCCGTCAGATGCTGATGGTTGCCGGCCACGCCGGTGACCGTCACCTGACACTCACCGAGTCGACCGTGACCGTGCGTCGCGCCGGAGCACCGACCGAGCATCGTCAGATCGTCGTCGAGGAGTTGCCGGATCTCCTCCACGAGCTCGACGTTCCGCTCACAGCCGACGAGTGGGAGCGCTTGTCGAAGCGCCTCGCCGAGCTCTGAACGTCAGCGATCGGCTGGCCGTCTCCGCCGAGTTCTACGGCACCTTGCTCGAGCTGGAAGGCGAGCTCGCACGAAGGGTGGGGCGAGGTCCGGGGACAGGCCCTGTGATCGTCGGGGGTCCACGGGCCAGCCGGCAATGGGTCGTTACCGTTTCTGGGCGTCGGTTCCGTCCTTTCCCGCCAAGGATGTTGACCGAGAAAGGCGATGCCCCCGACCGCCATCGGGGGCATCGTCACATCATTCATCGTCCGCCACCGCGAGGAACTCAAGCTTACGTAAACCCCACCGCCCGGTTCATGACGTGCGGGCGATGCGCCGCCCCGTCGGGATGACCGTCCGCCACGTTTCGACAACGCACACGTGCGACCGCGCACGAGGCGCATTCGCCTCCGATGCATGCGGCCCAGATCGATGCACGCCGCGCAACGAACCCGCCAGAACGTCCCGGCAACCGACGCACTGTGGCAGCCGAAACGCAGAGGACCCCGGCGAGCGATGGTGGATCAGCGCGGCTCGCCCATTGCCCTTCGGAACGGCCTGATCGGAGGCGGCCGGTTTCGTTCAGGTCGTGGCGGACGTGATGTTGCCCCAATGCCACACCGTCTCGAAGTTCGGGATGGGGCGGAGGAAGGTGGCGCCGAGGGGAGTGAGTCGCAGCGCCAGATCGAGCATCGGCTGGAACGTGCTCATCTGCTCGGCGTCCTCGACGGTGTTCCAGAAGCTGACATTGATCAGCTGTGAGCGCTGGCGGTCCGACGCCGGCGAAGTAGCGATCAGGCCGGAGAGGTCAGGATCCCGTGAAGATCCTCCTCGGCGGCGACGAGGATCGCCTCCGCCTCGGCGAGCCGCTCCGGCGGGAGGGTGAGGATCGAGGTGCCGAACGACGACATCGCTCATTGGCTGCCCCTTTCGTTCAGGGTGCCCGTGACGACTCACAGGCGCATGACCCGGCCAGTCTCGCAGCCGACGGGGCGGCGTGACTTGGGCAGCATCCAGCGTAGCGCCGATCTGACCAGCAGCGGCGCCGGGCAGACATGTGAGCTTCTTGATCATCGTTCCTCGCTTCGGTCTCCGGACTCTTCCGTACGCCCGAGCTGACCCACTCCACGATGCAAGTTCGCTCTTCCCGTCGCACCCGATCACGCCGCGTTGCCGATGACGGCGAGCACCGTCTCGCGCCCATCAGCGTGGCGTGAGAGCACAAGGCCGTGCGCGTGGCGGTGGGACGCCGCTTCAGACCGGGGGTTCGAGGTTTCGGATCGTGCTCCTGTGGCGTACGGGCGCGTTCGTCGACCACTTGTTGATAGAGGTCCGCGAGCTGTGCCGCTGAGGATGACCACGAGTAGCGCTCGCGAACGAAGAGTGCAGCTCGGTGACCCCGCGCCCTTCGTACGAGAGGATCCACGACCGCCTCGGCGAGAGCGTGCGCGGTTGCCGCCACGTCGTCGGGTGGTACGAGCCAGCCGGTCGGTTGTGCCGGGTCGACGTTGATGAACGACGCCGGCCCACCGGTGTTGGTCGCGATCGGCGGCAGCCCGGCTGCCATCGCCTCCAAGTAGACGAGACCGAACGGCTCATCCACGGACGGGGCGGCGAACACATCGCTGCAACGAAGGATCTCGGCGAGTTCGTCGTGGTCACGCCAGCCGAGGAAGAACACGTCCTCGGCACCAACCCGGCGGACCGTGTCGTATGGGTGCTCACCCTCCCACTCGCCGGGGAAGCCACCAGCGATCACGAGCACGGATCGGCGACGCGTGGTCGACCGCATCGCCTGATGGGCCTCGATCAGCAACTGCACTCGTTTGAACCGCATGAAGCGACCGGCGAACACGACCACCGGTGCCGGCTGCCCGGCCTCGTCGGTGAACGCCGCCACGTCATTGGAATCGTATGAGATCGAGCCCTCGGCGCCGCCCGCGCACCAGCCACGAGGATCGTCGACGAGCCAACGCCTCCATTGCGCGAGTCGTTGGGCTGTTGAGCGAGCAGCCGGAGCGAACATCTCGGTGTCGACTCCATTCGCAATCGTCGTGACTCGTGCAGACTCGAGATGCAGGAGCTCCATGGCGAGTTGACGGTTGTGGGCGGAGATGGCCACCAGCCGGTCCGAATCGCCCGCCCATCGTTGCATCCGCTCCACCCACCTGGCGCTGAATCGTCTGGGGTGATCCGGGATCGTTCCATCCTGCACGGACATCAGCATCTTCAGTTCGGTGCCGTGGAGATGGGTGATGACTGGCACGCCCGGCCACAGTTCGCGGACCGCCTCGTGGATCGGCGTGAGGTGATGCAGATGCACCACGCTGGGGGCCGTGACCGTGTGCTCCGTCATCAGCTGCGTCCAACTGTGGACCTGTCGAGCGAACGCGGCATCGTCGAGATCGATGAAGATCCGATCTGGGACACCGGGCTTGTCCTCGTACGAGGCGTGCATCGGCACCGCCCCTGACATCGGATCATCGCCATTCGCCCATCGCTCTGCGGCCGGCGTGTCGTCCAAGGACCGGCAGCGCACGCCACCAAAGAACCGGCCGGCGTTCGCGTACTCCGACGCTGTACCGAGCGAACCAGCGAACAGCATTGGTTCCCACGGTCCGCCCGCCAGCTCTCGACACACATATCGCGCGACCTGCGCACTGCCACCCCGAGGGAAGAAATAGAAACCCATGACCGCGGCCGGGCCCAGCGGTAGTGGCATCGACCAACAGTACAAGTCCTACGCGCGAGAGCCAAGACCCACCACACGAACCGGGAGCGCCGATCCATCCATGTTGGCTCGGCGGACTAGCCGATCAGCGCCGCAGACGGGTGGCCGGCGAGCAGGGTGCCGGCGACCAGTTGCATGCCGGGCCGGTAGACGAGATGGGTGTACGAGGGGGCGTCGAGCACCACCGCGTCGGCGCGGCGAGCCCGGCGCGAGGCGGCCGAGCTCGGGCCGCCGCAGCGCCGCCGCGCCACCGACGGTCGCCGCCAGCAGCGCCTCCTCGATCGTCATCCGCATGTCGCGCACGGCGAGCGCGATGCAGAACGCCATCGACGACGTGTAGCTGCTGCCCGGGTTGCAGTTGGTGGCGAGCGCCACGGTGGCGCCGGCGTCGATCACGCGCCGGGCGTCGGGATACGGCTGGCGGGTCGAGAAGTCGGTCGCCGGCAGGAACGTCGCCACCGTGCGCGCTCGCCGGCCAGCGCCTCGATGTCGGCGTCGGTGAGATACGTGCAGTGGTCGGCCGAGGCGCAGCCGAGCTCGACCGCCAGCTGCACGCCCGGGCCGTGGCCGAGCTGGTTGGCGTGCAGCCGCGTGCCGAGTCCGCGGCGCTCGGCCGGCGGTCAGCACGGCGCGGCACTGGTCGGCGTCGAACGCGCCCTGCTCGCAGAAGGCGTCGACCCAGCGGCACGTGCCGGCGGCGGCAGTCGATCATCTCGGTGCACACCAGGTCGACGTAGTCGTCGGCGCGCCCGTCGTACTCGGGCGGCACGACGTGGGCGCCGAGCAACGTCGTGTCGGCGGTGGCCGTCGGCGGCGACGTCGAGCAGCCGCCGTTCGTCGGCGACGGTGAGCCCGTATCCCGACTTGATCTCGACCGACGTGATGCCGTTGCGCCGCGCCTCGGCGCGACGCGCCGGCGAGCCCGTGCCGCGAGCTCGTCGTCGCTGGCCGCCCGTGTGGCCGCGACCGTCGTGAGGATGCCGCCCGCCTGGTACGGCGCGCCCGCCATGCGGGCCACGAACTCGTCGCCGCGGTCGCCGGCGAACACGAGGTGGGTGTGGCTGTCGACGAAGCCCGGGATCACGCACCGCCCGCCGGCGTCGATGCGCGTGTCGGCGGCGGCGCCGGCCGGCTCGATCGCCGACGACCGTGCTCGCCGTCGACGATCAGCGCGACGTCGCGCCGCAAGCCGAGCGGGCCGTCGCCGTGCTCGGGGTCGTTGGTGACCAGCAGCCCGATGTTGTCGATCGACGAGCGTCATGCGGCGCCGCGTCCCACGACGTCGCGGATCGACGCGTCGAGCTCGGCGGCGACGTCGATCGTGCGGTGCCGCCGCCGGCGCACGACGTGCTCGCCGCCGACGACGACGTCGGTGACGTCGGCCGCCGTTGGCGGCGAAGACCACCGCGGCCAGCGCTTGCGTCGTCGGCGCACGCCGGCGGTGCGCACCGAGTCGAGGTCGACGCTCACCAGGTCGGCCAGGGCGCCGACCGCGATCCGCCCGGCGTCGGGCCAGCCGAGGCTGCGATGGCCGTGCGACGGTGGCGGCGCGCGAGCAGCTCGGACCGCGGGTGGGTGCCGCGCACGCCCGGATGCCAGCCGCTCGTCGAGCTCGACCGCCCGCGCCTCCTCGAACAGGTCGATCACGGCGTGCGAGTCGGAGCCGAGGCACATCGCCACGCCGGCGTCGCGGAACGCCGCCGTCGGGCCGATGCCGTCGGCGAGATCGCGCTCGGTCGTCGGGCACATGCACACGCAGCTGCCGGCGCCGGCCAGCAGCGCGATGTCGTGGTCGGTCGACGTGCGTGGCGTGCACCGCGGTGAACCGCTCGCGTGAGCGCGCCGCGATCGGCGAGCAGCCCGATCGGCGAGCGGCTGAAGGCGTGGTGGCACTGCTCGTTCTCGGCCGGCTGCTCCGACACGTGGGCGTGCAGCACGCAGCCGTGGTCGTCGGCCCAGCCGGCGACGACGTCGATCGACGTCGGGTCGACGGCCCGCACCGAGTGGATCGGCGGCGCCGATCGCGCAGGCCGTGCGCCGTCGAGCGAGGTCAGCTGCTCGACGCGCTCGGCCCACGCCTCGGCGGTGCCGTCGCTGAACCGGCGCTGCGTGCCCTCGAGCGGTCGCAGCGTGCCGTCGGGTCGATCCCGGCTCCGAGGTAGCACGTGTCGAGCAACGTCATCCGCAGGCCGGCCTCGGCAGCCGCGGCGGCGATCAGCGCCGCGCCGATCGCGTTCGGGTCGCCGTACGGCGCGCCGTCGGGCGCGTGGTGGAGGTAGTGGAACTCGCCGACGCAGGTGACGCCGGCCAGCACCATCTCGGCGAACGTCGCCCGCGCCAGGCGATGGTACGAGTCGGGGTCGAGCGTCGCCGCCAGCCGGTACATCTCGTCGCGCCACGTCCAGAACGTGCCCGACCCGGTCTGGGTGCGGCCGCGCAGGGCGCGATGGAAGGCGTGGCTGTGGGCGTTGGCGAGCCCGGGCAGCGTGACCCCGCCGAGGCGGACCGCGCCGGGCGGCGCGGCGACGCCGGCGTCGACCGCGACGATCGCGCCGTCGTCGACGTCGATCAGCACGTCGCGCGCCGGTGCCTCGCCGCCCAGCCACGCCAGCTCGCAGTGGAACGACGGCCGCGGCCACGCGGTCAGCTCCCGACGCGCTCGACGAAGGCGGTGATCCGCTCGACGAAGTCGTCGCGGTGGAAGCGCTCGAACTGCTCCCACGTGGTGAGGCTGTGCGTGTCGTGCACCCGGTCGAGGAACAGCACGCCGTCGAGATGGTCGAGCTCGTGCTGGAACGTGCCCGCCGTGAGGCCGCGCTTGACCTCGTCGTGCTCGTCGCCGTCGCGATCGAGGTACCGCACCCGGATGTTGACGTGGCGCATCACGTTGCCGCGCATGTTCGGGCACCGACAGGCAGCCCTCGTTGATCTCGACCAGCTCGTCGTCGAGCGGCGTCGACCACCGGGTTGACGACGACCGTCAGCGGGATCGGCGGCTTGTACGGGTAGCGCGGGTTGTGGGTCACCTCGATCGTGGCGATCCGCACCAGCTCACCGACCTGCGGGGCGGCGATGCCGGCGCCGTTGGCGGCGTGCATCGTGTCGATCAGGTCGTCGATCAGCTGCTGCGTCTCGGGGCGGCGCAGCTCGTCGGGCGTGACCTCACGCGACGGCTCGCGCAGCAGCGGGTTGCCGACGTGCAGGATCTCGCGCACGGTCACGCCGCACCTGCTCCAGACGACGGGGAACAGCGGATGGTCGAGCGGCGCCCCGTCGGCGAGCTCGTCGGCGAGACCGGGGAACGGCGGCGAGGTCGCCCAGTCGCGGACGGCGTGCACCATGTCGTCGCCGAGGAACCGCAGCGACAGCACACGCCGGCGGTTGCGTGCCGCTCGACCCCACCGGCGGCGTGCAGCGTGAGCATGTGGAAGCACACCGCGTCGCCGGGCTCGAGCTCCCAGCCGATCACCGGGAAGCGCTCGGGGTCGGCGTCGATGTCGGGCAGCTCCGCCAGCGAGCCCTCCGGGAACCACTTGCGCCTGACCGTCGAGGAACGTGCGCGGCATGTACCACGGCCCGAGATGCGAGCCCTTCACGAACTCGAGCGTCGACTCGCGCGGCACCGGGTCGACCGGGATCCACATGCTGATGTTCAGCCGCCCGGCGACGTTGTAGTACGGCAGGTCCTGGTGCCACGGCGTGCGCTGGCGGGTGCCCGGCTCCTTGACCAGCACGTGGTCGTGGTACAGCCGCACCGGTCGTCGCCGCCGATCAGCTCGGCGGCGATCGTCGGCCGCTGGCGACGTGCGGATGAACTGCGTCGAGCTCGGGGATCCGCTGCCAGTTGCAGAAGTCCTCGACGAACGCGCCGTCGTCGGCGTCGCTGGCGCGCTTGGCGTACGGCGAGAGATGCGGCCAGGTTGGCGTCGATCGCCCGCCGCGCGAGCTCGATCTCGTCGGCCGAGAACGCGCCGCGCACGCACACCGCACCGTCGCGCCAGAACTCGTCCGAGAGATCGTCGGCGATCTCCCATGATCGCTCGCACGATCGACGCCGTCATGCTCCCTCATCGGGATCCGCACGCCGCGCTCGTCGGCGACCTCGATCGCCCGCTCGTAGCCGGCGTCGGCGTGGCGGATCACGCCCATGCCCGGGTCGGTCAGCAGCACGCGCGACAGCTTCTCGGCCGCCAGGTCGGTGCCGTCGGCGAGGCACACCATGCCGGCGTGGATCGAGCGGCCGATGCCGACCCCGCCGCCGTGATGGATGCTGACCCACGTCGCCCCGCTGCTGGTGTTGACGAGCGCGTTCAGCAGCGGCCAGTCGGCGATCGCGTCGGAGCCGTCGAGCATCGCCTCGGTCTCGCGATACGGCGAGGCGACCGAGCCCGAGTCGAGGTGGTCGCGGCCGATCACGATCGGCGCCTTGAGCTCGCCGCGGCGCACCATCTCGTTGAACCGCAGCCCGAGTCGGTGGCGCTCGCCGTAGCCGAGCCAGCAGATGCGTGCCGGCAGCCCCTGGAACGCGACCCGCTCGCCCGCCATGCTGGATCCAGCGGTGCAGCGCCTCGTCGTCGGGGAACTCCTCGATCACGGCCCGGTCGGTGGCGGCGATGTCGGCCGGGTCGCCCGACAGGGCGACCCAGCGGAACGGGCCCTTGCCCTCGCAGAACAGCGGGCGGATGTAGGCCGGCAGGAAGCCCGGGTAGTCGAACGCCCGCTCGAACCCGCCGAGCTTGGCCTCGGCGCGCAGGCTGTTGCCGTAGTCGAACACCTCGGCGCCCTTGTCCATGAAGCCGACCATCGCCCGGCAGTGGGCGGCCATGCTCTCGCGGCTGCGCCGGATCAGCTCCTGCGGATCGGTGCGCGCCATCTCGGCGGTCGCCTCCGGCGTGAGGTCGGCCGGCACGTACCAGAGCGGATCGTGGGCGCTCGTCTGGTCGGTGACGATGTCGGCCGGGAAGTCGAGCTCGAGCAGCTGCGGCACCAGCACGGCGGCGTTGCCGACCAGCCCGACCGACAGCGCGCGGCGCTCGTCGCGGGCCGCGCACGCAGCGGGCGATCGCATCCTCGACCGAGTCGGCGATCTCGTCGAGGTAGCGGTGTCTCGACGCGACGCTCGGCGCGCCAGCGGTCGACCTCGATGCACAGCGCCACGCCGTCGTTCATCGTGACCGCCAGCGGCTGCGCGCCACCCATCCCACCGAGCCCGGCGGTGAGCGTGATCGTGCCGGCCAGCGTGCCGCCGAACTTGCGGCGGCCGATCTCGGCGAAGCACTCGTACGTGCCCTGCAGGATGCCCTGGGTGCCGATGTAGATCCACGAGCCGGCCGTCATCTGGCCGTACATCGTGAGCCCCATCGCCTCGAGCCGGCGGAACTCGTCCCAGTTGCCCCACTCGGGCACGAGGTTGGAGTTGGCGAGCAGCACGCGCGGCGCCCACTCGTGGGTGCGGAACACGCCGACCGGCTTGCCGGACTGGACGAGCATCGTCTCGTCGGCCTTCGAGCGTCGTGAGCGTGCGCGCCATCGCGTCGAACGCGTCCCAGCTGCGCGCCGCCTCGGCCGGTGCCGCCGTAGACGACGAGGTCGGCCGGGCGCTCGGCGACCTCGGGATCGAGGTTGTTGTGCAGCATCCGGTAGGCCGCTTCCTGCGGCCATCCGAGACAGGTCAGGTCGGTGCCGCGCGGCGCGCGCACCAGTCGGCGTGTTCGGACATCGTACATCCACCTCCAGCGCGCCGATCGACGGATTCGACCGCGGCGAGCACGCTGCCGTCGGCGAGCAGCTGCTCCGCGTGTCGCAGATCGGGCGACAGCCAGCGATCGGGCCCGGGCCCGGCGACCGCGCCGCGGACAGCGGCGAGCGCGGCGCCGGTGGCGGGCGACGGCTGCAGCGGGGCGCGCAGGTCGAGCCCGGCCGCCGCGCACACGAGCTCGACGGCGAGCACCCGGCGCAGGTTGTCGACGCTGCGCCGCAGCTTGCGCGCCGCCGCCCAGCCGTTCGACACGTGGTCCTCCTGCATCGCGCTGGTGGGCAGCGACTGCGTGCCGGCGGGCACGGCCAGGCGCTGGTTCTCGAGCGCCATCGCCGCCTGCGTGTAGTGGGCGATCATCAGCCCGCTGTTGACGCCGGCGTCGGTGGTGAGGAACGGCGGCAGCCCCTGCGAGCGGGTGGCGTCGAGCAGGCGGTCGGTGCGGCGCTCGGCGATCGCCGACAGCTCGCTGATCGCGATCGCCAGGAAGTCGCACACGAACGCCAGCGGTGCGCCGTGGAAGTTGCCGCAGCTCTCGACGCGCCCGTCGGGCAGGATCATCGGGTTGTCGATCGCCGCCTCGAGCTCGCGCTCGGCGACCGAGCCGGGCGTGGGCGAGCGTGTCGCGCGCGGCGCCGTGCACCTGCGGGGTGCAGCGCAACGAGTAGGCGTCCTGCACCCGCGAGTCGCCGACGCGATGGCTGGCGACGATCTCCGAGCCGGCGAGCACGCGCGTGAGGTTGCGGGCGCTCGACCGCCTGGCCGACCTGCGGACGCAGCGCCTGCAGGTCGGCGGCGAAGGCGCGGTCGGTGCCGAGCAGCGCCTCGACCGTCATCGCCGCCACGACGTCGGCGATGCCGACACAGCGCGGTGAGGTCGTGGATCGCCAGGCACAGCATGCCGAGGATCCCGTCGGTGCCGTTGATCAGCGCCAGCCCCTCCTTGGCGCGCAGCACGACCGGCTGCAGCCCGGCGCGCGCGAGCGCGTCGGCGCGTCGGCACGATCGCGCCGTCGGCGTCCCACACCTCGCCCTCGCCGATCAACGCCAGCGCGCAATGGCTGAGCGGGGCGAGGTCGCCGCTGGCGCCGAGCGAGCCGTGCTCGCGGACGACCGGCGTGAGGCGCGTGGCGGAGCAGCGTCGAGCTGCAGGTCGACGAGCTGCCGGCCGGGCGCCCGAGCGCGCCATCGCCAGGCTGCGGGCGCGCAGCAGCAGCATCGCCCGCACGACCTCGCGCTCGACGGTGTCGCCCATGCCGGTGGCGTGCGAGCGCACCAGCGCCAGCTGCAGCTCGGCGGTGCGCTCGGGCGGGATGACGGTGTTGGCGAGCGAGCCGAAGCCGGTGGTGACGCCGTACACCGGCGTGTCGGCGGCGACGAACTCGTCGACCAGCGCCGCCGAGCGCTCCATCTCGGCCCGGGCGCTCGGCGCCAGCCGACACCGGCGCCCCGTCGCGCGCCACGGCGACGACGTCGTCGATCCGCAGACCGTGTCCGGCGAGCTCGATCGCTTCTTTCATCTGATGCAACAGTGTGCCATACTACGCAACATGCCGCAAGCCCCGGTCGCCACCCCCAGGGCGACCGATCGCGGCCTGAGCCTGCTGCGCGAGATCGCCGACCACCCCGACGGGATGCCGCTCGTCCGAGCTCGCCCGCGAGGTCGGGCTCAACGCCAGCACCGCCCTGCGGCAGCTGCGATCACTCGAGGCAGCCGGCTTCGCGGCGCGCCGCGACGACGGCGACTGGGAGCCCGGGCCCGAGCTGCTGCGCATCGCCCGCAACCTGGTCACGTCGGCCACGCTGCCCCGGCTGGCGGCGCCGGTGCTGACCGAGATCGCCGGCTCGACCGGCGAGTCGGTGTACCTCGCCGAGCCGGTCGACGGCAGTGCCGCCGTGTACGTGGCGATGGAGGCAGGCAGCTACGCGATCCGGCACGTGAGCTGGCTCGGCCGCAGCGATGCCGCGTCGCGGCAGCGCCGTCGGGCGGGCGCTGGCCGGACGCGTCGACGCCGACGGCGCGGTCGTCGTCGACGATGCCGTCGAGCCAGGGGTCACGG
Source organism: Ilumatobacteraceae bacterium (assembly GCA_963850755.1). Taxonomy (GTDB): domain Bacteria; phylum Actinomycetota; class Acidimicrobiia; order Acidimicrobiales; family Ilumatobacteraceae; genus Ilumatobacter. Next base: position 132,795 of record CAWKMO010000005.1, on the reverse strand, counting down.
CCGTCGCCGCGCCGATCGCCGCGGCGACAGGCGAGGTGGTCGCGGCGCTCAGCCTCGTCGGCCCGTCGTTCCGACTCACGGGCCAGCCGCTCGACGCCGCCCGCCTGGCGGTCACCGCCGGCGCAGCCCGCCTGCAATCGCTGCTGTAGCGATCAGGCAGCGGAGCATTCGCTGCGGGGACGATGTCGAATGTCCCGACCGGACGGGCAAGTCAAAGCGCCCTACACTGACCGCTACCGGAGATGATCCGCCTCAACCGCCCGTTCGGCTTCGGCTGAGCGGGCGGTTGCGCGTCCGGGAGCATCCGACTCGCGGTGTACCTTCCTGACAACAACAAAGGAGGTCGACGCCATGTCCTACAAGCTCGCATGCGGCGACATCATGCCCGGCTGTGACGCCACGTTCAGCGCTGACTCGGAAGCCGATCTGCTCGAGCAAGCGGGTGCGCACGCCGCTGAGGCTCACGGGATCACGGATCCACCGCCGGCGGTCCTCGATGCCGTCAAGGCGGCAATCACTCAAGACTGACTGTCGCGCACAGCTCGCCTCGAATCTGAGCGGAACCCTTCCGAGGCCGGTTTCGCTAGCTCGCGGAGCCCGACCTCGCGCTGGAGTCGGCCCGGGCCGATAGCCCGCCTGGGAAGGCGCTCAGGGAGATGGCGGTCAAGTCACGATTGCGCGTCGTGCACGAGAATCGCGATGTGCACCCGGTTCGTGACTGCGAGCTTGGTGAGAAGACGCGAGACGTGCGCCTTGACGGTGGCCTCGCTCATGAACAGAGATGCGGCAACCTCGGCGTTGGATGCGCCGGACCCCACCGCAGTCGCGACCTCCCGCTCCCGGTCTGTGAGCGACGTCAGGCGCTGGGCAGCGAAGCGACGGCGATCTGTCATTTCGTCGTTGCCGAGGTGAGAGAGAAGTGTGCGGGTGACCGACGGTGAGAGCATCGCTTCTCCTGCAGCCACGAGGCGCACTGCGTTGACGATCTCCGTGGGCGCGGTGTCTTTCAACAGGAACCCGTCGGCGCCGGCCCGAAGCGCGCTCATGACATGCTCGTCGGCCTGGAATGTGGTCAGGACGATCACGTGCGGCGGAGTCGCAAGACGGCGGAGGGCCGACGTGGCGGCAATGCCGTCCATCCCGGGCATCCGGATGTCCATCAGGACGACATCGGGTCGATGCGCCTGCGCGGCTGCGACGGCGTCGGCGCCGTCGGCAGCCTCGCCCACCACCTCCATCTCCTCTGACGACGACAGGATCATCCGGAGACCGGCACGCACCAACGCGTCGTCGTCGACCAGACAGCACCCGGATCTTCACCACGGCAGGTCGGCCTCGACGACGAAGTCACCGGAAGCGTCCGGTCCGTGCACCAGGACGCCATTGGCCAGGGTCACTCGCTCCTGCAGACCAAGGAGGCCCGTGCCGGAACCCGGCGGAGCCGGACGGTCGTGGGCGCCCACTGCGGGTGGGTTCCGAACGCATACGTGCAGGCCGCGGTTCGGCGCCCCCGCCACCCGAACCTGGGCGAGGGTGCCGCGAGCGTGCTTGCTGATGTTGGTCAGCGCTTCCTGCACGATGCGGTATGCGTCGCGACCCAAGGGGCCGGGTGCGGCAGCTGCACCGTCCACCTGCATCTCGAAGTCGATCTTTGCGCCGGAGCGGCGAGTCTCCTCCACCAAGCGTGGAATGTCAGCCAACGTCGGTTGTGGCACCGTCGACGGCCGCTCCTGCCCCGGCTCCTCCCGCAGCACGCCGATCACGTCCCGCAGCTCTTCCAGCGCTTGGTGGGCCGTCAACCGCAACAGCGCTGCGCTCTCCCGCACCTGGGCGGGAGGCAGGTCGAGTGCGACCTCGAGCGCCCCGGCGTGCAGCGCCACCAGGGAGATGCGGTGGGCGAGCACGTCGTGCATCTCCCGTGCGATGCGGGTTCGCTCGGCCAGGCGCGCACGTTCGGCGCGGACGAGCTGATCGGCCTCGGCCCGTTGGGCACGGTCGCGCAGGGTGGAGAGGAGCTGACGCCGGGCGCGGACGAACATGCCCCATGCGGTTGCGGCGGCGGCAAGCGCCATCGTCGGCAGCATCACCGACCAGGTATTGGTCCGCCCGAGCCAGATCGAGCACACCACTGCGGACGGAACGAACAGCGCGGCGACGAGCAGGGCGGGCCGGACATGGCGGTGCACAGCCAGCGAGGACAGTGCGAACAGGCCGGCCACCGTGCCAAACGTCGAGAATGCGCCCAACAGGACGCAAACCAGCGCCACACCGAACGGCCAGCGCCGCCGCCACCACAGTGAGATGCAGCAAAGAGCTCCGAACGCGGCGTCGGTGGCCACCTGCCCCGAGGTCATCCGATTGGCGGCGTCATCCACGGTGACGCTCAGGATGAGAGCGCCGAGAGCGGCGGCGATGACGAAGGCACCGGCGTCGACGGACCAGTCGCGCGCAGTCCTGGGCGCCACCTTGTCGGGATGAGCCGAGTCGCTCGGTGCCAGCATCGCCGTGGGGGCGGTCTGGGCCCACCATCTGCGAAGCCAGGACATGGTTCGAGCGTACGGCTCAGGGCCCCCGTGCAACATCGACGAAAGTCGACACTGCAACCAACGAAAGGCCAGAACGTCGGAAGCGGCCAGCCTCCCTTCGGACATCGGATCGTGGCCGTCCGCCCGATGCGGCGGCGCACCGGCCGGTTCAGGCTGGCCACATGATCACGACAACCGCTCTCACCAAGAGCTACAACAAGATGCCGGTCGTGCGCGACGTCTCGTTGCGCTGCGAACCCGGGACCATCACCGGTTTCCTCGGGGCCAACGGCGCCGGCAAATCCACCACGCTGAAGATGATCGTCGGGCTGGTGCGACCCGATCGCGGTACGGCGACCATCGACGGGCGACCGTTCGTCGAGCTGCCCAACCCGACGCGCGTGGTCGGAATGCTGCTCGACGCGTCTGCGATGCATCCCGGGCGCAGTGGCCGGGCGACGCTCACGATCGCAGCGCGGCTGGCAGGCGTTCACACGAGGCGGGTCGAGCACCTGTTGGACCTCGTCGGGATCGCCGATGCGGCGGAGAAGCGGGTCGGGACCTACTCCCTTGGCATGCGCCAACGCCTCGGCGTCGCCCAGGCCCTCGTCGGTGAACCGGCGGGCGCTGATCCTCGATGAACCGGCGAACGGGCTCGATCCCGAGGGCATCGCCTGGATGCGAACGCTCCTCCGCGACTTCGCCGACCATGGCGGCACGGTGCTGTTGTCGAGTCACCTGCTCCACGAGGTGCAGGCCACCGCCGATCATCTCGTCGTCATCTCCGACGGTGCCGTGGTAGCCGCCGGTCGGCTGGACGATCTGCTTGCCAGCTCCACGATCCTCGTGCGCAGCCCCGACCCCGGTGCACTGGCCGCGGCGCTCCAAGCTGCGCGGATCGACTACGTCGCCGGGCCGGGAGATGCGCTCACCGTGGACGTCTCCGGAGGTCGGGTCACGACCGAGGTGCTGGCGGGCGTCGCCCGCGACCACCAGGTGCTGCTCACCGAGTTGCGTCAGTCCGAGACAAACGGGCTGGAACAGCTGTTCTTCTCTCTCACCGCCGCCAAGGCGGCTCCGCCCCAGGAGGCTGCAGCATGACCACGTCACTCTCCCCCCGAACCCTCGGCATCGACGCGGCACCGTCGGCCCCAGGACCTATCCCGTTCTCACGGCTTGTCCGGGTCGAGTGGGCCAAGGCCACCGATACCCGCGCTGCCCGCTGGCTCCTCGCTCTCGTGGCGCTGTCGACCGCTGGGATGATGCTGGTGCCGGTCCTCGCCCCAACGACCTTCGATCAGACCTACGCGAGCTACCTCCGCGTTGCCGCTCTCGGGCTGACGATCCTCCTGCCTGTGGTGGCGATCCTGATGCTCACCGGCGAATGGAGCCAACGCAGCGTCATGACCACGTTCACCCAGGAACCGCGACGCATCCGAGTCCTGAACGCCAAGCTGGCGGTGTCGATGGTGCTGGGTGGTGGCGCTGCAGTCTTCGGCGGAGTGGTCACCGCCGCCGGCCTCGGGCTGGCGGCGGCCTCGGGCCGCGCCCTGGAGGCGAACCTGACCGTCGGCGCCATCACCGGCTATCTGCTCTTCGTGCTCCTCAATGTCCTCGCCGGCGTCGCGCTCGGGGCGCTGCTGCAGAGCTCGGCGACTGCCATCGCCGCCTCCTTCGCTCTCCCCGCCGCCTTTGCGGTGCTCGGCACGGCATCGACGCTGGTGTCGGACTGGATCGACATGTCCACAACCTGGAACTGGGTGCTCGAGAACGACTGGGCTGGTCACGTGCCGCAGATCTCGTTCTCGATCGTCTTCTGGGTGGCGGTCCCGCTCGCCGCCGGTGTCGTTCGGACGATACGTCGCGACGTCAGGTAGTTGGCTCGGCCGGGGCCTGGTTGATCGAGATGCGGTTGGGCACCTCGCTCGGCACGGATCGCCGAGTAGGGCGCGACGGACTCGACGCGACGCAGCCTCGCTCAGGGCGACGACGCAGCGCCGGGTCGACCGCGCGACCTCTTCCTCCGGGTTCCTGATGGGCCCGCAGTCGTGGCGTCGAGCATGGCGTGAGCTGACCAACGCATGAGGGCGGCGGCATCCTCGCGGGAGAGGCCGGCGACATCGGTCAGCCATGACAACGCTTCGATCCCGGTCGCGCTGCGGATGGCGATGGCGAGTCGACGCACCTCCGAGCGTGGCAGCTGTGGCTGCAGTGGTGCGAGGGCTTCTTCGAGCCACTTGATGACGCGTCCTTGCCGGAGCGGCAACTGCGATCGCTCCTCGGGATCGGCTTCGAGTGAGAGTCGAAGCATGGTGCGCTGTTGCGACTCGTTGTCGAGGATGATCCGCGTGTATGCCGCAACGACGATGTCGAGCCTCGCGGCGACATCGTCCGGCGCGTCATCGGGCAGCAGCGATTCGACCGCGGTCTCCGGGTGGGCAGCACCCAGGAGGGCTCGTTGGCTCGGGAAGTACCGGTAGGCGGTCGTCCTGGAGATGGCCGCCGCCTCAGCAACCTCTTCGACCGTCGGCGTCCGTCCCTCGGCGACGATCGAACGCGCCGCGGCCACCAGCGCGTCGCGGGTCCGGCGCTTCTGATTCGTTCGCCCATTGAGCTCGTAGGCCGTTGACACAGCGCAAATGGTACCGTACATTCGTCATGGGACAGATGTCCCACGAACGAGGAAGGTGGTGTTGGGATGCAGAAGCTGGTCCCGATCGTGCGCAACGCCGGCGAAGGAGACAAGCAGCTGTTCGCGGGCGGCGGGCTCCACCTCTGGAAGCTGCTCGCCGAGGACACCGGCGGCGCCTTCTTCCTGTTCGAGGACACCATGGTGAAGGACAAGACGACGCCGCTGCATCTTCATCCCGAAGCCCACGAGATGACCTACGTCGTCGACGGCGAGATCGAAGTGCAGGCCGACGGCCAGCGCAGCCGGGTTCGCACCGGAGGCATGTCCTTCGTGCCCAAAGGCGTCGCGCACGCCTTCATCGTCGTCTCCGCCGAGGCGCGCCTCATCGGCATCCAGTCCCCGGGAACCCCCGGGCAAGCCTTCTATCGGGGCGCCAGCGATCCGGCCACGGACGACACCGCCGACCTGGTCGACCTCGCCCGCCTCCAAGCGTCAGCCACGGCGAACCCGCGTGGTATCACCATCCTCGGCCCGCCGCCCTTCTCGCCGACGGCCGCGCGATAGCAGTCCGCCGAACAAACGGGACGTCGCGCGCCGTCGCCAGACAGACAACCTGAAGTCCCGGACCGCGAACTCGAGGGCCACATCGACCGATGTTCGCGGCTTGCGGCTGGGAGTCGGCCGCCCCGATTGCGCGCCCCATAACGCTCAGCCTCACCACCGACCTGGGCTGCCCTCCAACGCCGGGTCTGAGACGGTGCCCGGTAGCGCCAGTTGCCCGATATGGAGCGCTCGGTCGAACATCTCGACGCAGCTCATCAAGATCGGCGAGGGCGGCCGCCAGTTGTACCCGCAGTATGCGTAGCCCCGGCGCGGCGAGTGCTCGTGACGGCGGACATGACTCGGGCTCGAACGCGCAACCGCCCCGCCGGCCGAAGCCAACGGGGCGGTGAAGCGCTGAGCGTTTCGACCCAAGGCGGGCGGATCGATCGCTTGATTGGGTATCGGCACGCCAACGATCGACTGAAGCACAGTTGAGCAACGCTTTGCGTGGCTCGCGCACTCTTGACGCGAGACGAATCCACGGGATCGGGATGGCGCATGGCCGTAGCGTGGTCGCGTCGAGGACATCCTCTGTATCCACGTCCACACAGAAGCCGAGTGCTCGAGACGTCGAACGCCTCGGCTACGGATCATCTACGGATGGCTCGACGGCCGAGGCGACGGCCAGCGTCGCATGCGACGGATGACAGGGTGCGGGTGCCTCACGCCGACCACGCCGTATCACGGCACCGATCCTCCAGTCGATCGACGACCTGGCCGACGACTCGGACGACCGACTCGCCTTCCGGCGTGCTGACGGCGCCTCGACTGCGACGTCGCTCATCGGCGGGCAGGCTACTTGCGCAGCGGAAAGGTCTCCGAGGAGGCGTTGGAACGACGCCAGGAAATCTCGGTTCCGAGTTGACAATCGAACATATGTTCGATATCATGCTCGCATGGCTCGTTCGGCCGACCCCACCAAGGCGCTGGCTGGCTTGGTGGCGTGCGAGGTCGCCGCGTTGGATGTCGCCGGCACCGTCGTCGCCGCCCGCCGTGTGGGCGAGTTGCGGGGATGGCTCGACGCCTTCGAGGCCAGCCTGACCGCGCAGATCAACACGTTGTACGCAGCGGGCTCCGGCGCACCGGCAGCCGACGTGCACACCCGCTGCCAGGGTGTGTCGGCCGCCGAGGGACGTCGCAAGGACCGTCGTTCGAAGGTGCTCGGCGACGCCCCATCGTTCGCAGATGCGTTGGCGACGGGTGCCGTCGGTGCCGAGCACGCCGATGCGTTGGCGAACGTCACCGCCAAGCTCGACGACGCCACCAAGGCCTCGTTCTTCGATCACGAGGCGACGCTCCTCGCCGACGCCAAGACCTCGTCACCGGAAGATTTCCAGCGTCGCTGTCGAGGCCTGCTCACCCGCATCCAACACGACCAGGGCATCGAGCGCGCCGAACGGCAACGTCAGCAGACCCGGCTCTCGCGGCGCATCGACGCGACACGGCATGCATCACGTCACCGCCGTCTACCATCCCGAGCTCGGCACAGCCATGTTCACCGCCATCGACCGTGAGGTCGAGGCGCTCGTCGCTGCAGGCGGCGATCGCTCGGTCGACCGTCAACAGCTCGCCGCGCAGGCGCTCGCCAACCTGACTCTCGGCGGGCACCAGCAGATCCGACCGATCGAAGCCGAGATCCTGGTCATCGTCGATCACGACACCGTCGCCCACGACCTCCACGACGGCTCGGTGTGCGAGTACGGCAACGGTGTCCAGCTACCACCCGAGACGGTCCGCCGGCTGTGCTGCCAGGGCCGGATCACGCCGATCCTGCTCGGCGCCGACGGAGTCCCGCTCAACGTCGGCCGCGATCAACGCCTCGCCAACCGGGCTCAGCGTCGTGCGCTGCGAGCGATGTACCGCACGTGTGCCTTCGCCGGCTGCGACGTCGCCTTCGATCGCTGCGAGATCCATCACCTCGTGCCGTGGGAGCTCGGCGGGCTCACCGATCTCGCCAATCTGTTGCCGACCTGCTCGTATCACCATCATCTCGTGCACGAAGGCGGTTGGTCCCTCCACCTCGCACCCGATCGACTGTTGACGATCCGACAACCCGACGGCGACCTGTTCGCCACCGTGCCGATCCAGATCTCACCGACGAGACGCAACGATCGAGTCATCCACGATGTGTGTCGACGGGGCCGAGAACGGGCGCTCGCCCTCGCCCGGAGCTAACGCGGGTGACGCTCGTGCCAGGGTGCCGCGGCTTCGAGCTGGCTGGCGATGCGGATCAGCACGTCCTCGCGGCCGTATGCCGCCACGAGCTGGATGCCGATCGGGAGCCCGTCGTCGTTCCACCACAGCGGCACGTTGATCGCCGGTTGCCCGCTGATGTTGAACGGTGGCGTGAACGGCACGAACTCACCCGCTCGCCGCAGACCGCGCAACGGACCGCCCGGGCCGGCCTCGAGCTCGCCGATCCGCAGCGGCGGCTCGCCCAGCGTCGGTGTCAGCAACAGGTCCCAGCCCTCGCTCCACCACTGCTGGATCGCGCGCCGGAACTCGACGGTGGCCGCCAGTCCGTTGGCGTAGTCGACACCGGAGATCGCGCGGGCCTGCTCGGCCTGCGCCCAGTTGCTGGGTTCGACCTCGCTCTCCAGCAGCGGCCGTCCGAGCATCGAGCCGTAGCCCTCGATCCCCGTCGCCGCCATCGTCGCCCAGATCACCATGAAACGACGCACGATCGCTTCGTCCGAGAGCACCGCCGGGAAGCCCGGAGCGCACGTCGTGGCCGAGCGACTCGAGCAGCGCCCGCCGCGTGACGAACGGCGGTGACGCAGTCGGCGTGGAGCACACCGTCGCGGGGATGCTGGTCGAGCAGCCCGATCCGGAGCCGGCCGGGATCGACGCCCACCTCGTCTGCGTACGGGCGGGCCGGCGACGGAGCGATCACGGTGTCACCGACGCCGGGCCCGTGCACCGCATCGAGCAGGCGGGCCGTGTCGCGAACGGTGCGGCTCACGCAGAGCTGGACGCTCAATCCGTTCTCGGTGCCGAACGGCCCGGCGTGATCCGCCCCTGCGAGGGCTTGAGGCCCACCAGCCCGCAACACGAGGCGGGGATCCGGATCGAGCCGCCACCGTCGGAGGCGTGGGCGATCGGCACCATCCCAGAGGCGACGGCGGCGGCCGCTCCGCCGCTCGATCCGCCGGGCACACGATCGACGTTCCACGGATTGCGGGTCGGTCCGTAGGCCACCGGCTCGGTCACCGGCACGCTGCCGAGCTCGGGGCTGTTGGTGCGACCGAGCGTCACCAGGCCGGCGCCACGGAAGCGCGACACCAGCGTGGTGTCGGCCTTCGAGACGGGCATCGCCTGACGCAGGGCGACGTTGCCGTTGGTGAGCGGTTGGCCGGCGTAGTGCGCCGACAGGTCCTTGAGCAGGAACGGCACACCGTGGAACGGTCCGTCGGGCAGGGCGTTGCCGGCCACCTCACGGGCGTGATCGAACCAGCGCATGATCACGGCATTGAGCTCGGCGTCGAGTCGTTCGATGCGCTCGATCGCGGCATCGACCAGCTCGATCGGTGTCACGCTCGCCGCGTTCGACGAGTTCGGCCTGGGCGGTGGCGTCGAGCCATTGGGTGTCGTCGGCGATCGAGGTCATCAGGCCGTTCCTAGCATCTCGCCCACCCCCCACTCGCCGTCGGATGACGACCACCCAGCGTCACCGCTGGATGCTGGCGAGCTCAGAGCTCGGACTCGACTCCGAACGCGAGGCGCGCCGCTTGCTCGTGAATCCCGGAGAGGGCATCGAGCTGTTCGATCGCGCGTCGCTCCAGATCGCTCAGATCGACGTCGCCCCCGGTGAACTCGCCGCTCTGCCGAAGCGCCTGCCACAAGCCTCGCTTGGCCTGCACCCCCGACATCAGTGCCTCGAGCTCGAGCACCCGGGCCAACGGGGAATAGCCGACCAACCGCCCGTTGAGCTTGAGCCGCCCGACTGCGCTCGGCTCCCTGTGCCAGTGCTCGCTTGAACGAGAAGCCGCCACCTCCTGGCTCGGTCGCACGCGAACTCCGCCAGCGTCTGTTGATCGGCTTCGATGTCGACCGCGATCCGGCACAGCGCAGCGTGCCATGGCGTCCCCTCGTTCTCGGCCGCCAGTCGCTTGGCCAGTGCCACGCCGGCGCCGGCGCCGGCCCAGTGATCGTCGAGATAGATGCTTCGAAGCTTGGCCCGATCGTGAGGTACCGCCATGCGTGGTGATGCCCGGTTTCGGCCGTTGCCACACCTATCCGCGTAACGGCGCGTATCGGTGCGTATCGGCCGAGCAGTGTCAGCCGAGGATCAGGCCGCGATCACGAGGCGAGTGCCAGCACCTGCGCCAGCACACCCTCCAGCTCGGACACCCCCGACGCGTCCTGCGATCGCCAGGCGACGTAGCCGTCGGGCCGAACCAGGCAGGCGCCCGACGCGCCGATCCCGTAGGCCTCGCACAAGGTCGGCGCCTCGCCCACCGCCTCGAACAGCTCATGGTCGATCCGGTAGCACTCGATCTCGATCCCGAATCGGGTCGACGCCTCGGCCGCGGCCGAACGCCATCCCTCGCCCTCTGGTCCGACCATCAGCACGAAGCGACCCATGTAGAGATCGAGTGACGAGATCGTCCGGCCGTCGTGGATCAGCTCCACGTGCGGAGCTCGGGTGCCGGGCAGGCCGGTCGACTGCCGCGGATCGATGTCGGGGCGGCCGTCGTCGTGCCAGCCGGAATCCGGCACCACCGCCGACGACCGGTAGCGGTTGAACTCGACGTGCATGTCGGGAATCGCCTCGTGCATGCCCTCCGTCCCGAGATCCGGATCGCTGCGCGTCACGTACCGGTTGTAGGCCTGCTCCACCGCCTGTGCGCCCGACGGCTGACGTTCCGCGTCGTAGGTGTCGAGCAGCCCGGTGCCCGCCGAGCCGCGCAACACGTACGCCAACTTCCACGCCAGGTTGTGGGCGTCGTGCACGCCGGTGTTGCCGCCGAAGCCACCGGTGGGCGGCATCGTGTGGGCGGCGTCCCCGGCGAGGAAGATCCGACCCGCCTGATACGTCACCGCGTTGTCGGCGACGGCGCGCCACTTGTCGACGGCCTCGATGTGCACCTCCAGCGACTCGTCGCCGACCGCGTCGCGGACCATCTGGATCGCCGCCTCGTCCGTCACGGTGTCGGCCACGAAGCGGGAACCCGGATCGTTGATGTCGCCGACCGTGAACACCACGAGGAATCCGCCGAGCCCGGTCTTCTCCAATCGGAAGAATCCGCGCAGGCGCGGGTTGGTCACGTAGATCACTCCCAGATTGCGGCCCGCCAGGGCGACCGAGCAGTCGGCCCGGAAGTAGATCGTCACGCTGCGCGAGAGCAACCCGTGCCCGGCCGTGCCGATGCCGAGGCGTTCGCGCATGGGACTGCGGTTGCCGTCGCAGGCGACGAGGTAGCGCGACCGAACGATCCGCTCCTCGCCGGTCGTGACGTGACGAATGCGTGCCGACACGCCGTCGTCGTCCTGTTGCACGTCGACGACCTCGTTCGAGTACATGAACTCGGCGCCGAGCTCGCGCGCCCGTTGCAGCAGGATCGGCTCCAGCACCTGCTGCGGCATGAACAGTCGCCGGGCCGGGCTCACGTCGGCGACGCCGGCGTTGATGTTCGGGATGTAGTTGGCGATCTCACGACCCGTGCAACGACTCGACGTTGTTGAGGCCACCGTCCGGCGTCGTACAACGCCAGTGATGCGGCGCGCACCCGGTCCTCGATGCCGGCGACCCGCATCAACTCGATCGTCCGCAGTTGGAAGTAGCCGGCACGCGGATGGATCGCCGTCGTGTGATGCTTCTCGACCGACAGCACCGGCACCCCGTGCTGTGCCAGGAACATCGCCGTCGCCAGCCCGACCATGCTGCCACCGATGACCATCACCGGCACCTCGATGTCGGGCTCCCCATGCGCGGACTCACTCATCCCCGGACTTCCCCTCTCGCGTGTCGGTGCGTACGCTTCCGATCGTGGGGGATGACCGTGGTCCTGTCTTGGACGATCCGCGCCGCGGATTGCACGATCGCGACGAGATGGCGGCCACCGACACGCACGGCATCGCCCATTGGACGTCGAACAGGCTCGTGATCGATTCGACCGGCCTCGGCTGGCACGACGCCTACACGTCGCTCGCCGCCGAGTCGTCGTGGAGCGCCACGCTGCCGGCGCTCCCCCACTACAACCTCGCCTACTGCGTGCGCCGCTCGGCACGTATCCGTCGCCGGGTCGAAGGATCCGCGCCCGAGCAGGCCGAGTTGCTCCCGCGGCGGTTCGGCATGATCCCCGCCGACCGCCCGTCGACCTGGCAGCTCGACGGCGACCCCGAGATCCAGCAGGTCTACCTGAGGCGGGCGATGATCGATGAGCTGGCGCGTCGACGAGTACGACGCCGATCCCGGCAGCGTGGTCGTCGAGCCCCGGCTCGGGTTCACCGATCCGCTCCTCGAACAGCTCGTGCTGGCGCTGCTCGACGTCGTTCGCCACCCGCACAGATCACCCGAGTCGGGACTGTGGGCCGATCACGTGATCCGTCTGATCGGACTGGAGCTGCTGCGCGGGCACTCGAACGTCGCCCACCGCCGGCCGGTCGCCGGCGACGTCACGCACGCTGTGCTCGAGGCCGCGCGCGACTACATCGAAGCCAACCTGACGAACGACCTGTCGCTGAGTCAGATCGCGATCGCCGTCGGTGCTCGCCCCCACCGACTCGCCAAGGACTTCCAATCGCTCACCGGCCTGACCCTCCATCAGTACGTGATCCAACGGCGCGTCGATCGCGCCGCCCGCCTGCTCCGGTCGACCGACCACCCGATCGCGGCGGTCGCCCTCGACTGCGGCTTCGCTGATCAGAGTCACCTCACGACGGCATTCCGTCGACGAGTGGGCATCACCCCGGCCGCCTACCGGTCGGCCTGAGCGCCCGCTGCCGTGCTCGCGCCGTCAGCGCGCGGTGCGGGTGAGCATGATGTCGACGGTCGACGGCCTGCCATCGGTGAGCACGAGGTGGGCCTCGGTCGACGTCCACCACAACGTGCCGTCGACGTCGATCGTCGCCCGCACCGCGTAGGTGCCGCGATCGTCGATCAGTACCGGGTCGTACGTGAGCTCGAACTCGATCGGGACGTTGCCCGGGTCGGCGACCTCGAGGCCGGCGAGCACATCGGCTGCGGCGTCCGCTCTCGAGACGTCGAGCAGCGACACACGCAGCACGGCGCCGGGCGGCATCGCCATCCGCTCGCGATAGAACACCGATCCGCTGACGACGGGATCGTCGATCGTCGCCGGCTCTGCCGGCTCGGCGGGCTCGGCGCGCAGCACGAGTCGATCGTCGCCCGAGCCGATCTCGAGCACGTCACCCGACAGGTCGACCGCACCTCCGGCCTGTAGCGCGGACAGGAAGCGGCGTTCGACTTCCATCGCCTCGGGAGGTCCGGCCATCAGCGTGCACCCGGCGGCGCCGACCTCGAGCACGCCGTCGCCGATCTCGTACTGGGCGAACATCCGATTGACCCCGGTCGAGCCGCTGAGTGATCCGTCGCCCAGGAATCGCAGCGACGGCTTCGCCGCCGTCAGCGTCGTGTCGCCGATGGCGACCACGATCCAGTCGCGTTCGATCAGAGCGGACAGCACCGATCGCGCATCAGCGTTCACGTCGCGGTCACCCCGATCGACCCCGAATTGCTCGTTCCCATCGCTCATGTCGGCCACCTGTCGCCTTTCCGTCGCCGGGGCGCGTATCTCGACGCGCACTGTGTCATCTGTGGGTCGATGGCACGGACGGACCACCGATCGCTCGGCACTGAACCAACTCTTACTACCGAGAGTGTTCGAGGCTGCACGGATCGTCCCATACCGTCGATCGACGTCATCGTGATGTCAAGAACTTCGAATATGCTTGACGTTACCGTGTGCTGATCAAGTACGGTACGTAGCCAACGGGCGCATCACCTCACGTAGCGTCCAACCCTGACAAACTCTCCCCCAAGAAATACTCCCGGCGCATTCAAGGCGGCATTCAAGTGAAAAACGTTCGTATGGCTCTCGCAGGACTGCTCGCAGTCGGCGGTATCACGCTGATCTCACAGGGTTCTGTGAGCGCGGCCACCCCTGACGAGTGGGAGCAGACCACCGCCCATCCATCGGCCTGCTATCAGCACGGCCCGTTCGAGCAGAACCAACACGGCAACGCCGACGACACGACGGTGGTCCTCCACGAGTTCAATCAGAGCTGGCCGGGAGACCACTGGGAACTGTTGGTGATCAACAGCACCGCCGGCTCGAACGGCACCGCCGACACCGTCATCGATCACCCGCAAGCCGGCGTCGACTACATCGGCGACAACGGCGGCACGATCAACTACTGGATCGTGTGCAAGGGCACCACGCCCTACACCCCCAACCCGCAACACAGTGTCGTCGTCGACTGCGGCAAGGCGACCCTGACGTTGTCGAACCCGAAGGAATACGGGCAGCCGGGCGAGGACTACACCTTCACCTACACCGTCGACGGCGTGGAGAAGCAGGTCACCGTGGCACCGGGTGGCACGGAGACGATCGACGAACTGTTCCCCGAGGACTCCGGCACCCACACCGTGAGCATCGACGGCGTCGACTACACGATCGACACCAACTGCGAGGACGATTCCACCACGCCGGCCGAGCCCAACTTCGTCGACCCGACCTGCGCCGAGCCCAGCGCTGACGTCGATGCCACCGACACCGACGAGTACACGTACAACATCGTCGGCACGGTCGCCCCGGGTGGCACCGTCACCGTCACCGCCACGGCAACCGCCGGCCACGTCCTCGACGGGGTGTCCGAGTGGACCCACACCTTCCCATCGCTCGGCGACCTCGACTGCACGGTCGACGCCAACCCCGTCGCCTGGATCGAGACCGAGTGCGGAGCGGCGACGCTCACCTTCTCGAACCTGGTCGACGAGGTCGACGACGGCTACACCGCCGACGATCACACGTTCACCTACACCGTCGACGGAGTCGATCATCAGATCACCGTCGCCCCCGGCGACACCGAGACGGTCGAGCTGACCTTCGCTGAGGACACCGGACTCCACTCGGTCGACATCGGCGATGGCGCATTCACGATCGACTCCGACTGCCTCCAGAGCGGTGGCCCCGAGCCCACGATCGACGTCGCCGCCTTCGGACCGGTGTGCCAGGGCAACACCCCGTACATCAGCTACAACATCGTCGTCTCGGGCACGCCCAACACGACCGCTGATCTCACCTTCACCGACAATCAGGGCGACATCGTCGCCACCTACACCGACATGCCGCTCTCGGGAACCGTGATCTACCCCGGCGCCAGCCCGGCCCCCAACGCCGACTGGCCAGGGTGGACGTTCAACAACGGCCTCTGGGTGCCCGACCCCACCGACGCCAACTGGCGAGACGGCCTCACCGTGCTGGTCGAGGTCAACCCCACGGCCACCGCCGAGGTCAGCTACCGCCCGAGACCGAGGCCTGCTACGACCCGCCCCAGGTCGGCTCCCAGGCTCCGACGCCGACCCAGCCCTCGCAGGGCAGCGTGCAACTGCCGAGCACCGGCAGCAGCACGGCACGATGACGATCCTCGGCCTGCTGATGCTCGCCGGCGGAGCCGTCCTGATGGCAACGGCCCGGCGCACCCGCCGAGTCTGAGCGGTTGCTGAACAGTCAGCACGCCTGAACTTCCAGAACTGAGACCTGAGGGCCCGGGGGACATTCCCCGGGCCCTCGCCAGTTCCAGCAGGTCTCGTCAGCTCGTCAGCGAGCGATCAACACCGGAGTGTCCGCCTTGCGCACGACTCGTCGGCCACCGACGAGGTGAACAGCCGGGCGAACCAACCGTGATCGTGCGTGCCGACGACGATCACGTCGGCGTCGTATTCGTGAGCGGCGGCGATGATCGCCTCCGCCGGGTCACCGGTGTCGCCGATCGGATTGGCATCGTGCACGCCTGCTTCGGCGACGACCTGCTGGGCTGTCTGCTCGGCGAGGTCGACCGGTTCGGCGACGCGGTTCGACGTGTCGGGCGCCGTGACCGTGAGCGGCATCCCGCCGCCATCGCCGGCCGCCGGGCACGGCGAGTGGATACACCATGCCGCTGCCGAGCGCGTCGTCACCCCAGTACACGGGACTGGCTCGGCGACGTTGATCACCGTGTAGTCGGCGGCGTCACCGAACAGCCGATAGGCGGTCTTGGCGGCGACGACCGATCCCTCCGTGTCGTCGACGGCGATCAGTACGTGCGTCATGCGCCGCACGTACCCCGATCGCCGACGTCGATCAAACGTGCTGGAGGACGCCGTCCCGGCTGCCCGCAACCCGTTCCGCTGCGACACCGCCCGGCCAACGTTCGACCCGCTCATCTGCACCACGCGGTCGGCGACCTCGCCGAGCCGGTCGTCGTGGGTCGAGATGATCACGATCCGGCCGGCATCGGCGATCGCCCGCAGCGTCGAGCGCACCGATTCGATCTGGGTGTGATCGAGGTGCGCGGTCGGCTCGTCGGCGAGCAGCGACCGGCGGGTCGTTGGCCAGCGCACGGGCGATCGCCACCCGCTGCTGCTGGCCGCCCGACAAGGCGCCGGGACGGTGATCGAGGCGATCGCTCCAGACCGAGCTCGGTGAGCAGCTCGCGTGGCGCGGGCACGAGCCTTCCGGGTCGAGACGCCGGCGACGGTGAGCGGCACGGCGACGTTCTCGACCGCGGTCAGGCTCGGGATCAGGTTGAACGACTGGAACACCATGCCGACCCGGTCACGGCGATGGCGCAGCATCGCCCGCCCGCCGAGACCGGCGACGTCCTCGCCGTCGAACCGGATCGAGCCCGACTCGGGCGTGAGCAGACCGGCGATCGCGCTGAGCAACGTGGTCTTGCCGCATCCGCTCGGCCCGTGGAGCAGCACGAGCTCGCCCGAGCTCGACGGTGAGGTCGAAGCCGTCGATCGGGCGGACGGTCTGGGCCGCGCCTGCGTAGGCGATGCTGAGATTGTTGATGACGAGTTTCATGACGCACCTCCGAAGGCGAGCGCGGGATCGATGCGGGTGATCCTGCGGATGCCGGCGAGGCTGGCGAGCACGCCGACCACCATGGCCACGACCAGCAGCTGGACGTACGCGGCGGACGGCACCGAGACCGGGAAGCTGAACGTCGGGCTGATCGCCCGGCGACACCGACGGCGGCGATCGCGCTGGCAGACCGACACGACCGCCGGCCTGGGCGATCAGCCCGACGATCAGCGACCGGTTCGACGTGCCGATCGCCTTCAGGGTGGCGAAGTCGCGGGTGCGCTCGAGCACGCTGACGTAGACGATGGCGGCGACGATGCCGGCCGCCATCAGCCACAGCAGCGTGTTGATGATGCCGATCGTGTCCTTGGTGCTCTTGAGCACACGGTCGAAGTCGGCGCTGCACGTCGTCGTTGCCGAGCACGTCGACCGAGCCGGCGGTGGCGTCGAGTCGCGTCGACGCTGCCCGTCGACGACGATCGCCGAGGCGACGTCCTGGCCGGCGAACAGCAGGTGCTGCACGACCGAGCAGCGGCAGGAACACCGTCGGCGTGCTGAAGTAGAACGAGGTGTCGTCGACCTGGGCGACGACCGGCACGCTCGGTGCCGCCGAGCTCGAACGTTCGCCGACGCCGTAGTCGAAGCGCGACGTCGGCGATCGCCCCGTCGGTGCCGCAGCTGATCGGCACGCCGGCGAGCGCCTCGGCCAGCTTGGTGGGCAGCATCTCGCTCGCCGGGTCGTAGCCGACGACGTTGACGTCGCGTGTCGCCGATCAGCGTGCGACCGATCAGGATCGGGCTGGCGGCGCCGACGCCGGGCTGCGGCAGCGATCGCGTCGCTGAGGTCCCGGTCGATCAGCTGCGAGGTGGTGAACGGACCGCTGCACGCCCTCGGCGACGACCCACTGGTCGGCGTCGAACAGCGCGACGGTGTTGGTGCCCTCCTGCGAGAGCTGGTTGGTGACGCCGGTCATCACGAGCGCCAGGCCGAAGGCGAGGGCGGCGACGAACACGACGATCACGAAGCGGCGGCGGCGCCACTGCAGGTCGCGCAGGCTGACCCGGATCATGACGCGCTCCCGAAGGCCGTGGCCGACGAGGCGGGCGTAGCTGCGCCGGGTGCAGGCGGTAGATGACCTTGAGCGGCAAGCGGCGCCTCGCGGATCGTGCGCGCGGCGGTCTCGGCGTCGACCGTGCGCCATGAACCACGGCGCGGTGAACATCGCCTGGCGGAGCGTGATCGCCTTGACCGCCTGCTTGCTCGAGCTCGGCGTACTCCTCGACGGTGAAGTGACGCTCGAACATCGGCAGCACGTCGGCGTCCTCGAAGGCGAGGTGCTCGACGAGGAAGTCGCGCAGCTCGACGGCGAGGGCGAGCGCCTCGGACCGCGCGTCGTGTGCGTCGCCGGCGCGTCGGCGACGCCGGCAGCCAGGCGGCCGAGCGCCGCTCGCAGGCCGTCGATCACGTCGTCGAGCTGGTGGTGGTCGTCGGCGAGCGTCGTCGCGAGTACTCGGCGTAGGCAGGCACGCGCTCGGCCAGCGCCGGGAAGCAGATGTCGTCCTCGATGTGGTGATGGGTGCGCAGCTCCTCGCTGTAGCCGACGAACCAGCGCTCGAGCGCGGCGGCCCGGTCGCCCGAGGGCGGACGTGCGCCGCCGAGGGCTGCCACGAGCCGCGAGTTGGAGACTCGCATCGCCTCGTGCAGGGCCCGGTACATCGTCAGGTCGGGAACGTCACCGCCGGCAGCGGGGACGATCGTGGTGGTGCTGATGTCGTCGTTGATCATGTCGCCAACCATGACGGCGGCGGCTTGACGCCAGCTTGCTGCCTGCTTGACGTCAGTCGGCGAGCGAGTCGAGCCGCCGCCGCACATACGGCAGCTGATGCCGTTCGGCCAGCTCAGAGGCCCTGGCGTGAGCTTCGGCAGCGGCGCTCGGGTCGCCCGCGCGCTGGAGGAAGCAGCCCTGGTGGAACAGGCTGCGGGCGAGCCAGGCCGGGGCGCGCATGCCCTCGCTGATGCGCACCGCATCGGCGAAGGCGACCGCCGCAGCTGCCTCGTCACCGCACATCTCGGCGTATCTGGCGAGCGCCATGCACACCACACCCATGCCGATCGGCGACGATCCGGCGTTGGTCCAACGATGCGGGAACGGGGTGAGCAGCGTGGCGATCGCGTCGGCGCCGGCTTCGATCGTCGAGCTCGACGCGAACATGGAGTGCAGCCGTCTGGCAGAACAACGTCGTCCAGTCGTCGGGCCACCGCGACGACGGCCCGAACGGTGCGACCAGCTGCTCGGCGAGATCGCGGCGACCGATCTCGAGCATCGCGAACGCCATCGATTCGCCGAGTGGCCCGCGCGTAGGCGTCGCCGCCGGCGGTCGAGACCGCGAACGGGACCATCTCCTCGAACCCGCCGTGGTCGATGGCGATCGCCGCCATGCCCGCCAGCAGCAGCACGTCGGCGTCGTAGTGCCGGCCCCGCCGGTGCAGCTCGTGGGCCTTGTTCCCCAGTTCCTGCGGCCTCGTCGTAGCGACCGGCGGTGAGCGCCATCACCGCTTCGAACCACAGCTGCTGGCTGTGGAGCCGCGTGCCAGGGATCGACTCGAGCGCCCGGCCGGCGAGCTGCACCTCGTTCCACGCACCGTCGAGCTCGGCCAGCTCGATGTGGCACTCGGCGAGGTGATGATGGCCGACGAACAGCACGTCGGCGCCCAATCCGTGCGTGCTCGGCGAGCGCCACGATCTCCTGCGCGACCGTCGCTCGGCGCCACTCGACGAAGTCGGGGCGGCTCGGGCGGGATCACGTTGTTGAGCACCCGCGCCAGCGTGCCGGATCGCCGGCTGCCCGCGCCGCCGCGCTCCGCCTCGGCGCGAGACGGCGAGATGCCGCTCCGGTCGGCGAAGACCAGCTCGGCGGCGAGCGCACCGAGCAGGATCGCCCGGGTGCGCTCCGTCGTGCTGTCCGGCTGCGAGGGTCGACTCGAGCATGCCGACGATGTCGTCGTCGACGACGCCGTAGGCCTCGTTGGTCCACACGTGGGTGTTGCTGACGAGCGAGGCGGCGCTGACCATCCGGTCGACCATCCCCGCCGCCGAGGCGATCGAGGCGGCGGACGAGGATCAGCGGCTTGGCGGCAGCCACCATGTCGACCCGTGTCAGCGAGCGCGCCTGCTCGATCAGCGCGTCGACGCCGAGCAGCCACGTCGTGCGGCCGGCTGCGAGCCACCGCGGCGGCGACGCCGGCCCAGTGCCCGGCCGCGTCCTCGTGGGCGAACCGGGCGGTGGCGACCTCGGCCGCGATCGTGCTCGGCCTCGATCGCCAGCTCGCCGGTGCCCGCCAGGATCCCTTCCAGGGCGTGGTGGGCGATCGCCGACGCGGCGACCCCGAATCCGTGGGCCGGCCCGGTCGGCCAGCGAGCGAGCGGCCGCGGCGTGGATGGCGGCCCTCCGAACGGCGTTCAGCTCGCTCGCCAGCGCATCGCCCACGAGCGCGTGCGAGAACCCGATCTCGCCGTCGCTGTCGACGAGCAGCCCGGCGTCGAGCGCCGGCACGAGCAGCTCGAGCAGCTCGCCCGGCTCGCCGCCGAACGCCGCCGCCAACGTCGTCGGGTCGATCGTCTGGCCGATCACGGCGGCGACCGCCAGCAACTTGCTGGCTCGGCGACGGCAGCCGCGAGACGCGTCGGCGGACGACGAACTGGACGCCGGGAGGGATCGTGCGGGCCGAGCGGGCGGCGACCGGATCGTCGAGCCGGCCCTCGGCGGCGAGCAGCTCGGTGACCTCCTTGATGAACAACGGGTTGCCGCCGGTCCGTTCGTGGACCAGTTCGGCGACCTCGCGTGGCACCGCCCCGTCGCGCCGGCTCGCCAGCCAGCCCGCCACCTCCTCGACCGCCAGCCCGACCAGTGCCAGCTGCGAACCGCCGGAGACGCGGGCGATCTCAGCGAGGCAGTCGACGAAGGCGTCGGACGAGTCGTCGGCGAGCGGTCGCGTCGTCGCCAGCACGAGTGTCGACGTGCCGGACAGGTCGGCGGCGATGTGCTCGAGCACGCGCAACGAGTCGGGGTCGGCCCATTGCAGATCGTCGATCACGAGCAGCAGCGGGCGCTCGACCGTCCTCGAGCGCGTCGACGATCGCCCGATACAGGCCGAACCGCTCGTGCACACGCGGCGTCGGTGGTCAGTCCGCCGAAGCTCGTGTCGACCACGCCCTGCGCCCGCAGCTGATCGGCGAGATGGGTCACGGCCCAGAACGGAGGGGCGGCGCGGCTCTCCGGACAGCGCGTCCAGGCCGCCGCCACACCCCGGCGCGACGGCACGCTCGACCAGTGCCTCGGCCAGCCGGGTCTTGCCGATGCCCGGCTCACCGAGCACGACGGTGACGCCGCCCCGACCTCTGGGCGGCCGATTCGAGCGCCGCCTCGAGCTGCGCCAGCTCGTACTCGCGCCCGATCAGCTCGGGGTCGCTGGGCGAGCACGGCACGGCCGATCGGCGTCGCCAGCGCCACCTCCGGCACGGCCTGCCGCGGCGGCGCCCAGTCGAGCGAGGGAGCCTGGGCGAGCAGGTCGGCCTCGAGCCGGCGCAGGGCCGGCCCCGGGTCGAGCCCGGTCGTCTCGGCCAGCGCACGCCGGCAGGTGTCGACCACGCGCAGGGCGTCGGATTGGCGGGCGCTGCGGTAGAGCGCCAGCGCCAGCAGCTCGTTGAGCCGCTCGCGGGTCGGGTGCGCCGTCACATCCGGCTCGAGCAGAGCGACGGCACCCAAATGGTCGCCCGACGCCAGGCGCGCCTCGGCCGCGCCCTCGACCGCCGACAGCCGCACGCCCTCGGCGCGACCGGCGGCGGCGATCACGAACGGCTCGTCACCGAACTCCGGCAGCAAGGCCCCCGACCAGTCGGCCAAGACCCGCGTCGAGCGTGGCGGAGTGCCTCGGCGTGGTCGCCCCGCCGCAGCAGCGTCGAGCCCGTGGGCGACGGTGTCCTCGAATCGATAGAGGTCGACGTCCGCCCGGGCGACGGCGATCCGGTAGCCGGGAGACTGACTCACCAGGACCGTGGCGGGATCGCGCGGCCGTCGGCTCGGGCTCGAGCGCCGTGCGCAATCGCGAGACGTACGACCTGCAGCGACGACTGCGCCTTGTCGGACGACTCGCCCCACAGCAGTTCGAGCAGCCGGTCGACCGACACGACGCGATCGCGTTCGAGCAACAGCACCGCGAGCACCGCACGCTGCTTGGGCGTCCCCAGGTCGACGGTGCGTTCGCCGGCGACCACGCTCAATCCGCCCAGGATCTGGAAGCGCATCGGACCGGCTTCGGAACGGGAAGGGTCGACCTCGGGCATGGCTCGCCAAGATTGGCACGCGGCGGCCAATAACGCCGTCTCCGCCCTGGCCCTTTCCGCTCATCCCACCTACGATCGCTCCCAGGCGGGCAGGCCAACGAGGAGATATCACTGTGAGATTGCGCTCTCGCACGCGAGTGTTCGCCTTATCCGCGGTCGCCCTGGCATCGCTGATCGCGATCCCGGCGACCACTGCCGACGCCCACGGACGGCATCGCCGTCCGAAAGAGGTCTCGGTCCAGATCCTGTCGCTCAACGACTTCCACGGACAGCTCGAGGTCGTCAACCCCACCGCCAGCTCGGGCGGCCGGATCGGCGCCCTCGCCGCCGGTGCCTGCACCCCGCCCGGGTGCTACCCGGCAGGTGGCGTCGAGTACCTCGCCACGCACGTCCGCAACCTGCGAGCCGAGAACCGCAACACCGTGTTCGCCTCGGCCGGCGACCTGATCGGGGCGACCCCGCTGCTGTCGGCGTTGTTCCACGACGAGCCGACGATCGAAGCCTTCAACAAGCTCGGCCTCGACTACAACGGTGTCGGCAACCACGAGTTCGACGAGGGCATCGACGAGCTGCTGCGCATGCAGTACGGCAACCATCGCGGTCGCGGCTACCGCCCGGCGCGCTGGGACGGTTGCCATCCGGTCGACGGCTGCGGTGACGGCGATCCGTTCCGCGGCGCCAAGTTCGACTTCCTCGCTGCCAACGTCGTGTACAAGGACAGCGGCAAGACGATCTTCCCGCCCTACGCGATCCACCGCTTCCCGGGTGGCGTGAAGGTGGCGTTCGTCGGCATGACCCTCGAGGGCACGCCGTTGATCGTGTCTCCCGACGGGATTGCGTCGGTCAACTTCCTCGACGAGGCCGAGTCGGTCAACGCGCTGGTCCCGCACCTGCGTCGGCGCGGCGTCGAGGCGATCGTCGTCCTGCTCCACGAAGGCGGCAGCCCGTCGAACACAGGCGGCGACCCGACGCTGATCAACAGCTGCAACAACCCCACCGGTGCGCTCCCGCCGATCGTCGAAGCGATGGACGACGAGATCGACATCGTGATCACGGGTCACACCAACTGGGCGGTCAACTGCCTGATCGACGGCAAGGTCGTCACCGGCGCCGCCTCGCAGGGACGTCTGATCACCGACATCGACGCCACGATCAACACGCGGACGCGCGACTTCACCGAGATCCTCGTCAACAACAAGATCGTCACCCAGGACGTCGCACCGGCGGCCGACATGACGGAACTGATCGCCGAGTACAACGTGTTCGCCGGACCGATCGCCGCCGAAGTGGTCGGCTCGACGAGCGCCGCGCTCGACGCGTGCGGCGGCGCCCGGTGGTGACTCGATCCTCGGGCGCTTGATCGCCGACGCCCAGCTCGCGTCGTCGCAGGCGGCGGGCGCAGGAGGTCAGTTCGCGTTGATGAACCCGGGCGGCATCCGCTCGGACGTCGACGCCGGTGACATCACATACGGCGAGGCGTTCAGCGTCCAGCCGTTCAGCAACATCGTCACGACCAAGGCCTACACCGGAGCGCAGATCGACACGATCCTCGAGCAACAGTTCACCGTCAACTCGGGCGCCACGGCCGGTTCAGCACGTTCGACGATCCTGCAACCGTCAGCCGAGTTCACGCTACACCTGGAGCGCCTCGGCGCCGCTCGGGAGCAAGGTCGACCCGGCGTCGATCATGCTCGATGGAGTGATGATCGATCCCGCCGCCACGTATCGGATCACGATGAACAACTTCCTCGGATCCGGCGGCGACGACTTCCCGGTGCTCCGCGACGGCACCGACGAGGTCACGGGTTCGGACGACCTGGTGGCTCTGGTCGAGTATCTCGGGGCCAACAACCCGTATTCGCCGGTGCTCGAGAGCCGGATCACGCAAATCCCCTGACCAACGACGATGTGAGCGATCGTGGGCCATGTGCCCACGATCGCTCACAGATCAGGAGACTCCAGCCGCCTCGACCACGTCGGCCGCGCTGGCCTCGTCAGCCAGCAACTCGCGCACACGTGGGATCACCTCGGTGCCGTACAGCTCGATGCTGCGCATCATCGTCTCGTGGGGCAGCTCGCCGGCGCTGTACTTGAGGTCGAAGCGCGACGAGGCCGAGCGTCGTCGGCGGTGGCGGCGATCTTGCGGGCGACGGTCTCCGGAGATCCGACGTACAGCGAGCCGCTCGGGTCCGGCCTGTTGCTCGAACTCGTTGCGGGTCATCGGGCCCCATCCGCGCTCGGCGCCGATCCGGTCGCGCATCTTCTTCATGTGCGGCCACAGCTGCTCGCGTGCCAGCTCATCGGTCTCGGCGATGTGGCCGGGCGAGTGCACACCGACCGGCAGGGTCGGGGCGCCGAACTCGGCCAGCGCCCGGTGGTAGAGGTCGACGAACGGCACGAAGCGGGCGCTCTCGCCACCGATGATCGCCAGCATCAACGGCAGTCGGTGATGGGCGGCACGAACCACCGAGTTCGGGCTGCCACCGACCCCGACCCAGGTCGTCAACGATCCGGACTCGGTGCGCGGGTACACCTGCTGCCCCGCCAGCGCCGAGCGGGTCTCGCCGCTCCACGTCACGGGCTGCTCGGCGAGCAGTTGCACGAACAGATCGAGCTTCTCCTCGAAGAGCGTCTCGTACTGGTCGAGCTCGAAGCCGAACAGCGGGAACGATTCGACGAACGAGCCGCGCCCGAGGATCACCTCGGCACGGCCGTTGCGAGACGGCGTCGAGGGTGGCGAAGCGCTGGAAGACCCTGATCGGGTCGTCGGAGCTGAGCACGGTGACCGCCGAGCCGAGCCTGATCCGCTCGGTGCGGCCGGCGATCGCGGCCAGCACCACTTCGGGAGCCGACACGGCGAAGTCGTCGCGATGATGCTCGCCGACGCCGATGAAGTCGATCGCCGACCGGATCGGCGAGGACGGCCTCCTCGACGACGTTGCGGATGACCTGCGGCTCGGAGAGGCGCCGACCGTCAGTGTCGACGGTGACGTCGCCGAAGGTGTCGAGCCCGAGTTCGAGATGCTGATTCATGTCTCTTCCGATCTGAGAGTGCGTCACTTGCGCGCGCGCAAGTATCTCAACGCGGCAGGTGCCCCCGACATTCCCGCGCGAGCATCGTGCCGTGACCGACGTCCTGCTTCGCTCCGCAACCGACGCCGACGTCGAGGCGATCGCCTCGGTCTGGCACGCCGCCTGGCGCGACGGCCACCTCGGTCACGTCCCGGAGGCGGTCGTGGCCGATCGGACGCTGCCGTCGTTCCGGCTCCGCGTGCCGTCCCGGATCGAAGCGACGACCGTCGCCGCCGACTCCGACGGCGTGGTCGGCTTCGTCACCGTGTGTGACGACGAGCTCGAGCAGCTGTTCGTCGCCGATCGGGCACGCGGCACAGGCGTCGCCGCCGCATTGCTGCAGCACGGCGAACGCCAGATCGGCGTGCGGTTCGCCGTCGCCTGGCTGGCTGTCGTTGCCGGCAACTCCCGCGCTCGCGCCTTCTACGCCCGTGAGGGATGGCACGACAACGGGCCGATCGACTACGAGGCCGAGACCTCGACCGGCCGCGCCGTGGTGCCGTCGCACCGGTACGAGAAGCGCGTCGCCACGTGAGCGCCGGCGACGGCTGGACGTGCGCTGCGTGCGGCCGACGCTTCGCCCGCGCCGGCCAGGGTCACGTGTGTGAGGAGGCGATGCCGCTGGACGAGTACTTCGCATCGGCGGCGCCGCACGAGCGCCCGGTGTTCGAGGCCGTCTACGGGTACGTGGCGACGCTCGGGCCGATCCACGTCGAGCCGGTCAACGTCGGCATCTTCCTCAAGAAGGGCGGCTCCTACGTGGAGCTGCGGCCGAAGTCGAAGTGGGTGGCGATGTGGTTCGCGTTGCCGCGCCGGGTGACCCACCCACGGATCACGCGCAAGCCGATCGACTCGGGCGGCCTGCGGGTCTATCACGTTGCCAACCTCCGGTCCCCGGACGACCTCGATGACGACTTCCGCGAGCTGCTCGCCGAGTCCTACGACTTCGCCGACTGACCGTCCCGCCGTCGTGTCAGTCGTCGGTGGCCGGGCGGGCCCGGCGGCGCTTCCTGGCGGCGCGATGGCCGCTGAGCGCGGCCCGGCGGTGGGCGTCGCGTACTCGTAGCGTGTGCTCGGTTCTCGCCATGTAATAGGTCTGGAGCTGTTCGAAGCTCATGAGGATCTCCTGGGTGCGTCGTGTGTTCGAAGAATGGGATGCCGTCAGGCGACGGCGCTCAGCTCATGGGACGGGACGAGCGCGATCTCGTCGATCGCCTTGTCGGCGACGGCCGGTATCTCGCGAATCGCGGCGCGGAACGCCGGGCCGAACACGACCAGCAGTTGGGATGCGGTCACGGCGACGTAGGTGGCGTCGTGGTCGGCGCGCTGCATCAGCTCGCTGGCGCCGAAGTGCTGACCCCGCCCCATGACGGTCGAGCGGCCGTCCCCGTCGATGCGCTGGACGTACCCGTCGAGGATGCCGATGAACTGACGCGCCGGACGTCCGGCGCGGTCGAGCACGTCGCCTGCGGGCACGTCGACGATGTCGGCGTGCGGCAGGAGCAGCGCCAGCTGCTCGTCGTCGCACGTGCGGAACAGCTCGAGCGACGCGAGCGCCCGAGTGGTCGGGTTCGATGATCGCGAATGCTTCATGGGGTGCACGATGCACGAGTGCTCTTCCCACCACCTTCCCGATCGTCCGAAGCGCAGGGAAGATGGCGAGAAGGCGGTGCGATCAACCGTCAGCCAGCCAGGAAGCGTTCGAGATGGTCGACGAACATGCCGAACGCCGGCTCGTCGGCCTGAAGGATGTGGTTGTTGCCGGGCAATCGCACGAGCGAGCTGGCAGGCACCATCGCGTGCAGCTCCTCCGCCTCGTCGAAGCTCCACACCTGATCGTCTGCGGCGTGCACGATCATCGTCGGCACGTCGAGCCGGCGCGCCGCTTCGGCGCAGTCGAGTGACCCGAACGCCTTCCACAGTCGGTGCGCGTTGCGGGGCGAGGTCGATCTTCGCTGGAGCTCGTCGAAGGCTCGCCAACGTTCGATCGGACCATCGGCAGGAACTTGGCGTCGTAGACCTGCCGGAAGCCGGGCTGATCACTCCCCCACGACACTTTGATCAGCTCGCCGAGTGCCGTCAGCTCGCGCCGTCGCTCCTCGCCGGCCCTGGCCCACGTCGCACGCGCGCACGTGCCGTACACGACGACATGGCTGACGCGTTCAGGATGGCGGGCGGCGTACGTGATCACGATCGGCCCACCCTGCGAGATGCCCAGCAAGGGGAAACGTTCGAGGCCGAGCGCATCGACAACGGTCTCGAGGTCGCGCACCCAGGCGTCGAGCGTGTACGAGTCGGCGTCGACCTCCCAGTCGGACAGCCCGCAGCCACGCTCGTCGTAACGAACCAACGTGTGACGCTGCGACAATTCCTGCCACCAATGCCGCCAGACCGGGCTGTCCCAGTCGTAGTCGAGGTGCGTCAGCCAGTTGCTCGCCTTCACCAACGGCGGGCCGGTGCCGCTCGATGCGTACGCCAGCCGCACGCCGTCTGTCGTCCGCAGAACTGCACCCGCTGTGTGGCCAGCGGCGCCGACCGCGGCCGGAGCCCGTCAACCAATGCATCCTTCGACCGCGGCTCGCTCCGCAGGGGCGAGCGCCAGATCGCGAACCGAGCACGCCTCGATGCTCGGCCCGATGCCGACATCGGACTCCAGCACGGCCGAGAGCGCGTCGAACTGCCGCAGCACGCCCTTCCGATCGCCCGCCAGCAGGAGCCCGCGCATCACGCCGACGTGGGCGTCCTCGTCGGTCGGATCGAGGGCGACGAGCTCTTCGAATCGCCCGGACCGGCGCAGCAGCTCGCGGTAGCGCAGCTGGAGCCGTTGGCGGTGATGGAATGCCCATTCGTCGTACGGGTCGAACGGGAGGAGGTCGCCGCCGTACATCGCGATCGCGCCCTCGATCCGCTGCCGGTCGCCGGAGGTGAGGCCGGCGATCGCCGAGCGCTCGAACTCGAGCGCGTCGACACGACCCCGTGGCCAGGGAACAGGGCAACCGTGCCGGACGTGAGCACGATGCTGTCCGACGCACCCGTCGTCCGGCGCACGAAGTGAGCCGCCTTGTGCAAACGGTTCGAGACGTTCGACGACGACGCGTCGGGCCACAGGGCGTCGATCACCTGCTCGCGGTGGCGCCGATGCCCATCGGCCAGCGCCAGCAGCTTGACCAGGCTGGCCGCGTCGCGTCGCTTCCACACCTCAGGCTCGAGCGGCCTGCCGTCGACGACCAGATCGAAACCGCCCAAGAGCCGGACTCTGACCTCCCCCACGCCGGCGATCCTAGGAACAGACGACGGCCCGCGGAGCACGTCATCGCACGAGCTGGATCACCACCGTCGTCGACGTGTACGCAACCAGACCGGCCACTAGAACCCGGAACATGCTCGCCTGCCGCACGGCCATCACGACTCCGGCGCCGAGCGCGAGCAGGGTCGGCAATGTCGCGTCCCCGGTTGCGTTTCCGCGCGCCGACAGCGTGATCAGGGCGGTCACGGCGGCGCAGCCGGCGTAGCGGATGACACGGTCGGCGCCTTCCGGCAACGAGACGCGATGCAGCACGAGCAGCGGAACGAGGCGGAACAGGAAGCTCCCCGCTCCGACGGCGAGTATCACGAGCCACGTCACGGCGCCACCGCCCGTTCGCGGGCGACACCCGCCGCGCTCCCGACCGCGATCGCGGCGAGCAGGCCGGTGCCTGCCGGCCATCCGGCAGTGAGCAACGCCACGGCTGCAGCGGACACCACCACCGTGCGTTCGACCGACGAGCGCAGCGCCGGGCCGATCAGCGCCATCAGGCAGAGCGGGATCACGATCTCGACGTCGAGCCCCTCGATCCCGCTGCCCAGCGCGGCTCCGGCGGCGATCGCTGCCGACCACCCCGTGCCGAGCGTGAGTCCGGCGGCGATGAAGTATCGGCGCTGAGCGTCGGGATCGGCGCCCTCGCCGGCATGGCGCTCGGCGGCGGCCCAGGTCGGGTCGATGATCAGCCCCGCAGCGGCGAACCGGAACCAGCGCGGTTGCGCCGTCCACCGCCTGGCCAGCGAGGCGCTGTACACGAGCAGCCGGGCGTTGATCAGCAGGCGCGGTGGTGATCGCCACCACCGGACCGGCTTCGTCGAGCGTGCGAATCGCCGCCAGATGTGCGCTGCCGCCGTAGATCAGCCAGCTTCCGGCCCATCCGGCGACGGGCGATCCGTGCTCCGCCACCGCGGCACCGATCACCAGGGCGAACGGTATGTACGCGGCGAGCAGGGGCACCATCGTCAGGACGCCGTCGAGCGCCGCCGATCTGGCCGGCAGTGGCCGCGGCGCCGTTCGGGCATCCACATCGGCCTCGATCACGCTCATCTCGAGATCGTCCCTGGCCGCCCTTCCCCCCGCCTTCCCAGCTGCTCGGGCCGAGGGGAAGGAACGGGGAAGGTCGCTTCCGTACGTTGCGGCGAACTCGTCGAACGGCGAGCAACGCGACAACCAAGGAGAAGGCACCTACATGCCCACCTACACCGACAGTCCGATCCGCAACGGGGTCGACACCGCAACCCTGTTCGCCACCCTCGACGCCGTCAAGGGCAACCCGGACATCGCCAAGTTCCAGTTCCGCGCCAGCAACAAGTGGATCAGCGGAACCCACAATCGCTCGACCATCCGCGGCTTCTACGGCGCCAAGCAGGAGATGGAGCACACCTCGACGCACATCTTCGACGCCGATCACCCGGCCGTGCTGGTCGGCAGCGACAACGGGCCGACACCGGTCGAGTACGTGCTGCACGCGCTCGCCGCCTGCCTGACCGCCGGCATCGCCAACATCGCCGCCGCCCGCAACGTCAACCTGACCGAGGTCGAGTCGACCGTCGAGGGTGACATCGACCTGCTCGGCATCCTCGGCATCTCCGACGATGTCCGCAACGGGTTCCAAGGGATCAAGGTCAGCTTCAAGCTCAAGGGCGACGATCCCGAGAAGCTGCGCAAGGTCGTCGAGCAGTCGAAGGCCCGTTCCGCGGTGTACGACATCGTCACCAACGGCGTGCCCGTGGCGATCGAGGTCGAGGCCGGTTGATCAGCACGATCACCGGATCCCCTGCTCCCCGTGACGGGTGATGCGGCCTGGCGTTGGACGCCGGCCGCGTCGCCCCGTCATCGAGCGTTCGGACGAACGATGACCACCACCACCAACACCTTGATCCTCGGCGGCGGACAGGCTGGGCTCGCCCTCAGCCACTGCCTGACCGAGCTGGATCGCGACCATCTCGTGATCGAGCGCGGGCGGATCGGCGAGCGTTGGCGCAGCGAGCGCTGGGATTCCCTGCGGCTGCTGACGCCGAACTGGATGACGCGCCTGCCGGGGTACGCCTACGGCGGGCCCGACCCGGACGGTTACATGACCGCCGGCGAAGCCGTCGCGTTGCTCGACCGCTACGCCTCGTCGTTCGCGGCGCCGGTGGTGGAGCACACCTCGATCCAGCGTGTCGCCGCCCATGGCGGTGGGTTCGTGGTCGAAACCGACGACGGCGAATTCCGAGCGTGCAATGTGGTCGTCGCCACCGGCTGGTGTGACCGGCCGGCGATCCCGGCGATGTCCGGACACGCATCGGCTGGCCTCCATCAGCTGGCGCCGAGCAACTATCGACATCCCGACGATCTCCCCACCGGTGGCGTGCTCGTGGTCGGCGCCTCGGCCACCGGCGTGCAACTCGCCGAAGAGCTCCATGCCAGCGGCCGGCCGGTCACCCTGGCGATCGGCCGTCACAGCCGGATGCCGCGCACCTACCGAGGCATGGATGCGTTCTGGTGGCTCGACCTGATCGGGTCGCTCGACAAGACGATCGACGATGTCGACGATCCCGTCGAGGCCCGCACCGAGCCATCCCTGCAGCTCGTCGGTCGCAACGATCGCCGCACCCTCGACCTTTCGGCACTCCAGACGATGGGCGTGCGCCTCGTCGGCCGGTTGATCGGTCTCGACGGCACCCGAGCCACGTTCGCTCCCGACGCCGACGCCACCATCGAGGTCGCCGAGCGGCGCCTCGACGGCGTGCTCGGGCGCATCGACGCAGCGGTTGACCGGCTCGGGCTGACCCGCGAGGTGCTCGCGCCCGATCGGCCCGCCCGCCTGTCGCCGATTCCGCGCTGCGACACGCTCGACCTCGCATCTGCCGGGATCACGACGATCGTGTGGGCGACCGGCTACCGCCGTCCCTACGAGTGGCTGGACCTCCCGATCCGCGACGAACGCGGCGAGATCGCCCAGTACCGCGGCGTGACGCCGATGCCGGGGGCCTACGTGCTCGGCCAACGGTTCCAGCACCATCGCAACTCGAACTTCATCGACGGGGTGGGACGCGATGCCCGGTTCGTCGCCGAGCACATCTGTCACCCCTCGCGCCGTCGCCGCGACTTTCCGTCGGCGACGCTCCCCCACCAGAAATGAGCTCCCTCATGACACCGTTCGACTCATCACCAACCCTCCGGAGCGGCGCCTCGCACGACGTGATCATCGTCGGTGGTCGCGCCGCCGGCGCCGCCACGGCGATGCTGCTCGCCAAGCGCGGACTGCGGACGCTCCTGCTCGAGCGCGCCGCGTTCGGGAGCGACACGCTCTCCACGCATGCCTTGATGCGGGCGGGTGTGCTCCAGCTGGCGCGGTGGCGCCTGCTCGACGAGATCGTCGATGCCGGGACGCCGGCCATCCACCGCGGCACGTTCCAGTACGGCGAGCAGCGGGTCGTGATCGACATCAAGCCGTCGCACGGCGTCGATGCTCTGTACGCACCGCGCCGCACGGTGCTCGATCCGATCCTCGTGCGGGCCGCCGTCGATGCCGGCGTCGACGTCCACTTCGGCACGTCGGTCACCGACCTGATGTGGCGTGGCCGTTCGGCGGTCGGTGTCCGCGCCGTGACCCCCGACGGGCGCAACGTGGAGCTGAGGGCACCACTGGTGATCGGCGCCGACGGCATCCGGTCGACGATCGCCCGCCACGCGCGTGCCAGGTTCTCGCGGGTCGGCCGCCATGTGAGCGCCACCACGTACGGCTACTGGTCCGACATCGAGGTCGACGGCTACACCTGGATCTTCCGGCCGGGCGCGTGCTCGGGTGTGATTCCCACCAACGACGGCCAGGTGTGCGTGTTCGCCAGCGCCGACACCGAACGCATCGGACGCGGCGGGATCGACCTGATCACCGACGTCGTCGCCGTGGGCGACCCGGACATGGCAGAGCGCCTGCGGGCGGCGACGCCTCCCCGGGGCACGCGGACGTGGATCGGACACCACGGCTTCCTCCGCCGTGCCCACGGGCCCGGATGGGCACTGGTCGGGGATGCGGGCTACTACAAGGACCCGATCAGTGCCCACGGCATCAGCGATGCCCTCCGCGACGCGGAACTGCTCGCCCGGGCCGTGATCGACGGCCTCGGGAGCGAGGCCACGCTCGTCGAGGCGCTCGCCGAGTACGAGCTCACGCGCGACCGGCTGAGCATCCCGCTGTTCGAGGTCGTCGACCGCATCGCCAGCCACGAATGGGACGACGCCGAGATCGCGGTCCTGCTCAGGCAGCTCAGCGCGGCGGTCGACGACGAGGTCGAGACGCTCGCCGGGCTCGAACCGGAGCCTGTGTCATGAGTGGGCGCACGCTGCTCGGTGTGTGGGCCCACCCCGACGACGAGGCCTACCTGTCGTCCGGCTTGATGGCCACGTTTCGGCGCAATCACGACCGGGTCGTGGTGATCACGGCCACGCTCGGGGAACACGGCACCAATGACCCGGACGGCATGGCCGCCACAACGGCTGGCGGCGCTGCGCCGCATGGAGCTGCGTTGCAGCCTGGCCGCTGCCGGGGTCAGCGAACTCCGCCTGCTCGGTCTTCCCGATGGTGGCTGCGCCGAGCACGATGCGACGGATGCGATCGCCCGCCAGATCAGCGAGCTCGAGCCGGACGTGATCGTGACGTTCGGCCCCGACGGCATGACCGGGCACCCGGACCACCGCGCCGTCAGCCGTTGGACCACCGACGCGTGGCAGTCGCTCGGCTCGCCGGGGGCGCTGTGGTACGCCACGCAAGACGAGGAGTTCCACCGGCGGTGGGGCACGCTCAACGACGAGATCGGCCTGTGGGCCGACCAACCGCATCCACCGTGCACCCCGGACGACGAGTTGGTGCACCGCATCGTGCTGTCGGACCAACTGCTCGACGTGAAGATGTTGGCGCTCGGCGCCCACGCGTCACAGACCCAACCGCTGATCGACGCTGTCGGCCGCGCCACCTACCGCGAATGGTGGCGCACGGAATCGTTCCGTGCCGCGGTGCGGTCAGGTGAGCCCGGCGGTGACGACCAGCGCGTCCCAGTTGACGGTGGCCGTGCGCGGGTCGTTGTCGCCGACCTGGACGTGTGCCACCGGTGACGTCCCGGTGTTGGTCGCCCACGTGCCGCGTGCCACACCGTTCACCCTCAGCGACAGCTGCCCCGATGTGCCCGACCCGATCGACGCGCAGAGCGTGATCCGGTTCCAGGCATTGAGGGCGAGCACCGTGCTGGTGGTGGGGTTGAGGTTGGTGCCGGGTACGTCGGCGCGCACGGTCAGCTGCCGGGCCGAGTCGATCTGGACACGACCTACCGAGCTGCCGGCTGCGTTGCGCAACTTGAACAGCGCGTAGCGCGCCGTGCCGCTGATCGAGGCGACGCGCACGTCGATCGACGTGCAGGACTGTGTGGCATTGCTGGTCAACGCCAACTGGCCGGTGCCGACGGCATTGTTGACGGCGGCTCGGGCGCTGGGTGGGGCGTTGGTCGGCGAACCCAACGCATTGTCAGCGGTGAGCCCGGTGACGCCGGTGAACCCGGCGAGGCCGTTGGTGAAGTCGGACTGGGCCAGCACCGTGGGACCCGATGGCGGACCGGCGATCACGATCGGATCGGAGTCCTGGCTGCGTGGGCCGGTGTTGGTGCCGTCGAAGGCCTCGACGCTCCACGTGTGTTGCGACTCGGGGGCGAGACCGGTGTCCGCGAAGGTGGGGTTGGCCGAGGACGAGACGACCTGGCCGATCGAGGTCGGGTTGCCATCGCGGTAGATCCGGTAGGTCAGCGACGTCGCCCGATCGTCGGTGGCCGCCGGCCACGTGATGTCGGCACGCCCGTTGACGGTGCTCGTGGCAACCGGCTTCCCGGGCGCCGTGGGCGGCACCACGTCGGGGTCGGGCGGCGGATCAGTGAAGATCACGATCGGGTCGGACGGTTGGCTGCGCGGGCCGGTGTTGGTGCCGTCGAAGGCCTCGACGCTCCACGTGTGCTCCGACCCAGGGGCGACACCGGTGTCAGCGAAGCTCGGGTTGGCCGACGACGAGACGACTTGGCCGATCGACGTGGGATTGCTGTCGCGGTAGATCCGGTAGGTCAGCGACGTGGCCCGATCGTCGGTGGCGGCCGGCCACGTGATGTCGGCCCGCCCGTTGACGGTGCTCGTGGCCACCGGCTTGCCAGGCGCCGAGGGCGGCACCACGTCAGGATCAGGCGGCGTCGACGACGCCGGCAGGAAGACCGTCATGCCACGGCCGCCCTGGGCGGCGACGATGCCGGTCAGCCCGGCGATCAGCACGGGCGAGTTGCGTTGGGTGGTGGTGCCGTCGCCGAGCTGGCCGGTGTCGTTGAAGCCCCATGCCCACACCTGACCGGCGGCATTCATGGCGAACGTCTGGTCGCGTCCGTCGCCGACATCGACGATGCCGCTCACCCCGGCCACCTGCTGGGGGCTGGTGCGCGTGGCGGTGCTCCCGAGGCCGAGCTGCCCTCGCCAGCCGCGACCCCAGGTGCGGACGGTGCCGTTGGTGAGCACCGCAACCGAGTGCTCGGCGCCGGAATCGAAGGAACGGACACCGGTCAGCACCTGCACCGGCGTGCGGCGTTGGGTGGTGGTGCCGTCACCGACCTGGCCGTACTCGTTGGCACCCCAGGAGAACAGCGTGCCGTCGGAACGCAACGCCATCGCGTGGTTGCGCCCGCCGACGACCTCGACGATCGACGTCAGCCCGACCACTGCCACCGGGCTCACCCGGCGTGTGATCGTGCCGTCGCCGACCTCGCCGGCTGTGTTGCCCCCGAACCCGACGACCGTGCCGCCGGCGCGGAGGATGAAGCTCATGTCGCGACCGGCCGAGACACCGATCGCGTTGTTGATCCCGGGCACCTGAACCGGCGCTGTGCGGTTGTTGGTGGTGCCGAGGCCCAGTTGACCGAGCGCCCCGTAGCCCCACGTCCACACCGTGCCGTCGGTCTTGCGGGCGATGCCGTGGTAGTGCCCGGCCTCGATCTGGGCGACACCCGTCAGCACGATCCGCGGCGTCGGCCTGTCGGTCGTGGTGCCGTCGCCGACGGCGCCCTTGGAGTTGTCGCCCCAGGCCCACACCCGACCCTGGTCGTCGAGGGCGTAGGCGTGCTCGCGCCCGCTGGCGATCTGCACGATGTTGGAGAGCGTGGTCGGGCCCGGCGTACTGCGCGAGGTCGTGCTGCCGTTGCCGAGCTGGCCATCGGCGTTGAGACCGGTGGTGAGCGGTGTGGTGCCGGCGGCGCTTGCCGGAGACGACGATGCGACCACCGGGACGAGCGACGCCAGCGCGGCCAGCGCCAGCACCCGTCTCGACGTACGGCAACGTTGAACGTTCAGACCCATTGCTTTCTCCGCCTTCCATGCAATCACGGTCAGTGGCATCCTTTCACTCTCCGTCAACGTTGTCCAGCCCGAATCTGTACCGCCTTGACGCCCGATTGACGTCGCCGCCGCGGTCGTCAAGCCGGCCGTCACGATCGGCGTCGGGAGCCTCTCGACTTGACGGTCGCGCAACTCCGCCTGGCCTCGTCTGGAGGTGGACGACCGACACCGAATCGCCGCGATAACCAGGTCTCATCTGCTGCTCGAGGATATCGCTCGGGCCGTGCCGAAGCTCCTCGAACGGCACTTGCACAGGTCGTCACCACAGATGCAGTCAAGTCAACAAAGTGTTCGCAAAGTGGTTCAAGATCGATTCCGCTGCCGACGATGACCGGACTGGCCCGACTTAAATCTGACCCCGTCATCGGATTGCGGGCGCTTTCCAACCGGCAACAAGAAGGACCCGCAGTTCATGGTTGCATCATCTCGTTTCCGTCGTCTGGCAATTCTCGGAGTGGTCACGGTCGCCGCCGTGAACGTCGCCATCATCGGAGTCGCCAGCAGCGCGACTCCCACCGGGACGGCGTCAGGTGTCGTGTACCGAGATGCCAACAACAACGGGGTGCGGGACGCCACCGAGGTCGGTGTGGCCGGCATCGTCGTGAGTTCGCCGACGACGTCGACGGTCACCAACGGCAGCGGCGCATGGTCGCTGCAGATCACGGGCAAGCAACAGGTCCAGGTGTACACCGGTTGGTATCGCACACAGTGCAACGCGCTCGACTGCCCGGTCGGGCCGGGCGCCGATCAGGACTTCAAGGTCGAGTACCAGAAGCTCGTCGCCAACGCCAACGCCGCCAACAACCCGCGACTCGACGTCGGCGTCACGCCCGACTGGAACGGGTCGTACCCGATCCCGCGGGCGCCGATCCCGGTCAACGCCACCGACGTGTCGTTGCGCGTCTCGTTCGTCAAGCCGACCGGCAACGCCGCCCGATCGAACTGCTATCGCACCAAGGATCCGGCCAACCGGGCCTGCGCGATCGGCGACCGGCCGCAGTTCCTGGTCCAGGTCTACAACGAGGGCACCACGCCGATCCCGACCCCGAGCGGGCACCTGCAGATCCCGGCCGGCACCCAGGTCGTCTCGATCACGCCGTCGGCCAACCCGGCCAACCACGCCGGGCTCGGCCCGATCACGTACGGCGCACTCGACCCGGCGACGCGCCGGATCAGGTTCACGACGACTGGCACGCTCGCCCCCGGTGCGGTCGGCCTCTACAACCTGACGCTCGAGGTGCTCCCGGGAGCGCCGATCACGACGTCGTTGCAGACCAGCGGCGAGTACCCGAACCCCGTCGGTGTCCGACTCACCAGTCTCTCCAATGACGCAGAGGGCGACATCTGCGCTTC
Source organism: Ilumatobacteraceae bacterium (assembly GCA_963850755.1). GTDB lineage: Bacteria > Actinomycetota > Acidimicrobiia > Acidimicrobiales > Ilumatobacteraceae > Ilumatobacter. Next base: position 95,530 of record CAWKMO010000005.1, on the reverse strand, counting down.
GAACGCCCTCACCTGCCCGTGGGGAGTGACCGATCGCCAGGTGTCGCCCGACAACTCCGACACGGTCGGCTTCGCGATCGTGGCCGCGATCGGGTCGACGACGACCCTGACGCCGGCACCTGCCCCGGCACCCGCCCCCACCTTGGCGCCGGCACCCGGCCACGACCACGACCCTGGCCCCGGCACCGGCGCCGGCGACCACCACCACGACCACCGTGCCGGCCACGACCACGACGCGGCCGCCGGCAACGGCACCGGCCACGACCACCACGACGAGCCGCCGGCTCCGACCACGACCACTGCCCCCGGCCCCGCCGCCGCCCAACCCCGGGTGCACGGTCTCCGACCTGCTCGTGCCGTCGTGCGGAGCATGGCTCGGCGCCTCGACGCCGTCGCGGCGACGGCAGCGCCGACTACGCCGTCGGCCTGACCGAGTACGAGGCAGTCGCCGGCAACGCGCCCGACATCCTGCACTTCTACAAGACGGGCGGCCAGACGTTCCCGACGCCGACGGAGATCGCCATCGCCGAGCGGCCCGGCAAGCAGCGCAGCCTGCTGTTCTACAACTGGAAGCCGAGCGCCGTCGCTACGTGGCGCCAGGTCGCCGACGGCGGCGCCGACAGCGACATCGCCACGGTCGCCAGCGGGCTCAAGGCCTACCCGCACAAGGTGTTCCTCACCATCTGGCACGAGCCCGAGAACGACGTCAAGCCTGCGGCCGGCTCGGGCATGACGCCGGACGACTACGTCGCCATGTACCGCCACGTCGTCACACGAGCTGCGCGCGCTCGGCGTGACCAACGCCGTGTTCGTCATGAACTACATGGGCTTCTACGGCTGGGCCGACTATCGTCGACGGGCTGTACCCCGGCGACGACGTCGTCGACTGGATCGCCTACGACCCGTACGGCAAGGGTGACTCGCAGCCCGACTTCGGCCACATCCTCGACACCACGAAGCACGACGGTGGCCCGGCTTCTACACCTGGGCGACCTCCAAGGCCCCGGGCAAGCCGATCATGCTGGGCGAGTGGGGCTTCGACGTCGATGCGTCACAGCCAATCCGGGCGCCACGCTCGCCGGCACAGGTGGCGCACTCCAGGCCAACTTCCCCATGTTGAAGGCCGCTCGTCTACTGGAATGACGGCGGGCGTCGGCGACTACAGGCTGACGACAGAACACCGCCGAGCCGACAGGCCTACGTCGCCGCCTTCCGCGCGCTTCGCCGCCGATCCGTACTTCAACTCGCGGCCACCGCGGACGCCCCGTGACCACCCGCCTGCGCCGGCTCACGACAGTGCACTCGGCTGCAGGTCGATTCGCCGCATGACGGTTGACCGCCCGTTCTCCCGATGGGAGCGGGCGATCGATCGACTGCGCTCAGCGCCGCCTGATGAACTCGTCGACCGACTTGCGGTCGGAGGTCGGCACGACGCGACTCGTCCATGAACGTCGCCGATCGCGATGAACATGATGATCATCTCGGAGTCGTCGATGTCGAGGAGTCGGCGAACCGCCATCTGGTCCTTGTGGTACATCATGCGTTGAGCGGGACGGCGGCCAGCCCCTCGTGCTCGAGGCCGTACATCACCGACATCGAGAACAGCCCTCCATCGACGAAGGCCTGGTTGCGTTCGACCGGGCTGAGGTAGGTGTTGTTCGACACCGTGATGGTGAGCAGCACCTCTGGCATCTGGACTTGGCCGAACCCGCGCTGGTGCTTCAAGCACGCTCCTGGCGAGCTCAGGGTCCTCGACCCAGTAGACCCTCCAACCCTGACGGTTGCACACCGATGGTGTCTTCTCCGCGTTGCGCAGCGCGTTCATCACCTTGTCGCGGTCGATCGGCTCACCGGAGAACTCGCGCACGCTACTTCGACCCTGGGCCAAGTCGTAGAAAGTCTTCTCGGAGTTGTGCGCCTTGTCGGCCCGCCTCACCAACTTGGTGCCCGCCGCCTCCGAAGTCGGCCTGCGGGTCGAGGAACTCGGGGTCGACGATGTCGGCGAGGAAGCTGACGTCGAACTGCTCCTTTGCGTGCAGCTCCTTGTAGCGCTGGATGACCGATAGGCCCTGGACGTAGGCGAAGGCTGACCGGTCGTAGCCCTTCGTCCGGTAGACGACGAGCGTGTCGTTCAGGTTGGACAGCGCCTTGCTGCCGAACCCCAGGCGGAGGTCGCTGTTGCGCGCGAGCCCCTTCTCGAGCGCGTGCACGTTGTACATGATCCGCGAGACGACCTGCTCGTAACCGTCGTCGAACACCGAGAACGACGGCGGTTCGCGAGAATCGGCGGATGTCGTGGTGGGCGAGATACCGGAGACGGATCTTCTGCAGCAACCGCTTGCCGGATTGCTTGGGACGCGTCGTATTGACCTTCAACGCCGTCGCCCGCTACAGGATGATGCTCCTGAGATAGTCGCGAGTCCGGTTGCGTTCCCGCGCCAACGCCTCACCCACCAGATCATAGTCGACGTGGTTGCCCAAGATCTCGGAGATTCGGGACATATCCGTCACCTTCTGTGACGCCAGACCGAAGGTGTCCAGCAGATACCCGAGCTTCTCCTCGTTGCCGTATCCGTGACCGACGCTGCTGCGGATGATGGCCCCGAACGGCCGGCCGTTGATGATCGAGAAGATCGTCCCGTGGAACGTGTCGGTGATGATCGCCTCGGCGTCGCGGAAGTATGCGAGCAACTCGAACGGGTTGCAGTCGATGAACCGGTCGCAGCATTCCTGCACCCCGCCGAAGCACACGATCGTCGCCCCGATCCGGCGGGCGTGTCGCTTCAGGATCTCGTTCTCCTCGTGATCGAGCCGCCCGGGTACCCGTAGACGATGAGGTACTTCCCGTCGAGCTGCCGCTCCCTCGGGATGCCCTCCTCGAGCGCCATGAAGTCGTAGGCCAGCACCGGATCGACGTGCACGTCGGGCAGCCGCCCGGTGAGCTGCTTCGACGATCCGCGCCGAGTTCCGATCGCGCACGGAGATCGCGCTGAACCGGGCGAAGTCGTCCGCAAGGTCGCCACGGATGCCAGCAGCTTCGATCTTGTCGATGCGTGGTGTTGCCGAACGAACCGGCGTAGGAGATCAGCCTTCGCGGCCGGTGAGCCGTGCCCGAAGAGTTCGCGTGCATAGCCGACGTTCGTGTTCGACTGGACACAGTTGAAGACCTCGTCGCTGCCGATGACCTGCACATCGAGGTCGAGATCGTGGTTCGGCGCGGCGAGATGCCGAGCATCGGGAAGTAGCGCTTGCCGTAGGTCCGCTTGTGGTTGAAGAACCTCAGCTTGTCGGACGAGCTTGGCGTCGACCTCGTTGTACTCGACGACCTTGGAGAAGGCTCGGCGGACCTTGCCGGTGGAGCCCGTCGAACCGCTCGAGCCCTGCTCCTGCACGAGCACCTGTCCCGGCCGGAAGTCGACGAACGAGACCGTGACATCGTCGTCGACGCTTTCGATCAACCGCCGGAGCCGAACGCCTGCAGCGAGGAGCCGTAATTGTGGATCCTCTGCATCGACATGATTCCGACCGTGGTCGACACGCGCCCTCCTCGACTCGTACCTCGGCCATGGTAGGCAGCGCCTCCTCGTCGGGCTGCGGCCCGCCGACATCCAGGCTCGGTCCGACACCTCGATCATGTACGCCACTACCGTGGCTGAGTGTCCTCTCAACCGTCGCCCCCCTCTACGGGCGTGCTGCCGACCGTCTCCGTCGTCGTCGCCACCCACAACCGACCTGAGCTGCTCCGGGTCGCGCTCGCAGCGATACTCACGCAGGACTACGACGGCGAGATCGAGTGCGTCGCTCGTGTTCGACCGGGCCGAGCCCGAGCACGAGCTCGAGCAGGCACCCACCGGGACGCCCGCCGCGATCGGTGCAGGTGATCACCAACACGCGCACGCCGGGCCTGGCCGGTGCACGCAACAGCGGCATCATGGCGCCGAGCGGCGAGCTTGTCGCGTTCTGCGACGACGACGACGAGTGGCTGCAGGGCAAGGTGCGCCGCCCAGGTCGAGAGCCTCGCGGCGCCCGACGCCCTGACATCGGTCACGGGCATCCGCGTGCTCTACGCCGATCACGAGACGGTCCGCATCCCGACCCGCGAATCGGTGACGCTCGCCGAGCTCGCCCGCGACCGCGTCGATGGAGGCCCACCCGTCGAGCGTCATGGTCCGGCGCGAGGCGCTGCTCGGCCCGATCGGCCTCGTCGACGAGGAGATCCCGGGCAGCTACGGCGAGGACTTCGACTGGATCCTGCGCGCCGCCGAGGCGGGCAGGATCGCCGTCGTCGAGCGCGATCTCGTCAACGTGCGGTGGGGCCAGTCGCTGTTCTCACGGCAACTGGCAGATGATCATCGACGCCATCGACTACGTGCTCGCCAAGCACGCCGTGCTGCGCGACGAGCCGCGCAGGGCCAGGCCCGCTTGCTGGGCCGGCGAGCGTTCGCGCTCGGCGGCTCTGACCAGGCGCCGCCAGGCGCTCGGCCAGGCTTGGGCAGACGATCAAGTTGTCATGGCGCGAGCGACGCGCGTACCTGGCGATCGTCGTCGCCCTGCGCCTCGTCAGCGCCGAGCGACTCGCTGGCCTTCGCCCACAAGCGCGGACGCGGCATCTGACCACCCACCGGTCGAGCGTCACGCGAGCTGGGCACGGGCTCCGCCCGGGCCGGCCCGCAGGTCGCTCACGAACCGATCGAGCAGCACCTTGCGGCGCGCCCAGTACAGCGCCGCCGCAGTAGGCCGCCAGCGCGATCGAGTACGCGATGAGGAACGTGGTGAGTCCTGTGCCGAACATCACACGTGCGAGCAGCAACGGCACGAAGATCGTGACCGCATCGATCGATGTCACCGTCGCCAAGGGCTCGCCGCCCGGGTGGAGCCCGACGCGCGACGTCTGCCAGAGCGGCAGCAGGTTGGTCGTCAGGATCGCCACGACCCAGGCGATCGCCGATCCGATCATGCCGAGCGTAGGTGCCAGGCCAGGTTGAGGACGATGTTGAGGACCAGCGCCACGCAGCACGTTGATGGTCGACAGCCACGATCGGCCGAGCATCAGCAACACCATGTCGACGAGACCGCACGCCGAGGCGACCAGCATCGCCGAGCTCAACAACGCCAGCGACGAAGCGCCGCGGACGTAGTCGGGACCGAACGCTCGCATCACGAGCGGAGCGAAGACGATCATGGCGATGTAGGCCGGCCACGTGACGAGCACGAGCCACGTCGTCGAAGCCCCGTACATGTTCTTCACAGCGGTGCGGTTCACCGCGCACGATCAACCGTCGCAGTCGAGGCTGGATCGTCTGGCGGACGGCGGTCGCGACGAACACGCCGGCGATCATGCAGCGCGACACCGTGCCGTACACACCGGCGTCCTCGAGCGACCCGACCGCCGCCAGGATCAGCACGTCGAGTCGTTGCGTCAGCGTCTGGGCGACCCGCGCCACCGCCCTCGGGCGTGTTGTACCGCCAGAACACCGCCTTGCGTGATCACCTCGTCGCGGGCCGGCGAGTCGCGGAGACGGAGTCGGATGAGCAACACCGTCGCACACGAGCACGACCGCCACGTTCGGGAGCGTCCAGGCGTAGATCGCGGCGGTGGCACCTCCCCCATGCCGGCCACGACCAACATCGCCACCACCTGGGCGATCGGCCGCAGGATGCGGTCGAGCACGGTGGCGACGAACACCTTGTCGCATGCCCGCAGTGCGCCGGTCGTGACCTCGTAGAGGCCGGCGAACGGCAGCAGGATGGCGATCGACCGGATCATCGTGGTCGCCGTGTCGCCGGCCGACTCTCCCTTGGCGAGCACCCCGCCCAGCGGGTCGGCGAGCACGAACACGATCGCTGCCGTGACGACATCCGAGCGCGGCCGAACCGATCGTCAGCACCCGGACCAGGCGGCGGGCGCGAGGCCGGCGTGGACACCGGGATGAAGTACTGCAGCCCGGTCTCGACGCCGAGCGAGCACAGACCCTGCATGATCGCGAACAGACGAGATGGCGACGAAGAACTCGCCGGCGCGCCGACGGATCGAGCGACCGGCTGGCGATCAGCAGCGTGGCGATCGTGCCGACGCCGCTGACGCCGGCGCCGGCCAGGCCGAGCGCGCTGCGCCGGCCTAGTCCGGAGATCCCATCATCCACGACGGAAGTCGAAGCGCGGGACCGAGCATGCTCACGAGTCGCTCGTTGGACGCTTCGAAGCGTTCCGCCAGCCACCGCTCGACCGACGGCTCGAGCTTGGAGTAGGCGCGGGCATTGTGCACTTCGTAGGTGGCCTCGTGCGGCGGCAGACCCAGGAACGACAACGTGGTGGCGTAGATCGCGGCGGGATCGGCGAACAACTCGGTCGAGGGGATCAGCAGCACCCGATCGCGCCCGAAGACGTCCCACAGCCGCTGCACCTGCTCGGCGTACTGGCCACGCCCGACATACGAGTGGTGCTGATGCGAGAAGCTCCGCCCGGCCGGATCGCCGAGCAGTTCGGCTTGGCCCTCCAGCCGCTCGTCCTCGAGCCGGATCGCCTGCTCGAACGTGAGCGTCTCGTATCCACGCGCCGTCTCGTGCACCCACTGCGAGTGGGCGCGTTCGACCGGATCGCGCAGGATGGCGATGATCTTGGCGTCGGGCAGGGCGGCGTTGATGCGCGCCGGACTGTAGGGATGGAACATGTAGTACGGGCATCCCTCGCCGACCGTTGGTCGGGCTGGTCCTTGAACGGGATCCGCTTGGCGTCGAGCGGGAAGTGCGACCGGTACCAAGACATCGACTTGTCGGCGTTGGTGTCGAAGTAGTGCACACCCTTGCCGAGCCGAACCCGGCCGACGTCGGGATGCTCGGCGAGGTACTTGTACAGCGAAGTGGTACCCGCCCGCTGGGCACCGACGATGACGAAGTCGGGCAGCAACCGCATCGGCGATCGTGGCCCGGGCGAACGGTTCGCTCGACGGCGACGGCCGAGGCGAACGACTCGCGGTCGTAGGCGCTTCGTGACCGATGAATTCATGATGTTGGTCGGTCGCTCCTTCATGCAGCTCGGTGGCGGCATCGGACAAGACCGGTCGTCAAGCCGCTCCATGCTTCCGATGCTGGTTCGACGCCGTCGCGCTCGTATCGACACGAGCAGATCGACGAGGTACCACTCGAGGTGCTGGCTCGGCGTTGCCACGGTGCGAGCTCGGGCAGCACATGCTCGAGGTCGCGGCGATCGAGCGCGACGATCGTCGGGCACCGATCGGCCGTGCCGTCGGTGGAACCCGACCTGCACGCGGTAGTGGAAGCGGTCGAAGCCGACCGGCGCCGCCGGGTCGTACCGCTCCCAGTCCCACACCGCCGGCGTCGGCGTCCCCGGACAGGATGTTCCACGGCACGAAGTCGCCGTGCGCTCGCGGCAAGGGCATGGCTGCGGTCGCCCCAACGCTCGCGGAGCATCGGGCGACCGCGGCTCGCGTCGCCGCCAGTCCGGCCGCCGTCGGCACCAGCCGGACGAACTACGGCGCCTGGCGGCATGTTCCGTCCCACCGCTCGGCGGTTCGTTCGATCTCGACCAGTGCCAGTCGATCGACAGTCGATCGATCGAGGACGCGCCGCCGAGCGACGCCGACCGGCCGAGGGCGATCCATGTCGACTCGCCGAACTCGCCATCGGGCGAGCACCGGTGGCGACCTGAAGCCCTTGTCGGGAGTTCGAGCCAAACGCTCGAGCGCGCCGCGCTCGACGTCGAGCAACTGCCTGCGTCAGGTCGTTCCACGCCACCTTCACCCACGCCACGGTGCGACCCCATCGGTCGTGGAGCTGCAACGACCGGCTTCTGGTTGGCCCGTGGCGGCCCGCACTGGACGATGCCGCGGAGGCCGCTGTGGCCGAGCGTCGGCAGCGATGTGGTCGACCAACGAGTGCTGCTGGCGACTCCGAGGCGGCGCGAGCGCGAGACAGCGCCCGACCGTCATCAGCGCGGCGACGCCCAACGAGTCACGCAGCGCCGCGCGCACGGGTGCGATCGTCGCTCGTGCGAGACCCGAAGGCCACGATCGTGCCGGGTCGCCACGGCATCAGTTGGCGGCTGTCGCGAGCATCGGGGTGGGCGATGAACCAGCCTGCGACCGTGGTTCCGTCGCGAGCGTGCCAGCCGCCCGGCTCGGCGCTGCGCCACAGCACGTACGGGACGTCGAGCACGCTCGGACACTCAGACGCTGCCCCGCCGCCAGGATCGAGAGCGGCTCGCCGCCCGTTCCGGCCAGCGTGGCGGCATAGTCCTCGGCCCGATCGTCGTCCCGGAACAACAGCCCGACGCACACAGGATGATCGGCAGCGGCGACGGAAACATGTTGTAGAAGAACGCCTGCAGCGCCGCCACGAAGACCACGCATCGCCAGCATGATCGACACCGGATCGTCGGCGGCTGCGCCCGCACATCGCCCAGATCAGCCACGTGACAGTACAGCGCGAGCCCGACGAACCCGTGCGAGAACATCGCGTACCAGAAGTGACCATGCGTGCCGACCGACGGCGAGAACGGGTTCTCGGACGGACGCGGACCGCCCCACCCGAAGATCGGCGAGTCGAGATGCGCCCTGCCATGCCTCGTGGTAGATGCCCTCCCGAGATCCGGCGTCGGACTCGCTCAGCCGACCGCCGACGAGGGTTCCGATCGGCGTGAACGCGACCAGCGCGGCGACGGCGACGATCGCCACCGCGAGCATCTTGAGCGGCGCCGTGCGGCCGTTGAGGAAGCTCCGCACGGCGACGATCGCGAAGATCGCGCCGGCGCTCAGCCACAGGCCCCGGTTCACCGACAAGATCATCGGAGGCACGCCGACGGCCAGACCGAACACCCCGAGCCGGCGCGTTTGCCGGATCGAGCGAGTACAGGGTGGCGGCGACGAAGAACGGCGTCAGCAGACCGACGTTGCCGCCCCACTCGTTGGTGAACGAGAACAACGTCGACGGGCCTGGGAATCGGCACGCCGAACAGGTTCTGCACCTGGGCGAACCCCGGGCGACCTGAGGTTGGCGACGAACTCGTTGCTGGCGATCGACTCGCGGCAGCAGCAGGCTGGCCGGCGTGCGTGAGCCGCACGTACGGGAACAGCAATCCCGAGGTATCCGCCGATGATCGCCCACACCCAGATCATCGCCACCCAGTTGATGAACGTCGTTCGGCTCACGCGTCGCTCGTTGTAGACGTAGTAGGCGAGGCACAGCGCCGTGAGTGTAGACGCCGTACCGCAATCCGAACGTGATGCACCGGGTGAACCGGTCGATCATGATCACCGACGAGGCCGGCCCACATCACGTACACCGTGTACAGGCCGACGGTAGGCGGGCGCACGAGGTCGCGTGCGCAACAGCACCCACACAGACGAGCGGCACCGCTGCGATCGACCAGATGAAGGCCCCGCACGCCCATCAGCCAGAACAGCGGGTTGAGGACGAACAGCGCGTACACGATCCATCCCGGAGGAAGCAGCGGAGGGCTGGCCGACGGCGCGACCGCGGCCGTTGGCCAACGCCGACGTGGTACGGAGCCCGGCTGCCCGTGAGCAGTTGCGCCAGCTCATCGCGAATAGACCTGCCGCCACGGTGTGGTCAGGACGCCCACGATCACCTGTCGCCGACGCGGCATGGCCGCCCGCCATGCGTCGTCGGATCGCACGGTCGACGTCGCCGTCCTGGAACCGCATCGGATTGCCTGACACGGTGTGGTCGACGCCGAGATGGACCGTCGCCCCGTCGACCGAGAGCTCGGTTGGCGGACGATCGGTCGAGCAGGGCGTCGACCGAGCGGCCGATCTCGGCCGGATCACGAGTGAACCGCTCGTACGAGAGGCGGCGTCGCTCCACGCCGATCCATCCGGCGAGCTGGAACAACAGATTGTGGCTGATCCAACGGGCGCAGCCCGCGAGCGGTGCCCAGTTGTTCCATGGCGATGCCGGATTCGGGACGGGGCACGTTCTGGACCACGAGTGCACGACGCCGCGTGGGTCGCGCACGACGTGCAGCAGATGCAGATGGTGGCGGGGCATCGTTGCGCAGCAGGAACAGATACGACGGGTGCTTCGAGGAGTCGACCAGCACCACATCGGTCGCCGTTCTCGAGGCGACCTCGTGAACCGCCTGGTACAGCGAGTCGAGCACGGCGACGAGTCGCTGGTGCGGCGCTCGGAACTTGCCGCGGGGCGAGGCCGGCGAGCGATCAGGAGCGGGATGTATCGATTGCGATCGACCGCGCGGCGATCGCGAGCTGACAGCCTCGAGATCGACCTTGTCCCATCCGCCGAAGGCCGCCTCGCCAACGGCGCTCCAGAACGGGCAGTCGCGGAACGCCAGTCCGCAACCGCACGGCTCGTCCATCCCGAAGACCGCGATCCCGACATGTGCACCATCTCGCCGAGGGCGACGATCCCGTGACCGGTCGCCAGCGTGCGCTCGAGCAGTGTCGTGCCGCTTCGGCCGACAGCGCCGACGAAGACGATGTCGCTCACGCCACTCTCCGGACGAGGATCCGATCGCGCCATCGGCGCTTGGGCAGCTGTCCGGCGAGCAGGCGATCGACGAGCGAGCCGAACTCGGCGACAGCGGCGGCGACGGCCTCGTCGTGGTCGACGACATCCTGCGTCGGACGCGGGACCGACAACATCGCGACGAGCTCGTCGAGCGATCGTGCCGTGTCGATCTCACCGTCGTCGGCGAGCCTCGCCGTGTACCGCATCTGGTGATCGTCGACGTGCTCGCCGAGCGCAGGATCGCGAGCGACGACGATCGGTCGGCTGACCCACCGACTGCGCCAGCGAGATCGTCCCGGGCCCGCCGTGGCACACGACGGCGTCGGCGTCGCGCATCAAGCTCGGCGAGCTCGTCGGCCGCCACGTAGTCGACCGACTCGAGTCCGTCCCGCGGCGGCTGTGGCCCCGCGCTGCACGAGGACGTCGAGATCCGATCGCTGCTTGGCGACCGCGATCCACTCGAGCATGCGGTCGAACGGGTGGTGATCGGTGCCGACCGAGACGACGACGCGAGTCACAGCAACCTGCCGATCAGATGGCTGCCGGGAAACTGCTCGAGCTGGGCGGGGTCCTGGGCGACGATCAGGTCGGTGACGGGCGACACGAGCCGTGCCGGTCAGCGTCCGCGTGTCGATCCGGTCGATCACCTCGACGTACACCGTCTTGGCGCCGAACAGCTTGCCGATCCAGAAGAACGGCACAGCGATCGCCGCACCCGACGACACGATCAGTTGGGGCCTGGTGCGGGCGATCTCACGTACGGCCAGGGCGGCGTTGCGCACCAGATTCTTGAGGCTGCGTGTCGTGGGGTGGTACGCCCACACCACGGCGTCGTCGGGGAGCAGGCTCACGGCGTCGGGAAGATCGAACGTCACCCAACGGACATCGTGATCGCGGTACCAGGGCTCGAGTCGCAGCAGTTGGGCAAGATGTCCGCCCGCCGAACACGCAAACAGGACCCGCACCCGCCCGCTCTCCTGGCTCATCAGCGTGGCAAGGCGCCGACCGTGATCGTGTCCCGGTACTTGGTCACCGTGAACTCACCCGAAGGCCCCCAGCGGTCGGTCTGGCGCTCGATCCGCAGACCGTGCGCTTCGGCCGCCCGGGCGACCAACTCGGCCGAGACGTTGGCACGATTTCCGCTGTCGCGCAGGCGGCCCTGGCTCGCCACGCGTTGGACGACTCGACCGGGTTGCCCGAGCCGGCGAGTGACCGGGACGAGCGACAGCGACCAGTCACGCTTGTCCGCGTGATGGAGCACGAAACGACCACCTGGACGCAATACCCGGGCGAACTCGCCGAGATAGGCGTCGATCACGTCGATCTCGATGTGCACGAACGAGTCGAACGACCAGGCGAAGTCGATCGAACGGTCAGACACCATGGGCAACGAACGTCCGTCGTTCACGTGATAGGTCACGTTCTTGGCGTCGGCGAAGCGCTCGCGGCAGACGTCGATACACGTCGGGCTGAGATCGACGAGGGTCACCGAGCGAGCGGCAGGGACGAGTGTCTCGGTCCAGCGCCCGTGACCTGGTGCGATCTCGAGCACGTCCGACTCCGACGAGATGTTGGGCAGCATGAAGGTGTCGATCAGCGCCTTCTTCCATGCCTCGTACGGCTGTCCACAGTGGGCGGCCAGCCCCGACCACTCGTCGCCGTCGCTTTCCCAACCATGGGTGCTGTCCCAGGCTTGCTTGTTCCATTCTACCGATGGCATGTGAGCGCCTCCACAGGGTGCCTGATGCGACGCCGCCGATCCGCGCCGCCACTTGGACCTCGTCAAAGACTACCGAACCGACCTTCGATCGAGGCTATGGACGAACACCTCGACCGATGGTCGGCTACGGCGAGCGGCTCGGCCGCCTTATGGAGCGCTGTTCGGAGAGGTGGAGTTGAAGTAGGGCGAAGCGGCGAGCTTCCGGTAGGCGGCACCGAGCGCGGCTCCCTGAGCTGATGGGTCGTCGAGGCGATAGTTGCCCTCGCCGACCGCGTTCCAGTACACGAGCCCCTTCAGCATCGGGTACTGGGCGAGCATCTGCGCCGGGTCCCCGGCGAGCTTGCTGGCCGGGTTGGCGTTGGTGCTCAGGTCGACTCCCCACTCGCACAGCATGATCGGCTTGCCGGGTGCCTTTGCAGTCGCCCAGTTGTAGTAGCCGGGCCAACTGATGTTGCTGACCGGGTTGTTGACCATCATCGACAAGTTGTCCTGCCTGTCGTCCCGCATGTACGGGTCGTAGCACATCCAGTCGACGTAGTCGTGTCCTGGGTAGAGCGCGTCGAGATGCTCCTCGTGGCCCCAGTAGCCCATCGTGTTCCAGACGTAGACGGCGTTGTTGACGCCCGCCTGCCGGAGCTTGGTGACGACGTAGCGGTACATGTCGGCGTAGTCGGCGGCGGTCATGCCCGAGCCGGCGGAGACGTTCACGTTGTCCTCGGGCTCGTGGTAGATGGTCAGGAACAGCTTGCGCGGATACGTCTTGAGGCTGGCGGCGACGGTTGCGATCTCGGAGTCGGCGCCGCCCTGAGCGATCTGGCGCCAGGTGATGCTGGTGCTCGGCTTCCACGCGTACAGCAGCAGGCTGCGCTGCATGCCGGGACGCTCCGGACAACGCGACCTCGGCGGCGGTCGGGAACTTCTGAGCGCCGGTCTTGTAGAAGTGAAGGATGTCGGGGGTGTTCTGAGCGACCGCCTCGTACTCGGCAGACCGACCTCGAAGTTGCCGTCGCGACCGTCGCGGCGCCGTCGTGGCGCCGAACCAGGCGCCGCAGGCCGGCACCAGGATCGCCGACACCCCGCAGCCACCCGTTGGCGGGAGCTGCGGCGGCTTCGGTGCGGCTGGCGTCGTGGGCCACACCGGACCCGTCACCGCGGCCTGTTCCGAGGTGAACGTGCCGAACTGATCGAAGATGTAGTGGGTGTCGGCCGACGAGTAGATCGCCACCCCCGCCGACGACGTGCGGGTCACCGCCATGTTGGCGATGATCGCCGTCTGGTCGAGGTTGATCGACGAGATCTCGGGCGTCGGCGTTCCGTTGGCGAACAACGCCCCGTAGCCGGGCTGGGCCGGATGGATCATCGCCAGCGAGCCGACCGCCGCACCTCCGCCGGTGGTCGTGAACGACCGGGCCTCACCGGCGCTGAAGGCGCCCTGTTGCCGGGTGTCGAGCTGACGGGTCGGAATCATCGGGATGAACAGGCCGACCGCATTGGACGGGGCCGACGGGCCGGTGAAGTATCCGATCAAGTCGACGATCAGGTGTCCGCCGTTGGAGGAGGCCACCCGCAAGGAACGGTTGGCGATCGGGATGATCGTGGTGGTGGCCCGCGTCGAACCGAAGTCGGACACGTTCAACGACGACGTCTGCGGGACGGCACCCGACGCCCACGCCGTGAAGTAGCCCGGGGAGTTCGGCGCTGTCGAGGTGAGCGTGACGATCGCCGCGGTGGCGTCGTTGGGCACACCGTTTCCGAGGTTGACGGTCGCTGTCTCACCCGGTTCGAGCCACCCGCTCGTGCGGGTGTCGAGCCGGCGTGACGGGGCGACCGGCACGAAGCGTCCCGCCGATGCGGTGGTCGCCGGCACGAACGCGCCCGTGACGTCGACGACGAAGTCGACCGGGTTGAGGGTGTAGACGTCGAACGCGCCGCCCGCTCCGAGAGGAACGATGGCGCCGGTCGAGTAGGTCTGGCCGGCGTCGTAATTGAGGTTGGACGCCGTCGGCCGGGCTTCTCCGGCGGGGTAGGTCAGCAGGTTCCCAGGCTGTGAAGCACCTGTGGCGACGAGCGACACGGCGACGGCGGCGGCGTTGGCCGGGACACCGTTGACGCCGGCGACCGTGACCCGCCAGGTGTTGGCGTCGAGTCGCTGAGCGCCGAGGTTGACCCTGGTGTCGGCGAGACGGAAGGGAGCGACCTTGACATACCGCGTGGTGATGCCGGTGGCGCCGAACACGGACGAATCCGATCCGGACGGGGCGAGGAAGCCGAGCAAGAGCACGACGACGAGCAGAAACCACGGTGATCGACGGTCACTCCGTCCTGCCGTGGCGGCGGTTCGGCTGTTCGTGATTGCTGTCATAAGGTGCGTCCTCCGAGTTGGTTCCCCGACCGCGATCCAGCTTGAGTGCTGCTATCACGCGTTATCGAGGCCGGTGTCCGCCCGCCGATCGCCACACGATAGTGCGACGATTGTGTTTCAACTGTGCCATTCCTGTAACAAATCGACGACTACGACACGCGTGGGTCTGTACAAGCTCGCAGCAGTCGTCGGTAACTTTTTCGGACCGTCTTGCCCAGACCTTGAGCCTTTCCGGTCGAAATTGGGCGGCGGCGTTCCGAATCCTTGGGCCCGCTGACCGGTAACATTTCGCACCGTATGGCGGACTTTCGACAGGTTGAGGCTCCTCGACCACCTTCCGGCTCCGACCAGAGTCCCGACCTGCTGGCGGCACTCGGCCGGCAATGGCTGACGATTCTGCTCGCGGCATTGATCGGTGCCCTGCTCGGCTGGGGCTACGCGGCCGCCAAGCAGACCACCTACCAGGCGCGTTCAACCCTGCTGTTGATCCCCGTCGGCAACGAGAGTGACCCCGGAGGCGGTCGCAACCGGTCGCTCGACGTCGACACCTGGGCCACCGTCGCCCGGTCCACGAACCTGCTCCAGGACGTGGCGACCGAGCTCGGCCGCGAGCTCGGCGACGTGCGCGGCCGCACCACTGCCACCGCCGCACCCACCGGCGACGTGCTGGTCCTGACCTTCGACGCCCGCAACCGGGATGCAGCGATCGAGGGGGCGACGGTCTACAGCGACCAGTTCCTCGCCAACCGACGCAACTCGGTCAACGCCGAGACGGTGAAGCGCGAGGCCGAGCTGCGACAGCTCGCCGACGCCACGACCGCCCAGATCGCCGACCTCACAGCACAGATCGAAGAGGAGGAGGACAAGGGAGACGACGCGTCGCCTGCTCGGATCGCCATCCTGACGTCCAGCCTCCAGCTGGCGGCCGAGGATCTGACCGAGATCAACACCGAGCTCGCCACCACCGACACCGACGTCGAGGCCGGCCGGATCCTCGTTCAGCCCGCGACCAATGTCCAGCGCACGGGGGTCAGCACGCGACTGGCGACGCTCGCCGGCCTGCTGGTCGGAGCCTTGATCGGGCTGATCGTGGCGCTGCTCCGCGACCGTTACGACGATCGCTACGGGAGCGCCTCCGACGCCGAGGGCATGGGCGTCAAGGAGATCGCCAGGATCCCGTACGCGCCCGAGGGCACGCGCCGCGAGCGCGACGGCATGCACGCCTACAGCCGACTGATCACACTCCTCACGTTCGCCAACCGCGGCGAGCCGGATGCCGGGCGTTCCGTGCTCCTGCTCCCGGTCGACAGCCGCACGCTGCCGAGAGATTCGGCGCGCCGGGTGGCGACGACGCTCGAGACCAGCGGCAAGGCGACGGGCATGGTGATCGGCGTCTGGTCCGACAACACCAACGTCGAGGCCGGGCCGGCGTACTGGGACGCGACGGTCGCCGGCGTGCAATCGCTGACGGAAGCCAGCGACCTCGCCCTCGTACCGGTCGTTGCCCTCGACCGCGCTGCGACCGGGCTCGGTCTCGCCGCTCTCGCCGACGACACGCTGCTGCTGGTCTCCGAGTCGACGCCGATGCAAGCCGTCCTCACCGCCATCGACGACCTGCGCACGGTCGACGTCAGCGACCCACAGGTCGTGGTCGTCACCGGCGCACCGAGCGCGCCGAGCCGACCGCGGCAACGGCACGCGGCGGCCGGGAACGCAGCGACCACCGACCGCGACCAACTGACCCGTCGGGCCAACCGGCGTCAGTGGTGGTCGCCCTGGCGGCCGAGGGTCTCGACGGGGGTCGCCCCGGGACGGGTCCACTGCGGCACGGGCCGGCTGGTCGGGCCCCAGGTGGCGACGCCGTCGGCGTTCGAGCGCCAGTACCAGCAGATCGGCGCGCCGTGCCCACCGACCGGTGCGCCGACCTGAGGGGCCTCGGGCCAGCCCTCCGGGTCGTCCTCCCACGCCTCACGACGGCCGTACGGCGTCATGTCGAGCAGGCCGAGTGATCGGTTTCCGGTCGTTGCCCCGACCGGTCGTGGAGTACGTGAGGAACACGCGGTGCCGGCGTGGTGACCGATGGCGTCCTCCGCCGGGCGTGCGCACTCGCGTCGCCGGACTCACGTGTTGGGAGCCGGTCAGCCGAGACGACTCACGATGACGAGACTCCTCGGCCGGGCGCGACGAGGACTCGAGCGGTCAGGTCGCTGTCGTGTCCTGTCCGCTCGAGTCCGTCATCGATTTCGGGCTCGTGTGTCGACGTGCCGTCTACGGAGCCGGGACCACCAGGGTCCAGCCGATCGACTTCGCTCCCGCCACCGTGCTGGTGGCGGTTGCACCCGGCCACGTGCCGGCCAGCACCGCTGCGTCACCGGCGGCGGCGGTGATGCGCCCGCTGCTGGTGCCCACCGAGCTCGCCCTCGGGGTGACCGAGGCGGGCAGCGTCCAGCCGTTGTTGCCGCTGGTCTTGTCGACCCAGTAGCTGACGACGACCGAGCCGTTGCCCGTGACCTGCGACAGCCGGGGTGGTGAGGTCGGTGGACGAGCCTGTCGACACCGACGAGGTGGCGCTCACGATCGGCCCCAGCGTTCGAGTATGCGAGCAGCACGGTCGCCGACTTGGCGTGCCACCGAGCGTCGAGACGACGCTCGTCCCCGCCGTGTTGGCGGCGGCGGCTGCGGGTGAACACCCACGACCGCACGTCGGGCGAGCCGGCCTGCGCCGTGCCCAGCAGCGTCCAACCGTTCGGCGTGGTGGCCGTGGTGGCGGAGTTGGCGGTGACGAACAGCACGAGCTGATCGCCGGCCTGGACGGCGGCCGGCACCACGACGGTCGCGGCGTTGCTGTTCTGGTTGGTGCTGGCGGCGGCACGGAAGCCGACGACGGCGCGTGCGTGACGTTGACCGTCGTGTTCTGCGTGGCGGGCGCCCCGTCGTCGTCGGTGACCGTCAGCACGACGTTGTACTGACCATCGGCCGGATACAGGTGATCGACGATCGCCTCGGTGCTGGTGGTGCCGTCACCGAAGTCCCAGAGGTAGGTGAGCGTGCCGTCCGGATCGCTCGAGCCGCTGGCGTCGAAGTGGCACGTCAACGACTGGCACGACGAGGACAGGACTGCCGTCGGCGGCAGGTTGCCGGTGGACGGCGGCAGCACGATGGTCCAACCGATGCCCTTGGCACCGGCGACCGTGGTGGTCGCCGTGGCCCCGGGCCACTGGCCGGCGGGAGCGTTGGAGTCGGCGATCGCCGCCGTGATCCGTCCGGAGCCGGAGCCGACCGAGGAGGCCCGCAGCGTGACCGACGGCGGGCATGGTCCAGCCGGTGTTGCTGGCCGACTTGTCGGACCAGTAGCTGATCACCGCCGGTGCCGGTGTAGGTGACCGCCGCCGGCGGGGTGGCCAGCGAGGTCGACGTGGTCGCCATCGTCGACGAGGCGACCAGCGTGGGCGGGATGGCGTTGGAGTAGGCCACCAAGGTGCGTGCCGACTTGCCGGACAGCCCCGAGCGTCGACGAGACGGTCGAGCCGGCCGTGCCGCCGTCGGCGGTCCGGGTGAACACCCACGAGCGTCATGTCGGGGGTGCCGTCCTGGGCGCGTCGCCGAGCAGCGTCCAGCCGGCCGGCGTGGTGGCGGTGGTCGCCGAGTTGGCGGTGACGATGTAGACCAGCTGATCGCCAGGCTGCACGGCCGCGGGCACGACGAGCGATGCGATCGAGCTCTGCGAGTTGCCGCTGGCGGCCGCCCGGAACAGCGCTGCCGCGCCGGGTTCGATCGCCTCGACATCGGTCTCGGCGAAGCCGGTGGCGCCGTCGTCGTCGGTGACCGTCAGGGTCACGTGGTACGGGCCCGCCTCGGTGTAGTCGTGATCGACCGTGACACCGGAGCCAGTCGTGCCGTCGCCGAAGTCCCAGTCGTACGACTGCGATCGTGCCGTCGCGAATCGCCCGAGTCGGAGGCGTCGAACGAGCAGGTGAGCAGGGTGCAGTCGGCTTCGAGCACGGCGGTCGGCGGCACGTTGGGCGGATCGTCGACGGTGACGTCGATCTGGTGATCGTCGATGCCACCGCGATCGTCGACGACCGTGAGGGTGACGGTGTACGTGCCGGCCGCGGCGTACGGGTGGTTGACGATCGGGCCGGTGGCCGTGCCGCCGTCACCGAAGTCCCACGCGTACGACACGATGTCGCCGTCGCTGTCGATCGAGGCGCTGCCATCGAAGTCGCAGACGTTGATCGTGCAGTCGGGGGTGAAGTCGGCGGTCGGCGGCACGTTCGGCTGGGCGTTGGTCGCCAGGAACATGGCCGGGCTGCGCCAGTCGGTGGTGTTGTCGGCGACCGTGGCGGTGCCGCTCGACGACGCCACCGGCGAACGGCGATCTTCAGCAGGTTGCCCGTGGCGTTGTCGCCGAACCAGATCTGGCCCTGGCCGAGGAACATGCCGCGCACCCGGCTCGGGTTCAGCGCCGGCGATGTTGCCGGTGGCCGTGGAGCGGATGGCGCCGATGACGTGGCTCTCGGGCAGGAACGACCGGTAGAACAGGCTGCTCTGGCCGGACAGCGTGTAGTAGATGCGATCGGTCGCCGGGTCGAAGAAGATGCCGGTCATCGTGGGGATCTCGGCCACGATGTCGTTCGACGTACGTGTCGATCGCGGTGCCCGGCCCGAACGTGGTCCCGTCGAAGCCGCGGCGCACCGATGGTGCCGTCGGTGTGCAGGGTGTACAGCGTGCCGTTGACCATGAACGCGCCGCGGACGTTGCGCCACGGGGCGGTGCCGGCCGACACGACCGGGGCGGTGGGAGCGGTGACGCCGTCGTAGTGCGCGCTGGACGACTCGTCCTGCTGCCGAGCGTGCCACCGGGCGCGATGTCGGTGACGGATGATCTCGATCCCGTTGATCAGCGGGTTGCTGACCGAGCCGTGCCGGAACAGGATGTTGACGCTGCCGTCACTGACGATGTCGAAGGCGCGCATCGTGCCGACGTCGTGGCCGACGTGCATCGCCAGGTCGATGTCGTTGATGACGTTGACGCCGTCGAGGTCGACGTCGAAGATCCGCTCGCCGACCAGGTCGGTGGACGTCGAGCGGTTGGCCATGTACAGGCGCACCTGGATCGGCGTGCCGGCCGCGACGGGGAAGTTCCACTGCATCTCGTTGCCGCCGGCCGGGTCGTTGCGCTCGGTGGTCCAGAGCGCCGCCGGCGGACGGTCGAAGTCGGCTCTTGGGCACGGTTGCGTCGTTGCGTGGGGTGGCGAGGCTGTCGGGCGCGGTGGCGGTGGTGCTGCCGGTGTTGCGGAACGGCGAGGTGCTGGACGTGTCGGCCGACCAGTCGGGGCCGTCGTCGGCCGACGTCAGCACCGGCCCACCGGCGTTGATGCGGTACAGCACCGAGGGGTCGCGGTTCCGGTGGTGCCGCTCGAGCGACCGAGCAGGAAGATGTCGTTGGGAAGCTCACCGATGTCGCTGGGCGGCACCTGCACTCCGCCCGACCACGGGAAGAAGGCGAGCTTCTGGTGCAGCTCCAGGTTCCACCGGTCGGTGTCGCTGCCGGCCCAGATGCCCTGTTCGGTGACGTGGTAGTCGAACAGGCCGACGCCGCGATCGCGTCCGGGTTCCACTGAACGGCAGGCCGGTCACCGTGTCGAGCGCAACCATGCCCTCACGTGCGACGCCGCCCGCGCCGTGACGGTCGCCGGCGAACGGGTTGTTGACCCAGCGCATGTGGCCGCCGATGTAGGCGACGCCGTCGTGGATCTCGACGGCGTAGCGCGTGTCGCCGCCGGTGTAGCTGACCCACGTCGGCGTGAGGTTGGCCTGCTCGGGGGTCAACTCGAACCGGGCGACCGTGTCGCACGAGGTGTTGGCGCGGTAGGCGCCGGTGGTGGAGATCACGGCGAACGTGCCGTCCTCGGAGATGTCGAGGTCGCGGATGAAGGTGTCGAACGACGTCGAGCAGACCGAGTTGTAGAAGTTGGTGTGCCACGGGCTGACCGTCGCCGGGTTGGTCGACAGGTCGATCAGCGCGACCTGGTCGCGGGGCTGCCCGGCGACCGTCAGTGAAGTTGCCGATGATCAGCATCCGGCTGGCGTCGGGCGTGACGTCGATCTTGATGACCTTGCCGACGCCACCGTTGTGCGAGCCCGGCGAGCGTCAGGTTGAGCTGCGTGGTGAGTGCACCCGACGTGGCGTTGAGCGAAGCGAGATAGGTGCGCGGCTGGCCGGCGACGCTGGTGAAGAGTCCGGCGATGTAGAGGGTGTTGCCGACCAGACGGAAGTCACGGACGATGCCGTTGACACCGCTGGCGTTGAAGGAGGTGATCAAGGCCCCCGTGGCGGCGTTGAGGCGGGCGACCTTGCGACGGTTGACCCCGTTGACCGTGTTGAAGTCGCCACCGATGTAGATCGAGTTGCCGTCGGCAGCGCCGGTGATCACCTCGACCGACGAGCTGAGGACGGGCGCGAAGGCTGCGTCGACGAGACCGGTCGTGGCGTCGAAGGCGGCCAGCCCGGAACGGTTGTAGACCGTGCCGCCGTTGTTGGCGGTGTCGGCCACCTGCGTGAACGTGCCGCCGATGTAGACCCGGTTGCCGACCTGCCAGATCGCCTGGACCTGACCGTTGAGCACGTTGGGCGTCCAGTTGGCCGGGTTGTCGGTGGGCAACGTCGCGATCGGCGGGTCGACGGCGAGGGCCGGACCAGCGGCGTCGATCACAGCGATGCCCGTGACGATCGTCGCCGTGGCGGCGATGGTCAGCAGGGACTTCTTGAATGACATCATGAGAGGAGACTCCGTCGGAGAGGGGTGAGGTGTGGTCTGTGGTGGTCGGAGATCAGCTGGCGCCGGTGCCGGCGAGGACGACAACGATCGTCCGGGCGCAGATCATCAAGTCGTGGCGCAATGACCAGTTGTCGACGTAGTAGAGGTCGAGCCGCTTGTACTGCTCGAACGACGAGTCGGAACGGCCCGAGACCTGCCACAGGCCGGTGAGCCCGGGGAGCACCCGCAAACGCTCCTTGGTGGTGGCGTCCCAGCGCTCGACCTCGTCGGGGAGGGCGGGCCGGGGCCCGACCATGCTCATCGTGCCGCGGACGACGGCGACCAACTGCGGGAGCTCGTCGATCGACAACTTGCGCAGCACGCGCCCGACCTTGGTGATGCGAGGATCACGGGTGATCTTGAACAGCGGCCCGTCGGCCTCGTTGAGCGCCTCGAGCTCGGACCTGCGAGCCTCGGCGTCGACGACCATCGTGCGCAGCTTGACCATCGTGAACAGCTCGCCGTCCTTGCCCACCCGGGTCTGGCGGAACAGGATCGGACCACGCGACGAGACCTTGATCGCGATCGCGCTGGCCAGCAGCACTGGTGAGGTGAGCACGAGCAGACACACCGCCGTGGAGATGTCGAAGGCCCGCTTGGCGGCGTGGTGCATGCCGCCGCGAACCACGGGCTCGACGTAGATCATCGAACGCCCGTCGACACTCTGAGGACGCAAGCGGGAGATGTCGATGTCGCTGAGCGCAGTGGAGATCGCGACGTGGTAGCCCGTGTCGGTGAGCCGCCGGGTCAGGACGTTGATCTCCTTGTCGGGCACGGAGGCCGGTGAGACGACGACGCCGCCGACGTCGTAGCGCTGCAGGATGGCGTCGAGATCGACCAGCGATCCGAGCACCCGAACACCTTCACGACGGCCGAGGTCGTCCTCGCCGACGAAACCGACGACCTCGTAGCCGAGGCTCTTGTCGCGCTGGAACATGTGCAGCAGACCGATCGCGTGCGGGTCGGTGCCGACGATCGCGATCCGCCGGCGGATCCGTCCGGTTGCCCGCAGCTGGGCGAACAAGCGCCGCGCCAGTTCACGCTCGGAGATGACCGTCACCGGGATGCAGATCGCCACGAGCAGCACCCAGAACCGGGAGAGGTCTTTCATCTGCACGGCGAACGCCAGGAGCACCATCAGCCCGATGCCGACAGCCGTCATCCGCAGGATGTTGGCGGCCTCGTCGATGCGGGTGGCGTTGGCACGCGTGCGATAGAGGTGGTTGAGCGCCGCCCCGAGCGCGAACCCGGGCAGGCTGACTGCGGCGAGCACCAGATGATGGCTGACGCCCGGGGAGGAGGTGGGCCGCAGCACCCACTGCACGCCGAACGCGATCGTGAAGCCCAGCAGGACCGCCGCCGCGTCGGCGGCCATCAGCCGCCGCCTGAGCACGATCGGCGCCAGTTGGGCCGATTTCCGGTTGGTGCGCAGCACCCGCTCGTGCCTGGCTACACCTGCCAACCGATGAGCCCGTGTGGGCTTCGGTTGTGCCGCTAGAGAATTGTCAACAGACTCCGTTGAAGTCGTCGCCGCCATTGCCGTCCGCTCCGATGTTTTTTGTTCCGCCGTCGCCGATCGAAATCGACTTGCACTAGGTCTAGCAGAATTCACACGGACCTAGCGAAGATTTTCCCACCAATCGCGAGAACATCTCCACGAACAGCCACGCACAGTGGCGGCAGCACCGCAATCGGCGCGAGACTCGGCGGATTGTTGGATCGAACCAGAATCGACGGCGGTCGCCGGACTCAGTTCGTCTCGCGGATCATGCCGCCGGCGACGGTCTGGTGCGAGTCCTCGTCGATCAGGACGAAGCTGCCCGTGACCCGGTTGCGCCGGTAGTCGTCGGCGAAGATCGGCTCGGTGGTGCGCAGCACGACGCGACCGATCTCGTTGAGGTGCAATTCGGTGGCGTCGAGGTCGCGGTGCATCGTCTCGATGTCGAGTCGGTAGCGGAGATCGGTGACCATCGCCCGCACGTTGCGGGTCGTGTGCTTGAGGGCGTACACCTTGCGCGTCTGGAGCGAGGCCTCGGAGTCCATCCAGCACAGCATCGCTTCCAGGTCCTGGGTGACCTTGGGCTGGTTGTGGGGCCGGCAGATCATGTCGCCACGCGAGATGTCGATCTCGTCGGCGAGCCGCACGGTCACCGCCATGCCGGGCTCGGCGGTGTCGATCGGACCGTCGGCGGTGTCGATCGAGGCGATGCTCGACGTGAAGCCGGAGGGCAGCACGATCACCTCGTCACCGGGCTTCATGACCCCGGCCGCGACCTGGCCGGCGTAGCCCCGGTAGTCGCGATGCTCGGCCATCTGGGGACGGATCACGTACTGGACCGGCAGCCGGGCGTCGATCTGGTTGCTGTCGGATGCCACGTACACCGTCTCGAGATGGTGCAGCAGCGTGGTGCCCTCGTACCACGGGGTGTTCTCGGAGCGATCGACGACGTTGTCGCCGTCGAGGGCCGAGATCGGGATGAACGTCACATCGCGGAGGTCGAGCCGCGAGGCGAACTCGGTGAACTGGTTGCGGATCTCGTTGAACCGCTCCTCGCTGTAATCGACGAGGTCGATCTTGTTGACGCAGATCACGAGGTGGGGCACTCCGAGCAACGACACCAGCAAGCTGTGCCGGCGGGTCTGCTCGACGACGCCGTGACGGGCGTCGATCAGGACGATCGCCAGGTCGGCGGTGGAAGCGCCGGTGACCATGTTGCGCGTGTACTGGATGTGGCCAGGGCAGTCGGCGATCACGAAATCGCGGTTCGGGGTGGAGAAGTAGCGGTAGGCGACATCGATCGTGATGCCCTGCTCGCGCTCGGCCCGCAGACCATCCGTGAGCAGCGCCAGGTCGACGTAATCGTTGCCACGCCGCTTGCTGACCGCGGCGATGTGCTCGAGCTGATCCTCGAAGATCGACTTGGAATCGTGCAGCAGGCGACCGATCAGGGTCGACTTGCCGTCGTCGACGCTGCCGACGGAGGCGAAGCGGAGCGGTCGCGGGCGTGGCTGCATCAGAAGTAGCCCTTCCGCTTGCGGTCTTCCATGCCCGCCTCCGAGATCTTGTCGTCGGCTCGCGTTGCTCCTCGCTCGGTGACCCTCGCGATCGATGTCTCGGACACGACGTCGGCTACCGAGATCGCGCTCGATTTCACGGCCGCCGTGCACGTGGCATCGCCGATCGTGCGGAAGCGCACGGTCTCGACGAACACGTCCTCACCGTCCATCAACGGCAGGAAGGGGTTGACCGCCATCAACATCCCGTCGCGATGGAAGACCTCGCGTTCGTGTGCGAAGTACAGGTTGGGCAGCTCGATCTCGCGATCTTCGATGAAGCGCCACACGTCGAGCTCGGTCCAGTTCGAGAGCGGGAAGATCCGCATGTGCTCACCGCGCTTGTGGCGCGAGTTGTAGAGATTCCAGAGCTCGGGACGCTGGTTCTTGGGATCCCACTGCCCGAACTCGTCGCGGTGCGAATAGACCCGCTCCTTGGCGCGAGCGCGCTCCTCGTCGCGGCGGGCGCCCCCGAACACGGCGTCGAACCGGTGATCGGTGATGCCGTCGAGCAGCGTCACGGTCTGCAACGGATTGCGGGTCGCACGCGGCCCCGTCTCTTCCTTGACACGCCCGGCATCGATCGATTCCTG
Organism: Ilumatobacteraceae bacterium; assembly: GCA_963850755.1. Lineage (GTDB taxonomy): Bacteria > Actinomycetota > Acidimicrobiia > Acidimicrobiales > Ilumatobacteraceae > Ilumatobacter. Next base: position 70,475 of record CAWKMO010000005.1, on the reverse strand, counting down.
GACGCTGGCGACGATCAGCTGGAGCCCGTACTGCGACACGGTGCGATCGCGGAACACGATCAGCTCGGGAAAGTTGTGGCCCGTGTCGACATGCATGATCGGGAACGGAACCCGACCCGGCGCGAAAGCCCGCAAGGCGAGGTGCAGCATCACCACCGAGTCCTTGCCGCCGGAGAACAACAGGACCGGACGCTCGAACTCGGCGACGACCTCTCGGATGATCGTGATGCTCTCGTCTTCGAGATGCGAGGTCCGCGACACGCCCGCAACGGTGCTCATGGCGGTCGAAGGCTACCCGACGACCCTCCGGCTTCATCGAATGGCGCGATGCCCGAGTGTTCACGGAGCGCTCGGCGAGTCGGCCGAAATGTCTCGTTTTGACGAAACCGAGACGACTCGGCGCCGGTCTGATCGGCTTCAGATCGCGCAGCGTGGAACCTGATCGGCGACGATCACCCACGGCGTCGGCAGGGCGATCGGCCCGCGTGCGCGCCGTCTCGCCGCTCAGGATTAGCTTTGACAAACCGTGACGCAGGAGAACGAGCCCGAGGCCACCGAGGCGCCGCGCCTGCCGCCGGGCAACGCCGACCGCGGCGGCCCCGTCGAGGAGCAGTTCTACGCATGGCGCGAGCACGCCGGCAGCGGACCGGTCTCGGTCGGGACACCGACCCCGTTCCAAACGCCGCCGTTGGTCAGCACCCGGTTCACCGGTTACCTGCTGGTCGGCGTACGGGTGGCGCTGGTGCTCTGGGCCGTGGCACTGGGCATCGAGACCCGTCGGGTCCGTCTCGCCGAGAGCTCCGACCCCGGCTCGATCGATGCCCTGATGGTGGTCGGCGTCGGGCTCGGGATCGCGTGGCTGGTGGTGGGCGCCTGCTGGTCCGACCAGCGGACCAGGAACATCCTCCGCCTCGAGGGCCACTATCCGACGCGGGCCCGCGCCATCCGGGCCTGGGTGTTCCCTGCCGCATGGGTGGCGCTGATCTCGTTCACCCTGCTGAAGGTCGAGCCGAACCCTGATTTCGACTGGCGTCCGATGGTCATCGTCGCCGGGTTCGTGATCACGTCGTGGATCCCGTATCAACTGATCCGGCGCCTGTTCCGCAGCCTGGTTCGCGTCGTGCCGGACGCGGCGATCCTGGTGTTGTACGTGCTCGACCTGATCGCCTCCGGGTTGCTCTGGTGGTGGTTCATCACCTGGATCGACACCGATGTCGCGACCGATTCCTCCACGCTCGCACTGCTCGCGTCGGCCGCGTTCGCGGCGGCCATGGCGCTCTTCGTGGCGGCGATTCTCGTCTGGTACATCGACCGAGCGGCCGACCGCGGGCAGGTGATGCGCGAACGCACGATCCGCACCCGCCACGATCATCGCGTCGCTCGGCTGCAAGGGCTCGACCCGCTCGACCCGGCCACGCGCTGGGCGCTGTACCTCGCCCGTCAGGCTGCCGACCGCGGCGCGGCGGTGCACCTCGATCCGGTGCCGGTCGCGCATCCGGAGCCGGCGCTCCCGGCCAAGCGCTCGAGGTCCAGACAGCCGACCACGGCGCCGCCCGAGGTCGAAGTGGAGCGGCCTGCTGCTCGGATCAGCCAGCCGGTAGAGCCCGAACCGGCACCATCACCGCAACCCGCGCCGACCGCGGTCGACCCGGATCGGGTCCCCATTCGCGCCCTGCGGCGGGGCACCGGAGCGGCCGCCTCTCCGGAGCCGCCGAGCTCGCCCACATACGACGCCGCACCGACGCAGCCGGTCGAGCAGTCCGGGACGTCGGGCATCAGACGTCGATTGGCGGCGGCGCGCGCCACGTCGACGGGCGACAGCGGCGACGACTGGCCGTCGGACGAGGCGCTGGCTGCTCCGGGCCGCCCGCGCACGATCACCGAGCAACTCGCCGCGCGCCTCGGCGCCGAGCTCGCCGCCGGTGGTGTCGGCGACTTCGCGGCAACCGCCCGCGAGCTCTCCGAGCACTACCCGTCGACCGCTCACAGCGATCCGCCCGACGGCTTCGAAGCCGTCGACGCCAGCGGTGAGATCGCCGCGCGACCCACCACCTCACGCTTCGTGGTGATGGAGCTCTTGCGGTACTTGGCGTTGCTGTTGTTGCTGACCGGCGCAGTCGCCTGCGGATGGCTGTTCCTCGGCGTGGTCGACATCGATCCCGATGCGCCGGACACGGTGGAACCGGTCGAACACGCCCGCCGCGTCGCGACCTACGCCTTGGCGACCAGCCACGTGCTGATGCTCGGCTGGCTCCTGGCGGCCGCCTGCTACGCCCGGCGGTTGGGGGTCAGGATGAGCAGGCTCACGCTCGGGGTGCTGTGTGGCGCATCGGTGGCGTGTCTCGGCGCGGCGCTCGCCGTCGACGACTTCCGGTTCCGGGCGGCATCGGTACTGGCACTGATGGTCGCCACCGTCGCGTTGATCATCGGTCTGCGCGCGTTCAGCGCCAGTCAGGTGGCGTTGGGCGACGCCACGTCGGCCACGAACGTGTGGATCGGCGTCGCTGCCGCGACGGCATGCCTCGTGCTGCTCGGGCCGCTGAGGACCCCGATCTCGTTGACCACCAAGTCGAACGAGCTGATCTTCTTCGCCGCCCTGTGTGGGCTGGCGATGGTCGTCGAGGCGGTGTTGAGCGCCCTGTCGATGAGCGAGTTCGAGAACACGTTGCGGGCCTCGAACAGGCCGGCCGTGATCGAGCGTCAATCGGCGATCGCCGACTGATCAGCGCGCCCTGCGGGCGAATCGGAGTCGGGCGTCAGTCGATGACGGTGAACGCCGCCTCGGCCAGCGCCACGTCGCTGCGCAACACACCATCCGGACATGCCGCCCACCCATTTGCTCGCCCTCCCGCACCGAGATGAAGCCCGGATTCTGGCATGCCGGGTCGGGTCACCGACGACCCGCTGCCACCTGCTCGCACCACGCCCGCGACCATTCCGGCGGCGGCTCGGCCGCGACCGCCGTCACATCGGATCGATGGTCGCCGACCGTCAGCTCGGGCGGACGGAAGAGGACGACGGGGCAGAGCGCACGCCGGACGATCTCGGCCGCCACCGAGCCGGTCCAGAGCCGGCCGAGCCCGGTGCGACCATGCGTCGAGAGGAAGATCAACGAGGCCTGTTCGTTGGAGGCGAAGTCGACGATCGATCGCGCGGGGTGTTCGCCATGCAGCACTTCGTGTTCGACGTCTCGCGTGATCCGTTGCCGGAGCTCGCCGGCGCGGCGGCTCACGTAGGCCGATTCGACGAAGTCGACCGCCCGCAGGAGCGACTCGTTGACGACCTCGACCAACCATGGTGTCCCTCCGAACTCGACCGTCCAGGCGGCGACGATCGGCAGCACGCAGTCGGCGCGCGGTGACCCGTCGAGAGCGACGACATAGGTGCCGTCGAGAGCGCCGGCATCAGCCGGCAGCGCGGACCGACGACGATCACCGGCCCGAAGGTCTTGCGCAGCAGTTCGCCGGTCACGCTGCCGGCAACCGCCGGCGACCGCCCGTGGCCGTGCGAGCACATCGCCACCGCCGCGCCCGGCGTCGACTCGACGAGTCGGGCGAGCGCATCGGTCACGGACTCGTCGGTCAACACGCACCGGTGTGGCCGAACGTCGAGTGGGGCCAACCTGTCGATGCCGCGTTCCATCGCCACCTCGGCCCGACCGACGTCCGCGGTTCGATCGACGACCGTGACGACGTCCACCCGGCCGTCCACGGCCCGCGCCATCCGCGCCGCGACGGGCAACGACGAGAACGAGGCGGATGAGCCGTCGACGGGGACGAACAGCTGTCGGAACATGACGACCCTCCTCGGTCTCGATCGTCCTGCACCACCCATCGTCCTCCGCCATCGGCGGCGAGTACAGGCCCGATCAGCGCGTCGGGAGGCGGATCACGAGGCGAAGTCGGGTGTCCCCGCCCGAGCGTCGTCACTGCGGCCCTTCGGTTGCTCCCACTCCTCCTGCCGGCCGAGTGCGGTCAGATCGAGGAAGTAGTACGAGCCACCCGTGCTCTCCAAACCACGCGCGTACTGGGAGTAGGTGTGGAACACACGCCCGTCGTCGAGCAGGAAGCAGCTCCGACCGGGCATCTCGAATGGCTGCTCGTTGTCGAAGAACGAGTCACCCATCGCCTCGAACTCGTCCTTGCTCCGGAAGTTGTACGAGCTCGGAACCACGCGACTCGTCGATCGTGACGCCGAAGTCGTAGTTGAAATCGGTGCCGTACGAGGAGTACCACGGGATGTCCCAGCCCTGCTTGGCCTTCCAGCGCTCGAGCTTCTCGAGCGGGGCCCGCGACACCATCGCGTAGCTCGTGTCGCGGGTGTGCAAGTGGTCGATCAGGCCCTGCGACATCTCTTGCGTGCCGGCCGTGCAGCTCGGGCAGCCTTCTTCCCAGTCGGGATCGAACATGAAGTGGTAGATGATCAGTTGACGACGTCCCTCGAACAGGTCGTGCGAGCTTGACGGGGCCGTGCGGCCCCTCGAACGTGTAGTCCTTCTCGATCTCGACCATCGGCAGGTTGCGACGAGCGGTGTTGAGCGCGTCGCGTCGTGTGGTCATCTCCTTCTCGTCGTCGAGCAAGGCGGTGCGCGCCGCCAACCATTCGGCACGTGTGGCGATCGTGGGCAGATTCATGACCCCTCCTTTGCGGACTTGGCGTCGAGGCGCTGCAACAGGTCGTGGGCGGCGAGCTCGACGCTCTTGTGGCGCCATTCCGAGGCGCGGTAGACGCAGGCGATCAGCCCGGATCGGTGGACGCGCTTGAAGTCGCCGTACACGAAGGCGTGGCGGGCCTTGGTCTCGTCGCTGGCGCCGCTCGTCAGACCGAGGTGCCACGCTGCGTATTCGTCCCACGAGTGCTTCTCGAGGTAGGCGTTCTCGTCGTCGGCACCCGGCTGCACGTCGCCCCAGTCGCTGTCGAGCACGTACTGACGGGCATCGATCAGCTCGCGGGCGCGTTCGACCGCTCGTTCGTTGAGCGAGTACTTGGCCATCGTCATCACCTCTCCGAGTCACTCTCGTCGGCACCGGCAACCTGGTTGTTTCCCGATTGGCGCGCAACCGAACCGCGGCGCGAGCACACGCGAGCAGGATGTGAGCGGCGGCCTCCATCGTGACGACCCTTCACGATGAAAGGACAGACCATGACCATCACCCTCGACACCAAGGCGGCGGCGCTCACCGCGCTCGACGACGAGACGCTCGCCCAATTCCGCGCCCGAGCCGCCGATGCCGACCGTGACAACACCTACTTCCACGAGGACCTGGCGATCCTGCGGTCTCAGGGCTACCTCGCCGCCGCCGTTCCGGAACACCTCGGAGGTGGCGGGCTGTCGCTCTCCGAGCTGGCAGCCGTGCAGCGTCGCCTGGCCCGTTTCGCACCGGCCACGGCGCTGGCGATGTGCATGCACCACTACTGGGTCGGGCATCGCGGCCGAGCTCGAACGCTTCGGCGACACGTCGTGCCGGTGGATCCTCGAGGCCGTCGCCGACGGTGCCGTGTTCGCCGCCGGCCATGCCGAGCGCGGCAACGACGTGCCGGTCGTGATGTCGACCTCGACCGCCCGCCAGGTGCCCGGTGGATACCGCTTCAGCGGCCACAAGATGTTCGGGTCGAACGGGCCGGTCTGGGACTTCCTCGGCGTGCACGCGCTCGACGCCGACGACCCGTCCGGACCGATGATCGTGCACGGGTTCGTCGAACGCCAGGCGACCGGCGTGACGGTCGTCGACACGTGGGACACGATGGGCATGCGTCCATCGCAGAGTCACGACACGTTGCTCGACGACGTGTTCGTGCCCGACCGATCGGATCGGACGGCTCACTCCCGCGGGCGACAACGCCGACCTCTTCCTGTTGGCGATGAACATCTGGGCGCTGGCGCTGATCGCCCACGCCTACCTCGGCATCGCCGATCGGGCGGTCGAGCTCGCCGTCGCCGACGCCAATCGCAAGACGTCGGTGGCGATCCCACGCGGCACCCACGCCCACAATCCGATGGTGCAGCACCAGGTCGCACAGATGGTCCTGGCACTCGACTCGGCATCGGCGACGGCCACGCAGCTGGTCAGCGACTGGGACTCCGGCGCCGATCTCGGCGCCATGGTGGGGCGTTCGGATCGTGTCCGCCAAGTGGCACGCCGTGCGCGCCGCCAAGCAGGTCGTCGACCTGGCGATGGAGGTCACCGGCGGGGCCGGCATGTTCAAGTCGAACGAGCTGGAGCGCCTGTACCGCGACGTCCGCTGCGGCGGCTTCCACCCCGCCAGCGACGCCCTCACGCACGAGACGGTCGCCAAGACCGCGCTCGGCATCGATCCGACCGGACCGCGCTGGTAGGACTCAGGGCCGAACGGTCAGCTGCTGCATCGCCAGATCGGTGACCGCGGCGGCATCGAGGCCCCGCCCCTTGCGGGCGGCGGCCTCGAACCGTTCGGTGCCGATCTGCTCACGCAGGGCCCGCTCCAGCTGGTCGAGCCGGTCGACGTCGATCCCGAACACCCGGTGGCCGTCGGACGTGGTTCTCACCGCCTCGAGCAGCGTCGCCGCGCTGTCGGGCCGGTCGAGCTGGAAGAGCAGGGCGGAGATCGATCGCATCGCCGTCCAGACCACCGACGTGTCGCCCGTGCGGGCCCACAGCGGCAGCAGCCACTCGTACAACTCGACCGCCCGGCCCGGATCCCCGACGCGGGCCTCCAACGAGGCGAGTGACGCGCCGGCGGCGCCGACGACGAACCACGCCTCGCCGTCCTTGGACACGTCGACCGCCCGCTGCAGCCGGCGCATCGGCGAGCTGAGGATCGATCTCGACGTACGCCTCCCCCGCGCCGTACCACGCCCAGGCCGCCGCCAGCACGCTGGGGCTGCCGTCGAACTCCTCGAGCGTCTGCTCCGCCCAGTCGGTGGCGCGCGGATCCCCTGAGTACGCCAGCGCCAGCAGGTAGGTCACGCTGATCTCGCTGCGACGGATCAGGTCGGCCGGGTCGGTGGCGTCCATCGCCATCGCGTACCAGTCGAGCGACTCCTGCAGCTCACCGCTGATCAGCGACTGCAGGCCCATCACGCTGGCGACGAATGCAGTGGCCGTTCCGTGGTTGCGACGGCTGCGGTCGAGGGCACGCGTCGCCAGCTCACCGAACTGTTCCCGGCTGGCGCGTCCCCACGCCGAATAGGCGGCGAAGGCGAGCATCTCCCCGGCACTCGGATGCAGAGGATCGAGATCGGCCACCGGCAGGCCCCACGTCATCACCTCGTTGCGCGGCCGGCACATCCCGTAGGTCTCGACCGCGAACGCGAGACGCACCAAGCCCTCGACGTGCGACTGCTTGACGAGGTGGGCATGGGCAGCACGAAGCTCGGGCAGCAACCGGTCGAAGGCCCGCATCGCCGACCCTGGATCGCTGCCTGCCAGGACATCGCGGAGCTGCTCCGAGCGAGCGACGTGGTACGCCACGTGGCGCGCCCGTGCCCGATCGAGCTCCGCTGCGTCGTCCCACACCTCTGCCGCGAACTGACGCAGGGGCTCGAGCATCAACCAGCGCCCCTCGATGCGCTGGAGCAGCGACCGCTCGGCCAACGACCGCAGCCGGACGTGTGCCTCGTCGACCTCGCAGCCCATGGTCGCCGCCGCCGCATCGGCGTCGAACGCCGCCCGGAACACGGCCAGGTTGGCGAAGCTCCGCCGCTCGTCGTCGGTGAGCAGGTCGTACGACCACTGCATCGCGGCGGTCAACGAGCGGTGGCGGTCGGACGGACCGACGCTGCCCCGACAGGACGCCGAGACCCCGCCCGATCTCGCGCACGATCAGGTCGAGGTCCATCGTGTAGAGCTGGGCGGCGGCCAGCTCGATCGCCAGTGGCAGGCCCCCGAGGTCGTTGCACAACGTCGACAACAGCGATCGCGTCGCCGCGTCGTGTCCGAGGTCGGCACCGGCGGCGGCCGCCCGTTGGAGGAACAGATCGACCGCCGGACGTGCATCGCCCTCGCCCAACGACAACGGTTCGACGACGAGCAGATGTTCACCATCGACGGCGAGCCGCTCGCGGCTGGTCGTGACGAGATGGACGGAGTCGGTGCTGGACACGATCCGTTGCGACAGCACCGCCGCCTGCTCGATGACGTGCTCGCAGTTGTCGAGCACGAGCAGGCTCGGGGCGTGCCCGAGAGCCGACACGATCCGATCGACCATCCGCTCGCCGGCGTGGGCTTCGACACCGAGCTCGGCGCCGACGGCCTCGAGCACGTCGGTGGTCGAGCTCGACGCCAGGTCGCACCAGACGACGTGGCCGTCGAACACCTCGTCGAGACGCAGAGCCGCTTCGGCGGCGAGCCGCGTCTTGCCCACCCCGCCCGTTCCGAGCAGCGTGACGAGTCGCTCGCTCGCCGCCAGCCGCACGACGTCGTCGAGCGCGGCTTGCCGGCCGACGAGCGGCGTCGCGTAACGCGGCACGCGCGCGAGCGGGTCGTCTCGAGCTCGGCACGTTCGAGCGGCAGCGTCCCGGTGATGATCTCGTCGTTCAAGGCCCGGAACTGCGGAGACGGCTCGATGCCGAGCTCGTCGCCCAGTGTTCGACGAAACCTGTCGAACACCTGCATGGCATCCACCGCCCGGCCGGTGGCGGTGAGCGCCCTCGCCAGCTGGGCGTGGACCCGCTCTCGGGTGGGGTTGGCGAGCGCTTGTGCTTCGAGATCGCCGATCACCTCCGCCGCCGCACCTCGGCTGAGTTGGATCTCGATCCGTTCCTCGATCGCCCGCAGGCGGAGCTCGTCGAGACGCACGCGCCCGGCGTGTGCCAGTTCCGACTCGAGCTCGAGGAACGGTTCGCCGCGCCACATCGCCAGTGCTCGATCGAGCATGTCGAGCGCTCGCCGTGGATCGTCGACCCGTTCGCGAAGGCGTTCGTCACGAGCGACTCGAACTCGACGACATCGAGTCGGTGATCGCCGAGGTCGACGAGATAGCCGGCTGGGACTCGCTCGATCCGCAGCGCTGCCAGCCGCTTGCGCAGGCGAAAGACCTGCGTCTGCAACGCGCCGACGTAATTGCCGGGCAGCGCCTCACCCCACAGTTCCTCGGCGAGGCGGTCGGGCGAGACCGGACGACCGGCGTCGAGCAGCAACGCGGCCAAGCAGCGTTCGTTGCAGGTCGCCTTGGGGTGTGACGTCGACGTCTCCGTCGATCACGTTCAGCGCACCGAGCACTCGAATGTCGAGCATCCCACCTCCTTCGACCGCTCGGACGCCCGTCGGCCACGATAGGTCGCGGCACCCACAGCGACTGCCGCCGGTTGTGGTCGGCGCCGCCGCGTCGATCGACCATGATGGCAACGTGGACCGAAGCTCCGACGAGGAGGCACCGGCGACCTCGGCCGCACCAGTCCTGCGGCTCGAGAGTGGCGACATCACCCGGCTCGCCGTCGACGCCATCGTCAACGCTGCCAACTCCTCGCTGCTGGGAGGCGGAGGCGTCGATGGGGCAATCCATCGTGCGGCGGGACCCGAGCTGCTGGAGTACTGCAGAACGCTCGGAGGCTGCGACACCGGACAGGCGAAGGCGACACCCGGATTCCGACTCGAGGCGCGATGGGTGATCCACACCGTCGGGCCCGTGTGGCGCGGTGGTGGGCACGACGAGCCCGAGCTGCTCGCCTCGTGCTACCGGCAGTCGCTGGCCAGGGCCGACGAGCTCGGTGTCGAGACGATCGCCTTCCCCGGGATCTCGACGGGGATCTACGGCTACCCGATCGGCGCCGCCGCCGACATCGCCGTCGCCACCGTGCGGGCGACCCCCACCTCGGTGAGAGAGGTGACCTTCGTGTGCTTCAACGACGAGTCGCGCCTCGCCTACGAGTCGCTCCTGCGATGACTCCTGCGATGAAGGGAACGCTCCTCAACGGGCGCGCTCGAGCTCGAACAGCACTGCATCACTGGCACCAGACAGCCACAGCCCACCGCCCACCTCGGTGAACCCGAGCCGCAACCGCTTGCGGTACCAGGTGCCCGTTCGCCAGTGCACGTCGAGATCGGTCCCGGCCGGATCGATCGCGTGGTCACGGTCGGCGGTCGTGGGGATCTCCAGGAACAGCAGCCCTCGCGTCGCCGCCGCCAGCGCGTCGATCGCCTCGGTGGCGCGGCGGTCATCGAGGTACTGGATCACGCTCTGGCAGACGACGAGGTCGTATCGGCGATGCGGCCACCACGTGGCGAGGTCGGCCTGTTCGTGACCGTACCGACGGCATGCGTGCTCGCTGACGTCGATCCCGTGGTACCGCACGTGCGGCGCGGCGGCCGCCAGCCCGTCGCGCCAGAAGCCCTTGCCGGCACCGATGTCGAGCGCCGACCGGATCGGGATGCGCCACCACTGAGCGAGCGCCAGCACCCCGGCTGCCAGTTGCCCGATCCGACGGCGGTCGTGCACGGGATGACGCCCGTAGTAGCGGCGGTAGTAGGCGGCGTCGAATCGTTCGGATGCGGGCACTCGATCACGGTACGCAAGGGCGGCCCGTCCGTCAGACGACGAGCGGGTGACGATCAACTGCCGCCGGGCGACACCAGGCCGGTCTCGTAGGCGAGCATCACGAGCTGGGCTCGATCGCGGGCGTCGAGCTTCATCAACAGCCGGCTCATGTGGGTCTTGACGGTGGCCGGGCTCACGAAGAGGCCGGCCGCGATCTCGGCGTTCGATTGGCCCTTGGCGACGAGCTCGAGCACTTCCCGCTCGCGGTCGGTCAGCTGGTCGAGCACCGCATCGGCCGTGCGCGGCCCCGGGCTCGGGCAGGCGGGCGAACTCGGCGATCAGCCGTCGGGTGATCGCCGGAGCGATCAGCGCGTCGCCGGCGGCGACCACGCGAACGGCATTGATCAGGTCGACCGGGAGCGTGTCCTTCAAGAGGAACCCGCTGGCGCCGGCGCGCAGCGCTTCGTGGACGTACTCGTCGAGATCGAACGTCGTCAGGATCACGACGCGTGTCGCCGACAGCGACTCGTCGCCGGTGATCCGCCGCGTCGCCTCGAGGCCGTCCATGACGGGCATCCGCACGTCCATCAACATCAGGTCGGGTCGCTCGCTGGCGGCGAGGGCCACGGCTTCGGCACCGTTGGCCGCCTCGCCGACGACCTCGATGTCGGACTCACTCGACAGCAGCACGACGAACGCCTTGCGGACGAGCGCCTGGTCGTCGGCCACCACCACCCTGATCGTCATTCGGACGTCACCGTAGGGCAAGCTCGCCCGCACCCGGTATCCGCCACCCGAGGCGGGCCCGACGGCCAGCTCTCCGCCCCACAGTTCGACCCGCTCGCGCATGCCGATCAGCCCGTGCCCGGTTCCGCCCGGAGCGACGCCGTTGGTCGACATGATCGACGCCGCGCCGCGCCCGTCGTCCTTGACCTCGATGGTGAGCACGCCCGGTGCGTGCTGCACGGTGACATCGACACGTGTCGGCGAGCCGGCGTGCTTGATCACGTTGGTCAGCGCCTCCTGAACGACGCGGTAGGCCGAGAGCTCGATGCCGGAATTGATGCAGTCGGACTGGCCCTCGAGGTGCAGCGTCACCGGCACGCCGACGCTCTGGACGTCGTGAACGAGCTGCGGCAGGTCGGCGAGGCCGGGCGCCGGTGCGTGGGACCGGGCCCCATCGCTGTCGCGCAACACGCCGAGCAACCTGCGCATCTCGGTGAGCGTCCCGCGCGACGTGGCCGAGATCGCCTCGAGCGCCGCCCGGGCCTGTTGCGGGTGCTCGTCGAGCACGTGGGCGCCGACACCCGCCTGGACGGCGATCACCGACATCGAGTGGGCGACCACATCGTGCAGTTCCTGGGCGATCCGTAGCCGCTCCTCGGCGAGGACGCGGGCCGCGCGTCTGGCGAGCGACCTCTGCCCGCTCCTCGGCCTCCCGGACCCTGGCGTCGTTCGCGAGGCGTCGGTTGCGCACCGCCAACCCGATCGCCCACACCGCTGCGAACTGGGCGATCACGCCGAGCACGCCGGCGGCATCGAGCCCGGGCGCGTCGTTGAGCCCGAGCACGACGATCGTCACGGCCACCACTGCGAGACCGGCCACCGCTTGCCGCGCCGGGGCCCACGCCGCGACCGAATAGGTGAGGAACAACGTGGTGGCGGGAACGGCACCCTCGGGCCAGTCCGATCAAGATGTGTGTCAGCACACCGATCGACGAGACGACCAATGCGGGCAGCGGCCAACGACGGCGGAACGCGACCGGGATGCACGTCAAGAGGACCGTGAGCACGAGCAGCGGACCGGGTTCACGGAATCCGTCCTCGATCGCGCCGCTGTCGTCGCGGATGTCCTGCCCGTAGACCGTGATCACGCCGGTGACGGTGAAGAACACGGCCAGCACGCTGTCGACCACCCACGGGTTGTACGACCGCAGCCGTTCGAGTTGGCGCTCGATCCAGTTCACCGCTCGAACGTACCGAATCGCGCGGACCGGCGCATCGGCCCAGCGGATGACGGCGGCATCAGCCCGTAGGCGTACGCCGCTGGGTGATCGCGGAAGCGCCCGTGGGGCGACGAAATCGCCGCCCGGAAAGCGGATCGTTGGCATGTCAAACCGAACCCACTCACTCAGGAGATCCACAGACATGACCATCACCATCGATTCCGCCAACCAGGCCACCACCGCCCAGCAACTGCCGGCGCCATTCGCCACGCAGTCCACGGCGTCCCGCCGCCCGCGTGCTCGACGCCGTCAAGGTGTACGGACGTGGGGAGAGCGAAGTGAGAGCACTCGACGGCGTTTCCGTCGAGTTCGGCACCGGCCGCTTCACCGCCATCATGGGCCCGTCAGGCTCGGGCAAGTCGACGCTGCTGCACAGCGTCGCCGGGCTCGATCACCTCACGTCCGGCAGCGTGCTGATCGGCGACACCGACATCTCGACGCTCGACGACCGCAAGCTCACCCAGCTGCGCCGCGACCGAATCGGCTTCATCTTCCAGGCGTTCAACCTGGTTCCCACGTTGACCGCAGCCGAGAACATCGCGCTGCCGGCCCGACTTGCCGGCCGCAAACCAGACCGCGACTGGTTCGACCACGTGGTCGAGACAGTCGGCCTGACGCACCGCCTCGGCCACCGTCCGTCGGAGCTCTCCGGTGGACAGCAACAGCGGGTCGCCGTCGCACGCGCACTGGCCGCCCGGCCCGAGATCATCTTCGCCGACGAGCCGACGGGCAACCTCGACTCGCGCACCGGCGCCGAGATCCTCTCCTTCATGCGCGCCGCTGTACGTGAGTTCGGCCAGACGATCGTGATGGTCACCCACGACCCGATCGCCGCCTCGTACGCCGACCGCGCCGTGTTCCTCGCAGATGGGCGGATCGTCGACGACATCGACGGCCCGACCGCTGATTCCGTCATCGACCGCATTCGTCACCTCGGAGGCTGACCGACATGTTCATGCTCACGATCAAAGAGCTCGCAGCACGCAAGCTGCGATTGCTCACGACCGCCTTCGCGGTCCTCCTCGGTGTCGCCTTCATGGCAGGCACCATGGTGTTCACCGACACGATCGGTGCCACGTTCGACTCAGTGTTGGCCGATGCCGACGAAGGAGTCGACGCCTATGTCCGAGCACCCTCCGAGATCGAGCTCGGTTACGGCGAGCCCGGACCGCGTCTCGACGCGTCACTCGCGGACACGGTGGCCTCGGTCGCCGGCGTCGACGAGGTCGCGCTGCGCATCAACGGTTACGCCCAGCTGGTCGGGCCCGACGGCGATCCCGTCGGCGACTTGAAGAAGAACCCGGCATTCGGCACGAACTGGGTGACGGTCGACGACCTCAACCCGTACGAGCTGTCGAGCGGTCACGCTCCCGCCAGCGATGACGAGATCGTCATCGACAAGGCGAGCGCCGACAAGGCCGGGTACGCACCGGGCGACGTCGCGACCGTGCTCACCAAGAGCGAGCCGCGCCAGTTCACGATCGCCGGCATCGCCACGTTCGGTTCCGCCGACTCCCCCGCTGGGGCGACGGCGGTGCTGTTCACCGACGACGTCGCAGCAGAGTTGCTGGCTTCGCCGGGCGAAGCGGACGCGATCGCGGTCACCGCCGACGATGGTGTGAGCCAGACAGAGCTGGCAGCCGCGATCCAGACCGCGGTCGGTCGCGAACGTCGAGGTCGATCACCGGCGCCGAGCTGGTCGCTCGAGAACCAGGCATCGCTCGCCGCCGACTTCGCCGGTTTCGACACGATCATGCTGATCTTCGCCTTCGTTGCCGTGTTCGTCGGTGCGTTCATCATCAACAACACGTTCTCGATCACGGTTGCCCAGCGGACCACGCGACATGGCGATGCTGCGAGCGATCGGGGCGTCGGGCCGTCAGGTCAAGCGCTCGGTGTTGATCGAGGCTGTGGCGATCGGTGCACTGGCATCGGCCGCCGGTCTCGTGGCCGGCATCGGTGTCGCGTCCGGGCTGAGGGGTCTGATGTCGCTGTTCGGCTTCAGCCTCCCCGCAGGACCGACCGTCATCTCGACCAACGACATGATCATCTCCTTCGCTGTCGGGGTGTTCGTGACCGTGCTCTCGGCATGGCTGCCCGCTCGTCGGGCCGCCAGGATCGCTCCGATCGCAGCGTTGCGTGACGTGAGTGTCGACCGCTCGGCCGGTTCCGGTCGTCGCGCCGTCACCGGTTCGGTGGTCACCGCCGCCGGAGTGGCGTTGCTGCTGGTCGGACTGTCCGGTGAGCTGATGCTGGTCGCCGTCGGCGCCCTGGCGACGTTCATCGGCGTGTCGATCCTCGGCCCGGTGCTCGCCCGTCCGGTCGCCCGGGCGTTCGGTGTGCCGTTGCGGTTGCGTGGGCTCAGCGGTGAGCTGGCCACACGCAACGCCATGCGCAATCCGAAGCGGACCGCCCGTACGGCGTCGTCGCTGATGATCGGCGTGGCACTGGTCGGATTCATCACGGTCTTCGCCGCATCGGTGAAGACCTCGGTGGCCGGGTCGCTCGAGACCGACTTCACCGGAACGCACATCGTGCAGTCCGGTGGATACGACAACTCGACCGGCCTCAGCCCGAGCCTGGCCGACGCCCTGCACACGACACCCGGTGTCGACGCAGTCGCACAAGCTCGGTTGAGCCCTGCGATCGTCGACGGTTCGGCGACAGAGGCCTTCTCGGCCTTCGACGCCACGACCATCGACGAGCTGTTCGCACTCGGTTCGGTCGAGGGCGACCTCGATTCGCTCGGTTCCGACGGGATCGCAGTGTCGAGTGAGCTGGCCCTCGCAAAGGGTTGGACGATCGGCTCGACCGTGCCGGTGACGTTCCCGAGTGGCGACACCACCTTCGTGGTGGAAGCCATCTACTCGGCCGGCACCGACTGGGTCGGTTCCGAGTTCGTCGATCTCGACGGCCTCCGGGCCAACGGTGGCGACGAGCTCGACTACCGGGTCTACGTGTCCGGAGACGAGTCGGCGATCGAGGCGGCGGCAGCCGCTTACGCCTCGGCCGACGTGCTCGACAAGGACGCCTTCCTGGCCGACGTGAACGGCGAGATCGACACCATGCTCGGATTGTTCTACGCCCTGCTGGCGTTCGCAGTCGTGATCGCTCTGCTCGGCATCGCCAACACCTTGGCGCTGTCGGTCTTCGAGCGGACACGGGAGCTCGGTCTGCTCCGGGCGATCGGGATGTCCCGCTCGCAGGTGCGTTCGATGGTTCGTTGGGAGTCGATCGTCATCGCCGTGTTCGGTACGACGCTCGGCCTGGCGATCGGGACGTTCTTCGGATGGGCGATCGTGCGAGCGATGGCCGACGAGGGCATCGGCACCCTCACCGTTCCGGTCAACAACCTGGTCGCCGTCGCTGGTATCGCGGCGGTGGCGGGAGCGGTCGCAGCGGCGATGCCCGCCCGTCGTGCCGCCAACCTCGACGTGTTGGACGCCGTGACCGCCGACTGACCCGTCGGTTCGTGTCCTCTCCCCTGCGTCGGGCATCCGTCTTCGGACGGGTGCCCGACGCCGCGGTCCAGCCCGAGTGCGACACCGTCATAGGGTGAGCGACCGTGCACGAGGACGGAGATGTTCACGAGACCCGCAACTGGGCCGGGAACCTCACCTTCGCCGCCGAACGCATCCACCGTCCGACGACCGTCGCGCAGGTCGAGCAGATCGTCGCTGCGGCGACGCGCCGACGGTCGGCGCGTGCATGCCGCCGGCAGCCGGCACAGCTTCAGCCATGTCGCCGACACCGACGGCGACATGATCTCGATGGCCGCCCTCGACCGTGTCGTGTCGATCGACGGTGCGGCCGGGACGGTCACCGTCGAGGGCGGCATCCGGTACGGCGAGTTGTCGGCGCTGCTGCACGCCGAGGGACTGGCGCTGCACAACCTCCCGTCGCTCCCCCACATCACCGTCGCCGGAGCGATCTCCACCGCCACCCATGGTTCCGGGGGCGGCAACGGCAACCTCGCCTCTGCCGTGCGGGCGATCGAGCTCGTTCTCTCCGACGGCAGCCACGCTCCGGCTGGACGGCGGTGACGACCGGTTCGCCGGTGCGGTCGTCGGGCTCGGCGCGACTGGGGTGGCGGTCGGCGTCACGCTGGCGGTCGAGCCGACGTTCGATGTCGCCCAGACGGTGTACCGCGACCTGCCGTTCGACGAGGCCCTCGCCCACCTCGACGAGGTGATGGGAGCGGCCTACAGCCTGAGCCTCTTCACCGACTACCAGCGCGACGTCTTCCAGCAGGTGTGGTGGAAGGGACGCGTCGGCGTCGACGGCGAGCCTCCGGTTTCGCTGCTCGGCGCGTTGCCCGCCGACGTGGCGCTGCACCCTGTCGAGTCGGTCTCGGCCGAGTCGTGCACGCAGCAATTCGGGGTGCCCGGACCGTGGCCCGACCGCCTGCCGCACTTCCGTCTCGGCATTCACCCCGAGCAGCGGCGACGAGTTGCAGTCCGAGTACTTCGTCGCCCGCTCGGATGCCGTCGACGCGCTTCGGGCGGTCAAGGCTCTGTCAGCCGAACTGGCGCCGCTGCTCAAGATCAGCGAAGTGCGCACGGTGGCGGCCGACGAACTGTGGTTGAGCGGTTCGTTCGGACGCGACACGCTCGCCCTGCACTTCACCTGGATCCCCGACCAGGCGCGGGTGATGGCCTTTCTGCCCGTGCTCGAGCACGCATTGCACGAGTTCGCAGCTCGCCCACACTGGGGCAAGCTCACGGCGATGCCGGCGGCCACGATCCGTGAGCGCTACCCCCGGTGGGATGACTTCGTCGGCCTGCTCGCCGCGATCGACCCCTCCTCCACGTTTCGCAACGCCTACGTCGATGCCCTGACGATCTGACCGATCGCGGAGCTCAGGCGGGTCGCGCCTCGAGCACCGCCAGGCCGGCCAGCGAACGCGTCGGATGCACACTCGAGAGAGCGAACCCGGATCGTTCCAGCAGTTCCCGGAACTCGGCTTCGGTGCGCTCGCGGGCACCGAGCAGCAACAGCATGTGGAGGTCCATTCGGATCGCAGCCGGGTTGTCGACCGCTCGCTCGGGCAGCACCGCCTCGACGATCAACAGTCGGCTGTCGGGACGCATCGCTGCCCGGCAGGCACCCAGGATTCGCAACACGTCGTCGTCTTCCCAGTCGTGCAGCACCGCGACAGGACGTAGACGTCAGCACCGGCGGGGACCGACGGCGAAGAAATCGCCTACGACGCACGTCCGCGATCGCCCACACCTGACTGCTCGAGCCACGCGCGGGCGCCGGGCATCGCCGCCTCGCGGTCCATCAGCGTGCCGGTCATCGCCGGTGCCGCCGCCAGGATCGTCGCCAGCAGCACGCCCTGGCCGCCGCCGACATCGACGAGCCTTTCGACCGGCGTGAAGTCGTAGGCCTCGACGACGGAGCGTGCCTCGTTCTGGGAACGGCCCGCCATCGAGGCTTGGAACACCGCCTCCTGCGCGGGATGGTCGCGGAGGTGATCGAAGAAGCTCGATCCGTGCACACGGTCGAACGGAGTCCCGCCCTCGATGACAGC
The DNA here is from genome assembly GCA_963850755.1 of Ilumatobacteraceae bacterium. Taxonomy (GTDB): domain Bacteria; phylum Actinomycetota; class Acidimicrobiia; order Acidimicrobiales; family Ilumatobacteraceae; genus Ilumatobacter. The sequence goes on along the minus strand of CAWKMO010000005.1, from coordinate 52,481 downwards.
GTCGAGCAGGCCGGCGGCGGACTCGTAGTAGACCTCGCCTCGGGCGAGCGCCGCGCCCTGTAGACCCCGGAAGGCCTCACCCAACGGCGTCAAGCCGTACCGGCCGTCATCCATTTCGGCGAACACACCTTCGGCGACGAGCCCGCGCAGCACACGCCGGAGGGGCTCCGTCCTGGCTCCGGTGGCGGCCGCGATCGCTTCGGGAGCGAGCGGCCCGTCGGCGAGCAGCTCGGCCACGCCCAACTTGGCCGTCACGTACAGGAGCTGAGTCACGACGAAGCCGTCGATCAGCCGCGTCATCTCCCATCCGATGGCGGCGGGATCGGCACCCGCCAGATCGTCGTCGTCCATCATCCCGGCTCCGTCGAGGTCTGTGAACCGCCCGCAACAGGGTGGCACGCTCGGCTTCCGGTTGCCCACGGATTTTCTCCCGAGGCGGGGATCAGGGTCGATGCGACGTGCTAGACGACGCCCGTGGCCAAGGCACACGCCACGCGGGCCTCGAGCGGGCGCGGGTAGCGCTGGACACCGTTGGCGAGATCAGCGGTGTCGCCACAGAGGATGGCGTCGAGCCCGAGCAACATGATCGCCGCGAACGGGTCGAACAGCTGAGGTGCGCCGATGCCGAGTCCTGCAGCAAGGTTGACCAGGCTGCCGCGGTTGAGCAGGAACAGGCGCCGGCCCCCGACCTCGTAGCGATCGAGGTGCCGTCGCACCGTTGTGCGTTCGTGCTGGTCGAGCCAATCGACGTCGATCTCTCGATCGCTGTGGCCGACGTTGACCAGAATCGCTCCGTCAGCGACATGCGCGATCTGATCGGCACCCACCACACCGTCGAAACCGGTGGCGGTCACGATCACACTCGCCGTGCGAAGGGCGTCCTCCATCGCGGCGACGCGACAGCCGTCGTGCTGCGCCTGCACGAGGCGCACCGGGTCGAGGTCGACGACGGTGACGAGCGCCCCCAGGTCGCGGGCCCGTGCAGCGACACCTTGACCGACCGGGCCGAATCCCACCACCACGACCTCGCGTCCGTACAGGGCGAGGCCGGTGATCGCCGTGAACGCCGGCCAGGTCTCGACGCCGACGTGGTGACGGTTGTGGATCAGGTCCTTGAGTGCGATCCCGTTCCAGTCGAGAACGGGAAACGGGATGTCGAGCCCGTCGAGGCGGTGCAGCCCGGTCGTCGTCGCTTCGAGTGCACCCGCTGGTCGGTGTCCAGCACGTGCGGCGGCGGCGATCAGATCACCGCCCATGTCGCAGAGTGCATCCGCGGGCTCACTCACCAGCCAGTCGAGCGACGCGTCCAGCTCGTCGGGAGTCATGCCGGACCGGGCGCGCACCTCGACTCCGATCGAGGCCAGGTAGGCAACCGTCCGGTCGTCGGTGCTGTCGGGATTGCACGGCGCCAATCGCACCCTCGCACCGGCCGCGATCAGCGGAGCCACGATGCAGATCGTGTCGGACAGGATGTGTTGCCGGCAGGCGACGGTGCGCCCGGCCAGGTTCTTGGCGCTCACCTCGGCTCCCAGCGCCGTGGTGATCGGAGTCGTCCACGCGATCCACTCCAGTTCTGCCTCGTCCATCGACCCAGTACACCAGGTGTGGGGCTCGCCTCAGACGCCCGGAAGGATGACTATTCAGAAGCCGATGCGGGTATCGGGTTCGAGTGGCACGTGTCCTGATCGACCGATACGAGCTGGGCGATCTGATCGGCGCCGGAGGCGCGGCATCGGTACACCGCGCCACCGACCGCCGGCTCCGGCGTCGGGTCGCGGTCAAGCTGCTCGACGATTCCGCGGCGCGGTCAGCCGACCCGAGGGGGCGCGACCGTTTTCTGCACGAGGCGCGGTCGGCCGCCAGGATCGAGCACCCTCACCTCGTGACCATCTACGACGCCGGCGAGGACGACGGTGACCTCTTCCTCGTGATGCAGTACGTCGACGGACCGTCATTGGCGGAGGTGATCGCGCGGGATGCCCCGCTTCCCGCCGAACGCGTCGTCGCACTCACCGTGCAGATCCTCGAGGGGTTGGCGGCAGTGCATGCCGACGGCACGATCCACCGCGACATCAAGCCCGCCAACGTCCTGCTCGATCGCGACGGCATTGCCCGGCTGACCGACTTCGGCATCGCCAAGCACCTGGACGACATCGAAGACTCCCTCACGTCGGCCGGCATGGTGGTCGGCACGCCCAACTACCTCGCTCCCGAACAGGCCAACGGCGGAGTGCTGACCCCTGCGACAGACATCTACCTGGTCGGCTTGCTGATGTACGAGATGCTGACCCGTCGATCTGCCATCGGGCGGGCGGCCTCCACCGTGCGTTCCGAATCGTTCGACCCGCGCACGCTGCGTCCGGACGTCCCCGACGACGTTGCCGAGGCCGTCGCCCGTGCGACCGCGTACGACCCGGCGAAGCGTTTCCCCAGTGCGGCCGACATGCTGCGAGCATTGCGATCCAGCGACCTGCGTTCGACAGTGGTCCCTGTCAGCGCCGACCGGCGAACTGCGTTGATGCCAGCAGTCGACTCGGCTGCCGATGCTGCGGAATCGTTGACGATGGTCATGCCCCATGGCCCGCTCGGCGGTGGGCGCACCACGGTTGCTATGAGCACTCCGCCCACCGAGCCGAGCTCTGGTTCGGTCGACGGCCCGCATCACCGATGGGTCATGGCGGTCCTCGTGGCGGTGCTCGTGCTCGGCCTGGTCGCTCTGGCCGCTCGAACCAGCAGCGAGGACAATCCGACCGAGCCGTCCCTGGTGGGCCCCACCACAACCGCGGTCGCTGCGCCGACCGCCGCACCAACGACGGTGGCCCTGGCGGCGCCCGTCGTGAGTGCCCCCGCCGAGCCCGGACCGGGCGACCGGGCCGGCAATCGCGAGGACAAGCCCAGGGACAAGCGCGACGACAAGAAGCCGAAGGACTGACTCGTGCGTCGACTTCTCCGGAACAACGGGTTGTCGATCACGTTGGTGTCGGCGTTCCTCATCACCTGGCTGGCTGGGCAGAGCACGTCGGGCCAACGCGTGTACAACGCCGAACTGGTAGCAGAACGGGGAGGAACCGATCTCGTTCCTGCACTATCTCCGAACTCCGCACTTCGGCGAAGCGACGTTCGAGAACTGGGAGTCGGAGTTCTTGCAGATGGCGGTCTATGTCCTGCTGACGATCAAGCTCATACAGCGCGGATCGGCCGAGTCGCGGCCGGCCGATGGCTCGATCGAGCAGGACGAGGACCCGGCCGAGCACCGCGACGACCCGGACGCTCCGTGGCCGGTACGCAGAGGCGGCGCCTGGGTGATGCTCTACCGCCACTCGCTGAGCATCACCCTGCTGGTCCTGTTCCTCATCTCGTTCGTGTTGCACGCGGCGACCGGCAGCCGGGTCTTCAACGCCGAGCAGGCGCCCCGGCGGGATCGCCTGATCGCGTGACGATGTGGACGTATCTGCTGCGCGCCCAGTTCTGGTTCGAATCACTGCAGAACTGGCAGTCGGAGTTCCTGGCAGTTGCTGCGATCGTGATCTTGACGATCTTCCTCAGACAGCACGGGTCGCCGGAGTCCAAGCCGGTGCACGCCTCCCACTCCACGACCGGTGGCTGAGGATCTCAGCGGCTCCAGCGTGTAGACCTCGGCCGCGCCGGGAACCGACGAGCATGGCTGGTTCGGAGGTCGAGACGACGTGGACCGCGGAGCCTTTCGTGCCCGATCCAAGTCGTTTCGCACCTTGGAACAGGCGGCACGTCGCTGTCGTGGGTGCCCGCTCTACGCCGCACGCCGAGCGGGTCGTGTTCGGTGAAGGGAGCCGGTCCGCCGCGATCGTGCTGGTCGGCGAGCAGCCGGGCGACCAAGAGGACCGGCAGGGTCATCCGTTCGTCGGACCGGCGGGGCGTGTGCTGTGGGCCTGCCTCGATGCGGCCGGCATCGATCGCGACGATGTCTACGCCACCAACGCGGTCAAGCACTTCAAGCACGAGCGTGCGGGGCAAGCGGCGGCTGCACAAGAAGCCGGACACGGCCGAGGTCGAGGCCTGCCATCCCTGGATCGACGCCGAGCTTGCGGCGGTCCGCGGCCGAGTGCATCGTCGCGCTCGGTGCCACCGCCGCCCGGTCGCTGCTCGGCAGATCGGTTCCGATCGCCGCCAGCCGTGGCGACGACGTTTCGATGTCAACGATCTGCCCGACGCTCGTGACCTACCACCCGTCGGCCGTGCTGCGCGCCGACGAACGCAGCCGGCCGAGATCCGCACCGCCCTCGTCGACGATCTGAGGCGAGCCAGCGAACTGGCGCGCAGTGACGTGACGCCGAGCTCCGGGTCGGTTGCTCCGGATGGTCGTACCAGCGATTGGCGGGGCGTGGTGTATCCGACGGATCTGCCGCCAACGATGCTGGTTCGAGCACTACCAGCAGCTGTTCGACACGGTCGAGCTGAACTCGACTTCTACCGGCTGCCCGACCCGGAGGCCGTCGAGCATGGGCGGCGGCGGCGCCGCCGGGCTTCCTCTTCGCACTCAAGCTCGGCGCCTTCGGGTCACATCGCAAGAAGCTCGCGTGACGCCGGCTCCTGGCTGCCGAACCATCTCGACCGGGCGACCGGCTCGGTGAGCACCTCGGCCCGACGCTCGTGCAGTTGCCACCGCGGTGGAGACGCAACGTCGACCGGCTCGACGAGTTCCTCGAGTCGGCGCCGACCACGATGCGGTGGGCGGTCGAGCTGCGCGATCCGTCGTGGTTGCACGACGACGTGTTCGAGGTGCTCCGCCGCCACGGCGCCGCGCTCTGCATCCACGACCTGCTGCCGTCCATCCCTTCGAGCTCACCACCGACTGGACCTACGTCCGGTTCCATGGCCCCGACGCCATCAACAGCCGTACCACGGGTCGTACGGCGGGCGCGCGACTGACAGCACTGGGCCGACAAGCTGCAACCGTCTGCTGGATGGTGGCCGCGACGTCTACGCCTACTTCAACAACGACTGGCACGGTGCCGCCGTCCAGGACGCGGCCATGCTCCGCCGGCTTCTCCGAGGTTGAACGGCAGTCACCAACCCGATCGTCGGCGCCGCAGTGTGCCCGAACTGCGGTGCGGGTATCGATCGGTGATGGCGACACCGGCGAAACCTCGACGATCGTCAATGACGCGGACGCGGGGCGCCAGCAGCGACGCCCGACGAGAATTCCTCCGATCGGCTGGCGACGTACCGCAAGAAGCGCGACTTCTCGGTCACGCCCGAGCCGTCCGGACAGGCGAGCGTCGGCAACGCCCCTCCGGCCGACGGATGGCGCTTCGTCGTCCAGCGTCATCGGGCGACGCGCCTGCACTACGACCTGCGCCTGGAAGCGGCTGGGGTCCTGCTGAGCTGGGCGGTGCCCAAGGGACCCACGCTCGATCCCGACGTGCGGCGGATGGCGGTGCACGTCGAGGACCATCCGCTCGACTACTTCGACTTCGAGGGCGTGATCCCGGCCGGCGAGTACGGCGGCGGTGACGTCATCGTCTGGGATTGGGGTACCTGGTCGCTGGCCGGTGCCGACGACCCGCTCGCGGCGGTGGCCGAGGGCGACCTGCACTTCGACCTCGACGGGCGAGAAGCTGAAGGGACGGTTCGCACTCGTTCGCCGCGGCCCGTCGGGTCAGCGCGAACAGTGGCTGCTCATCCACAAGCACGACGAGTTCTCGATCGAAGGCTGGGACACCGAGCAACATCCGCGCTCGGTCAAGTCCGGCCGCACCAACGACGAGGTCGCGGCAGCGCCCGCCGCGACCTGGTCGAGCAATGCGCTGTGGACCGCTGCCACGGACGACGAGCTGGCCGAGCTCGACCGGCTCGGCCACGCCGGTGGCAGGTGGACCGTCGGCGGCCGCACGTTGAAGGTCACCAACCTGGACAAGGTGCTGTTCCCTGCCAAGCGCCCGCACAAGGCCGTCACCAAGCGCGATCTGATCCGGCACTACGTGAGCGTCGCCCCGGCGATCCTTCCCTACCTGGCCGACCGGCCGATCAATCTGCACCGCTTCCCCGACGGGATCGACAAGCCCGGCTTCTGGCACAAGGCACGTCCGGCGCATGCGCCCGAATGGCTCCCTGAGTGGCGGAACGAGGAGGCCGACCCGGGTGAGACCGAGGTGTACGCGGTGCTCGACAGTGCCGCCGCGCTGGCGTGGGCGGCCAACTTCGGCGCCATCGAGCTGCACCCGTGGACCTCGACCGTCGATCATCCCCACCGCCCGACGTGGGCGATGATCGACATCGATCCCGGCGAATCGAGCTCATTCGACGACGTCGTCACGCTCGCCCAGCTGCACCGCACGGCGCTCGACCACATCGGCGTCGAGGGATGCCCCAAGGTGAGTGGCCGGCGCGGGATCCAGATCTGGGTCCCGGTCGCCGATCGCTACACCTTCGACGACACCCGAGCATTCGTCGAACGGCTGTCGCGGATCATCGGCGACACGGTGCCCGACATGGTGAGCTGGCAGTGGGAGAAGTCGAAGCGCAAGGGCCTGGCTCGTCTCGACTACACCCAGAACGCGATCAACAAGACGCTCGTGGCGCCGTTCAGTGTTCGGCCCGCTGCCGGGTGCCCCGGTGTCGGTGCCGATCAGTTGGGACGAGCTGGACGACGCTGACCTGAGGCCGGATGGTTGGACGATCCGCACGATCGGCGAACGCCTGCAGACCGACGGCGATCCGCTCGCCCCACTGATCGGGCGCCAGCAGATGCTCCCCGAGCTCTAGCGCTCGTGCGGCGCGGTCGCTCAGTCGGTCGGAGCGGAGAGCACCGTCTCGAACACGACCTCGAGCGCAGTCGTCTCGTCGTCGACCTGCTTGGCGCTCTCGATTCGCACTTGGGCTCGGTCGCCGTCGAACGTGAGTTGACCGATGCAATTGTCGAAGACCGGCCCGTGGTCGATCTTCCACGCCACGGTCGAGCGCCGGAATCGCGTCGATCGTCGTAGCCCTCGGGCGATCACCGAACCGGCCCGTGACAGCGCGAATCGAACCGTTGTCCGCTCGTGCGGGCGCAACGCGTTGCGGATCGGCGAGTTGACCAGTTGGTGGACCGGCGTGGCGACATCGGCTGCTTCCGGAAAGTGGATCTCGCTGTGGTAGCTGAAGTGGATGTCACCCGACAGCACCGAGATCGAAGCCGGGCGTTGCTGGCGCGACGCACGTCCCATGCCGATCAGCAGTTCGGTCATGGCCTCGAACGATCGCCCGAACGCCGGCCAGCCGTCGAGATCCAACGCTCTCCTGAGCTTCTCGCCGATCCACCGGCCGGGACGACCCCATGCCCCGTCGCACACACGCTCGTTCCACCGTTGCAGGTCGTGGATCCCTCCGACCACGAACACCGGCAGCGACGTGCCGATCACGATGTGGCGCGGCGTCGGCCGCCATGCACTGGTCGACGATGAACGACCACTCCTCGTCGTCCACCATCCATCGATCGCCGGGCTGCAGCACGCGCCCGTTGCGGCAATCGACGATGACCACGACGACGTTCCCCACGCGACGCATGAACGAGAACCGGTAGCCACCGGGCACGGGTGTGAACTCCTCGGACTGTCGCGCCCAGTCGCGGAGATAGTCCTTGCCGTCGTCCAACTCGAGCAGGCGGTCGAGCATGCCCTCCGCCCGGATCTCGCTCGGGGCAAGGTTTCCGAGATGCTGATAGATCCAGTACGAGACCAACCCGCCGACCACGTGCTCGTCCCACCACGGTTGCGATCGGATGTCGCCGACCCACGCCTGGGAGATGTTCCAGTCGTCGATCATCTCGTGGTCGTCGAACACCATCGCTGTCGGTACCACTGAGAAGAACCAACGCTCGACCTCCGGCGTCCACGACTCGTGGTACAGCCAGCAGTACTCGTCGAAGTCGTTGACGAGCTCACTCGGCAGCCCTTCGATCGGGGTGCCCTCACGTCGCTCGGCGACACGTTCCCGCGTCGCCGGTGACGAGTCGTCGGCGTACACCTGATCGCCGAGGAACAGCGCCAGCTCGGGCCAGTCCTGCGGCGGCATGAGCATCATCGACAAGGCGTGCTCGCGGAGTGCGTCGACGCCGCGACCGACCGGATCGAGAGCCATCTCCAACGTGTACGGGGGCTCGTGAGGTGCGGCGGTACGACACGAGCCGAACAGCACACGGTGCACCCCGTCGCCGAGTGTGCGGATCACACAGTGTGGGAAGCGATCGTTCGCAGGGGGCCAATGCCGCTGTCCCTCGAGATGGACCTCGTAGGGCATGCACTGGCCGGGCTCGAGGTCCTCGATGATGACCAGTGCGTAGTGGTGGCCGGCCACAGTGAACGTGGGTGCCGAGCGACCCAGGATCTCGACGGTCGTCGGGGCGTCGGTCTCCACCCAGACGGTCGCCGACGTGCGATCGACGTGACGCAGCATCGGCCCGAGGATCAGCTGTGGCATGGACAGCCCCAGACCGCCGCGCAGCCGCGCCGAACGACCTGTGATCCTCGTGTGTGGTCGATCACCGTGAGGAACGTACACCCCCACGCCGATCACTCCGGCGAGCGCGGCGGAGTGTGCTCAGCGCTGCACGCCGGAACGCTGCGCGTCGGGACGCTCGCCATGGAGGCGAATGGCGATGATCGCGATGTCGTCGCGCGGGCGGTCGCCTTGGAAGTCGAGCACTTCCTCCACGAGCGCGCCTGCGACGTCGGCGGCAGAGCTGTCGACGTCGATGACCAGGTCGCGGATCCGCTGCTCGCCGAAGTACTCGCGCCCTTGACGGGCCTCACTGACGCCGTCTGTGTAGGCCAGGAGCGTGGAGGTGTGGTCGAGCGCGATCTCGACGTCGTGGAAGGCCACCTGTTCGAAGAAGCCGAGGATCGTCCCCGGCCGGCCGACATCGACGGCCGGGCTGCCCGCCGTCGCCAGCATCGGCAGTGGGTGCCCGGCGCAACTCACCGTCAATGACCAGCCCTCGTGCCGGCGTCGGCACCGGAGGACGACGGCGGTGCACAGTCGATCGGTCTCGTATCGGAGCAACACGTCGTTGACGACGTGGAGCACGTCGGACGGCTGGACATGCTCGACCGCCGCGGCACGGATCGTGAAACGCGCGCGAGGGCGGTCACGACCGCAGCGTTGGCGCCCTTGCCCTGCACGTCGCCGATCGCAACCATCCAGTCGTCGACGCCGATCTGGAACACGTCGTAGAAGTCGCCGCCGATCTCCTCCCCGTCGCCGGCCGGTCGGTAGACGGCGGCGACGTCCAATCCCGGGATGTGCGGTATCTCGGGAGGGATCAACGTCTGTTGCAGCGTCCGCGACAGCAGGCTGGCGTGAACCTCGGACTCCTCGGCCCTGCGCTTGGCCGCCAGCAACTCGCGTTCGTACGAGCGACGTTCGGTGGCGTCGAACACCGCCGTCCGGATCCGGCAGGCGCCACCCTGCTTCGTCGACGTCGAGCGTGGAGTTCACCAGCGCCGGGAGCCGGCGACCGTCGGCACACACGATGTCGAGTGCGATCTCGCGAGCAGAACCCTGCATCTGCAACGTCGGGGCGTAGTGGGTCTCGTGGTAGATGCGACCGCCGGCCGTCAGCAGATCGGCGAACGTGAGTCGTCCGACGAGCTCGTCGCGCTCGTATCCGGTCCAGTCGAGCATCGTCTGGTTGACAGTGACGATCAGGCCGTCGACGGTCATCGACAGGAAGCCACACGGCGCCAGGTCGAAGAGCGCCTTGTAGTCCTCATCCGGGGCGACCGCGGGAATCTCATCCATGCGGCGCGGCCCGTTCACTCCGCGCGTCGCACGAAGGCGTCGATCGCCGCCGCCGTCTCGTCGGGGGCTGACAGGTTCGGACAGTGACCGGTCGCATCGAGCACCACGTACGCCGCCCCCGGAATGTCGTCGCGCACGAACTCGCCGACGGCGATGGGCGCGATCACATCGTGCCGGCATTGCAACACCAGGGTCGGCGTCCGGACGTGGGCCAGGTCGGCTCGGTTGTCCGACAGGAACGTCACGTGGGCGAAGTCGCGCGCGATCGCCGGATCGGTGCGACAGAAGCTTGCCGTCAGTTCGGCACCGAGCTCCGGCCGATCGGGGTTGGCGATGATGACCGGCGCCATCGCCGCCGACCAGCCCAGGTAGTTGCTGTCCATCGAATCGAGCATCTCGACGATGTCGTCGGCGCTGAACCCGCCGACGTAGTCGGTGTCGTCGATGTAGCGCGGTGATGGTCCGACCATGACCAACTTGTCGAACAGGTCGGGCCGCCTCACACAAGCGATCGCCCCGACCATCGCCGACACCGAATGTCCGACGAAGATCACCGACTGCAGGTCGAGCTCGTCACAGATCTCGACCACGTCGTCGGCGTACCCGCCAACGACGAATACCTCGCCGGGTCATACGCATCCAGGTCGGACCCGCCAGCGCCGACGTGATCGAAGACGATCACCCGGAAGTCGTCCTCGAACCGGGGCGCCACGAAGCGCCACATGTTCGAGTCGCATCCGAACCCGTGCGCGAACACCATCGGCTGCCCCGCCGGATTCCCGGAGATCGAGACGTTGTTGCGAGTGACGGCGCTCACGCCCGCACCCTAACGAGCACGCCACCAACCGCCTCGTTGGCGGCACACGGCACGCGAACGACAGGTCAGCGGGGCTGGAGGCGAGCACCACCGTGGCGGCGGGTGACCGATCGGTAGATCAGCAGCAGGATCACCGCTCCGAGGATCGACCCGATCACTCCGGACGTCTGCACGACACCGTCGTCGATGTCAGCGCCGAATATCAGGTAGCCGAGGAAGCCACCCACGAAGCTGCCCAACACACCCAGCAGCCAGGTCTGCCACAGGCTCATGGGGTCGGGGCCCGGAACGAGCAGTCGCGCCAACGCCCCGGCGAGCACGCCGACGACGAGCAGAACGATGATGAACCACAACATGATGAAACCTCTTGGTGAACGAGTGGTCGGTACGGGAAATGCAGTTCGACCGCTACCGCGTTCGTCGGAGGCCAAACAACGCAGTGATCAGCTCGTGGGGTGCGCCATCGACTCGCTCCGAGCCCGGAGCCCTTCCGCCTCCATCCTCAGGTAGCGACGCGTGATGCGCTTGACCAGCCAGCCGATCGGACGGCCGAGCGCACCGCGTTGATCGATCGACAGATCGACACGCGTGCGTCCGCCTTCGAGCGGCGTCAGCCGGTGATCTGCGCTCGTGTGAGCGCCGACAGAATCACTCGCCCATCGCCACGAACGTTGCGGCTCGAGCTCGGTGACGGTCCACGTCACCCGCGGGAAGCGGGGTTGCTTGATCGACGCGCGGCTGCCGAGCGCGAGCGGACCGCTCGGCTCGAGGCGTGCCGTCGTGACCGAGGCGGTCCACTCCGGCCAGTGCTCGATGTCGGAGTAGACGGCCCACACCACGTCCGGCGGGGCATCGATCGTGGCGGTGTCGGTGCTGATCGATCCGAACATGCTCACCATCCTGGCTCGATCCGATGGCGGAAGCGCTCGGCGGCGACCAGCAGTGTGGGGTCACCGGTGAGCTGGAACTGGCGGAGGCATGCCTCGGTGAGCTTGAGGACGTGGTCGTCGCCGTGTTCGATGGCAGCCTCGGCGATCTCGATCACGTCCCTCGGCCGGCGCGTCCGCGTCCGCCAGATCGTCGAGGCTGCGGTGGCGAGGCGAAGGCGGCGATGATCGCGGCCGCCATCTGCCACGCGGCGGCGACCGTCGCCTCGATGTTGGTCGGCGGGGAGAGCCGGCAGGATCATGCGGATCGCGGCGGGAGCGGTCACTGCGTGGCAGTACGCGATCTGGGCGTCGCGCTCGTGCGAGCAGCACCCGCGCCGAGCAACCGATCAACTCGTCGAGCGCTTCCTCGACTCCGGTCGCCGGCCCCCAACTGTCGAGTGCTTCCGGCAACCCGTCGAGCCGGAACAACGACTGCAGCCTGCCGCTGAGGCCGGGGCCGTCCGACACGACGACTGCGAGTCGAGCCGGGGGAGCCGCGCCGATCGCCTCGGCGAGCGTCACGTCGCCACTCAGCGTCGGGTTGCCCGGCAAGGGCTGATAGCGCGCCGCCCAGTAGGCGAGCCCGGCGCCGAGCTCGTCGATCAGGAGTGGATCGGGATCGGCGCCCTCGACGAGGTTGCGCACGGCATGGGCGGTGCGGATCAGGCCGTGCGTGGCGCCGGCGGCCGCGCCCGGGAGCAGGCGCGGCCACCAGGTCGCCAACACCGCCTGCCAGGGCCGGCTGCGCGAGCTGGCGTTGGAAGTACGAGTTCCAGTCACCCAGGCGGTCGATCCGGCCGAGGTTGACGAGCCAGTTCTCGGATGTCACCGAGTCCCCGGGTTCCGGGGCCGGAGCCAGTTCGACGCGGTACTGCTCGACCCAGCGCTCGACCGTTCGGCCACCGCCGAGCCGGATCATGGCGTCAGCCGCCATCGGCCCGTGGTTGGAGAGGAACCCGCCGAACTCAGGCCCTGTTCCCCGCAACCGATCGAGGGCCACGAGCATCATCTCGGTGCGATGGTCGACCACCGGCGTGCTCATACGTCCCTCCGCTGGAGCAGGCAGGCGGCGACGACGACCGCCACCACTGCGTAGCCGACGATGAACCCGAGGGCGACGCCCTGCGCGAGCAGCTCCTCGGAGCGCTTGACCGACACCGACGCCTGCAAGGCGTTGAACGGCAGGAAGCGCTGCGCCGAGGGTGGCATCGCCGTCCCGACCAGCTGCCCGCCGATGACGACCAACGCCATCAGGATGTTGGCGACCGATGCGCGCTTGACGATCGTCGCCAGGCCGACACCGATCACGGCGAAGGCACTCACGGCGACCGCGCCGGCGACGATCGCGTCGATGCTGCCGTCGGCCGTGATCGAGACGTCGAGATCCTCGCCGCGCAGCGCGGCCTGTCCGATCAAGAATCCGGTGACGTTGGCCAGCAGGGCGACGAGGAACGTCGACGCGGCGACGACGATCACCTTCGACCACAGGAACCGGTTGCGACGAGGGATCGCCGCTGCCGTGCTGCGGATCATTCCCGTCGAGTACTCCGACGACATCGTCCGCACACCGAGTGCCCCGAGCACCAAGGCCCCGAACAGCACGCCGATCAACGAGACGGCCACGGGTCGAAGGCGAGCCGCTCCTCGGCGGTCATGTCCTCCCAGTCACGAGCATTGCTGCCGGCGGCGAGCGCCGCCAACGACACCGACGCGACGACCGAGATCGCCATCGTCATCCATACCGAACGCAGTGTCCGCAGCTTCGTCCATTCGGCCCGCAGCGCGGCTGCCCGCGGCGAGCCGGTGGGCGCCAGCGTGAACGTCGGATGAAGGAATGGTTGTCGTGCTCATCTCACTCTCCTCGTGTCGGCGCCGACGAGCGAGGTCGGCAGTGTCAGGTCGTGGGTCAGTTCGAAGAAGGCGTCCTCGAGCGACGGCTGGCGCGGCGTCAACTCGCTGAGCGCGATCCCTTCGGCGGCAGCGATCGCCCCGATCGCGGCCGAATCCAGACCGCGCACGCTGACGGCGCCTCTCGGCCGCCGATTCCAACTGGGCGCCGTGGCGCACCAGCTGGAGGCTGAGATCATCCTGCCGATCGGCCCGGACGTACACGTTGGCAAGACCGTGTTGGGCGACGATCGCATCGATCGGGGCGTCGGCGACGATCCGCCCACGTCCGATCACGATCACGTGATCGGCTGTCTGCGCCACTTCGCTCATCAGATGGCTCGAGACGAAGACCGTCCGACCCTCGGCGGCGAGGCGGCGCATCGGTCGCCCGCAACCAGATGATCCCGTCCGGATCGAGCCCGTTGGTCGGCTCGTCGAACATCAGGACACGCGCGTCACCGAGCAAGGCGGCGGCGATACCGAGCCGCTGCCGCATGCCGAGCGAGAACGTCCCGACACGACGATCGGCGACATCGCCGAGCCCGACGAGGTCGAGCACGTGGCCGACGCGTGCCCGTTCGATCCCGTTGCTGTGGGCCAGCCACAGCAGATGATTGGCTGCCGTTCGTCCGTCGTCGACGGCACCCGCGTCGAGCAGGGCGCCGATCGTGCGCAGCGGCGTCGTCCAACTCGCGATATCGGCGCCGGTTGACGAGCACGCTGCCCGATGTCGGGGCGTCGAGCCCGAGGATCATCCGCATCGTGGTCGACTTGCCGGCGCCGTTCGGCCCGAGGAAGCCGGTGACGTGCCCGGCCCGAACGGTGAACGAGATGTCGTCCACGGCGACCACGTCGCCGTATCGCTTGGTCAGGTGTTCGACGTCGATCATCAGAAGCCTTCCTCTCTGCGAGTGAAACTCTCCAGAGAGTCTCTCGCTAGCGTGATACTTTCCGGTATATAATCCCTGGAATGAATCTCGCTGTCAAGACACTTCTTGGTATGATTCTCTCGTGGACGCAAATATCTCGACGGACGCCGTCGACCAGGTCGTGAACGATCTCCGCCGCTGGCGACCGGACCTCGAGGTCGTCGGGCTACCGATCACCGGGCGCGTGCTCAGGCTCGCCCAGTTCCTCACCAGCGGCCGCGAGCAGCGGCTCGCCGAGTTCGGGCTCACTGTGGCCGACTTCGACGTGCTGGCCACACTGCGCCGGCGAGCCGGCGCCGACCCCGTCAACGTGCGCGACCTGCAGCACGCGATGATGCTGTCCTCGAGCGGCATCACCAAGCGTCTCGACCGACTCGAGAGCGCGGGTCTGATCGAGCGTCATCCCGACCCTGGCGACCGCCGCGGCGTGCTGATCAAGCTCAGTTCCAACGGGCTCGACCTGATCGAGCGAGCCGTCGTCGCCATCACCATCTTCGAGAGCGAAGTCGTCGGCGACGCGATCGACTCCGAGGAGCGGCTGCAACTCGAGTCCGGACTGCGTCGCCTGCTGCTCGCACAGGAAGCGCGCTGAGACGCCGGGTCTCGTCGGGTCGGTCCCGCCTGGCACGATGTTGACGTGCCGTACGACCCCACTGATCCGCGTTCACAACTGTCCACGGCGCTCGCCGTCGCCGGCGTGCCGCGGGCACCGACCTACTTCGAGCTCGGCGACTGCTCTCCGACCGAGCGGGCGGCGAACGGCAGCTCCACGTGGTGGACCCGCAGCCAGGCGATGGTGATCGGCCAGACCGAAGCCGAGGCCGGTGACGAGCTGACGGTCGACATCGCCGCCGAGTACGCGCTGCTCGTGCTCGACGGTGCCACGGTGCGGGTCGATCACGACGGCGCCCAGACCGCGGTCGACGAGCCGGCGCTGGTGATCGTGCCGCCGGGTGTGTCGAGCGTGCACATCGAGACCAGCGGCCGCGTCGATCCGCGTGTTCGCGGCGGCCACCGCGCCGGCCCTCGCTGACCGCTGCGCCAACGCCGACGACTACGCCGCGACCGACATCAACGTCGCCGAGTACGCCGCCTGGCCCGACCCGATCGACGGTCACCGCGTCCGCGTCTACCCGCTGTCGGAGTATCCGTACGAGCCAGGCCGGCTGGGTGCGATCTTCCGCTGCTCGACGGTGATGGTCAACGTGCTGCCCGAGGACGACCAGCCCCGCGACCCGACCAAGCTGTCGCCCCACCATCACGACGACTTCGAGCAGGTGTCGCTGCAGGTCGCACGGCGACTACGTGCACCACATGCGGGTGCCGTGGACACCTGACGGGTCGACGTGGCGCGACGACGAGCACCACCACTGCACCGCCCCGGCGGTCGTCGTCATCCCTCCCCCGCTGATCCACACCAGCCAGTCGGTCGGTGCCATGCAGCACTGGTTGATCGACGTCTTCGCGCCACCCCGGCGTCGACTTCTCCCAGCGCCCGGGATGGGTGCTCAACGCCGACGAGTACCCGATGCCGTCGGCGACGGTTCAGTGACGGGCGCGGTGGTCGCCGTGACGGTGGTCGAACTGCTCGTGGTGTTGACGGAGTAGGTCGGCGCCGTAGTCGCCGCCGTTGCGGCGTGCGCACCACGGTGTGCACGTGGTGGCGGGTCGGCACCTCGTTGTCGAGCACCACACCTGGGTGGTGGTCGAACTCGATCAGGATCACCGGGCTGTGGACGCGGTAGTAGAACGGGGCGTCGTCGCCGGTCCCGCCGTACCACGAGAACCACGTCTCGTCGAGGTGGCGAAGCGACCTCGGCCATCCGCACCTCGGCGTGCTGGTCGTCGCTCCATCCGACGTAGGAACCGGCGATGCCGAGCAGCAACCGGCGCTGGGCATCGCTCATGTCGCGGCCGGCGACACCCTGGTAGCGGCGCCACGAGATTGTCGTGGAAGGCGCCGGCCTGCATCCGCCCGTCGAACAGGTTCTGGAGTTGCGGCGAGATGTCGTCGGGATGGATCGAAGGATAGATGATGGCCCTCGCCCGCTGAGCGGTGTCGAGCGAACGCGATCAGGCCGAGGCCGCTCGACTCCTCCGGGTCGAACAGCGACAGTCCCGCCAACGAACCACGGTGGATGCGCCGCGGCTCGGCCCCCATGAACGCCGGCGTCATCACGATCCGCCCGTCGAACACCATCGTGTTGACGCACAGGTGATGACCGTCGATCTGCCAGCCCCAGGGCTCGTCGCCGCCGGGCTCGCCGAAGATCGACACGAAGTACGGCCACTCGCCGAACGCCTCGTAGTCGCCGGTGATCTCGGCCAGCAGCTCGTTGATCCGCATGATCGAGCGCGCCTGGTGGAAGCCGCGCGCCGAGAGCGTCGCGCGCAGGATGTCGAGCGCCAGCTCGCGCACCGGCGGCTGCCAGGTCCTCGAGCATGCAGCGCCGTGCCGGAAGTGGTTCATGTGGACGTTGATCCACGTCCGCCACTCGGTGGCGTCGATGGCGAACGTCACTCGTGTGCGCTGCTCGGGTGTGAGCGCCTGCGAGGAACGTCGAGCGCCGCTTCGGTGATCGGCTTGCGTGCTGACGCGAGGAGCACCATCGAGCGTTCGCAACCCGATCGCGGCTCACGCCGTCGGTGGTGACGCCGAGCAACGGACGCTCGAGCTGGGCGGCTCGCTCGTCGACGATGTTCGAGCACCTCCGGTGGGGCGTTGTCGACATGCGTCGCGCGCCGACATCGACGGCAAGGGCCGGATGCCGAACGCCGCCAGCCGTCGCGCCGCCTGTTCCTCCTCGGTTCCGATCGGCACACTGACCGTCCGCGCCACTACGGCCTTGTCGGGCTCCGGCGGTCGCAGGTCGGAGAGCACGTCGAGCACCGGTTCGAGCAGTGCGGTGTTCGTGATCACGGCGGTGTGCGTGTCGAAGCGGGTCCCACCCCAGGCATCGCGGAACACTCCACCCGCCTCGGCGACGATCAGGCTCGGCGCGGCGAAGTCCCACAACGATCCGAGCGTCAGGAGCGCAGCATCGATCTCACCGCTCGCAGCCGCGACGGCGTCGAGCACGATGCTCTGACTGCGCGGCGATTCCGGCTGCGGGAAGCGGTCGGGCAGCTCGTTGCGCCATCCGAGCGAGAAACCCGGCCCATGGCATCACGACCACCGCCGCCGTCTCGAGCGACGTCGCCGTCGCAACAGCGCAGCCGGCACCGCCGCGTCGCGATCGAACGACGCCATCCTCGCCGGAACGGCGCCTGCCAGGCACCGCCACCGCGCGTCGCCCAGCAGCGGCGCCCGTACCGCGGGCACGACACGAGCCCGACGACGACCTCGCCGCCGACCTCGAGCGCGATCGCCGTGCCCCATCCGGGTCGCCCGAGGGCGTAGTTGTGCGTGCCATCGATGCCGTCGAAGATCCATCGCCGGCCGGAAGCGCCGGCATACGACCCGATCTCCTCGCCGATCACGGCATCGTCGGGGTGTTCGGCCCGCACGATGGCGAGCATCGCCTCCTCGACGTCGAAGTCGATCTGGGAGACCGGCGTGCCGTCGACCTTGTGCGTGGTCAGCACCTCCTCAGACCGGAAACTCCGCAGGGCCGTGCTGTCGGCGGCGTCGGCGAGCCGGAACGCCAAGTCCAGTTCCCGGCCCCAGTCGTCCATCGGGCAAGTCTGGCGCTTGGCGCGACCGGTGCCCGGGTCGTGGCGGCACGAACGGAAGCGACGCGACCAGGTGACATACGCTGCAGCGATGGCTCGCACCGTCGACGAGACACGCGCCGGGGTCGAGCTCACGAGCCTCGAGCAACAGGTGTTCAAGGGCGCCGCGGCGACCAAGCGTGACCTGATCGACTACCTCGACGGGGTCCGCGAGCGGGTGCTTCCCGTGCTGCGAGGGCGGCCGTTGTCGGTGATCAGGGTCACCGGCGGCCAGGCGCCCTTCATGCAGAAGAACCTTCCCAAGTACACGCCCGAATGGGTGCCCCGGACCGAGATCTGGGCCGAGGCATCGCACCGCATGGTCACCTACGGCATGTGCGACGACCGCCGGACGCTGCTGTGGTTCGGCAACCAACGAGCAGTCGAGTTCCACCCGGCGCTGGCGCTCGCCGAGCGTCTCGACCACGTCACCCATCTCGTGCTCGACCTCGACCCACCCACCGGCGACGACTTCGCAGCCGTGGTCGCCACGGCGCGACTCGTCGGCGAGGCGCTCGACGGTGCCGGATTGAAGGGAGCACTCAAGACCAGCGGAGCGAAAGGGCTGCACGTGTTCGTGCCGATCCACCCGAACACGAGCATGGAGGACGCGGCGGCCGCCACGCGGGCTCTCGCACAGCGTGCCGAACAACTCGATCCGGCCACGGCGACGACGGCCTTCATCAAGGACGATCGCGGTGGCAAGGTCTTCGTCGACGCCACACGAACGGGCGGGGCGACGGTGATCGCCGCCTACAGCCCGCGTGCCCGCCCCGGTGTGCCCGTCTCGTTTCCGATCGTGTGGGACTCCCTCGACGACGTTTCACCTGCCGACTTCAACGTCCACAACGCGATCGAACAGCTCGGCGATCGCGACCCTTGGGCCGAGATGATGCCTGCCGACCAGCAACTTCCAGCCGACCTGGTGGCCGAGGGCCACGCCATCCCGATCGCGAGAGTCGCCGCCATGCACGAGGGCAAACGGCGCGCCAGGGCCAAACCCGACACAACCTGACTAGGCGCCGCGCCAAGTGGGTACAGGAAGCGCATGGAGCCGACCCAAACCCCGCCGCTGGTGCTGTCAGGGTCTGATCTCAGCGGCGCGGCGTCGGCGCGTCGGTTCGTTCGGCAACAGGTTCGGACCGTCACCGCTGGTGACGTCACCTCCGACGTTGTCCTTGCGACGAGCGAACTGGTCACGAACGCGGTGCAGCACGGGCCCTCGTCGACCGTGACGGTCACCGTTCACACCGATGACGACACGGTCGCTGTGACCGTCGAGAACGATGGCTCAGCGCCAGACGTGCCCACCGACGTCGGCGACTGGACCATCGCCGCGCCGAGCGCGCCCAATGGCCGCGGGCTCGGGATCGTGCGCGCGATCAGTGACAGGGTCGAGATGACCCGCACCGCCTCGAGCGTGTCGATCACGGTCGAGTTCGATCGGCGCCGTTGAACGCGCGCTGACGCAATGAGCTCAGTCCGGCCCGGCACTGATCTCGAGCACCGATTGGAGACCAGCCAATCTCAGCGTCCGTTCCACGTTCGGGGCCACGCCGACCAGCCTCATCGTCCCGTCAGGATCGATCGCCTGCTGGCAGAGCAACAGCGCCCGAATGCCGCTGGAATCGACGAACCCACATGCGGTGAGGTCGATCACGCACTCGCGGATCCCGAGCCATTCACCCATCGCCCCGACGAGCTGCTCGGACGTGACGACGTCCAACTCCCCGACGACCCGGAACTTGAGGGTCTTGGTGCCCACCATCGAGGCTTCTATCCGTAGCTCGTCCACGTTGTGCCTGACCTCTCAGGTGCCGGCTGGGCGAATGTCGCCGGATCGTTTGTAGCACGCCGAAACCGACCATCGCCACGATCGTGTCGGGTCGGGGTCACCCACCGGAATCCGTCGGGCGCGACCATGTCGTCAGGTCATCCGAGGTATCGCAGCATCGCGTCGAGGGCGACGAAATAGCTGTGACGGCCGAAGCCGGCGACGACACCGACACAGACGGGTGCCAGCACCGACGTGTGGCGGAAATCCTCCCGGGCGTGGACGTTGGACAGATGGGTCTCGATCACCGCGAGTCCCGTGCCTGCGATCGCGTCGCGGAGGGCGATGCTGTAGTGCGTGAACGCTCCGGCGTTGAAGATCACCCCGTCCACACTCCCCCTGGCCTCGTGCAGTCGCCCGACGAGCTCGCCTTCGATGTTCGACTGGAAGTCGACGATCGTGACCTCGCGCTCGGCCGCATACGCGGCGCAGGTCGGCGAGGATCTCCGGCAGCGTGTCGTCGCCGTACACGTCCGGCTCTCGCGTGCCGAGCAGGTTGAGGTTTGGTCCGTTGAGGACGAGAACGGTTCGGGTCATTGGATGTGGACGGCGTCGAATCCGCCGCCGCCACTGTAGACGCCTGCTACCAGCGCTTTCGACAGGGATCGCACGCGGGATCATCCCGTCCGCGCTCGATGGCAACGTGCCTAGCCTGACGTGTCGACTATGACCGCCTCGGATTCTCGCAACGTCGTGCTCACGGGTTTCATGGGCACCGGCAAGACCACGGTCGGTCGCCTGCTCGCCGAACAGCTCGGGTACGAGTTCGTCGACACCGACCAGGTGATCGAGCAGCGCCATGGCAAGGTCGCCGACATCTTTCGGGAGAGAGGTGAGGAGGTCTTCCGAACCATCGAGCGCGAGGTTGCCTCGGAACTGGCGGACCGCCGACGACTCGTCATCTCGACCGGTGGTCGCATGATGCTCGACCCGCTCAACGTGACCAGCCTGAGCCGCCATGGGCGGATCTTCTGTCTCGTCGCCAACCCAGATGCGATCTTCGAGCGCCTCGCCGGAGATCCGTCGCAGAGCGAGCGGCCCCTGCTGTCCGGACCGGATCCACGCCGGCGGATCGTGGAGCTGCTCGCCGAACGCGCCCCGGCTATCGCCGCTTCGCTCAGATCGACACCGACGGGGTCGGCCCGCAGGCGGTGGCCAACGAGCTGGCAGCGCTGGTGCGTGCCGATCCGGACGGTGGTGCGCCCGCCGACCCGGGCGGGGTCGTGCAGTAGACGGCCGTCTCCCACGTCACACGATGCGTCTCGACGTCGTAAGGTGGCGCCTTCGGGGAAACAGGTTCGAGGGGAGTCTGAAATGGCTGGTTCTGGGTCGATCTTGGGCAACGCGGTGCTCCGCCTGGAGGATCCGACACTGCTCACGGGCGAGGGCAAGTACGTCGACGACCTCGTCGAGCCGGGGATGCTCTATGTCGGGCTGGTGCGCTCACCCGTCGCCCACGGCACGATCAACTCGCTCGACCTCGGCGAGGCAGCGTCGATGCCAGGCGTCGTCGCCGTCTTCCATGCCGGCAACGACCTGGGAATGCCGGCCATGCAGGGCTTCGCGATGTTGCCGCCCGACTTCAACCGACCGATCTTCGCCGCCGACCGGGTGCGGTTCGTCGGCGACGTGATCGCCGCCGTGATCGCTGAATCGCAAGCCCAGGCCAACGACGCAGCCGAGGCCGATCGTCGCCGACATCGACCCGTTGCCGACGATCGTCACCGCCGCCGACGGCCTCAAGTCGGACGCCCCGTTGCTGTTCCCCGACACGAGCTCGAACGTGTGCTTTGCCACCGAGTTCGGCAAGGAGGGTGGCGACCCGTGTGAGGGCGCCGAAACCGTCGCCGAGGTCAGCATGGTCAGCCAACGCCTGGCGGGCGTTCCGATGGAGACCAACGGTGTCGTCGCCGTGCCCGAGGACGGCGGGGTCACGATGTGGCTGTCGCACCAGGCGCCGCACTCGATCCACGGCGCCTACGCACCGATGCTCGGGCTCGAGCCTGAACAACTGAAGATCATCTGCCCGTGGGTGGGTGGCGGTTTCGGACCCAAGGCCGCCGGCTACGTCGAGCACCTGATCGCGGCCAAGGCGGCGCTCACACTCGGCAAGCCCGTGAAATGGGTCGAGAGTCGATCCGAGGACATGGTGTCGCTCGTGCACGGACGCGACTACGTCATGACCGCAAGGTTGGGTGTCAACAACGACGGCAAGATCGTGGGTCTCGATGCCGAGGTCACCGCCGCCGGCGGCGCCTACCCGGCGATCGGCGCGATCCTTCCGCTGCTCACGCAGATGATGTCGGTCGGTGTGTACGAGATCCCGAAGGTGCGCTTCGACGGCAAGACGGTGCTCACCAACAACACCACCGTCGGCGCCTATCGCGGCGCCGGTCGTCCCGAAGCCACTCAGCTGATCGAGCGTGTGCTCGATGTTGCGGCCGACAAGATCGGCATCGACCCTGCCGAGATCCGTCGGGTCAACTTCATGCAGCCCGACACGTTCCCGCGCACCACCATCACGGGAGCCAACTACGACTCGGGCGAATACGAGAAGGCACTCGATGCCGTGCTCGCCGCCTCCGGCTACACCGCCCTGCGCGCCGAGCAGGAGACCCGCCGTGCTTCCGGCGACACCAAGCAGCTCGGCATCGGGCTGTCGGCCTACGTCGAGGTCACCGCGCCGGTCGGCCTGCACATCGAATGGGGCGCATGCGAGGTCAATGCCGACGGTTCGGCAACCGTGTTCGCCGGCACCAGCGTCCACGGGCAGGGGCACCACACCGCGTTCGCGATGCTCGCCAGCGATGTGCTCGGCATCCCGATGGACAAGATCACGCTCGTCAACTCCGACACGACACGGGTTCCGCGCGGGTCCGGCACACTCGGCTCGCGTTCGTTGCAGACCGCCGGCAGCGCCATCCACATCGCGTCCGAGGGCGTGCTCGAGCGAGCCAAGCAGATCGCCGCACACATGCTCGAGGCCGCACCCGACGACATCGTCGTCGGTGACGGTGGCCTGCAGGTGGCCGGGGTCCCGTCCAACGCCGTGTCGTGGGCCGAGCTGGCGGCGGCATCGCAGGACGCCGCCAAGTTGCCGGACGGCGTCGAGCCGGGTGCGCTCCGCCACGAGCTCGATTTCGACGGCACCGACTCGACGTTCCCGTTCGGGGCACACGTGTCCGTCGTCGAAGTCGACACCGAAACCGGTGGCGTCACGATGCTGCGTCACATCGCCGTCGACGACTGCGGTCGAATCCTCAACCCGCTGCTGGTGCGCGGCCAGCAGCACGGTGGCATCGCCCAGGGCGCCGCCCAAGCGTTGTACGAGCACGTGATGTACGACTCGGACGGCAACCCGATCACCTCGAACCTGATGGACTACGCGATCCCGTCGGCGGCCGAGTTGTGCAGCTTCGAGACGTCGAACACACAGACCGACAGCCCGCGCAACCCGCTCGGTGCCAAGGGCATCGGCGAGTCGGGCACGATCGGCTCCACCCCGGCGATCCAGAACGCCGTCGTCGACGCCGTCTCGCACCTCGGTGTCACCCACATCGACATGCCGTGCACGGCCGAGCGCGTGTGGGCGGCCATCAACAACGCCCGGTGACGAGGTGCGAGGTGCTCCGCTACTAACTGGAGATTGACTCCAGTTAATCTTCGATCGATGGAGCAGTTCGACGTCGTCGTGATCGGTACGGGCGCGGCCGGGCTCACCGCCGCGGTCGTCGCCGCCGAGGAGGGCGCAAGGGTCGGGGTGTTCGAGAAGGCCGATCTGGTCGGTGGCACGGCGGCGTGGTCGGGGGGCCAGGTCTGGATCCCGAACAACCCGCACATGCGCGAGATCGGCATCGCCGACGACCGCGACAGAGCGATCACCTACATCATGTCGCTGTCGCGTGACCTGCTCGACGCCGACCTGGTCGAGGCCTACGTCGACGCCGGCCCTGAGATGATCGGATATCTCGAGGCGGGGTCGCCGGTGCAGTTCTACGCCGTGCCCGGGATGCCCGACTATCACCCCGAGTTCCCCGGCGGGAATCCCGAGGGCGGCCGAACCATCGAGTGCCCGATCTACCCGTTCGCCGAGCTCGGCGAGTGGGCCGACCGGGTCACGCCGTCGCCGTACTTCTCGAACCCCCACATCACGATGAGTGAGACACCGCTCGGAAAGGCGATCCCGGACCCGCCCGGCGCCGCCGAGCTCGAGCGACGCCTCGTCCGCGACGAACGCGGCTGCGGTCAGGCGTTGATCGGCCGCCTCCTGCGAGCGTGCCTCGATCGGTCGGTCGAGCCCAGGACCGGTTGGGCGGCGCGGGAACTGATCATGGACGGCAACGCCGTGGTCGGCGTCACGTTCGACTCACCCGAGGGCACGGTCGAGGTCGCCGCCACGCGCGGCGTGATCCTCGGCTCCGGCGGATTCGAGTGGGCGCCCGACCTGTGCCGCGCGTTCCTGCGCGGACCGATGACGCACCCGGTCTCGATCGAAACCAACACCGGTGATGGCCTGCGGATGTCGATGAAGGCCGGCGCCATGCTCGCCAACATGCGCGAGGCGTGGTGGATCCCGGTGGCGTCCGTGCCGATCGAGGAGAACCCGATGGGCCGGGTGCTGATCAACGGTCAGCGAACGCTGCCGCACTCGATCATGGTCAACAAGCGCGGCCGTCGCTTCACCAACGAGGCCGCCAACTACAACGCCTTCGGCGGTGCCTTCCACGTCGAGGACGTGTCACGCTTCGAGTACGCCAACCTGCCGTGCTGGTTGGTGTTCGATCAGAACTACGCCGAGAAGTACGGGTTCCGTGTCGCATCCGGCGTCGAAGGCAAGGGCGTTCCGGAATGGGTCGCCCGCGCCGACACGCCGGCCGCCCTGGCCGAGCTGATCGGCGCCGATCCGAGCGGTCTCACCGATCAGTTCGCCCGCTGGAACGCCCAATGCGCCGACGCCCACGATCCCGATTTCGGTCGCGGTGACAGCGCCTTCGACCGGTGGTGGGGCGATCCGTACCTGAAGGGCTCGGTCGAGGCCACCCTGGGCCCGCTCGAAGCGGCGCCGTACTACGCGGTCGAGATCCACAGCGGCTGCCTCGGCACCAAGGGGGGCCCGAAGGTCAACCGCCACGCGCAGGTCGTCGACGTCGGGGGCGATCCGGTGCCGGGCCTGTACGCCGCCGGCAACGTCATGGGGTCACCGTTCGGCATGACCTACGGCGGCGCCGGCGGCACACTCGGTCCAGCGATGGTGTTCGGATACATCGCCGCCCGCCACGCCGCCGCCCGCGGCTGATCACCCGGGCGTGCCGTCGACGACGCGGTACGCGGCGAGAAAGGTGCGCACGGCATGATCGGCCCACCGGTTGATCGATGACCGGCTGGGCGCTTGATCGTCCCCGAGCAGCATCGCCCGATTGATCGGTTCGGACATGATCAGCCAGTTGAAGTCGGATGCGGCGCGAGCGGCGTCCGGAGCACGGAGCAGCCCGCGGTTGTGGAGGCGCGTGAACACGGTCGTGAGCTCCTTGATCGTGCGACCGGGGCCGAGCTCGTAGAAGGCGCGCCCGAGCTCCGGAAAGCTGACCGCCTCGGCGATCACCAGTCGCCGCAACTGCAGCGGGCGTGGCTGGAGCACGACGAACAGTTGCCCACGCGCGTGCTTGCGTAGGTCGCGCTCGAGATCGTCGGACTCTCCGAGCAGGTGGATGTCGTCGTCGAACGGCGTGCTGGCAGCGGTCATGATCTCCATGACGACCGCGAACAACAGACGCTCCTTGTCGTCGAAGTGCATGTAGATCGTCTGCTTCGACACGCCGGCGAGACGGGCGATGTCGTCCATGCTCGTTCTCGTGTAGCCGTTGCCCAGAAAGGCTTCGGTCGCCGCCTCGGCGATCGCCTGCCGCTTGCGCTCCGAGCGGGCAGGCACCTTCGCCGGTCCGTCCGACTCCACCGATCCGCTGATCTCAGGGCTGCCCATCGCCTCACGACGGTACTGGACCGATCAGTACTTGACGGCGCTCCGGCTCTCTCAGTACCGTACGGTCTAGTTCTCAACGCCGACAAGGATCCCCATGAAGACACAAGCCACCCCCACGATCGACGAGCACGCCATCGCCGCCGCCGTCACCGACGAACGGCTCGCGCTGTGCGACCTGCTCGACACCCTCACCAGCGACGACTGGCAGGTGCAGTCGCTCTGCCCGCAATGGACAGTGGTCGACGTGGTCGCCCATCTCACACTCGCCACACGTGACACCACCTGGGGGCTCCTCAAGGGGGCGATCAAGGCACGCGGCAACTTCGACCGCATGACGGCCGACATGGCCCGTGATCATGCACGTCGCTTCGAACCGACGGCGCTCGTCCAACAACTCCGAGACACCGCAACCTCGACGCGACGGGCGCCGCTCAGCAGCCGGCTCGACCCGCTCGTCGACGTGCTCGTCCACGCCCAGGACATCACCCGGCCACTCGGCCGAGCCCATCCGACGCCGCCCGAGCGCGCCGTGCCCGCCCTCGAGCACGCCGTCAACAGCCGCTGGTACGGCGGCAGCAAGCGATTCGGCGACGTCACCCTGATCGCCACTGACATCGAGTGGTCGTTCGGGACCGGCGATCGAGACGTCCGCGGCCCGGCAGGTGACCTACTGCTGATCGCGACCGGCCGACCCGCCGGCCTCGCCCAACTGTCCGGCTCCGGGGTCGAGCTGCTCGATCAGCAGCTCACGTGAGCTCGGCGTCGATGCGGCGGCGCAGCTCGACGTACACCGTCTCGCCGACCATCGCCACGAGCTCGTCGGCGAGCGACTCCACCACCGTGTGGCTGCCGACGTAGGCCTCGGGCTCCTCGGTGCAGCACCAGGCCATCGTCTCGCCCTCGGCTCCCCAGTCGGATCGGGTCCAGCCCCGCACGGTGGCGATCTCGGTCTGCTCGTCGCGCTCGTGCCAGTCGACGTGGATCGGCAGCTGCCAGCACACCGACGGCTTCCATTCGATCGGTGACTCGCCGAACCGCCTCGCTGCCAGGTGCAGGGCGCACCCTGCGCCACCCTCGAACGCCGGCGAGTTGAGGAAGATGCACGCGCCGTCGACGACGCGGGTGTGCAGGCGCGTGTCGTCGCTGAAGATCCCGCTCTCGGCCGCCTCGGCGTGGTGCTCGAACTCCTCGGGACGCAGCATCGCCGCGTATGCGTCGATGTTCATCGCCTCGTCGATGTCGCCGAGGTCGGCACCGATCGAGCAGCATCCGTGCCCGAGGTGCTCGGTGGACTCGGGGAGGATGCCACGGCACCCGCGACCCCAGATGCACGTCCAGTTCGACGTCAGGAAGTCGCGATCGAACCGCCACACCGTCTGACCGGCATCGACCTCGATCACGCGTTCCATCGGACCGTCACCGTCACCAGTCGGTGGGGCGGTAGTCCTTCAGGAAGCAGCCCCAGACGTGCGACCCGGTGTTCGTCGCCGTCGATGATCGGATCGACGATGCGTGCCGCCCCGTCGACGATGTCGAGCGGCGGATGGAAGCGGTGCTCGGCCGTCTTGCGGGCGGCGATCTCGGCCGGATCCTCGTCGGTCACCCAGCCGGTGTCGACGCTGTTCATGTGGATCCCGTCGGCCTGGTAGTCGGCCGCCGACGTGCGGGTCATCATGTTCAGCGCCGCCTTGGCCATGTTCGTGTGCGGGTGGCGGGTGGTCTTGAACCGTCGGTAGAACTGACCTTCCATCGCCGACACGTTGACGATGTGCTGATCGCGCCCGGTGCGCGCACCAGCAGGTGCTTGAGGCGGGCGTTCAGCACGAACGGCGCGACCGCGTTCACGAGTTGCGTCTCGAGCAGCTCGACCGACGACACCTCGTCGAGCATCAGCCGCCACGAGTTGCGGCCCGCGGAGATCGACCTGCTGCAGGTCCTGATCGAGGCGACCTTCGGGGAACAGGCCGACGTCGTGGGCGCCGTCGTCGGCGAGGAGGCGCAGCTGCGACATCTCGGCCGAGCGCGTGAGCCCGGCCACGAGTCGGGCTCGATCAGACCGGTCGCCACGGCCACGGACAACGTGTCGTGTCGTGGTCGGACTGGAGCAGCTCGGCTCGACGCAGACCGCTGTAGTCGCCGAGCAACTGGCGCGCGTGCGTCCGGGATCGTCGACGCCGATGCCGTCTCGAGCTCGAGCATGTGCCGGTAGAACTCGGGCGGGCGACGCACGGTCTGGCAGGCGTTGTTGACGATGTAGTCGAGATGACCGTGTGTCGCCGAGAGGTGGGCGCAGAACGCCTCGACGCTCGGCGTGTGCCGCAGGTCGAGGCCGAAGACCTCGACCCGGTCGCGCCAGTCGTCGAAGTCGGGCTCGCGCGCGAGCCGCATCGCCGCGTCGCGTGGGAACCGCGTGGTGACGACGAGACTGGCACCGGCTCGAAGCAGCTTGAGGCCGGCCTGGTAGCCGATCTTGACCCGGCCGCCCGTGAGCAGCGCTGTACGACCGTGGCAGGTCGGCGGTCTCGGTGCGCTTGCGGAGTTGAGGTCGCCGCACGACGGGCAGAGCTGATCGTAGAAGTGGTGGATCTCGGTATAGTGCTGCTTGCAGACGTAGCAGTGGACGGTCTGCCCTCCGGGTC
Source organism: Ilumatobacteraceae bacterium (assembly GCA_963850755.1). Taxonomy (GTDB): domain Bacteria; phylum Actinomycetota; class Acidimicrobiia; order Acidimicrobiales; family Ilumatobacteraceae; genus Ilumatobacter. The sequence continues at coordinate 23,993 of CAWKMO010000005.1, read as the reverse complement.
CGCCGGTGGCCTCCGCCGGCCCGAGCTCGAGCAGCTGCGGCGCGACGGGGGCGTACACGTTGGGCGAGTGGAAGACCGGTCGGCGGCGGCCCTCGCGAATGCCGGTCTGTTCGAGCACCGCCTGCTCGCGCTGGACCCTTTCCGCCTTCTCGCGGCGGCGTTCCTCCTTGGCGGCGCTCGTCGACGCGCATCGGCGTCGGGTTGAACACGTCACCGGCCGCGGCGAGCAGGCGATTGCGCTCGTCGATCGGCAGCAGCTCGAGCAACGCGCGGTCGGCGCGCACCGCTTCGAGTGTGCGCAGGGCCGCGCGTAGCCGCTCTGCACTCTCGGCGATCGTCATCGGGGCGTCAGTGTAGAGCCCACACTGACAAGGCGTCCCTGGTCAGCCGTATCGGTCCCTCGGAGCGAGACGCCTGAGTTGGGTGACGTGGGTGGGTTCGAGCTCGTCGAGGGATGAGACGCCGAGCAGCTTCATGGTGCGGACGATCTCGTCGGACAAAATCGCGATCGCCCGATCGACACCGGCGCGACCGCCGGCCATCAGCCCATAGAGGTAGGCGCGCCCCACCAGCGTGAAATGAGCGCCGAGGGCCACAGCGGCCACGATGTCGGCACCCGACATGATCCCGGTATCGAGATGCACCTCGACGTCATCACCGATCTCGCGCACGACCGTGGGCAGCAGATGGAACGGCACCGGGGCACGGTCGAGTTGTCGTCCTCCGTGGTTCGACAGCACGCACCCCGTCGATCCCGAGGTCTGCGACGCGCTTGGCATCGGCCAGGGTCTGGATCCCCTTCACGACGACCTTGCCTGGCCATCGGTCCCTGATCCAGACCAGATCGTCGAAGTTCACCGTCGGATCGAACATCGCGTCCAGCAGCTCGGCCACCGTGCCGTCCCACTTGTCGAAGGTGGCGAACTCCACGGGCTCGGTGGTGAGGAAGTCGAACCACCAGCGCGGGCGCGGGATCGCGTTGAGAATCGTGCGCAGGGTGATCGCCGGCGGGATCGTGAGGCCGTTGTAGCGGTCGCGCAGGCGGGCGCCGGCAACCGGGACGTCGACGGTGATCAGCAGCGCGTCGAACCCGGCCTTGGCAGCGCGGTCGACGACGTCGATCGAGCGCTGGCGGTCCTTCCACATGTACAGCTGGAACCAGTTCCGACCATCGGGATTGGCCGCCTGTACACCTTCCGGGCTGGTGGTGCCGACCGTGGACAGCGAGAACGGAATGCCTGCGGCGCCTGCTGCCGAGGCGCCGGCCACCTCGCCGGCGGTGTGCATCAGCCTGGTGAAACCGGTCGGTGCGATCCCGAACGGCAGCGACGTCGGCCCTCCGAGCACCTCGCGGCTGGTGTCGACGCTGGACACGTCGCGCAGGATCGCCGGGTGGAACTCGATGTCCTCGAACGCCTGGCGGGCACGAGTCAGTGACAGCTCGGCCTCGGCGGCACCGTCGGTGTAGTCGAACGGAGCGCGCGCGGTGTGACCCGCTTGGCGATATCGCGCAGGTCGTAGATCGTCTGGGCGGCGGCGAGCCGGCGTTTGGTCGGGTTCAGCTCGGGTCGCTTGAGCTTGAGCAGATCCGAGAACGCGCTCGGGCGAGGGAGTCGACGTCGGGTCATCGTGGTGCGCCTCGCGGCGAGTATCGCCGGATCTCGGAGTGCCTGCCGATCAATGCACGCAACGACTCGAGATCCCCATCGATCACGCCGGCAGCTCGCGCCTGCACGACCAGGTTGCCGAGTGCCGTCGCCTCGACAGGTCCGGCGACCAGCGTCGTGCCGATGCCGATCGGCAGTCAGTTGGCACAGCAACTCGTTCTGTGCTCCTCCGCCGACCAGGTGCACCATGGTGACGTCGCGTCCCGAGAGCTCGGCGGCCAGCCGTACCGACTCGGCGAACGCGTTGGCAAGGCTCTCGAGAATGCTGCGTGCGAACTCGGCAGGGCTGTGCGGGTACGACCAGGCTGTGACGCTCGCAGTGCGCCGCGATCCGGGACGGCATGTCGCCGGGTTGAAGGAACGCCGGGTCGTTGGGGTCGAACACGGCGACGGGCGCGTCGACGGCGGCGGCAGCGTCGAGCAGGGCTGCCAGGTCGATCGCTGTCGCCGGCGCTCTGCCATGCCCTCACCGATTCGCTGAGCAGCCACAGGCCCATGACGTTGCGGAGGAACCGCACCCGGCCGTCGACACCTGCTTCGTTGGTGAAGTTCGCCTGGCGGCTCTCGGCGGTGAGCACCGGATCGCTCGATCTCGACCCCGACGAGCCCCCACGTGCCACATGAGATGAAGGCGGCATTCGACGGATCCATCGGCACCCCGGCGACGGCCGAGGCGGTGTCATGAGATCCGACGGCGACGACACGGAGCGACGCAGGCGCGCCGATCGACTCGGCGACGTCGGGTGTCAACGCCGGCGAGCGTTTCGCCCGGGTCGATCAGGTCTGGCAACAGCTCGCCACTGATGCCGAGTCGCCGTGCGAGCTCGTGGTCCCAATTGCCGGTGGCGATGTTCAGCAGGCCTGTCGTCGATGCGTTGGTTCGTTCGGCGGCGCGCCCGCCGGTCAGCCAGAACCCGATCAGGTCGGGGATCAGCAGGAACCCGTCGGCGACGGCGAGCATCCCGTCGAGACGGTCGACGACGAGTTGGTAGATGCTGGTGAACGGCAGGAACTGCAGCCCGTTGCGTTCGTGCAGTTCGTCGAACGGAACGATCGCGTGTGTCGCCTCGACGCCGCGACTGGTGCGGTCGTCGCGGTAGTGGAACGGCTCGCCCAACAGCCGATCGCCGCGCAACAGGCCGTAGTCGACCGCCCACGAGTCGATCCCCACGCTCGTCAGATCGGGAGCCGACCTGATCGACTCGGCCAGCCCGTCGAGCACGTGCTGGAACAGTCCTGTGATGTTCCAGTGCAGCCCGTCGACGGTGCGGATCGGCTGGTTGGGGAAACGTGCGACGACGTGCGTCACGAGCGAGTTCGACGAGACTTCGCCGACGACGATGCGGCCGCTCGATGCCCCCAGATCGACGGCTGCGAACGTCCCGGTCATCGCAGGAACGCGGCGGCGACCCCGGCGTCGACAGGTACGTGGAGCCCTGTCGTGTGCGACATGTCGGGTCCGGTGAGCACCGCCACCGCGTTGGCAACGTGCTCGGGCAGCACCTCGCGCTTCAGGATCGTGCGTTGGGCGTAGTACTCGCCGAGCTGATCCTCGCTGATCCCGTACGTCTTGGCGCGATCCGCACCCCAGCCGCTGGCGAAGATTCCCGAGCCCTTCACGACGCCATCCGGGTTGACGCCGTTGACCTTGATGCCGTGCGCGCCGAGCTCGACGGCGAGCAGCCGAACCTGGTGGGCCTGATCGGCCTTGGTCGCCGAATAGGCGATGTTGTTCGGCCCGGCCGCCACCGAGTTCTTCGAGGCGATGTACACGATGTCGCCCCCGAGTCCTTGGGCGATCATCACGCCGGCGGCGGCCTGACTCACCAGGAACGATCCCTTTGCCATCACGTCGTGTTGGAGATCCCAATCGGCCTCGGTGGTCTCGAGCAACGACTTCGACAACGACAAGCCGGCATTGTTGACGACGAGGTCGATTCCGCCGAACGCCAGCACCGCCTGCTCGACTGCCGCCGCCACCTGGTCGGCGCTGGCGACGTCGACGCCCACGCCGACGGCGACGTCGCTGTTGCCCAGCTCGGCGGCCGCAGCAGTCGCGGCGTCGAGGTCGAGGTCGGCGACCACGACGCAGGCCCCTTCTGCGGCGAGACGGCTGGCGATCGCCTTGCCGATGCCCGAGGCGGCGCCGGTGACGAAGGCGACCCTCGTCGAATGCGACTTCGGCGCCGGCATCCGCCGCAACTTGGCCTCTTCGAGCGCCCAGTACTCGATCCGGAACTTCTCGGCATCGCTGATCGGTGTGTACGTCGACAACGCCTCGGCGCCGCGCATCACGTTGATGGCGTTGAGGTAGAACTCACCGGCAACCCGGGCGGTCTGCTTGTTGCGACCGAAGCTGAACATTCCGACCCCCGGCACGAGCACCACGAGCGGATCGGCGCCGCGCATCGGCGGTGATTCTGCGGTCGCGTGGGTGTCGTAGTACGCGGCGTACTCGGCTCGATACTCGCTGTGCAGCTCCCTCAGGCGGGCGATGGCTTCGTCGACGGGAGCGTGGGCGGGTAGGTCGAGCACCATCGGCCTGACCTTGGTGCGCAGGAAGTGGTCGGGGCAGCTCGTGCCCAATCGGGCCAGTCGCGGATGCTGATCGCGTGCCATGAAGTCGAGCACCATCGGGTCGTCGGTGAAGTGACCGACCATCGGCGAGTCGTGCGATGCAAGACCTCGGATCGTGGGCGCCAGCGCTGCCGCGCGTGCGCGTCGCAGTTGGTCGGGAAGCGGTTGATAGCCGGGGAGCTCGTCGCCGAAGGGCTGGGAGGCACCGTGCTCGGCGATGTATGCGGCGGCGGTCTCGATGATCCACAGCGAGTTGCGCTCGGAATCGTCGCTGGTGTCGCCCCATGCAGTGATGCCGTGCCCGCCGAGGATGCAGCCGATCGATTGCGGGTGACGCTCACGGATTTCGGCGATGTCGAGCCCGAGCTGGAACCCTGGGCGCCGCCATGGCACCCAAACGACCTTGCCGCCGAAGATCTCGGCCGTGAGACGTTCACCATCGGCAGCCGTGGCGATCGCGATTCCGGAGTCGGGATGCAGGTGGTCGACGTGAGCGGCATCGACCAACCCGTGCATCGCGGTGTCGATCGACGGTGCCGCACCGCCCTTGCCGTGGAGGCAGAAATCGAAGGCGGCGACCATCTCATCCTCACGCTCGACGCCGGGGTAGACGTCGACGAGCGCCCGCAATCGGTCGAGTCGGAGGGTCGCCAGATCGTGCTCGGTGAGCGTGCCGAGGTCGCCTCCTGAACCCTTGATCCACATCAGGTCGACGCTGCTCGCCCGTCGCCGGGTCGAGATCGCTGACCCTTCGCCGACGTGTTGCCGCCCGCATAGTTGGTGTTCCTCGGGTCGGCCCCGAGACGATTCGATCGTGCCAGCAGGTCGGCGACGACCGGGTTGGTCATGTCTCAGGCGCCCCAACCGGCTTGGACGCCACCGACGCGTGAGGTCTCGATGTGTTGCTGATAGCCGGATGCGAAGTACGCCGCGATCGGGTCGCGCGGCAGTCCACGCTCGTCGCGCCAGTCGGCCAGCGCCGGTCGCACGTCGGTGTAGAAGGCGTCCATGAACACCGCGTTGGCAGCGAGCACGTCACCCGAGCTCTGGGCGGCGACGAGCGCCTCGCGATCGACGAGCAACGCCCGCGCCATCATCTCCTGCACGTTGAGCACGCTCCGGATCTGGCCCGGGATCTTCTGCTCGATGTTGTGGCACTGGTCGAGCATGAACGTGATCTGGGAGTCGGGCGCGTAGCCGCCGCCGCGGACCACCTCGTACAGGATCCGGAACAGCTGGAACGGATCGGCGGCCCCCACGATGAGATCGTCGTCGGCGTAGAAGCGTGAGTTGAAGTCGAAGGCGCCGAGCCGTCCGAGTCGCAGCAGTTGGGTGACGATGAACTCGATGTTGGTACCCGGCGCATGGTGACCTGTGTCGAGACACACCATCGCTCGTTCGCCGAGCGCCGCGCAGTGGGCGAACGATGTGCCCCAGTCGGGAACATCGGTGTGGTAGAAGGCGGGTTCGAAGAACTTGTACTCGAGGATCAGTCGTTGATGCTCGCCGAGCCGGGCGTACACCGCGGCCAGTGATTCGGCGAGGCGGTCCTGGCGGGCGCGCATGTCGTCCTGGCCGGGGTAGTTGGTGCCGTCGGCGAGCCAGATCTTGAGGTCGGTCGATCCGGTCTCGTCCATCACGTCGATGCACTCGAAATGATGGTCGATCGCCCGCCGACGGATCGCCGCGGTCGGCGTGGGCGAGGCTGCCGAGCTTGAACTCGTCGCTCTGGAAGGTGTTCGAGTTGATCGTCCCGAGCCTGACGCCGAGCGACTCGGCATGCTTGCGGAGCATGCCGAAGTCGTCGACCCGGTCCCACGGGATGTGGAGCGCGACCGAGGGCGCGAGCGCCGTCAGCCGGTGCACCTCGGCCGCGTCGGCGATCTTCTCGAACGGGTCACGCGGAACCCCGGGCTGGGCGAACACCTTGAACCGTGTGCCCGAGTTGCCGAACGCCCACGACGGCAGCTCGATCGCCTGCCGGCCGAGTTCGCGAGAGGATGCCGGGATCGAGCATCACCGACGCTCCCCGTGGCTGGCGACGCTCACGGTCTGGTCGGACGGAGATGCGATGGTGAAAAGGTGACGCACGTGCGAAGCCCCCGAGCCGAGCGATGAAATGGATCCTTGAATCGTTTCAAGGACAGCGGCGCAACCATACGAACCGGATGGTTGCAGTGTCAACCCCCATCTGCGGCCGCTTCATCGCTGTTCAGACCCCTTGAGCGATCGAGGTCGCCGTGTACATTGGGCGCTCGTGACCGTCAGCATGAAAGACGTCGCCCGCAAGGCGGGGGTTTCGATCGCGACCGTTTCAAATGTGATCAACCGGCCCGATCTCGTCGCCGAGCGCACGAACGTCAAGGTCAGGTCGGTCATCGATGAGTTGGGTTTCGTCCCCAACAACAGCGCCCGCCAGCTGCGCGCCGGCACCTCGCCGATGATCAGTGTGATCGTCCCCGACATCGCCAACCCGTTCTTCGCCGAGTTGACGCGGGGCGTCGAGGCGCGGGCCGCCGAGCACGATCTGGCCGTGTTCGTGAGCAGCACCGAAGGCGACGTCGATCGCGAGCACCGGTACCTCAACGTCGTGATCGGACAACGGCCGCGGGGCGTGCTGTTCACCCCCGCCGGCGATCTGGATCGTCCGTTGTCGGTGCTCGGCAATCGACTGCCGGTGGTGCTGATCGATCGCGAGAGCACCGGCTCGCTGTGCTCGGTGGCGGTCGACGATTTCCGTGGCGGCGGGCTCGCCGTGCAACATCTGCACACGCTCGGCCACAGGGCCCTGACCTGGGTCGTCGGGCCTGATTCGATACCGCAATGCGCCCAGCGCACGGCTGGCATCAGGTATGCCGCCGATCAACTCGGGATCGCCGTGACCGAGGTGCGGGTCTCATCGATGACCGTCGCCGAAGGCAAGCTGGCGGCGGCGACGCTCCGCAGCGGTCCGCTGCCGACCGCCGTCGTGTGTGCCAACGACCTGCTCGCGCTCGGCGTCGAGTTCGGACTGCTCACCGCCGACGTGGCGGTTCCGGCGACGACGTCGATCATCGGGTTCGACGACATCGAGTTCGCGGCATCGGCGGCTGTCACGCTCACCACGGTCACGCGTCCCGCCTTCGACATCGGGGCGACGGCATTGGAGATGTTGCTCAGCGAGCGCGGCGACCCCGACCACCGTCATCGGCAGGTCCAGTTCCAGCCCAAGATCAGCATCCGCAACAGCACGGCGCCGCCGCCCGACCATCAGCGCTGATCAGCCCGGCGGTGCCGGCGGCCGCTGATTCGGCCGTGTCGGCGGCCGGCTGACGGTCTTGAAAGCTTTCACGATCGACGCCGTGACGCTGGCCTGCCGCCGCGACCAGCGGACCGAGTCTACGCCACGGTGTCACATCGGCCCAGCGTGAGGGCACGATCTTGGGCGAGCCCGACGGCAGTTCGAGGACGGCCGCCGCCAGCGTCGAAAGTGCTTGACGACGTCGCTACGCGAGGCCTACAGTCGCCACAACATTAAACGTTTCATTTCGAAACATCCTTGAGGGGGAAATGTATGCGATCTCATCGCTCCCGCATCTGCCTCGGCGTGCTCGCCGCGTTCACGATGCTCACCGCCGCCTGCGGCAGTTCCGACGACGACGACGGCGCCGCCGCCGACGACGATTCGGCCAGCGCCGACGCCACCGCGACCGGCGGCGAAGCGTCGACGTCCGGCCGCCACCGAGGCACCCGCCGACGGCGAGCCGGTCACGTTGTCGATCCTGCACGCCGCCACGCCCGCCGACATCGAACTGATGGGGGTCATGACCGAGCGCTACACCGAGCTCCATCCGAACGTGACGTTCGAGTTCGAGACCCATCCCGGTGGCGAGGAAGGCGACAACCTCGTCAAGACCAAGCTCGCCACCGGCGAGATGAACGACATCTTCTACTACAACTCCGGTTCGCTGCTGCAGGCGCTCAGCCCCGACCGCACCATCGAGCCGCTCACCGGCGATCCTGCGCTCGACACGGTGTCCGAGGGCTTCCTGCCGGCGGTCACGTTCGACGACGAGATCTACGGCGTCCCGGCGGGCCCGGGCTTCGCCGGCGGGATCCTCTACAACAAGGACGTCTACGCCGACCTCGGTCTCGAGGTGCCGCAGACGTGGGCGGAGTTCGAGGCCAACAACGAGGCGATCAAGGCGTCCGGGATTCCGCCCGTGCTCGCCACCTACGCCGACGCCTGGACCGCTCAGCTGTTCGTCCTCGCCGACTACTACAACGTCGCCCAGCAGGAGCCCGACTTCACCGAGCAGTACACGAACAACGAGGCCAAGTACGCCACCACCCCTGCCGCGCTGCAGGGTTTCCAGCGCCTGGCGGAGGGCGCCGAGAAGGGCTGGTATCAGGACGACTACCTGTCGACCACGCACGTCGATGGGCTCGGCATGCTGGCGAGGGGCGAGGTCGCCCACTATCCGATGCTCAGCGTCGTCGTGCCGGCCATCGAGGCCGACAACCCCGGCACCGCCGAGAAGATCGGGTTCTTCGCCCAGCCGAGCGACAGTGCCGATATCAACGGTGCCACGCTCTGGCTGCCGAACGCTCTCTACATCGCCGAGAACAGCGAGCACAAGGAAGCCGCCAAAGACTTCCTCCGCTGGGTCACCTCGGTCGAGAGCGCCGAGTACGTGATGAGCAAGATCCCGCCGACCGGTCCGATCGTGCTCGAGGGCGTCACGCTTCCCGACACGGTGCTCCCGGTCGTGAAGGACGTGCAGGCATATGTCGACAGCGGCCACGCCTCCCCGGCACTCGAGTTCCTCTCGCCGGTGAAGGGCCCAGGTCTCCCGCAGATCTCGGTCGAGGTCGGCTCGGGGATCCGCGGTGCCGAGGACGGAGCGGCGACGTACGACGATGATGTCGAGAAGCAAGCCAAGCAGCTCGGACTGGAAGGCTGGTAACTCCCTGAATGCCCCGGGGTCACCGTGCCGGCCAGTTCCGGCACGGTGACCCAGGGATGTCGTCGCCGACACCTCTCGAAACGAGGCATATCCATGAGCCAATCCCTTCCGAGCACGTACCGCGGTGTGTACTCGCGCTGGTTCTACCTGCCGGCGGCAGTGATCTTCGTCATCTTCTTCCTCACCCCGACGGCGATCTCGTTCTTCTTCGCGTTCACCCGTTGGACCCTGTTCGACTGGGAGTGGATCGGCTTCGAGAACTTCGAACAGTTCTTCAAGGAACCGGCGCTGACCAACGGACTCCGGAACACGATCATCTATGCCGCTGTCACGAGCAGCCTGAAGGTCGTGCTCGGTCTCCTGCTGGCCGTGCTGCTGACGTCGAGGATCCGCGCCCGCGGTCTGCTGCGCACGATGGTGTTCATCCCCGTGCTCCTCAGCACGGTGGCGGTCGGGGTCACCTTCGAGGTCCTGTTGCACCCCTCGGACGGCCTCGTCAACGTGTGGCTCGATGCCATCGGCATCGACGGCCCGGCCTGGCTCACCGACCCTCGAATCGCCTTGCTGTCGGTGGCGCTCGTCGACGTCTGGAAGGGTGTCGGGCTCGCCACGCTGATCTACATCGCCGGCATCGTCTCGATCCCCAGCTGAGTACATCGAGGCGGTCTCGATCGACGGCGGCGGGTTCTGGCAACGGCTGCGGTACGTGATCATCCCCCTTGCCCGGCCGGCCACGTTCACGGTGATCCTGCTCTCGTTCGTCGGCGGGCTGCGCACGTTCGACCTGATCTGGACGATGACCGGCGGCGGCCCGGGGTTCACCACCGACGTGCTGGCGTCGACGATCTACAAGCAGTATCAGGCGGGCTTCTACGGCTTGTCGACGGCCGGCAACGTCGTGCTGTTCCTCGTGGTCATCCTGCTCGCCTATCCGATGCAGCGCTACTTCATCCGCAAAGAGCTCCAACTGTGAAGTTCATTCGCCGCTACTGGCTCGACGCCGTGGCCCTCGTCGCACTCGCCATCGTCTTCCTCGTTCCGTTCGCGTTCGTCGTGCTCACCGCCGCGAAGTCACGGCCCGACGCCGCCAAGCTCGACTTCACCCTCCCGGAGGAGTGGAGGGTCCGCGACAACCTGCGCGAGTTGTTCGCCTACCGCGACAACATGTTGGTGACCGCGTTCAAGAACAGCCTGTTGCTCACGGTCATCTCGGTCACGTTCATCGTCCTGCTCTCGGCGATGGTCGGATTCGTCGCCCAGCGCCGCCAAGACGGATGGTCGAAGGCAGCCAACGTGATGGTGTTCGCCGGGCTCATCATCCCGCCCGCCGTGGTGCCGACGATCTTCGTCCTGCAAGAGATCAACCTGTTCAAGACATTGACCGGGCTGATCCTGGTGGAGATCGCGATCACGTTGCCCTTCGGCGTGTTGCTGACGCGCGCGTTCCTGACCACCGTCCCGCGCGAGATCGACGAGGCGGCGATCCTCGACGGGGCCGGCAGCTTCAGCCTCTTCTTTCGAGTCGTGCTGCCACTCCTCCGTCCTGTGCTGATCACGCTGATCGTCACCTCGTCGGTGGCGATCTACACCGACTTCGTCAATCCCCTGTACTTCACGCCCGGGGCCGACACGGCCACCGTGCAGTTGACGCTCTACAACTTCCAGAGCCAGTTCAACTCCCAGTTGAACCTGTTGTTCATGGACGTGCTCCTCATCACCATCCCGCCGCTGCTGATGTTCATCTTCTTCAATCGCAAGATCGTCGAGGGCATGACAGCCGGCGCCGTCAAGGGCTGAACGCTCCACCGGAAGGCTCACGTGGCATCGATCACCAAACTCACAACGCAGTATCCGACTGACTTGATCGGCGTCGACGACGACCCGGTTCGACTGAGTTGGCAGATCGACGCACCGTCATCGAGGTCGCAGACTGCCGCCCACATCCAGGTCAGCCACGACGCCGACTTCGCCGAGCTGATCGCAGAGGCCGAACTGCCCGGCCCCGACCAACTCGCCGTCATCGCACCGGGCGGCGCTCTGACGAGCCGCGAGGTTCGGCACTATCGGGTGCGAGCGCAGATCGACGAGGCGTGGACTGCCTGGAGCGAACCGTGTTCGGCCGAGGTCGGGCTGCTCGACGCATCCGACTGGACGGCGTCAGCGATCACGCTCGCCGACGATCCGGGACATCGTGAGCCGTCGCCATCCCCACTGCTGCGCACCGAGTTCGCCGTCGGCGCTCCGGTGGCGTCGGCGCGTCTGTACGTCACATCGCTTGGGTGTGTACCAGTTGTTCGTCAACGGCACCGAGGTCACCGATGCGCTGCTGTCGCCGGGCTGGTCCAGCTATGGCAAGCGGATCGTTGCCAACACCTACGACGTCACCAACTTGCTCCGAGTCGGCACGAACACAGTCGGCGGAGTCCTCGGAGACGGTTGGTATCGCGGGCGACTCGGTTGGAACCCTGGCAAGGACCGATGCCACTACGGCAACGAACTCGGCCTGCTCGCCCAGCTCGAGATCACCCACTCCGACGGCACCACGACGACGGTCGTCACCGATGACTCATGGAGCGCCGCCACCGGAGCGATCCAGAGCGCCGACATCTACGACGGTTGCACGATCGACCTGCGTGACGAACCCGACGGATGGAAGCTCGTCGGATTCGACGCCTCCTCGTGGGGCAGTGCCCACGTGGTGCCGATCGACCTCGACGTCATCGAGCCCTGGATCAGCGCCCCCATCCGTGCGATTCAGCGGTTCGACGTGCAACTCTCCGAGGCACCGAGCGGAGCGACACGCGTCGACGTCGGCCAGAACATCGCCGGCTATCTCGAGATCACTGTCCGCGGAGCGGCGGGCGCGGTGGTGACGACACATCATGCCGAAGTCGTCGAACCCGACGGCTCGTTGCACCTCCGTGCGCTGCGAACGGCGAAGGCGTCCGACCGCTTCGTGCTGGCCGACAGCAACCAGGTCACGCTGGTGCCGGCGTTCACGTTCCACGGATTCCGGTACGCCGACATCACGACCGACGCCGAGATTCTCAACGTGGTCGCGGTCGCGATCAGCAGCGATCTGACGGCGCGAAGTTCGTTCTCGTCATCGCACGCCGGGCTGAACCAGTTCGAGTCGAACGTGCGCTGGTCGCAACGCGACAACTTCGTCGGACTGCCCACGGATTGCCCTCAGCGCGACGAGCGGCTGGGATGGACGGGCGACGCCCAGGCATTCGCGGCGACCGCCAATGTGCTGTTCGACTCGCATCAGTTCTGGCTCAACTGGTTCCGTGATCTGTCGCTCGACCAGACCGACGACGGCGTGCCGAGCGTGGTACCGGATGTGGTGCTCGACGACGAGGCGCGCACCGGCCGCGCGGGCTGGGCCGACGCCGCCACGGTGGCGCCGTGGGCGGCGTACGAGGCGTATGGGAGTACCGCAGCGCTCGAACAGCAGATCGACAGCATGGTTCGGTGGGTCGCCACGTTGACGTCGAAGCGGCGAGCCGACGGGTTGCTCGGTGGCGAGTTCCAGTTCGGTGACTGGCTCGACCCGGATGCACCGTCCGACGAGCCGTGGAGGGCGAAGTGCGACGGCGACTTCCTGGCCAACGCGTTCTTCGCCCACTCGGCCCGGCTCACGGCCCGTGCCGCGGCGGTGCTCGGCCTGCCCTCCGTGGCGACCGAGCACGAGCAACTCGCGGACGAGATCGCCGAGCTCACCTGGACACGTTGGCGCGACCATGCGCTCGAATCACAGACCGGGTGCGCGGTGGCCGTCGAGTTGGCGATCGCTCCGATCGGCGAGCGAGCCGGCGATCGCATCGACGCTGGCGGCGCTCGTGCGTGAGGCCGACGGAGCCGTCTCGACCGGCTTCCTGGGGACGCCGCTGGTGTTGCCGGCCCTCTCGAGATTCGGCCACTTCGACGAGGCGTACATGATGTTGTTGCGCACCGGGGTGCGGTCGTGGTTGTACCAGGTCGCCAACGATGCGACCACGCGTGTGGGAGCGATGGGACGCGATCAAGCCCGACGGTTCGATCCATGACGGCCGGATGACCCCGTTCGAGGGCGCCGGTGACCCCGCCGAGCGGGGCGACGAGCACGAGCCGCACATGCTCTCGTTCAACCACTACGCCTACGGCGCCGTGATCGACTGGGTCTACCGAAATGTCGGTGGTGTCGCTCCCGATGTCGACGCGCCCGGGCTATCGCCGAGTGGTGCTCGCTCCTCGCCCTTGCGCCGACGTCAGCGGCGCATCGACCACGATCTCCACCGGCCTCGGTGCCGTGGCATTCGAGTGGCGACTCGAGGGTGACGTGCTGCGGGCCTCGGCGACGCTGCCGTTCGGGAGCACTGGCGTGTTCGTGGCCGCCGGTCACCGATGCTCCACCGTGACGGTCGACGGCGAGGTAGTCGCGGGCGAGACAACGATCGGTCACGGCACTCACGCGATCGTGGTCACCGAGCCGGCAATCGCGCGCGTTCCGGGTCGAGACTCATGAGATCTCAGCTCAGCAACGAGCAGATCGAGAGCTACCGCTCGAACGGATTCGTCGTGATCGAAGACTTCCTCGACGCCGACGAGCTCGCGATGTGGCGATCGACGCGTGACCGAGGCTGTCGCCAACCGGCGCGGTCAAGCGCTTCCACGACGACACGGTGATGGCTGACGAGTTCTCCGCCGATGAGCAGACCGAGTTCTACGACAGAGTGTTCGACCAGCTCGTCAATCTTTGGCAGACCGATCGAGGCCATGAGCGAACTGATCCTCGATCCACGAATCGGTCGCATGGCGGCCGAACTGGCCGGGGTCGACGGGGTAGGGTGTGGCACGATCAGGCACTGATCAAGCGGCCGTATGCAAATCCCGACCGCCTTCCATCTCGACGCGCCGTACTGGTCGTTCACGTCGCGGGACGCGATCTCGATCTGGATCGCCCTCGACGACGCGACCGAGGCCAACGGGTGCCTGTACTTCTTCCCCGGGTCGCATCTCGAGACGACGATGGAGAACGTGAAGATCGGTCAGAACGTGGGGGCCATCTTCGATGTGTACCCGCAGTTCGCCGATCGACCAGCGGTGAGCGCCGCGATGACCGCTGGGAGTTGCTCGTTCCATAGCGGGCTGACCGTTCACGGCGCCGGTGCGAACATGACCAACGGCCAACGGCGGGCGATGACGTGTGCGTTCATGCCCGACGGTGCCGTCTTCAATGGGCAGAAGAACATCCTGAGCGAGGCCCAAGTCGCAGCGTTGCGTGTCGGGGATCGCCTCGACGACCCCGCACAGAACCCGCTCGTGTACCCGGCACCGTCGTCGAAGTGAGCCCAACCCCGCGCGGGGTCAGTCGGCGACGAAGTACCCGGTGATGTCGACCACGAGGTGAGCGCCGGCGTGCGTGAACAGGCACACCGTGCCGTCGTTGCCGATCTGCGACACGACGGCGTTCGAGGCCGTTGCCCCGGCGAAGGAGTAGTTGACGCTCGACGCGTTCGGCACGTCGGTGCCGCACGGGAACACCGCCACGTATCCCGGTCCGCCCGTTTGCGTGGCGATCACGTTGAGCGCTGCCGCGCTGGCCCCGGCCGGCACGCCGGCGCGGCCTCGAACCAGCACCGGCACGACCTGGCCGGCGTTGTACGGGCCGCCTCCGTTGCACTGCCCGTCACCGGTCCCCTCGCCACGGCTGTCGAGCAGCCGCTCGGCAGGATCGGCGTGAATCCGGATCCGACCGGGAAGTAGCCGTCGACGTCGACGATCAGGTGCGTGGTGGCGCTCGTGAACAGGCACACCTCGCCGCTGGCGCTGAGCTTGACGATCACGAGGCCGGGCACGGTCGCCGACGGCGGGTAGTTGAGACTCGACGTGGTCGGCTGAGTGCCGTCGCACGGGAAGGCGGTCACGTAGCCGAAAGCGCCGGTGCCGGTGGCGGTGACGTTGAGCACCGCCGCCGTCGCATCGTCCGGCACTCCGGCGCGGCCGCCGACCTGGACATGTGTGACGGTGCCGCCGGCCTTCGGGCCGCCGCCTTCGCCGATCCCGTCGTCGGTGGACTCGCCGTCACGTGTGTCGAGCAGGCGAGCCGGAACCTGAGGCACGTACGTCGTCGTGCCGGGCATGAATCCATTGACATCGGCGATGAGGTGGGCGGCGGCACTGGTGAAGACGCACACCCGGCCACCCACGCCGACGCGGGTCACCACGGCGTTGGGCACGGTTTGCCCGCCGGCGTAGTTGAGGTTGGACGCGGTCGGCTGATCGTCGCCACATGGCCACACGGTCACGTAGCCGGGCGCGTCGGGCTCGACGACGGTCACGTTCATCGTCACACCGACGGCGTCGACGGGCACGCCACCGCGCCCACCGACCACGAACGACGTCGTCGAACCGGCGCCGGCCTTTCCGAGCTTCTCGAAGGCGTGGTCGAATGTCACGGCGCCGGCATCCTGGCGGGTCTCGAGCATGCGCTTCGGCGTGAACGGCACGAAGTCCTCGTCGAACACCGGGTCGAGCGTGGTGGCCCCCGACGCGCAGTCGACCGACGGGTTGGCGACGTTGCCGAATCCGAGGTTGTCGACGACGACGGCTGAGTCGAGGATGTCGTCACCCTGGTCGAAGATCGACAGGTACAGCGAATGCGGCCCAGGGGTGATCGGAGTCTTGGCCCGCAGGCGCGGGGTCGCCCCGTCGTAGGTGGTGCCGACGGCGAACCCGGCCGTCATCGAGGTCACGCCGGCGGCGTTGATCGAGATCTCGCTGTTGGCGGGGTCGAAGGCGAAGTTGTCGGGGGCGATGATGTCGGAACTGTCAGTCGTCCACGGGTCGTCGGGATCGAGCTCGGCGATGAAGGCGTCGTTGAAGGTCGTGTTGACGAACTCGGGATACTCCTCCGACAGATACCGGAAGTCGAAGCTCGACAGGCAGTTGACGCCGGCCGGCACGTTGAGGTCGATCCTGAGGATGGCGACGTCGTAGTCGGTGTCGCCGCGGACGTTGGGCCCGCTGTTCGTCGGCTCCAGAACCACCGCTGTCGTTCGGCGAGTCGATGATCGTCGCGTCGCCGGTGGTGAGGATCGCTGCTGTCTGCCCGGCCGTCGGGAATCCGGTGACCGGAGCGGTGACGATGCCGGTCGGGCCGTCGCCCTCGAGCGGGTCGTGGGAACGGGCGACCCACGCAGCCCCCACCACGACGCCCGGGTCGGCGGCGATCGCCTGGGCGACCGCGAGCGCGTTGTCAGTGGGCTGGACGACGGCCGATGCGGCCGCCACGGGTCCGGTGCCGTAGGCCAGCGCCGCTGTCGATGCAGCGATCATGGTGGCCGCGAGCGCAACCGCCGTCCGTCGGAAGGTGCTCATTGGATCTCCTCGAGTTCCCCGGCGCCCCGCTCGGCGCCATTCCCCAACCCTTCACCATGGGACCGCCCAGCGCAACCGAATTATTCGGCCGTATGGAGCGCTCGCGGACGTTTGGGTCCCGCCGTTCAGTTGGGGACGATCACCACTTTGCCCAGGGCTCGGCCTTCACCGACATGGGCGAGTGCCTCGGGCACCTCGTGGAGTCCGAATGTGCGATCGACGCAGATCCGAACCTCGCCGGCGACGCATTGTGCGGCCAGCGGTTCGAAATGCGGCGGGCCCATCTTCACGACGAGCACACCGATGCTGCGGCCTGTCACCCGACCCGCCAGCCAGCCGATCGTCAGCACGCGGAGCAGCGCCCGAGTCGTCCCTCCGGCGCAGCGATAGCGACCGCCGGCCGCGAGGGCCCGGCGGTAGGCGAACACCGAACGGTGGGCGACGAGGTCGAGGATCACGTCGTACGGTTCGTGCCCACGCGTGAAGTCATCGCTGCGGTAGTCGATCACCTCGTCCGCTCCGAGCGTGCGGATCAGGTCGAGCTTGGCTGCGTTGTCGACGCCGGTCACATGTGCGCCGGCCCGCTTGGCGAGCTGGATCGCGAACGAGCCCGACCCGCCGCCGGCTCCGTTGATGAGGATCCGCCGGCCGGCGGCGGCGCGTGCGGTGCCCTGCAACGCGATCGCGCCGGCCTGGGGAATTGTCGATGCCTCGACGAACGTCAGCTCACTCGGCTTGAGCGTGAGCGCCGACTCGGGGGCGATCGCGTACTCGGCGAAGCCACCCTTCAGCCCGAGATTGTCGCCATAGACCTCGTCACCGGGCTCGAAACGGGTGACGCCGGCGCCGACCGCCTCGACCCGACCGGCGATGTCGGAACCGAGTGTTCGACGAGCAGGTGATCGCAGCCCGCCGATGCGCGCATACGAGGGCGTGCCGCGGAGGCACTCCCAGTCGCTGAGATTGATCGAGGTCGCCGCCACCTCGACGAGCACCTGGCCGGCGCCCGGCGTCGGCATCGGCACGTCCTCGACCCGCAACACCTCGGGCGAGCCGTACCGGTCGTACACCACCGCCTTCATGCGCGCAACCTACCCGAGCAACGGCCGCGGCACCCCCGGCGCCACGGTCCGGGCGAGGATGCCGAGGGTTGCCCGCAAGGCAGTCTCCGAGATGATCGGAAAGGCGATTCGTCCGCGATACACCTCGTCGAGCGCGGACCAGTCGTAGTACGAGGTGACCTTCGTTCCTCCGTCACCGGGTTCGAGCTCGTACCCGTAGACGTGACCGAGCGGTGGATCGAGGAAGTCGGTCAGGATCGTCCATTCGATCGCCCGGCCCTGCTCGAACCGCGTGAAGGAGACGGTGACGTCATAGAGATCGAGCGGGAAGTCGCGCAGGGAGTCGCGATCCATGTGAACGAGGAACGTGTCACCGGCCTGCGTGGCCGGCACGCCTTCGGCCCACATCAGCATGCCGGTGCTGTCGATCGCGACGTGGCCCTGCGGACTGCGCAGGATGTCGAAGATGGCGAGAGGCTCGGCCGGAATGATCCTGTCGACCTCGAATCGTTCGCTGGACATGACGTGCTCCTTCTCACATGGGTGTTTCCATCATCGCCGACCGGTGCCGCCGGCGTGACCGACGACGTCGAGCTACCTGGGTGCCGCCGGAGGTAGGGGCATCTGCAGCACCACGCGGACCCCGATCAGTCGCAGCGGGCGACCGATCTCGAAGCGTGCGAGGACGACCTGGGCGTGGGCGGCGACGGCGGCCGGGTCGATCGTCGGTTGCGGCAGCTTGCCGATCTTGGTGCGGGTGAAGAACGTCGACGTGCGCAACTTCACGGCAACGTGGGTGACGATCCGCCCTTCGGCGCCGACCGCCCGGGTGAGCTCCTCGGCCATCCGTACGACGTGAGCCTCGACATCGTCCGGCGTCGACACGTCGTGCTCGAAGGTCTCCTCCTTGCTGCGTGAGCGGGCGACCCAGGGCTCGTCGACGATCGGTGTGTCGTCACCGCCCAGCCCGAGCACCTTCAGGTGCCCGCCGATGGCCGGGCCGAATGCGGCACGCAGCTCCCCGAGGTCGGCGCCAGCCAACTCGCGAACGGTAGCCACCCCGAGCTCGGCGAGGCGCTCCGCGGTCCGGTTGCCGACGCCCCAGATCGCTGTCACCGGCCGGTCACCCATCACGTCGAACCATTGGGCGCGTGTGAGGCGGGCGATGCCGCCCGGCTTGGCGAAGCCGGTCGCGGTCTTGGCGGTCAGCCGGGAGTCCCCGATGCCAACCGCGCAGGTGAGCGAGGTCTCGGCGAACACGCGGGCCTTGATCTCGGCCGCCAGTGCTTCGGGATCGTCGGTGATCGCACGCCGACGAACGCCTCGTCCCATCCCCACACCTCGACCACCACGTCGAACGTGCGCAGCGTCGCCATCACCTCGGCCGATGCCTCGTCATAGACGGGCCGATCGTGGGCGAGGAACACGGCGTCGGGACACCGGCGCCACGCCGTCGCCAGCGGCATGCCCGACCGCACACCGAACGCCCGCGCCTCGTACGAGGCGGTAGCCACGACCTGACGCGGCCGGCGAGGGTTGCCGTCGCCGCCGACGATCACCGGCCGTCCGGCAAGCTCGGGTCGCCGACGGACCTCGACCGCCGCGAGGAACTGGTCGAGGTCCACGTGCAGCACCCATTCAGCGATCCCGCCAACGTACGGGCTGACGCCGACGGCATCCAGTTCAGGCGACCTACCAGGTGGGGGCGTACGTGGTGCGCGGTTCGATCGGGCCCTTGTCGGCGTGGCGGCGGAGCTCGAGCTTGCCGAGCTGGTTGCGGTGGCGCTGTCGTGGTATCGCAGTCTCGCTCGCACGTGGGAGGAGGCCGAGGGTGTCGACATGACGGTCGACAAGCCTTCGCTGCTGATCCAGGCCGTGGACGACTTCTTCCTCGTGCCGGATCCAAGGCGATCAGACCTATCCCTACGCGACGACGTTGGAACGCCACGTGGTCGCCGAATGCGGACATTGGATGCAGCAGGAGCGGCCGACGGATGTGAACGCATCGCTGATCGCCTGGTTGACGGACACGGTCGGCTGAGCCCGGCGTGCGCGGTAATCCTTGAAACCGGCGTGGCGTTGGTCGAGAATCCGTGTGACCACTGCGACGAAGTAGGAACGGTGAAATGACCGAAGAGCCTCGACAGGTTGCCGAAGAGGAAGCCAAGCGCGACAGCCACGACGGCTTGGCGGCGCTCGCCATCACGCTCCTGGCCGTTTCTCCCCCCCCTCGTCGTCGTCAAGGTCAACTAGGCCCTGGGCGACAGCGACCTGCTGTGCATGTCGCTCGGAGCATCGATCACGCTCGCAGAACTCGAGCACGACCCGTATCCGGCGCTCGCACGTCTGAGGGCCGACGAGCCGGTGTCGTTCGTGCCCGAACTCGACATGTGGTTGGTGACGCGTTGGAACGACGTCGAGTTCATCAACGCCAATCCCGACCTGTTCACGAGCGCCACCGAGCCGAGCTGGCTGAACACCGTGCTCGGACGCAACATGCTCGGCACCGACGGCACGGAGCATCGTCGACTGAAAGACGCGCTACAACCGACGTTCTCACCGTCGAGTTCGGGAACGTGGGTGAACGAGCGACTCCCGCGATCTGCGACGAGCTGATTGATGCGTTCGACCCGTCAGGCGTCGACTTGATGACGGCCTACGCCGAACCAATTGCCGTGATCGCGCTCCAGGACGCGCTCGGTTGGGACAACGCAGACTGGGTGCAAATCGGCGAGTGGACACGTGGGGTGTGTACCGGACTCGCCAACTTCACCAACGACCCGGCGCTGGCAGCAACTGGCGCGCGAAGCCAACGAGCAGTCGGGTGAGTCGATCCGTGAGCGGTCGTGCCGCGCTTCCCGTCGACTGGCCTGACCGACGACGAGATCGTCAACAACGTGCGGCTGTGTATGTCGGGCGGGATCAACGAGCCACGCGACGGGATCGCCCTGACGGTGTGGGCGCTCCTGACCCACCCAGAGGCGCTCGCACCAATGCGGCGCCGACGGTGGGGCGCTGGCGAAGTGCGTGCGAGGAGTTGTTCCGGTGGATCTCACCGGTGGCAACTGCGACCCGCCAGACCACGGCGGACGTCGAGCTCGCCGGCACGACGATCCCTGCGGGGGCGATGGTGGCCGGTGTTATCAGCTCTGCCAACCGCGACGAGCGCCGCTACCGCGACCCCGACAGGTACGACATCAACCGTCGCGAGGGGCTCACATGGCGTTCTCGACGGGCGCTCACGTGTGTCTCGGCGCCTGGCTGGGTCGCAGCACGGTGCGGGTCGCCGTCCAGCGCCTGTTCGAACGTGTGCCGCAGCCCGCGCTGGCCGGTGACGTCGAGATCCGCGGCTTCGAGTTCCGCGGCCCGACGTCCCTACTCGTCGCGGACAGAGCCCGTCAGCGTTGGTCCGGGCGGGTCATGTCGCCGGTCGCCGGGATGCCCTCGGCGCGTGCGTACTGCAGATGCACCGTGCCCGCGGCGACGTGACCGCCGGTTCGATCAGCGTCAGGTTCGACGGGACGGTGCCGCCGGCGAACACCTGCTTGCCCGTGCCCAGCAGGATCGGATAGATCCACAGTGTCAACCGGTCGAACAGCCCCTCGGCGACGAGCGTCTGCACGAAGTCGAGGCTGCCGATCACGTGCACGTGCTCGTGGCGTTCGCGCATCTCCGCGACCGCCGCGCGATGTCGGCACCGAGCAGCGTGGAATTCGCCCAGTCCAGCTTCGGATCGCCCCGGGAGGCCACGTACTTCGGGACCCTGTTGAAGAGCTCGGCGATGCCGGCGTCGACGCCGTGCTCCTGGTCCGGCCAGTAGCCGGCGAAGATGTCGTAGGTGCGCCGGCCGAGCAGCAGCGCGTCCAGCCCCTGCATGCCGGCCCAGACCTGCTCGCCGACCACCTCGTCGATCAGGGGCGCCTGCCAACCTCCGAACGTGAACCCGCCCTCGGTATCCTCCTCGGGCCCGCCGGGCGCCTGGGCGACGCCGTCGAGCGTGGTGAACAGGTCGATGTGGATGAGTCCCATGGTTGTCTCCTCTCGGATGTCGGATGCTTCCACCGCCACAACGAACGTCAGACGGTGGGAATGCGACATCACGAGCCACTTTGATCGCTCTCGGCCTGGAACATCCGGCCGGGACGCATCTGTTGCACGTCCGTCCTCGGTGGCCTCCGTTCATCGGGCGATTCGCGGCAGCCGTCCCATCGGCCTCGGCCGACGATCCGCAGTCGCATCGGCACGGCGGCGCATCCACGGGCGCACGTTCCGTCACGCGTCATCCGGTCTCCCCCATCGGTGAGACCGACGCTTCGTCAACACGGAGGGAACACGATGACTCCATCAGCCCGGGCGGCGCCAGATGGCAAGGGTTGCCAGTGCGAGGCCGTAGACCATCGTGGCGGCGATGATCACGACTCCCGCTGCGGCGCTGGTCGAACTCATGACGGCGACCAGGACGACGGCGCTCAGCGCGAGCGACGGGCCGGCCCACCGTGGACGCAACCTGGCCTTGCGCACCGCCCATCCGAGGGCGATCGTGCCGCCCAGGTAGAAGCCACCGAGCAGGCGCGTTGACGGCGCCCATGCCGCCGGACTCGAGCTCCTTCATCGCCTCGTGACCGATCATCGGGGCCACGAACGTCTCGATGATCGTCCCCGGCGCGATGCCGATCAGCCCGGCCACCGAGGCGGCCACGGAGAAGGCGCTGAGTCGGCGCCCGATCCGGGCCGACAGCAGCCGGTGGAGCACGGGCAAACCCAGCACCAGGAACGGGATCGAGAAGAAGATCGTGAGGTGGGCCGCCTCCCACGTGCGCGCTTCGTAGGCGGCGTCGTTGTGCTGGAGCGGGTGCAGCAGGTTGCCGACGCGAACAGCACGCCGCCGGCGAATCAGCGACAACGCTGCCAGTCGCGTGTGGTGATGCGGGAGAGCGCGGCTGCGTCGAGTCGATCGCCTGAGTTCGTGTCTGGTCGATGTGGAGCTGAGTCATGGCTCTGTTTCTCTGATGGATTGGATACGGTGTATCCGGATAATACGGATACGATGTATCCATGTCAAGACCATTTCCGACTGCGACGCCGCCCATCGGATACGGTGTGCCCGTGTCGACGTCTGCGGAACCGGCGTGCGCGCCGATGCGGCAGAGACCGAGCGCCACATCCTCGAGGCCGCCGGTCACATCATCTTCACCGAGGACTTCGACGCGTTGTCGATGCGGCGGGTCGCGGCTCAGGCAGGCGTCTCGCTGTCGACCGTCGTGCGCCACTTCGGCACCAAGGACGCTCTCCTCGCGGCACTGGTCGCCCTCGGCGACAACGACGAGGAGCGCAACGACTACCGCTCGGCGATGACCCAAGGCGACGTCGCCGCCGCGGTGCGGATCGTCACCGGCGACTACGAGCAGTCCGGTCAGCACCTGATGCACATGCTCGGCCAGGAGCACCGGTTTCCTGCGCTCTCGCAGTTGCTCGACATCGGTCGCCGTGGTCACCGGCGTTGGGTGCGTTGGGCGTTCGAGCCCCAGCTCGCCGGCCGCGACCGACGCCGCGCGGAACCAACTCGAGGATCTGCTCGTGGTCGCGACCGATGTGTTCACGTGGAAGCTGCTCCGCATCGATCGTCGCCTCAGCGGCAAGGCGACGCGGGCAGCGATGACCGCGCTGTGTGAGGCGGTGCATGGCTCGGCGAGTCGGTTCCTGCTGGCGACGTGGGACGGCGGTGGCACGATCCCGCCCGGAGTTGGGGCTCGCTGCCGCACTGGTCGCTCGTGGCCACGAGGTCGTGGTGCTCAGCGACGACACCGTCGAATCCGAAGCGCTCAGCTGCGGGTGCGCGACGTTCACGTGCTGGCGCGTGCCCCAGGCCCGCGCGCGCGACTTCGACCGTGCCCTGATCCGCGATCGGGAGGTCAGAATCCGCTCGCCCAGATCCGCCAGGTCGGTGATCTGCTGTTCTTCGGGCCCGCCTCGCTCCATGCCGCCGACCTCGCCGACGCCATCGACGAGCTCGCGCCCGACGTGCTGATCGTCGACGCGTTGCTGACCGGAGCGTCCGCTGGCGCCGAACGCTCCGGTCTGCCGACCGCTGCCGTGGCGCCGAACGTCAACATGCTGCGGAGTGGCCGGCGTCCCGCCGGTGGGTTCGGGCCTGCAGCCGATGGCAGGGCGCATCGGGCGGCTGCGTGACAACACCCTGCACCGGCTGAACGACGTGTTGTTGGGCACGGGGACGCTCAACGAGACACGGCGCGAGCTCGGTCTCGACCCGGTTGCCTCGCTGGAGGAGAGCGTCCGGCGCGCCGAGCGGGCGATCTTCCTGACCAGCGCCGCCTTCGACTTCCCGCCGACGCGCCAGACCCGAGCGTCGTGTACGGCGG
>CAWKMO010000004.1:0-16794 GCA_963850755.1 Ilumatobacteraceae bacterium | reverse complement strand
ATCCAGCAGAATATGGATACGGTGTATCCGTGTCAAGCCCGAACCACGGCAACGTCGATGGATACACTGTGCCCATGCAGCCCACCGTGTCATCGCGAAGCCGAGCCGATGGGGCGGACACCGAGCAGTCGATCCTCGCTGCAGCCGGTGAGATCATCGCCACCGAAGACTTCGACGCGCTGTCCATGCGACGAGTTGCAACGAAGGCTGGCGTGTCGCTCTCCACGGTCGTTCGCCACTTCGGCACGAAGGACGCGCTCCTGGCCGCGCTCGTTGCCCAAGGCGATGACGACCAGGAGCGTGTGGACCTGCGCTCCAGGATGGAACCGGGGGACGTCGCCGCCGCAGTCAGCGTGGTAGCAGGCGACTATGAGGAGGCAGGGCAGCAACTGATGCACATGCTCGGACAGGAGCACCGGTTCCCGGCGCTGTCAGAACTGCTCGACATCGGGCGCCGAGGCCACCGACGATGGGTTCGGTGGGCGTTCTCGCCGCAACTCGCCGGGCGCACACATGCCGCCCGGACTGGAAGCTGGAAGACCTCTTGGTGGTTGCCACCGACGTGTACACCTGGAAACTGCTTCGCATCGACCGCAGGCTGAGCGCTCGGGCCACTCGAGCAGCCATGACCGCGTTGTGCGAGGCGGTGGTGGCGCGATGAGTCGATTCCTCCTCGCCACGTGGGACGGTGGCGGCACGATCCCGCCAGAACTGGGCGTCGTCGCGGCGCTCGTCGCCCGCGGTCACGAGGTCGTGGTGCTCAGCGACGACACGGTCGAGCAGGAAGCGACCGAGGCTGGGGCGAGGTTCGCACCGTGGCAGCGCGCGCCGCAGGCCCGCGCCCGCGATTTCGACCGTGCGCTGATCCGGGATTGGGAGGTGAAGAACCCGCTCGCCCAGGTACGTCAGGTGGGCGACCTGTTGTTCTTCGGTCCAGGCCTCGGACCATGCAGCCGACCTCGCTGACGTGATCGCCCGCACGTCACCCGACGTGTTGATCGTCGACGCGTTGCTGACCGGTGCCTCCGCCGGCGCAGAAGCCTCAGGACTCCCGACTGCCGCCATCGCGCCGAACGTCAACATGCTGCGTGCCCCAGGAGTGCCGCCGATGGGGTCGGGCCTGCGGCCGCTCGACGGTCTCATCGGTCGGGCTCGCGATGCGATCTTGTACCGGCTCAACGACGTGCTGATGGGCACGGGCACATTTGAACGACACGCGTCGAGACCTCGGTCTCGAGCCGGTCGGTTCGCTCGAAGCGAGCGTGCGGCGCGCCGACAGGGTGATCTTCCTCACCAGCGAGGCGTTCGACTTCACGCCCACGCGCCGCGATCCTCACGTGGTGTACGGGGGCATTCCGATCCCCGCCAACGAACGAGGCGACGTCGAATGGTCGCCGCCTTGGTCGAACGACGGCCGCCCGGCGGTGCTGCTGTCGCTGAGCACGACGTACATGGCGCAGGAGGGACTCCTCCAGCGGCTGGTCGACGCGCTCGGCATGGTCGACTGCCACGCCTTGGTGACGACCGGGCAGGGGCTGCGATCGCACTCGCTCGCGCGAGTTCCGGACAACGTGTACGCCGTCGAGTCGGTACCGCATGGCGTAGTGCTCCCGCACGTTCAACTCGTGATCAGCCACGGTGGTCACGGCACGGTGGTGCGGTCGCTGGCCGCTGGGGTACCGGTGATGGTCGTTCCGATCAGCCGCGATCAGCCCGACAATGCCGTCCGGGTCGTGCACCACGGGGCTGGGCTCAAGATGTCGAAGCGCTCGTCACCGAACAAGTTCGCCGACGCCATCCGGCGCGCCCTGGCCGACGGCGAGATGCGCGCTCGCGCCGCCGAGCTGGCAGAGCGGATGTCACCCGACGTCGGGGCTCCGAAGGCGATCGAGGCGCTGGAGGCGCTGGTGCCGGTCCACCGGTAACCGGCACCCCACCGCCCAGCTCGTCACCGTTGTGCCGGGTCGGACATGTCGCCGGTCGACGGTATGCCGTCGGCCCGGGCGTACTTGATGTGCACCGTGCCACTCGGGGACGTGGTTGCAGGTTCGAGCAGCGTGAGGTTCGACGGGACGGCCCCGTCCGCGAACACCCGCTTGCCGGGTCCGAGCACGATCGGATAGATCCACAGCGACAGGCGGTCGAACAGCCGCTCGGCTACGAGCGACTGCACGAAATCGAGGCTGCCGATCACATGCACGTGCTCATGCCGGTCACGCAGCGCCGGGACCGACGACGCGAGGTCGGCGCCGAGCAACGACGAGTTCTCCCATTCGAGCGCCGGCTCGCCGCGGGAGGCCACGTACTTCGGCACCCTGTTGAACAGCTCGGCGATGCCTCCGTCGAGGCCCTGCTCCTGGTGTGGCCAGTATCCGGCGAAGATGTCGTACGTGCGACGTCCGAGCAACAGGGCGTCGAGCCCCTGCATGCCGGCCCAGACCTGCTCGCCGTCGACCTCGTCCATCAGCGGTGCCTGCCACCCTCCGAACGCGAACCCACCTTCAGGATCCTCTTCGGGCCCGCCGGGCGCCTGCGCGACGCCGTCGAGTGACGTGAACAGGTCGATGTGAATGAGTCCCATGGTTGTCTCCAATCGGATGTCGGAATGCTTCCACCGACACAACGAACGTCAGACGCGGAATGCGACACACCGAGCCAGTTCGATCGCTGCTGCTGACCGACCACGTGCAACCGCCGATGCTGTTCTTCATCGTCTTCTACGGACTCGACTGGGTGGCGACGGTCCTACCTGATTCAACGCCGCCCGAGCGGAGTGTCGAGTCCGCCAACCGCGGACAGGCTCGGCCCGGCGGCGGCGATCCGTTGACCCGCCCCCGGAGCGCAGCAGCCGCCATCACCGCCTGGATGACGACGATCGACGTCATCCAGCGGTCGATCCCTGACGTGTCGAATCGTCGTAGCGCTGGCGGGACTCGATGATCTCGGGGCGGTTGATCCGCGTCCAAATCACAATCGGTTGGATCGCCTCGAGCAGACTTCGGCCCAACGAGGTGAGCTGGTAGTCGACGCGGGGCGGGACCGTCGGATGCACCGTGCGGGTCACCATCCCGTCACGCTCGAGCTGGCGCAGCGTCAGGGTCAGCATCCGCTGGCTGATCCCGTCGATACGCCGCTTGAGCTCGGTGAAGCGCTGCGTGCCGTCCCCGAGCAGCTCGACGACGAGCAGCGACCACTTGTCGGCGAGTCGGTCGAGCAAGTCCCGGATCTCGCAGGTCGCGGTCTGCTCCACCGTGGGTCGGTTGGTTCTCCGCGTGTGCCTCGGTGTCGTCGATGTGCCGTCTTCCATATCAGCTCATGGTGACTCAGAATGCGGTCAGTATCAAGAAGTAACCAAGGAGACTGCAATGCGCGTTCCGGAGATCGGAGTGTTCCTCCCCACGATGACGCCCCAAGGTGCCGCACCGACCGACGTCGTCGGGGCTGCCCGTCACGCCGAACAACTCGGACTGCGCTCGGCCTGGGTCGTCGATCAGCTGATCGCGGGCACGGGGACGCCGATCGTCGACAGCGTGGTCGCGCTCGCCGCCGCGGCCGGGGCGACGACACGGATCGAGCTCGGTCTCGGTGTGCTGATCCTTCCCCTGCGGCCGGCGGTGTGGGTCGCCAAGCAGGTGGCGTCGCTACAAGCCGTATCCGGAGGGAGGCTGCTGTTCGGAGTCGGCGTGGGTGGCGACCGCCACGATCTCTCGTGGGCCGCAGCCGGCGTCCCACGCAGCGAGCGTGGCAAGCGCACCGACGCCGCCCTCGACGTGTTGCGCGACCTGATCGCCGGCCGACCATCGGCGCTGCCGGACGTCGCCGATCATCCGATCGTGCGGCTCGATCCCGGCATGCCGCCGCCACCGATCGTTGTCGGCGGAGCCGGCGACGCAGCGCTACGACGTGCCGCCCGCGTCGGCGACGCCTGGTTGGCGATGCCGGTGCCGCCCGCCGACGCCCGGCGCTCGGTCGACCGGCTTCACGAGTTGGCGGCCGCCAACTCACGACCGATGCCGGAGATCATCGGCAGCGTGATGGTCGCACTCGACGGAGACCCTGCGCTCCCCGACCCGACCGAGTTGACGCGCCAGATCAGTGACCCGAACGGCGTATACGGCGTGCCCGCCGACCTCGTCGACACGATGGTGATCCGAGGTGGCACCCAACTCGTCGTCGAACGCGTCAACGCATGGGGCGACCTCGGGGCACGACGCGTCGTGGTGTCGCTGGTGGGTGGCGACTGGCGCCGCCAGGCCGAGTTGCTCAACGAGGCGATCGAACCCGGAGCGTGACGCGTCACCCTTCGACTACGCGTCCTCGTCGCCTCCGTCATCCGTCGCGTGCGGCGGGTTCCCGTTAGGCGAGCGCGTGGAGGGCGACGGCGCAGAAGTCATCACTGCGACCGGTCGATTCCTTGAGGACCTGAAAGTCGAGTTCGACGTCGTCTTCAGGGTCTGTCGGCGTTCCGCCATGATCGACGAGGAGCTCGAATCGGAACTGTCCGGGGTTGCGGCCGATTGCCTTGCCGTCGGCTCCGTACATGGTGTAGTTGCCGGTCGCCAGCACGACCACCGTGAGCGTGCCGTCACCGTTGTCGATCACGTGCAAGTCCTTGCTGAGGGATCGCTCGACACTCGTGAAGCTCGCGCCGGATTCGGGGTTGGTGAAGATGGTCTCGACGATGATGTGCTCGGCGAAGTAGATCAAGCCCTCCTGGCCCCTCGCCCGGATCGTGGCGCGACCGTCGACGACGCCGTCGATTTCGATGCTGAGGCCGGTGCCGCAGAAGTCGTCGTCGACGAAGCCGAACTCGTCGTGGAAACTTTCGTGCACGGGGGGCGCAGCGGAGGCTGTGCCGCTGATTCCGAGCATTGCGGCCACAGCCGCCACCGTTGGGACGATCAGAACTAGACGCATTTCCGTCTCCTCGCGTTGTGGTCTATTCCCCCAAGTCCGGACATAACGCGCGATTCATGCGGTGTTGACCGGACGCCCAACCGCCCCGGCGCCGAGCGACGACGCCCTAGGCCTCGGTCTCGGGAATCGGTGACGTCACGAGCGTCGTCATCCGTCGGGGGAGCGAAGGTGGCGACGCCGACGCCGCATCCTCTCTGTGACCCGCACGGGCGCGTACCGTGCCCGCCATGGCCACGAGTCGAAGCCGTGCGGTCAGAGCTGCGCGCCGACGCCAGCGCCGAATCGCCCGACACGACCACGACCTGACAGCCGACGACTGGGCCGCCCTCCGAGACGCCTGGTCCGGCTGTGCGTACTGTGGCGCACCAGGGCCGCTGCAGCGCGACTGCGTGCTGCCGATCTCACGCGGCGGCCGCTACACGCTCGACAACGTCGTGCCCGCCTGCCGCAGCTGTAACGCCAGCAAGTGCAACGCCGAGGTCACCACATGGATGCGCCGCAAGCGACTCGATGAACAAGCCTTTCTCGTCCGCCACGCCACGATTCTGACCCGGCTCGTCCCTGGCTGAGGAGCAATCACACGACACCGCAGGGACCCCGCTGACCGCGGAACTCGCGCGGCCGACTTCCACCTCGAGAGGCACCAGCGGCACACGATCCGCCAGCAGTGAGGCCGCGCTGACAGCACCGGCGGCGCGTGCCGAACCGGCATGCCTCCGCCCGCGACCGTCACAATCGGCGCGCATCGACCAGCTCGTAACGTGGCGGGTCGATTCGCCGGGATTTTCGTCGTCCCGACGGTCCGCTGATTGGACGCCGTGACGGTGTCGCTGAGCGCCAAGGCGCAGTTCTGATCGCGTCTACCCTCCGTCTGTCGTTGCGGATCTGAGCTGACGATCTGAGCGCGCGTGCATGTGTGTGACGGGCTCCTGCGAGGATGGGGAATGCGACGAGGGCTGGCGTGAGCGACGAAAGCCGCTTCGCCGCCGCTGTGAGTGAGGTGGAGTCGCTGCGCGCAGAGAACTCACAGGAGACTGCCGATGGGTGACGTGATCGTGTTCGGAGTGACGCACTATCCCCCGTTGTCGCTGCTCGATGCCGACATGGCCGGAATCCTGCGTCGAACGCTGCAGGATCCGGGTATCCCCGACGCGGTGAAGGATCCGGCGTCGTGGCCGGCGGCGATGCGCGCCGAATGGGGCGACGACGAGGCCGTCGCCTCGGCCGCCTCCCACCGGGCGGCCTTGGTCGACGGGCTGCGCCGCGTGCGCGCCGCGCTCGACGAGTTCGACCCCGACCTCGTGCTTGTGTGGGGCGACGACCAGCACGAGAACTTTCACGACGACCTCATTCCCCCGTTCTCGGTGCTGTGCTACGACGACATCGAGGTGCGACCGTGGGCCCAGGCAGCCGAGTCGGCGATGACCGCCGGCAAACCCAACGCGTGGGCTGAACCGAGCGACCTCGTGCGCACGATCCGCGGTGCTGCCGAGACCGGCGGTGGCTCGTCGAGGAGCTGATCGGTTGCGACTTCGACGTCGCCTACGCCTACCGCCCATTGCACCACCCGGGCCTGGCTCACGCGTTCTTGAACACGGTCCTATACCTCGACTACGACCGCATCGGGTTCGAGTGGCCGGTGATCCCCATGCCGCTCAACTGCTACGGCCGCAAAGTGGTGGGCGCCAAGGGCTTCATGACATCGATGGCCGACGACATCCGCCCCGACCCACCCTCGCCGTCACCACAGCGCCTCCATGCCCTCGGCGCCGCCGTCGCACGCGCGTTCGCGTCGTCGGGTCACCGCGTCGCGCTGATTGCCTCATCGTCGTGGTCGCACGCCTTCTTGGTCGACCACACGTACCGACTACGGCCCGACACCCCCGCCGACCGCCACCTCTTCGACGCACTCGTCGCCGGCGACCAGAACGCGTGGCTCGCGGCCACCTTGGCTGACATCGAGCACGCCGGCCAACAGGAGCTGCTCAACTGGTTCACCGCGATGGGTGCCGTGCAGGAACTCGACCTCTCGTTGGAATGGAGCACCTTCGTCGAAACCCACTGCTTCAACAGCAACAAGGTCTTCGCCATCACGGCGACGAGTTCGATCTCGTAGTCGACCGACCCGCTCGGCAGTCCGACCATCGGCGTACGGCCCGGTGATGCACGTCGGGAACTTGGTGAACGTGGTCGGGTGCTCGGGGACGGGCTGGCCTGACTCGGCGGCGTGGGCGGCGTAGTTGAGTCCGATCGCGAACACCTGCCGGGGCCGCGGCGAGGGTGGGCCGAGGCGGTGGTGGCGACCGTTGTGGTCGCCGCTCCGGCGACGGCGGCGGCGAGGTCCAGCACCTCGTCCCAGCGGTCGAACACGTCGTCGAACGTGTACCCGCCGTGTGTCGTGAGGTCGACGATGGTGACGAGGCCGCATCCCGCTGATCGGTGTCGACCACGATCACTGGGTGGTCGTCGAGGTTGGCGAGCCGCATCTCAGCGCCCTGGCGCCGGGGCGTGGTGGCAGTCGCAGTCCGAGCATTCCGCCGTCGACGGCGAGCACGGTGCCGGTGGTCGAGGCCGACAGCGGCGACGCGAGGTAGGCGATGGCGTGCGCAACCTCCTCGGCGGTCACGAGTCTGCCCATCGGTTGCCGGGCCTCGAGCGCGGCTCGCTCGGCGGCCGGGTCGTCGGCGGCATCGAGCAGCCGGGCGACCCAGGGCGTGTCGGCGGTGCCGGGGGCGACGCCGTTGACGCGGATTCCATCGGCGACGTGGTCGGCAGCCATCGCCAGCGTCAGCGCGTAGAGCGCACCCTTGCTGGCGCTGTACACGGCGCGGCGCGGCAGGCCCGCCCACGATGCGATCGAACAGGTCACGACGACCGCCGCCGCCGGCGACCTGCGCAGCGATGGGAGTGCCGCCCGCACCGTGCGGGCGACGCCGACCACGTTGACGTCCAGCACCCGATGCCACTCGTCGTCGCTGTTGTCGGCGACCGTGCCCTGCGCGCCGATCCCGGCGTTGGCGATCGACGACGTCGAGTCGCCCGTGACGCTCGCTGACGGTCTGCATCGCGGCACGCACGGACTGCGTCGTCGGCGACGTCGCAGGCGACGTAGCCGAGAGCCCGGTCGGACGTGGCGTCGGTGATGCCGTCGGGCGGAGCGGCGATGTCGAGCAGTTCGACGCGGGCGCCGCGGGAAGCGAGCAGCTGCGCCGCGCGACAGTCCGATGCCGGACGAGCCGCCCGTGACGGCCGCGACGAGGCCGTCGAAGTCGCTGCCGGCGCCGGTCACGACGCCCACTCCGGACCGTCGGGGAACCGGAACCGGTCGACGCTGTCGGCGTGCATGCGGGCACTGAACCCGGGGTCGGTCGGTGCCGCGTAGCGGCCGCCGACGACGGCCACCGGGTCGACGAAGTGCTCGTGGAGGTGGTCGACGAACTCGATCACGCGCCCGTCGAGCTCGCCGCTGACGGCCACGTAGTCGGCCATCGCCAGGTGCTGGACGAGCTCGCACAGGCCGACGCCGCCGGCGTGCGGGCACACCGGCACTCCGAACTTGGCGGCCAGCAACAGGATCGCCAGGTTCTCGTTGACGCCCCCGACGCGGCAGGCGTCGAGCTGCAGCACCGAGATCGCCTCGGCCTGCAGCAGTTGCTTGAAGATCACGCGATTGGCGACGTGCTCGCCGGTGGCGACGGCGATCGGGGCGACGGCACGCGCGATCTTCGCCATGCCGAGCACGTCGTCAGGCGACGTCGGCTCCTCGATCCAGCGCAGCCCGTACGGCGCCAGATGCCGTACCCAGTCGATCGCGTCGTCGACGTCCCAGCGCTGGTTGGCGTCGATCGCCAACTCGATGTCGGGTCCGACCGTTTCGCGCACGAGGCGCACGCGGCGCTCGTCGTCGGCGAGGTCGGCGCCGACCTTGAGCTTGATCAGCGTGAACCCGTCGGCCACGGCCTGGCGGGCCAGCCGCTCCACCTTGGCGTCGTCGTAGCCGAGCCAACCCGCCGAGGTGGTGTACGCCGGGTAGCCGCGCTCGAGCAGATGCTCGACGCGCTCGCTGCGACCGGGCTCGGCGCGTTGCAGGATCGCCAAGCGCCTCGTCTCGACTGAGCGCGTCGCTGATGTGACGGAAGTCGACCTGATCGACCAGTTCGTCCGGACGTCAACGATGCGATGTACTGCCACAGCGGCACCCCGGCGCGTCGGCTGGCGAGGTCCCAGGCGGCGTTGAGCACGGCGCCGATCGCCATGTGCATGACGCCCTTCTCGGGGCCGAGCCATCGCAGCTGCGAGTCGCCCGCCAGCCGGCGGTGCAGCTCCGCCAGCCGCTCGGGTCGATCGGGAACGGGCATCCCGACGACGTGAGTGGCGAGTGCGGCGACGGCCGCGACGGCGACCTCGTTGCCACGCCCGATCGTGAACACCAGCCCGTATCCGTCACCGGTGCCGTCGGCACCGCCGTCGTCGGTGCGGAGCGTGACGTAGGCCGCCGAGTAGTCGGGGTCGGGGTTCATCGCGTCCGATCCGTCGAGCATGCGCGAGGTCGGGAAGCGCACGTCGACGACGTCGAGCGCCGTGATCACCGGCATCGCCGGCTCCGTAGCGGTCGTGGGTGTCGGATGGTCCCGTCGTTGCTTGTGCGCGTCGGGCCGGGGCGGGTTAGGTGCACGGGTTCTCCTGGGTCGGCGGCGTGTCCAGTCGGCTGGTTGCGGTGGCCGTGCCGCCGCAACCAGCCGGATTCGGGGGACCTATTGGAACGTCAGGAACTGCTCGGCGTTGTCGGCAGTGACGAGTTCGGTGCCGGTGTCGATGAACGGCTCGACCGGGTTGCCGCGCACGGCGTTGACCGCCGCTTCGACGCCGAGCGACGCCATCTTGCCCGGGGAACTGGGCGATCGTCGCCGTCATGTCGCCGTCGAGGATCGCCTGAGCGGCGGTCGGCAGCCCGTCGTAGCCGACGACCATGACCTGCTTGCCCTGGTCCTTGGCGACCTTGGCAGCGGCGATCGCCGGGTCGTCGCAGGCCGAGTAGATCGCCGTCAGGTTCGGTTCACGGGTCAGCAGGTCCTCGGCCACCGTTGCTCCTTGCGCCGAGTCACACTTGGTCTCGGCACCGCCGATGATGATCTCGACGCCGGTGCCCTCGAGTGCGTCCTTGACGCCCTGGATGCGGGCGTCCAGGGCGGGCACGCCGCGGACGCCTTCCATCAACCCGATCGTGTCACCCTCCTTGAGCACCGACTTCAGGTACTCGCCGGCGAGCTGTCCACCGACCACGTTGTCGGTCGCCGCGACCGCGGTCTTCTTCGTGAAGTCGGCGAGGTCGTTGTCGGCGAGCACGATCACCAACCCGCTGTCGGCGGCGGCGTCGAGGGCCGGGATCACGTCGTTGCCCATCGGGGTGATCACCATCGCGTCGAACCCCGCGACGACGGCGTCCTCGATCTGGGCGATCTGGCAGTCGACGTCGGCCGGCGAGGCACAGGAGAAGAACTCGATCTCGATCCCCTCGTTGGCGTCGACGTAGGCCTGGGCGGCGTCCTCCATGGCGGTGAAGAACTCGACCTGGAACTTGGTCACGAAGGCAACCTTGACGGGAGCCAGCTCATCGGTCGACGGGGCCTCGGTCGCCGGTGGGTCGGTGGCCGATGCGGACGTGGGAGGCGGGTCGGTGGCCGGTGCTTCGGTGGCCGGCGGTTGCGTCGCAGGCGCCTCGGTGGCTGGCGCCTCGGTGGCCGCGGACGCGTCGCTGTCGTCGTCGTCGCCGCATGCCGCCGCCGTCAGCGCCAGCACACCGGCGGCGCACGCCAGCAGGGTTCGTGATCTCATAGTTCTCCTCCAGTGGTTCGGTTGGTTGTGTCGTGAGTTCCGGTTCGTTCCGCGGCGCCGACGATCCACGCCACGAGCTGTTCGACGTTGTCCCGTGTGGGGACGAGTTCGCCGACGACGCGACCGCGGCGGAGCACGACCGCCCGGTCGGCGACGGCAAGTACGTGATCCATGCTGTGGGAGATGAGGATCACGGCCACGCCGTCGGTCTTGAGGCGGCGGATCAGGTCGAGCACCCGCCCC
The DNA here is from genome assembly GCA_963850755.1 of Ilumatobacteraceae bacterium. Taxonomy (GTDB): domain Bacteria; phylum Actinomycetota; class Acidimicrobiia; order Acidimicrobiales; family Ilumatobacteraceae; genus Ilumatobacter. The sequence goes on along the minus strand of CAWKMO010000004.1, from coordinate 5,799 downwards.
GATTCGCGCAGGCCGAGCGCGGCGGTCGGCTCGTCGAGGATCACCAGCTTCGACGAGAAGGCGACAGCGCGGGCGACCGCGACCGCCTGGCGTTGTCCGCCCGACATCAACGCGACCGGTGCATCGAAGTCGGGCAGCGTGATCTGGAGGCGGTCGACGAGCTCGCGCGTGCGTTCCGACATCGCTCGACCGCGGAGCACACGGCAGGCGCGCGGCAGCCAGCGCGGACCGGCGAGTTCACGCCCGGCGAAGAAGTTCGCTGCCGGGGCGAGGTTGTCGAACAGCGCCAGGTCCTGGTACACCGTCTCGATCCCTCGCGAGCGGGCGGTGGTGGCCGTGGCGTGAGTGATGTCGGCCCCGTCGAGCGTGATCGTGCCCGAGTCGAGACGATGAACGCCGCTGATCGCCTTGATCAGCGTCGACTTGCCGGCGCCGTTGTCGCCGAGCAGTGCCAGCACCTCACCGCTCGCACAGTGGAGCGACACGTCGTCGACTGCGGTGACGGCGCCGAATCTCTTGGTTGCCTCGCGGACCTCGAGCACCGGTGTCGACTCGTTCATGAGGCACCCGCCGCCTGCATGCTCCGGAACCGCGACTCGAGTTGGCCGCGCACGACGTCGAGCTCGACGGCGATCACGATCACCGCGCCGGTGGCGATGTACTGCCAGTTCGGATCGATGCCGAGCAGGTTGAACCCGTTGCGCATGACGGCGATGATCAGCGCCCCGGTGATCGCGTTGAGCACGCCGTCCGCGGCCGCCGAGAAAGCTCGCACCTCCGATGATGACGGCCGCGATCGCGTCGAGTTCGGCGAGCGCGCCACTGGTCGGCGAACCTGCGTTGCCCTTGCCCATCGTGAGCAAGCGCGGCGACGCCGGCCAACGCGCCGCAGGTGGTGTAGACCGAGATCAGCACCCCCTGCACGGGAATGCCGTTGCGCAGCGCCGCTTCCGGGCTACCGCCGACCGCATAGATCCAACGGCCCCAGACCAGTCGCCGGGTGATCACAGCAACGAGCAGCGCCATCAGCACCACGACGATCGTGGCGGTCGGGAACCACCCGACGGCGTTCCCCCCGGGGATCGAAGCGATCCGCCCGGAACCGATCTCGTTCACGAACGAAGGCACACCCTGGATCGTCTTGCTGTCGGCGAGATACAGCGCCAACCCGCTGGCCGCGCTGAGCATCGCCAGGGTCGGGATGAACGGGTGAGGAAGCCGGCCCTTGACGTACACGACACCGTTGATGAGTCCGACCAACGTCGCGGTACCGAGCGTGGCCAGCACCGCGAGCGCGGCCGAGCCGTGGTCTCGCCACACGATCGCACCAACCACTGCGCTCAGCGAGAGGTTGGCACCGACCGAGAGGTCGATCCCACGGGTGAGGATCACCAGCAACTGCCCCAGCGCCAGGACCGAGATCACGGCCGATTGCTTGAGCACGTTGCCGAAGTTGTCGAGCGAGAAGAACACGTCCGAAGCCAGACTCAGCACCAGGACCAGCAGTGCCAGGATCACGACCGGACCGGCCTGCAACGCCGCCAGCGTGACCCTCAGGGCCCGTCCGGAGTGCACCTCGACCGGATGCTCGGACGCTCCGGCGCGTACTGATTCGACTGCTGGCGTGACCACCCGTCCCCCTTCGCCGAGCACCGTAGTCAATGCGTGTGCAGATATGCAATATCAAAGATCCTATATTCTAGATCGTGAGGTCGAGCTCGGCTACCGTGAGCTCACGCACCCAGCAGCGCAGGAGGGCCGTGGAACCGATCGACATCGAGGGAGTCCGAGCATCAGCTGCTGGTCGCCGACTGACCGAGCGCCCGCCGCTCGCCGACGACGTCCACGACGTGCTCGTCGACATGTTGATGAACCACACGCTGGCCCCTGGCAGCCGGCTCAACATCGAGGTGCTCGCCAAGACGCTGGGCGTCTCCCCCACCCCGGTCCGCGAGGCGCTCGCCCGCGTCGAGGCCGAAGGATTGGTCGTCAAGGAGCCGCGTCGCGGCTACCTCGTGGCACCGCTGATCAGCCTTGATGACCTGCACTCGCTGATCGATTTTCGGCTCCTGATCGAACCGGAGGCGGCCGCCGCCGCCGCCCGGCGGGCGACGCCCGAGCAGGCCGCTCGGCTTCAGGAGCTGGCGCGCAGCGGCGGCGCCGACGACAGCAACGATCCGGCGGTCAACCGACGCGGCATGGTCTACGACGCGCGCTTCCACGACGCCGTCGCCGAACTCGCCGGCAACCCCTGGCTGCGCGAGTCGCTCGTGCGGCTGCGCAGCCACCTCCACATGTACCGGCTCTACTACCACGCCCGACAGGGAGCCGCCACGAACGTCGAACACGAGATCATCGCCGACGCCATCGCCAGCGGTGACCCCGAACAGGCAGCGACAGCGATGCGCGACCATCTGCACACGGCGATCAAGCGCATCGACGACGTGTTCGCCTCTGGACGGGCCGCCATGGGTGCCTGACCACTCGTGACACCACGCACCGCCCGACCCGACGAGCAACACGAACCACGCGAGATCGTGATCGACAGCCACGTTCACGTCTGGGACCCGGCACGGGTTGACTACCCGTGGCTCGTCGAGGCACCCGCGCTCGACCGGCGATTCGACGTCAGCGACATCGACGACGAACTGGACGCTGCAGGCGTTGTCGCCGTGGTCCTCGTCCAGGCCGCCGACCACATCGACGACACCGAGTTGATGCTCGACCTCGCCGCGTCCAACCCCCGCGTCGCGGGAGTGGTCGGGTGGGTGCCACTCCTCGACCCGTCGGCCGCAGCGCGCTCCCTCGATCGCTGGGCGAACTCCCCGATCGTTGGTGTGCGCCATCTCGTTCACCGCGATCCCGATCCCGACCTGCTCGCCGACCCGCGAATCGACGATGTGCTGGCAATGCTCGCCGAGCGCAACCTGACCTTCGACGTGTGCGCCGAGTCGGAGCACCTGTTGCGGATCGTGCCGGGACTCGCCGAACGTCATCCGCAACTGACCCTGGTCATCGATCATCTCGCCAAGCCACCGATCGCGACGGCGGATGGCAACCATGGGCGCAGCTGCTCGCCGACGCCGCCGAGGCCACGAACACGGCCGTCAAGTTGTCAGGCCTCAACACCGCCGCCGCACCCGGTGCCTCACCCGCCGACTACCAGCGCTACGTCGACCACGCGCTCGACGTGTTCGGGCCGGAGCGCACGATGTACGGCGGCGACTGGCCGTTCGCCCTGCTCGCCGCCAACTCGTACACCGAGATCTGGCGCGACCTGCGCGCCTGCCTCAACGGTCTCGACCACGCCGAACGCCACGCCGTTCTGGCCGGCACCGCCCAACGTGTGTATCGGCTCTCGATCCCGACTCTGACGGCAACGAGGTGAGGCCGTCCGAACGGGTGCCGACGCGCAGCAGCGCACGTCTACGATTCTCGAGATGGCGGGCCACGAAGTACGGCTCGATCCGGTGCTCGGGGCCATCGTGCACGTCGTCGGCGACCGTCAGTCGCGCCCGAATCTGCCGGTGTCGGGTTGTCCGTTCTGTGTCGGAGGCTTGGAAGCGCCGGATTCCTACGACGTCAAGTCGTTCGCCAACCGGTGGCCGGCGATGCCAGGCGACCGCTGTGAGGTGGTGTTGTACACCAGCGATCACGACGCCACCTTCTGGTCACTCGGACCCCACGGACGCGACGGGTGGTGGACCTGTGGGCCGAGCGGACCGTGGCGCTCGGAGCACGGACCGACGTCGAATACGTGCTCGCCTTCGAGAACCGAGGTTCAGAGGTCGGTGCGACGGTCGCTCATCCGCACGGTCAGATCTACGCCTACGACCACGTACCGAGTCGGCAGTCTCGTCGATTGGCCGCTGGTTGGCGCCCCGACGAACGACCTGGCGGTCGCGCTTCGTGGAGGTCGACGGCTGGTCGGCCTGGGTGCCGTTCGCCCCGACGTTCCCGATCTCCCTGGAGCTCGCGCCGCTGGAGGCCCGCACCGACCTGGGCTCGATGGACGATGTCGATCGCGACGGTCTCTCCGCCATCCTGGTGGACGTCTCGGCCGCATCTCGATCGGCTGTACGACCGTCCCTTGCCGTACATGTTGTGGGTGAATCAGCGACCGAGCGTCGACGTCGGGTACGCGGATGCCTGGTTCAACATCGAGATCGTGTCGCCGTGGCGAGCCGTCGGCGTCCAGCGATTCGTCGCCGCGGCCGAGGTCGCGAGCGAGGAGTACTTCAACCCGGTCGTGCCCGAGGCGCTGGCCGAGCGACTCCGCGAGATCTGACCAGCGCCAACGCGGAACGATCGCTACCCTCGGACTCGCCGACGGGATCGATGATCGTCGCCCCGGCCGACGGTTCGCAGATCCACACGGTCGCGGTGTGGTTGCCGTGTTGGTAGCCATCGAGTATCGATCGGGTGAACGCCTCGGTGTCCTCTCGGCGCACCAGTGCGACCGCGCACCCCGCGAAGCCACCGCCCGTCATCCGCGCCCCGAGGCAGCCGGGAGCGGCACGGGCAACGCCGACGATCGCGTCGAGACCCGGCCCGGACACCTCGAAGTCCTCGCGCAAGCTGTGATGGCTGTCGTTCATCAGCCGCCCCAGCCGTTGGATGTCTCCACGCCGCATCGCGTCAGCGGCCTTGAGCGTGCCGTGTTCTCGGAGATCACGTGGCGTGCCCGACGACGGTCGGTGTCGTCGGCCACCGCGGAGAGTTGGTCGATGGTGGCGTCGCGGAGCGCCGTCACGCCGATGTCGGCCGCGGCCCGTTCGCACGAGGCGCGCCGATCGGCGTACGCAGCGTCCGCGAGCACGCCCGCGTCCGCTGTCGAGGACGGCGATCACGGTGCCCGCCGGCACCGAGACCGGTGTCTGCGTCAGCGTTCGGCAGTCCATGAGGCTGGCGCGGCCAGCGGTGGCACCGGCCGAGATCAACTGGTCCATGATGCCGCTCGGAACGCCGACGACCTCGTGCTCGACTCGCTGACCGAGCCGGGCGACCTGGATGGGAGACCACTCGACCTGCGCACGGTGGAGTAGCGCGTTGATCAGGGCGACCTCGAACGCGGCAGATGACGACAAACTCGCGCCGGTTGGGATGTCGGTGTCCACCATGGCTCGCCAGCCACCCGCCGCGATGCCCGCCTCGGTCAACAGGTCGATGATGCCGACGAGGTGGTTGGCCCATGACGGGACCGAGCGCTCGCGGGGATCGATCGTCGGATCCAGGTCGACGCGGCCGAAGCCCGCTGACTCGACGATCACCTGCCCGTGGAGCGGATCGTCAAACGAGGACAGCGCAACCACGAGGTCGAACGGCAGTGCCATCGGCAGCGTGAACCCCTCGTTGTAGTCGGTGTGCTCGCCGATCAGGTTCACCCGCCCGGGAGCACGGGATACGACGTCGGGCCCCCCACATGGATCGGTGACGGTCGACGCGCCGAACGACCGCAGGCGACGGGTGAACGGTTTTCCTTGCCACCTCTTTCATCATACGATATGTTGAATGACGAGGATTGACCGATGGGTGTGGGGAAGCATCCGTGGGGGGTCCGATGCCACCAAACCTGGGGGAACCATGTTCAATCGCAATCCTGTTCGGTTCGCACTCGTCGCCGTCCTCGTGCTTGCGGGTGCGGCGTGCGGCTCCGACGACGACTCGACGTCCGATGAATCGGCGGCTCCTGAGACGAGTCAATCCGTCGCCCGACAAGTCACCGCACCGAACCGGCCGAGACCGAGGCGACGGAATCCGGTTCGGACCAGCAGGTCGCCGAGACCTCCGGCGACGGCT
>CAWKMO010000003.1:0-16220 GCA_963850755.1 Ilumatobacteraceae bacterium | reverse complement strand
CCGGCGCGACGTGGCCGAACGCGGCCGAACCCAGGAGAGCATCCTCGATCAGTACCTCACCACGGTCCGTCCCAGCCACGAACAGTTCATCGAGCCCAGCAAGCGCTACGCCGATGTGATCGTGCCCGAAGGCGGACTCAACCGGCCGGCGCTCGAGGTGCTGCTCGCGCGCGTGCGCGAGCTGACCAACGCCACCTGAGGAGCTGCGCGGCTCAGGCCGTGGTGGAAGCCGTCGTCGATCCGGGAGTGCTCGAGCCGGTGGTCGACTCGGGTGCCTCGGTGGCTGGCGGGGCGAGGCCCTGCAGCTCCTCGAGCGACTTGTCGGCGATGTCGTTGCCCATCGCCACCAGCACACCGGCGCCGAGCAGGTCGCCGCTCTCGACCGGTGGCGGGGTGCCCATCTCGACCACCTGGATGCCACCGCCGCCGAACGCGCCCTGCAGTGATTGAGCGACGGCGAGCGCCGCCGGGTTGGCGGGGTCGTACAGAATCTGGGTGACCTCGAGGTCGCCGAGCGAATAATTCCCGGGCTCGACCATCGTGAACCCGACCGCCGTCAACCGGTCGCTCATGCGTCCCGCGGCGCCGTCGATTCGGCTGGCATTGACCACCATCACCGAAGCACCTTCGGTGACGTATGCGACGCTCGTTGGCGTCGGCGCAATGGTGGTGGTGGTCACCGTGATCTCGGGTTGCGCGGCGAACGTCGTGGTGGTCTCGGTGCTGGGCTCGGTGGTCGTGGACGACGAGTCCTCGTCGTCGTCGTCCCCACCGCATGCACCGAGCAACATGGCCCCCGCGAAGAGGCCGATCAGCGAGGTCGCGACCCATCGCCGACTTCGGGGCGATGTGGGGAGCGAACGGCGGGCGAGCAGGCGAGGTGCGCGTGTCACACGCGCGAAACTACTTCAGTGCGAACCCGATTTGGAGGGCACGCTTTATATTTCCGCGTCGACCGCGATCAATAGATCACTGACGTCGGTCACCGCGATCGCATTGATGTCGACATCGGCAAGCGTCCGATCGGCTCGACCGACGTCCGACAGGTGTCCCGCGATTGTCATCGCCGGCAGCACCGCCAACACGTGATCGATCACCTGGGCGTCCCACTGGCTGCCCTCGTGCTCGCGGAGCACGCTGAACGCCATCCCGGTCTCCATCGCGGCGCGGAATCGGTGCTCGTGCGTCATCGCGTCGAGGGCGTCACACACGGCGATGATCCTCGACGCGAGCGGGATCTCGTTCCCGACCAGGCCGTCCGGGTAGCCGCGACCATCGATGCGCTCGTGGTGCGAGCGGACGATCGGCGCGATCGAAACCAGCGTCGCCTCTTCCATCAACATCCGTTCGCCGGCGACCGCGTGCTGCTTGACGATCTCGTACTCCTCGGCCGTGAGGCGTGAGGGCTTGTCGAGGATCTCGACCGGCGTCTCGAGCTTGCCGACGTCGTGCAGGAGGGCTGCCAGACCGAGCTCGCGGAGCTGGCGAGCAGAGAGGTGGAATCGCTCCCCCACCCGGATCGCCATCTCGGCCGTTCGGATCACGTGGTCGCGCGTCTGCTCGTCCTTGTCGTCGATCGACGCCACGAAGCGGTGGACGACCGGGCTGAGACCGAGCTCGAAGGCGACCAGAGGATCGCGGGCCAGCACCGGGGCGAGCACATCGTGGACGTTCCTCGCCATCCGCTTCGACACGGCCAGCCCGACACAAGCGCCGAGCACACCGACGACTCCGGCGATGTGCATCCACCAGAATCCGAGTCGAGTAGTCGGCGGTCGACAGTGGCAACAGTGCAGTCACGGCGAGCATCGCCAACGACAGCGAAGCGGCCATGTTGGCGGGTTGCCCGCCGAGGTCGTAGAAGCGCAGCTGACGCAACGACAGCGTCAGCATGACGGCCACCAGGCCGATGCTGACCGCGATCGTGGCCGGAGCGGTGGGACCAGGCAGCTCGATCGCCGTCCGGGTAGGCGACGACGACCGATGCGATCGCGAACACCGCGAGCAACGAGATCAGCGTCCAGTCGCGCCAGTGGCGCGCTGCCCAACGTCCGAACGCCGAGTGCGGACTGAGCAACGGAGCGGCCACCGCCGTGGCGATCGGCAGCGACAGGTAGGCCGCCGTCCGGAACGCAGCGGTGTCGTCGTACAGCACGTCAGGAGTGACGAGTCCGTGCACGAGCGGCATCACCGAGGCCGCCATCAGCGACGACCCGAGCAGGCCGATCTCGGCCAGCTCACGCTTGTCGGCGAGGGCGATCACGATCGTCGCTCCCAGCACACACGTCACGGCAGACACGACGACGAGGCTGAACAGCACCTGCGGGTTGTCGAACCGGACGTCGCTGAGCGGACCGAACATGGTCGCGACCGTGACCCCGGCGATGAGTGCCACGGCAGCGAGCCAGAGGCGACGGCCGGTGGTCATGGGAGAGCGCTTCACGCCCGTTCTATCGGCGTCGCCGACGCCCGGCTTGAGACCAGCGTGAGGGATGTATTTCACACAATCTTAAGATTCCCTCAAGGTGGCCCTGTGGAACGCTCACGCCGAGCTCGGCGGGCGGCGGATCGGGCGTGGGGAACGCCCGATCCGGAACGAGGCGATGCGTGCGCTGCGGATGTTCATGACGCTGTGCTCCTGTCGTGTTGCTGCTCGACGACCGGCGCTCAGGCGATGCCGAGTCGGTTGGCGAGTGAGCTGTAATCGGCCGGTTCGAGCACGGAACGGGCGAGCCCGGTCACGGCCGCGAACGCCTCCGGCGGGGCGCTCATCCGCATCCCCGTCGAGCATCTCGACCCGGTCGTCGACGTTCATCGCCGGCAACATGAACGACAGGCTCCTGGCCATCTCGTCGGGCGGGATCGAGCTGACGATCGCCATATGGAGGCCGAGCACGGCGTCGACTCCGATCGCCTTCTCGAGCGCCGGCATCACGACCCGCTCCTCGACGCTCTGGTGGGCGAGATAGGCGCTCGTGAAGCCGGCCAGTTCCAGGTACAGCAGGTGCGTCAGCCGGCGTTGGTCGACCGTCGTCGCATCGACCGTGGCCTGGGCAAGCTCCGTGATCGCCGAGAACCTGGCTTCGAGGACATGGTGATCGTGGGTGATCTGCTCGGCGAGCGTCGGGTGCGAACTCGAGCAGCGACCGGCTCGAGGAGCGAGATCCTCGTGGTGTGCGTGCGAGTCGAGCACGTTGCCGACGGCGATCACGTGCCCGGCCAGCGCGGCTCGGTCGAAGCGGTTGCTCGGGTCGACGTTCCCTGCGGTGGCCGTGATGTCGAACAGCTCGGCCCGGATGCCCTTGTGGATGTCGCGGTACAGGTCGACGGCGACGAGCTCGAAGTCGTAGGCGTTCGACGCGGTGGGGATCGAGGTGATGGTCATGAGATGGCTCCTTCTGTGCGTGGCCGCCCGGGTGGGCGGCCGGTCGAGCTCCATCGTGAACGAGCCGATCAGAACGGCGTTCCTGAAAGGCGCGTAACCTCCCGCGCAGAATTCCCTCACCGATGCTCAGCGATCCTCAAGAAACCCTCAGCAGCGCCAGAATCGGTGTGGACGACCCGAGAGGTCCGTTTGACGTGTTCGGAGCAGAATTGGAGACGATGATCGAGTCCGGTGCCGGCCTCGTGCTCGGCACCGTCGACGCCGACGGCACGCCGCGCGGCGTGCGTGCCTGGTCGGCGACGGTGGTGTCGTCGGTCCCGACGAGACCGTCCGCGTGTGTGTTCACCGGGCCGACGACCCGGTCGCGGTCGGCAGCCTCGGGACGCGGTCGCCCTGACCGCGGCCGACGTGCGCACGTTGCGTTCGGTGCAGATGAAGGGCCGCGTCGTCAGCGTCGAGCCGCCCACGCGCCGCCGACATCGAGACTCACCCGCGACCAGACCGAGCGCTTCTTCGCAGCGCTGCTCGTGACCGACGGCAATCCGATCGAGATGCTCCAGCGGATGCTGCCGGTCGAGCACGATGGTGGTCGAGATCGAGGTCGACGAACAGTACGACCAGACGCCGGGGCCGGGTGCTGGAGCGTCGCTCGGGACCCCGGGATGAGCGCCGACAGCGGGGCACCGGCGCTCGACCGACTGGGGACTGGACCGACATCGAGCGCTGCTTCGGAGGCGCGATCCCGGCGGTCCTGACGACGGCGTCGGCTGACGGCGTGCCGAACATCATGTATCTCTCGCGGGCCCACCAGGTCGACGACGACCGAATCGCACTGTCCAACCAGTTCATGTCGAAGACGGCACGCAACCTGGCCGCCAACCCGCACGCCGACCTGTTGCTGGTCGACCCGTTGACGCTCACGACGAGTACCGGCTGTCGCTCGTCGTACGAGCGAACCGATCGACGCGGACACGTGTTCGATCGGCTTGCGCGCCGACGTCGATGCGCTCGCCGGCGCTGGTCGGCATGCAGGACGTGTTTCGCCTTCGCGCCGCCGACATCTTCCGCGTGCTGTCGAGATCGAACAGCTGCCGCACAACGACTCCGCCGACCGATGCCGGCGCCCGACCGGTGCGCGCCTGCTCGGCACGAGCTCAGCGGGCTGGCCGAGCTGGCGCGCCGGATCGCCCGTGCGCCCGATCTCGAGGTCCTGCTCGAGACCGCACTCGCTCGCCCTCGACCAGCTGTTCGGGTACGCCCACACGATGGTCTTGCTGCTCGACGAGGACGGCCGCAACCTCTACACGATCGCCAGCCACGGCTTCGGTGACGAGAACGTCGGTGCCGAGGTGCCGATCGGCGAGGGTCAGATCGGCATCGCCGCCGAGCGTTGTGAACCGTTCCGGTTGGGCGGACTCACGCCAGATGGCGAGGTACTCACGCTCGATCCGCCGCGGGTACGAGGGCAGCGGTGTGCAACCCGGACGCCAGATTCCGATGCCGGGATTGCCGCACGCCCAGAGCCGAGTGGTCGTGCCGGCGATGGGACTCGGTGAGCTGATCGGCGTGCTCGTCGCCGAGAGCCCGACGATGTCGGCGTTCGGCGTCGGTCGACGAGGATCTGCTCGGCGTTGCCGCGTCGCTGCTCGCGAACGCGATCGGCAACGCCCGCCAGCTCGACCGGGGAACCGACGACGAGCGCCGCAGCCGGTCGCAGCAGCCCGGTTGGCGCCGTCACCGGCGTCGGCGAGCGAGCCGCGCCACTGACACGGCACCGGAGGCGGCGCCGTCGTGGTGCGCTACTTCGCGGTCGACGCCAGCACGTTCTTCGACGGCGACTACCTGATCAAGGGCGTCGCCGGCCGGATCCTGTGGTCGTTGCTCGGGCAGTACCAGTCGCCACCGGGCGGGTCGAGTTCACCAATCGCGAGCTGCGACTCGACTCGACCCTCGAACTGCCCGGCTTCAAGGACAACCTCGAGAGCCGGCTGTTGCTGTTGAAGCGCCGGCTCGACGAACGCGAAGCACCGGTGCGGATCGAGAAGACGGGGCGGGGACGGTTCCGACTCAACGTCAGCGCACCGTTGCAACTCGACCTCGCCGACAGCTGACCGTCGCGCTCGACGCCGGTCGGACAGCCGCCGCCGATGGTCGTAGTGTCGGAAGCATGGCCGCCTTACCAGTCCTCCCGTTCGGGCGTTCCGGGCACGAGTCCACCCGCCTGATCTTCGGCGCCGCCGCACTCGGCAGCATGAGCCAGGAGCGCGCCGACGCCACGTTGGCCCTCGTCGACGAGCTCGGCATCAACCACATCGACACCGCTGCCGGATACGGCGACTCGGAGGATCGGTTGAAGCCGTTCCTCGCCGATCATCGGCAGCGCTTCTACCTGGCGACGAAAACGGGTGAGCGCGAGGGTGACGCGGCGCGGGCAGAGCTCGAGCACTCGTTGCAACGGATGGGTGTCGACCACGTCGACCTGATCCAACTCCACAATCTCGTCGAACCGGACGAGTGGGAGGTGGCGTTCGCACCGGGCGGCGCCGTCGAGGCGCTCGTCCGGGCCCGCGACGAGGGTCTCGCCAAGGCGATCGGCGTCACCGGGCACGGGGTCCGGATCCCGTCGATGCACCTTCGCGGACTCGAGCGATTCGACTTCGACTCGGTCCTGTTTCCCTACAACCACGTGCTGCTGGCCAACGACGCGTACCGCGAGGACGTCGAGCGGCTACGCGCCGTGTGTCGGGAGCGCAACGTGGCCGCCCAGACGATCAAGTCGGTCGCCAAGGGTCGTTGGACGAACGACGACGAGCCGCACTTCAGTTGGTACGAACCGCTCGCCGACCCGGGAGCGATCGAGCGCGCGGTGCGGTTCGTGCTGGCCACCGACGAGCTGTTCCTCAACACGTCGAGCGACGCTCGCCTGCTGCCCGCACTGGCGGCCGCCGCACAAGGCGAGATCACCGCACCCACCGATGCCGAACTGGCGTCGGACGCCGAGCGGTTCGGCATCACCGCCCTGTTCGACGGCGCCGAGCTCGAGCGCATCTGAGGTTCGACGCGGGTTCGTTTCGTCGACGAAGCGGGTACATCCTCCTTGCACGACGAGAGGAGGACGTCATGTCACAACTCAGCGACCGCAAGCGGGCGTCGATGCCGTCGAAGGACTTCGGTCTGCCGGAGAAGGCACGCACGACAGAGCAGAAGAAGGACTCGGGCAACTACCCGATGCCCGACAAGGCCCACGCCCGCAACGCCAAGGCCCGCGCCGAGCAGCAGTACGAGCGCGGCAACCTCACCAAGGACGAGCTCGAGAGAATCAACCGCAAAGCCGACCGCAAACTCGACAAGTAGCGACGCTCGCGCCAGAGGGCAGTAGAGCCGGGTGTGGGAATCGAACCCACGACATACCGCTTACAAGGCGGTTGCTCTGCCAGCTGAGCTAACCCGGCGGTGCGGTCAGGATACCCAGGTGGTCACCGGGGCACCCTGACCGCTTTACCGGTCAGGTGAGCAGCTTGGCTTTTTGGGCGGCGAACTCGGCTTCGGTGATCACGCCCTGCTCCTTGAGCGCCGACAGCTTGGTGAGCTCGTCGGCGGCGCTGCCGCCGGAACCGGCGGTCTGGCGCACGTAGTCGTCGAACGCCTGTTGCCGGGTCTGGGCCTCCTCGACGTCACGCTCGAACATCGACTTGCCGCGGGCGATGAGGTAGACGAACGTTCCGAGGAAGGGGACGAGGATGACGAAGATGCTCCACAACGCCTTCCCCCAGCCACCCATGTCGCGGCTGCGGAAGATGTCGCCGAAAATCCGGAACAGGAGGATGATCCAGGCGATCCACAGGAAGAACCACAGCATCGTCCAGAACAGGCCGAGCAGTGGATAGTCGTAAGCCAACATGTATGTGTGCCCTTTCGTGTTGAGCGACGTTGTGTCGCGTCGTGTCCATGATTGTTCAGCGGCGCACCAGAATGTGTGATCGGCGCGCCAACGGGTACGTCGATCAAACCTGTTGCCAGCCGACGAGGACGCCGGTGACCACGATCCGCCAGTTCACGTTGGTCGGCTGGAAGTTGGGCTCGGTGCATGCGATCAAGGAATACGTCGTGCCGTCGACGAACCGTGTGGCGTCGAGGATGTTCGCAGTCCGGAAGTCGGTCAGGTAGCGCGCCACGACCTCGTACACGTACAGCCGGCCGTCCATCGTCTCGAGCGTGAACCGGTCGCCGCCGCTGAGCAGGTGCAGGTACCGGTACGGCCCACCGTGAGTGGTGCGATGGGCGAACGAAGCGACGTGGGCGCCGGCCTGTCCCATGAAGCCGGTGCCCGTCCAGTGCCAACTGTGTCCCGAGTCGGTGACCGCCACGGCATTGCCCGCCCGAACCTGCGACGTCAACCCGAGCCGGGGAATCCGCAGGATCCACAACGGCCCCACCGGAGGCGGGTCGGGATTGGTCGGCTTCGGGAGCAGCGCCGCCGCCGGCGTGCCGGTGTAGTACCCCGCGTAGTCGACGATGACGTGGGCGCCGCCGCTCGAGTACACGTGGTAGCCGAACCCCTCGGTGATCGGAGTGATCACGTGGTTGGGGACGAACTGATTCGGTCGTGTGAAGTTGAGGTTGGACGTGGGGGGCAACGGACGGCGCGCCGCCGACATCGTCAGATATCCAGGACCGCGCGAGTCGACGCCGGTGAGGTTCACGACCACCGCCGCCCCGCCGGCGGCGCCGGGCCCGGGGATCCCCCCTTCGACGTACCAGCCCGGCCAGAGCCTGCCGATCTGACCAGGGTCGCGCGTGTCGAGAATCCGCACAGGGTCGACGGGGACGAACAACCCGACCTCCGACAACTCGGCCTTCGAGTTGGTGAAGAATCCGGTGACGTCGACGACCAACTTGGCCGGCGTCAGTGAGTAGATCTTGATGTACCGGCGTCCGTCGGTGTGCGTGGCGACGGGCGCGATCACCGCCGCCGCGCGTGTGTCGCCGAAGCCGTTGACGTTGAGGCTCGACGCGAACGGCACCGACGTGGCGTCGTACGGATAGACGGTGAAGTACCCGGGTCCGGTGCACTCGGTGGCGGTGAGGTTGATCACCGCGCTCGAGGCATGGTCGGGGACGTGGTTGGTGATGTCGACGACGAGGCTCGACCCGGCGTCGACGAATCCGATCGTCTGGCGCGTGTCGATCGCCCGCCGTGCCCCGTCGAGGCCGACGAAGCGACCGTGGCGCACGGCGCCGCTCACCGGCTTGTAGTAGCCGAGGATGTCGAGGATCATCTCGCACGGCCCGAGCGAGAACAGGTCGACGGCGCCGCCGGCGAGCTTGACCTGCACGAGGTTGGCGTTCGCCTCCCAGAACGAGGTCATGTTGAGGGCGCTGACCAGACGGTTCTGGGAGAGCAGCTCGACGACCGGAGACCCGGTGGGAACCACGGTCAGCCAGTTGGGGCCGACCAGGTTGACCGCCGTCACGGTGGCGACGATCGCCGTGGCGTCGGCCGGTACGCCGTAGCCGCCGGCGATCGGCACGGTGACGTGGTTGTCCCAGTGACGGATGAAGCTGTAGAGGTGCGGCTCGCGGGTGTCGATCACCCGCTGGGCGAGCGGGAGCGGCACGAACTGGCCGGCACCGGCGGGCACCGCCTGCTCGAGCCTCGGCGGCGTGCAGCACCGATGCGATCGCCCCGGCGCCGGCCGCGGCACCGACACCTTGGAGGAAGCGCCTCCGCCCGATCGGTGCCGACACCACATCGGAGCCCGGGTCGGACGCGATCAGTTCATGCATGGGACGCCCGACCATCGGTGCGGCAACTGTACGTGCCGGTCACCGGTGGCGTGCCACTTCGTACGTCGCCAACGCAGCTGCCGCCGACACGTTGAGCGAGCTCAAGCTGACCACTCATGGGGATGCTGACGATCAGGTCGCAGCGCTCGCGGACGAGCCGCGACAACCCTGCTCCTTCGGCGCCGAGCACGAGACAGATCCCCTCGGCGGCCAGATCACCGAGATCGAACAAGCTGCGATCGGCGGCGTCGTCGAGACCGACCACCCAGATGCCGGCGTCTCGACACCGCTCGAGCGTCGACGGCAGGCCTGACACGACCGCGATCGGCACGTGCTCGACCGCACCCGCCGACGCCTTGGCGACCGTCGGCGTGACGTGGACGGCGCGATGGCGCGGCACGATGACCACATCGACCCCGGCCCCGTCGCAGCTGCGGACGATCGCGCCCAGGTTTCCCGGATCGGTCACGCCGTCGACGGCGACGAGGAACGGGTGGCCGGTGCGACGCTTGCGCAGGAACGGACCGAGGTCGGCCTCGGGGATCGGCGCGGCCTTGGCGAGCACGCCCTGAGGCGCCTCGCTGCGGGCCTCGGCCTCCAGCCTGCGGCGCGCCACGTAGGCGATCGGCACCCGGTTGGCGGCGGCGATCGCCTCGATGTCGTCGACGGCATCGGTGCCCTGCAGATCGGCGCTGATCCAGATCTCGTGGACCCGCCGGCGCTGCGCCAGCAGGAGCTCACGCACCGCTTGGCGGCCCTCCACCTGTTCGCCGCCGAGACCTTTCTCGACCTTGCGTGGCGGCGCTTCCCCGGCTCGTCGAACCGGGCCGGTACGGCCGGCGCCTCGACTCGACGAGCCCTGCGCCCCGCGCCGTCCGGCGGCGGCACGGCCCCCGCGTCCCTGGCCGGGCCCGCGCCGTGGGGAACCGCTCGAACGTGCTGGGCTCATGGTGCCGTCATTCTGGCCGGTCCGCGTCGCGTGTGATGACGGCGACGGCCCAGGCGGCGATTCCTTCCTGGCGACCGAGTGCGCCCAGCCCCTCGGCTCGGCGACCGGCGACCGTCACGGGCGCACCGACCGCCTCGCCGAGCTTGCGCTCCATCTCGTCCTTCTGCGGAGCCAGGCGTGGTCGTTCGCACACGACCTTGACGTCGACGTTGCCGATCACCCAACCGCCGTCCCTCACCATCTGGGCGACGCCGGCCAGGATCTGGAGCGAGTCGGCATCCGACCAACGCTGATCGGTGTCGGGAAAGTGCTGGCCGATGTCGCCCAGCCCGGCCGCGCCGAGCAGAGCGTCGGCGGCGGCATGTGCCGGCACATCGGCATCGCTGTGGCCTTCGAGGCCGCGCTCGCCCTCGAAGCGACACCCGCCGAGCACGAGCACGCGCTCGGGATCGTCGCTGTGACGGTGAACGTCGAAGCCCTGACCGACCCGGATCACGTGCTGGCTCCAGCGGCGATCTCGCCGGCGATGAACTCGTTGGCCCACTCGAGATCGGCGCGGTCGGTGATCTTGCGGTTCGAGAGCTCCCCGTCGACCGTGACCACCCGGCCGCCGTTCGCTTCGACGAGCGCCGCGTCGTCGGTGGCGTCGCCCGCTGTGGCGTGGGCGGCGCGCAGCACGTCGGCGCGAAACGCCTGTGGCGTCTGGACGGCGACCAACGTCGCCCGATCGGGCGTGGACACGACGCTGCGGTCGACGTCGACGACCTTGATCGTGTCGGTGACCGGCACAGCCGGCACGGCGCCGTCGGCACCTCGGCGCACGGCCTCGATCACGCGAGTGAACAGGGCCGCGCCGGCGAGTGGGCGGGCGGCGTCGTGGACGCACACGATGTCGGCGTCAGCGGGCACCGCTGCAAGGCCGGCTCGAACGCTGGCGCTCCTCGTCGCGCCACCGGCGATGGCCCGCTCGCGCTCGGCGTCCTGCTCGGGCACCACGACGACCACCCCGTCACACACCGATCCGGCGACCCGCCGCGAGCGGTCGATCATGCGCTCGCCGCCGATCGTCTCGTACTGCTTGGCGGCGCCGAACCGCTGGCCGGAACCTCCGCCGACGACCACGGCCCACACCTTTGGAGGGCGAGTCACTCGGGCGAGCGTAGTACCGTGGGTTTCGAGATGGCCGACCACCTCGATCGACTTGCGCGGACCCCGTTCTTCGCGGACGCATCCACTCCATTGCTGGCAATGGTCGCCGACGCGAGCCGTTCGCGCACCCTCGTGCGGGGCGACGTGTTGTTCAACGAAGGCGACCCGCCCGACGCGCTCTACCTCGTCACCAGCGGCCGGATCGCGATCGCGATGTCGAACCCGATCGATCGCCGCGAGAGCGTCGTGGCACTGATGGAGCCCGGTGACCTGTTCGGCGAGCTCGGTCTGCTCGACGAGGGGCCACGCTCGGCGATGGCCAGGGCGCTCGAGCGCTCCGAGCTGATCGAGGTGCCGTTCGGCCCGGTGCGCGAGATGCTCGAAGCCGACCCGCGGCTGCTGTGGAACTTCACCCGGCTGCTCGCCACCCGCCTGCGGGCGATGGACGAGGTGCTCGCCGACTCGGTGTTCCTCGACGTCACCGGTCGCACCGCCAAGCGGTTGCTCGAGCTGGCGAACGGGTCCGACGAGTTCCAGCTGCCGGTCACCCAGGAAGAGCTGGCCGGCATGGTCGGAGCATCACGCGAGCGCGTCAACAAGGCGATCGCCAGCTTCATCCGGCTCGGCTGGCTGCAGCAGCAGGACCGCACCTACCGGATCGTGCAACGCGACCGGCTCGAGCTCCGCGCCCGCTGACCGAGCGTCAGGCGTCGCGGCGGCCGTCGACCCAGACGCCGATCACGATCAGCGCCAACCCCACGCAGCCGAACAGGATCTGACCACCGGGTCGACCGAGGACGTCGTCGCCGGGACTTCCGGCCGAGGCGTTGATCGCCGCTTGGTACGGCACGTACTTGGAGGCGCCGTCCCAGTCGAGCAACGCGAACACGAGTTGGATCAGACCTTCGATCAGCAGTGGCCACAGCAGCAGCAACGACACGCTCGCCGGCGAGTTGCGGATGAGCAGTCCGATCCCGAAGCCGAACCAGGTGACGAGCACGGCGAGCACGATCGTGCACACGAGCACCGTGAGCACCGTCGGGTCGCCGATCGCCGTCTCACCGCCACGCGAGTTGAAGATCGTGCTCCCTGAGAACCACGCGGCGAAGGTCGTCACTGTGGTGACCACGAGCGCGACCGCGGTCGACACGAGCAACTTCGAGAACAGCACGCGGGGGCGCTGTGGCGTCGCCGCGTAAGTGGGCCGGATGGTGTTGTGCGTGTACTCGGACGTGAGCCCGATCACGGTCACGACCCCCAGCAGCATGGCCGTGACGAGGCACATGCCGAACACGAACTCGGCCATCTCCATCGAGTCGGGACCTTCGGCGACCCCGCCGAACGTGGCCGCCAATGTGATCACGATCAGCGGGAACGCAATGCCAATCAGGACGAGGATCTTGTGCGAGAGTGACGGTGCGGATCTTGATCCACTCCGACAGGATCGTGCGCCTCACGACTCGGCCCCTGTGTCTCCGCCCGAGCGATACTCCTGCGCGTCGGCGGTGGCCGACAGGAAGGCGTCCTCCAGCGATTCGGTCTTCGTCGACAGCTCGTGCAGCGCGACCTGCGCAGCGAACGGCGATCTCGCCGACTTGCTCGATCGTCAGGTCGTGCACGTCGATCGCATCGGGTGTTGCCGCTTGTTCGACCGTTGCCCCCTGGGCGTTGAGCGCCTCGATCAGCGTCGGGCAAGTTCGGACTGCGCACATGTACCCACGCCACGGCGTTGTGTCGCACGAAATCGTCGACCGACGACTGCGAGATCAAGCGGCCCTTGCCGATCACGACGAGGTCCTGTGCGAGGAGCGACATCTCCCCGAGCAGATGGCTGCTGACGAGCACGCTGCGACCTTGGCTGGCGTAGTGACGCAGGAAGTCGCGGATCCAACGGATGCCCTCCGGGTCGAGTCCGTTGGCGGGCTCGTCGAGGATGATCGTGGCCGGGTCGCCCAGCAACGTCGCGGCCAGGCCCAGGCGTTGCTTCATGCCCAGTGAGTAGCCCTTGAGCTTGCGGTTGGCGACCTCGGTCATGCCGACCATCTCGAGCACCTCGTCGACGCGCTTCAAGGCGATTCCGTTCGTCGCCGCCAGCCACTTGAGGTGGTTGCGCCCGGACCTCGCCGGATGCACGTAGCCGGCGTCGAGCAGGATTCCCACCTCGTGGAGGGGTGCGTGCAGCTGGCGGTAGAACTTGCCGTCGAAGGTGGTGCTCCCACGCTCGTGCCGGTCGAGGCCCACCATGCACCGCATCGTCGTGCTCTTGCCGGACCCGTTCGGACCGAGGAAGCCGGTCACGCGGCCGGGCTGGACATCGAAGCTCAGATCGTCGACGGCGACCGTCTTGCCGAAGCGCTTGGTGAGGTTGCGGACTTCGATCACTGTCTCATCAGAGCAGACGCGCCCACCGTTCGAACGTGCACATGCTGCTGTCGCGGCTCGGCGCCGAGACGGTTCATCGAACCTCAGCTACTTGGCGAAGGTGTCGATCATCAGACGAACGTCGGGGCCGAGCGGGTAGAGGATCGGGCACGTGCAACCGTTGGTCACGTACTCGTCGACCTTGGCCTTCACCTCGTCCGGCTCACCTGACGCGGTGATCATCTGCACGATGTCGTCGGGGACGAGTTTGCTGGCGGCGACGACCTCGTCGTGAGTGGCCGGCCACGTGAGCACCTTGCCGATCTCGTCGAGCAACGCCTGTGGGACGCCGGAGGCCTTCATGATGTGCGGTTGCTGCCCGAGGTACTGCGTGACGAGCAGCCGGGAACCGTCGAGGGCCGCCTGCCGGTCGGTGTCGACGGAACACACGACGAGCTGTGGGCGGTCGACGTCGTCGATCGTGCGCCCCGCCTTGGCGGCACCGCGGGCCAGTGCTTCGATCGCTCGCGTGTTGTAGTCGGGGCTGACGAGATAGTTGAGCACGGCACCGTCGGCGATCTCACCGGTCAGCTCCATCATCTGCATGCCGGTGGCACCGATGTAGATCGGGACGTCCTTGGCGCGGCGCTCCTGGTGGACGTAATCGAGCTCGACTCCGTCGAGATGCACGTGATGACCGTCGAGCGACACCGTCTGGTTGGCGAGCAGACCACGCACCGCCTCGACGACCTCGCGCATCACCCGCAGCGGCTTGTCACGGTCGATCCCGACCTTGGCGGCGAGTGGATCCCACCAGGCGCCGAGACCACAGATGATGCGGCCCGGTGCCAGATCGTCGAGCGTCGAGAACGTGCTCGCCAGTCGGGCGGCGTTCCGGGTCCAGATGTCGATCACACCCGAGCCGACCTTGATCCGATCGGTGGTGGCGGCGAAGGCCGCCATCGGCACCACGGCATCGCGCACCAAGCGACTGTCGGCCTGCCAGACGGCGTCGAAGCCCTTCGATTCGGCGTATCGGACGAGCTCGATTCCCTCGGATATCGGGTGGGCGTCCTGGAGGTAGAGCGCAACCTGATCCATGCGGTCATCCTCTCATTTCCCGTGCACACGACCCACAAGAGTCGCTCGAGGACTGGCGGGATCGTTGCAGACTGCAATGACTCTGAACGCGATCGAAGCGCCATCCTCGCCGAGTCGGTAGCGGGCGGACGGGCCGACTCAGTTCGGATGACGCTTCGATCAAACGACAGGTCGCCCGCCACGGCTGCGCCGGGCCATCCGTCGTATATGACAAACACGTTACGAACGTTGCGATGGAGCGTCAACCTGAGCGCCGTCAACAACCCCGACGATTTCCGTCGAAGTCCGAGGAAAAGATCCGGTGAGGAGCAGTCCGCTCTGTCCTAGAGCGAGCGCACCACCAGCGCATCGCCTTGCCCGCCTCCGCCGCAGAGCGCCGCAGCACCGACGCCACCGCCGCGTCGCCGCAGCTCATGCAGCAGCGTGAGCGCCAAACGGTTGCCGCTCATGCCGATCGGATGGCCGAGCGCGATCGCACCACCGTTCACGTTGACGACGTCGAGCGAGACTCCGAGCTCGCGTGCCGAGGCGATGCCGACCGCCGCGAACGCCTCGTTGAGCTCGAACAGCGAGATGTCGCCGATCGACGAGATCGGTCTTGGCCAACGCCCGCCGAATGGCATTGGCCGGCTGCAGGTTGAGCGATGGGTTGTCGGGCCCGGCGACCATGCCGTACGACACGATCTCGCCGAGCGGGGCCACACCGCACGCATGCGCCGCAGCCTTCGACATCACGACCACTGCCGATCCGCCATCGCTGAGCTGCGAGGCGTTGCCGGCGGTGATCGATCCATTCGGAGTCGAAGGCCGGCTTCAGCGCGGCAAGGCTCACGGCCGTGGTGCCCGGCCGTACTCCCTCGTCGTGTTCGACGAGGATCGGATCGCCCTTGCGTTGCGGGATCGACACGGGAACGATCTCGTCGGCGAGCACGCCGTCCTTGGTGGCGGTCGCCGCCCGCTCGTGCGAGGCCGCCGCGACCTCGTCCATCTCGGCCCGGCTGATCGACTCGCCCGTGTAGCGATCGGTCGCCGAGACCCATCAGGCACGCGTCGAACGCGCACCACAGCCCGTCCTTGATGATCGAGTCGGCGAGTTCGACATTGCCGTACCTGAATCCGCCGCGGGCACCCGGCGCGAGATAGGGGGCGTTGGTCATCGACTCCATGCCGCCGGCGACCACGATGTCGGCGTCGCCCGACCGGATCATCTGGTCGGCGAGGTAGATCGCGTTGAGTCCCGACAGGCAGACCTTGTTGACGTTGACCGCCGGTACCCGCATCGGGATGCCCGCCGTTGCACGGCCGACCTGCCGGGCGGGCACCTGGCCCTGTCCGGCCATCAGCACCTGACCCATGATCACGTGGTCGACATGCTCCGGTGCGGTGTTGGCACGACGGAGAGCCTCCGAGATCGCCGCGCCGCCGAGCTCGGCAGCTGAGAAGGAAGCAAGCGCGCCCGACATCTTCCCGATCGGTGTACGGGCGCCG
>CAWKMO010000002.1:0-141593 GCA_963850755.1 Ilumatobacteraceae bacterium | reverse complement strand
GAACAGCTCGTCCATGGCATCGTCGGAGATCTCGCCGGCCAGGCTGAGGCCGGTGACCTCGGCCCCGACCGCGGGCGAGAGTGGTCGCACGTCCACCATGGTGAGCATCATCCTGTGACCGTCACGTCGCCGGTGCTTCCAGGCCGTAGTAGCGGGCGGCGTTCCGGCCGAGCAGCTTGGGCAGCAAGCCGTCGGGCAGGTCGTCGCGGTCCTTCACCCACTTGACCGAGTACGGGAACTTGCTGTCGGTGTGCGGATAGTCGGAGGAGTACATGAGGCTCCGGTTGCCGAGCTGGTGGCGACCACCGGGACGACCTCTCGTCGGGCTCGGACGACAGGAACAGGTTGCCGTCGGCGAAGTATTCGGACGCTTCCTTCCTCATCTTCGGCATCTCGCGAAGCGCCGCTCGAAGTGCTCGTCGAGCCGCTCGACCCAGTACGCCGCCCAGCCGCACCCGGCTTCGAGGAATCCGAAGCGCAAGGCGGGAAGTCCTCGAGGACGCCGCCACAGACGATGTTCGCCATGGCGATCATCTGCTCGACCGGGTGGCCGACGGCGTGGAGCATGAAGTGCGTGTCGAAGCGCTCACCGCCGGCCGATTGGAGATGGGCGCCGTTGCCCCAGTGGATCGACACCGGCACGTCGAGCTATTGGGCCTTGGCGAAGATCGGATCGAAGTAGCCGCTGGCGAGGTCGATGCCGCGATGGTTGGGGGCAGCATCACCCCGACGTGACCGAGCTCGGTGACCGCCCGCTCGAGCTCGTCGACGGCCGCCGGGACGTCTTGCACGGCGAGCGTCGCCGTGCACTTGAGACGTTCGCGGCGCGGCGCTGCAGAAGCTGGCGTAGTAGTCGTTGCAGCCCGCGCCATCGCGATCCGTAGTCGACGTCGTCGATCGTCGAGATCGACAGGCCGAGGCTGCCGTACAGCACCTGGATGTCGATCCCGTCGGTGTCCATGTCGTCGAGGCGCGATCGGGTCGCTGGCGCCCTTCTGCATGCCGCCGAGCTGGGTGCCCTGGACCTTCTTGACATGGTTCTGGCGCAACCGAGTCTCCGGGTAGAGCTTGCCGTCCATCAGGATCCGGGTCAGGCCCTTGGTGTCCTTGATCAACCGCGGCCGCAGGTCGCGATGGGCGTCGTCGAGAAACTCGGCGAACACGTCGACCGGTTCGTTGATGTGTGCATCGGCATCGATCACCCGCAGGTCGTCGACCATGCGTCCCCTTTCTCGTGGCTTCCCCGCTGGAGATTAGTATACCGAATTATGCCGTCCGCCTTCGAGGTCGTCTGCGCCGGGTCTGGCCTTCCCGGAGAGCCCGCGGTGGCATGCGGGCGAGCTGTGGCTGTCCGAGAAGCGTGCCGGACGGGTGCTCGCCGTCGCCGCCGACGGCACGGTCCGCACCGTCGCCGACGTCGACGGCGAGCCCGGTGGGCTGGGATGGACGCCCGATGGCGACCTGCTCGTCGTGGCGATGGCGAGACGTTCGGTCGTCCGCGTCGCTGCCGACGGCCAGCAGCATCGTCGCCGACCTGAGCGCGATCACCACGTGCAAGTGCAACGACATGGTGGTCGACCGGTCGGGCAACGCATACGTCGGCGACTTCGGCTACGACCTGCTGGCCGGGGCGCCGCCCGCCCCGGGTGTGCTCGCGCTCGCCCGGCCGACGGCATCGACGGCGGTCGTCGCCGACGACGTCCACTTCCCGAACGGGTGCGTGATCACCCCCGGCGAGGAGCTGATCGTGGCCGAGTCGGCAGCCAATCGGCTCACGGCGTTCCGCATCGAGCCCGACGGCACGCTGTCGAACCGGCGCATGTTCGCCGATCTCGGCGAGGCGTCCCCGACGGCATCTGCCTCGACGCCGAGGGCGCGGTGTGGATCGCCGACCCGTTGCACAACGCCGTGGTGCGCGTCGCCGACGGCGGCGACGGTGCTCGATCGCATCCCCACTCGACAGGGCGCCTTCGCCTGCGAGCTCGGCGGCGACGACGGACGCCTGCTGTTCGTCTGCACCTACGACGCCGCGGCCTCGGCATCGCCGGAGCCGCAGCCCATCGGCCGGCTCGAGGTGGCGACGGTCGAGGTTCCACGTGCATGAGCCGAGATCGTCACTCCGGTGCGCGAGCTCGCGCTCGACGGCGACGAACACGCGCCGCCCACTGCCGGCGGGCCGCCGCGCTACTTCGCGTTGAGCGAGCCGTCGCCAGGCGTGCTGCTGGCCGGCACGTGCGGACGCTGCATCGCCCGGTCCGACGACGGCGGTGACACCTGGTCGGTGGTCGGCGAGCTGTTCGAAGGATCCAACGTCAACGCCTTCACCATCGGTCACGAACGGCGACGCTCTACGCCGCCGCCGGCACCGCCGGACTGGCCGTCTCGCACGACGACCGGGGCCAGCTGGTCGGCGATCGACTGCGGCGACGCCTCGGTGTACTGCGTCGCCGTCGGCGGGCCCGACGTTGCCGCCGGCACGACGCTCGGCGTGGTCGACGCGCGACGCCGATGGCCGCTGGTCGGTCGAGCGAAGGCGGTCCGATGTCGCCGGTCTACCGGCTGGTGGCATCTCGCGACGGAACGCTGGCAGCCGCCACCGAGGATGCCGGCGTCTGGATCCGCACGCCGGGCGGTGCCTGGAGCGCGATCGGTCTCGCCGACGCCCCGGTGTTCGCCTTGTCGAGCTCGACGACGGCGACCTGCTCGCCGGCACGCGCGGCCGCGGTCTGATGCGTTGGTCGCCGGGCCGAAGGAGAGTGGCGCCCGATCGCCGGTCAACCGGACGATCCGGTCGTGCACGCCATCGAACGCAGGCTCGACGGCTCGCTCGTCGCCGGCACCGGGCAGGGCGTGGTCGCCGCCGATCGCGATGGCGAGGGCTGGACACCGGTCGGCTACCGAGCTCGCCCACCATCGGATGTTCTCGTTGCTCGTCACGTGGCGACGGCATCGATCCTCGCCGGCACCTACGACGGCGTGTGGATCTGGACCGACGGTCGACGCCGACTGGACGCCGCTCGACACCGGCCTCGACGTCGGCGCCGTGTTCGCGTCGCCGTGATCAGACCGGCATCGCGTACGCCGGCGGCCGCGCCGGCGCCTTCCGGTCCGACGATCACGGCCTGAGTCTGGCAGCAGATCCGGCCCGCCGACCTTCGCGGCAACGTCTACGCCTTCTGCCGTTCCGGCGGCGACCTGTTGGTCGGCACCGACGACGGCGTGTGGGATGCCGGCAGTGGCCGGCCCGGCGACGCCTGGCAACGCGCCGGGCTCGACGGGCAAGCGCGTGTACACCGCTCATCGAGCGGGCGCCGGGACACCTCTGGTGGGCACGTTGGGCGACGGCGTGTGGAGCCGGCCGGCGCCGACCACGAGTGGCACCGGTCTGACGACGGTCTCGACGACATCCCTGGCGTTCGACCTGCTGCGCTCGGCCAGCACGGGTGATGTGTTCGTGGCGACCGGCAACTCGCCGACGGCTTCAAGTCGGGCGGCATCTACCGTTCGTCCGACGGGGAGCGCTGGCGCCCGCGGCGCTCGACCCGAACACCGTCTACGACGTGATCGAGACGTCCTCGGGCACGTCCTCGCCGGAGCGCAACGCACCCGCATCCTGCGATCCGAGGACGGCGGTGAGTCGTTCGTGACGACGCCGCCCGAGCGGCCGCGAGGAGGCGAAGATGTACTGCCTCGACCGCAGCCCGGGCGATCGCCTCTACCTGGGCACCGGTTCGAGCTGTTGCGCAGCGACGACGCCGGCCGACTCGTGGGAGGTCGTCGGCCGCGGGCTCGACGGCGTGACCATCTACGGGGTCGCCGCGCTCCGACACGGCACGCTGATCGCGGCCACGTCGTCGGGCGTCTACCGCAGCGTCGATGCCGCGCTCAACTGGAGTCCTGTGCACTGGAACCGTGACCGCTGTCGGCGTCGTCGCGGGCGCCGCCTGGCGATCCGTCCGCCCATCGGGGGCCGCGATCTCGTCGGCGAGCCGCTCGTCGGGGAGCCGGAACGACAGCACGAACGCCGCCGCGGCGGCGACGAACGTGAGCACGAAGACTGCGATCGCGCCGCTCGCCACGGCATTGCGCACGGTCTCCTCGAGCTGATCGGGCAGGGCATCGATCCGGCTCGGCGTCTCGAGCAGCGTGCTGATCGGCTCGTCGCGCCGAGCGCGCCCGCCGCCCGCAGGCGCGACGCGGTCGTCGCCGTGAACAGCCCGCCGGCGACGGCGACGCCGATCGTCGATCCGATCTTGCGTGTGAACTGCGTGGTCGACGTGGCAGCGCCGAGGCGGTCATCGCCGACCGCGTTCTGCACGGCGACCATGTGGGCCGGCGTCGTCAGCCCGATGCCGAGCCCGACGAGGGCGACGCAGATCGACGGAACGAACAGCGGCGTGCCGGCGGTCATCAGGCACATCAGCCCGGTGCCGACCGCGAGCAGCAGCGCGCCGACGATCGCCGTCGGCCGGTAGCGCGCCGTCTTCGACATGATCCGCCCGCCGAGCGTGCTCGCCAGCATGACGCACAACATCAGCGGCATCAGCACCAGCCCCGAGGCGGCGGCACTGACGCCGAGCGCGAGCTGCACGAACGTCGGGCCGTAGGTCAGCACGGTGGTCATCGCCACGCCGGTCAGGAAGCCGAGGATGGTCGCCACCCGCACCGATCGGCGCCGGAACAGGTCGACCGGCATCACCGGCTCGTCGCGCCGACGCTCGACGATGACGAAGGCGATCAGTGCGCCACGACGTGAGCGCCGCCAGCCCGAGCAGCGCCGGCGACGTCCACTCCATCTGTCTGCCCGCCCCAGCGTGGCGATCAGCATCACGCCGACGAGGCTCACGACGAGCAGGCAGCTGCCGGCGAGATCGAACGGGGCCACTCGGTGCGCTTCACGTCGCGCGGCAGGTTGCGGCGGACGAAGAGCAACGCGATCAGGCACACGACGCCGGTCGTGTAGAAGATCCAGCGCCACGACAGATGGTCGACGAAGAAGCCGCCGACCAGCGGCCCGGCGACGTTGGCGGCCGTGAACAGCGACGCGATGTAGCCCTGGTAGCGACCGCGCTCGCGGGCACGACGAGCAGGGCGACGAGCGTGAAGCTGAGCGTGAGGATCGCTCCGCCGCCGAGCCCTTGCAGGACGCGTGCGGCGACCAGCATCTCGACCGTCGTGCTGCGGCCGGCGATCACCGACCCGATCGCGAACGCGACGATCGAGATCTGGAACAGACGGTTGGTGCCGTACAGGTCGGCGAGCTTGCCGGCGAACGGCACGACGATCGTCGACGCCAGCAGGTAGCCGCCGACGACCCATGACAGCCCGTCGAAGCCGCCCAGGTCGCCGACCATCGTCGGCAGCGCGGTGGTCACGAAGGTCTGGCTGATGGCCGTGACCGAGAGGCTCGACGAGGATCCCCGCGAACACCATCCGCGGCGGGCCGGACGGCCCTCTTCGACGCTCATCGGCGCCGCCGTCTCCACGGCCCGCCAAGGCGTCACGGAATTGAGTATGCTATATTCGGCACTTCGCAGTTCTCGTCCAGGCGACTCCGGGGGTCCTCACGATGTCACAGCACGCCGAGCGTGCCGTCACGGCACCGTCGTCCACTTCGACCATCACGCACCCGGACTTCGCCGAAGACCCGTGGCCGCCGCTGGCCGACCTGCGTGAGCGCTGCCCGGTCGCCCACAGCGACACCTACGGCGGGTTCTGGGTGGTGACCGGCTACGAGGACATCAAGCGGGTCGCCCACGACGACGCCACGTTCTCGTCGGCGGAGACGATCCTGATCCCGCCGAAGAAGAACGCCAGCCAGAAGTCGATCCCGATCGAGATGGACGCGCCGGAGTTCCTCGAGTACCGCAGGATCATGCAGCCGCTGTTCGCGCCGCCGGCAGTCGAGCGCCTCGGCGCCGGTCATCGAGTACTACGCCAACCACTGCATCGACGAGTTCATCGAGACCGGCGACGTCGACGTCGTCCACGACTTCGCCGACCCGCTGCCGGTGATGGTGACGCTGCACAAGCTCGGGCTGCCGATCGACGACTGGCGCCGCTACGCCGAGCCGATGCACAAGACGGTGTTCCTCCGCCAGGACAACCCGGCGCGAGTCGGCGTGCTCGAGGAGCTGGCGTGGATCGTCGGGACGATCAAGGAGGCGATCGCAGCAGCGCAAGCAATCGCCGCGCGACGACATGATCAGCTACCTCCTCAACACGCGGCCGTTCGGCGAGCCGGTGTCCGACCACGCCGCCCAGGAGATGGTGATGCTCACGATGCAGGGTGGGTTCGACACCACCGGCTCGGCGATCAGCAGCGCCCTGCTGCACCTCGACCGCGACCGCGACGCCCGCCAGCGCCTGATCGACGAGCCCGAGCTGATGGACACCGCGGTCGAGGAGTTCCTGCGTGTCGGCGCACCGCAGTTCGCGCTGGCGCGCACCGCCAAGCGCGACGTCGAGGTCGGCGGCTGCCAGATCGCGGAGGGCGACCGGGTGCTGCTCGTCTGGGCGTCGGGCAACCGCGACGAGTAGGTGTTCGAGCGGCCCGACGAGGTGGTGCTCGACCGCGTTCCCGAACCGCCACATGGCGTTCGGGCTCGGGCGCCCACCGTTGCCTCGGTTCGACGCTGGCCCGCCGCCAGATCCACGTCGCGCTGACGACGATCCTGCGGCGCCTGCCCGACTACGAGGTCGATCACTCGCGGCTCGTGCGGGCGGAGACGATCGGCGTCACGTACGGCACGTTCGCGATGCCGATCACGTTCACGCCCGGCCGACCCGGCGGCGATCGCTCGCCGCTGAGCGAGCCGTTCACCGACGCCCACGTCCACTTCTGGGACCACTCGCTGCCGGGTATGCGCTGGCGGTTCCTCGAGCCCGACTTCGACCACCCTCGGCTCAAGGGCACGCAACGCCTCGACGCACCGCGCTTCGGCCCGCTCGAACTGCTCGCCGAGGCCGGCGAGCAGCGGCCGTCGAAGATCGTGCACGTCCAGTGCGCGATGCGCGACGCCGACGCCGACGCAGGAGACCGATGGCTCGACGTCGCTCGCCGACGCCCACGGGTATCCGCGACGGCGATCGTCGCCGGATGCCGGCTGCGCGATCCCGACGCCGGCGCCGTGCTGCGCGCCAACGCCGCCTCACCCGCGGTTCCGCGGCGTGCGCGACCTGACGATCATGGGTGCCGTCGACGCCCGCCGAGGTGCGCCGGCGCGTTCGACGCCGCCGCCGAGCACGGCGGCGTCGGTCGAGCTGATGCTGCCGCTCGAGCACTACGACTCGATCGTCGGGCTGGCCGAGACGTGGCCGAGCGTGACGATCGTGCTCGGCCATGCCGGCCAGCCGCTCGAACGCGACGCGGCCTACCTCGGGCGCTGGTCGGCGGCGCTGGCCGAGCTGGCCGGCGCGCGCGCCCAACGTGGTGCTCAAGCTGTCGGCGATCGCCTCCAGCGCCGACCCGGCGTGGACGGTCGACAGCCTCCGGCCGTGCGTGCTGCTGGCGATCGAGGCGTTCGGCGCCGATCGCTGCATGTTCGCCAGCAACTGGCCGATCGACCGCCTGTACGGCGACCTACCCCCGCCTGATCGCCGCCTACCGCGACGATCGTCGGCGAGCTCCCCGAGGCCGACCGCGCCGCCGTCCTGCACGGCACCGCCGACCGCGTCTACCGCATCTGACACGCTGCGGTGTCTGACACCGATGCACCGGCGTGCGACGCCGTCGCGCCTCGGGTCGGCGCCGGCCGATGACGTTGCCGTCGGCGATCGATGGCGACGACCTGGGCGGCGCCGAAGCCCTCCGGTCCGGGCGGCGTGAGCCGCGGCCTCGGGCATCGACTCGCACAGCGGGTGGCCCGGCTTCGAGCGACAGCACTCCGCCGAACCCGATCCGGAATCGCGGCTCGTCGATCGCCGCTTGAGGGGCGAGCCCGCGTTCGAGGATGTGGATCAGGATCTGCACCTGCGCCTGCGGCTGCATGAACCCACCGGCGACGCCGAGCACGAGCTGCAGCTCGCCGTCGCGCGTGACCGCGGCGGGGATCGTCGTGTGCGGTGGCTTGCGGCCCGGCATCATCGGCAGGCGCAGGGCGCGCAGCATCGTGGCCCGGTTGCCGATCGGCGCGCCCAGCTCGGGGATGCCGAGATGGGCGCCGAAGTCGCCGAACAGGCTCGTGATCAACGACGCCGCCGCGGCCCTCGCCGTCGATGGCGGCGATGTAGGTGGTGTCGCCCTTGGCGGGCGCTCGGACGGGCCCCGATCTGGCTCAGGTCGAAGCCGGCGCCGGCCAAGCTCTCGCCCATCAGCTCGATCACCCGGCGCCAGTCGTCCGCGCTCTGCGACCGCGTCGAGCTCGGCTGCGATGGCGTCGAGGGCGTGGACGACGGCGATGCCCTGCGTGGGTGGCGGCAGCTCCCACACGGTGCTGCCACGGAACGTCGTCGACACCAGCTCGATCGGTGCGGTGACGTGGGCGGCGAAGTCGTCCTCGCTCAGGAATCCGCCGCCGGCACGCAAGCGGGCGACGACCGCCGTGCCGAGCGGGCCCTCGTGCAGCAGCGTCGATCCCTGCTCGCAGATCGCGGCGAGGCATTCGGCGAGCACCGGGTTGACGACGATGTCACCGACCGCAACGGGCGTGCCGTCCGGGACGTAGAGCGGCCCGAGCACCGGGTCGGCGCCGATCTCGCCGGCGGCTCGGGCGGCGGCGCCGGCGAGCGTGGGGCGCACCTCGAACCCGTCGCGGGCGAGCGCGATCGCCGGCTGGGCGAGCTCGATCAGCGAACGCGAGCCGAACCGGGCGAGCGCATCCTCGAGCAACCGCACGGCGCCGGGCACGGTGGCCGAGGCGGCGCCGCGGGCGGGGATGGTGTCGAGCCCGGCCGCCGCCAGCGCGGCGTCGTCGAGCGTCGCGCGGCAGGGCCCCGGAACCGTCGAGGCCGACCGGATCGGACCCGGGCTCGACGTGGATCAGGAAGGCATCGCCCCCGAGCCCGCACTGCTGCGGCTCGACGACGTACAGCACGAGGGCGGCCGCCACCGCCGCGTCGACCGCCGTCGCACCCTCGGCGAGCAGGCCGGCAGCGGCGGCAGTGGCGCGAGGATCGGAGGTGGCGATGCCGGCGGGCACGCGGCGAGGCTACTCGACCGTGCGGCTGCATCGGCGAGAAGAGTATGCTCTATTCCACTCGCGGAGAGGGGAGCCCGGACACTGCAGTACGACCTGTTCAGCGTCGACGATCACATCATCGAGCCGCCCAACGTGTGGTCCGATCGTCTGCCCGCCGCGCTCCAGGAAGCGGGTCCTCACGTGATCGAGGACGACGGTCGCCAGTTCTGGATCTTCGAAGGGCGCCGCGGCGAGACGATGGGTCTCAACGCCGTCGCCGGCAAGGACTACTCGGAGTACTCGATGGATCCGGTGCGCTACACCGACATGATCCCCGGTTGCTACGACCCGGTCGAGCGCGCCAAGGACCTGCTGACCAACGGCGTCCGGGCCAGCGTCTGCTTCCCGACCTTCCCGCGGTTCGCCGGTGTCACGTTCCTGCTGGCCGACGACAAGGCACTCGCCGATCTGTGCGTCAAGGCCTACAACGACTGGGTGCTCGACGAGTGGTGTGCGTCGGTGCCGGGCATGTACGTCCCGATGATCATCGGCCAGCTGTGGGACCCGGTGCTGATGGCCGACGAGGTCCGCCGCTGTGCTGCACGCGGGGCGCGTGCCGTCACGTTCCCGGAGAATCCCGTGCCGCTCGGGCTGCCCGTCGTTCTCGACCGAACACTGGGACCCGCTGTGGCAGGCGTGCGTCGAGACCGACACGGTGGTCTGCATGCACATCGGCACGAGCGGTGTGGTGCCCATGGCGTCGACCGACTCGCCGTTCATCCAGGGCATCGCCCTCGCCCCGACGTCGTCGTGGATCACGTGCATGGACCTGATCATGGGTCGCATCCCGCGGGC
The DNA here is from genome assembly GCA_963850755.1 of Ilumatobacteraceae bacterium. GTDB lineage: Bacteria > Actinomycetota > Acidimicrobiia > Acidimicrobiales > Ilumatobacteraceae > Ilumatobacter. The sequence continues at coordinate 131,619 of CAWKMO010000002.1, read as the reverse complement.
CTTCCCCGACATCAAGTTCACGCTGTCCGAGGGCGGGATCGGGTGGGTTCCGTTCGCTCTCGAGCGCGCTGACCGGCAATGGGAGCGGCACCGCTACTGGTCGCACATGGACGACACTCGCCCGTCCGACGTGTTCCGTCGCAACCTGTGGGTGTGCTTCATCAACGAGGGCGTCGGGATCGAGACGCGGCATCACATCGGGGTCGACCGCATCCTGTGGGAGTGCGACTATCCGCATGCCGACACGCCGTGGCCGCATTCGCAGAAGGAAGTCGCCGAGTCGTTGGACGGTGTGCCCGATGACGAGGTCGCCCTGATGACCCATGGCAACGCCGAAGCGCTGTTCCGGTGGCACGAGCGGCCCGACGCCGCACGCCTGCTCGGATGAGTCCGAGGCGACGCATCGGCAACGACGTCCTGCATTCGTCCGAGCGCTAGCAGGCGGACGACACGATGTTCGTCCACGCCATCATCGAGCCCGACGTCCTGACCTCGGGTCGAGCGGCGGCGCTCGCCGAGCAGGTCGGCTTCGATGGTGTGTGGACCACCGAGACGGCGCACGACCCGTTCCTCCCGCTCGGCCCGGCGGCAGCGACGACCTCCTCGATCCTGCTCGGCACCGCCGTGGCCGTCGCCCTGCCGCGCTCGCCGACACACCTGGCGATGACGGCCCACGACCTGCAGTGCGCGTCCGGCGGGCGCTTCGTGCTCGGGCTCGGGTCGCAGGTGCGAGCGCACGTCGAACGGCGCTTCGGGGCAGCCTTCGATCGTCCGATCGCACGCATGCGCGAGCTCGTCGAGGCGGTGCGCGGCGGTCTGGCGCTGCTGGGACGACGGCGATCCGCTGACGGTCGAAGGTGACTTCTACCAACTCGACCTGATGCCTCCGGCGTTCACGCCCGAGCGCAACCCGCACGGCGAGCCGCCGATCTACCTGTCGGCGGTCGGGGGGCGGATGGCCGAGTTGGCGGGCGAGGTCGCCGACGGTGTCGTCGTGCACGGGTTCTCGACGGTCGGGTACCTCCGCGAGGTCACGATCCCGGCCGTTGCCCGCGGCGCTGCCGCCGCCGGGCGCGATCCGTCCGAGGTGATGATCTCGCGCCCGGTGTTCGTGGTGACCGGCCGTGACGACGCCGAGCTGGCGGTGAACGCCACGCACGTCAAGCAACGGCTCGGCTTCTACGGCAGCACCCCCGCCTACGCGCCCGTGCTCGCCCACGAGGGCTGGGACGATCTCGGTGCCGAGCTGCGGACCCTCGTCCGGGCCGGGCGCTGGGGCGAGCTCGGCTCGCCGATCTCCGACGAGGTGCTCGCCGAACTGGCGATCGTCGCTCCCATCGACGCCGTCGCCGAGACGATCGTCGATCGATTCGCCGGGGTCGTCGACCGATTGAGCTTCAATGTTCCCTACGCGGAGCAGCCCTGACGTGTGGTCTGCGGTCCTGGCCGATGTCCACGACCGCGCCCACGATGCACGAGAGGTGATGTGATGTTGTTCGAGGGTCGAGTCGTGATCGTCACCGGCGCCGGACGCGGCCTCGGTCGCGAGCACGCCATGTTGCTGGCATCCGAAGGCGCCTCGGTCGTGGTCAACGACCTCGGCGGCGGCACCGACGGCTCCGGCAGCGACAGCGGCCCGGCACAGACGGTCGCCGACGAGATCGAGGCGGCCGGTGGCTCGGCGGTCGCCAACACCGACGACGTCAGCGACTGGGAGGGCGCCCGTCACCTGGTGGCGCAGGCGATCGACGAGTTCGGCCGCCTCGACGTGCTGATCAACAACGCCGGCATCCTGCGCGACCGGATGCTGGTCAACCTGTCGGAAGACGAGTGGGACGTGGTCATGCGCGTCAACGCCAAGGGCCACGCCGCCCCGCTCCGTCACGCCGCCGCCCACTGGCGCGAGCGGGCCAAGGCGGGGGAGGCGGTCAACGCCTCGGTCGTCAACACGACGTCGCCGTCCGGGCTGTTCGCCAACGTCGGTCAGTCGAACTACGCGCGCCGCCAAGGTGGCGGTGGCCGGCCTCACGATGATCGCCGCCAAGGAGCTGGCGCCGTACGGGGTGCGCGTCAACTCGATCGCACCGGCGGCGCGGACGCGCCTGACCGGGCCCGGTTCCGGCGGCGAGCGCGATCCCGACGAGTTCGACCCGATGGACCCGTCCAACGTCTCACCGTGGGTCGCCTACCTGGCGTCCGAGCGGTGTTCCATGACCGGGCGCTGCTTCGTCGTGTACGGCGGTTCGGTCGTGCTCGTCGAGCCGTGGCGGGCGACGGCGTCGATCGAGAAGCAGGGTCGCTGGTCGCTCGACGAGCTCGTCGAGCGCGGCCCCGAGCTGGCCTCCGTCGAGTTCGACTCGCACAACCCGTTCGGGTTCTGAGGATGGGCGATCTGCTCACTCCGGACGAGCAGGCGGAGTTCGCCGACGCGCTGCCGTCGCTTCCTCGAACGGGCGACGGTGGCGGGCATCCCGGGAACGATGGGGGAGGCCAAGTCGTTCCAGGCGGCGCTCGTCGAGGCCGGTCTGGCCGGGCTCACCTATGCCAAGGAGTACGGCGGCGCCGGGCTGACGCTCGAGCACGAGCGGATCTACCGCGAAGTGGCCCAGGAGTTCCCGCCGATGGCGAACAAGTTCGTGATCAGTCACGGGATGTGCCTGCCGGTGCTCAACGAGTTCGGGACCGAGGCAGCAGAAGCGGACGCTTCCTGCCCGACAACATCGCCGCAAGACCGTGTGGTGTCAGATGTTCTCCGAGCCGGGTGCCGGCTCCGATGTCGCCAGCTTGCAGACCCGCGCCGAACGCGACGGCGACGAGTGGGTGCTCAACGGCCAGAAGGTGTGGACCACCCTCGCCCACGAGTCGCGACTACGGGGTGCTGATCGCCCGCACCGATCCCGAGCAGCCCAAGCACGCCGGGATCTCGATGTTCGTCGTCGAGATGCGGGCGCCGGGGGTCGAGATCCGTCCGATCCATCAGATCGACGGTGGTCGTCATTTCAACGAGGTGTTCTTCACCGACGTGCGGATCCCGGCCGACTGGTTGATCGGCGAGATCAACAACGGGTGGCGCCAGGCGACGGCGATGCTGATGTACGAACGTGTCGCCATCGGTTCGATGGGCGCCGGCGCGATCAGCCAGCCGCGGTACGACCGGTTGGTGGCCGTCGCTCGCGCCAACGGGGCGATCGCCAACCCCGTGGTGCGCGACCGGCTGATGCGGCTGTACGCGATGGAGACCACGAAGTCGTTGGTGGCGATGCGCGTGCGTGCCGAGCTCCAGTCCGGCAGGCCACCGGGGGCGGGCGGGTCGTTGGGCAAGCTCGCAGGCTCGGCGATCGCGTGGGAGTTCAGGGCGACGGCGATGGAGATCGCAGGAATCGCCAGCCAGGCATGGGCGCCCGACGATGCGGCGCGGCGCCGAGCTGAGCTTCGAGGTGATCACCTCGTTCTCGGCCGGCATCGCCGGCGGCACCGACGAGATCCAACGCAACATCATCGGTGACCGCGTGCTCGGCCTGCCGCGTGACATCGCCGTCGACACCGGCGTGCCGTTCAAGGACCTCAAGGTCGGGACGCAACGATCGTGAGCGATGCACCCCAGGCGGCATCGAGACGGAGCCTTCGGCCCGGTCGCGCTCGACGCCGACCGCCCACCTCGATCGCGCCGTCAGTGCCTTCGCCGATCGAACGGCGTTCGTCGGTGAGCACCTGCGGTACACGTACCGCGAGATGTTGGCGCGCTGCGAACAGCTGGCCGGTGGCGCTGTCGCAGCTCGGAGTCCGCCCGGGCGACGTCGTCTCGGTGCTCTCGCCCAACAACAACGTGCTGCTCGAGGCCCACTTCGGTGTGCCCTTCGCGGGTGCCGTGCTCAACGCCCTCAACACGCGTCTGAGCAGCGATGAGCTGGCGTACATCGTCGCCCACGCCGGCGCCCGGCTGCTCGTCGTCGATCACGAGCTGGTCGAGCACGTCCCGCCGATCCGCGCCGCCGTTCCGGACCTTCGTGTGGTGGTCGCCGGCCGGGCGGACGACGACTACGAGCAGCTGATCCGGGAGGCGTCGCCGATGCGGATCGCGGTCGACGACGAGCTGGCGCTGTTGGCGCTCAACTACACGAGCGGCACCACCGGTCGCCCGAAGGGTGTGATGTACCAGCACCGGGGCGCCTACCTGCAGGCGCTGGCGATGGCGGCCCAGGCCGAGCTGCGGCCGGGCTCGGTGTTCCTGTGGACGTTGCCGATGTTCCATTGCAACGGTTGGTGCTTCCCGTGGGCCGTCACGGCGGCCGGCGGCACACATGTCGAGCTGCGCCGCGTCGAGCCGGCGCGGATCTGGTCGGCGATCCGTTCCGAGGGTGTCACGCACTTCAACGCCGCCCCGACGGTGCTGACCGCGCTCGGGTACGGGCCGTGGGCGGATGACGGGCCGGCCCCGCGTCCCGTGCGCGTGATGACCGGTGGCGCGCCGCCGTCACCGACGCTGCTGGCGCGCATGGCCGAGCTCGACCTGCACGTCACGCACCTGTACGGACTGACCGAGACCTATGGCCCGGCGGTCATCTGTGACTGGCAACCCGAGTGGGACGCACTCTCGATCGCCGAGCAGGCGCGGCTCAACGCCCGCCAAGGCGTCACCAACCTGATCGGCATGAAGGTCCGCGTCGTCGACAGCGACGGGCTCGACGTCCCGCCCGACGGCGCCAGCCTGGGTGAGGTCGTGCTGCGCGGCAACAACGTGATGCTCGGCTACTACCGCGACCCCGACGCGACGGCGGCGGCGACGATCGACGGCTGGTTCCGCACGGGCGACGTCGGTGTGATCCATCCGGATGGCTACGTCGAGCTCCGCGACCGATCGAAGGACGTGATCATCTCCGGTGGCGAGAACATCGCCTCGATCGAGGTCGAGCAGGCGCTCGCCAGCCACACCGCGGTGCTCGAGTGCGCGGTGGTCGCGGCGCCCGACCCGACGTGGGGCGAGGTGCCTGTCGCCTACGTCACGCTGCGGCCGGGGTTCGAGGCGACCGAGCAGGAGTTGATCGACCATGTGCGCGCCCACCTCGCCCGCTTCAAGGCGCCCAAGCGCGTGATCTTCGGAGAGCTGCCCAAGACGGGCACCGGCAAGATCCAGAAGTACGTGCTGCGCGACGAGCTCTGGAAGGACCGGGAGCACCGGATCGGCCACCAGTGACGCGTCGCCCTCGCCGCTAGAGGTCGAACAGCGAACCGATCGCCAGCGACACGAACATCGCCGTCATGCCGACGCCGACGTTCCTGACGATCGTGCGAGCCACCGGGACCTGGCCCCAGCGGGCGAGCACGAGCGATGTCGAGCACCAGCGAGAGGGCGACGGCGAAGAAGGTGGTCGGCAACCTCGAGCTGCGTGGCGTCGACAGGATCGTGGCCACCACGATCAGCGCGCCGACTGCGAAGGCGGCTCCGGCCAGGGCGGCCGCGACGAACGGCCGGATCGGTCGCTCGCCCGGCTCGATCCCGTGCTCGGCGTCGGCGTGGGCGGTCAGGGCGTCCCGCGAGCTGAGCTCGATCGCCACCTGGTGCGCAAGGTCGGGCGACAAGCCCTTCGCTTCGTAGAGTGCGGCCAGCTCGCCGAGCTCCTCCTCGGGCGAGAGGCTGAGCTGACGGCGGACCTCGTCGAGCACCACCCGTCGTGCATCGCGTTCGATCGCGGCCTCGGTGAACTTGGCGCCGGCGAGGGCGATGCTGCCGGCGACCGCTCCTGCCAGCACCGCGATCAGCGTGGCGGATGTGCTGGCGCCGGCCCCGATGAAGCCCTCCGCGATGCCGGCGACTGCCATGATCCCGTCGTTGGCGTCGACCACCAGTTCGCGCACCCGGTTGCGGTCGATGACATCGGCGCCTTCACCCTCGGGTGCCATCGACTGCACGCCACCCAATGTAATTCCGTCATCTGGTGGGCGGTGCCCTCGGCAGGATTCGAACCTGCGCCTACGGCTCCGGAGGCCGACGCTCTATCCCCTGAGCTACGAGGGCGGGGGTCGCCGTCGCGATTGCAGACGGCACGCCGAATCTAGCGGGCCGCCCCTGTGGTCGCACCGGGCCGCGCCCTGCGTCAGGCGTGCCAGGTGTCGCGGCGCAACCCTGCTTCCCCCTGCGAGATGACGGTGGCCTCGGTGGGTGAGAGCCGCAGGAGGACGAAGTCGTCGTTGTCGGGCGACCCGAAGAAGGCGTCCATCGAGTACGGGAAGATCCCGCTGTCCCAGAGCCGCTGCTTGGTGGCGAGGTCGGTCACCACCTCGACGTCGGCCGACAGGTAGATCTCCGAGACCGGCTCGAACATCAGCGCCGCCTTCGGGATCGTCGCCACATTGCGGGCCTTGGTCGAGCTCGCGTTGGTGCCGATCCAGATCGTCTCGCCCTCGACCGCCGGCGCCACCTTGGCGACGTGCGGTCGACCGTCGGGCCTGACCGTGGCGATGTGGGCGTATCCGGTCAGCTGCGGCGCCAGCTCGTGCCATTCCATGCGCCGTGACCGTACGGCTCGGCCGTCGAAAACGCCAGAGAGGCATCCGTCCGCCGGCGGATGCCTCTCATGACGGAGGTTGATCTGTCAGAGCGTGCCGTGCTCGAGCGCGTCGAGCTCGCGCTCGATCGCCTGCAGCTCCTCCGGTGTTCCCTGGACCTTCGGCCCGTGGAACCACTTGCGGCCGGAGAACTGCCAGTAGGCCCAGATCGCGAGCGCGGCCAGCACGATCAGCGGTCCGGTGAAGTTGAAGTTGTTCTGGTGGAAGACCGTGTACTCCTCGGGTGTGCCCGTCGTTGAACACGGTCTCGCCGAACGGCGGCCAGAACGGCCAGAACAGCGGGGCGAAGAACAGGATCGTGATGAACGCGATCCAGATCAGCGACGTCCAGCCGACGAGCTTGTGATGGCCCTTGAGATTCCACGGGCCCGGCTGCGAAATCGGGGTTGGTGAGCCGCAGGTAGATCGGGATCGCGTAGGAGATGTACAGCCCGATCACGCAGATCCCGGTGAGGGCGAAGAACGCCGTCGAGTAGCCGGCCTTCTGGTAGAGCGACAGCAGGCCCGACGATCGCCGAGAGCCGACACCGAGCCACACCGAGTTGGTTGGCGTGCGGGTCTTCGGGTTGATCTTGTGCCAGTGCTTCGACCCGGGCAGCGCGCCGTCGCGGCTGAAGGCGTAGATCATGCGGCTGTTGGCGGTGACCGACGCCATGCCGCAGAAGAACTGCCCGACGATGGAGATGAACACGAGGAACTTGGCCATGCTCGACCCGACGGCGCTGTCGATCAGTCGCGGTGCGGCGTTGACCAGGAAGGCGTCGCCCTCGCCGCCGAAGGCGATCGCGGTGTACGCCTCGTCGCCCTTCGGCAGGGCGGCGATCATCGACAGGTTGAGGACGAGCGCGGCGATCGCCGAGACGTAGATCGAGCGCACGATCGCCTTCGGGCCTCGGTGCGGGCGCCGACGGTCTCCTCGCTGACGTGTGCCGATGCGTCGAATCCGGTGATCGTGTACTGCGCCAGCAGCAGCCCGAGCGCGAACAGGTAGCACGGTGACGAACCACTCCACCGGTCCAGCCGGTCAGGCCCGGCGGCGCGTCGGTCGAAGGCGGCGCCGATCCCGCGTGTGTTGTCGGGGCTGACGAACAGCGACACCGGCGATGATCAGCGACGCCGACCACGTGCCACCACACGCTGATGTCGCCGAGGATCCTGACGAGCTGCACGCCGAAGGTGTTGAGCAGCCCGTGCGACGATCAGCACCAGCACGAAGATGAAGTAGATGTTCCATGCGGTGAGCTCGAAGCCGTCGTCGAACATGCGGATGAAGTAGGCGATGAAGATCGCCAAGGCGTAGTCGACCGAGGCGATCACGCCGATCTGACCGAGCAGGTTGAAGTACCCGGTGAACCACGACCACTTGGCGGGGTTCTTGCGGGCCAGCTTGGCCGACCAGTAGTAGAGGCCACCCGCCGTCGGGTAGGCGGAGCAGATCTCGCCCATCGCCATGCCGACCAGCAGGGCGAAGAAGCCGACCATGATCCAGCCGATCGTGATCACCCGCGGGCCGCCGGTCACCATGCCGAGCCAGAAGCTCGTCATGCCGCCGGCGAGGATCGAGATGATCGAGAAGCTGATCGCGAAGTTGCTGAACCAGCCCATCTTGCGTTTGCAGCTCTTGCGCGTATCCCAGCTCGTTGAGCTGCGCCCGGTCCGTCGTCGATCGTGTTGACACTGTCTGCCACCGAAGCCCCCTTGCGGTGTGTTTGTCGGTTGCGTCAGGACTCCCCGAAATGCCCTGACCTCAGACCATTTCTTAGCACGCCGCGACGTGCTCTTCGTTGATCGCGCCGGTGCGCTGGTAGCGTTCAGGTGAGCAAGCCGCGCAGCAGGGCCGCCGTGCCGTCGACGTGCTCGCCCATCACCGCCCGTGCCGCCGCCGGGTCGGAGCGCAGGATCGCCCGGGCGATCCGCGCGTGCTGAGCGTCGGAGTGGGCGATGTTGCGGGCGAACACCGGAATCGCCGCCAGCAGCTCGTCGAGCCGGGCCTGCACCTCGGCCACGGCGGCGGCCACCGACGGCGAGCCGCTCAGCTCGGCGATCAGGATGTGGAATCGCGAGTCCTCGATGCCGGCGCGGCTGGCCGTCGGCGCCCGTCACCGCCGCCGAGCGGCGGCGCGCAGCCGGTCGGCATCGGCCGGCGCCGAGTCCGCGTGCGCGGCCAGCTCGGCGGCGCCGGGCTCGACCACCGATCGCAGGCCAGGGCGTCGAGCACCTCGGCGGCTGCCGAGTTCGCGGGCGACCCGGCGAGGGTCGGCACTGGGCTGCGTGGCCGGGTCGTAGACGACCACCGTGCCGCCGGTGCGGCCGCGCGTCGACACCACGTAGCCGGCCTGCTGGAGCGCCTTGATCGCCTCCCGCAGCGTGACCCGGCTGACGTTGAGCTGCTCGGCGAGCTCGCGTTCCGGTGGGAGCCGCTCACCGGTCGCGACGACGCCCATCCGGACCGCGGTGGCAAGCCGTTCGACCGTCTGCTCGAACGTGTTGCCGTCCTTGATCGGACGCAGCAGCGGGCTGTCGGCCGGCCATGCTGCGTTCAGATGCGCTCGAAGTAGCGGGCGCGCTCCCAATCGGTGACGGTCTGGTTGAACGCCAGCCACTCGGCCTCGGCGTGCACGAGCACGTGGTGGTGGACGTCCTCGCCGAAGCACTCGACGGCGATCTCGCTGTTGCGCCACAGCTCGATCGCCTCGGGGAACGTCCACGGGATGCGCGTCAGGTCGGTGGCGCGTGTAGCCGTTGCCGGAGTACGGCGGGTCGGGCTCGATCTGGTGCTCGATCCCGTACAGGCCGCCGGCGATCGTGGCGGCGAAGGCGTGGTAGCGTGTTGGCGTCGGCGCCGGGGATGCGGTTCTCGACGCGCATGCCCTTGCCGTGGCCGACGACGCGGAAGCCGAGCGTGCGGTTGTCGACGTCCCATCCGATGCCGGTCGGCGCCCACGAGCCCGGCTGGAACCGCTTGTAGCTGTTGACCGTGGGCGCGAACAGCAGGCTGAACTCGCGTGCGGTCGCCATCAGGCCGCCGAGGTACCAGCGGAACAGCTCGCTCATGTGGTGCGGGTCGTGGCATCGTCGCCGTCGCGGCTCGGCCATCAGCGCCTCGCCCTCGGGCGACCACAGGCTGGAGTGGATGTGGCAGCTCGATCCGGCGTCGGCGAAGTACGGCTTGGCCATGAACGTCGCCGACTTGCCGAACGCGTGGGCGATCTCCTTGACGGCGTTCTTGAAGACGAGGTTGATGTCGGCCATCTCGACCGCCGTCTGGTACGTGAGGTTGAGCTCGTGCTGGCCGCGTGCCGGCCTCGCCCTTGCTGAACTCGACCGGCATCCCGGCGCCGGCGAGCCCGCGCCGGATCGCGCCGAGCACGTCCTCCTCCTTGGTCGTCTGCAGGATGTGGTAGTCCTCGACGTAGGGCGAGTTGGGCGTGAGGTCGCGATAGCCGAGCTCGTTGGCCTCGTCGAACGCCTCCTTGAAGAGGAAGAACTCGATCTCCGATCCGATCATCGGGACGTATCCGAGCGCTGCCGCCTTCTCGACCTGGGCCTGCAGCATGCGACGCGGCGACACCTCGACGGGGGCGCCGGTGTCGACGTCGACGAGGTCGCACGAGCACGAGCGCCGTCGCGTCGATCCACGGGAGGTAGCGCACGGTCGACTCGTCGACGACGCCGCGCATGTCGCCGTATCCCTGGTCGTAGCTCGCCCACCGGAAGCCGGGGATCGGCGTGTTGTCGAGGTCGCAGGCGATCAGGTAGTCGCAGTTCTCGGTGCCTTCCTCGTGCACGACGTCGAGGTAGAACGCGCCGTCGGTGCGCTTGCCGATCAGCCGCCCGGCATGGTCGCCGAAGACGGCGAGCACCGTGTCGATCGTCCCGTTCTCGATGTCGGCCACGAGTTGGTCGTGCGAGACGTGCGTGTTCTTCGCCATGGGCTCCCCTTCACTCGGGCGTGGTGTAGGCGGCAGTGATACCACCGTCGATCAGCAGCGACTGACCGGTCATGAACGACGAGTCGTCCGAGGCGAGGAACAACGCGCCCTTGGCGATCTCGATCGGCTCGCCGAATCGGCCCATCGGGACGTGCACCAGCCGGCGCTGGCGCTTGGCGTCGTCGCGACAGGAACTTGGCCAGCAGGGGAGTCAGCACGGGTCCCGGGCAGAGGGCGTTGGCGCGGATCCCCTGACGGGCGTAGATGCACGGCGATCTCGCGTGTCATCGACAGCACAGCACCCTTCGACGCCGTGTACGCGATCTGTGGTGTCGCCGCTCCGAGGTGGGCCACGAACGAGGCGACGTTGATGATGCTCCCGCCTCCGCCGTCGAGCATCGCCGGGATGCCGTGGCGGCAGCAGCGGGCGACACCGGTGACGTTGATGTCGAGCACGGTCTCCCAGGTCGTGTCGCTGGTGTTGGTCGGCCCGTCGTCGTCGCCGGGCGAGATGCCGGCGTTGTTGTACAGCACGTGCAGCCCGCCGAACTGGGAGACGGCGTGGGCCACCGCCCGCCGGACGCTGTCGTCGTCGCCGACGTCGAGCGGCGACGAACGATGCCTGCCCGCCCGCCGTACGGATCGCCTCGACCGCTTCGGTGCCGTCGTCGAGATCGGCGATCACCACCTTGGCGCCCTCGGATGCGAACAGCTCCGCGGCGACCCGTCCCAGCCCGTTGGCGGCGCCGGTGATCAGCGCCACCTTGCCCTCCAGCCTCCCGGACCGTCCGGCCTGCTGGAGTGTGCTGGCGTTGGTCATCTCTGGGCTCCGTTCGGTCGGCGATGCCGTCACGCTCGACGACGAGCTCGGCACTGGGATGGTCTGGTCCCGGACTCTAATTTCCGCGGGTGTCGTAGCCTGCAGCCATGGCCGTCCAGCAGATCGTGTCTCCCATCGATGGCTCGGTGTACGCCGAACGCACGTCTGTCTCGGCCGGCGAGCGCGAGCGCGTGCTCGCCGATGCAGTGGCCGGACGGGCCGAGTGGCAGTCGATGTCGATCGACGATCGCGCCGCGGTCTGCGAGCGGATGGTGACCCATATGGAATCGGTCGCCGACGAGATCGCCGTCGAGTTGGCACACCAGATGGGCCGGCCGGTGGCGTTCGGCGGCAACGAGATCCGTCGCGGATTCCAGGAGCGCGCCCGCCACATGATCTCGATCGCCGCCGATCGACTGGCCGACATCGCCGTCGACGCTCCGTCCGGTTTCCAGAAGTTCATCCGGCGCGACCCGCTCGGATCGATCCTGGTCGTCGCCCCGTGGAACTACCCGTACCTGTGCGCCGTCAACTCCGTCGTGCCGGCGTTGCTGGCCGGCAACACGGTCGTGCTCAAGCACGCCACGCAGACCATGCTCTGCGCCGAACGGCTGAGCGAGGCGTTCGCCGCCGCCGGCGCACCGTCGGGCGTGTTCCAGCATGTCGTCGCCACGCACGACGACGTGGCGGCGATGATCGCCGATCCCCGCATCGACTTCGTGGTGTTCACCGGTTCCGTCGAGGGTGGGCACGTGATCCAGCGCCGCGCCGGCGAGCGGTTCATCGGCACCGGGCTCGAGCTGGGGGGCAAGGACCCCTCGTACGTGCGTCCCGACTGCGACCTCGCGTACACGATCGCCGAGAACGTCGACGGGTCGTTCTTCAACTCCGGACAGTCGTGCTGCGCGATCGAGCGCATCTACGTCCACACCGACGTCTACGACGAGTTCGTCGACGGCTTCGTCGCGGCGACACGCGGCTACGTGCTCGGCGACCCGCTCGATCCGGCGACGACGATCGGGCCGATGGTGACCGGCCGTGCGGCCGACGCCGTTCGCGACCAGGTCGACGAGGCCGTCGCCCACGGCGCGCGGGCACTGGTGAGCGAGACCGACTTCCCCGGGTCGGCGGCCGGCACTCCGTACTTCGGGCCGACGGTGCTCGTCGACGTCGATCATTCGATGCGGGTGATGACCGAGGAGTCGTTCGGGCCGGTGATCGGGATCATGCGGGTCGAGTCCGACGACGAAGCGGTGCGGCTCATGAACGACAGCGAGTACGGGCTGACGGCGAGCGTGTGGACGAGCGATGTCGATGCCGCGATCGCGATCGGCGATCGAGTTGCCACCGGAACGGCCTACATGAACCGCTGCGACTACGTCGATCCGGCGTTGGTCTGGACCGGTGTCAAGGACACCGGACGCGGCCAGGCGTTGAGCGAGCTCGGTTTCGATCCCTTCACTCGACTCAAGTCGTTTCATCTCAAGCTGGTCTGAGCAGGCCGAGGCGGCAGAATGGTGCACTGTGGCCGACCCCCTCATCATCGTCACCGACCTGCTGGCGCCCGTCTTCGCCGAGATCGCCGGGCGTGACGGTGTCGATCCGGTCGTCCGCCCGTCCGATCGGGCCGATGCCCAGGTCAACGGGGCGCTCGGCCTCGCCAAGCAGATCGGGGCGAATCCTCGGGATGTCGCTCAACGCGTGGTCGACACCGGTGTGCTCGCAAGCGGTGTGCAGCACTGTCGAGATCGCCGGGCCCGGGTTCATCAACCTGACGTTCGACGACTCGTTCCTGGCCGAGCAGCTCGACCGGGTGGCGGTCGACGATCGCCTCGGTGTGCCGTCGGCGGAGGTCAAGCGCACGGTCGTCGTCGACTACTCGGCGCCCAACGTCGCCAAGGAGATGCACGCCGGGCACCTGCGCACGACGGTGATCGGCGACGCCCTCGTGCGGATGCTGATGTTCGTCGGGCACGACGTGATCCGTGAGAACCACATCGGCGACTGGGGCCGCCCGTTCGGGATGTTCATCGAGCACCTGCTCGACATCGGTGAGGACGTTGCCGCCGCCGGGCTGGCGCAGGGCGACCTCGACGGCTTCTACAAGGAGGCCAACGCCAAGTTCACCGACGACCCCGAGTTCCAGCATCGCTCGCGCGAGCGGGTCGTCAAGCTGCAGAGCTACGACCCGGAGACGATCGCCATCTGGCAGCGCCTCGTGGCGATGTCGAACGAGTACTTCAACCTCGTCTACCGCAAGCTGGGCGTGCTGCTCACCGACGACGACCTGGCGGGTGAGAGCGGCTACCAGGCGCTGATGCCAGAGGTCTACGAGCGACTCGAGGCGGCGGGTCTGCTCGAGGACAGCGACGGTGCCAAGGTCGTGTTCCCGCCCGGCTTCCACAACCGTGAGAACGAACCGCTGCCGTTGATCGTCCGCTCTCGAACGGGGGCGTTCATGTACGCCACGAGCGACCTGGCATGCGTGGTCGACCGCGTCGAGCGCCTCGGCGCCGACCTGCTCGTGTACGTCATCGGCGCACCCCAGGCGCAGCACCTGCAGATGGTGTTCGAGGTGGCGCGGATGGCGGGTTGGTTGCGTCCGCCCGCCGAAGCGGTGCACGTGCCCTTCGGGAGTGTGCTCGGAGAGGATCGCAAGATGCTCCGGAGCCGCTCGGGTGATGCCGTCAAACTGGTGGAGTTGATCGACGAGGCGGTCGACCGGGCAGCCGCTGCGGTCGCCGAGAAGAATCCTGATCTCGACGCCGACACGCGGGCGGCGGTGGCACGGATGATCGGGATCGGTGCCGTGAAGTACGCCGACCTGTCGACCGACCGGATCAAGGACTACGTCTTCGACTGGGACCGGATGCTGTCCTTCGACGGCAACACGGCGCCCTACCTGCAGTACGCCCATGCCCGGATCTGCTCGATCTTCCGTCGCGCCGGCGTCGATCGCGAGTCGGTGCGCGGCAGCGCGATCACGCTCGGCGTCGTACAGGAGCGCGAGCTCGCACAACGGTTGCTGGCGTTCCCGTCGGTGCTGCGCGAGACGGTCTCCAGCTATTCCCCGCACAAGCTGTGCAACTACCTGTTCGACCTGGCCCAGGACTTCACCGCGTTCTACGAGCACTGTCCGGTGATGAAGGCCGACGATCCGGTGCGCACCAGCCGGCTGGCCCTGTGCGACGTCACGGCGCGCACGTTCCAGCTCGGGCTCGGTCTGCTCGGCATCGACGCCCCAGAGTCGATGTGACGGTCGATTCCCGACTCCCCGCGCGGCTGCTGCCCGACACTGCTGCCGTCGGTGACGACGGCTGGCTCCGGATCGGCGGCTGCTCGGTCCGCGAGCTCGTCGCCGAGTTCGGGACACCGTTGTTCGTGTACGACGAAGCCCACATCCGCGCCCGCTGTCGCGAGGCGGTCGCTGCCTTCGGCGCCGGACAGGCCATCTACGCCACCAAAGCCTTCCTCTGCCGGGCGATGGCACGCCTCGCCTACGACGAGGGCATGCGACTCGATGTCGCCACCGAGGGCGAGCTCCACGTCGCCCTCGCCGCAGGGGTGCCGGCGGCGGCGTGTGTGATGCACGGCAACAACAAGAGCGTTGCCGAGCTGCGCCGGGCGATCGACGAGGGCGTCGGCCATCTCGTCGTCGACTCGTTCGACGAGATGGACCGACTCGACGCACTGGCGTCGGAGGGCGCCGGCCGCCGTCCCGACGTGCTGCTGCGGATCACCCCGGGAGTTCACGCCCACACCCACGAGTTCATCGCCACCGGGCAGGACGACTCGAAGTTCGGCTTCAACCTCGGCAACGGCGACGCGATGCGTGCCGTCGAACGGGCAGCGGAGTCGGCGAGCATGAAGCTCGTCGGGCTGCACTGTCACATCGGCTCCAACGTCTTCGCCGCATCGAGCTTCGCCAAGGCCGCCGACGTGATGGCCCGCTTCGCGGCTCCGCTCGGGCTTCCGGAGCTGGTGCTCGGCGGCGGGCTCGGCGTGTCGTACGTCGGCAGCGAGGAAGCCCCGACGATCACGCAGTGGGGCAACGTCGTCAACGATGCGTGCCAGGCACTCGGTGTCACGTCGCGGGTCAGTGTCGAGCCGGGTCGCTCGATCGTTGCCGCCGCCGCCGTCACGGTGTACACGGTCGGCACGATCAAGCGCATCCCCGGCGTGCGCACCTACATCGCCGTCGACGGCGGGATGAGCGACAACCCGCGCCCGGTGCTCTACGGGTCGGGCTACGAAGCGTTCCTCCCGCGCTCCCCGTTCGCCGAGCGCGAGCTGCACGGGCGACTGGTCGGCAAGCACTGCGAGAGCGGAGACGTGCTGCTCTTCGATGCTCGATTTCCCGATGACGTCGCCGTCGGCGATCTGCTGGCGACGCCGGTCACGGGTGCGTACGGCAGGTCGATGGGGTCGAACTACAACGCCATCACGCGGCCACCCGTGGTGTTCGTGGCCGACGGCGAGGCGCGGCTCGTGATCCGGCGCGAGACGTTCGACGACCTCCTGGCCACCGACGTCGGTTGATCACACCCCGATCGCGACCGTCGCCACGAGCCCGGAGCCGATCGTGCTCGCAGACGGGTCGCCGAGATCGGTGATCTGAGAGCCGTCGCCGTCGGCGAACACGTTGTCGCCGGCGTTGTACGTCGGGATTGCTGAGACTCGCGGCGTAGTCGGCGTCGGTCGCGTAGACAGCGTCGGCATCGGCGTCGTCGAACCCGATCTGACTCGTCAGCAGCAGGTTGGAGAACGAGTCGTCCTCGTACACCTCGAAGTGGATGTGCGTCGCCCGGCCCTGATAGCGACCCGGGAAGATCGTGTCGAACGTGACGGCGCCGGTGGCATCGGCGACCTGCACGCCACGGAACCACGTGCTGCCGGAGAAGTCTCCGCCGTTCATGCCCGAGTTGTAGACCGAGTAGTGACCGTCGCGGCTGCAATGCCACACGTACACGGCGGCACCGGCCAGCGCCGCCCCTCCCGACCCGATCACCATCGTCAGCGCCATCGGGATGCCGGGTTGCACATCGGACCCGTCGAGGTTGGCGGTGATGTCGGAACGGATCACGCGGGCGTCGGCGAGCACGTTGGCGAGATTGCCGTTGCCGTCGTCGTTGCTGCCGTCGGCCGGGAACGGCCCGTTCGTCTCCTCCGGGAAGTCCAGGAACTCGGCGCCGGCACCGGTCGTGGCGCTGGTGGGCGCGCTGGTGGCGGTGGCGGCGCTGGTGGCGGTGGCGGCGGTACTCGTGGCCCCGGACGTCGTCGGGCTGGCCGCCCCGGTCGACGTCGGCGAACCGGAACTGTCGTCGTCGTTACCGCACGCCGCCAGCACGCCGAACCCGAAGGCGGCCAGGACGCCGAGCGCGGTTCGCCTGCTCAGGGTGGCGACGAACACATCGCCGTCGTCGTGGTGTCGTGGTCGTGGTCGTGGGGGTTCATCGGATCGCTCCATCTCGGCGGGCTGGGGTAAGGCGATTCCAGCGTACGGTGCCATGAACCTGAGCGGTGGTCCTGAGAGCTCACCGGACAACTCACCGGCATCTCTGCGGTGATCACGAAGGGACCGTCGATGCCGTGGTGCTCCGGACCGGTCGATGTGCACCGATCGCGGTGTCGGCGGAGATCACGCCCGCTCGAGCTCCAGCTGTTCTTCATGCGCGCAGTCCCGAATCGGCGACGAACGTGAACGCTCGAGAACACGTCGTCTTCCACCTTAGAATTCCGTCCCGGTCGACAATGGTCACTTCCGCCAATCGATCAGAAGGGCAACCGCCAATGCCGTCCAATCTTCACTCCCGACACGATCGTCCTCGTCCACGGATTCTGGGTGACACCACGGAGCTGGGAGGACTGGATCGCGAGATATCAGTCGAAGGGCTTCAACGTGCTCGCTCCGGCGTATCCCGGATTCGACGTCGAGGTCGAGGCGCTCAACGCCGACCCGACCCCGATCGAGCAGTTGGAGGTTCCGGCGATCATCGAACGGCTCGAGTCGATCATCGGCGGCCTCGACAAGCCGCCGATCATCATGGGTCATTCGGCCGGTGGCGTGTTCACCCAGATCCTGCTCGACCACGGCTTCGGCGCCGTCGGCGTGGCGATCAACTCGGCGCCGACAGAGGGCGTCAAGGTCATCCCGCTGTCCCAGGTCAAGGCCACGTTCCCGGTCCTCAAGAACCCCGCCAACCGGCACAAGGCGGTCGGGTTCACGTTCGAGCAGTGGCAGTACGCGTTCACCAACGGATTCGAGGAGGCCGAGGCGCTGCCGGCTGTACGACCGCTACCACATCCCCGCCTCCGGTCACGTCTTCTGGGGGAGCGCGCTCGCCAACATCCATCCCGGCAAGGACGACTCCTACGTCAACTACAAGAATCCCGACCGCGCCCCGCTCCTGTTCATCGCCGGCAGCGAAGACAACTTGATGCCGCCCAAGATCCAGCGTTCCAACGCCAAGCACTACAAGGCCGAGGGCCTGATCACCGAGGTCAAGGAGTTCGAGGGGCGAGCCCACCTGATGCCGGCTCAGGCCGGCTGGGAGGAGGTCGCCGACTACGCCCTCGACTGGGCCCTGGAGCACGCAGTCGACCTCGAAACCGGCGACGTGACCGCATGACGACGGTTCGGGTGACGCACATCGGCGGCCCCACCGTCCTGCTCGAGTTCGACAGCTGGCGGATCCTCACCGATCCGACCTTCGACGATCCCGGACGTACCTATCAGTTCGGCTCGGGACGAAGTCACGCAAGACCGACCGCGCCGGCGGTCGCCCTCGCCGACCTGGGCCCGATCGATGCCGTGTTGCTGACCCACGATCACCACGCCGACAACCTCGACGACGCCGGGCGTCGCCTGCTGGCGTCGGTGCCGGTCGTCGTCACCACCGCCGCCGGCGCCGGTCGGCTCGGGAGCACGGCGCGCGGGCTCGAGCCCTGGGCTTCGACGGTGCTCGAGAGCAGCTCGCCGGCCGGCGATCGAGGTCACGGCCACGCCGTGCCGCCACGGACCGCCGCTGAGCCGCCGGCTGGTGGGCGATGTGGTCGGCTTCGCCCTGCGCTGGCAGGGCCAGCAGCACGGCCAGCTCTGGATCTCGGGCGACACGGTGCTGTACTCCGGTGTGCGCCAGGTCTCCGCGGCTCCAGGTCTCGCTCGCCGTGCTCCATCTGGGGGCGCCCACTTCCCGCTCACCGGGCCGGTTCGGTACACGATGACGGCGGCCGACGGCGTCGTCCTGTGCGACGAGCTCAACCCGCGGACCGTGGTGCCCGTGCACTACGAGGGCTGGTCGCACTTCGGCGACGGGCGGGCCGAGATCGAACGGGCAGCTGGCCGGCGCTCCGCCCGAGGTCGCCGAGTCGTTCCGGTTGCTCGAGATCGGCGAGCCGGTGCTGCTGACGGTGTGAGTCACCCGGACCTCGGGTTCGACCCCGGCTCTCCTTCGCCAAGGTGGTGACCCGCCGCGGTCGCGTGATCGCGGTGGAGTGGGTTGGGGCTGGCCGGCGGCCGGCACCGACGCCCAGACGATGCCCGACGGCGACGTCGTACGATGACCGCATGACCCATGACGGTGCACCGGCTGACGCGTCCACGGGTAGCGGCCTCACCGGTCGTTTCCGCGATGTGGTCAACCGAGGGCGCGCCACACTGCGCCGGGCGCGCCGCCGCGGCCCGACGCCGGAGAGCGCAGTCACGATCGAGTACTCGCCGCGTCTCGACGGTGACCCCGACCCGGGCGAGATCGTGTGGACGTGGGTGCCCTTCGAGGAGGATCCGACGCAGGGCAAGGACCGTCCCGTCGTCGTGATCGGCCGCCGCGGCGACAAGCTCGTCGGCGTGCCGCTCACGACCAAGCGCGACGACCGTGAGCCGCAAGTCCAGGTCGGTGTCGGCGACTGGGACCCGCAACGCCGTGTCAGCTACGCCCGGATCTGGCGGATGTTCGACGTCGACCCGTCGCGGATGCGTCGGGAGGGAGCGATCATCGAACGCCCCCGCTTCGCCGACGTCGTGAAGGCGGTCGACAAGTACTACGACGTCAGGCTGCCCAAGTCGAAGGGGTGACCCTCCCGACGCCGGTCAATCCGTACGTCTGACTCGACAGACCGACGGTTACTCTGCGGGTCGTGGCGAACGACCCCCGCACCATTCGAATCGGTCTGCTCGGCTGCGGCAACGTCGGTGCCGCCCTCGTGCCGCTCGTCGAGCGCCAGGCGGAGGCGATCGAAGCTCGCACCGGACTCCGTCTCGAGATCACGCGTGTCGCCGTCCGCAACCTGTCGCGCGACCGGGGCATCACGCTCGCCGACGGGCGTTCTCACCCGCGACGCCGCTGGCCGTGGTCACCGATCCCGACATCGATCTCGTGGTCGAGGTGATCGGCGGCATCGAGCCGGCCCGCGAACTGATCACGACTGCGTTGGCGGCCGGCAAGCCGGTCGTCACCGGCAACAAGGAACTGCTCGCCAACGTCGGCGCCGAACTGTTCGCCACAGCCGACGCCAACGGCGTCGACCTGCTGTTCGAGGCAGCCGTGGCGGGCGGGATCCCGCTCATCCGTCCATTGCGCGAGAGCCTGCGCGGCGAACCGGTCACACGCGTGATGGGCATCCTCAACGGCACCACCAACTTCATCCTGACGAAGATGACCGAAGAGGGCGCCGACTACGGAGCCGCCCTCGCCGAGGCGCAGGAGCTCGGCTACGCCGAGCGCGACCCGACGGCCGACGTCGAAGGGTTCGACGCCGGCGCCAAGGCGGCGATCATCGCCTCGATCGCCTTCGGGGCCAAGGTCGTCGCCGGCGACGTGTACCACGAGGGCATCAGCGGCATCACCGCCGGCGACATCGCCGTCGCCCGTCGCCTCGGATACGTGGTCAAGCTGCTCGGCATCGCCGAGCGCGACCCGGCTTCCGGCGACATCGCCGTTCGCGTCCATCCGGCGATGGTTCCGGTGCATCATCCGCTGGCGAGCGTGCGCGAGAGCTACAACGCGGTCTTCGTCGAAGGCGATGCGGTCGGCTCGCTGATGTTCTACGGGCGCGGTGCCGGTGGATTGCCCACGGCGTCGGCCGTGCTGGGCGACGTCATCGACGCCGCCGTCAACCTCTCGAAGGGCACGCACGGAACGCTCGGCACGTTCGCCAGGCCGACGATCCGAGCGATCGACGAGACCAGCGCCGAGTACCTGCTGAGCCTCGACGTCGCCGACCAGCCGGGCGTGCTGCACGCCGTCACCGGTGCCTTCGCCGAACACGGCGTCAGCATCCGCGCCGCCGAGCAGGAGGGCATCGGCCCCGATGCGCGGCTGGTCTTCATCACCCACGAGGCGCTCGAGGCCGACGTCCAGGCCACGGTTGCGACGCAGCTCGCGCGAGCGTCGTCGAGCTGATCGTGCGATCGGAGTCGTGCGAGCGAGCGCTCGATCCGACCTGATCGGAGCAGATGACCGGATGAAGAGCGGCTATCGTCTGTCCACGCGCGACGGGGCGCGCGCCGGAGCTCGGGTTCGCCGACGTGCTGCTCGCCGGGCTGGCGAGCGATGGTGGCCTGTACGTCCCGTGCCGCGTGGCCCGAGTTGCCCGATCTCACCGCGGCGCCGACGACTACGCCTCGAGCCGCGGCCGCCGTCATGGCTCCGTTCGTCGGCGACGAGCTCGGCCCGGGTGCGCTCGATCTCGCTCTGTCGCGACGCGTACGCCACCTTCCGGCACCCGGCGGTCGTGCCGCTCGTGCAGATCGACGATCGGCAGTGGATGCTCGAGCTGTTCCACGGCCCGACACTCGCGTTCAAGGACGTCGCCCTGCAGCTCGTCGGCCGGATGTTCGACCGCGTGCTCGCCGCAGCGCGGCGATCGGATCACGATCGTCGGCGCCACGAGCGGCGACACCGGGTCGGCGGCGATCGACGGCGTCAAGCACTGCGCCAACGTCGACATCGTGATCCTCTACCCGGCGGGGCGCACGAGCGAGGTCCAGCGACGCCAGATGACGACGGTCGACAGCCCCAACGTTCACGCCGTCGCCATCGAAGGCACGTTCGACGACTGCCAGGATCTCGTGAAGGCGATGTTCGGCGACGCCGCGTTCCGCGACGATCTGCGACTGTCGGCGGTCAACTCGATCAACTGGGCGCGGGTCATGGCGCAGATCGTCTACTACGTCACCGCCGCTCGATCGCTCTCCGGTCCGATCACGGCCGCCGTGCCGAGCGGCAACTTCGGCAACGTCCTGTCGGGCTGGATCGCCCGCCGGATGGGCGCCCCGATCGACGACTTCATCGTCGCCTCGAACTCCAACGACATCCTCGCCCGGTTCGTCAACGACGCCGACATGTCCACCCGCGACGTCGTGCCCACCCTCAGCCCGAGCATGGACATCCAGGTGTCGTCGAACTTCGAACGACTGCTGTTCGAGATGAACGGGCGCGACGGCGGCCTGACCTCCGAGCAGCTGGCACGATTCCGGTCGACCGGCACGCTGTCGATCGAGGCCGATCAACGCGCCGAGTACATCGCCGGCTCGTTCCGGGCGCGCGCGCTGCGACGACGCCGACCACGCTGGCCGAGATCGGCCGTGTCTACGCCGACACCGGCATCCTGATCGACCCCCACACGGCCACCGGCACGCACGCCGCCCACGTGCTCGGCGGCACCGGTCCCGACGTCCCGGTCGTGACGCTGGCCACCGCCCATCCGGCGAAATTCCCGGAGGCGGTCGAGCGCGCCACCGGTGTGCGTCCACAACTGCCGGCCCACTGGCCGACCTGTTCGAGCGCCCGGAACGCACCGAGACGCTCCCGAACGACCTGGCAGCGGTGCAGAAGTTCGTGCGCTCGGTGTCGAACACCGGCTGATCCGGGCCGCCGGGCGTGCGCCGCCGGGGCCGCACACATGTTCGGATTGCGTTGCGCCGCCCCTGCTCCACTCGATACAGTTATCGGGACCTGGGGTTCCCCGGGTCGCACTGAACGACCCGTCACCAACTGCAGGCGTCACGAATCCGTTCGATCTCGGGATGGCAGTGACGCACGCAGGGGTCCGCCGATCGATCGTCGATCGTGCGCATGTGCATGCATCGCCGGGATCGTGCAACCTCCTGCCGGTGCCCACCCCACAACATCCGGCTCCGATCACCGGGGGCCGCACACAGCGGGCGAGCAGTCCGCCACCATAGGGAGAAGGTCAGCGTGACCGCACAGGCACTCGAACAATCGGTTCTCGAGTCGAAGGACAAGGCCCAGCTCATCGCGATCGCCGAGGCACTCGGTGTCAAGGCGTCGGCGCGCAACAAGAAGTCGGAGATCATCGACCAGATCCTCGAGATGACGGGTGCCCCGCGCCCGGTGACGCCGCCCCCGCTCCGGTCGCGAACAACGGCCACAGCCGTACCGGCAACACGGACAACGCCCCGACGCGGCGCCCGTCGACGACGGACCCGCCGGCGGCACTCCCGACCGCGCCGCGACGGCGACGAAGGCGACCGATCCGGTCGACGAGCCGAAGGCGGAGTGGGAGCTCGACCTCGGCGACACCGCCGACGTTGCGGGCGATCGCTCCGGCGACGAGTCGAGTGACGGTGACGACGAGGGCGACACCGCGCGGCGATCACAATCGCAACAACAACGCCGGACCGCGCCGCGACAACCGCCCGCAGGGCGACCGCGGCGGCCAGTTCACCAACGGCCAGGGCGGCCAGCCCGGCGACGACAGCGAGAACCGCAACAAGCGTCGCCGCCGCCGCCGCAAGAACCGCGGCCGGCAGGACGCCGGTCCGCAGGGCGACGACCGCGAGCAGTTCGAGGACGACGTCGATCGCCGGCGCCCCGGTCAACCTCGAGCCGGTCAGCGTCGAGGGCTACCTCGACCTGCGCGACGAGGGCTACGGCTTCATCCGGGTCAACAACTACCTCGCCAGCAAGAGCGACTCGTACGTGCCGGTGAAGCTGTCACGGCAGTACGGGCTGCGCAAGGGCGACCACGTCGTGGCCATGAGCCGACCGGCCGGCCGCAACGAGAAGAACCCGGCGGTGCTCGAGATCCTGTCGGTCAACGGCAAGTCGCCCGACGACGCCAAGCGCCGCCCGCGATTCGAGGACCTCACGGCGTTGTTCCCCGACGACCGGCTGCGGATGGAAGATCCGGCCGACCCGACCAACATGACGGCCCGCATCATCGACCTCGTCTGCCCGATCGGCAAGGGCCAGCGCGGGCATGATCGTGTCGCCGCCCAAGGCCGGCAAGACCACGGTGATGAAGACGATCGCGACCGTCGATCGAGAAGCAACAACCCCGAGGTGAAACTGATCGTGCTGCTCGTCGACGAGCGCCCCGAAGAGGTCACCGACATGCAGCGCACGATCAAGGGCGAGGTGATCGCCTCGACCTTCGACAAGCCGAGCGACCAGCACACCCAGATCGCCGAGATGGCGATCGAGAAGGGCCAAGCGGATGGTCGAGTACGGCGAGGACGTGGTCGTGATGCTCGACGGCATCACGCGCCTCAGCCGGGCCTACAACCTCGCCGCTCCGGCCAGCGGCCGGATCCTGTCGGGTGGTATCGACGCCGGCGCCCTGTATCCGCCGAAGCGCTTCTTCGGCGCCGCCCGCAACGTCGAAGAGGGCGGTTCGCTCACGATCCTGGCCACGGCCCTGGTCGAGACCAACAGCCGCATGGACGAGGCCGTGTTCGAGGAGTTCAAGGGCACCGGCAACATGGAGCTGCGGCTCGACCGCAAGCTCGCCGAGCGGCGGATCTACCCGGCGATCGACGTCGACGCCTCGAGCACCCGCCACGAGGAGCTGCTGTACGACCGCAAGCAACTGCAGATGGTGTGGAAGCTGCGCCGGGTGCTCTCCGGGCTGGCCGCCGACGGCAACGCCGCCCCCGGCCTGGAACTGCTCGTCGACCGCCTCAAGACCTTCCGCACCAACGACGAGTTCCTCACCGAGATCGCCAAACAGCCGGGCATGTGAGCCAGGCTGCGGCTCGGGTGCACCTCGACCGGTACACTTCGACTGTCCGATTTCGGAGGAGTTCGCACCATGAAGACCGACATCCATCCCACCTACGGCGAAGTCACCGTCAAGTGCTCGTGCGGCAACACGTTCACGACCCGCTCCACCAAGCCGGGTGAGCAGCTGATCGAGCTCTGCAACGAGTGCCACCCGTTCTACACCGGCAAGCAGAAGCTGGTCGACGCCGGTGGCCGCGTCGAGCGCTTCAACAAGCGCTACGGTTCGCGCAAGTCGAAGTGAGTCCCGGCGGCGCTCGCCGCTCCTTTCACGGTCGAAGCCGCCCGGTCGGGCGGCTTCGTCGTTTTCGGCGCCGGCCCAGTCAGTCCAGCTCGGCCATGAATGTCAGAACTCGGACAAGTATCGGGCGACGGATCTCAAGTCGCGCTCGGTCGGGCGACGATCACCTCTGAAGCCCGAGAGGTCCGCGCATGCCCACGCAGTCCGACATCGAACATCTGCTCCGTCGAACCGAGTTCGTGGCGCGCCCGGCGCGCGTCGCCGAGCTGCTGGCGCTACCGACGCGCGAGGCGGTCGTCGACAACGTGCTCGGGGTGCCTGCCGATCCGGGGTCGGTCGTGCTCGTCGAACCATCCGACTGGGAACGGAGCGAGGAGTACACCCACTTCTGGTTGAACCGCATGGCGCACGACTCGCCCCGGCCGATCCAGGAGAAGATCGCGCTTCTTCTGGCACGGGCACTTCTGTTCCGACCTCTCCAAGGTCGGGACGGCCGAGCTGATGCAGCAGCAGATCGACCTGTTCCGCCACCAAGGGATGGGCAACCTGCGCTCGCTGGCGAAGACGATGTCGACCCAGGTGGCGATGATCCGCTACCTCGACAACAACGACAACCGGCGGACCTCGCCCAACCAGAACTTCGGCCGCGAGCTGATGGAGCTGTTCATGCTCGGCGTCGGCAACTACACCGAGCAGGACGTCGAGGCGTCGACCGCGGCGTGGACCGGTCACACCGACAACTGGGAGACCGACGCCTACGTGTGGCGCGCCGACTGGCACGACAACACCACCAAGACGTACCTCGGTCGCACGATCAACGTCGACAAGTCGCCGGCGGCCCAGATGCTGCACGGGCCCGAGACGATCGACACGATGCTCGGCACCGGGGTGGTGCCGGCGACGGCGACCAACGTCGCCAACCGCGGCCGCGAGACGCGCGCTGTGTCGGCCGAGTTCATCTCCCGCAAGCTGTGGACTGTTCTTCGCCGGGACGACGCCTCCGCCGGCGGTGATCGCCGCCCTGCGCGACGTCGCCGTCGCCAACGACTTCGCGATCACCCCGTGGGTGCGCGCCCTGCTGCTCCGCGACGAGTTCTACGACGCCGGCGTCAAGCAGGGCCTGGTGCGATCACCGGTCGACCTGATCGTCGCCCTCCTGGTCGCCTCCGGGAAGCGGTCGGAGGTGGCGACGCCGCTGTGGTTGATGGAAGGCATGGGACAACGACCGCTGTTCCCGCCCAACGTGAGCGGTTGGAGGCACAACGGCTACTTCGTCAACGCCAGCGCGATGGCCAAGCGCACACAGGCCGGCGCAGATGTTCTTCTGGCGTCTGATGGAGACGTACTGGAACGACACCGGACCGGGCGCCGGCACGATCACGCTGCCGGGCGGCAGCCTGACGCGGGCCCAGATCACGTCGAGTCCCGACAGCGCCGCCAAGGCGACCAAGTTGGTCGACGACCTGCTCGCCATGATGCGGCTGACGGTCACCCCGACCACGCTCGCCGCGCTGTACCAGTACGCCACAGCATCCAGCCGCTGGGAGCGGATCAACGTGATGCTCCTGATCTTCCTGATGCCCGAACTCCACACCGCCTGATGAACGTCGCCTGAGTCCACGACATGCTCGACTCCGACATCTCCACCGCCGAGGCCCTCGCTCTGCTCCACCGCGCCGAGAGCGATCCGTTCGCGATCGACCGGCGCCGCTTCCTGCAGCTCGTCGGGATGGGGATCGGGGCCGGGCTGATGAGCGGCCCGACGTCGTCGCTGCTCGACCAACTCGTGCTCGGGCACGACCCGTCGGCCTGGGCCGCCGGACCGATCGGCCCCACCGACGGCATCCTGCTCGTGATCGGGATGTTCGGTGGCAACGACGGGCTCAACACGGTCGTCCCGTTCAACGACGGGCTGTACTACGACCAGCACGGCGGCCTGGCGATCCCCGGCAACCAGACGTTGCCGATCTCCGGCGGGCTCGGTCTCAACCCGGCGCTCACCGAGTTCAAGTCGTTCTGGGACGCCGGTCAACTGGCGGTCGTGCAAGGCGTCGGCTATCCCAACGCCGACTTCTCGCACTTCAACTCGATGGCGTACTGGATGGCCGGGCAGGTCGGCGGGATCCCGTCGACCGGGTTGGCTCGGGCGCTGGCTCGACCGCTACCTGGGCGGCGGCCGCGATCTGTACGCGGCGGCCGAGGTCGGGCACTCGGTCCCGCTCCATCTCGATCGGCGCCGCCCAACGCGGCACCGTGGTGCCGGCCATCGCGGCCGAGCTTCGGCGCCGGGACCGACGCCGACGATCTGCGCATGTATCAGGCGATCCGTGCCATGCAGCACGGCGTCCCACGGGCCGTGGCACGCCGCCGTCGGCCAGGCCTTCGTCGACCAGCTCGACCTGGCGGCGACCCTGTCGGCGCACTATCCCGACGACGACGACCTACCGGAGAGCGAGATCGTCGCCAGGCTCGAGATCGCCGCCCGGATGATCAACGCCAACCTCGGGTTCCGGGTGCTGACCGCCGGCTGGGGCGACTTCGACAGTCACGCCAACCAGCCCGACATGCACACCGAGCGGATGCAGGAGCTGAACGCCGCCGTCAAGCGCTTCTTCGAGATCCTCAACCCGGCGTGGCGCTCGCGGGTGACGATCATGACGTTCTCCGAGTTCGGGCGCACGAGCTGGGACAACGACGGTCAGGGCACCGATCACGGTTCGTCCGGCGCCGCATTTCGTGATCGGCGCAGAACGTGCAGCGGCGGCCTGTACGGGCTGCATCCGTCGCTGGCCGGGCTCGACCGCTGGGAGCGGATGCCGCATCACGTCGACTTCCGCTCGTACTACGCCTCGATCATCGACGGCTGGCTGGGCGGCGGATCGTCCGAGGTGCTGGGCGGCAACTTCGAGAACCTCGGGCTGTTCGCCCGAGGACCCGGGCATGAACCCCGACGGCACGCCGGCGCCCGGCCCGGCCGTGGTGACGCCCGCCGTCGCGCTTCGTGCCGATCGCTCCGGTGCGCCTGATCGACACACGCGACGGCACCGGCGGCGTGCTCGACCAGAGCGCTCGACCCTGGCGAGTCGTTCCGAGTGCCGATCGCCGGCGCCGCGGGGATCCCGCCCACCGGGGTCACGGCGGTGGTCGCCAACGTCACGGCGGTCGGTGCCAGCGACCCGAACTACTTCACCGTCTATCCGGGTGGCACGGCCACCCCGGGCACGTCGAACCTCAACGCCGGCCCGGGCCGACCGGTCCCGAACCTGGTCGTGATGGGCGTCGGCACCGACGGCACGATCGAGGTCTTCAACTCGCACGGCTACGCGCACTGCCTGGTCGACGTGTTCGGCTACTTCACCGAGCGGCCCGGCGACCGCTTCACGCCGACTCACGCCGCGCCGCCTGTTCGACACCCGCACCGGTCAGGGGGCGTTCCGGCCGGCAAGCTGCCGAGCGGCGACCGCCATCGACGTCCAGGTCGCCGGCACTCGCCGGCGTGCCGGCGAGCGGTGTCTCGGCGGTGGTGCTCAACCTCACCGTCACCGAGCCCGACGGGGCGGGCTGGCTGCGGGCGACGCCGGCCGGCCCGGCAGCCGACCGCCGACGTCGAACGTCAACTTCGGGCCCGGGCTGACCACGTCCCAACCTGGTGATCTGCAAGCTGGGCGACAGACGGCCGGATCACGGTCGACGGGCACGGCACCGACCCACGTGCTGGGTGACGTGTTCGGCTACTTCGGCAGCGCCGGCCAGCAGGTCCGGGCGGTGCCGCCGGCACGCTTGCTCGACACCCGGATCGGGCATCGGCGCGGCCGACGGCGCCGCTCGTCACCCGGGATCGTCGATCCGGCTCGAGATCGGCGGACAGCCGCCGGTGCCCAACGACGCATCCGTCGGTGGTCGCTCAACGTCACGGCCACCAACGTGGCCGGCCCGTCGTTCGTCGACCGTGTGGCCGGACGGCGAGGATCAGCCGGGCACGAGCAACCTCAACGTGTTCGCCGGGCAGACCGTCGCCAACCTGGTGATCTGCCGGCTCGGCGACGAGGCCGCGCTGCGCATCGCCAGCCCGTGTCGACACCGTGCGACCTGATCGCCGACGTGCTCGGCTACTTCAGCGACTGACCGGTGACCGCTCGGGACGGCTGGCCGCTACCGTCGTCGCCCGTGGCGCACCGAACTCCCGCGGTCCCGATCCGGACGCCAGCCGCCGACCGTCGTGGCCGCCTGGTCGGGATCAAGTTGCGAGCGCTCGTGCGCGACCACCTGGCGGCGACATCGTCGACGAGCCCGACACGTTCGCCCCCGGCGCGGCGTTGATCCACGGCGGTGAGGCATGGGTGCTGCTCGACGACCGGCCCGCCAGCCGGCTCGGCGCGGCGCTGGCGTGGGCGATGCGGGCCGGCGTCGGCGCAGCTGCACGTGATCGCCGAGTCGGGGTACGGGCGTGCTCGCCCGCCGGGCGGCCGAGTTCGAGCTCCCGATCACGGTGTGGCACGCCGAGCAGCGCACGCTGTTGCCGGCGGTGGCCGAGCCGCTGCTGCCGCCGCCGGAGGTGCCGGCCGAACATCGCCGGTTCGCCGACGCTGATCGAGGCCGCCGGCGCCGACCCGGTCGAGGAGCACGGGGTGCTCGCCGGAGAGGTGCGCGGGCTCGAGGTCTGTCGCGTGGTCGACGATCCCTTCACCGGGTACGACGCGACTCGAGGTCGGGGTCGGTGTCCACGACCGCGAAGCGTTCGCGATGCTGCACGGCGACGAACCGGCCCCGGAGGCGTTGGCGCGCGTCGTCGGCGGTCGTCGAGCAGCACCGCCGGCTCGACGCCGCCCCCCATCCGCTCAACCGGCTCGGCCGCGAACGCCTGTTGCGATGGCACCTGATCACGGACGATCCCTCGCTGGTCGGGGCCGGCGACGACTGGAGCCGGTCGCCCCACCCGTGCCGCGCCGGAACCTCAAGGACCCGTGCCGTGCGTGGCCGCCGGGCGTCGACGCCGACGGGCGGACTGGTGGTCGCCGTGTGCTCCGTCGGGGTCGACCTCGACCTGATCCCGTACGCCGCCGATGCCCGGCTGGCCGCCGAAGCGTCGGTGCCCGACGTCGGGCGCACGCCGTCACGTCTGGTCGTCGTGACGCCGGCACGCGACCGGATCAACGTGACCCGAGAGCTGGCCGGTCTGCTGCGTCGCCCGGCCGAGTTCGTCTCGATCTACCGATCGCAGCGTGGCCTGCGTCGGTAACCTCGATCGACGTCATGCCCGAGAATCCGCACCGCCTTGCCGCACTGGCCGACGAGTTCCGCGAGCTCGAGGCGCGGCTGGCCGATCCCGGCGACGGCGAGCGACCCCGACCAGCTGCGCATCGTCTCGCAGCGCTACCGCGAGCTCGAGCCGATCGTCGCCGCCTACCACTCGGTCAGCGCCCGCCAGGGCGACCTCGCCGTCGCCCGTGAGTTGCTCGACACCGCCACCGACGACGAGCGCCCGCACCTCGAGCACGAGGTCGACACGGCGATCGCCGAGATCGACCGGCTGGAGGCGAGCTGCGCGAGCTGCTGCTGCCGCGCGACCCGCACGCCGGGCGGGCCGTGATCATCGAGATCCGCGGCGCCGAGGGCGGCGAGGAGGCCAACCTGTTCGCCGGCGACCTGTACGAGATGTACGCCGCCTATGCCACCAACCGGGGCTGGAAGGTCGAGACGCTGTCGCTCGACCCGAGCGATCTGGGTGGCGTCAACCAGGTCACGTTCGTGGTCCGCGGTGACGACGCCTGGCAGCGACTCAAGTTCGAGGGCGGCCCGCACCGGGTGCAGCGTGTGCCGGTGACCGAGAGCCAGGGCCGGATCCACACCTCGTCGGCGACGGTGGCGGTGCTCGCCGAGGCCGACGAGGTCGACGTGACGATCGACGACCGCGACCTCAAGATCGACGTCTACCGGTCGTCCGGCGCCGGCGGTCAGCACGTCAACACCACCGACTCGGCGGTCCGCATCACTCACGTGCCGAGCGGTGCTGGTGGTCACGATGCAGGACGAGCGCAGCCAGCTCCAGAACCGGGCGCGGGCGATGCAGGTGCTGCGGGCGCGGTTGTACGAGCATCGCCGAGCGCGAGCGCGACGCCGAGCTGTCGGCCGAGCGGCGCTCGCAGGTCGGTGGTGGCGGGCGCAGCGAGAAGATCCGCACCTACAACTTCAAGGAGAACCGCGTCACCGATCACCGGATCGGTTTCACGATCTACCGGCTTGTCGGACGTGCTCGCCGGCGACCTCGACCTCGTCGTCGACGCCCTGCTGCTCGACGAGCGCACCCGCCAGCTCGCCGACTTCGATGACTGACCGCGCCACCGTCACGGTTCGGCGAGCTGTGGGCGCAGACCAGCGAGGCGCTCGGAATCGCGGCACGAGGCGCGCTGGCTGTGCGAGGTGGCGACGGCGCTCGACGGCGACGAGTTCGACGCCCGCCTCGACGAGCCGGCGACCGAGCGGATGGTCGCCCATCTCGATCGCATGGTCGCTCGCTACCGGGCGGGCGAGCCGCTCCAGTACGTGCTCGGACGATGGGGCTTTCGCCGGCTCGACCTGGCGATCGATCGGCGTGTGCTGATCCCGCGACCGGAGACCGAGCTGGTCGCCGGTGTCGCCATCGACCTGGCCGCGTCCGTGCCCGCCCCGCGTCTGGTCGCCGACCTCGGCACCGGGTCGGGTGCGATCGGGCTGTCGCTGGCCGCCGAGCTGCCGTTCGACGGGACGACGGTCTGGATCACCGACGTCAGCGACGATGCGCTCGCCGTTGCACGATCGAACCTGGCCGGGATCGGCCGGCCCGGCGCGCAACGTGCGGGTCGCCGCCGGTTCGTGGTTCGAGGCGCTCCCGTCGGACGAACGCTTCGACGTGATCGTCAGCAACCCGCCGTACGTCGCCGAGGGCTCACCCGATGCTCGCGCCCGACGTGCCCGAGTGGGAGCCGCACACGGCGCTGTTCGCGGGTGCCGACGGGCTCGATGCGATCCGCGTGCTGGTCGCCGGCGCCCGCCGGCATCTCGCGCCCGGTGGCTGGCTGGTGCTCGAGATCGGCGTCCGACCAGGGACCGGCTGTGCGATCGTTGCTCGACGAGGGCGGCTACGGCGCGGTCGAGATCCGCCACGACCTCGCCGGCCACGACCGGATCGCGATCGCCCGCCAGCCCTGACGCAGCCTCGACGGATCAGTAGAGCTTGGTGCTGGCGGCGGAGGCACCGGCGCCGCGCGCGGCGGCGAGCTCGGTCGTGAAACCTGCGCGGATCGCGAGTGCGTCGCTGGTGACGGTGATCATCCGGAAGCCCTGTTCGAGGCGGCGTTGGGTGAGCGCCCCGGTGGCGTGGATGCCTGGGACGACGCCGTGGCGTCGACAGGCGGCGACGATCGTGGCGAGCGCCTCGTCGAACACCGATTCGCCGTCGTTGTTGCCGGGGCTGAGCCCGAGTGTGATCGACAGGTCGGCCGGACCGACGTAGATCGCGTCGACGCCGGGGACCGACAGGATCTCGTCGAGGTTGGCGATCGCCTCGGTGGTCTCGATCATCGGGATCACGGCGATGTTGGCACCGGCCCACGCCCGGTTGTCGTCGTGTCGCATCCCGGCGATCACCGGGCCCCAGCTGCGCGCGCCCGTCGGGGGCGTAGCGGGACGAGCGCACCACGGCCTCCGCCTGCTCGCGCGTGTTCACCATCGGCACGATCACACCGTGCGCGCCGGCGTCGAGCACCTTGCCGATGATGCCGGGCTCGTTCCACGGGACGCGCACGATCGGGGTGCCGCCCGAGAGCTCGATCGCCTGGATCATCGACGCCGCCTGGATGTAGTCGTTGACCCCGTGTTGCAGGTCGACGCACACGTAGTCGACGGCGTGGCCGGCCGCGATCTCCGCCGACAGGAAGCTCGGGATCGACAGCCAGAACCCGAGCGTCTCGCCACCGCCGGCCCACTTCTCGCGCAAACTCGTCATGCCGGCGAGTCTGCCAGAGCACTCACCCGTTGACCGTTGTCGCAGGGAGGCCGGCGAGGATCGCCAGGGCGTTGTCGATCGAGTGCTCGTACAGACGCCGGCGCCCGGCGACGCTCGCCGAGGCGATGTGCGGGGTGACCACGACGTTGGCCCGGTCGAGCAACGGGTGACCGGCCGGCAACGGTTCGGGGTCGGTGACGTCGAGCCCCGCCCCGGCGAGGTGCCCGCGGTCGATCGCGTCGAGCAGCGCGTCGTGATCGACGAGCACGCCGCGTGCACAGTTGACGAAGTAGGTCCCCGGACGCATCGCCGCGAACGCCTCGGCGTCGAACATCCCCACCGTCGACGGCAAGCGCCGGTGCATGCACCGACACGACGTCGGAGGTGGCGAGCAGCTCGTCGAACGGCACCATTTCGACGCCCGGGACCGGCGACTCGAGCACAGCCGGATCGGCGGCGATCACCCGCATGCCGAGCGCATTGGCCGGCGACCGCGACCCGCGAGGCGATGCGTCCGATGCCGACCAACCCGAGCACGCTCCCGTCGAGCTCGAGCGCCCGGCCGACCGGCTCACCCTTGAGGCCCTGGCGGGCACGGTCGACGTGATGCGGGAGGTGCTTGGTGACGGCGAACATCAGGGCCAGGGTGTGCTCGGCGGTCGACACCATCGGCGCGATCGGCGTGTTGCAGACGATGACCCCGGCCGCGGTGGCATCGACGACGACGACGTTGTCGTAGCCGACGCCGACGCCGCGAGATCACCTTGGCATTGGGCGCCAGGGCGAAGGCCGCCGCGTTCCACGGGCGCACCGCCCCGGCGAGGATCGCGTCGGCGCTGTCGAGGCCGTCGTCGGTTCCGGATCCGACGATCACAGCCCGGCCGTCGACCAGGTCGCGGTACACGTCCGGGAACGGATGGTCGACGAACAATCGGGGCAGTTCGGGTTCACGAGCGTCTGAGCCGGGCACGTGCCGCACGGTAGCGTCGCGGGCACCATGGCCGACGACCGCAGCACTCCCGACGAACAGCTCGCCGACGAGCAACTCGCGCGGTACCGCGCCAGCATCGACAACATCGACGCCGCGCTCGTGCACCTGCTCGCCGAGCGCTTCAAGGTCACCCAGGAGGTCGGTCGCTACAAGGCCGCGGCAGGGCTGCCCGCCGCCGATCCGGTGCGTGAGGAGCAGCAGGTGGCCCGGCTGCGGGCGCTCGCCGTCGAGTCGGGGCTCGACCCGGTGTTCTCCGAGAAGTTCCTCCGCTTCATCGTGGCGGAGGTCATCCATCATCACCAGCAGCACGCTGAAGCACCTGACGCCGATTGAATCTGAGGCGTGAACGAGCGCTTCGACATCGCCGTGATCGGCGGCGGTCCCGCCGGTGCCGCGGCTGCGATCACCGCCGCGCGCGGTGGGGCGCGGGTCGTCGTGCTCGAGAAGGGGGCCCACGGCCGCGACAAGGTGTGCGGCGACGGCCTCACGCCGCGTGCCGTGGCGGCCTTGAACGAGTTGAAGATCCCGCTCGACGCCGCCCACCACATCGACGGGTTGCGGATGATCGCCGGGAAGCGGGTGCGCGAGCTGCCCTGGTCGAGCCCTGAGCGCCCGGACGGGGCGCGCTTCCCGAGTCATGGCGCGGTGTGGCCGCGACGGAGGCTCGACGCGGCGCTGATCGACGCCGCCGTCGACGCCGGCGCCGACGTGCGGTTCGACACCGAGGTGCCGGCGGTGGCCGAGACCGGCGGTCGTGTCACGGGTGTGACCACGTCCGGCGGTCACGTCGATGCCGATCTCGTGGTCGTCGCGGCCGGGCCGCAGGGTGCGCTGGCCCGCCAGCTGGGTGCCGTGCGCGATCCGCGACGAGCCGTACGGGTTGGCCATCCGCGCCTACGTCGAGAGTCCCCGTCACGCCGACCGCCACATCGAGGCCTGCCTCACCGTGAAGGACGAGCGCGGCACGTGGGTGCCCGGTTACGGCTGGATGTTCCCCTGCGGCGACGGGACGGTCAACATCGGGGTCGGGGCGCTGTCGACGATGAAGGGGTTCAAGCGGCTCAATCTGAACACCCTGCTCGAGAGCTACCGGGCGTTGGTGGGCGACTCGTGGGCGATCGGCCCCAACCTCGACCGACCCCGCGCCTGGAGGCTGCCGATGAGTGCCGTGCGCCGTCACGGGCCCGGGTGGGTGGCGATCGGCGACGCCGCCGGCCTGATCAATCCGATGAACGGCGAGGGCATCGACTACGCGCTCGAGTCGGGGGTGCTGGCCGCCGACCTGTTCCTGGCCGACCCGGCCACCGCCAGCGTCGAGTACGACCGTCAGATCGGCGAGCGGTTCGACGGATTCCTGCGCACCGGCCGGCGGTTCGCCTTCCTGATCGGCCACCCGCGCCTGATGCGGGCCGGCCTGCGCGTCGCCGTCGGCACCGATGCGATCGCCGGAATCACGTTGCAGGTGATGGGCAACCTGGTCGACTCGTCCACCCCAGGGGCGGCCGGCCGGACGATGCGTTTCGCCGACCGCGCCCTGGCGCTGGCCGACCCGTTGCTGCGCACGACCCGCGCTCGCGCCTGAGCGCGATCTCGGTCAGCCCCAGACGTCGTCGGCGACGCTGACGACCAGCTCGAGCTTGCGCCACTGGTCGTCCTCGGTGATGTCGTTGCCGTGGTGGGTGCTCGAGAAGCCGCATTGCGGGCTGATCGCCAGTTGCTCGATCGGCACGAACGCGCTCGCCTCGTCGATCCGCTTGCGCAGCTCGTCGGGGTCCTCCAGCTCGGCCGTCTTGCTGGTGACCAGGCCGAGCACGGCGGTCTTGCCCGGCGCCAGGTGTCGCAGCGGCTCGAAGCCGCCGGAACGCTCGCTGTCGAACTCGAGGAAGAAGGCGTCGACGTCGAGCCCGCCGAAGATCGGCTCGGCGATCGGCTCGTAGCCGCCGCTGGCGACCCACCGGCTGCGGAAGTTGCCGCGGCACATGTGGGTCGACACGATCATGTCGCTCGGGCCGGTCGGCGATCGACGGCGTTCATCGCGTCGCGGTAGCGGATCACCAGCTCGTCGGGATCCTCGCCGCGCGCGGTCATCTGGGCGCGGAAGTCGGCGTCGCACAGGTAGGCGAAGCCGACGTCGTCCATCTGGAGGTAACGGCACCCGGCGGCGTACAGCGCGGCGACCTCGTCGCGGTAGGCGGCGACGAGGTCGTCCCAGAAGCGTTCGAGGTCGGGATAGACGTCGCGGTCGATCACCTTCGGGCCACCCATCAGGTTCGCCATGCCCGGCCCCGGGATCGTGATCTTCGGGATCGCCGTGGTCGCGGCGTCGGCGAGGAAGGTGAAGGCGTCGATGAAGATCGGGTGGTCGAGGTGGACCTTGCCGACGACGATCGGGATCGGCGGGCTCTCGCCCTCGCCCGAGAAGTCCTTCGGCCGCTCGCGCTGGGCGGTGCCGATCCCGCCGAGGGCGGCCAGGAAGTCGAGGTGCCACCAGTCGCGACGGAACTCGCCGTCGGTCACGGCCGGCAGCCCGACCGCTTCCTCCTTGGCGACGAGGTCGGTGATCGTCTCGTCCTCGATCGACCGCAGCTCGTCGGCGTCGAAGTTGCCCTCGCGCCACGCGGCGCGGGCCTCGGCTCAGCCGCTTCGGTCGCAGCATGCTGCCGACCATGTCGGCGTGGTGAGGAGAAGGTTGCCATCGATGCCTCCAGTCGTGGTGGGGACGGGCGGTCGACGGTCAGCGGAGTCCGTCGGCGCCGACCGCGGCCTCCGACGTCGACATGTCGATGGCCCGCACGGGCGACACGTTGCCGTCGAGGTCGAGCACGTCGGTGGCCTCGGTGTACCAGGTGGGCACCACGGCGGCGCCCCAGAAGTCCTTGCGACGCATGTCGTTGACGCTCCAGCGCAGCGGTTCCTCGTCGGGGTCACCGGTGAAGTAGTCGCTCGTGTAGATCTCGATCCGGTGCCCGTCGGGATCGCGCAGGTACACGTAGTACGCGTTCGACACGCCGTGGCGACCGGGACCGCGTTCGATGAGGTGCTGCTCCTCGATCGCCCCGAGCACGTCGCACAACGCGGAGATCTGGTGCTGCTCGGGCACGAAGAAGCCGGTGTGGTGCAGGCGCGGGCTGGTGCCGTAGGTGAAGGCGACGTCGTGCACGCTCGGCTTGCGGTGCATCCAGGCGGCGAACAGGCGCCTCGGCTCGTCCTCGATCGTCTCGGAGCAGCGGAAGCCGAGCGACTCGAAGTAGTCGTAGGCGGCCTTGGCGTCGTCGACGCAGATGTTGAAGTGGTCGATGCGCGCGATCTCGGCGCCGCGGTGCAGTTCGTAGCGCTGGTTGAGCCGCTGCGTGCGCATGTTCTCGTGCGAAGAACTCGAGCGTGAACCCGAGCGGGTCGAGCACGCGCACCGCCTCGCCGATGCCGAGCGTCGCCTTCGGCCGGCCGGCGCTCGACCGTCGCAGCCGCGCTCGGCGGTACCACGCCTCGGCACGATCGAGGTCGGCCGGCTCCCACACCCGGTACGCCATGCACGCCGCGGCCGGGTGCTGGCCGACGCGGAGCACGCAGCGCTGTGGTGGACGGCCTCTTCGTAGCCGCGCAGGTAGAGCGCGTCGTCGTCCTCGGCGGTGACCACGAAGCCGAGCATGTCGACCCAGAACCAGCGCGACGCTGCGAGGTCGGTGACGATCGAGCTCGACGTACGAGGCGCGGACGATGTTGGGAGGGATCGCGTTCACGATCGGCAACTCCGAACCGGGGGACGTGGGTGTCGCCGAGGGCGACGTGGACGATCGTCGTGTCGGTGTAGAAGTCGAGGCTGTGCTCGCCCGCCCTCGCGGCCGAGGCCGCTCTCCTTGACACCGCCGAACGGCGTGCGCAGGTCGCGGACGTTGTGCGAGTTGAGCCACAGCATGCCCGACTCGATGCGATGGCGCCAGCCGGTGGCCCCGGCGGAGGTCGTTGGTCCACACGTAGGCGGCCAGCCCGTACTTGGTGGCGTTGGCGAGCTCGATCGCCTCGTCCTCGGTGTCGAACGGCGTGACGCACACGACCGGACCGAAGATCTCCTCGCGGAAGATCCGCATCGTCGGAGTCGACGTCGGCGAACACGGTGGCCGCCAGGTAGTTGCCGACCGGCAGGTGATCGGGGCGGGCGCCGCCGGCGACGAGCCGGGCGCCCTCGTGCGCGTCCGGCGTCGACGTACGACATCACCCGCTCGTAGTGCTCGGTCGAGATCAGCGCACCGAGCTCGGTGGTCGGGTCGGCCGGGTCGCCGACGCGGATCGCCGACGCCCGTGGCGCCGAGACGCTCGACGAACTCGTCGTAGATCGAGCGCTCGACGAGGATCCGCGAGCCGGCCGTGCAGCGCTCGCCGTTGAGCGAGAACACACCGAACAGGGCGCTGTCGAGGGCGGGCTCGAGGTCGGCGTCGGCGAACACGATGCACGGCGACTTGCCGCCGAGCTCCATCGACAGCCCCTTCAGGTGCTCGGCGGCGGCACGCATGATCGTCTTGCCGGTCGTGGTCTCGCCGGTGAACGAGATCACCGGGCACGTCGGGATGGGCCACCAGCGCCGCCCCGGCCTCCTCGCCGACGCCGTGCACGATGTTGAACACGCCGGCCGGCACCCCGGCCGCCTCCATGATCTCGGGCAGGAGGCTGGCCGACAGCGGCGACAGCTCGGCCGGCTTGAGCACGACCGTGCAGCCTGCGGCGAGGCACGGTGCCAGCTTCCACGTGGCGAGCATGAACGGCACGTTCCACGGCGTGATCAGGCCGGCGACGCCGCGCGGGCGGCGGATCACGTAGCCGAGCTGGGCCTTCGTGCGGAAGGCGTCCTCGTGCATCGCCGAGCAGACGTCGGCGAAGTAGCGGAAGTTCTCGGCCGCCCGCGACGGCCATGCCGCGTGCCTGGGTGACCGGGAGCCCGGTGTCGAACGCCTCGAAGCCGCTGATCTCGTCGGCGCGCGCCTCGATCGCGTCGGCGATCGCCCGCAACGCCTCGGACCGCTGCCGGCGACGGCATGCTCGGCCCAGCCCGCTCGCGTCGAACGCATGCTGGGCGGCGGCGACGGCGCGGTCGATGTCGGCTGCACCTGCCGGCGGCGAGCGTGGCGTACACGGTGTGCGTGACCGGGTCGGTGACGTCGATCACTGCGCCGTCGATGCTGTCGACATGGCGCGCCGCCGATGTAGTGGCGCATCGCCGAGGGCACGCCCGACGGCGCCGTTCCGGCGCGCAGACCCGGGTCGGTGGCGCGTCATCGGCCCGTCCTGCCGAAGCCGTGGCCAATCGATCGAGCGGCTGGTGGAGCAGGGCGCCGCCCTCGACGGCGAGGCGCTCGATGGCGGCGATCCCGGCCGGCGTCGGCTCGACCAGCGGCGGCCGCACGTGGCCCGAGCGCGATCAGGCCGCCCTGGGCGAGGACGTGCTTGATCGGCGCCGGGTTGGTCTCGACGAACATCAGGTCGACCAGCGGATGCAGCCCGTAGTGCAGATCGAGGGCGCGCTCGCGGTCGCCGCCGACCCACGCGTCGTACATCTCGGCGACCGCCGTCGGGGCGATGTTGGCGACGGCGCTGACGAATCCGATGCCGCCCAGCGCCAGCAGCGGCAGGCACAGCAGCTCGATGCCCGACCACATCAGGACGTCGCGGCCGCACAGGTGGAACACGCGCGAGAAGTGCTCGAAGTCCTTGGTGGTCTCCTTGATGCCGACGATGTTGTCGTGGGCACGACGCAGCCGGGCCACCGTCTCGGGGGCGACGTCGACGGCGGTGCGAACCGGCACGTTGTAGACGACGATCGGCATCGACGGGAACGTGGCGGCGACCGCCGAGTACCACTGGAACAGGCCCTCCTGGGTGGGCCGCGAGTAGTAGGGCGTGATCACCAGCGCGATGTCGGCTCCGAGGTCGATCGCGGCCTGCGTCAGCTCCAGCGTCTCGTCGAGCTTGGCCGATCCGGTGCCGGGCACGAACGGCACGCGGTCGGCCGACCTCCTCGGCGACGACACCGCATGGCGGCGATCCGCTCGGCGACGGTTTGCGCGCTCGGCTCGCCCGTCGAGCCGCCGATCGAGATGCCGTGCGATCCGGCTTCGAGCTGCCACCGCACCAGCGCCCGGATGCCGTCGTGGTCGACCTCGCCGTCGGCGGTGAAGGGCGTGACGATCGGCGCGATCGACCCGCGCACGGATGCCGGGATCGGAGCGGAACCTCATCGATTGACCGCCGTCAGCGCGGCGACTCGCCGACCGGCGCCATGCTTGTCGCCGAGGTGCTGGAGCAGGCGGCGCGCCGTGCTCATGCGGTGGTCGCGGGCGAAGCGCTCGATCTCGATGCCGCTGCGACCGCTGCTCGATCATGTCGAGCAGCTCGTCGTGCTCCTCGACGCTGCGCGCGGCGCGCTCGGGGATGTACGTGAACGCCGAGCGGCGGGTGGTGTCGAGCAGCGCCCACTCGCGCTCGAGGATCGACAGGATGTGGCGGTTGGGGCAGGCGCCGAACAGGATCTCGTGGAAGCGCCGGTTGAGCCGCGTGAACTGCGTCGGGTCGAACTTGACGAGCGAGTCGCGCAGGCGGTCGTTGACCTCGCGGGCCCGGCGCAGGTCGGTCGCCGTGAGGTGCGGCACGGCGAGGCCGAGGGCGACGCCTTCGAGGGCGGCCACGGCTTCGATCGTCTCGGGGTAGCGGTCGAGGTCGATCGACGTGACGGTGGCGCCGATGTTGCGCGTGAACGTGACGTAGCCGTCGGACTCGAGCCGCCGGATCGCCTCGCGGACCGGGACGACGCTGACGCCGAGCTCGCGTGCGAGGCGCTCGATCACCAGCCGATCGCCGGGGTCGTACTCGCCGTCGAGGATCGACTGCAGGATCGTCTCGTAGGCGTGGTCGGCCTTGGATGTCGGGGCGCCCGGCCCGCTCTGCCGGTTCGAGGATCGTCGTTGCCGCGTCGCATCGTCATGGTCTACTCCAGAGTGTCGAGTCGAGTTCTGGTCGCTGTCCGTCGGTGCCCGATCGGCCACGAGGTCGGATCATATATGATTCCGCGGCCCGGTCCGCTAGCGCGCCGATCGTGACCCCGGTGCGGCGCTCGGTCCAGCGTCCGAGGTCGCTCAGGCTGCTGCCCGTCGCCGAACTGCTCGTCGGCCTCGCGATAGCTGTCGGCGCACAGCGTCGCCATCGGCAGGTCGAGCCCGAGCTGCGTCGGCGAGACCGTTGGCGATGTCGACGTCCTTGCGCATCAGCGCCAACCGGAACGGATCGTCGAACGTGCGCGACAGGATCCGCTGGCCGATGTGGTTGCGCGTGATCCACGAGCCGGCGGTCGACTCGTTGAACACGTCGTTCATGGCGGCCGGGTCGAGGCCGGCGGCGACGCCGAGCGCCAGCCCCTCGAGCGTGGCCTGGAACGTCATCGCCGTGACCGTGTTGTTGATCGACTTCATCATGTGCCCCGAGCCGAGCGGACCGAGGTGGAACACGGCCCGCCCGAGCACGTCGAGCAGCGGGCGGGCGCGGGCCACGTCGTCGTCGCGCGCCGCCGACCATGAACACCAGCTCGGCCGCCTGCGCGCCCCACTGCGCGCCGGAGACGGGGGCGTCGACCATCGCCACGCCGACCGCGGCGAGTGCCGGCCGCCGTCTCGGCCGTGATCCACGGCTGCGACGACGAGGTGTCGACCAGCAGCGACGCCGGGCGCGAGGCCGTGCACGCAAGCCCGTCGGCGCCGAGCGCCACCTCGCGCACGACGTTGCCGTCGGGCAGCATCGTGAACACGATGTCGGACGCCGCGCCGAGCTCGGCCGGTGAGGCTGCGACCGTCGACCGCCGGGCTTGGCGCCGGCGAGCGCGGCGGACGTCGCCGGGTCGATGTCGAACACGGTGACGGGGTAGCCGGCGTCGGCGAGGTGGCCCGACATCGGCGTGCCCATGATGCCCAGCCCGACGAAGCCGACGCGTGGGTTGCTCCGAAGACCGGCACGGTCTCCTCCTCGCAGCTCCGGCGAAGGCCGATCGTATATGATCGGGCGGCGGTGCCAGCGGTGACGCTCGATCCGGCGGACATACACTCGGCCACGCCAGGATCGGCACGCGCGCCGCACGCTACATGACCGTCGGACCATCGGCTGCCGGAGCCACCAGGAACGTGGTCAGCCCGGCGATCGCCTCGGCGCCGGAGGCATCGTCGGCTCGGTGCTGCTGGTGGCGTTGGTGGCCGTGCACGCCGGGCGACGATCCGGTCGACGGCGACGCCGACCGGCGACGCGCCGGCGACAGCCGACGACGGCACCACGGCCGACGTCCGGACCGACCGAGCCGGTCGACGCTGTCGATGTCGTCGCTCGACGGCGGGATCGACGTTGCCGCTCGGCGAGCCGCTGCGGGCTGACGTTGACGCTGACCAACGCGGGCGAGCGCAGCGTCGCGGCGCCGGTCGAGCTGTCGCTGGTGTCGCCGGACGGCACGCGAGCTGCCGTTCTACCGCACGTCGCTGTTCGTGCCGTTCGGCGAGTCGGTCGTCCGAGACCGTCGAGCTGTCACGACCTCACGCTGGTACTCCGACGACCGGCGACTACGCGATCGTCGCCGAGGTCACCGATCCGCGATCTGCGTGTGCCACCGGCGTCGCTCGCGTTCACGGTGGTGCGACCACGACTCGCCTCGTTGCCGGCGTTCGAGGACGTCACCGAGCAGGCCGGGCTCGCCACCGACGTGCCGGTGCCCGAGTGCGGCCAGTTCGCGAACGGCGCGGCGTGGGCCGACGTCGACGGTGACGGCTGGCAGGACCTGGTGGTGACGCGACTCGGCGATCCCGTGCAGCTGTTCGTCAACGAGGGCGACGGGACGTTCGCCGACGAGACCGCCGAGCGGGGCGTCGATCGCAGCGGCGCCAATGGCGCCGCATTCGCCGACTACGACAACGACGGCGATCCCGACCTGGCGCTGGTCGGCGACGGTCCCGACCTGCTGCTGGCCGAACGACGGCAACGGTCAGTTCGACGATGTCACCGCCGCCGCCGGCGTCGGCGGCGACGACGAGCCGCGGGATGAGCGCGACGTGGGGCGACTACGACAGCGACGGTCTGCTCGACCTCTACGTCACCAACTACATGGAGTGCACCGGGCCGTGGACGACCGAGGCGGAGGTGATCGCCAACGTCGCCTACGACCCCGACGTGCTGTACCACAACGAGGGTGACGGCACGTTCGACGACGTCACCAGCGACCTGCCCGGACAGCGACACCGACGGCCGCCGGCTTCACCGCCGCCTGGCTCGACGTCGACGAGCGACGGGCGGCTCGACCTGTTCGTCGGCAACGACTTCGTCGGCATCTCGCCCGACCAGCAACCGGCTGTGGCACAACGACGGGCCCGGCACGGACGGGCTGGCAGTTCAGCGACGTGTCGCTCGAGTCGGGCGCCGGGCTCTACATGAACACGATGGGGATCGGGATCGGCGACGTCGATCGCGACGGCGACCTCGACATGGCGCTGTCGAACATCGGCGGCAACAAGCTGCTGCGGAGCGACGGCGACGGGACGTTCGTCGAGGAGGCGGGCACCGGCATCGAACGGCCGAACGCAGGGCATCGACTACTTCGACCGTCACCTGGGCGAGCAGCCTTCTACGACTTCGACCTCGACGGCTGGGAGGACCTGTTCATGACGGCCGGCAACCTGCCGCAGGGTCCCGAGGTCGTACGTCGGCGAGCAGCCCAACATGGTGTTCCTCGAACGACGGGACCGGGCAGCGCTTCCTCGACGTGAGCGCGCCTGACGGGCGCCGACGACGTGCGACGAGTCGAAGGGGGCGGCGTTCGCCGACTACGACAACGACGGGGCGATGGACGTGTTCGTCGTCAACCAGGCGGGCTCGCCGCGCCTGTACCGCAACGTCACGCCGCGCGCCGGTCGACCACTGGCTGGAGGTCGACCTGTCGGGCTCGAGTTCGAACCGCGATGGATGCGGGCGCGGTCGACCACGGCCATCGCCGCCAGCGAAGATCACGCGGCCCGT
The DNA here is from genome assembly GCA_963850755.1 of Ilumatobacteraceae bacterium. Classification (GTDB taxonomy): domain Bacteria; phylum Actinomycetota; class Acidimicrobiia; order Acidimicrobiales; family Ilumatobacteraceae; genus Ilumatobacter. Next base: position 88,029 of record CAWKMO010000002.1, on the reverse strand, counting down.
GCTGTGCGGCTCGGGGGGGACCGGGTCGGTCACACCAGCGCCAGGTGCACTTCGGACTCGGCTCAGCGGCCTCCGTCGACGAGCTCGAAGTGCTGTGGCCATCGGGCGAGCCGCCAGGTCGTCGACGACATCGCCGTCGACCAGATGGTCTCGATCGACGAGCGCGAGTGACGACAACCGACCGGAGGTGGTCATATACGATCTTCGCACCCGAGAGCGGTGCCTTCTCCCCGCATTCCGTGACACAGGGGTTCCAGGCTGCCCCGAAATCGTATATGTATCCTTGACGGTCGGCTGCTCGCGTGGTGAGCTGGCGATCGGCAGGACGGGGGTTCGGTAGCCGACGATCGAACGGGGATGGCGATGCGCTGTGGAGTTGCGATCTTGTTCCAGAGCTACAACGACTGGGAGCGCCACGAGGCGCAGCGCTGGGACGAGCACCCGAGTCCGAGCGACTCGCAGGTCTACGACGACGAGCTGGCGCTGGGCGTGCAGGTCGAGCCTCTGGGATTCGACTCGATCTGGACGGTGGAGCACCACTTCACGCCGTACACGATGATTCCCAACCCGTTCCAGCTGCTGACGTACTTCGCCGCCAAGACGTCGCGGGTCGACATGGGCACGATGGTGGTCGTGCTCCCGTGGCATGACCCGATCAGGGTCGTCGAGGAGGCGTCGATGCTCGACAACCTGCTGCAGGGACGGCGACTTCGGCTGGGCGTTGGGCGTGGCGCCGCCAAGCTCGAATTCGACGGGCTCGGGATCGAGATGGACACATCCGCGAGCGATTTCTCGAGGCGCTTGCGGTCGTGCGCAAAGGTCTCTCCGGGACACGCCTCGAGCACAGCGGCAAGTACTTCCAGATTCCGCCCGTTCGGATCCGTCCGCAGCCTCGCAACGCCGACCTCGTCGACAACATGTACATGGCGTGGGGAAGTCCGGCCTCGGTCGCGATCGCAGCCGAGAACGATCTCCGCCCGCTCGTCGTGCCCCAGAAGCAGTGGCAGGTTCACGTCGACGAGATGATCGAGTACAACCGGATCCGCGCCGAGGTCGGCTTCGGTCCGGCGAGCCCGGTGGTGCTGCTCGGCGTGTACGTGCACGAGGATCCGGAGGTCGCCGAGCGACTCGGGCGCCACCACATGGAGCAGTGGACCGACAGCGCGCTCCGGCACTACCAGCTCGCCAACCCGGAGCATCTGAAAGGACGTCAAGGGGTACGAGTACTACAACGAGCTGGCCGCCAAGGTCACCGCCGAGGGCACGCTCGGGTTCCGGGCGGCCCACCTCGAGCGCCAGGTCAGCGGTGACAGCGCCGACGTCGGCGAGCTCCGCAGCTACCTCACCGATTCGCACGTGTGGGGACGCCCGAATGCCGTGTACGCGGAGATCCGAGCCGGATGCAAGGCATCGGATGCGAGGAGTTCGTGGGCGTGTTCAAGTGCGGCGACATGTCGTTACGACGTCGCCAGCGACAGCATGAACCTGTTCGCCCGAACGGTCCTGCCGCGGCTCGCAGGAGCTGCCGATCGTGGCGCCGCCGACCGTCACCAGCGTGTGACGACGCAGCCGCGCTGACGCCCGACCGGGCGTCGTCAGGTCGGGCCGGGCAGCGGCGCGCCGGCGACCTTGGTCTGCATCATGTGCACGGATCGTCGTCGTCGTGAGGAACAGCGTCGTCAGGTCGGGTCCGCCGAACACGACGCTGCCGCAGATCTCCGGGGTGCGGATGGCGCCGATCCGCTCGCCCTGCGGGTTCGAGCACCCACACGCCGCCCGGACCCGACGTCCAGATGTTGCCGAGCGCGTCGCACTCCATGCCGTCGAGGTTGCCCTCCTGCATCGTGCCCGAGCCGATCTTGTCGCGGAACATGCGGACACGGGCCGAGGCTGCCGTCGGGGTCGACGTCGAACGCCTTGATGTCGGCACGCGGCGAGTCGTTGACGTAGAGGATCGACTCGTCGGGGGAGAAGCACAGCCCGTTCGGCTGCTCGAACTCGTCGGGCTCGACGACGAGCTCGACCGGCCCTCCGCCCGGCGGCACGCGGTAGACGCCCTTGACCTCGCGGACGAACTCGCGCTTGCACCCGATCCAGTCGTTCCACCGGCCGTAGTCGGGGTCGGTGAAGTAGATGCTGCCGTCGAGCGCCCGGACGACGACGTCGTTGGGGCTGTTGAGGTACACGCCGTCGAGGTGCCACGCGACGAGCTCACGGCGTCCGTCGGGGTGGATCCGGGTGAGGCAGCTCGAGACCTGCTCGCACACCAGCAGGCTGCCGTCGACGTCGAAGGCCAGCCCGTTGCCCTTGAACGTCGGTGCCGCCGCCAGCTGCATGCCGCCAGCCGCGGTCCACCGCCAGCGGGCGTCGCCGGGGATGTCGCTGAAGTAGAGCGCCTGCTCGCGCTGGTTCCAGACCGGCCCCTCGCTGAACTGGTACCCCTCGCCGATCTTGACCAGCTCGGCGTCGGGATCGATCAGCTGCTCGAACGCCGGGTCGTCGACGATCACGTTCACGTCGTCATCTGCGGCCACTCCGGCACCGTCCCTTCGTTCGCTCTCGAGTGGTTCGGCTCGCCGGCTTCTCCGACGCGCATCGTCGCCCCGCTGACGCCGTTGGCGGCGTCGGACATCGGCGGCGGACCGGGGATGTACTGCACCGGCCGCTCGACGCGCCGCGCGGAAGCGCCAACCGCGCGTCGTCGTGCACGAGCTCGTCCTCGTAGCGACCGAGGATCGTGTTCTCGAAGTTGGCGGCGATCCACACCACGTCGGTGCGGGCCGTGGCCGTCGTGCCGTCCTCGCCGAGCTCGACCACCGGTCGCGAGATCATGTGCTTGGTGCGGTAGCCGGCGCGGCAGGCAGTGTGCTGAGGAAGTCCATCAGCACCGTGCGGCCCTCGAACGCCTGGTCCTCGACGACGAACGCCGCGTCGTCGGTCCACAGCTCGTCGAGCCCGGCCCAGTCCTCGTCGTCGAAGAGCATGCAGTAGCGACCGATCAGATCGCTGATCTCCTGGACCGCGACCAGCCGCTCGAGCGCGTCCATCACGCCTCGTCGGCGAGCGCACCCGACCCACCGCGCGACAGGCGGAAGTTGGCGATCGCCGTCTTCGCCCGCCGGATCAGCTCGGGCGCCTGGTAGAAGGACAGCGCGACCAGCGTCAGCAGGCCGACCATGATCCGGCCGTACGACGCGCTCCAGCCGAGGAACGGCAGGATGTTGATGATCACGTTCAGGAAGAGCGCACCGACCACGGCGCCGATGAACGATCCGCGGCCGCCGAGCAGGCTGGCCCCGCCGAGCACGGCGGCGGCGATGCTCGTCAGCGTGAAGCTGAAGCCGGCGTTGGGATCGCCGATCTGGACCTGGGCGACAGGAACAAGCCGCCGAGCGCGGCGGCGAAGGCGGTGATGAAGAAGGCCGCGGACGAACAGGAAGGCGACGCGCACGCCGCGGCGGGCGGCGGCTTCCTCGTCGAGACCCATCGCGCGTGCCGCCAGGCCGCCGGGCGAGCGGTACAGCCACACGTCGGCGAGCGATCGCGATCGACCACGACGACGATGAACGCCACCGGCATGAAGCCGACGCTGTAGAGCATGCATGTCGACCGAACTCGAAGCTGATCGTGCCCTCGGCGATCGGCCGCAGCCACAGGCAGACGCCCTGCAGGACGCTGTAGGTGGCGAGTGTGGCGATGATCGACGACAGCTTGAGCCACCGGATCAGCACGACGTTGACGGCGCCGACGCCGAGCGCGATGGCGATCACGAACAGCATGCCGAGGATCAGTCGCGGCCACGACTCGTCGGGTCCGAGCACGAACGACGACACGACGACGCACAGCGTGATCAGCGCACCGACCGACACGTCGAACGCCTTGACCATCAGCGCGCTCGGTCTGGCCCATCGCCGCCAGCGCCAACGGCAGCGTGGCGACCATCACACCGTTGAGGTTGAACGACGACAGGAACGACGAGTCCTTGCTGTTCGTGTAGGCGCCGAGCAGGAAGATCAGCAGCACCATCGCCGCGATCGGCAGCCAGCGCCCGAGCTGGAACTTCGGGCGCACGCCGATCGTCGACGTCGTGTCACTCGCCATGAGTGGCCTCCGTGTGCCGAGCCGCGTCCGATGATGGCGGCGATGATCCGCCGCTCGTCGAGCTCGTCGCGCGGGATCTCGTCGACGATCACGCCGCGCGACATGACCACGACGCGGTCGCAGATGCCGGCCAGCTCGATCGCGTCGCTCGACTTGACGAGCACGGTCGTGCCCTCGGCGGCCTTGTCGCGCAGGGCGTGGTAGATGTCGAGCCGGGCGCCGACGTCGACGCCCTGCGTCGGCTCGTCGGCGAGGATCACGTTGAGGTCGCCGCGCAGGAACGGCCGCATCAGCGCCACCTTCTGCTGGTTGCCGCCCGACAGGTACTGCGTCGGCTGCTCGATCGAGGCCGCCTTGAGGCGCAGCCGGTCGACGAGGTCGTTGACCGGCGCGCGCTCGCGCTTGCGGCGTGACGAAGCCGAGCCTGGCGTACCTGCGCAGCACCTGCAGCGTGGCGTTGGCGCGCACGCTGAGGGCGGTGAAGATCGACTCCTGCTTGCGGTCGGCGCTGAGCAGGATGATCCCGGCGCGGATGCGCCCGGGCGGGCTGGTCGAGGTGGACCCGCTTGCCGGCGCAGATGACGTCGCCGTGCGACGGCTCGACGCCGGCCAGCGCACGCAGGAACTGGACCTGGCCGTTGCCCTCGGCGCCGGCGATGCCGACGATCTCGCCGCGGCGCAGCTCGAGGTCGACCGGCCCGAAGCGGCGTCCGACGCAACTGCGACGACCGCGAGCACCACCTCGCCTGCGGCGCCTCGGCGATCGGCGGGAAGGCGGTCTCGAGCGGGCGCCCGATCATCATCGCCACGACGTCGGCCTCCGACATCGTCGGCCGCGTCGTACGTGCCCTGGCTGACGCCGTCGCGCAGGACGGTCACGCGGTCGGCGACGTCGAGCACCTCGGGCAGGCGGTGGCTGACGTAGACGATGCCCATCCCGCTGCGCGGCGAGGTCGCGGATCAGCGCGTGCAGGCGCTGCACGTCGGCGTGGCCGAGCGCTGTGGTCGGCTCGTCGAGCAGCAGCACCTTCGGCTGCGGGCAGCAGCGCCGACACGACCTCGAGCATCTGCAGCTGGGCGGCCGACAGGGTCTCGATCCGGGCCGCGGCGCGTGACGTCGAGCTGGTACTGGGCGAGCTTCTCGGTCGCCCACTGCGTACATCTGCGAGTAGGCGGGCCGGAGGTGGTCGGGTGCGCCGAGGTACAGGTTCTCGGCGACGGTGAGGCCGGCGACCGCGGTGAGGTGCTGGTACGCCATGCCCAGCCCGAGCCGCATCGCGGCGCGCGGCGACGCCGAGGGCAGCCGCTCACCGGCGATCTCGACGGTGCCGGTGTCGGGCGCGAGGCTGCCGCTGGCGATGCTCAGCAGTGTCGACTTGCCGGAGCCGTTCTCGCCGAGCAGGGCGTGGATCTCGCCGGCGCGGAACTCGATCGTGATGTCGTCGTTGGCCTGAACCGGGCCGAAGCGCTTCGAGATGCCGCGTCAGCCGACAGGACCGGTGACGCACTGGGCGTCACCGGTCGGTGCGTCGACCATGTCCTGCGGTCTCGGTGCCGGTTCCGGCTGTCGACGTCATCTGGTCGGGTCCTCGAGGTGGCAGTGGGTCTGGTTGGCGGTTGGTCGGGATGAGGGGCGAGGCGGGTGCCGGCGCCGGATCGACGCCGGCACCCCTGCTCGTCGGTCGACGGGGCTCAGCTCCGGGAACATCCGGGTCTGGAGCTCGGCGGGAACCAGGCTCGACGGCGAGCCGTCCGGCGGGATGTCGGTGCGGCACGACTCCATCGTCACCGGCTTGAGGCCGCCGCCGAAGATGATCTCGGCCGGGACGTCGTAGCCCTGGAGCGACATCATCGCCGCCGTCAGGCCGGTGCGGCCCTCCATGAACAGCGCCGTCGACGTCCACGAGTTGGTGACGCCACCGGCGTCCTTCCAGGCGCAGAAGAACGGGTTGTCGTCCGACTGGTGCATCGTGACCAGCCCGTCCATCGGGATGCCGGCCGCCTCGTAGGCGCGCATCGCACCGACGAAGGCATCGGCGTAGCTGCCGAGCATGCCGTCGAGGTCGGGGTGCTCGGCGAGGATCGCCGACGTCGCCTTGAGGTAGCTCTCACGGCTCCACGCATCACCCTGGCGGGCGACGATGTTGATGTTGTCGGGCATCGTCTCGGTCATGCACTCCTCCTGCAGCGGATCGAGCGTGTTGCCGGGCGCGCCGAGCAGGATCGCGATGTCGCCACCGTCGGGCAGCTCCTTGCCGAACTGCTTACCCCACGCACGTGGCGACGGCGCACACGTCGGGACCGCTGTAGGTGAAGTAGTCGACGCCGGGTTCGCCGACCTTGGTGCCCGACCAGGTGATGACCTTCGAGCCCTCGTCCATCGCCGCCCGGTAGGCGGGCACCAGCGCCTCACCGGCGTCGGGGTAGCTGATGATGATGTCGAAGTCGCGGGCAGCGAAGCTGCGCACGTCGGAGATCGCCTTCTGCGTGTCGAGGTTGGCGTCGGTGTAGCCGATCTCGCCGATCTCCGGATACGTCAGCGCCTGCAGGATGAACTCCATCTTGAAGATCTGGCGGGCGATGTTGCCGCCGAAGCCGTCGGCCAGGCCGACCTTCAGCTCACCACCGGTGCCGGTCTCGCAGCCGTTGTCCTCCCAGCACTTCATGGCCAGGTCCTCGTCGACCGGCATCTCGGCGCGGGCGGCGGTGGCGAGCGCGATGTTGCGGGCGCGCTCCTCGCCCGGCAGGCCGTTGGGCCCGGCCATGCCGGTGTCGATCGTCGCCGCGATCGGGTTGTAGGTCTCGCCGAACTCGCCGTCGGTCAAGCGTCGCACCCCAGTCGCCGGCCGACGTCGGTCGTCGCTCGGCGCTCGGCGGTGGCGCCCGTGTCCTCGGCGGTGGCGTCGCGGTGCCTCGGTGGCGGCCGTGCTTCGGCGGCGGCGGTGGCTTCGGCGCGCGGTGCCTCGGTGGCCGGCGCCTCGGCTCGTGGCTGTCCTTCGGCGTCGCCGTCGTCGTCGTCGTCGCCGCAGGCGGCGACGACGAGGCCGAGCGCGAAGAGCAGCGCTGCAGCCTTGCGGTATCTGGTCATGGATTCCTCCCTGTGGTGCTCATGCCCGATGTGGCCATGGTCCTCCCCCTTCTTTCTGTGTGGTCGTCGTTGCGACGAACTGTTCAGTTGGCGGCTGTGTCCGAGCCGGCCGGGCGGTGCCCCGGCTCGGCTCGGCGTCGTCGCCGTCGATGAACTTGCTGCAGCGACGGACGCAGCAGCAGGCGTCCGATGAACTCGGCGATGCGGTCGCCGGAGATCAACATGCCGACCACGATCGCCGCGCCGAACACGACGAACTGCGAGGCCTTGCGAGAGCCCGAGCACCTTCAACATCTGGTTGAGCAGCGTCACGAAGAAGGCGGCCAGCCAGGTCGACGACGGGCTGGCGAGACCACCGGAGAGCGCGGCGCCGCCGAGCACGACCGCTGCCACGGGCCCGAGCAGATAGGTCGCGCCGGGATCGACCCCGGGGCTGACGACGATGCCGGCGATGAAGATCGCCGCCAGACCGGCGGCGATGGCGGCGCCGCACGTAGGCGCCGATCACGTACAGCCTGACGCGGATGCCGGCCATCCAGGCCGCGCGCCGGTTGGCGCCGACCGCCTGGAAGCGGCGACCGACGGTGGTCGATCGCAGGATCAGCACCGAGCACGAGCGTGAGCGCGACGACGAACCAGAACGTCTTGCTGATGCCGAACACCTTGTCGAACACGAAGTCGGCGAGCGAGTCGGGCACCGTCGTGCTGTTGGTGTTCCCGGCGCGGTACTCGGTGTTGATGCCGAGCAGGATCAGGCCCGTCGCCAGCGTGACGATCAGCGGGTTGAGGTCGAGCACGGCGACCAGCGAGCCCGTTCACGAGCCCGATCACGACCGCCGACGACGAACACGGTCAGCGATCGCCTCGGCGAGCTTGTCGTCGGAGCCCTTCGAGACGCCGACCAGCACGTTCGCCATCAGCGAGATGCTGGCAGCCATCGAGAGGTCGATGCCGCCCATCATGATCACCAGCATCTGGCCGAGGGCGACGATCGCGACGACGCTGCCGAGGGGCAGCAGCGACGCCCACGAGGCCGACGAGAGGGTGCTCGGAGCGACGATCTTGCAGACGACCAACAACACCGCCATCGCGATCCAGATCGTGACGAAGCGCGTGCCGAACAGGAGGTTGCTGAGCACGGTGCGAAGGTCGAGACGACGGCTGTGACGCTGGCCGCTGCCAGCGTTCGCGCTGCCGATGTCGTCGGACACAGTCACCCCTGTTCCCCCTCGGTGGCCCGGTTGCCGTCGGCTCCGATGACCGTCCGATCCCGGAGCCAGATCATATACGATCCTGCTGAGGACGGTACTTGAGCGCTCCCGGGGTGTCAAGGCACAGTGACATCGGCGGTCGCCTCACTCGCCGGCCGATGTCGATGGTGTGCCAGTCGTGAGCCAGCGGCCGGACGGGAAATTGCGCAGCGAGAACGTCATGTCGATCGGCTCCTCGGTCACGCTCACGGTGCTCGCCGTCCGGCGAGTACGTCACATAGGTGACGAGTGCCGGTCGCCGTCAACCCGGCGTTGGCGCCGCTCTGGAATCCACCGGGATAGACGATCGACAGGTGCAGCGTGTCGAACCGGTAGGTCGGCACGACGGGCTCGAGCGGAGCGGCGGCGATCGCAGCCTGCAGCTCCTCGAGGCGCGGCGCCGTGGTCGACGGCGAGCAGCAGACCCGCGTCTCCGTGACCTGATCGCCTCGGCCTCGACCGCGAGGTTGAAGGCGAGCGCCGCCGCCAGAGCCTGGGCGCCCTGCTGGGTCGCCAGCTCGGCGCTCAAGCCGGCCACCTCGTCGTCGATCGGTGACGGTCGGCAACGACGCCGGATCGACTCGAGACGTCGACCGCCGCCGGCGGGGGCTCGTCCGCCGCCGCACTGCGGTTCGGCGCTCCGGCGATCACCGACCACGGCGCCGATACGGCAATCGCGGCGATCGTCGCGAGAACCCCGATCCAGCGCTGTCGGCGGGGAGTTTCGCAGTCGCGCTGGACTCGGATGTCGACGGCGTGCGTCGCATCGTCCGCGCTGACATCCACGACTCGACGAACGGACGCGCCGGCGCACACCACGACCAGTCCGCTGAGCAGCCCGACCTTGGTGCCGAATTCGGTCGGCCACGGCGCCAGCAGGATCGTCGATGTCACCGCCACGGCACCGCCGAACACGATCCTCGGGCAGCCGCCCGGCGGGCGTCGTCTTGGGGTCGGTGATCATGAAGAACAGGAAGATCAGCGTCTCCGGCGAGGTGACCAGCATCCACCAGTAGTGGACACCATCGATCGGCGTCAGCGACCACTGCGTCGTGATCGACTGGCCGAGCACCGCCAGCACGCCGACACCGATCGCGAACGTGATGTAGAAGGCGACCGCCATCCCGAGCAGGTCGAGCCGGCCGCACAGCGAGATGCCGCCGACGACGATCACGAGATAGGCGACGAGCATCGCCCATCCGAACGGACCCCACCAGAAGTCGAGCGGCTCGATCCGCTCGGCGCCGAACACGAGGAACGCCACCACCAGTGCGACGTTCGACGGGTTGAAGACGTGCCGCCCTCGGTATCGGATGAAGTACTTCGTGAGCAGCCCGGCCGTCGGCGATCCCGGCGAAGTAGTACCAGCCGTCAACGACCACCAGTCGTGCGGCTTGCTGGCCGGTGACGCGCAGGATCAGCGCCGTGCTGGTCGCCGTCTGGAGGGCGCTCGCCGGCCACACCAGGACGCCCGTGGTGCGATAGGTGCGGGTCGCCTCGATCACACCGCAGCACGAGCAAGGGCGACGACGACCTGCGGGATCGACAGCCGGAAGTCGAGCCACACCATGCCGATCGTGATGATCGACAGGATCGTGAACGCCAGATGGATCCGCGGGTCGCGGATGCTCGGGCCGAGGATCGGGGATCTGCCGGCGGCCGACTGCGTACGCTGCCGCGGCGGGCGACGTGGCAAGCTCCGGACGCTGCCTCTGCCGCTACTGCCATCTGCACCCCCATCGGCGAGCGAGAGTCGTGGCAGATCATATACGATGCCGGCCACGCCAGGTCGCAGCCGGGCCGCTCGCAGACCGCTCGGCGCGGGCGCTCAGGTCGCGAGCAGGCCGGCGTCGCGCAAGGCAGGGGCGAGTCGCCGGAGCATCGCCGAGGGCGTCGTGGTCGGGTCCGTCGCTGAGCGGGCGCACCGCCGTGACGGGTTGCAGGCACACGTGATCGGCGCCCGCCGCCAGGTGCTCCTCGATGCGGGCGACGATCGCTGCCTCGTCGCCGATCGCCACCACGGCGTCGATCAGCGCGTCCGATCCCGCGCCGGCGAAGTCGTCGTCGTCGAAACCCAACCAGCGCGAGGTTCTCGACGTAGTTGGGAGCGCCCGAGGTAGAAGCTGCCGGTGTGCTGCCGGGCCAGTCGACGCGCCTCGTCGGGATCGCGGTTCGAGCACGACGGCGAGCTCCGGTGCCAGCAGCTTGCCCGGCCCGAGGATCGCACGTGCGCGGCGCGTGTGCTCGACGGGCACGAAGTACGGATGCGCTCCGTCGGCCGCATCGCGCGCCAGCTCGAGCATCCTCGGACGCAAGGCGGCGAGCACGACCGGCGGCGCCTCCGCCGGCTCGGGAGAGTGGTGCGTCGCCGTCGGCCATGCCCGCCAGGTGACTGCCGCATCATCGACAGGGGAGCCCGGTACTCCTCGCCGCGGACCTCGACGGCGGGCGGATGGCTGACGCCCAGCCCGGCGACGAATCGCCCGGCGAACGACTCACCGACCGTTCGGATCGCCGACGCCGTGTTGAGCGGATCGCGGCCCCAGATGCTGGCGATCCCGGTGGCGACGATCAGCGAGTCGGTCGCCGCCAGCATCACCGCCGCCCGGGTGAACGCCTCCTTGCCACCCGGCGCCTCGCCGAACCAGAGTGCGGAGTAACCGAGCCGTTCGATCTCGGCGCGCGTTGTGACGGTCGTCGTCGGCGGGGAATCCGTAGCCGCCGAGCCACACGCCGACGGGTCCGAGTCGCATCCGGAAAATCGTATATGAAATCTTGCACCGGTTCACGGGTCGCGAGCAGACTGAGCAAGCACTCGAGGGCGAGGGGGTCGATGTGACGAAGTATGTGCATCTCGTGTTCAGCGATCCGCCGGCGCACGTCTCGGAGGACGCGTTCAACGACTGGTACGACGCCCACGTGCAGGAGATCCTCGCCGTCGACGGTTGGGTCGCCGCCACCCGCTACCGGCTCGAGGCCGTCGGTCGGCGCCGAAGAGACGGGCGGCTACCGGTTCCTCTCGCTGTACGAGCTCGACTGCCCTCCCGAACAGGCGGTCGCCAACCTCGCCGCCGCCGGCATGGGCAACGCCGACACCTACATCGACATGAAGGCAGAGGGCGACGCCGCCGACGATCCGCTGCCGCTGCCCGACTGGTTCGCGGCGATCCGCTTCGGATCGTGGAACGCCACCGGCACCAGCGAACGGATCCTGCCGCAGGCGTGAACCGACACACACGCGTCGACAACGAAAGGACACTCATGAGCACGAACCTGTATCTGGTCTACAGCCGCAAGCCCGAATGGGTGAGCCGCGACGACTACCACCGCTGGTACGTCGACCACGCCCAGGAGAACATCGAGAGCCCGGGATTCCTGAGCGCCCAGCGCTACGTGGTGCGCGAAGTGCAGAACGGGCGCGCCGTCGCCGAGGAGCAGCACCTGTGCGTCTACGAGTACGAGGGCGAGATGTCGACCTGGCGTGAAGACCTGACCCGCCGGATCAAGGAGGGCGACATCGTGCTCAAGGACTGGCATCACGACATCGGCTTCCGCAGCTGGGACTGCCACCCGGTCGGCGACCTGCTGCGCCCGGCGCGGCGCTGAGGAGCCGACGATGGCCGTCGTCAACGTCGAGCGCGATGACTTCGCATCGTTGGTCAGCCCTGACGCCGAGCTGACGCTGCTGGCGTCGGGCTACGTGTTCACCGAGGGGCCGGTCTGGAGCCTTGCCGAGCAGGCGCTCTACTACAGCGACATTCCCGACGATCGTCGCTTCAAGTGGACCGAACAGGGCGGCGCCGAGCTCGTCGCCTACCCGACCTTCAAGGGCAACGGCATGGCCTACGACGTCGAGGGTCGGCTGATCGTGTGCGAGCACGTGTCGAGCTCGATCAGCCGCTTCCACGCCGACGGCTTCCGCGAGACGGTGTGCTTCCACTACGGCGGCGTGTACCTCAACAGCCCGAACGACCTCGTGAGCCGCAAGCGCGACGGGTACATCTACTTCACCGACCCCGACTACGGCCGCTGGAACGACTGGATCGGCAGCAAGCGCGAGCCGCTGCTCGGATACACGGCGGTGTTCCGCGTGCCGCACGAGGGCGGCGAGGCCGAGCTGGTCACCGAGCCGGGCGAGTTCGAGCAGCCGAACGGGCTGTGCTTCTCGCCCGACGAGTCGCTGATGTACGTCAACGACTCACCGCGGGCGCACGTCAAGGTGTTCGACGTCGACGACGACGGCAAGCTCCGCAACGGCCGCGTGCTCACGGAAGGGATCGGCGGAACGATCGAGGGCGGCTCACCCGACGGCATGGAGTGCGACGAGTTCGGCAACGTGTGGACCACCGGTCCGGGCGGCGTGTGGGTGCTCGACCCGAACAGCGGCGAGCGGATCGGGCTGATCGCGACGCCGGAGGTGTGCGGAAGCCTGTGCTGGGGAGGACCCGACCTGCGCACGCTGTTCCTCACCACGTCCACCACCGTGCACTCGATCCCGACCGTGTGCACCTCTGCGCCACTCCCGCACTATGACATCACTGGCTGAGACATCACCGGCTGAGAGGATCGAATCATCGTGACGGCGAGCACTGAGAACGACCACGACGCGATCCGTCGCATCTTCGTCGACTACGCCAAGTACCTCGACGGAGGCGACTTCGCCGGATACGCCGGCCTGTTCGCCGAGCAGGGCGTGCTGATCGCCCAGCTCGGCGAGGCGGTCGGGCCGGCGGCGATCGAGAAGATCCTCGACGAGTCGCTCGGCCCGTACATGCGCAGCAACCCGCCGGCGTCGATCCACGTGATGAACAACCATCGCATCGACATCGACGGCGACACCGCCAAGACCGACGTGATCTGGTTCTACCTCACGGTCGATCCCGACACCGTGCCGACGATCCTGCAGGCCGGTCGCTACGTCGACGACCTCGTGCGTGAGAACGGGCAGTGGAAGATCGCCCGCCACGACATCTCCCGCATCTTCGGCCGCTCGCCGATGATGCCGGCACCCGACACGCGGCTCGACCAGTTGACGCGCCGAGTGCAGCAGCTCGAGGACCAGGACGCCATCTGGCGGCTCTTCATGACCTATCGCGACCACCTCGACCAGCGTCGTTTCAAGGCCTATGCGTCGCTGTTCACGGACGATGCGGAGTGGATCGGCAACCTCGGCAAGTGCGTGGGGCCCGACCAGATCGAGCAGATGCTCGAGCAGACCTTGGAGGTGTTCGCCTCCGATCAGGAGCGTGCCCACCACCTCGTGCTCAATCCGGTGATCGACGTCGAGGGTGACACGGCGACGGCCCGCAGCAGCTGGGCGTTCGTCACCCGCAGCGAGGCCGACGCGCCGGTGCTGCTGATGCTCGGCACCTACTACGACGAGCTGCGCCGGACCGACGACGGTTGGAGGTTCTCACGTCGCGTCGCCTACAGCGACATCCCGTACATCGACATCAGCGACGTCAAGGCCCATCCCGCGCCCTACGTCGACCCCCAGTACGTGATCGGCTGACGGAGCTCGCGTCGTAGGCGACGCCTCAGTCGTTCCGTGATGACCGTTTGGACCACCTCGGCGCCGATCAGGGTCGAGTCGTCGAATCCGGTCGGGCCGTCGTCGCGGCAGCGCTTCCACTCGGGGCTCGCCATCCCGCGCTCGTACGATTCGCGGTCGGCGAACCAGTGCTCGGCGTGGCCGTCGAATGCGCCGAGCTCGCCGGTGGGGAGTTGGGTGTCGTCGTCGAGGGCGCTGGTCCAGTAGCTCTGGACGTAGCGGATCATCCCGGGCGTCGCCTTGGCGAGGTCGGCATGCGGGCCGCGCCACCACGCCAGCACCTCCTCGCGTGGCATGTCGGCACGGAACTTCGTCAACCAGATGACCTTGTACATCGGTACCCCCTCGGATGGCGTCGGCCAGCGACTCAGCGATCGTATACGATCCGGGGGATGCCGCCGCTGGTCGGGGCTCAGCGCGAGCGGTAGCGCTTCAAGCGGCTCGCCAATTCGGTGCGATACCGCTTGGCCCGCTCGAGCTTGATGTGCTCGTAGCCGCGCACCTGATCGGGGAGCTCGGCGATCTCGACGGCGTCGCCGATGTTGGAGGCGTCGAGGCCATCGATGAGCATGTCGAGCGCCTTCTCGTACTCGGGGATCATCGCCCGTTCGAGCCTGCGCACCTCGGCCCAGCGGAACGGGTCGGCGAGCGTGCCGCGCAGCCGCTTCATCGCCCGCAGCGCGGTGAACGACGGCTTGCCGGTGCGCCGGAACTTGAGCTTGCGGTCGAGACCGAGCGATCGCAGCATCGGCGGGTGGAGGTGGTACGTGACCTTCGTCTTCGGGCCACCGACCGACTCGTACTGGGCCTGCGACTCGGGCAGCAACGCCAACCGGGCGACCTCGTACTCGTCCTTGTAGGCCATCAGCTTGTGGAGGTTGCGGGCGGCGGTCTCGGTGAGCTCCTGTGAGCCTGGCACCAGGCGGCGCTCGGCGGTGCGGACCTCGTCGATCGTGTCGCGGAAGCGCTTGGCGTAGTCGGCGTCCTGGTAGTCGGCGAGGTCGGTGGCGAGGCGGGCGATCAGCTGATCGAGGGTCTCCGGCGTGCGCACCTCGAGCTGGGCCGCCGACTCGATCACGGTCGGGTCGACCGCCCACTGACGGCCGAACCGGAAGGCGGCCAGGTTCTGCTGCACGGCGACGCCGTTGAGCTCGATCGCCCGCTCGATGTTGGCCGGGTCGATCGGGAGCGCCCCGGCCTGGACGGCGACGCCGAGCACCAGGATGTTGGCGGCGGTCGTGCTGCCGAACATCCCGCGGCAGATCGCGGCGGCGTCGAGGTAGCGGTTGAGCTCGGGGCGTGAGACCTCGTCGAGACGGGCACGCAGCGAGCCGTCGGTGGGGTAGAAGGTGCTCTCGGGGTGGGTCACCATGCGCCCGGTCGGCACGACCTCGAGCGATCCGATCACGACCGTGCGCCCGGCCACGGCGCCCTCGCGGTGCGAGTCGCTGGCGGCGGCCAGCATGTCGAACGCCAGCACGCAGTCGACGCCGGCGGCATTGGCGTGGTTGGAGGCGGCGGGCGTGACCCTGGTCATCCGGACGTCGCTGGTGACCGGACCGGCCTTCTGCGACAGGCCGGTCTGGTCGAGGCCGCGCACCTCGAAGCCGTCGAGCATCGCGGCGGTGCCGATGATCTGGCTGACCGTGATCACGCCTGTGCCGCCGATCCCGGACAGCCGCACCGTGAACCGGTCGCGGTCGACGACGGGCACCGGCGCCGGGAGCGATGAAGGCTCGGGTGGCTTGGCGGTGGCCCTGGGCTTCGGAGTGGCGGCGTTGTCGGTGTCGACCGTGACGGTGGCGAACGCCGGGCAGTCGCCGTGCATGCACGAGAAGTCGTAGTTGCAGCTCGTCTGGTGGATCATCGTCTTGCGGCCGTACGGCGTGTCGATCGGCTGCACCGAGAGGCAGTTCGACTTGTCGCCGCAGTCGCCGCACCCCTCGCAGATGCGCTCGTTGATGACGACCCGGAAGCCCGGTCGGTCGAGCAGCCCGCGGGTGCGATCGCGACGCTTCTCGGCGGCGCAGCGTTGGTCGTGGATCATCACCGTGGTGCCCTTGGTGGCGGCCAGCACCTTCTGGGCCTCGTCGACCCGGGACGCGGTCCCACACGTCGACACCCTTGGGGAAGGTGTCGCCGTCGTAGCGATCGAGGTCGTCGGTGGTGACGATGATGCGCGCGACGCCGTCGGCCAGCAGCATGCGGGCGACGTCGGGGACGTTGCGACCGCCGGGCGCATCCTGCCCGCCGGTCATCGCCACCGTGCCGTTGTAGAGCAGCTTGTAGGTGATGTCGACGCCGGCCGCCACCGCCGCCCGGATCGCCAGCGAACCGGAGTGGAAGTAGGTGCCGTCACCGAGGTTCTGGACGAGGTGCTGGCGCTCGATGAACGGCGCGATGCCGATCCATTGCGCGCCCTCGTTGCCCATGCACGTGAGGGCGACCACGTCGCCCGCTCGATCGGGGTCCATCAGCGCGACCATCGCGTGGCAGCCGATGCCGCCGCCGACCAGCGTGCCGGGCTCGACCCGGGTGCTGGTGTTGTGCGGGCACCCCGAGCAGAAGTACGGGGCGCGGTCGACGCTGAGCGGGATCAGGTTGCGGTCGGGGCGCTGGCGCTCCGGGTGCCAGCCGGTCGGCGAGCCGGGCCCCGAGATGGAGCCGCAGCGCGGGCAGGATGCGGTCGGCGTCGAGCAGCCCGTCGATAGGGCACGACCACCTGGCCGTCGGCGTCGCGCTTGCCCCACACCCGCGGCCGTTCGGCGACGTCGTAGAGGGCGTCGCGGACGAGCAGTTCGAGCGTGGCGTTCTTCTCCTCGATCACGAGCACGTCGTCGAGGCCGGCGGCGAACTCGCGCACGTCGTGACGATCGAGCGGGAGCGGCATCAGCAGCTGGAACAGCCGGATCCCGGCCGCGCGCAGGGCGTCGTCGTCGGCGAAGCCGAGCACTTGCAGTGCCTCGCGAACCTCGTGGTAGGTGTGCCCGCAGGCGGCGATGCCGATCCAGTCGTCGGCGCTGCGAACGGTCACCCGGTTGAGCCGGTTGAGCGCCCCGTACTGGCGCGCCAGGTCGGTGCGGACCTCGTGGAACTCGCGCTCCATGTCGATCGTGTAGGGCGTGATCAGGCGGCCGTTGGGATGCGGGCGGAACGGCTTGCCGTCGAAGTCGGCGACCGGGATGTGGGGCACGACCCGGTCGACGGCGACGTCGACGGTGCCGGTGCCGTCGGCGATCGGGCTCGTGAGCTTGAGGCCGGCCCACAGTCCGCACGCCCGCGAGAGGGCGACCGCGTGACGGGCGAGGTCGAGCGCCTCCTGCGTGTCGCCGGGGAACAGCAGCGGCATGTGCAGGTCGACCATCGTGGCGTCGCTCGACGAGGGCAGCGTCGACGACTTCGCGGCCGGATCGTCGCCGACGACGGCGACCACTCCGCCGTGCGGTGCCGTGCCGGCGAACACGGCGTGGCGGATGGCGTCGCCGGCGCGGTCGATGCCGGGGCCCTTGCCGTACCACATGCCGATCACGCCGTCGTACTTGCAGTCGTCGAAGTTGACCGCGAGCTGGCTGCCCATCACGGCGGTGGCCGCGAGCTCTTCGTTGACGCCCGGCTGGTTGACGATCGGGAGGTCGGGCACGGTGGCTTGATCGCCCGGTCGACCTCCTCGCGGAACATGCCGACCGGCGAGCCCTGGTAGCCGCTGATGAAGGCGGCGGTGGTGAGCCCGTTGCGACGGTCGATGCGGAGCTGGTCGACCGGGAAGCCGGGCGATCGCCTGGAGCCCTGACAGGAAGACCCGTCCCTCTTCTCGTCGGTACCGGTCGGCGAGTTCGTAGTCGGCCGCGTCCGGACGGGTGGTGTCGGTCACGCCGCCAGTCTGCCCCATCCAGGTTCGGCTGTCAGCACGTCCTGCGTGTGATGATGGTCGCGGGTGATCGTCGGTGGATATCGGGCTGGAGACGGGGTGATGTGTGCGTGATCGTCGTCGTCGGTGAAGCGCTGGTCGACCTCGTGCTCGATCCCGACGGGCGCGTCACCGCGGCGCTCGGCGGGGCACCGTTCAACACGGCCCGAGTGTGCGGCCGGCTCGGCGCCGACGTGGCCTTCGTGGGATCGATCTCGATCGACCGCTTCGGGTCGATGTTGGTCGACGAGTCTCGAGGCCGACGGTGTGGCGACGGGCTGCGTCGAACGATGCGAGGCGCCGACCACGCTGGCCGTCGCCGAGCTCGACGACACGGGGCGGCCGACGTACCGGTTCTACGTCGACGGCACGTCGGCGCCGGCCTTCGATTCGACGTTCGGCGATCTGGTGCCGACGATCCTGTTCACCGGCGGTCTGGCGCTCGTGCTGGAGCCGATGGCGCGACACCGTCGAGGCATGATCGTCGCCGCGCGGCGTCGAGTCGCGCGGTGATGCTCGACGTCAACTGCCGGCCGCTGATGATCCGCGACCGCGAGCGCTATCTCGAGCGGGTCGAACGCATGGTGCGAAGTCGTCCGATGTCGTGAAGGTCAGCGACGAAGACCTCGCCTACCTCGATGCCGGACCGCGCCCGCTCGACGCCGCCCGCGCGCTGCTGACACGCGGGCCGAGAGCGGTGCTGCTGACGGCGGGCGGCGATCGGGCGTCCACGTGCTGACCGGCGCCGGCGAGGCGGTCGTGCCGGTCGTGCCCGTCGACGTGGTCGACACGATCGGCGCCGGCGACTCGTTCAGCGGCGGCTTCCTGGCGTGGTGGACCGAGTCCGGACGGTGCGCATCGACGATCTCGGGTCGATCGAGCACGTGCTGCCGGCCGTGACCGCCGCGATCGACGTCGCCGCGATCGTGTGCACCCGACGCGGCGCCGATCCGCCGTGGCGCCACGAGCTGCCCGACACTGGTCTCGCGACGCTGACCGGTCAGGCCGAGCGGCGCCCGACCTGACGGTGGCGGGGTCGAGGATCATCTCGGTGCGCCCGCGCGATCGCTCGACGACGACGCACCCGAGCTGCTCGCCCACCCGCCGGGCGGCCCGGCTGCGCCGCGTCGAGCGCAGCACGATCCGTCGGTAGCCGAGCGCGGCTCGCCCGTGCGAGCGGCGGCCCGCCCGAGGCTCGTCCCGACGCCCGTGCCGCGCCGCTCGGCAGACGACCGCGAGGAACAGCTCGCCGTCGGCGTCGACGCGGGCGACGCCGACGATCCGGCCGCACTCGACCGCGGCGAGCCGGAACCCGTCGCCGCCGGCCGAGGGCGTCGATCAGGGACGGGAACGGCTTGGGGTTGGCGGACGCCGACGGTCCGAAGAAGCGGTGCTCGGAGCGGAGATCGTCGAGGAAGCGATCGAGCTCGCCGGTCGAGCGACGGATGGTCGGCGGCGACGATCACGGGATCTTGGCAGGAGTGCGGCATCGAGCTCGCTCGACATGTCTCCATCGTGGCACGACGATGTGACGGGACTGGATCGCCGAGATGTCGGGCAGATGAACGCTGGCGGATCGATCAGCGGATGTCGTCGGCGCGGTAGCCCGCCGGCGATCCCGTCGCGCGACATCACGAACTGCCACAGCTGCAGCTTGCGGGCCCGGAAGCTGCCGGCCGACGACAGCAGGTACCAGTCCCACATGCGCTTGAAACGATCGTCGTAGGCTCGCCGAGCTCGTCCCAGTGGGCGTCGATGTTGGCCTTCCACGCCATCAGCGTGGGGTCGTAGTCGGCGCCGAAGTTGTGCACGTCCTCGATCACGAGCCGGCCCTCGGCGGCGCGCCGCGATCTGGGCCATCGACGGCAGCATCGAGTTGGGGAAGATGTACTTCTCGATCCACGGGTCGGTCTGATGGACTGCGAGCGCAGCCCGCCGATCGTGTGCAGCAGCGACGAGTCCGTCGCGGTCGCGCAGGCAGCGCCGCACGACGTCCATGTAGGTCGCGTAGTTCTTGACACCGACGTGCTCGAACATGCCGATCGAGTACACCCGGTCGAACGGCTCGTCGAGCTCGCGGTAGTCCTGCAAGCCGGATCTCGACCGGCAGCCCGGCGCACCGCTCGCGGGCGAGGTCGGCCTGCTCGCGCGACACGGTGACGCCGACCACCTCGCAGCCGAGCTTGCTCGGCGAAGAACTGGGCCGCACCGCCCCAACCGCACCCGATGTCGAGCACGCGCATGCCCGGCTCGAGACCGAGCTTGTTGGCGATCAGGGTGAGCTTCGCCTCCTGGGCGGCGTCGAGCGTGGCGGCCTCGCGCCAGTAGCCGCAGCTGTAGATCATCCGGGCTGTCGAGCATCCGCCGGTAGAGGTCGTTGCCGATGTCGTAGTGGCGCTCGCCGATCTGGAAGGCGCGCCGGCGTCGACTGCAGGTTGATGACCTTGGCCTGGGCGACGCGCAGCGATCGTGGTGGGCGACGCAGCCGGCGCGGCAGGTCGGAGGTCTGGGCGCTGACGCACCAGCTCGTCGAGCGCGTCGCAGTCCCACCAGCCGTCCATGTAGGCCTCGCCGAGCCCGAGCGTGCCGTGGGCCAGCACGCGTTGGAACATGCGCTCGTCGTGGACCCTGATGTCCCACGGACGGTCACCGTCGATGCGGATGTCGGCGGACTCGGCCAGCCGTTCGAAGTGAGTTCGCAGTCGAGACGACATAACGAAAACCTGAGGTCGCACTGGCGCCGTGCAACGGCTATGCGCACACCCGAAGCTCACACGAGGTAGTGGCGGACGGCGAGGCGTTCGGCGCTGTCGTCGCCGGGGACCGGGAGCTGACAGGCGACTCGCAGGCCCGGCCACTCGACGGGGGCCAGCTGCTGGTACTCGAACGTCAAGCAGGCCGGCGGCAGGGTGGCTGGAAGCGCCGCAGGCGGGTCTCGAACTGCGACACGCCGTGCTCCGGCCACCAGGCCGCGAACTCGTCGCTCGCCGCCTGCAGCTTGCCGACCAGCTCGACGAACTCGGGGTCGCCGCGACGTGCCGTGGTGGCGGCCCGGAACTCGGCCAGCGCCTGCCGGGCGTGGATGTCCCAGTCGACGATCAGTTCGCGCGTGTACGGGTCGGCGAACAGCACCCACAGCAGGTTGCGTTCGACCCCTTCGAGCTCGACGATCGCGTGGGTACAGCCGCGCCTGGGCGGCGTTCCACGCCAGGAACTCCCAGTGCGGGCCGAGCACGTAGGCCGGTGCCGGCTCCATCGACTCGATCAGCCGCACGAGTGCGCTCGGCGCCTCCTGGGGCGCTGCCACCGGCGACGGCGACGGCTGGCCGAGGGCGTGGAGGTGCTCGATGCCGGCCTCGTCGAGCCGCAGGGCGCGCCCGATCGCCGACAGCACGTCGGGCGAGGCGTTGATCCGGCGACCCTGCTCGAGCCACGTGTACCAGGTGATCGACACGCCGGCCAGCATCGCCACCTCTTCGCGCCGCAGGCCCGGGGCGCGGCGATGGCCGCCGCCGCGTGGCAGGCCGACCTGCTCGGGCGTCACCGCATCACGGCGCGCCCGCAGGAACTCGGCGAGCTCGGCGCGATGGTCCATCCCGTCCAGTCGAGCACACCCGCCGTCGAACGACCAGGTGGCTTTTGCACCTGCGCTGCTCGTGCGCAGGCCAGCGGCACTACGGTGATCGGCGTGGCCGACCGGGACGTGATGGTGCGACGATCTCGAGCGGCTCGTGTGTGTCGAGTCGCCGTCGCACGACGTCGACGCGCTCACGCAGTCGGCCGACGTGCTGGCGCGACCTGATCGAGGAGCGCACCGGTGTGGCCGGCGATGATCGTCGACGGCCCCGACGGCCCGCACGTGCACTGGTCGGGCGGCGGCCAGCCGCGGGTGCTGATCCTCGGCCACCACGACACGGTGTTCCCGCTCGGCACCCTGGCGCGGCGCCCGTTCGCGGTCGCCGACGGGCGCGCCACCGGGCCCGGGGTGTTCGACATGAAGGCCGGGATCGTGCAGGCGATCCACGCCGTCGCCGCCCTCGACGACGCCGTCGGGTGTGGAGATGCTGTTCACCGCCGACGAGGAGGTCGGGTCGGAGTCGTCCCGCGAGCTGCTCGAGGCAGCGCGCCGTCGGCGTGCGGCAACGTGCTCGTGCTCGAGCCGAGCGCCGACGGCGGGGCGGTCAAGACCGGACGCAAGGGAACCGGCACGTTCGAGGTGATCGTCCACGGGCGCGCCGCGCATGCCGGGCTCGAGCCCGAGAAGGGTGTCAACGCGCTGATCGAGGCCGCGCACCAGGTGCTGGCGATCGCCGGCTTCGGTGACGCCGCCGCCGGCACCACGGTCACGCCCACGGTTGCCCACGTCGGCACTGCCGACAACGTCGTGCCGGCGGCAGGCGTCGATCAAGGTCGACGTGCGCGTCACGAACGCCGCCGAGAAGGCGCGCGTCGAGTCGCTGATGCGCGGCGCTGACGCCCGTGCTCGCCGGTGCCGAGATCGAGGTCAGCGGCGACATCGGCCGGCCACCGATGCCGGAGTCGGCGTCGGCGACGTTGTTCCCTCTCGCTCGCGAGGTGTGCCCGGGCTCACCGGGCTCGCCGTCGGCGGCGGGAGTGACGGCAACTTCACCGCCGCCCTGCGGCGTTCCCACGCTCGACGGTCTCGGCGCCGTGGGCGGCGGCGCCCACGCCGACCACGAGCACGTCATCGTCGACACGATGCCGGAGCGGGCGGCGCTGCTCGAAGGGATCCTGCGGAGGCTCGTCTGAGGTGAGCCTCACCGTTCGCGGCGACCTCGCCGCCGCCCACCGCTCGGCGTGGGAGCACATCGCATCGGCCGGGAGCTGGTGGACCGGCGCCCAACGCGTCGAGCTGGCGCGCACGGCCCTGCTGGCGATCGCCGACGGCGACCCGCTCCCGCCGTGGGTGGCGGTGTCGTCGACCGACCGTCTCGCGCCCGGCCTGGCGCCGGCTGCGGCGCACGACATCGCCTACCGGTTGGCGCGCCACGCCGGCACGATCACCCACGAGGTCTACCGTGCGGTCGTCGCCGAGATCGACGAGCTGCCGTACGTCGAGCTGTGTGCGATCGTCTCGACGGTCGCCGCCGTCGCCCATTTCTGCAGGAACATCGGTGTCGAACTGCCCGCCCTACCCCCACCCGTCGACGGGCGTCCCACCGGTGCCCGTCCGGAACGGCTCGAGCGGGCCGAGCTCAACTGGGTGCCGGTGGCGGCGCCCGCCGATCAGGTGGCGGCCGTGGTCCAGGCCTACACGGCGGTGCCCGGCGAGATGGTCAACACCTGGCGCATGGCCGACGCGCAGTACATGCCCGAGCCGGAGATGGTCGACCCGGGCTGGACGCGCCGCCCGGGTGGCTCTCGCGAGCGCAGATGGAGCTGGTCGCGGCGCGGGTCACGCAGTTGCGTGAGTGCTTCTATTGAGTGACCGCACACGCCAGCATGCTCAGTTGGAGCAGCACCGAGACCGGCCAGCAGATCGATCTGGCAGCCGTCGCCGACGGCCGCCAGGGCGTCGGTCTGGAGCACGGTGACGCGCTGATGCGGTTCGCCGGCGCCTGCGGTGGTGTCGACGACGTCGAGCTGGCGGTGGCGCGGGCCGCGCTGGTGGACGAGACCGACGCGTCGTTCATGATCGATGCCGCCGCTGTCGCCGCCAACTTCGAGATGATGACGCCGCCTCGCCGACGGGACCGGCGCGGCGATGCCGGCGGAGCGTCTGGAACGGTCGGCCGAAGCGATCGCGACGATGCGGATCGGCGATCTCGTCAGCCGCCGCTGAGACGAATTCTGGATGCGGAGTGCCTGACGCGTGAGTACGCGGTTGCCAGGCGGGTGGGAGGGGACGGCGAGCTCGGAGGGCGCAGCCCGAGATTTACGTCTCCGGATCGAGCTCGAGCATGCCGCCCGCACCCGAGCGTGCCGACCTGGCGGTAGACGGCGAGCTTGGCACGCGAGTCGTCGATGTCGAGGTTGCGCATCGTGAGCTGGCCGATCCGGTCGAGCGGGCCGAAGGCGGCGTCCTCGACGCGTTCCATCGACAATCGCTCGGGGTGATACGTGAGGTTGGGACCGGTGGTGTCGAGCAACGAGTAGTCGTCGCCGCGCCGCAGCCGGATCGTGACCGTCCCGGTGATCGCCGAGCCGACCCATCGCAACAGCGGCTCGCGCAGCATCAGGCTCTGCGGGTCGAACCAGCGCCCCTCGTACAGCAGGCGTCCGAGGCGGCGGCCCATCGTGACGTAGTTCTCGATCGTGTTCTCGTTGTGGATCGCCGTGACCAGCCGCTCGTAGGCGATGCACAGGAGCGCCATGCCGGGGCCCTCGTAGATGCCGCGCGACTTGGCCTCGATGATGCGGTTCTCGATCTGGTCGCTCATGCCGAGCCCGTGCCGACCGCCGATCGCGTTGGCCTCGAGGACGAGCGCCACCTGCGACTCGAACGTGTGCGCCGTTGATCTCGACCGGCCAGCCCTCCTCGAACCGGACCGTGACGTCCTCGGCGGCGATCTCGACGGACGGCGTCCCAGTGCGCGACACCCATGATCGGCGTCACGATCTCGATGCCGGTCGACAGCTCTTCGAGCAGCTTGGCCTCGTGCGTGGCGCCCCAGATGTTGGCGTCGGTGGAGTACGCCTTCTCGACCGAGTCGCGGTAGGGCAGCCCGCGCGCCTGGAGGAACTCGCTCATGCCCGGTGCGCCCACCGAGCTCGTCGACGAACTGCGGGTCGAGCCACGGCTTGTAGATCCGCAGCGCCGGGTTGACCATCAGGCCGTAGCGATAGAAGCGCTCGATGTCGTTGCCCTTGTAGGTCGAGCCGTCGCCCCACACGTCGACGCCGTCGTCCTGCATCGCCCGCACCAGCAGCGTGCCGGTGACCGCCCGGCCGAGTGGCGTCGTGTTGAAGTACGTCCGGCCGGCGGTGCGGATGTGGAAGGCCCCGCACTGCAACGCCATCAAGCCCTCGCGGACGAGCTCGTCGCGACAGTCGATCAGCCGTGCCTGCTCGGCGCCGTAGACCTTGGCCCGGTCGGGAACACCCGCCAGGTCGGGCTCGTCGTACTGCCCGAGGTCGGCCGTGTAGGCGTACGGGATCGCTCCCCGTTCGCGCATCCAGGCGACGGCCGCCGACGTGTCGAGGCCGCCAGAGAAGGCGATCCCGACCCGTTCACCGACCGGCAACGACATCAGCACTCTCGACATCCCGCCGAACCTATCGGTTGCCGGGAATCGCCGGCACTACGGCATCGGCTGGTCGATCGCCGGCTGCTCCGGTGCTCGACCGTCGCCGTGGCGTCGACGCGGTAGATACCCGTGAGCGACGCCAGCGACACCACTGCCGCGGCGACACCGATCGCCACCTCGACGATCCCGAGCCCGACGACGCGGCCGAGGTCGAGCAGTCCGGTGACGACGATCGACATCGACGCCGCCAATCCGAACCACGGGAGATGGCGCACGTGGTTGATCGTCGCCAGCACCATCAGCACCGCGGGGACGAACGGGAGGATCTGGATCAGCAGCGAGTTGGGTTGCCCGCGTGGGCCGAGCCACCACGTGGACAGGCCGAGTTGGTCGCTGGTCTTCCACACCGCGCCCAGCGCCACCACGACGAACACCCACGTGATCGCCGTGATCGCCCGCCATCCACCGGTCAGCTCGCCGGCGCGCGGGGTGCGCGACTGCTGCACCGACCTCGGGCGGCGCGGCGGCGTGGATCTCCGACATATCGATGTCGAAGCTACCGGCCGTGCACGCCGCTGAAACCGCAGTGCTCCCGGGCCCGGCTACCCTCCCCGCCCGATGGCGCCATCGCGTGAGCGGGAGACGTTCCAGAAACTGTCGGTCTTCTACCCGATGTGGAACGAGGAGGACTACATCGAGCGCGCCCTGCGATTCGGCAGAGCGGGCCTGCGAAGACCTGATCGCCAGCCGGCGACATCGCCGACTACGAGTTGATCGTGATCGACGACAAGTCGACCGACCGCACCCCCGAGATCGCCGATGCGATGGCGGCCGCCGATCCCCACGTGCGCGTCATCCACCACGACCGCAACCGCAAGCTGGGCGGGTCGATGAAGACCGGATTCGCCGCCGCAACCGGCGATCTCGTGCTCTACACCGACGCCGACCTCCCGTTCGACATGGCCGAGCTGCCGCGTGCCGTGCGACTGCTGCGCGAGTACGAGGTCGACATCATCTCGGCCTACCGGTTCGACCGGACCGGCGAGGGCTCGCTGCGCGCCGTCTACACGTTCGTCTACAACACGCTGATCAAGACGTTGTTCGGGGTCAAGGTCCGCGACATCAACTTCGCGTTCAAGCTCTGCCGGCGGCGGATCTTCGACCACGTCGAGCTGAAGAGCGAGGGGTCGTTCATCGACGCCGAGCTGATCATCCGTTCGACCCGCCTCGGCTTCGAGATCATGCAGATGGGTGTCGACTACTTCCCGCAGGACCCGCGGCGTGAGCACGCTGAGCTCGCCCGGGGTGATCGTCACGATCCTGCGGGAGATGTGGGTGCTTGCGCAAGGATCTCGACGGGATCCAGAGGGTTCGCTGATCCGATAACGGGGTTCTGGCGACGACTCGCGACGTCCGCGCGCGCTGCCGGAAGTCACGTTGATTGGTGGTCGGGCGAGGACCGGCCGTCGGATCTGTTGCTAGCGTTGAGTGCGCCAGCGTGACCCTTTCGTCTGTTCTGTGACTAACCGCCGCCCGCCCTCTCGCAAGCCCACCCGACGTCCCGCGCAGTCGGGAAGCCGGAGCCACGCGTCCCGATCCGGCTCGGGCAAGTCGTCCGCCGGCAAGTCGTCGGCGGCGAAGTCCAATAGGTCGTCCGGCGCACGCCGGTCCGATCAGTCGAACGATGCCGCCAAGTGGGTGCCGGTCGGGGTGGCCGGTGCCGTGCTGGCAGCGGTGATCGCCGCCGGCGTGTGGAGCGGGGGCGACTCCGATGCGGCCGACACGACGGCTCCGGTCGGCCTCGGCGTCCTCGACCTCGCTGCCGGCGACGACGGCGTCCTACCTCCCCACCGACATCGTCGCCACCACGGCTCCGATCCAGAAGGTCCCGCTCGACCGCACGCTCGCGCTGGGCATGGCCGGCGACGAGCGTCGAGCGCCTCCAGCAGCGACTCACGGAGCTGGCGTTCAACGTCGGCCCGGTCGACGGCAACTACGGGCCGCTCACGCAACAGGCGGTCTGGGCCTACGAGAAGCTCGTGCTCGGCGTGCCGCGGTCCGAGGCGACCGGCCAGGTGACGCCCGAGATGTGGGATCACATGCAAGATCCGATCGCAGGTCGCGCCGCGCCGCAAGACCGGCGGGCTCGCCGATCACGTCGAGATCTACCTCCCTCGAGCAGGTGATGGTGATCTTCCACGCCGACGTCCCGGTGCTGGTGGCCCACATGTCGTCGGGCCAGCAGAACCCCGACGGCACGCCGTTCGAGTACAGCGACGACGTCACGATCGACACCGACGAGGTCGGCAACCCGTTGCCGGAGCCGATCACCAAGCCGATCAGGGGCCTCGCCAAGACGCCGCCGGGTGTGTTCAGGCCGGGCGCGAGGTCACGGGTCGAGCGCAACGGCCCGCTCGGCACGATGTGGGACCCGGTCTACATCAACCAGGGCATCGCCATCCACGGCGCCAACAACGTGCCGCTCGAGCCGGCGTCGCACGGTTGCATCCGGGTCTCGCGGTATCTCGGCCCGATCGTCCAGGACCTGATCGACAAGGGTGACTCGGTGCTGATCTGGGACGGCAAGAAGGAGCCCGAGCAGCAGACGGCCGAAGACAGCCAGATGATCTGGGACTGGGTCGACCTCTCGCGGACCACGACGTCGACCTCGACCACCACGACCACGACACCACGTTGGCGTCCCACCACCACGCCGGCGCCCGCCACGACCACAGGCCCCGGCGACCACGGCCGCTCCCGACCACGACGCCGCCGCCCACCACCTCGACCACGCCGACCCACCACGGTCGCAGCCGGTCGACGGGGTCTGAGCAGAACCGAGCGCCTGGCCGGTCAGAGGCCGAAGCGAGCTGTTGCAGGCGTCGAGCCCGCCCAGCACGCCGGCACGGAAGCTCTGCGATCTTCTCGAACGGGCTGCCGACCTTGTTGACGTTGGCTCCGGCGTCGCCGAACATGATCGCCATCCGGATCGCCTCGTCGAGGTCGCCGGGCGAGCTGCTGATCGCGTCGTCGGCTGCCGTCGCCGTCGCGGTCGCCGGTGACGGCTGGTCTGCCGTCGGTCGTCGGGCGTGATGTCGCGCACCCAGGCGCCGGTGTAGCAGTCGTTGAGCAGTGCCCGCTGCTCGCCCGTGCAACGGGCTGCCCTCGAGCTCCTGGGCGCGTTCGGCCCAGGCGATGCCGTAGAAGTAGCCGAGCGTGAAGTCGCCGAAGTCGCGGTAGAGGCTCGAGCACGTCGGGCTCGTCGTACACCACCGCGCTCTGCGACGGGCACAGCAGGACCTCGCTCGCCAGCCGCACGCCGTCGGAGCAGTCGAAGCTGTCGACGTCGTCGAGGTCGGCGATTCGGCGAGCGCGGCTGAACTGCGGCGCCGAGCTCGGTGACCCAGAAGTCGTTGAGGTCGTCGGCGAGGAACTCCGGCGCCGGCGTGCAGGCTGCGATCGCCTCGTCGGTGGCCCCGAGGTCGCGCAGCTCCTCGCAGTCGTACGGGGCGTTGCCCTCGAGTCGCGAGGTCCTCGGTGACTGGAACTCGTTGGGCATCAGCGTCAGCGGGTCGTCGAGCAGCTCGGCGCAACGCTGCACGCCGTTGACGAACCCCTCCTGGAAGGCGCCGACACGATCGAACGCCGATCCGTGGCCACCGCTCGACGAACTGGTTGGTGCCGACCGGGTCGCGCACCTCGAGCATCGCGATCAGCCCGGCGCGCACGTCGGCGTCGCCGAGCCGCAGCAACGGCGACTCGCCGCGATAGGCCTGGCCGGCCCAGGCGCCGGAGAAGCAGTCGGCCTGCTGCTCGGTGTAGATCGTGGCGAGGAACTCGTCGAGGGCGCCGATCCGGGCTCTGGATCGCGTGCCCGTACTCGTGGGCCAGCACGATGCCCATCACGGCCGGGCCGAACTCGGCGGCGAGCGGTGCCAGCAGGCTGTCGTCGCCGTCGTCGTACGCCATGAAGTCGTCGAAATCGCAGTAGAAGGCGACGTACAGGTTGAGGTCCTGGTACGTCGTCACGTCCTCGCCGCAGCCGGGCACGTCGTCGGCGCGCTCCGGATACCCGGCGTAGATCGCCACCCGCGAGCGGCTCGAACGGCTCGCCGTAGACGGTTGGGTAGACCTCGCCCCACCAGCGCTCGATGTCGGTCAGGGCGACGCCGACGAAGGCGTCGTAGCTCGCGCGCGGGCTTGTTGTCGTCGACGTTGACGACCTCGTCGATCGGGATGTCGGCGAGCAGTTCCGGCTCGGTGATCGCCGGGCAGCGTCGGTGCGACCGAAGTCGGCGGCGCATCGGATCGACGGTGCCCGTGGTCGGCGCGGCGTCGACTCGGCGGGGACGGAGGCGTCCGAGTGTGGTCGTCGACCGGGCGTCGGCGCGGCGACTCGGCGACTGCTCGGCGGCGATCGTGCTGACACCCTGGTCGATCAGCACACGCTGACGTGCAGGCGAGCGTGAGTGCGAGCGCCACGACCAGGCCGTGGCGGGACGTTCTCGACGCGGCCGGCATCGATGGGAGTGTACGAGCGGTCCGTCGATCTGTCGGGTCGCCCTGCCGCCGGCAGTGCGGTCAATTGGCGAGCTCGCGCTCCATCTCGGCGATCTCGTCCGCTTGGCTGCGCGCCATCGACGCCGCCATCGAGCGCACTGCCTCGGACTCGGCGTTGTCCGGCCGCGTACTCGGCCATGTGGATCCCGCCGAGGTGGTGGGCGCGTCATCAGCTCGACGAACAACTCGTCGGCCTCGGCGCCGGAGAGCGTTCCCAACCGCTCGAGGTCCTCCTCGGTGGCCATGCCGGGCATCTCGCCGCGCGGGGTGGGCATGCCCATCCACGCCATCGATGTGTCGCCCTCGTTGGCCTCCGCCTCGCCGAAGATGCGCAGCATCTGGATCATGCGGCCGATGTCGATGTCCTGGCCGCGGATGATCGAACCGGCGACGGTGTTGAGACCGGGATCGATGTCGGCCAGCGACCGGTACACGAATCCCATGTACACGGCTTGCTCGTGGTGTTCGCGCATGTCCTGCAGGAAGCCGGTGTCGACCTCGCTGTGTTCGAGCTCGCTGCTGGAGTCGCCCACCATCCATCCGACCAGCGCCGCCAGCACGGCGGCCGTGATCACGAGCGTGAGGATGTTGATCGGGTGCTGCCACCAGGGCAGCACGATCGATCCGTCCTCGTCGTCGTCGAGCGCGTCGTCGAGCGCCTCGTCCGCAGGCTCGCCGGCCGGCGCGTCGGTGTCGATGCCGGAGATCGGGTCGGGGCCGGGCTTCGAAACGTCGGACTCGTCGCCCATCGGGCCAGTGTGCCACCGGACCCGGCCGTCCGCTACGCACCGGCAACGCCGGCGCAGGTACCGTCGCCGCATGGGGAGCACGGGTCGCGTCGGTCGTCCACCGGCCTGTGACTCGGCGGGCACGCGCCGCCGAATCCTGCAGGCGGCACGCATCCGCTTCGCGCGCGACGGCTACCGCTCGACGACCAACCGCTTGATCGCCGAGGACGTCGGGATCACCACCAGCGCGCTGTACCACTACTTCGAATCGAAGGACCAGCTGTACGCCGCCGTGTACTGCGACGTGATCGACCGCGTCTACACCTCGTTCGAGGAGGCGGCGGCTGCCGAGCGGCACCTGCTCGACCAGTTCAGCGCCGTGCTGCGTCGCGCCCGCGACCTGCAGACGGCCGACGCGTCGATCACCGGGTTCATCGTCGCCGTGGCGCTCGAGACGCAGCGCCACCCCGACCTCGCCGAGCTGCTCGCACCACAACGGGGGCGCCACTCCCGGTTCTTCAGCGAGCTCGTCGAGCGATCTGCCGAGCGCGGTGAGCTGCAATCCGACGTCGACCGGGCCGGCCTCGCCGACCTGCTCGGGTCGGTGCTCACCGGCCTGGCGCGCACGGCGGCAACGGCCGGCGACCCGCAGCGCTACACCGCCGCCGTCGCCGTGCTCGAGCGCTTCTTCGACGGCTCGCTGGTGACGACCCGCTGACGCCGTCGATCAACCGCTCATGCACTCGGTCAATGCCGAGATGAACTCCTCCGGCGCCTCTCCATTGGCGACGAACTCGGACAGATCGACGCCTTCCAACGCCTGGCGGACGCAGTCGCCGTCGATGCCTTCCGGAAGATCTCCGAGGATCTGGTCGATCATCGCGTCGCGCGGGACACACGACACGACTTCGGCCGTGAGCGCCAGACCCTCGGGGCTGAGATCGGGCGTCTCGTCGGAGTCCTCGGCGTCGACGATCTTCTGGGCGTCCTCGTCGCTGAGCTGCGACGCCTTGTCGCGCACGCAGTCCTCGTCGATCTCGAGCCCCTCGTCCTCGGCGCCCTCGATCAGCATGTCGGCCGCCTGGTCCTGGTTGCCGCCACCGTCACCGCCGCACGCCGCCAGCACGAGCAAGCCGCCCGCCAACGCTGCCACCAGTCTGCGCATGTGTGTCGTTCCCTCCGTCTACGTCTGCGGCAAGCCTGCCAGATCCTCGGTCTCCCGCCGGCGGATCCTGACGTCGTCGCCGCGCAGGGTGTCGATCGTGGCGAACACGAGCGCGCACCACACGAGCACGAACCCGACGAACCTGCTCGGTGGCAGGTCCTCGCCGAACACCAGCCATCCGAGGAGGAAGTTGATGATCGGAATCAGGTAGTTGGTCGGGCCGAGGATCGTGAACGGCACGCGTTGAGCGGCGAACGCGAACAGCAGCAACGGGAGCGCGGTGATGACGCCGGTGCCGAGCACGAGCGCCCACTCGACGCCGTGGGCCTCGTTGGGGATGCCGTCGGCGCGACCGAAGCTGACGGCGACGATCACCAACGCCGGGACGACGATCACGAGCAGTTCGGCGGTGAGGCTGGTCACGGGGTCGAGCGCCACCCGGCGCTTGACGAACCCGTACGACGACCACGTCACCGCCAGCAGCACGGCCACCCATGGCAGCGTCCCGTACGACACGACGAGGACGACGATCGCGGCGACGGCGAACCCGATCGACCACCACTTCATCGGTGTCAGTCGCTCGCCGAGCACGAACACTCCGATCGCCATCGTCCCGAGCGGCGCCAGGAAGTACCCGAGCGCGGTGTCGATGACGTGCTCGTTGGACACCGCCCACACGTACGTCGACCAGTTGACCGTGAGCAGCAGGGAAGCGATCACGACGTTGAGCGAACGTGGCGCGATCGCGGAGAGCCGGGCGGAGCTCGCCGAACCGGCCCGTCAACAGCAGGCAGGCGGTCATGACCAACGCCGCGGAGGCCACCCGCCAGCCGACGAGATCGATCGGGTCGAACTCGGCCAGCTGCTTCCAGTAGATGGTGAGGAAGCCCCAGATGACGTAGGCCACGACCGCCGCCTGGAGTCCGAGGCGCTCGTCGCGGTCCATGCCCGCCACCCTACGACCCGACTGCGACACTGGTCCCGATGGAAATCCAGGTCTCGGATCGGCCGCGCTCTGGGCGGCGGACATGATCGCCCGCCGTCTCGGCGACGCCTGTCGCCGGCGCGGGACGGCCTCGATCGCGCTCAGCGGCGGCAGCACGGCGCCGGCGTTGATCGAGGCCCTGGTGGACCGCCCGCTGCCGTGGGAGTCGATCACGGCGTGGCAGGTGGACGAACGGGTCGCGCCCGACGGCACCCCGACCGCAACGCCGGTCAGCTGGCGGGCTTGCCGTGCAAGGTGCGGCTGATGCCGGTGACCTCGGGCGACCTGCGGGCCGCCGCGCTGCGGTACGCCCGATCGCTGCCGGATCGGTTCGATGTCGTTCACCTCGGGATCGGCGACGACGGGCACACGGCCTCGTGGCCACCCGGCGATCCGGGCGTGGCGTCGAGCACACGAGCCGGTCGAACTCGGTGCCGGCGTTCCACGGCCGGCCGCGGATGACGCTGACGGCGTCGGTCGTGAACGCCGCCCGGGCGCGGGTGGTGCTGGCGGTGGGGGCGGGCAAGCGACCGATCGTCGAGCGATGGCTGCTGGGTGATCGCTCGATCCCGATCTCGGCGGTACGGCCGACATCGACCGTCGTCTTCCTCGATTTCGACGCAGCCCCCTGCGTGTAGCTTCCCGACATGAGCTCCAACGCCGCCGGCGCCGTTCCCGCGGACGTGTCGGCGGCCGTCGTCGCCGGCTCGCTCGCCGACCTGTTCGCCTCCGATCCCGAGCGTGCCGGTCGCTTCCTGCTCGATGCCGGCGACCTGCGGATCGACTACTCGAAGCAGCCCGTCGACGAGCCGTTGATGAGCGCCTTGCTCGCGCTGGGCCGAGGCCGCCGGAGTGGCGACCCAGCGCGACCGCGATGTTCGCCGGCGAGCACATCAACGTCACCGAGGACCGGGCCGTCCTCCACGTCGCCCTGCGGGCTCCGGCCGGCGCCGTCATCGACGTCGACGGGCACGACGTCGTGCCCGACGTGCATGCGGTGCTCCGGTCGATGGGTGAGTTCGCCGACCGGGTTCGGGCCGACGATCGGATCACCGATGTCGTCAACATCGGCATCGGGGGCTCCGATCTCGGGCCGGCGATGGCGTCGAGAGCGCTCGCCGCCTTCGGTCACCCTCGGCTCACGACGCACTTCGTGTCGAACGTCGACGGCGCCGACATCGACGCCGTGCTGCGCCGGCTCGATCCGGCGGCGACCCTGTTCATCGTCGCGTCCAAGACGTTCGGAACGATCGAGACGCTCACCAATGCCCGCACGGCGCGGGCGTGGCTGGTCGACGCCCTCGGCGAGGGTGCCGTCCCCGATCACTTCGTCGCCGTGTCGACCAACGCCGAGCGCGTCGCCGAGTTCGGGATCGACACCGCCAACATGTTCGGATTCTGGGACTGGGTCGGCGGGCGTTACTCGGTCGATTCGGCGATCGGCCTGTCGCTGATGATCCTGATCGGTCCCGAGCAGTTCGGGCAGTTCCTGGAAGGGTTCCGGACGATCGACGAGCACTTCCGCTCGGCTCCACCGGCCGAGAACGCACCCGTCGTGCTGGGCATGATCGGCGTGCTGCACGTCAACGTGCTCGGCCGCGACACGAAGGCCGTGCTGCCGTACGCCCAGGAGCTGGCGCGCTTTCCGGCCTACCTCCAGCAACTCGACATGGAGTCCAACGGCAAGCGCGTGCGGCTCGACGGCTCACCGGTCGCCGGCGACACGGGGCCGATCGTGTGGGGCGAGCCGGGCACCAACGGGCAGCACGCCTTCTATCAACTGCTGCACCAGGGCACGCACGTCGTGCCCGCCGACTTCATCGGGTTCGCCAAGCCCAACCATCCGTACCAGGAACATCACGACCTGCTGATGGCGAACCTGTTCGCCCAGGCGGAGGCGCTGGCCTTCGGGCGCAGCAACGCCGCCGAGCCCTACCGCGACTTCCCGGGCGACCGTCCGAGCACGATGATCCTCGCCGAGCGCCTGACCCCGGCGGTGCTCGGTCAGCTGATCGCGCTCTACGAGCACATCGTGTTCGTGCAAGGCGTCGTGTGGGGGATCAACAGCTTCGACCAGTGGGGTGTCGAGCTCGGCAAGGAGCTCGCCAACCGGATCACGCCCGAGCTGACCGGGGCGCCCGATCCGTCGTTGCACGACGCCTCGCACCAACGCCGCCATCGAGTGGTACCGCTCACGCCGCTGACGCCACACCCGATCAGCCGGCGCGGCGCAGCACCATCAGCGAGTGACTCTTCATGTCGACCTCGGCTCCGGCGGCGACAGTGCGTGGCGGTTCGTGGGCGGTGCCGGTGGACGGGTCGGCGCTGTCGAGATCGATCACCCAGCCCCGGCCGGCGATCGTGTCGGGCAGCGTCCACGGCAGGTCGAGCTCGCTGGCGTTGAAGACGACGAAGAACGTATCGTCGATCATCCGCTCGCCGTACAGATCGGTGGCCTGGATGGCGTCGCCGTTCATGTACACACCCGACCGAGCGGGCGTAGCCGTTCTCCCAATCGTCGTCGGTCATCTCGACGCCGTCGTAGCGGAACCACACCATGTCGTCCATGCCGCGGATCCGGCGCCCCTGGAACCAGCGCCGGCGCCGGAACACCGGGTGGGCGGCGCGGAAGGCGACCAGCCGGCGCACCCATTCGAGGAACTCGGTGTCGGCGCCGACCCAGTCGTACCACGAGATCTCGTTGTCCTGGCAGTAGGCGTTGTTGTTGCCGCCCTGGGTGCGGCCGAGCTCGTCACCCCCGGACAGCATCGGCACGCCCTGCGACAGCAGCAGCGTGGCGATCATGTTGCGCCGTTGCTTGGCGCGCAGGGCGACGATCTCGGGGTCGTCGGTGGGGCCTTCGACGCCGTGGTTCCACGAGCGGTTGTGCGACTCGCCGTCGTGGTTGGCCTCGCCGTTGGCCTCGTTGTGCTTCTCGTCGTACGACACCAGGTCGGCACAGCGTGAAGCCGTCGTGACAGGTGACGAAGTTGATCGATGCCGTGGGCTTGCGGGTGGCCGCCGCGTACAGGTCGGAGCTGCCGGTGAAGCGCGATACCGAACTCGGACAGCGTCGCCGGCTCGCCGCGCCACAGGTCGCGGATGGTGTCGCGGTAGCGGCCGTTCCACTCCGACCAGCGGGGCGGGAAGTTGCCGACCTGATAGCCGCCGTCGCCGACGTCCCACGGTTCGGCGATCAGCTTGACCTGCGAGATCACCGGGTCCTGCTGGACGATGTCGAAGAACGCCGACAAGCGGTCGACCTCGTAGAGCTCGCGGGCGAGCGCCGACGCCAGGTCGAACCGGAATCCGTCGACGTGCATCTCGAGGTGCCAGTAGCGCAGGCTGTCCATGATCAGCTGCAGCACGTGCGGATGGCGCACGTTCATGCTGTTGCCGGTTCCGGTGAAGTCGAGGTACTCGCGTGGGTTGCCGTCGACCAGGCGGTAGTAGGCCGGGTTGTCGATCCCGCGCATCGAGAGCGTCGGCCCGAGGTGGTTGCCCTCGCCGGTGTGGTTGTAGACGACGTCGAGGATCACCTCGATCCCGGCCGCGTGGAGCGCCTTGACCATCGCCTTGAACTCCTGCGCCTGGCTGAGCACGCTGCGCGCCGAGTAGCCGTTGTGGGGCGCCATGAAGGCGATCGTGTTGTAGCCCCAGTAGTTGCGCAGGCCGAGCTGGCGCAGTCGGTGGTCGTGGATGAACTGGTGCACCGGCATCAGCTCGATGGCGGTGACCCCGAGCCGGACGAGGTGGTCGAGTACGGCCGGATGGGCGACCGCCGAGTACGTGCCGCGCAGATCGTCGGGGACGCCCGGGTGACGCATCGTGAGGCCGCGCACGTGGGCCTCGTAGATCACCGTCTCGTGCATCGCCGTGTGCGGCGAGCGATCGTTGCCCCAGTCGAAGAACGGGTCGCTCACCACCGCCAGCGGGACGTGGGGGGCGCTGTCGTCCAGGTTGGGCTTGTCGTGATCGGCGGCGTCGTATCCGAAGCACGCAGGCATCCAGTCGACGAACCCGTCGATCGCCTTGGCGTACGGGTCGATCAGGAGCTTGGTCGGGTTGCACCAGAGGCCCTTCTCGGGATCCCACGGGCCGTGCACGCGCCAGCCGTAGTGCTGCCCGGGCCGCATCTCCGGCAGGTAGGCGTGCCAGATGTGGCCGTCGACCTCGGTGACGTCGATCCTGATCTCGTCGTTGCGCGCCTCGCGGGTCGAGTCGCCGAACAGGCACAGCTCGACGCCCTCGGCGACCGACGAGAAGATCGCGAAGTTCGTCCCCGACCCGTCGTACGTCGCCCCGAGCGGATGCGGCTTGCCGACCCACTGCCGGGTCGAGCGGGATGCGGCGTGCGACTCGGCCGGTCGGGCAGGCATCGGGACAGTCTGCCCGCTGGACGCTCGGACGGACCAACGAGGCGCCGACCCGTTGCCGGCGGGTCGCCGTCGATCGGGCAGAATCGGTCGCCATGACGGCAACGAGCGATCGAACGGGTCGGTGTGGTCGGGTGCGGGCTGATGGGGTCGGGGATCGCCGAGGTGTGCGCGCGGGCAGGGCTCGACGTGATCGTGCGCGAGATCGACGCCGCGGCGGCCGAGGCCGGCCGCGGCGCGGCTCGTGAAGTCGCTCGACCGTGGGCTGACCGCCGGGCAAGCTCACCGAGGACGAGCGCGACGCGGCGGTCGCCCGGCTGGCGTTCACCACCGACCTCGCCGATCTCGCCGATCGCCAGCTCGTGGTCGAGGCGGTGGTCGAGGACGAGTCGATGAAGGTCGAGATCTTCCGCGAGCTCGACCGGCACGTCAGCACCGACGGCGGCGATCCTGGCCAGCAACACCAGCTCGATCCCGATCATGAAGCTCGGCACGGCCACCGGCGCGGCCCGAGCAGGTGATCGGCATCCACTTCTTCAACCCCGTGCCGGTGCTGCGGCTGGTCGAGCTCGTCACCAGCCTGATGACGAGCGACGACACGCTCGAGCGCTCGAGCAGCTTCGCCACCGACGTGCTCGACAAGCGGGTGATCCGCAGCAAGGACCGGGCCGGGTTCGTCGTCAACGCCCTGCTGATCCCGTACCTGCTGTCGGCGATCCGGATGATGGAGTCGGGCTTCGCCTCGGCCGAGGACATCGACACCGGCATGGTCGAGGGGTGCAGCCACCCGATGGGGCCGCTGCGGCTGACCGACCTGATCGGGCTCGACACCACGCTGGCCGTCGCCCAGAGCCTGTACGAGGAGTTCAAGGAGCCGCTCTACGCGCCGCCGCCGTTGCTGTCGCGCATGGTCGACGCCGGCCTGCTCGGCCGCAAGACCGGCCGCGGGTTCTACGACTACGGCCGCTGATGGCCGACCGCGTCGAACGTCTCACGAACCTGCTGGCGCTGCTGCTCGAGACCGCCGAGCCGCTCAGCCTGGTGCAGATCGCCGGCGAGCTCGGCGGCCAGTATCCCGAGGGCCAGATCGGCTCGCCGGGCGGCGTTCGAGCGCGACAAGGCGGCGCTGCGCGAGATCGGGGTGCCGATCGAGCAGGAGATCGTCGCCGGCGGCGAGTACGCCGGGCAGACCCGCTACTGGATCGACCGCGAGCGCTACGAGCTGCGCGACCTGCGAGCTCGACGACGACGAGACGCGTGCGCTGCAGGTGGCGATGGCGGCGACCCGCCCGGGTCGACGTCGGGCCAGGAGGCGCTGTGGAAGCTCGGCGCCGGGGTGCTCGACCGTCGGCGCCGATCGCCGCCGTGCTGCCCGACCTGCCCGTACCTGCCGGCGCTGCGCGAGGCGGTGGCGGCGCGCACGTCGGTGCGCTTCCAGTACCGCGACGTCGATCGCACGGTCGACCCGTGGGGGCTGCTGCTGCGCGACGGGTTCTGGTACCTGATCGGCTTCGACCACGGACGCGGCGAGCAGCGCACGTTCCGGATCGATCGCATCGAGGGCGCGGTCGAGACGCTGGCCGGGATCGACGTTCGAGCGGCCGGCCGGGTTCGACCCGCGGCGATGCGCTCCCCGACGACCCGAAGCTGATCGGAGCCGACCGAGGCGGTGCCGCTGGCGCGGGTGTCGCATCGACGCCGCACCGTGCTCGGCGCTGCGGTGCGTCGAGCTCGGCGACGACCGCGTGCTCGACGCGCGCATCGCCGATGGTTCGGTCGAGGTCGAGGTGCCGTGCGCCAACCTGCCCGCCTTCCGTTCGTGGCTGCTCGGGCTTCCTCGAACACGCCGAGGTGCTCGACACCGCGACGAGGTCCGCGACGACGTCGTGCGACTGGCTCGAGGCGGTGTCGACGATGACGCCGCGTCGTCGCGGCGCGTCCCGCCGAAGCAGCGACTGCGACGGCTGCTGGTGATGCTGCCGTGGCTGATGGAGCGCGGCGAGGTGTCGGTCGCCGAGGCGGCCGCACGCTTCGACCTCACCGAGGACGAGGTGGTGGATGACCTCGAGCTGGCGGCGATGTGCGGCCTGCCGCCGTTCGTCGACGAGCTGATCGACGTGTTCATCGACGAGGGCGTGATCTTCGTCGGCGTGCCGCGCCTGTTCACGCGCCCGCTGCGGCTCAACTCGGTCGAGGCGTTCGAGCTGCTGGCCGCCGGCCGGGCGGCGATGGAGCTGCCCGGCGCCGACCCCGACGGGGCCGCTCGGCCGCGGGCTGGCCAAGCTGGCCACGGCGCTCGGCGAGGACGACACCGCCGGTGTCCGGGTCGAGCTCGACGCGCCCCGAGCTCGCCGATCGTCTGGCGACGGCGGCAACCGAGCATCGAGCAGCTCGCTGATCGAGTACTTCAGCGCCGCCCGGGACGAGACGACCAGTCGTCGAGATCGTGCCCGCGTCAGGTGTTCGCCGATCGGGGCGAGTGGTACGTCAGCGCCGACGACGAGCGGTCGGGCGAGGTGCGCACGTTCCGGATCGACCGGATCGTGTCGGTCGAGCCGACCGGGGCGATCGTCGAACCGAGCTCCGAGCCGGTGCCCGGCGCCCGGCGCCTGGTTCGCCGATGCGTCCGTGCCGCGCGCCGTCGCTGCGGCTGTCGCCGGCGGCGCAGTGGGTGGTCGAGCGCTTTCCGGTCGACGACGTCGAGGGCCCGGACGCGCGACGGTTGGTCGACGGTCACGTTGCCGGTCGCCAGCGAGCAATGGCTGGTGCGCACGTTGCTGCGGCTCGGTCCCGAAGCAGCGCTGCTCGAGCCCGCCGAGTGGCGCGCCGTCGGTGTCGCAGGCCGCCGACCGCGTGCTGGCGCGCTACCGGCGCTCGTAGAGCGGATCGAGGTCGACGCCGGCGCACGACCTGGTTGTCGGCGAGCAGATGGGGGAGCACGCCGGCGGTCGCCCTGGCGTCGTGGAGCGCGTCGTGCGGCCGGACGTTGGCGACCTCGTAGCGGATGCACAGGTCGCCGAGCCGGTGCGAGAGCCGCGCGCTCGGGGTCGAGCCGGCGCGACAGCCGCAACGTGCACAGCCGTTGCGACCGGAGGGAGCTCGACGTGGTCGCGCCGGGCGGCACGCTCGATGAACGACCAGTCGAACGCCGCGTTGTGGGCGGTGAACACGGTGCCGTCGAGTCGCGCCGCCGAGCTCTGCGAACACCTCGCGACGTTCGGGCGCGCCGCGCAGCGAGCGGCGGTCGATGCCGTGCACCGACCGCGGGCCGACCCGCTGCCACGGCCACCGCAGCCGGATCAGCGACGACCACTCGTCGACGACGGCCCCGTCGTCGACCGTGACGACCGCGACCTGCAGGATGCGATGGCGCCGGAGCGACAGCCCCGACGTCTCGATGTCGACCACGGCGAAGCGGGGCAGCACGAGGTGCTCGACGTGCTCGACGTGCTCGGCCTCGACGTGGTGGTCGGCGGCGCGGTCCATGCCCGCCAACCTAGACCGTGGGTGTGACGCCCTCTCAGAGGGCTACAGCAGTTCGGCGGCCAGGCTGGCGACGTCGCTGCGCTCGCAGGCGGTGAGGGTGACGTGGCCGAAGCAGGTCTGATCGGTGAAGGCGTTGGTGAGCACCGCCAGGGCGTTGTTCGACTCGCCCGAGGTAGGGGGCGTCGATCTGGCTGGTGTCGCCGGTGAAGATCACCTTCGTGCCGTCGCCGACCCGGGTGAGGATCGTCCGCAGCGTGGTGGGCTCGAGGTTCTGGGCCTCGTCGATCACGACGATCTGGCGGTGCAGCGAGCGGCCGCGCAGGAACGTCACCGACTCGAGTGACAACTGGCCCCGCGCCGTCAGCTCGTCGATCAGGTGGCGGGCGTCGCGGCTGCTGTTGCGATCGGTGAGGGCGACGATCGCGTCGTGGATCGCCGACATCCACGGGTCGAGCTTCTCGTCGAGCCCGCCCGGCAGGAACCCGACGTCGGCGCGACCCACCGGCACCAGCGGCCGGTACACCGCCACCCGCTCGTAGCGCTGGCTGCTCGACGACCTGCTCGAGGGCGGCGGCGATCGCCAGGATCGTCTTGCCGGTGCCGGCCCGGCCGTCGAGGGCGACGACGGCGATGTCGGGGTCGAGCAGCAGTTCGAGCGCGAAGCGCTGTTCCTTGTTGCGCGGGCCGGAGGCCCCATGGCTCGGGCACGGCGTGTGGCAGCAGCACCAACTCGTTGCCGATGCGGCGGGTGAGCGCCGACTGCGAGCCCGACCTCAGCACGGCGAACTCGTTCTCGGTGACGTCACGCCGGCGACCTCTGGCGATCGCTCGACGGCGGTGACGTCGACCGCGCCGGCGGCGTAGAGGCAGTCGATCACCTCGTAGGTGGTGTCGATCACGCACCAACCGAGCGGGCGCTCGGACCGGACGCGCTTGGTCGGCTGGTGCTCGGCGGCGTCGACGACCGAGATGGGCCGCCTTGATGCGCAAGGCGGCGTCGTTCGACAGCATGACGGTGTGCCCGATGCCGGCTTGTCCGAGGGCGGCGCCGATGATGCGGTTGTCGGGCACCGCCGGGTCGAGGCCGTGCTCGACGAGGAGGTGCTTCTGGATCCCGTTGATCTCGATCTGGACCGTGCCGTCGCCGACCGAGCACCGGCTCGGCGAGCGACCCGCCGTGCTTGCACGCGCAGGTCCTCGATCGCCCGGAGCGCGGTGCGAGCGGCGCGCCCGACGTCGTCGGGGCGGGTCTTCAGGCTGTCGAGCTCCTCGACGACGGTGAGCGGGATCACCAGCGCCGCCTCACCGAAGCTCGTCAGACAGTGCGGATCGGCGATCAGCACCGATGTGTCGACGACCATCCGGGTGCGGGCCGGAGCCCCGACGCCTGCGAGCTCGATCTCGTTGCGCGCGGCGTCGTTCGAGAGAAGGTCGGTCACGGTCACCTCTGACGTCTTTGGTCGACCAGGTGAACTGGTGGGCGGAGGGCAGTCCCAACAACGTCGATAGTTGTACCCCACCCGTCATCGGTCGTGGTGGATGCCGGGCGACCTGCATATCGTCGGGCGGATGCCAGCGGAATGCGTGTTCTGCGATGTCGTCGCTGGGCGTTCGCCGGCCCACGTGGTGTG
The DNA here is from genome assembly GCA_963850755.1 of Ilumatobacteraceae bacterium. Lineage (GTDB taxonomy): Bacteria > Actinomycetota > Acidimicrobiia > Acidimicrobiales > Ilumatobacteraceae > Ilumatobacter. The sequence continues at coordinate 45,993 of CAWKMO010000002.1, read as the reverse complement.
GCGCGACGAGGTCGCGGTGGCGTTCCTCGACCGTTCGCCGCTGTTCCGCGGCCACACGCTCGTGGTGCCGTGCCGGCATGTGGTGACGCTCTCCGATCTCGAGCCGGACGAGGTCGGTCCGTTCTTCGAACGCGTGCGGTCGATCGCCGCCGCGATCCCGATCGCGTTCGATGCCGGCGGCACGTTCGTCGCCAACAACAACGTGGTCAGCCAGAGTGTCGCTCACCTTCATGTGCATGTCGTGCCGCGCACGCGAGGTGATGGCCTGCGCGGCTTCTTCTGGCCGCGTCAGCGATACGCCGAGGGCGAAGCGGACGCATATGCGGACCGATTGCGCCGCGTATTGAACGACCGCGCGTGACGTCGAATTCCAAGCAATTGCAAATGCAATGACATCTGTAGTTGCATCCTTGTAGTTTGTGCAGTTTGATGAGCAATGCGTAAACCGCGCGAGACGCGGTTCGCTGTGTTCTCGCTTCAATATCAACCACACACCAACCACGACACGTTCGTGACTTCAAAGGAATCATCAATGACCAAGGCTGAACTCATCGACGCAGTTGCAGATGCCGCTGGCCTGTCCAAGGCTGATGCAGAGCGCACGATCGGCGCCTTCTTCGACACAGTGGTCGACACGACCATGAAGGGCGACAAGGTCGCGTGGCCGGGCTTCGGCTCGTTCAGCACCACCAAGCGCCCTGCCCGTACCGGTCGCAATCCGCAGACCGGTGCACCCGTGAATATCGCGGCGTCGACCGCCATGAAGTTCACGGCCAGCTCCACCCTGAAGTCCACACTCAACGGGAAGTAGTAGGAACACCAATGGCTGCAAAGAAGGCTGCTGCGAAGAAGACCGCGGCGAAGAAGGCTCCGGCCAAGAAGGCTGCCGCCAAGAAGGCGCCAGCACGCAAGGCTCCGGCCAAGAAGGCTGCCGCCAAGAAGGCGCCAGCACGCAAGGCACCGGCCAAGAAGGCTGCCGCCAAGAAGGCTCCGGCCAAGAAGGCTGCCGCCAAGAAGGCTCCGGCCAAGAAGGCTGCCGTCAAGCGGGCACCGGCGAAGAAGGCTGCCGCCAAGAAGGCTCCGGCCAAGAAGGCTGCCGCCAAGAAGGCACCAGCACGCAAGGCACCGGCCAAGAAGGCCGCCGGTCGCAAGCGCTGACTGATCCTCGGATCGCAGTGACGGGGCAGGGATTCCTGCCCCGTCTTGCGCGTCCGGGCCCAGGTTCGGCCGTCAGAGGTCCGAGACGCGGGCGAACAGCTCGGCGGCCTCGAAGCCGAACGGCTCACCGAGCACCGCCGCCCGCTCGCGGACCCGGTCACGAAAGGCGTCGAGCTCGGCCTCGTCGACCGCTTTCATCGTCGACTCGAACTGGGTCACGTGGGCCTCGAGGGCGTGGATCTTGTCGTCGATCGAACCGCTGATGTCCTCGACGTGGTTGGGAACGTCGGCCTCCCACAGCAGGAGGTGCTCCGGCCGGTGCGGCGCCAGCCGGTGCTCACGGAAGAAGTGCGGATCGCGGGCGGCGATCGACGGCGTCGCAGACGATCAGACCGGCGTTGCGATGATCGGGATGGAGGCGATAGCGCTTCCACGGGTCGTGCCCGAGCACCACCTCGGGTCGGATCTCGCGGATCGCGCGGGCGACACGACCGATGGCGTCGGGACCCGGCTCGAGCTCGCCGTCGACGTAGCGCAGGAATGCGACCGAGCCGACCCGGTCGCCGGAGAGCCGGCGGGCCGCCTCGCGCTGTTCCTCCTCGCGGCGCCGGGCGAGGGCCGTGGTGTCGGTGTCGGCATCCCACGTTCCCTTCGACCCGTCCGTGCACACGAGGTGGTGCACGATCGTTCCCTCCCGCGCCCACTTGGCGAGTGTTCCGCCGCATCCGAACTCGATGTCGTCGGGGTGGGCGCCGACGGCGAGCACGATGCCCGGCGTGACCAGTCCGATGCTCGCCGCCGGATCGATCTCCGACGGACGTGGTTGGCCGGGTTCGTTGGGGTTCACGTCGAGCGGTCCGCCGTCGATGGCGATGCCGGCGCTCCGCAGCAAGGGTGCGACCTCCGGATGACGGCAGTCGGCGATCGTGTCGACGTCGATCGACAGGTGGGTGTCGAGCCTGACGCTGACCGGGGCGCCGCTGCGAAGGGCGGCGTCGAGGTGGCGACCGAAGCTCCCCGCTCCGTACTCGGCGCGCATCGCGATCCCGGTCGGTCTGCCCATGACGTTGGTGCCGTCACGTCGCCGGTCGGGGACGATCACGATCTGCCCGTGGCGGGCGACGCTCGGCAGGCCTTCCGGAAAGGGAAGGTCACCGTGAGCCACGACGACATGGTCGATGCCCTTGCCGGCGATCATGTCGACGCCGTGGTCGATCGCCCCGTTGAGGCCCAGCCCTGGTCCCCACGAGACCTGCGCGCCGAGTGCCTCGGCCCATTCGGCGACGCGCTCGTCGTCGCACGCGACAAAGGTCGGGAGCGGATGAACAGCGGCGAGCACCCGTTCCGCCATCCAGCGCGCCAACCGCTCGCGCTCCTCGACCGGCAGCCAGTCCGCCAGCCGGCGCTTGGCCGAGCGGAACGACTTGACCGGTACGAGCACAGCCGACTGCACGGCGCCGAACCTTAGGACACGCGTGGAGACGTCGCCGCTCTGGCGTCGCTCGCCTGCTGGGCCGGTGAGCCAGCGTCAACACCCCGACCTCGCTCCGGGCGCGGCGTTCGGAGCTCGGCGATGACGATGGTCGCCGAGGGTGTCAAGAGCTCTCCCAGTGTGCTCGACCTGGCGCGTCGGTACGGTGTCGACATGCCGATCACCGAGCAGGTCGTCGCCGTGTGTCACGAGGGTCGTTCTGCCGGTGACGCCCTGGCGGCACTGATGTCGCGCACCAGCAAGAGTGAGCTCGGCTGAGCACGCGTGGGCGCAGCGATGATCACCACGGGAGTCAACGGCCACGCCTGGCGCGCGTCGATCACGCCGTTCGGCGCGATCGAGCCGTGGGACGGCACGCCGGCGCTTGAACTGGTTCGTCGCCGCCGACGACCGTTGGCATGTCCCGGCCGTCGAACCGACGGTGCGACAGCAACGGCTGTCCGGCACGCCGGTCACCGAGACGCGGGTGCGTGTGCCGCACGGCGACGTGGTGCACACCGTGTACACGTGCGCCGATGCCGGTGGCGTGACCGTGATCGAGGTCGTCAACGAGTCGACCCTGCCGGTGGCGATCGCCTTCGATCGCCGTGACGTGATGACCGAGCGTCCGATCGCCGATGTCCCGATCGAGGGCATCGAGCTGCCAGCGGGCTCGTTCGTGCTCGCCCTCGGCCATCGGGCGCGGCTGCGCGTCGGCATCGGTCACGGCGCCGCGGCCGGCGGCGCGCTCCCGGCCGGGTTGCCGTCGGCGGCACAGGTGGTCGGCGGCTGGTTGGCGCTCACCGAGCAAGCGAGCCGCTTCGTGTTGCCCGACGGTGAGGTCGGCGCCTCGCTCGCCGAGCGCGTGACGTCGCAGCGTTGCGAGCTGGTGCTCGGGGCGCTCGCCGATCCATTCGACGATCCGGCGGCGTTCTCGATCGGGCTCGACTCGCTGGTGCGGATGGGGGAGCGACCCGATCGGTGGCTCGTCGAGCTGGCCGGCGCGGTGGAGCGGCTCGGGCCGGTGCCGACGTGGGAGGCGGACGTGGCGCTCGCCGCCGCGGCGCGCACGTTCGCTGCCGCCGGCGAACGGCGCGCCGTGCGGCGATGTCGAGCGCATCGTCGACGAACGGCGGCAGTCGCCCGCGCCTGCTGCGCCGCCGGACAGCGTGTTCTGCATCCCGTGGCTCGAGTCGCGGTTGGCGCTCGGTGGGGCACTGTTCCCGTTCGGGTTTCCTGCCGAATGGCTCGGGCAGTCGATCGAGATCCACGGTGTGCCGACTGCCGTGTCGTCGGCTCGGCGTCGTCGTCGGTGTCGTTGGCGGTGCGCTGGCACGGGGCGAGACCGGCGGTGCTGTGGGAGCAGGCAGGCGCGCCGATCGAGCTGTCGGCACCGGTCGCGGCGCCGGGATGGACCGCTGAAGCGCCGACCGGTGAGGCCCTGTGGCCACAGCCGGAGCCGTAGTCGCGGTCGCCGCTCGTCGGCGTCAGCGCTGGGTGCCGACCTTGAGGTCCTTGAAGGGCACCTTCGTGTCGACCGAGATGTCGCGTGGCAGGCCGAGCACGCGGTCTCCGATGATGTTGCGCTGGATCTCGTCGGTTCCTCCGGCGATGCCGGCCTGCAACGACCAGATCATCTGCTGCTGGAGCGCGCCTCCATTGGCATCGTCGCCGGCCCAGGCCTGACTGCGTGGTCCGGCGATCTCGAGTGCGATCTCGCGGAAGCGCCAGGCGATCACGGAACTGGCGAGCTTGCCGAGCGACCCGCCGGGCCCGGGAGCCTTGCCGGCCTTGAGCTCGGCGCGGGTGCGCATCGCCACCAATGACTTGGTCGTCTCCATCGCGTAGATCTGCATCAGCTGATCGCGGACGACGGGGTCATCGACGGTTCCGGCGGCGCGGGCCGCGTCGAGCAGGGTGTCGAACATCGGCTGGCTGATCGAGCCGGCGATCCCATCGAACCGATGGCGACACGTTCGTACATCAGCATCGCCGTCGCCTGGCGCCACCCGTTGTTGATCTCGCCGATCAACCAGTCGGCCGGGATCCGGACGTCGGTGAAGAACACCTCGTTGAAATGGCGGCCGCCGTCGATCTGGTGGATCGGACGGATCTCGACACCGGGTGCCTCGAGGTCGACGATGAACATCGAGATCCCGGCGTGCTTGGGCTGCTCGGGGTCGGTGCGGGCGATCAGCACGCCGTAGTCGGACTCGTGGGCGAGGGTGGTCCACACCTTCTGGCCGTTGAGCACCCACTCGTCGCCGTCGCGCTCGGCGCGGGTCTGCAGGCTGGCGACGTCGGAGCCGGCGCCCGGCTCGGAGAACATCTGGCACCACAGTGTCTTGCCGGAGATGATGTCGGGCAGGAAGCGTCCGCTTCTGCTCCTCGGTCCCGAACTCGTTGAGGATCGGCAGGCACATGCCGTGGCTGATCACGAATTCGACGGCCACGTTCGGGAACTCCTGGGCGACGGCGCGGTAGATCCGCTCGTGCTCGAGCGTCAGCCCGGCGCCGCCGTACTCCTTGGCGTAGGTGAGCCCGGCGAGGCCGGCCTCGGCGAGCGCCGCCTGGAACGCCCGGCCGGCGGTGAGGTTGCGGCGCGCGTCGGGTGAGGTGTTGGCGGCGAGGAACTGGCGGCAGCGATCGGCGAAGGCGGTGGCTTCCTCCGGGCTGAGCGTGGTTGCTGACATCGATCGACTCCGAACTGGTGCTGTACGAGCGTGGAATGTATGCTGCCATACAATCATGAGTGCGACAACTGCCGGCAACGGCGGCCCGACCCACGAGCTCGATGCGCCGCCCTGGCTGCGCGTCGAGACCACGCTGATCGGGGCGGCGCAGGCGATCCGCGACGCCTACGACACCAGGCTCGCCCCGCTCGGGCTGACGCTCAGCCTGGCGAGCCTGCTGGCGTACATCGCCGAGTTCGGGCCGGTCAACCAGACGCGGGCGGCCGAGCACCTCGGCCAGGGCCGCGCGTCGACCGGTGCTCAGGTCGATCGCCTGCAGGAGCTGGGCTACATCGAGCGTCGCCCTCACCCGGACGATCGCCGGGTCTGGATGGTGGCCATCACCGCTTCCGGTCGTCGTCTGGCGGGCGAGGTCGCGGAAGTCGACGGTGTCCTCCGATCCGAGCTGCGATCGGGCATCAGTCGCGCCGAACGCCAGCAACTCGCCGGCGTCCTCGTACGGTTGCAGCGCAACCTCGCCGAGGCCACTGGCGCCACCCGAACCCCTCCACACGAGTCCTCAAGGAGCGACACACCATGACCAATGCAGTGATCGTCGACGCCATTCGCACGCCCGGTGGCAAGCGCAACGGGCAACTCAAGGACTGGCATCCGGTCGACCTCGCCGCCCACGTGCTCAAGGCGCTGCAGGAACGCAACGATCTCGATCCGGCGATCGTCGACGACGTCGTGATGGGGTGCGTGATGCAGGTCGGGCAGCAGGCCTTCAACATCGGGCGCAACGCCGTGCTCGCCGCCGGCTGGCCCGAGTCGGTGCCGGCGACCACGGTCGACCGTCAGTGCGGGTCGAGCCAGCAGGCGTTGCACTTCGCCGCCCAGGGGGTGATCGCCGGTGCCTACGACGTCGCCGTGGCCGCCGGCGTCGAGGTGATGACGCGCACGCCGATGGGTTCGTCGGCGGTGAAGGAGCTCGGGTTCCCGTTCCCGAAGTCGATGTTCGACCGCTACGCCGAGACCGGGTTGCCGCCGCAGGGCATCGGGGCCGAGATGATCGCCGACGAGTACGGCCTCACGCGTGAGGACCTCGACGCCTTCGGCGCCGAGAGCCAGCGTCGGGCGGCCCAGGCCGCCGACGAGGGGCGTTTCGACAACGAGATCGTGCCAGTGCCGATCGAGGTCGACGGCAAGGCCGTGATGATGACGCGTGACGAGGGCATCCGGGAGGGCACCACCGCCGAGACGCTCGCCAAGCTCAAGCCGGCCTTCAAGGAGGACGGCAAGATCACCGCCGGCAACTCGTCGCAGATCACCGACGGCGCCTCCGCCGTGCTCGTGATGAGTGAGGAGAAGGCGGCCGAGCTGGGTCTGCGGCCGCGGGCCAGGTTCCACAGCTTCGCCGTCGCCGGCACCGATCCGGTGACGATGCTCAAGGGTCCGATTCCGGCGACCGCCAAGATCATGGCCCGCTCGGGCCTGACGCTCGACGAGATCGACCTGTTCGAGGTCAACGAGGCGTTCGCCTCGGTCGTGCTGGCGTGGCACAAGGAGCACGGCACCGACCTCGCCAAGACCAATGTCAACGGCGGGGCGATCGCGCTCGGCCATCCGCTCGGCTCGTCGGGCACCAAGCTGATGGCGACGCTTGCTCAACGAGCTCGAGCGCACGGGCGGTCGTTACGGTCTCCAAACCATGTGCGAAGGCGGCGGGCTCGCCAACGCCACGATCATCGAGAGGATCTGACCCAATGTCACGAATCAGCCTGCAGGGCGCGTCGGCGATCGTCACCGGCGGCGCTTCCGGCATCGGCGAAGCGTCCGCCCGTCAACTCGCCGAGTTGGGGGCGCGGGTCGTGGTGGCCGACCTCCAGGAGGAGCGTGGACAGGCCGTCGCCAGCGAGATCGGCGGCCTCTTCGTGAAGTGCGACGTGTCGAGCGAGGACGACGGCATCGCTGCGGTGGCGGCGGCATCGGAGATGGGACCGCTGCGGGCGCTCGTCAACTCGGCAGGGATCGGTCGCGCCGGGCGCACGGTCGACCGCAACAACGACCCCATGCCGCAGAAGGACTTCGAGTTCGTGATCAAGGTCAACTTGCTCGGGACGTTCAACATGCTGCGCTTGTCGGCGGCGGCGATGGCCAAGACCGAACCGCTGGACGACGACGGCCAGCGCGGGGCGATCGTCAACATGGCGTCGGTCGCGGCGTTCGACGGACAGATCGGCCAGGCGGCGTACTCGGCGTCGAAAGGTGGTGTGGCGGGGATGACGCTGCCGATCGCCCGCGACCTGTCGGCGGTCGGGGTTCGGGTGAACACGATCGCGCCGGGCCTGATCAACACGCCGATCTACGGTGAGGGTGAGGCGGCGGAAGCGTTCATCGCCCACCTCGGCCAGTCGGTGCTGTTCCCGAAGCGACTCGGCACGGCAGAGGAGTTGGCCTCGATGGTGTGCGAGTTGATCACCAACCCGTACATGAACGGTGAGGTCGTGCGGGTCGACGGCGGCATCAGATTGCCACCGAAATGAGCGGCAGCAGATCGAGCAGCCGGCAGTGTTGACCGAGCAGCGCGGACGCGTGCTGCTGATCACGCTCAACCGGCCTGAGGCCATGAACGCCATCAACGGGGCACTGTCGCACGGGCTGGTGGCGGCGGTCGAGCAGCTCGACGGCGATCCGGGTCTGACGGCCGGTGTGCTGACGGGCGCCGGGCGGGGGTTCTGCGCCGGGATGGATTTGAAGGCGTTCTCGCGGGGTGAGGACATCGGACCGATGATGAAGTTCATCCGCCGCGGCGCGCGAGAAGCCGTTGATCGGGGCGATCGAGGGTTTCGCGCTGGCGGGTGGGCTCGAGTTGGCGCTGACGTGCGACCTGCTGGTCGCCGCCAAAGGGGTCAAGCTCGGCATCCCGGAGGCGGGGGTGGGACTGTTCGCGGCGGCGGGTGGGCTGGTGCGCCTGCCGAGCCGGGTCGGCTTCGGCAAGGCGATGGAGATGGCGATCACCGCCGATCCGATCACCGCCGAGGAAGCGTTCGAGCTCGGGCTGGTTTCCCGCCTCACCGATCAGGGTGGTGCGGTCGACGTGGCGATGCAACTCGCCGAGCGGGTGGCGCGCAACGCCCCGTTGGCGGTGGCGGCCTCGAAGCAGCTGGTGCGACTCAGTCAGGGCGTGACGGAGGATGAGTTCTGGGAGCTCCAGACCCCGCACTCGACCAAGGTCTTCACGTCGAACGACGCCAAGGAAGGCCCCAGGGCCTTCGCCGAGAAGCGCCCGCCGGAGTGGACCGGAACCTGACCGGCAATCGGTCACGCCGGCCTGACGTGGGTTCGGCCGGTTCGTCGAACGATGCGGGTGATCCTGGGACGTAGCGGTGAACGCGGTCCTTGGCGATGCTCCAGTCGGGTGGCGCGATCGGCGGGATCGGCTGTCCGTTCGGGACGACGAGTTGCACGCAGGTTCGGCACGAGCTGTCGCTGTCGAGCAGGAAGTCGAAGTGTCGCAGCTTGCCGTAGCGGGTCGGCTTGGCGAGCACGCCGCACACCGTCACCCGCCGACGGCGGGCGTCCGAGAGCGTCGACATGAAGTCGCCTCGGGCGCGCAGGGCGTGGCGCCTGCCGAACGGCACGCGTGCTGACTCGGGCGGCTGGTCGTCGGTGGCGGTGGTGCGCAGCCCGTGCGCCCGGCGGTATCGGTAGGCGCGCTGCCGGCAGGCGTTGCCGCAATAGATCCGCGGTCGACCGGGCCGATGGATCCGATGAGCGGCGCGATCGCACACCGGGCACCACCACTCCTCGACGATCGCGCCGGCGACCAGTCGCCGACGAGGCTGAAACGGTGGTGTGGTTGGGATCGCCATGTCGAGAGAGTGACGAGTGGGTGTGGCAATCGGCGTGCGTCGCCAGGACGCCGCCAACCTCGGCGAAGCTCATTCGGCCGACATCCTGAATCGTCTCGTGGTGCTGGCCGATGCGTCGGACACGCTCGACCAACCGTGTGACGATTCGCTATGGCTCCCACGGCGTGTGGCCGGGCCGGTGAGACGATTCGGGATGTCGTCGGCTGATTCGGCCGGGGCGGTGAGACGATTCGGGATGTCGTCGGGTGAGCTCGGCTGGGGCGGTGAGACGATTCGGGATGTCGTCGGGCTGGGCTCGGCTGGGGCGGTGAGACGATTCGGGATGTCGTCGGGACGCGGCTCGGCCGGGCACGTGAGACGATTCGATATGTCCGCGACGGAACTCGAGAGCCGACGCGACGGGTGACGTGGTCCTACTCGCCTCGGTAGGTGCCGAAGCTCCAGAGGTTGCCTTCCGGGTCGGTGACCGTGAAGCCGCGCGAGCCGTAGTCCTCGTCCTTGAGGCCACGCACCACCGTCGCCCCAGCGGCTGTGGCTCGGGCGAACAGCGCATCGGCGTCATCGCACACGACGTACACCGAGTCGTTCCCGGGAGCCCGCTTGCCGAATGGGGAGTCGTCCTTGCCGGCGGTTCCGAACATCACGCCGCCGCCCAGCGGCCAACGCATCTCGGCGTGTTCCACGATCGAGGGATCGTCCTCGCGGGCGTACAGGGCGACTTCCTCGAATCCGAACGCCTCCGAGAGGAACGTGGCCGCGGCGCGGGCGTCACGGAAGGTCAGGATCGGCCAAACGAAAGTGTCTTTGCTCATGTGATCAGGATCATCGATTCGAGAAGTGTTCGTCTTGGAAAAATGGTGCATCTCCATCGACGACGCGCAACGGGTCGGCGAGCAGCGCGGTCGGGGTCACGCCGGCGAGTTGGGCGAAGTCACGGTTGAGGTGGGCCTGGTCGTAGTACCCGCAGGCGGCGGCCACCTGGGCCGTCGACACGTACGACGGAACCGCCTCGAGCATCGTGCGCGCCCGTTCGAAGCGGACGACGCGCGCCGCCAGCTTGGGACTCAGCCCGAACTCGTCGCGGAATCGGCGACCGAGGTGCTGACGTGAGAATCCTGTTCGATCGGCGAGCTCGTCGATGCTGATCCTGCCGCCCGAGCCCACCAGCGTTCGCCAACACCGTTCGAGCACCGGCTCCACGGCGTCGTCACCGACGAGTCGTGACATCACTTCGTCGCAGGCGTCGAACCGTTCGCTCCAGCTCGGCGCCAGTTGGAGACGCTCCCACAGTTCGTCGCCGGCGGCGCCGACCACCTCGCTCAACTCCAGCGACAGATCCCAGATCTCCCGGGCCGGCATCGCCAGCAGCATCCTGCTCCCGAGCGGCGTCAACTCGATGGCGACGCCTTCCTGATTGCCGTCGTGGGCGATCAGCGCGCTCGAGGCCTGCAGACCACTGACGACACAGCGGTAGGAACGTGGCTCCTGCGTCGGATCGGTCTGACCGATCACGTCGATCGAGTTGCCGATGCTCACGATCAACGTCATGTAGCGCGACGGCACACCGCGGTGAATCCCAGCGGGCAAACCCGTCATCCGATAGCCGACGTAGCGGTCGATCACCGAGCGAAGCCCAGGCGCGGGACGACGCTCGAACCATCCGTCGATGAGATGGTCGGCGGCAGTCATCCCCTCCAGTGTCACAGAACAGCGATGACGGTGCCTCGCGATGCGCAGTCCTAGGCTCCTTTCATGGCGCTCACCGACGGTCATGACCTCGAGTCCCTGCGACTGACCGAGTGGACCTCGTGCGGCGGATGCGCCGCCAAATGGGGTGCGGCACTGCTCCAAGATCTGGTCGGCGACTTCCCGGCGATCGACGATCCTTCGCTGCTGATCGGCCTGGCGCCGTTCGACGATGCTGCGATCTATCGCGTCAGCGACGACGTCGCCTTGGTGTCGACCACCGACTTCTTCCCGCCGCTCGTCGACGACCCGGACGACTTCGGTGCGATCGCCGCCGCCAACGCCTGCAGCGACGTGTTCGCGATGGGCGGCCGCGTCGTGATGGCGATCAACGTCGCCGCCTTTCCCGAGCACTTCCCACGCGAGGCGATCACCGCCATCTTCGCCGCCGGAGCGAGAACGGTCGCCGAGGCCGGCGGTACCGTCGCCGGCGGCCACACGATCCGCAACCCCGAGCCGATCTACGGGCTCGCCGTGCAGGGCGTGGTCCACCCCGACCGAATCTTCCGCAAGGCCGGGGCACGTGCCGGCGACGTGCTGATGCTCTCGAAACCGCTCGGAACCGGACTGGCCCTGGCGGCCGGCACTCCTCAGCAGAAGGCGACCGCCATCGACGGGATGAAGACACTCAACCGCGCCGCCTCCGAGACGCTGCAGTCGATGGGCGACGGGGTGCACGCCGTCACCGACGTCACCGGCTACGGGCTCGCCGGTCACGGCTGGGAGATGGCCGAGCGCAGCGGCACCCGCCTCGTTGTCGACACCGACGCCCTCGTCACCTACCCCGGTGCGCTCGATGCGGCGAGCGCCGGCACCCGCACCGGCGGCGACCCACGCAACCGCGACTACCTCGCCGGCCATCTCGATTCGTCGGCAGCAGCCGGGCCCGAGGCGGTGTGCTTCGACCCGCAAACATCGGGTGGGCTGCTGGCCGCCGTGGCTCCCGACCTCGCCGCCGATCTGCAGGCTGGCGGTTGGTGGCGAGTCGGCGTCGTCGAGCCGGGTGAGGCTCGACTGATATTGCGTTAGGCGATACCTCGATCGACCACGGCTGATGCCCGTCGACGGCTGTGGCTGCTCGTGGTGCTCGCCCGGGTTGCGGCGGCGTTCGGCTACCTCGCCGCCGAAGCGAGCAGCAACGTCACGGGGTCCGGCATGGCGGCACTCGCTGCCGGCGGTCTGCTGGCGATGCTGACGAACTCACTGATGCCGTTCGCCTACGAACGCGGCGGCGAGTGGGCCGGAGTGGCGTGTGTCGTGGGATTCTGTCTCTCATTGGGTGGAACCTGATCGAGACACTCGAGCCCGAACGAGCCAGCGAACCAGTCGAGACAGTGAGGGACAGATGTACTTCCAGTTGAGCACCTGGGCGTTGATCGCCGTGATCACGCTCATCGTCGGTGGGGCGGTGGCCGTCGGCGTCGCCGCCGGCCACCACATCCGAGCCCGACCCGACCCGAGGCATGAGTCCGTCGGTGTCGTGCAGGGCGCGTTGCTCGGACTCGTGGGCCTGCTGCTGGCGTTCGGCCTGACGATGGCGGTCGGGCGCTACGAGGCGCGCCGCGCCCTCGTGGTGCAGGAGTCGAACGACATCGGCACGACCTACCTTCGCGCCCAGATGCTCGCCGAACCGGACGCGCACCGAATCACTCGAGCTGCTCGCGCGATACGCCGACGCCGCGATCGTGCTCGCCGATGAAGTACCCGACGACGATCGCTTCGACGAAGTGCTCGTCGAGATCTCAGACCTGCAGCGCGACCTGTGGACCCTTGCCGGTGACGCCGTTCGCGACGATCCCACCGGCACCGCTCCGCGTCTGTACGTCGAGACGTTGAACGAGATGATCGACACCCACACCAGCCGTGTGTCGTCGCTCCGCAACCGCGTCCCGAGCACGGTGGTGATGCTCCAGGTCGTGGGGAGCGCGATCGCTCTCGGCGTGCTGTCGCTGTATCTCACCCTGCTCGGACGAGGGGTCGTCACGTCGCTCGTGGCGGCGTTCGTGGTCATCCTGATCCTGTTCATCTCGTTCGACCTCGACCGACCCAACCGCGGGCTGATCACTGTTCCAGACGGACCACTCGTCAACGTCCGAGAATCGATGGACCAACCTCCGGCCGCCACTGGCCCATGAGTGGGTGTCCACGGGCGCGGTTGGGGAAGGGCGCGTTCATCCCGATCGGGTGAAGACTCGACTCGGCCGGAGTGGTTGGCTTGGATGGGCACCATTCGGTGCGCAGTTCCTGGCTTCGAAGGGGGCGAGCGATGGGCGCCGTGATCGATGGCTTGGGGTTCCCGTTGTTCGCCGTGGACCCGGTCCCGTGGGCTCGCGCCCAGATGGCGTTCACGCTCGCCGCTCACATCATCCTCGTGCCGCTCGGCGTGTCGTGGGCGTTCATGGCGCTGATCGCCAACTACCGCGGCATCAAGCACGACGACGCCGACGCCCTCCGTCTCGCTCAGCGGTGGTCGAAGTACATGGCGGTCACGTTCGCCGTCGGCGCCGTCACGGGAACGGTGCTGACGTTCGAGTTCGGCTTGCTGTGGCCGAAGTTCATGGGTCAGTGGGGCGAGGCGTTCGGCATCCCGTTCGCCTTCGAAGGGCTGTTCTTCTTCACCGAGGCGATCTTCATCGCCATCTACATCTACGGGTGGCGGCGGCTCAAGCCGTGGGCGCATTTCTGGACCGGCGTGCCGCTCGTGCATCACCGGCATCCTCGGCAGCGTCTCCGTCGTCGCCGCCAACGCCTGGATGAACTCGCCGGAGGGCTTCACGCTCGACGCTGCCGGCAAGGTCGTCGACGTCGACCCGCTGGGGGTGATCTTCAACGACGCGATGCCGCTGATGGCGGCCCACATGGTGCTCGCCGCCTATGTGGTCGGCGGATTCCTCGTCGCCTCGGTCTACGCCTTCGCCATGTTGCGTGGCCGTCGCGACCGGTACCACCGGCTCGGGTTCATCATCGCCTTCAGTGTCGGCCGCAGCGGTGATCCCGCTCCAGATGGCCGTCGGCGACTCGCTGGCACGCTGGGTGTACGACAACCAGCCGACGAAGTTCGCGGCGATCGAGCTCGTGCCCGAGACCTCGAGCGACGTGCCCGAGACGCTGCTCGGTCACCTCAACGACGACGGCACGGTCAGCGGCGGCATCGAGATCCCCGGGCTCGCCTCGTGGCTGTCGGACCCGGCCGACGGTACGAGCACCGTCATCCAGGGCCTCGACGCGTTCCCGGAAGACGATCGTCCGACCGTCCGCCAGGTCAACACGGTGCACCTGGCCTGGGACGTGATGGTCGGGCTGGGCACGCTGCTGTTCCTGCTCGTCGGCGTGGTACTGGCTGTGTTGGATCTTCCGGCGCGACATGCCCAAGAGCCGGTTGTTCCTGTGGATCGCCTCGGGTGCCGGCGTCGCCTCCGTGATCACGATGGAAGCCGGCTGGGTCGTGAGCGAGGTCGGCCGCCAGCCGTGGATCGTCTACAACCTGATGCGGGTCGAGGACGGCGCCACCGAGAACACCGGCGTGTGGATCACGTTCATCGCTCGTGACCATCCTGTACATCGGCCTCGCCGTCACGACGGTGCTGATCCTGCGGCTGATGAGCAGGCGCTTCCGCGAGCGCGAGCTGGACGAGCAGGACGTGCCGTACGGCCCGAGGGGACCGACCTCGTCCACGCCCGCCGCACGAGGAGGTCGCGGTGCCATGAGCACGGTCGTCGCCGCTCTCCTGCTCGTGGCGATCACCGCCTACGCGGTGTTCGGCGGAGCCGACTTCGGCGCCGGGTTCTGGGACCTGGTTGCCGGCGGCGCCGAGCGCGGCGAGCGTCCCCGCGAGGTCATCGACCACTCGATCGGGCCGGTGTGGGAGGCCAACCACGTCTGGCTGATCTTCTGCCTCGTCGTGCTCTGGACCGGTTTCTCGGAGGCGTTCGCCTCGATCACGCTGACCCTGTTCGTCCCGCTCTCGATCGCCGCCTTCGGCATCGTGTTGCGCGGGTCGAGCTTCGCCTTCCGCAAGGTCGTGTTCCGCACGCGTGACCGCCGCAACTTCGGCGCCGCCTTCGCGATCTCGTCGGTCATCGTGCCGTACTGCTTCGGCGCCATCGCCGGCGCCGTCGCCTCCGGGCGTGTGCCGGCCGGTGGAGTGGCCGGCGATCCGTGGGACAGCTGGATCAACCCGACGTCGGTGCTCGGCGGTGTGCTGGCCGTGGTCGTCGTGGCCTACCTCGCGGCCGTGTACCTGGTGTGGGACGCCCGCCGGCTGAGCGACGAGGCGATGGTCGAGTACTTCCGGCGCCGGGCGATCGGGGCCGCGGTCGTCGCCGGCGTGGTGTCGGTGGTCGGGATCTTCGTGCTCCGCTCCGACTGCCCGCTACCTGTTCGACGAGCTGACGTCGCGGGCGCTCCCGCTCGTGATCCTGTCCGCCCTGTGTGGCACCGGCTCGCTGATCCTCCTCGTGCGCGACGCGCGATCACGGGGCGCGGATTCTCGCGATCGGCGCCGTGGCAGCATCGTGGTCGGGTGGGGTGTCGCCCAGTGGCCGTACATCCTCCCCGAGACCTTGAAGGTCGAGGATGCCGCCGCCCCTTCCGGGACCCTCGACGCCATCCTCGTGGCCGCGATCGGCGCCGTGTTGATCGTGCTCCCGGGCTTCATCCTCCTCTACGTGCTCGACCAGAAGAGCTTGTTGCCCGAGGAGGGTGTCGACTGAGGAACTCGGCGTGGTCAGGTTGCGAGCGTGTACGTGACCTGAGCGGCACCGGCGGAGTCGCGGAGCGTGAGTGTGTCGCCCGAGAGCTCGTAGGTCGCCACGTTCTGCAGCGCGGTCAGGTACTGGGTCTCGACTGTCATCGCCGGCTCCTCGCAGGCCATCAACGTCGATGTCACGTTGGTGATCGAGATCCCGCCGCCGTCGGACAACGCGTAGGTTCCGCCGTAGGTGTTGCAGCCACCGAAGCCCGACAGCGCTCCTTCGCTCCCGAACTCGGCGGTGATCGCTTCGCTCGCAGCCGAGCTCTCGACACCGCCTTGCCCGTTGTTGACGCCGGTCGCTGTCCACGACGTCCCCTCGATCGTCGACATCCCGGCGTCGTAGGTGAGCAGCGTGTCTCCGTCGGAGTTCTCGAGCACGAGCTGGTCCCCGGCCGAAAATGACGCAACCTCGGGCAGGTGGGCGACGATCGCCGACTCCTGCGCGGTCGCCGCCGGATCGGTGCAAGCCGCGAGCGTCATCGGTCCGAGGCTGATCGTGAGCTCGTCGCCGTCCTGGGTGTACGTGCCGGCGAACTGGTTGCACCCGGTCGACCCGGCAAGCGTTTCGCCGTCCGCTCCGAAGCTGAGCGTCGCCGTAGCGACCGCGTCGGACTGTGTCGCCGTCGATCGAAGCGCTGGCGAGGGTCCACGACGTGCCCGTCAGGTCGGTGTCGCTGTCTCCTGACGAGTCGTCGTCGCCACACGCGCCTGCCAGCAGGACCAGGATCGCCGGTGCCGAGCGCGCCGAGCACGAAGGTGCGGGCGCCCGACGCGCCTCGACGCGCCTCAGGCATCGTCGCCGAGGTCGACTCCGAGGGCGATCAGATCCTCGGCGGTCACCATCCGATGCCCGAACAGGATGCCTCCCGCGTCGCGCACGGCATCGCGGAGCGGCACCGCCCACATGTGCTCGATGGCGAGCACCAGCGCCGAGGTGCCGTCCGGCAGCTCGTCGAGCAATCCCTCGGCGAGACGCTCGGCGATGCCGGGCGCATCAGGATCGGCGGATGCCCCGAGCTCGGCGCCGGCGATCGCTCCGTCGACTCCGGCAGCCCCCAAACCGATCAGGGCGGCGACGGTCGTGCGCAGCTCGGCGCGCTGCTCGTCGTCGAGATCGGACACGCTCAGCAGGGCGAGATCGTCGCCCTCGCGCATGACGAACACGGCGTCGATGATCCTGATCTGGCCGCTGTCGCTCAGTTGCGCGAGCTCGCCGGCGATCCGGCCTTCGAACAGATCGTTGGTCGGGAAACCGATCACGAATGCCTGGATTGGTCCAATGGTCATCTCGTACTCCTCGTCGGGCGGCGCCGCCGGGGCGCGGCGCCTGGGGTCAGCATGGCGAATTCGTGCCGGGTCGGCGCATCATCCAGATCGGATGACTCGGTGGCCCGATTCATCCGATGCGGATGATGAAACGACGGTTCGTCGTGACGACAATCGACTGTGCACCGATCCTCCCGGATCGGCCGAACGAGGGACGTGTCGTGGTAGCTGAGCCGACCCAACCTGGATCGAATTCGCCACCGCGTGCCGGCCTCGTGCTCGTCTCGCTGATCCTCGTCGCCGCCGTCGCCAACCTGAACCTCGCGGTCGCCAACGTGGCGCTGCCGGACATCGGCGCGCGTTCGACTCGTCGCAGACGACCCTGAACCTGATCGCCGTCGGATACTCGCTCGGCCTGGCGGCGTCGGTGCTCTGGCTCGGCGCGCTCGGCGATCGTTACGGCCGCAAGATGATGCTCCTGCTCGGCGTCTCGCTGTCGGTGCCGGCCTGCCTGATGGCTGCCTACGCAGGGTCCGACGAGGTGCTGTTCGTCGCCCGGTTGCTGGGCGGGCTCTCGGCGGGCATGGCGTATCCGACGACGCTGGCGCTGATCACGGCGCTGTGGTCCGGGTCAGCCGCGCACGCAAGTCGATCGCGCTGTGGTCGGCGACCGGCGGTGCGATCGCCAGCCTCGGGCCCCTGATCGCGGGCGCTCTGCTCGAGCACTTCTGGTGGGGCTCGGTGTTCCTCGTGACGTTGCCGCTGGCAGCGGTCGCGCTCGTGATGGCGTTCATGTTCGTCCCGGCCCACGTCAACGAGGAGACCGACAAGGTCGACAACCTCGGCGGGATCCTGTCGGTCGTGCTCGTCGGCGCCCTGATCCTCGCCATCAACTTCGCGCCCGGTGCCGGACGAGGGAACGCTCGTGCTCGGTCCTGGCGACGATCGCGCTTGGTCGCCGGGATCGCCTTCGTGATCCGCCAACGACGCGTCGCGAATCCGCTGTACGACCTGGACATCGCCGCCCGCCCGACGTTCTGGGTCGCGGCGTGCGCCGGCATCATCGTGTTCGGCTCACTGATGGGCGCGATGTTCATCGGTCAGCAGTTCCTGCAGAACGTGCTCGACTACTCGACGTTCCACGCCGGACTGGCGATCCTGCCGGCGGCGATGTTGATGGTCGTGATCGCGCCGAGGTCGGCCAAGTTGGTCGCGACGAGAGGGGCTCGCTTCACGCTCCTCGTCGGCTACGCGTTCTGCTTCCTCGGCTTCCTCACGATGCTGCTGCTCTGGAAGGAGGGGATCCCGTACTGGAAGGTCGGATTGGGGTACGCCCTGATCGGCATCGGCGTGGGATTCGCCGGCACGCCTGCATCGCATTCGCTGACCGGATCGGTACCGGTGCAACGCGCCGGGATGGCGTCGGGGACCGCCGATCTGCAGCGCGACCTCGGCGGGGCGATCATGCAGTCGATCTTCGGAGCCCTGCTCACCGCCGGCTACGCCTCGGCGGTCGACCGCTGCGATCGCCGACTCGCCGGACGCCTCGCAGATCAGCGCCAGCACCGAGGCGGCGCTCACCAAGTCGTTCTCGAGCGCCAGCAACCTGGCCAGCAGCTACCCCGAGCAGACCCAGGAGGCGATCATCGCCGGCGCCAAGTCGGCATTCATCGACGGCCAGGACTGGGCGTACATCGCCGGCCTCATCGCCGTCGGGCTCGGGGCAGTGCTGGTGTTCTTCATGTTCCCCCGGCACGCGCGTGAGGAGCAGCTGCTCGCCGAGTACCACCGAACGGACACAGCGGCGCGCGAGAGCGCCGCGAGGAGCGGAGGCTGACCTGCATGGGCGATGTCATCGTCTCGATCCTGCCGTACGGGCTCGCTGCAGCGGCCGCGGCACCGGCGGCCGCCGTGGTGTCGGCGTTGATCCTCGGGCAGGCCACCGGGAGTTCAGAGGAGCCGACATCGCGGCATGGGTCGACGCCCTGCTCGCCGTGGTGCTGCGCAACTTCAGCAACTGGTTGCTGGAGCACAGCCGGATGGTCGAGATCGTCACCGGATTCGTGCTCGGCGGAGCCTTCCTGTGGAAGGGCCTCGCCGCCCTGGTGTAGCCCAGGCTCCCCGCTGTCGGTCCAGCGGTCCGGCCGGTGTCGGACAACCACTACCATTTTCACGTGGCCACGTTGACCGGAGGTGGGCGTTCGGCGCGCTCGAACCGGGTGATGGCGCACCAACGCCGGTGACAGTGTTCGACCTGCTGGAGTCCAAGTTCCACGTTCCGTCGATCCGACCCGGGATCGTGCCGCGTGGCGCCATCGTGGACCGGCTCGCCGCCTCGACTGCTCCCGTCATCTCGGTCGTCGCGCCACCCGGCTACGGCAAGACCACCGTGCTGGCGCAGTTGGCGGAGCGCAGGGGCGCCCGCGTCGGCTGGATATCTGCCGACGAGGCCGACAACGACCCCGTCGTCCTGCTGTCGTACGTCGTCGAGGCAGTGGATCGGATCGAGCCGATCGATCCGATCGCGTTCCGCCTGCTGGCGGCACCGGGCTCCAGGATCGAGGTGGCGCGTCGGGTGGGATCTGTGATCGCCGCCATGCAGCGACCGATCACGCTCATCATCGATCATTTCGAGTCCGTCACGAACTGGGAGTCGTGCGATGTCGATCGCCGCACTGGCTCTGGATCTGCCGGCCGGTTCACAGCTGGCGATCAGCTCTCGGGATGCTCTGCCGTTGCCCACCGCGCTCCTGCGTGCGCAAGGAGGGCTGCTCGAGATCGGGATCGACGATCTGGCGATGGATCCGACCGAGGCGGCGGTGCTGCTCGCACGGTCCGGTGTCGACCTCGGAGAAGCGGATGTCCGCGAGCTCGTCGGCCGGACCGAAGGCTGGCCGGTGGGCCTGTACCTCGCCGCGCTGGCATCGATGGCGGGCGGCTCTCCCGCGGAGGCGGTGACTTTCACGGGCGACGACCGCTTCATGGGCGACTACCTCCGCTCGGAGTTCCTCGACAGAGTGTCGGACGACGAGGTGTCGTTCCTCACCCGAGTCTCGATCCTCGATCGCATGTGCGGCCCGTTGTGCGACGCCGTGGTCGGGACGACGGGGTCGAGCGTCATGCTCGAAGAGCTGGAGCGTCGCAACCTGCTCGTCGTGCCGCTCGATCGCCGCCGCCAGTGGTACCGCTTCCACACGCTGATCCGCGAGCTGCTGCTGACCGAGCTGCGGACGACGGGAACCGCAATCGATCACAGCGCTCCACCAACGGGCGGCGTTGTGGCACGAGGCGAACGGCCTGCCGGAGGTGGCGATCGCTCACGCCCAGGCTGTGGGTGACGACGAACGAGTTGCCGATCTGGTGCTGCAAATCGCCAACCCCGTCTGGGCCAGCGGGCGGGGCGACACCGTGATGGGCTGGATGGAATGGTTCGAGTCGAACAACCTGCTCGAGCGGCACCCGGCGATCGCCGTGCACGGGGCCCTCATGTTCGCGTCTGGCCGGACGGCCCGCTGCCACCGAGCGGTGGGCGGCGGCCGCCGAGAGCACCGAACCGACTGGGACCCTCGCCGACGGGAACACGATGGAAGCCACGGTCGCGTACCTGCGGGCGTTGCTGTGTCGCGACGGCGTGGAGCAGATGCGGCGCGATGCCGAGCTGGCCGATGCCGGCCTCGGCGCGGCCAGTCCGTATCGCGCAACGATGCTCCACGTGATCGGCTTGTCATACCTGCTCGAGGGTGACGCCGAGCGTGCCGACGCGGAGTTCGCTCACGCCGTCGACAGCGCCTCGCGCTCGGGGAGCTTGCCGACCATCCCGGTGCTGCTCGCCGAGCGCGGTATCGCCGCTGTCGACCGCGACGACTGGGATGCGGCCGATGGCTTCGCCGAACAGATGCTGGCGATGACGCAGGGCGGCGCAGTTCGACGACTACTGGACGAGCGCGCTCGTGTTCGCGTTCGCGGCGCGGGTGCTGCTGCGGCGAGGCGACCTCGTGCAGGGGCGAGCAATTCGTCGCCCGTGCCGCCCGGTTGCGCCCGCTGCTCAGCTATGGGTTACCCGTCGTGTCGGTCCAGGCACTGCTCGAGATGGCGCGCTCCTACATCGCGCTCGGCGATCAAGGTGGTGCCCGAGCCGTGCTTCGACAGGCGAGCGACATCTTCCAGCAACGGCCGAAGTTGGGCATGTTGCCCGATCTCGCCGCCGAGCTACGAGCCCGTGTCGACACGATCGGCGATCGGACGTCGGGTGCGTCCTCGTTGACGACGGCCGAGCTCAGACTGCTGCCGCTGCTGCCCACCCACCTCTCGTTCCGCGAGATCGCCGACCGGCTGTACGTCTCGCGTCACACCGTGAAGACCCAGGCGATCTCGATCTATCGCAAGCTCGGCGTCTCGTCGCGGAGCGAGGCGATCGAACGGGTCCGCGAGCAAGGCCTGCTCGAGCACTCGTGATCGGTCCGACGAACGGCGTCAATCATCCACATCGGACGATGCCCGGGGGCGCCCAGCCCCGACAATCTGTGATCTGACCTGGAAGGGACACCATGACGCTGCCAATCGTGTCGACATTGCTCGCAGACAACAGCGTGACGTTCGGAGGCTGGGATTGGACCGGTCATTTCACGACCGTGGATCTGATCGCGGCGTCGACGAATGCCCTCAACGGCGCGTTGCTCGCCCGACGCCCGGATCACTATCGCAACTTCACGATCGTCGGGATTCTCTTGATGGCGTTGCTCGGCGGTATCGGCGGCGGCATCACGCGCGACATCCTGGTCAACGAGATCCCGGCGGCGATCACGAATCCGGCCTACATCACACTCTGCATCGGCTTCGGGATCCTCGGATACTTCATTGCCTACGCCTCTGGTCAGCTCTTTCGAGAGGGCTTGTTCCAGTTCATGACCGCCTTCTCACTCCCGTGGTATGCGATCGCCGGCGCACAGAAGGGTGTCGATGTCGGTATCCCGGTGCTCGGCACGCTCCTGCTCGCCGTGGTCGGGCCGACCGCCGGCCGCTACTACATCGACATCACGTCCGGCGTCACCCCCAAGCAGTTCGTGAAAGGTGAATGGTTCGTCACTATTGCGGCGCTCACCGGAGGGGTCTGGATCCTGTGCGACTGGGCCGGGATGAACGAGTGGGTGTCGACGGGGATCGCCTTCGTGATCGGCTTCTCGGTCCGGGTCGCCGCTCTCTACCGGGGCTGGGAGGAGCCGATGCCGAAGGAACCCGCCGGGGTCTACAAGCACAGCGACGGCCGGCCACTGCTCGGTCGCAAGCTGGCCGGCAAGTCGCAGCAGGAGCTCCGCGACCTCGGCCTGCTGGTCGAGGACGACGCTTCGGCGGGCAGGGCATGAGCGATCAGCGAGCCGGATCGTCCATTGTGGGCGATGAACCCCGAGCTGGTCGCCGTACGGTCTGACCGACGCCATTCGAATACGCGATGAAACTGCCGACTGACATCGACGCGCTCGTGCGTCCCGGCACTCGTCCACCGTCGGTGAACGGCCCGCTCACGGCACCGTCGCATCGATCGAACACATCAAGGAGGAGTTCCGAGATGGCAAAGCCGTTCAAGGGCATCATCAACATCGACGTTCGGGACTCGGTCCCGGACTGGGACGCCGTACGAGCAGCCGAAGGCGCCGGACGGGCTCCCCGAACGTGTTGTTCATCGTGTGGGACGACACGGGGTTCGGCGCGCTGGGAGCCGTTCGGCGGGCCGATCGAGATGCCGACGATGCAGCGCCTCTGCGACGGCGGCCTGCGGTACTCGCAGTTCCACACGACGGCGATCTGCTCGCCGACTCGTGCGTCGCTGCTGACCGGGTCGCAACCACACCACCGTCGGCATGGCGTGCATCTGCGAGGCGACGACCGGGTTCCCGGGCTCGAACGGTCACATCCCCTTCGAGACGGCGACGATCGCCGAGGTGCTCGGTGAGCGTGGGTACAACACCTACATGCTCGGCAAGTGGCACTGCTGCCCCGAGGACGAGACCAACATGGCATCCACGAAGCGCAACTGGCCGACCGGCCGCGGCTTCGAGCGCTACTACGGCTTCCTCGGTGGCGAGACCAACCAGTGGTATCCCGACCTGGTGCAGGACCAGCAGTTCGTCGATCAGCCGTATGACCCCCCGGAGGACTGGTCGGCGGGATTCGGTGCGACGACTACCACCTCTCGAAGGACCTGGTCGACCGCGCGATCGGGATGATCGCCGACGCCAAGCAGGTCGCGCCCGAGACGCCGTTCTTCATGTACTTCTGCCCCGGCGCCAACCATGCCCCGCACCACGCGCCCGAAGGAGTGGACCGACAAGTACAAGGGCAACTTCGACGAGGGCTACGAGAAGATCCGGGAGACGATCCTGGCCAGCAGAAGGAGCTGGGGATCGTTCCCGGAGAACACCGAACTGTCGCCGATCAACTCCTACGCCGACGCAGGCGAGCGCCGACGGAAAGCGGGAACCCGCCGCTCGACATCGTGCGCCCATGGGACTCGCTCGACGGCGGACGAGAAGGCGCTGATCGTCGCGCAGGCCGAGGTGTATGCCGGCTTCTCGCAGCTACACCGACCACGAGATCGGCCGGCTGATCGACTACCTCGAGCGCAGCGGCGAGCTCGACAACACGATGATCTTCGTCATCTCCGACAACGGCGCATCGGGCGAAGGTGGACCGAACGGTTCGGTCAACGAGAACAAGTTCTTCAACGGCGTCATGGACGACATGACGGACAACCTGACGTACCTCGACGGCTCGGTTCGGCGGACACGTACAACCACTACTCGATCGGTTGGGCGATTCGCCTTCAACACGCCGTTCAAGCTGTGCAAGCGGCACACCGTGGAACGGTGGCGTCGCCGACCCGATGATGGTGCACTGGCCGGCCGGGCATCAAGGCCAAGGGCGAGATCCGCGACCAGTACACGCACTGCAGCGACGTCGTGCCCACCGTGTACGACTGCCTGGATCTCGAGCCGCCGACAGTGGTCAAGGGCTACACGCAGTGGGAGCTCGAGGGCACCAGCTTCAAGTACAGCTTCGACGACGGCGCTGCGAAGACGCAGAAGGACGAGTCAGTACTACGTGATGCTCGGGACCCGCGGCATCTGGCACAGTGGCTGGAAAGCGGAACGCGATGCACGCTGCGGCGCCCGCGCAACTGGAGCCACTTCACCGAGGACCGCTGGGAGCTGTACAACATCGAGGAGGACCGGTCGGAGTGCCACGACCTCGCCGACGAGCACCCGACGCTAGCTCGAGGAGCTGAAGAGCCTGTGGTACTTCGAGGCCGGCAAGTACTTCGGGCTGCCGCTCGAGGACCGCTCGGCCGTCGAGGTGCTCACGACGCCTCGGCCGCAGATGAGCCCGCCACGCGATCGGTACATCTACTACCCGAACACGCTCGAAGTGCCCGAGGCGGTCGCCGTCAACGTCCGCGGCAGCTCGTACAAGATCGCCGCTGATGTCGATCTCACCGGCGATGGCGGAATGGAGTGATCTTCTCCCACGGCTCGCAGTTCGGCGGCCACGCGCTCTACGTCAAGGACGGCAGGCTCAAGTACGTCTACAACTATCTCGGCCGTGGAGGAGCAGATCCTGTTACCTCCGATGTCGACCTTCCCAGCCGGGCCGTGTGTGCTCGGCGTCGAGTTCACCAAGCAGTCGTTCAACAAACGGTGGCTCACCGGTGCCGAACCAGTGTGTCGGTCACGGTCGCCTGCACATCAACGACAAGACGGTCGGCGAGCTCGAGGAGATGCACGACCCAGGTCGGCAAGTTCACCTTGTGCGGCGAAGGGCTCAACATCGGTCGCGACGGCAGTGGGAACGTCACCGACGACTACCCGGGCGCACCTCCCGTGGTCGTTCAGTCGGCGGCACGATCCGAGGGTCATCGTCGATGTCTCCGGCGAGGCCTACGCGATCTCGAGATGGAAGCCATGGGATGATGAAGTCGCGACTGATTCGTCCGTCCGTCAGTCGGGCGGTGGAGTCGTGAGCATCGAGTGCTTCGAGCGCTCGATCGATGTCATACCCGAGCGCCGCCGCCAGCTCGGAGGTCGCCGCTGCCACACGTGCCAACCCGACTGTCGGCGCCACGGCAACCAGCACCTCGACGACCTCCTCGGCGGACGCCCCTGCGGCGATCGCTGCGTCGACACAGCGACGGTAGGACGACGCGCCACCGCTCGATGCGATCAGCGCCGCGACCACGACCAATGCGCGCAACTTGTCGTCCAGCTCGGCGGGACCGACGGCATCAGCCATCGCGTCGTCGCTCGCCTCGGACATCGGCGTCATTGCCGTCCGGGGACTTCGATCTCGAGTCCGACAGCGGTGGCGATGTCCGCCGCCGCCCTGTTCACGCGGGCGATCCCGACCACCGGCGCCAATGCGAGCATCACCCCGACGATTTCGTCCACCGTCGCGCCGGCGTCGAGCGCTGCGGTCACACTCCATTCGTACGACTGAGGCGGGGCTTGCGAGGCGATGCAACCGGCGAGCCGCACGAGCTCACCGGTCTTGGCGTCGAGGCCCGAATCGCCGACAGCCGACAGGTTGGTCTGGAGCACCGCTTCCAGGGCGACCTCGTCGTGCACTGCCAGTCGGCGCAACAGCTCCTCGTGGCATTGATCCACGCTGCGTCTCCTCGTTCACGTTCCCACGCATCACCAAACCACGGTGAGCTCCGACGCGCATCGTCCGCATTGGATGAACTCCGTGCGAACATGCGAGGAACACGGCGGGCGATGCCCCGCATTGCCGGCGGCCGGGGTAGGGTGACGAGTGACGCGGGTGGAGGTTTGCGGACCCGCGTCGGTCGTGTCACCGGCACGAATCAGACGCTTGGCTACTGACTCGAGTGGCGCCTGGTCCAACGTGAGTCTGGTCGGGAGTTGCTGATGTCGATGGCGGCCGAGATGGGTCATCACGACGTGTCGTGGCGCGCCGACCCGGGGAGAGTGTCGGTCGTGACCGCGGTGGCGCGCCGCCTGTTCCCGTATCTCATCGAGGCGACGTTGATTCCGACCATGCTGTTCTACGTCGGCCTGCTCACCGTGGGCTCGGTGTGGGGGATCATGGCCGCCGCCTCGTGGACCTACATCTGCGTCGCCCGCCGGCTCGTGTTGCGCAAGCCGGTGCCGGGTCTGCTGGTGCTGGCGACGCTCGGGATCTCGCTGCGGATCGGGATGTACCTGCTCAACGACAGCTCGTTCGTGTACTTCGTGCAGCCGATCATCCGGACGGTCGCGACCTCGATGCTGTTCGCGATCTCGGTGATGGCCGGCAAGCCGTTGGTCGCCCGGTTCGCCGGTGACTTCTGCCATTTCGGCAGCGACGTCGGCGACCGACCGGCGATCGTCTCGCTGTTCCGGCGGCTGACGTTCGTCTGGGCCGGAGCCCAGGCCACGATCGCAGCCATCAACCTGACGCTGCTCCTGACCGTGCCGGTCGCGGTCTTCGTCGGCACGGCAGCCGCCACGGCGTGGGTGATCATGGGCGCCGGTGTCGTGATCACGGTGACCGATGCGGTGCGGACGACCCGCAACGACGGCCTGCGCACAGCGGTCGCCAGCGGCGGCCGGCTGCACGCCTACGTCGCTGTCTGAGGTCGCCGCCTGACGCCCCGCGGGCTGGGCCGAGCGGGTTGGCGCTCCAGGGCGCGATCGATGTCGTAGCCGAGCCCGAGGGCGACGTCGCTCGTCGCCGACACCAGGCCGCCGATGCCGATCGTGGCGGCGACCGCGAGCAGCGTCGCGACAACCTCGTCGTCCGTGGCGCCCGCGGTGCGTGCATCGGCGACGTTGCGCTGGTAGCTGCCGGCATCACCACCGACCGCCATCAGCGCGCCCAGGCACACCAGCGCTCGAGTCTTGTCGTCCAGATGCGGTGTCGGCGTCGCGTCGGACTCGGTTTCCGCAGGCACCACATCATCCGAGTCGCTGCCGGACGATCAGGCATCACCCCGCAGGGATGAATCGCCGGATGACGTCGGTCAGTGGCCGATCAGTCCGACGTCGTGAGCGTGCTGGATCGCCTCGCTCCGCGAGGAGACGCCGAACTTGCGGTACACCGACATCGCCTGCGTCTTCACGGTGTGGCGCGAGACGTGCAGCCGATCGCCGATCTCGGGGAACGAGAGATGGGTGGCGAGGAACGGCAGCAGCCGCAGCTCGGCCGCCGTCAGGGACGAGGCGCCAATCGGGCCTTGCCGGAGCGCTTCCAAAGCGATGTTCAACTCGTTGGCCTCGTCGGCGACGATGCCCAGATTGGGACGCTGATGGAGGATGTCGCGCACCTCGCGCAGCACCGTGCGGGCTCCGACCGGGTCGGCAACCTGCAGGTAGGCCCGTGCGATCTCGAGTTGCATCAACGCCGAGACCGGGACGGCGTACGTGAGGATCGGTCGGATCCGCGCCGCCCGGGCCAGGTGCTCGGTGGCGGTGCGCAGGTCGTTGGAGTGCGCCGCGATGCGTGCCGCCACGGCATACACCATTGCCGCCGGGAGGTAGTCCTGGAGATGCCCGTCCTCGACGATCGTCATCGCCTGTTCGGCGAAGGCAGCGGCCTCGTCCCAGTCGTGACGACGTATCGCGATCACGGCACGGAACGCCGCCGACGTCATGGCCGCCGGCAGCGATCGGTTGTACAGGCTCACGTCGTAGGCGTGGGCCAGCAACGGATCGGCGAGCTCGGGCTCACCCTCGAGCACATGTGACAGGGCTTCGAACAAGAATGCTCCCGGCCGGAGGCCGTGCGACGGCCCGAGCAGTTGCAGCGCGAGTTGGGCGTCGGACCGGGACTGGGCCGGGCCCTGACGGCACTGCAGGCTGCGCATGAAGGCGAGCGACCCCCGAAAGCTGTCTCCGTGCTCACTGTCGGTTTCCGCCTTCTCGGCGGCGGCCGCCCAGCGCTCGGCGCTGGCGGGCCGTCCCGACAGCGCCTCGACCTGCGCACCGAGCACGGCGACCTCGGGATAGCGGTCGATCAGATCCTCGGTTCGGAACCACTCCAACCAGGAACGCACCTCCACGGCGCGCCCGCCGGCGTAGGCCGGAAGCGTCGCATCGGCGACGATGCGGACGACCAGCTCGGGCTCGTTGCCCAGCTGCCCCTGACGGATCGCCGCTTCCGGCATGCCGTGGGCCTGCAGCCACTGCGCGGCGCGAGCGTGCAGTTCAGGCGGGCGTGACGGCTCGCGTCGTTCGAGCTCGATCGCCAACAGGTCGCGGAACAGCCGGTGGTACCGGTACCAGGTGCGCTGCCGGTCGAGCGGCACGAGCAGCAGGTTCGACATCTCGAGTGATTCGAGCATCGCCTGGGAGCCGTCGACACCGAGGACGGCGTCGCACAGCGGCCCGCTCATCTGATCGAGCACCGAGGTTCGGGTGAGGAACTCGACCGTCGATGCCGGGAGGTGCGACAGGATCTCGGTCCGGAGGTAGTCGGCGATCCACACGTCGTCTCCACGAACGGCGAAATCGGTCGACACGAGTCGCCGGCCCTTGGAGGCCAACCCGGCGAGGTAGAGGCCGGCCGGCCATCCCTCGGTCTGCTCGAACAGATGGTCCATCTCGAGCGCGCTCGAGCTCAGCGCCGGTGGCGGCGAGCAGCTCCTCGGCCTCGCTGCGATCCATGGCCAGCTCGTCGCTGCCGATCTCGACCAGCGAACCCCGCGAGCGCAGCAGCGACGTCGGCAACGGGATCGGCGATCGCGAGGCGTACGCCAACCGTGAGCCTGCCGGCAGCCGCCATGTGAGCTCGGCAATCATGTCGAGCGACTCGGTGTTCTCGACCGACTCGACGTTGTCGAGCACCAACGTCATCGACGTCGACGGGTCGAAAGCGGACGTCAACGCCGACAGAGCGGTCGGAATCGAGGTGGTTCGTGTGGCGACGGCGTCGATCACGCCGGCGTCGATCGGGTGGACCCGGCTCAGGGCCATGGCGGTGGCGGCGAGCAGCAACGTCGGGTCGTTGTCGCCCTCGTCGACCGACACCCAGGCCACCTCGCGGGGCTGCTTCGAGGCCCACTCCGCGAGCAACGTGGTCTTGCCGTACCCCGGCGGCGCGACGACCGCGACGACGGGCTCGGAATTGCGCGCCAGCATGCGATCGACGAGGCGGGTGCGAGAGATGATCCCGTCCCGCGGAGGCGGCGGGTGCAGCTTGGCGGCGAGGACCGCCGCCGACCCATCGAGAACCTCGTTATCGTCGTTGGCGCCGGGGCGTGCTCGTAGGGGGGTCGCGTTGCTCGACAGGTCGCCGTTCATACATCATCACGATTGGTCGATCCATTCTGGCAGATCGAGGTCGTGACCCAATGCCCTGGCGATGGCGGCGGAGGCGCATGTCACACGTGGCGTGCCGACCACGGGCGCCACGGCGAGCAACACTCCCACGACCTCCGCGTCGGTCGCGCCTGCCGCCAACGCGGCGGAGACTCCCCATTCATACGATGCCGCCGATGACCGCACACCGATCAGGCCGGCCAGGCGCACCAACGCGCTCGCCTTCGCGTCGAGCCCCGACACCGAGCTGTTCGAGAGGCTGACGTGCAGCGCCGACTCGACGGCGGCTTCGTCGTTCAGCGCCAACCGGCGCAACAACTCCTCAAGGCTGGTTTCCACGGTCACCCATCGCTGTCCCTTCGGGTGTCGTTGGCACCGCCCAGCGATGCCGATGTCACTCAATCACCCGGCGCGGCATCTGTCGTCACCCACATGGGATGACCAATCCGTGGAGGGTGGCGATCGCCTGCGCCGGCTCCGGCAGCGGCGATGATTGCGACGTGAGCAGGGCGAAGTGTCGGCGATGAGCGGCATCATGGACCGGATCGACGGGCTGCAGCAGCGCCGTGCGATGTTCGGCTTCCCGTACGCAGTGATCAAGCGCTACTTCGAGGACCACGGAGCCTGGATCGGCTCGCTCGTCGCCTACTACGCGTTCTTCTCGCTGTACCCGCTGATCGTCGTGTTCGTCACCCTTGCGACCTGGTTGCTCAACGACCGACCGGATCTGCTGCAACGGGTCCTCGAAGCGATGTGGTCGAAGTTTCCCTTCGCCGACGCCGGCCTGACGCAGGACGAGATCGAGCGGTACGTCGCTGGGCTCGGTGGCAACTCGTGGATACTGGCGCTGTCGTTGCTGGTCACGCTGTGGGGTGGACTCGGATTCGCTCGGGTCCTGCAGGACGGCGTCAACACGATCTGGGGTGTCGCCCGCTTCCGACGGCCGCGATCGCTGCGTCGGCTCGCCCATTCGCTCTCGATCGTCGTTCTCCTCGGCGTCGGGCTGATCGGCACCGCGATCGTCGCCGGCGTCACGCTCGCGGCCGACCTGCCGATGGGCGGCGTCCTGCTCGCAGCTGTGGCGAACATCGCCCTCAGCGTCGGTGTCGCCGTGGCGGTGTATCGGCTGACCATCGCCACGACGGTCGAGCTGCGACAGCTGCTCCCAGGGGCAGCGATCATCGCCGGAGCGACATACATCCTCACCCTCCTCGGCGGCCTGTACGTCCACAACGTCGTCACCCGCATGAGCGGCCTGTACGGGCCGTTCGCCTCGACGATCGGTCTGCTCGCCTACGTCAGCGTGCTCGTCCAGGTGTTCGTGCTGGGCACGGAGGTCAACGTCGTCCGGGCCAAGCGACTCTGGCCACGCTCGATGACGACGACGTTGACCGAGGCAGACCTGCGGGCGATGCAGCTCACGATGTCGCGCGAGGCGCTCGCCTCGCCCGGTGATCTGGACGACACGCCGCCCACCCGCGGGTGATCGTCGCTACCGCGGTTGCCCTCGGCGTCGCACGGCGGATCGACGTCGACGTCGGCAACAACCAGCTCCTCGTCGATGATCTCCAGCGTGCGTTCCATCGCCACCGGATCCAGGCCCCCGACACCACTCCGGAACGGATCGTTGAGCGCTCCCAGCAGGAGCAGCGTGGCGGCCAGCACCGACATCACGCTGCCGATCAGCATCCCCTGCACCACGGCACGTTCGCCACTGTCGGCGAAGAACAACATGAACACGAAGATCATGGCCGCGGTGAAGAACAACACCACCCACAACGTCACCGGGATCACGCCGACCGCCCCGTGGATCCGGGCGCTCCTGGCCTCCTCACGCTCCGCGGTCTGATCCATCCACCGGTCGTAGGCCGACTGCTCGGCCGCGGTTGCGGGCTCGACGTCCCTGATCGTGTGGAACATGTCGGCGGCGAACGGATTGATCTGCTCGCCCAAGGTTCCGTCCCGCATCCGGTCCCATTGCACCCCTGCGACCGATCGGGCGTAGCACACGAGCTCGGCGGTCAGCTCGCCCGACACCGACTCCGGGAGGAACTGCGCGGTCTGGATCTGCTGGGCGACGATCAGCGCTTCCGTCTCAGCGCCGCTGCGGGCCGAGTCGTAACTCGTGAAGGCGAGGAAGACCACGAAGCCGAGCAGCACCGCGAAGCCGGTCGCCAGCACGCCGAACACGCCGGCGGCGCGGTCACCGTCGTTGAAATAGCTCCCGTCCGGTGCGTGACGCCGCACGAGCAGCATCGCCGCGACCGCCACCGCAGCGGCGACGACCACGATCAGGATTGCGATCACGAGGCTCACTCGGTTCCCCCTACGACGTGCGACGAGCAGAACACGTCGAAGACGGTCGTGCCAACTCGCGGCAGTGCCCCGCCCCACCCCTCGGGGGACGGGGCGGGGCGGGGCCGCTGGTGGCGGACCAGCGGCGATCGCACCACCGCGCGATCAGCCGAGTGCCTTGGCCTTCTGCTGGTCGAACTCGGCTTGCGTGATCACACCACGATCCCTGAGGTCGGCGAGCTTGACCAGTTCGTCGGCCGTCCCGCCCGTGCCTGCTGTCTGACGCACGTACGAGTCGAACGCTTGCTGCTGCGCCTGAGCCGACTCGAGGTCGCGCTGGGTCATCTGCCGGCCGCGGACGCAGAGATAGATGAAGACGCCCAAGAACGGCAGGATGATCACGAAGATCAGCCAGAGCGCCTTGGCGAACCCGCCCAGGTCGTGGCTGCGGAACACGTCGGCGAACACGCGGATCAGCAGCATGAACCACAGGATCCACAAGAAGATCCAGAACGTGGTCCAGAAGATCCCCAGCAAGGGGTAGTCGTAAGCCAGCATGGTGTGTTGTCTTTCTCCTGTTTCCCAACGGTGGTTGGGGTAGTTGTGCGATACCTGTGCGGGGGTCAGAACCGCCGGCGGCGGCCTGGGGTGACGGCGGCGGCAACCACTGCGGTCTTGGCCACCGGCCCGGCGCGGCCCGGGGTGACGGCGGCGGCAACGACCGCGGTCTTGGCCACCGGCCCGGCGCGGCCTGGGGTGACGGCGGCGGCAACGACCGCCGTTCGGGCGACCGGGGCCCCCACCACGCCGGCTCGTCCTACTCGTCCTGGTCTCATGTCATGCTCCTTCGGTGCTCATGGCGAGCTCGTCCGCCTCGATGGCGGCGATGATCGCCTGGATCGGGATTCGGCCGTTGGCGATCAGCTGACCACCGGAGCGGCGGGCGGCCGACGCGAACGGCGCGGCCCACAGATTCTCCCAGATCAGCACCCCTGCGGTGCTGCCCGGCTCCATCGAGGCGGCGAGGTTCTCGACGTCCTCTTCGGCCAGCATCTCGGCCAGCTCGGCCTCGAGCACCTGCAACTCTCCGAGGTCGTCGAGGTCGGACAGCTCGGCCGCCTCCACCACGCCGTCGGCGTCCTTGGTGAGGATCAGCACGTCGATCACACGGATCAACCCGCGGTCGACCAGCGACACGAGCTCGGCCGCCATCTCGCCGGTGAAGTTGCTGGCTCCCGCCGGAAACTCGACCACGAGGTAGTCGACCGGTCCTAGTTCGTCAATCGATCTCTCAGTCATAGCAATCCCGTTTCGTTTGTCCGATGGCTGTCACTCAACTCGCTCGCACCGGCTCGCGAATCACCCAGTGGGGATGATTCGCGAGCAACCAGCCAACGGAGCGGGCCGGCCGGCGGGATCTTCGGAGTAGCGTCGCCGGCGTGGTCGTGCGCGGCAAGGCTCCCACCCGGAGAATCGAGCAGGAGTTGTGGGCCAAGGGTCACGAGACGATCGTCGGGATCGACGAGGTCGGCCGCGGGGCCTGGGCCGGCCCGCTCATGGTCGGTGCCGCGATCCTGCCGCGCGACAAGCGGGTGCTCGGTGTGCGCGACTCGAAGATGCTCACCGAACCCGAGCGCGAGAAGTTGTTCGACCGGATCGCCGGGTGGTGCGAGGCGTGGGCGGTCGGGGCGGTGAGCCAGGAGGAGTGCGACGAGCTCGGCATGACCGCCGCCCAGCGACTCGCCTGCCGGCGGGCGATCGACGGTCTCGGGGTGGTTCCGGACGTCGCCGTCACCGACGGCAAGTGGAACTTCGTCTCGCCGCTCGTGCGCAAGGTCGAGATGCGCGTCAAGGCCGACCGCGACTGCCTCAGCGTGGCCGCCGCCAGCATCCTCGCCAAGGTGGTGCGCGACCGCGAGATGCGGGCCCACTCCGACAGCTTCCCGCACTGGTCGTTCGACTCGAACAAGGGCTATCCGTGCCCGGCCCACAAGGCCGCCCTGCAGGGTTACGGCCCGTCGGCGATCCACCGCCGGACGTGGATCTTCATGGACCACTACGTGCCGTGGAGCGGCACCCCGCGGGTGTACCGGCCGGGTCAACCGACGCTGTTCTGACGGGTCGAAAGCTCGGGCCCGCGTGCGACGTTCGCCCGAACGGGGTGATGCGTCGGAGGATCGCCTCACCGTATGTTCGGACCGGTATCCGAACGAAGGAGCAAGCGCATGGTCCACGTGGTCGAGATGGACGACTCGTACCTGGCGCCGGCGTACGCCGGACGACTCGGGCACGCACCGGTGCCGAAGCACCGGATGCCCGATGGCTCGGCGGCTCCCGAGGCGGTGTACCGGTTGATCCACGACGAGTTGCTGCTCGACGGAAGCTCCCGGCTGAACATGGCGACGTTCGTGACGACATGGATGGACCCCGAAGCGGAGCGGCTGATGGCCGAGACCTTCGACAAGAACATGATCGACAAGGACGAGTACCCGCAGACCGCCGAGATCGAGCGGCGCTGCGTGAACATCGTCGCCGAACTGTTCAACGCGCCCCAGCACGGCGATGCCGTCGGCGTGTCGACGATCGGTTCCAGCGAAGCGGTGATGCTGGGCGGGCTGGCGATGAAGTGGAAGTGGCGCCAACGGCGCGAGGCGGCCGGGCTTCCAGCAGACCGCCCGAACCTGGTGATGGGATCGACCGTGCAAGTGGTCTGGGAGAAGTTCTGCCGCTACTGGGACGTGGAGCCGCGCTACGTGCCGATCACCACGGATCGATTCGTCGTCGCGCCCGACGACGTGATGGCGCTGGTCGACGAGAACACGATCGGGGTGATCCCGATCCTCGGCACCACCTACACGGGTGAGTTCGAACCGATCAAGGAGATCCACGACCGTGTCGTGGAGTACAACGCCGAGCACGGAACCGACATCGCGATCCATGTCGACGCGGCCAGCGGCGGCTTCGTGGCGCCGTTCCTGCATCCCGCGCTGGAGTGGGACTTCCGACTCCCGCAGGTCAAGTCGATCAACGTCTCGGGCCACAAGTACGGCCTCACCTATCCGGGCATCGGCTTCGTCGTGTGGCGCTCGAAGGACGACCTGCCCGAGGAGCTCGTGTTCCACGTCAACTACCTGGGTGGCGACATGCCGACCTTCACCCTGAACTTCTCCCGCCCCGGCAACCAGATCATCGGCCAGTACTACAACTTCGTCCGCCTCGGTCGGGAGGGTTACACGCAGATCATGCGGCAACTCCGCGACACCGCGCTGCATCTCTCGCGTGAGCTGGCGGCGATGGGCCCGTTCGAGGTCCTCAGCGACGGATCGGCGATCCCGGTGCTCGCCTTCAGGGTCGTCGATCCCGACAAGTTCACCGTGTTCCACCTGTCCGAACGGCTTCGTAGCGGGGGATGGCAGGTCCCTGCGTACACGATGCCTGCCGACGCGACCGACGTGGCGGTGCTCAGGATCGTCGTGCGCGAAGGGTTCGGGATGGATCTCGCCGACAGCCTCCTGGCGGCGATCCACGAGGCGGTCGCGCACCTCGAGCAGTTCCCACCGGCGCACGCGGCCGAAGCGGGCTTCTCCCACACGTGACCGGCCGAGCTCGCCGGCGTCCACCGCTCCGATGCGGTGGCGTCGTTCGCCGAGTTGGCGAGACCGCGATCTGGCGTGGCTTGTCTCCTGGCTGTTCATGGTCGGGTCGGCCTTGTTCGCAGTCGGCTCGTTCCCGGTGTACGCGCAGGTCGTCGACGCCGCTGTCGTCGGCATCACGTTCTTCGCCGGCTCGCTGTTCTTCACCTCTGCCGGGTACAGCCAGTTCCTGCAAGTCGTCAACGACGCTCGGGCGCCCGGTCGACCGATCGATCTCGTGGCGTACCAACCGGGACGGCTGGCGTGGTGGGCCGCCGTGGTCCAACTCGCCGGCACCTTGTTGTTCAACCTCGACACCTTCGACGCCATGATCGACGGGTTCACGGCCCCGCAGGAGGATCGGCTGGTCTGGGCGCCGGACTTCTTCGGCTCGATCGCCTTTCTCGTCGCCAGCCATCTCGCCTGGCTCGACGTCTGCGGCGAGTCCGCTGCGTTCGCCCCGCCGACCCGACTGGTGGAGCTCGGCTGCCAACTACCTCGGCTCGATCTTCTTCATGTTCTCGGCGATCGCCGCCTTCACCCTGAAGACCACCGGAGAGGTGCTCAACACGACGCTCGTCGAACTCGGCCACGCTCGTCGGCGCGCTCTGCTTCCTGTCCGGCGCCTACCTCGTGCTGCCTGCGCGCGACTCGCCGTCCGGATGACGCGACCGGGAGGTCGTCGAGGCCGTCAGGCGCGTTCGAGCGCTTGGGCGAGGTCGGCGACGAGATCGGCGCTGTGCTCGATCCCCACCGACAGCCTGATCAGGTCGTCCGGCACCTCGAGCGGCGAACCGGCGGCGGAGGCGTGGGTCATCGCTCCCGGGTGCTCGATCAGGCTCTCGACCGCGCCCAGTGACTCGGCCAGCGTGAACAGCTCGCGTTGCCGCCGCCACCCGCGCGCGCCGCAGCCTCGCCGCCGCGCAGGGTGAAGCTCACCATGCCGCCGTAGTCGCGCATCTGCTTGGCGGCCGCGGCGTGACCGGCGTGATCGGGGAGCTGCGGGTAGAGCACGCGGTCGACCGCCGGGTGGCCGATCAACAGGTCGACGACCGCCCGAGCGTTCTGGCAGTGCCGGTCCATCCGCACCCCGAGCGTCTTGGCGCCGCGCAGCACGAGGTAGCAGTCGAACGGCGACGGCACGGCACCGGCGGCGTTCTGCGTGAACCGCAACCGCTCGCTCAGCTCGTCGTCGTCGACCACCAGCAGCCCGGCGACCACGTCACTGTGACCACCGAGGTACTTGGTGGCCGAGTGGACGACGATGTCGGCGCCGAGCGTGATCGGCTGCTGCAGATACGGCGTGGCGAACGTGTTGTCGACCACCACGAGCGCGCCGTGCGCGTGGGCGATCGCGGCCACGGCTTCGATGTCGAAGCAGGTGAGGAGCGGGTTGGTGGGCGTTTCCAGCCACACCATGCCGGTGTCGGCCGGCCAGTCGGCGGAGACCGAGTCGAGGTCGCTCAGATCGACCGCCGTCCACGGGAACCCGAGCGGCTCCCAGAGCTTGGAGATCAACCGGAACGTGCCGCCGTACGCATCGTTGCCGAGCAGCACCCGCTGACCTTGGCGGAGCAGCCGCAGCACGTTGTCCTCGGCGGCCAGCCCGCTGGCGAAGGCGAGCCCGTGGCGAGCGGCTTCGAGCGCCGCGATCTGCGCCTCGACGGCGGTGCGGGTGGGGTTGCCCGACCGGGCGTACTCGTAGCCCTGGTGCACGCCGACCTCGCTCTGGGCGAAGGTGGTCGCCAGCGAGATCGGCGGCACCACCGCCCCGGTCGACGCGTCGGGTGCCTGCCCGGCGTGGATGGCGAGCGTCTCGAACGCCCACCCGGCCTGCTCCTGCTCTTCACCCATCGCAGCTCCTTCCGCTCAACCCTGCGCCTGGGCTTCGAAGAAGGCGAGGATGTCGGTGCGCGTGAGCACGCTCAACGGCCGCCCTCCGGAGAGCACGAGCAGCGCCGGTGCCGTGTGCAGCATCTCCAACGCCAGCTCGAGCTGCTGGCCGATGCCGATCGTCGGCAACGGCGGGCCCATCACGTCCTCGACCGCCGTGCCCATCACCGACGAGTCGCGGGCGATCGCCTCCATCAGCTCGAGCTCGTCGACCGACCCGGCCACCTCGGCGGCGGCGAACGGGGAGTGTTCTTGCAGACCGGCAACTGGCTGATGCCGTTGGCGCGCATGCGGTCGATCGGCGACGCGCACCGTGTCGCTGGGATTGACGTAGAGCAGCGATTCGATCGTCGGGCTGCGGGCGTCGAGCACGGCGCCGACGCACTGCTCGCACTCGATGAGGAATCCGTAGTTGGCCATCCAATCGTCGTCGAACACCGCGAGAGGTAGCCGCGACCGGAGTCGGGGTTGAGCACGACGACGATCGTCGTCGGGATCGGCGGAGCGGGCGACCTTGATCGCGGCGGCGACGGCGAGCCCTCCGGATCCACCGATCAGGATCCCTTCGGTGCGGCTCACGCGGCGGGCGGTGAGGAAGCTCTCCTCGTCGCTGATGGCGATCACGTCGTCGTACAGCTCCGGTTCCCAGGCAGCCGGGAAGAAGTCCTCGCCGACCCCTTCGACGAGGTACGGCCGCCCCGAACCACCCGGAGAACACCGAGCCCTCCGGGTCGGCGGCGACGATGCGGATGTCGGGATTCTGCTGCTTGAGGTAGCGCGCCGTGCCGGTGAGCGTTCCGCACGTGCCGGCACCGGCGACGAAGTGCGTGATCCGTCCGGCGGTCTGCTCCCAGATCTCGGGCCCGGTGGTCTTGGTGTGGGCGAGCGGGTTGTTGGGGTTGGCGTACTGGTTGGGACGGAAGGCGTTGCGCTCGGCCGTGAGCCGCTCGGCGACGCTTGTAGTAGCTGCGCGGGTCGTCGGGAGCGACCGCCACCGGGCACACGACGACCTCGGCCCCGTAGGCCCGCAGCAGTGACACCTTCTCCGGCGCCACCTTGTCGGTCATCACGAACACGCAGTTGTAGCCACGCTGGGCGGCGACGATCGCCAACCCGACGCCGGTGTTGCCGCTGGTGGGCTCGACGATCGTGCCACCCGGTTGCAGCGCGCCGTCGCGCTCGGCGGCGAGGATCATCTCCAACGCCGGGCGGTCCTTCGAGGAACCCCCGGGGTTGGTGGTCTCCATCTTCATCGCCAGCACGGCGGGAAGCCGCTCGAGCTCCATCGTGCGCTTCATGCGCACGAGCGGTGTGTGGCCGATCAGGTCGATCACCGAGTCGGCGATGTGAGTTCCCTCGAGCCGAGCGTCAGCCATTCCGGGAGGCTAACCGGATCGATCTCCGCCAGCCCCCGGTCACGATCTGGCGGGCGAGCAGCGCGGCGATGAACACGATCACGGTGACGAGCGCCATCGTGGCGCCGGTCGCTGTGGAGTGGTGGTAGCTGATCAACAGGCCGATCACGGCGCTGACGGCGCCGATGCCGACGGCGGTCACCATCACCAGCGGCACGCGTCGCACCAGCAACGAGGCGGTCGCCGGCGGCGCGATCAGGAAGGCGAACACGAGCAGGCTGCCGACGGTCTCGAACGAGGCCACGATCGCCAGGGCCAGCAGCACGAGCAGTACGAAGTGCGTCAACTGCGGCCGGAAGCCGAGCAGCCTCGCCTGGGTCGTGTCGAACGTGCCGACCAACAGGGCGCGATGGAGGACGATCACGCCCACGAGGGTGATGATCGTGACGACGAGCAGGGTGCCCA
Source organism: Ilumatobacteraceae bacterium (assembly GCA_963850755.1). GTDB lineage: Bacteria > Actinomycetota > Acidimicrobiia > Acidimicrobiales > Ilumatobacteraceae > Ilumatobacter. Next base: position 7,103 of record CAWKMO010000002.1, on the reverse strand, counting down.
GGTCGGCGGTGTCGACGGCGTTGATCGAACCGAAGAGGAAGCGAGTGAGGTCGCCGGCGCCGCGCCCGGTCTGGGCCGACATGACCACGACCGCCAGCGCCAGGAAGCCCACGAACAGCACGCCGATCGAGGCGTCGTCCGGGAGGGGCGAGGCCGACCGGATGAGCTGGACGCCGATCACCATCGCCAGCGCTGCGATCAAGGCTCCGATCGTCGTGCTCTCGCCGATCACGAAGGCGATGGCGATGCCGGGCAGCACCCCGTGGGCGAGCGCATCGCCCAGGAAGCTGAGCCCGCGCAGCACGACCCACGTCCCGATCACACTCGTGCAGACGACGCTCAGCAGCGCCGCCCACAACGCGTCGCGCAGGAACGGATTGTCGGTGAAGGGCGTGATCCACCAGTCGATCGGGTCCATCAACCAGTTCACGTCGCCATCATCCCAGGGTCATCCCAACGCGGCGGCGATCGCCGCCGCGTTGGCGCGCAGCAGGCCGGTGTAGGACGCGGCCGGACCGTCTGGCGCGAGCGAGTCGCTGTCGAGCTCGACGACAGCGACCCCGATGCGATCGGCGAGCGCCTCGGCGTCACCCGTCGACCCGAGCCGCTCGGCGAAGATCGCCGGCACGCCGTGCTCGGCGATCACGTCGGCGAGCTCTGCCAGCTGGCCGGCGCTCGATTCGCCGAGTGTGCTCGCCGACGGGATGACGGTGCCGACGATCTCGAAGTCGTAGCGATCGGCGAAGTAGGCGAAGGCGTCGTGGTTGGTGACGAGCAAGCGCCGCTCGGGCGGGATGCCGGCGAGCTGCTCGCTGATCTCGAGGTCGAGTGCTTCGAGCTCGGCCCGGTAGGAGTCGGTGCAGCGACCGATCTCGGTGGCGTCGCGACCGCTGGCGACGACCGCCGACTCGATCACGTCGAGCGCGCCCGCCACGCGGGACGGGTCCTGCCAGACGTGCGGGTCGCCGTCGAGCAGTTGCACATGGGGGCTGATCTCGACCACGTCGACGCCCTCGCCGGCGACCGTTGCCAGCAGATCGACGAGGCTCTCCTCGAGATCGCTGCCATTGGCCACCACGAGACCGGCCCGGTCGAGCAGCTCACGGTCGCGCAGCGACGGTTCGAAGGCGTGTGGATCGGCCCCGGCGGGGATGATGGCGACGACGTCCTCGCCACACGCCACGTGGGACGTGACATCGGCCCAGATCGTCGTGGTGGCCACCAGCGGCGGGAGCGTCGTGTCGCCGGGGGAGGCGTCTGCCGAGTCGTCGCCACCGCACCCACCGACCGCGGCGACGGCGACGGCCAGCACGATCGCCGTCGACCGCTCGTCGATCTCGATCGCGCCGGCTAATGAGAACCATTCTCAGAATGCTAGAGTGAGAATCACTCCCATGCAAACCAGTCTCTCTGATCCCGACGTGCTGGTCCTCGCCGACGACGTGTGCGTTCACTACGGCGCCACCGTCGCGCTGGCGCCGACGACGTTCCGCTTGCTGCGCGGCTCAGCCGTGGCATTGGTGGGCTCGAACGGCAGCGGCAAGACCACGTTGCTGTCTGCCATCGCAGGGTTGGTGCGCCCGTCGGCGGGCACGATCCGGGTCGGTGGCACGATCGCCATGGTCACCCAGTCGCCGCACCACCACCGCTGGATGCCGTTGACCGTCGACGAGGTGTTGCGGATGGGTCGCTATCAGGCGCGTGGCCTGATCGGTCCGTTGCGCGCCGACGACAAGGCGGCCATCGCCGAAGCGGCCGAGATGCTCGAGGTCCGTCATCTCCGGCGGCGCCCGTTCGGTGAGCTCTCCGGCGGCCAGCGCCAGCGTGTGCTCGTCGCCCAGGCGGTGGCCGCCAGTCCCGACATCCTGCTGCTCGACGAGCCGGTCACGGGTCTCGACCTTCCCAGCCAGCTCCGGATCCTCGAGGTGATCACCGGGCACGCCGAGCAAGGCGGCGCCGTCGTGTTCTCGACCCACCACCTGGCCGAGGCACGACGCGTCGACCGCGTCATGCTGATGGCCGGTTGCGTGCTCGCCGACGGCCCTCCCCAACGCGTGCTGGTCCCACAGCTGCTGGCCGAGGCGTTCGGCGGACGCTTGCTTCGCGACGACGGCACGTCGATCCTCGTCGACGACCACGGGCACGACCACGGTGAGCCGCACGCGCCCGAGCTCGTCCCGCACCACGGGCTTCATCAGCACCACCACCAGCACTCCGACGGGACCGAGCCGCGTGGCCTCTGACGAGCTCCACCGCGGGGTCGAGGCCCGTCTGCCGCGAGGTCGACCAGCAGTACACGGCGAATCGGCGGGCGGTCACCACCGCACTGGCGGCGGCGGGCACGCCGCTGACGCTGCCCGACATCCTCGATGCCGATCGCTCGCTGGCGCAGAGCTCGGCCTATCGCAGCCTCGCCGTGCTGGTCGACGCCGGCGTCGTGCGCCGGTTGGTGCACGGCAACGATCATGCCCACTACGAGCTCGCCGAACAGCTCACCGAACACCACCACCATCTGGTGTGCGACGAGTGCGGATCGGTCGCCGACGTCACGCTGCCGACGCGGGTCGAGACCACCATGGACCGCTCGTTCGCCGACGCCGCCAACCGACACGGGTTCGCCGCCTCGCGGCATGCGATCGACATCTTCGGCCTCTGCGCCGACTGCCGCTGACCGGGTGCCGCACCGGATCGGTACCTTGATCGTGTGAGCGCTGGAGTCGAACACCGCGCCGATGGACGATCGAACAGGTGGTCGCGGCGGCGCCGACGCCGAGCTCGGTGGCCGCCGCCGAGCCGCTCGCCGTCCCGTCGCGCTGGTCGTCGGTGGGCGCCGACGAGCGGGCGCTGTGGGGGCGCTGCCGGGGTTCCGGCGCCGAGCCGTACGAGACCACGGTCGACCACGCCGAGGTCGGCTGGAGGTGCACGTGCCCGAGTCGCAAGCTGCCCTGCAAGCACGCCGTCGCCCTGCTGTTGCTGTGGTCGCGCGGGGGAGTGCCGGAGGCTGCCCGTCCGGCCGCGGTCGAGACGTGGATCGACGCCCGCGACCGTCGGGCCGATCCGGTTCGGCCCGAGGCGGAAGGCGTCGCCGTCTCCGGGCGAGGCGACCGACCGACCCGACTCGGGCAGCGGCAACGGCGACGTGCCCGATCCGGCGGGCGACCCCGACCGCGGCGACCTCGACCGCTCGCGCGACGAGCGGGTGGCGCGGATGATCGAAGGCCTGATCGAGCTCGACCGCTGGTTGGAGGACCGGATGCGCACCGGGCTCGCCGATCCGGCGCTGGCGCGCTACGCCACCTGGGACGCGCTCGCAGCGCGCGCTGGTCGACGCCCGCGCCGGTGCGCTCGCCAACCGTGTGCGGCGTCTCGCCGGGCTGGTCGGGGCCGGGCCCGACTGGCACTCCGACGTGCTCGCCGAGCTGGGCATGCTGCACCTGATCTCCGAGGCCGGCCGCCGGCTGCCCGCCCTGCCGGGCAGCTTGGCCGACTCGGTGGCGACGGTGGCGGGGTGGCAGGTCCGTCAGGCCGACGTGCTGGCGTCGGTGCCCGAGACCGACGACTGGATGGTGATGGGCCGCAGCGACACGCGAGAAGACCGGATCGAGGTGCGCCGCACGTGGCTGCGCGGTCGACGGTCGCGACGCTGGGCGATGTTGCTCTCGTTCGCCGCCTATCGCCAGTCGCTCGACGACACCTGGCCGGTCGGCTCCACCATCCGTGCCGACCTGCACCGCTACCCGGGCGGCTCGCTGCGATGCCTCGCCGGCCGCCGCTACCACGAGCCGACGCAGAACGAGACGGTCGACGGGCTGACGCTCGCCGAGGCGTGTTCCGAGATCGGGTTCGCCGTCGCCGCCGAGCCGTGGCTCGAGCACATGCCGGTCAGCGTGCGTGCGGCACCGACCATCGTCGACGGCCGATGGGTTCTGACCGACGCCACGGGCTCGTTGCCCTTGCTCGGCGACGAGGTCGCGGTCGGAGTCGTGCTGGCCGCGTCCGAGGGCGACCCGGTCACGATCACGGTCGAGTGGACGCCGCAGGGGCTGATGCCGCTCAGTCTCCACCTCGGCGACCGCACCCTCGATGTCGGCCCGCGCGCCGACCCGACCTTCGTGGGTGCCGCGTGAGTGCGGCCGTGGCCTCGCTCGACGAGCACTGGCGCGAGCTCGTCACGGCGGCGCTGTTGGGCACCGAACGGCGCGTCCCCCGGCCCCGCCGGTGGCGCTCGTCGCCGACGTGGTCGACGATGTCGTGGCGCCCGACGACGCGGCGCGCATGCTCTCCACCGTCGCCGCGGTCAGCGCCGCCCGGCGGGCCGCGTTCCTGCCGCTCCCGCCCGCCGACCGCTTGCAGGCCCCTGCGGCCGATGACCGGCCGGTCACACCGCCGCCGGCGGCGGCGACGTGGCGCACGATCGTCGCCGAGTGGCCCGTGCTCGAGGACGAATGGATGTTGGCAGTGCTCGGCACGGGTTTCCGGCTGCCACCCGACGTGCTGGTGGCGGCCCTCCTACGCCACCGCCACGACGCCGTCCGCCGGGCGCGTGGTGGCGCTCGCCGGTGGGGAGCGGAGCGCGTGGTTGATCGACCAACTCCCGGGCCTCGCCGCAGCCGGCGCGGCGCGCCGTGCCGGCCGACGAGATCGCCACGCTGCCGGTGTTGGCGGTGCCGCCCGAGCTGGCCGAGTTGTTGGCAGCCGACGCCCACACGTTCGTCTCCCGTTTGATGCCCGGCTTCTGGGCGGGGGATTTCGGGCGCGTCCCATCGCGCCGTGCTCACCAACCTGCTCGCCCGGTGCCGGCCGGCGGTGCTGCCCGATGCGGCGACGGCTCTGGCTGCTGCCGGCACCGTGCTGTCGGTGCCGCTGGCGGAACTGTGCCGCCTGCGTCACTCGATGCTGAGCGAGCTCGGCGCCGGCGACACCTAGGCCCGGCCACCCTCAACGCTCACATCGGCTTGGCGTAGGTCGCCTCGTAGGTGTGGAGCTCGAACCCGAGGCTGGTGTAGAGCTGGAACGCGCCGCCCGGGTTCTGCGTGTCGACCCCCAAGGCGGCCTGCTCGTAGCCGCGGTCGCGGAGCTCGTGGAGGCTCATCGCCAGCAGCGCCCCGGCGATGCCGCGGTTGCGCCAGTCGCGGTGGGTCGAGATCTCCTCGGTCCAACCGCGCTTGTAGCCGCGGCGGGTGTTCTCCTCGTCGTTGACGAACGACTTGACCTGACCGACGACCGTGTCGCCGGACCAGGCGATCTTCCACAACGTCTCGTCACGCAACGGATTGTCGCGGAACTGGTTGAAGTCCTCCTCGGTCGCCTCGCGGAAGTCGTACGACGCCGCGGAAGTCCTCCCAGTTCGCCTCCAAGATCGTCCGCAGTTGATCCTCGGTGACCGGCCGCACCTCGACGCCTTCGGGCAGCGTGCGCTCGGGGATGTCGTCGAGATCGGGGCGCACGAGGTAGGCACCGAAGCGGATCGGCGTGTAGCCGGCCGACTCGAGCCACGCCGCCTCGCCCGTGGCCGCCAGGTTCGGGCCGGGATGGGTTGCGTAGGCGACGAAGCGCGCCGCGTCACCCTCGGTCCCACGGCCGCATGTGGGCTTCCTGGCCATCGAGCACGGCCCGGTACAGCGGCTCGCGCAGGTGTGCCGGTCGGAGCGGTGAGAAGGAGATGTAGTTGCGCGAGCCGTCCTCCGACTCCTCCCAATTTGGCGCGGCGTACCCGGCCGGCTCTCCGTTGCCGTCCTCGATCACGGCGATGTCGCGTGCCGGGTCGCAGTTGATGAGGTTGGCGTAGGTGACGTCGAAATCCTCGGCGGTCGGCACCTCGGGATCCCCGGTGTGCTCGTTGTAGTCGCCGAGCACGCGACGCCAGCACCGGGTGATCGTCGGCGCCGCGATACGGGCGGGCGACGTACGGGGCCGGCAGCTCGAGATCCATCGATTCGACGGTATCGCTGCGCCTCCGCGACGGAGCGCCGGTTTCCCGGTGTCAGCCGGCTGTGCCGTCCCGGTCGGCGAGCTCGGCATCGAGGCGCTTGACCAGCGTCTTCGTGGCGACGGCGCGGTAGCTCTCCTCGACGAAGTCGAACAGCACCTCGCGCTGGTCGGCGGGGACGCCGTCGAGATAGATCGTCACCCAGCCGTGCTTGCCCAGCCCATAGCCGGTGGGTATCGAGCCCTCGAAGCTCATCGCGTGCTCGCGCGGATCGGGCAGCTTGACCGTGAGCCCGGGTCGCTCGGCGTCCGGTGAGCTGACGAACAGGAAGATCTTCTTGGCGACCTTGACCACCCGATCACCCCACGGCGAGTCGACCCACGCCTCCGGCAGCGACAGGGCGAACTCCTCGAGCTGAGTCATCGTCGAGTCCTGTCGCTTCTTGGCGGCCATGTCTGCTCCGTTCCGTGATCGGCGAGGGTGTGAGCCACGAACCCTAGAAGAAGCGCGAGGCGCGGCGGGCGCTGTCGCACCCGCTGGGTAACGTCGTGGCTCGATGGCCGGAACCGACGAGCGCCAGATCCTGCGACCGCACGCCGAGGTGCAGTACGCCCACGAGCTCGTGGCGTTGGCGGCGGTTCGACGACCGTGAACGACCGCCCAACTGGCGGCTCTCGCCGTGGGCGGTCGTCACCTATCTGATGGGCGGCGAGCTCGCCGACGGCACGCTGGTGGTGCCCAAGTACGTCGGCCGGAGGCGGTTGATGGAGATCGCCGTGGCGACGCTCGCGACCGATCGGGCGCTGCTGTTGCTCGGCGTCCCCGGCACCGCCAAGACGTGGGTCAGCGAGCACCTGGCGGCGGCGATCAGCGGCGACTCGACGTTGCTCGTGCAGGGCACGGCCGGCACCACCGAGGAGACGCTGCGCTACGGCTGGAACTACGCCCGGCTGCTGGCCGAGGGCCCGAGCGAGGCGGCGCTCGTTCCGAGCCCGGTCTACCGGGCGATGCAGTCGGGCTCACTCGTGCGCGTCGAGGAGCTGACCCGCATGCCCTCCGACGTGCAGGACGCGCTCGTCACGGTGCTCTCCGAGAAGACCTTGCCGGTGCCCGAGCTGGCCTCCGAGGTGTTGGCGACGCGTGGCTTCAACCTGATCGCCACCGCCAACGACCG
>CAWKMO010000001.1:0-32517 GCA_963850755.1 Ilumatobacteraceae bacterium | reverse complement strand
GGTCGGGCTTCCCGCTGTTCTTCCTGACCTTCACGCTCGGCAACACGCCGCTGATGCTGGTGTGCTTCGCTTTCGCGGCGATGTGCCTGATCGCGCCGCAGGCGCCGCTCAACGCCGCCCGCGCCGACGTGCTCCACCCGCGCCTGCGTGGCGCGGCACGTCGCTCGACATCGTCCTCCAGAGCAGTTCCAGCGCGTCGCGCCGGTGGTCGTCGGCATCCTCTCCGACGCCTACGGCCTGCGTACCGCGTTCCTGATCGTGCTCCCGCTGATGGCGGTCTCGGGCCTGATTCTGCTGCTCGCCATCGCCACCTACGTCCGCGAGGAGCGCGCGCTGCGACGCGAGATCCGTGCCGAAGCGCTCGGTGCCGACGACGTGCCGACGACGGTCGACGACGGCGCCGACGATGACGACCGGCGCGAGGGCGAGACGTTCGGCCAGGCCGCGATCCGGCTGGCCCGCACCGGGCCGACGGTCGAGGAGGGCGGCGACCTGCTGGTGATCGAGGACCTCGACGTGTCGTACGGATCGATCCAGGTCCTGTTCGACGCGTCGATGCGGATGCCCGACGGAGGCGTGCACGCCCTCGTCGGCCGCAACGGGGTCGGCAAGACGACGCTGCTCAATTCGATCGCCGGGCTGGTCGAGTGGCGTGCGGGTCGGATCCTCTACGACGGCCTCGACCTCACCGGCGTGCCGCCCGAACAGCGGGTCAAGCTCGGGATCACACTGATGGGCGGCGGGCGGTCGACTTCCCGACGCTGTCGGTCGAGGAGAACCTCTGGATCGGCGCCTTCCCGTTCCACGAGCACCATCCGCTCGTCGCAGGAGCGCCTCGATGCCGTGCTCGAGGTGTTCCCGGCGATGCGCCACCGGCTGCGCCAGACCGGCGGCACGCTGTCGGGCGGCGAGCAGCAGATGGTCGCGCTGGCGCGGGCGCTGATGGCCGGTCCGCGCCTGCTGCTGCTCGACGAGCTGTCGATCGGGCTGGCGCCGATCGTCACCCGCGACCTGCTCGGCGGTCGTGCACCGCATCAAGGAACTCGGCACGACGGTGATCATCGTCGAGCAGTCGGTGCTCGAACGCGCTGTCGGTCGCCGACACGGTGACGTTCATGGACAAGGGGACGATCGTCCCCGTCGGCCGCGCGGCCGACCTCGGCGACGGGCAGGTGCTGGTCGAGATGATGATGGGTGGTGTCGCAGACATGAGCCGATCGCGTCGACACGCGCCGCACGGTCGCGACCCGACGCCGGCGATCGACGCTGGCGGTCGAGGCCGAGCGACCGATGGCACCGGCTGTTCATCGCCTTCGTGACGGTCGGGCATCCTGCTCGCCTCGTTCCTCGGGATCCGCGAGGTGATCACGCGAGCCGATCATCCAGCTCGACGACGTGCGCGGTTCCGACGACGACGTGCTGCCGCGTGCAGGCCCAGGTGCTGGCCCGGAACACGTCGAGCGACACGACGTACTGCATCGAGATCACGGTCGACCGCCGCCGACCGCGACGGGCTCGAGCCTCGAGGACCGTGGTCGCCGAGCCGACCACGGGCGACGGCGAGCTCGGCCCCGGCCGGAGCGCCAACTTCGTGGCCGTGTTCGACGAGCTCACCGCAGCAGCAGATCGACGAGGAGCTCGACGACTACTACGCCTTCGTCACCCACGCCGCGCCCTGCTGACGCGGCGTGACGGCGACTGCGTGACGCATCGACCGACCCTTGCCAGCGCTGCCAGAAGAGTATACTCTTCGCTCGGGAATCACCACGAGACCGGGGGAGGTACAGTGATACGTACACGCAGCCGCTTGGCTGGCACGAGCATCGCCGTGCTTGTCGCTCGTTGCCGCCAGTTGCGGCGACGACGATGACGACGCACGCGAGCGCCGACACCGAGCCGCCGGCCGGACCGATGCACCGATCGGCGCCGAGGCACCGATCCGGCCACCACGAGGCCGCACCGAGCCGCCACCGAGGCGACCGCGCCGCCACCGAGGCACCGGCAGCGACCGAGGCACCGGCCACCACCGCTCGCCGCCGAGCCGCAGACGATCAAGGTCGGCTTCGCCTGGCCCGACCTGTCGGCGTTCCTCGCCGTCAGCCCGAGTCGTACGGCATCGGCGATCCGGAGCAGCAGATGCTCGCCGTGCTCGAGGGCTGGCGCCAGGATGGCACGCTGCCCGTCAACGGCGTCGACATCGAGCTCGTCTCCCAGAGCTTCGACGCGCTCGACGGCGAGACCAAGGCTCGCCGCCTGCCAGAAGTTCGGCACCGAGGACGAGGTCTTCGCCGTGCTCGGCGGCCGCATCTTCACCGAGGGCGCCGAGTGCGTCGCCGACCCGCTTCCAGATCCCGGTGATCGACACCGATCAGGCGACGGCGGCGACGATGGAGGCCGCCGCGCCGTACATGTTCACGCTCAAGCCCGACACCAACGAGTCGTCACGATGTTCGCCAACTGGGCCATCGAGCGCGGCTCGTTCGAGGGCAAGAACGTCGGGCTGTACTGGGAGTCGCAGCCAAGACGACGCCGCCGACGCTGTTGAAGCAGATCCTGGCCGACGCCGGTGTCAACCTCGCCTCCGAGATCCAGAGCGGTGGCCAGGTTCGCGTCGGCAACGAGCAGGACGCGCTCGCCGCCCAGAAGTTCCAGCCGACGGCGTCGACCAGGTGATCTTCCTCGTCGGCTCGTCGGGCATCGTCAACTTCCTGCAGGCCGCCGACGACCAGGGCTACAAGCCCGGCTACCTCGACCTCGAGTGGTCGTCGCACATGAGCGACGTCGCCGCCGCTGCCTACAACCAGAACCAGTGGGACGGCGTCGAGGCGCTGTCGGCGACGCGGCTCGGCGAGCTTGCCCGATCTCAGCCACGAGGCCGAGGCCTGCATCGCCAACTACGAGGCGTTCAGCGGCGACGACGATCGACCGCAACCCGCCGGAGAAGACCGGCGAGTTGAGCAACATCCTGATCGCCTGCGACCTGGCGAACATCCTGCTCGAGGGCATCCGTGGCGCCACCGCCGACGGCGGCGAGCTCACCCAGGAGTCGTTGATCGCGGCCATCGAGGGCATCCAGGACGTCGCCCGGCCGCTGGATCGACTCGATCAGCTTCAGCGCCGACGATCACACGGCGCCGGCCACGGTACGCGAGGTCACCTGGGACACCGCCTGCCCGTGCTGGATCGCCACGTCCGACTGGATGCCGATCAGCGACTTCCTCTGACCACGGGACTCGCTCGCAGCGCAGCTGCTCGGGTCGTCCTCCCGAGCTCGCTGTCTCCGCTTCGCTTCGACTGCTCACCCGCCTGGCCGCCAGCACGCGGTCCGGGCGGGTGACGGGCGTTCATCTCGGGCGTCGGCTTCCGAGCAGGCGGCTCATGATCGTCGCCTCCCGAGCCCGTTTCCGCCACGTGGTTCGGGAGGGCGCGAGCACGTTGCGCTCGATCGCCGCGATGTTCAGGCGGCGCCGGTGTAGACGTCGCGGACGGCGGCGTCGGTCTCGAGCACCGAGGGCGGGCCCTCGGCGATCACTTGCCCGGCGGCCAGCACGTAGAGGCGGCCGACGAGGTCGCGCATCACGTGGATGTCGTGGTCGATCATGACGATCGTGGCGTCGAGGTAGGTGCGCACCTGCTCGACGACGGCGAGGAAGGAAGCGATCTCGCGTGGCGTGAAGCCGGCGGTCGGCTCGTCGAGCAGCAACACGTCGGGCTTCAGAGCGATCACGCACGCCAGCTCGGCGACGCGCCGGAGGCCGGTGGGCAGCTGGACGACCGGCCGGTCGGCGTACATGCCGATGTCGAGCCGGTCGAGGATCTCGCACGCCTCGGCGCGCAGGCGGCGCTCGGTGCTGTAGCTCATCGGCAGCGACGCGACCTGCGGTTGCAGCAGCGTGCGCGGCGTGCTGCGAGCGCGATCGCCACCGACTCGGCCGTCGTCAGCTCGCCGAACAGGCGCGCCTGTTGATAGGTGCGGCCGAGTCCGATCCGGGCCCGGCGGTAGGGCGCCAGGTCGGTGATGTCGGTGCCACCGAAGTGCACGCGCCCGGCGTCGGCCCGCAGGTTTCCGCCGAGCACGTCGAACAGCGTGGTCTTGCCGGCGCCGTTCGGACCCATCAGGCCGAGGATCTCGCCGCGCCGGTGCCGACACCGACACGCCGTCGAGCGCCATCAGGCCTCCGAAGCGGACGCTGACGTCGATCGCCTCGATCGGGGCGGGGGCGATGCTGGGTCGGCTCGACGGCCTGTTCGCTCGCGGGAGCCGGCTCGTCGACACGGTGCAGTGTCGGGCGCTGCTCGACCGGCTGCGACGTCGCCGCCTCGACCGGCCGTTGGTCGCGCAAGCAGGCGCTCGATCACACGATCCCGGAGCCGGAACACGACCGTCGCCAAGCCGCCCGGCAAGCAGCAGCAGGATCAGCACGACCGCGAACCCCGACGAGAACAGGGCGTACTCGGTGCCGAGCAGGCGCGGGATGCCGACGATCCACAGCGAGCCGAGCATGGCGCCGGTCACCGACGCGATCCCGCCGAACACCGCCGTCACGACCAGGCTCAACGACTCGCCGGGCCCGAATCGTCGAGCCGGGATTGTTGGAGAAGTTGATCAGCAGCCCGCCGTACAGGAATCCGGCGAGCGAGGCGATCGCGCCCGAGATCGCGAACGCCAGCAGCTTCACCCGTCGCGGCGACTGGGCCAGGCTGGCCGCCGAGAGCTCGTTGTCGCGCACGGCGATCATCGCCCGCCCGGCACCGGTGAGCCGGATCCGGTACACCACCCACGCGGTGGCGAGCACGACGGCGAGGCAGAGCCAGTAGTAGGAGCGCTCCTCGTTGAAGTCGATGCCCAGGAACTGCGGGCGCGGGAGCTGCATCGACGTCCCGTCTCGTCGTCGGTGTGCACGAACCACTCCTGGTAGAACAGCCAGCTGCTCGTCGCCAGCGCCAGGCCGAGCGTGGCGACGGAGAGGAACAGCCCGCGCATTCGCAGCGCGGGCAGCCCGACCACGACGGCCAGCACGGCGCCGAGCAGCGTGACCAGGGCCGCCGCCGGCAGGTGCGGCAGCCCGAGCTGGTACAGCCGCCCGCCGGCGGCGGCGCCGATGCCGACGAACGCGAACTGGCCGAGCGAGACGTGACCGGCGTAGCCGGTGAGCACGACCAGCGACAGGCACATCATCGCCGTCAGCACGATGTTGGTGAGCACCACCTGGTTGCTCGGTCGCACGGCGAGCGGAGCGAGGACGGCGACCGACGACCAGGCCGAGCAGCGTGACCCACTTGGCGAGCGCGGACGCGTGGTCTCGCCGGCGATGCTCGGCACGAGCGGCCGGATCGTGGCCGTGAGCGACCAACCGGCGTCGGTCGAGCCACGCGGCGTCTGCGCCGAGGCCGGGACGCACCAGCATGCTGACCAGGATCAGCGCCGCCAGGACGACCTCGAGCACGCCGCCGACCGGGTAGTTCCAGATGATCAGGGCCTCGACGATGCCGATCGCGATGCCGCCGGCGAACGAGCCCCAGATGCTGCGCAGCCCGCCGATCATCGAGGCGCCGAGCGCCCGCAACAGCAGCGCCGGGCCGAGCGCGGCCGAGAGCGTGAGCGGCCGGGTGCCGCCGGCGAGGATCGCGCCGATGCCTGCCAGCAGGCCGGCGATCGCCCAGATCGTTCAACGACACGCGCCCGATCGGCACGCCGGCGAGCTGGGCCGCCTCGGCGTTCTCGGCCGCCGCCCGGCTGGCCTTCCCGAGCGGGCTGCGGTTGAGGTACCAGGTGAGGGCGAGGATGCACACCGGGGCGACGAAGATGATCAGCAGCTGGCCGGGGCCGAGCACGAGCGAGCCGACCGTGAGCCGCCAGTCGAACGGCACCGGGAACGGCTTGCCGGTCAGCTCGCCGCCGCGCGGGATCAGCAGGTTGAGCCCGAAGAAGACCTGGGCCAGCCCGATCGTGGCGACCAGCATCGTCAGCCGCGGACCGCGCGAGAGCGGGCGGATCACGAACGCTTCGGTGCCGGCGCTGAGCACCACCGAACCGAGCAGCGCGAGGGCCAGGGCGAGCCAGTAGGGCCAGCTGTTGTTGATCACCAGGATCGGGATCAGCACCGCCGGCAGCGCCCCCATCTCGCCGGTGGCGAAGTTGAGCACCCGGCTCGTGCGGTAGATCAGCGTGATGCCGACCGCCGATCAACGCGTAGGTGAGTCCGGTGATGTGCCGAGGATGACGACATTCGTGGGGATCTCGAAACTCGTGCCCGGAATCGTCAACGTGGCGGCCACCAGAGCTGACATCTATTTGTCCCCCAAGTTCGTCAAGGCTAGCCTATTTAGCACACTCTATTGTCAGGAAGGGTGCCGGGGTCATATGCGGTTCCAGGATCAGGTCGTCATCGTCACAGGTGCCGCGCGCGGCCTCGGACACCGTTACGCCGAGCGCTTCGCCGGAGAGGGCGCCAGGGTCGTGCTCGCCGACCTGCGCGACGACGTCGACGCCGCCGCCGCCGCAGCTCGCCGCGTCGGGCGCCTCGGCGATCGCCGTGCAGGTCGACGTCAACGACGCCGACGCCGACGCAGGCGATGGCGCGGCCGCGCGATCGAGGCCTTCGGCCGCATCGACGTGCTCGTCAACAACGCCGGGATCTGGGGCGACTACGAGGTCGCGCCGCTGCTCGAGATCGACCCGGCGTACTGGGACTTCGTGATGGGCGTCAACGTGCGCGGGCCGCTGCTCTGCTCGCGGGCGGTGGCGCCGACGATGGTCGCCCAGGGCCGCGGCCGGATCATCAACATCTCGTCGATCGGCGCCTACATGGTGTCGGGCGTGTACGGCGTCTCGAAGCTGGCGCTCAACCAGCTCACCTACGCGCTCGCCAAGGAGCTCGGCACGTCGGGCGTCACGGTCAACGCCGTCGCGCCCGGGCCCGATCGACAACGAGGCCAGCCGGCGCCAGGTGCCCGAGGCCGGGATGGATCGCCTGCGCGACACGCACGCTTGCTCAAGCGGCTCGGCGACGCCGACGACATCTACGGCATGATCGCCTACCTGGCGAGCGACGACGCGGCGTGGGTCACCGGCCAGACCTACATGGTCAACGGCGGCTTCAGCTCGAGGCTCTGACGCGCTGCCGATGGGGACGACACCGGAACGGATGACAGGGGGCGAGGCGGTCGTCGCCGCCCTCGAAGCGCTCGGCGTGCAGCACGTGTTCGGCATCGTGAGCGTCCACAACCTGCCGATCGTCGACGCCATCAACCGCTCGTCGACGGTGCGGATGGTCCCGGTCAGGCACGAGCAGGCGGCGGTGCACTGCGCCGACGGCTACGCCCGCGCCTCCGGGCGGCTCGGCGTCGCGCTCACCAGCACCGGCCCGGGCGCCGCCAACGCGATGGGCGCGCTGCACGAGGCCTACCACGCCTCGTCGCGGGTGCTGATGATCACCGGACAGTCCGAGACGCGCTGGCTCGGCAAGGGCCGCAGCACGATCCACGAGGCCGATCGCCAGCTCGACATGCTGCGCACCGTCACGCGCCGGTCCGAGTCGTGTCGAGCACCGCGCCGACGTGTTCGCCACCGTGGTCGCCGTCGCCCGCGACGTCCTGAGCGGGCGGCCGCGGCCGGGCGCGGTCGAGATCCCGATCGACCTGCAGTACGCGCGATCGGCGAGCTCGACGCCGTCGCCGCTCAGGGAGCCGGTCGTGCCGAGCCCCGACGCCGCTCAGATCGCGCGCGCCGCCGACGCTGCTGGCGGCGGCCGCGCGTCCGCTGATCTGGGCCGGCGGGGGAGTCGTGTCGAGCGGGGCGAGCTGCGCTGCTGCGTGCAGCTCGCCGAGCAGCTCGGTGCGCCGGTGCTGACCTCGGTCGAGGGCCGCGGATCGATCCCCGAGGACCACCCGCTGGCGCTCGGCGCCAACGGCGACCTGGCCACGTTCGACCCGGTGATCGCCGACGCCGACGTCGTGCTGGCGGTCGGCACCCGCTTCCAGCTCGGCAGCAACCTGCAGATGGGCATGTCGATCCCGGGCACGCTGATCCACCTCGACGCCGATCCCGGGCTCGATCGATCGCTTCCACCCGGTCGACATCGGCATCCGCGCCGACGCCGTCGCTCGGGCTGCAGGCGCTGCTCGACGCGCTCGCCGGCCGCACGCGGTCGAGTCGACCAGGCGTACGTCGACGCCGCGCACCGAGGCGCGCCGCGCAGGTCGATGCCGACGGCGACGCGGCGATGGGCGCCGACATGCGGCGCGTGATGGCGGACGATCCGCGAGTCGATCGAGCGCGACGACATCGTCGTCAAGGACTCGACCGTGGCCGGCATCGTGTGGGCCAACCGCCACCTCGCGGTCTACGAGCCGCGCACGTCGATGCGGCCCGTGTCGGCGGCGATCGGGCCGGCGCTGCCGCTCGCGATCGGCGCCAGCCTGGCGACCGGCCGGCGTATCGGTCGTGATCCAGGGCGACGGCGGGTTCATGTTCAACCTCGGCGAGCTGGCGACCGCGGTGCAGGAGGGGGTGCCGGTCATCACGTGCGTGTTCAACGACCGCGGCTACGGGATCCTGCGCTTCATCCAGGACATGATGTTCGAGGGCCGGCGGGCGGCGGTCGACCTGCACACGCCCGACTTCGCGATGCTGGCGCAGTCGATGGGGATGCCGTCGTGGTCGGTGGCCTCGGCCGACGAGTTCGAGAAGGCGTTCGCCGCCGCCGTCGACACGTCCGGCCCGAGCGCTGATCGACGTCGACATCACCGGGTTCGAGCCGATGCGGATCGTGCCCCAGTCCCCGTCGACGCGCGGGCGCCGCGTGCGCTGACGGCTCAGAACGCAGGTCGAGCGCCGGATCGTCGGGGTCGACCGGCAGCCGCAGGGCGCGCAGCGTCCGCGACACGCACGCGTAGTAGGCGGCCGTCAGCACCAGCTCCACCAGCTCGCCCGGCTGGTAGCGGGCGGCGAGCGCCTCCCACGACGGCGTCGGACACGTCGAGCCCGTCGGTGAGCTCGTCGGTCATCGCCAGCACCTCGCGCTCCTCGGCGCTGAACGCCTCGCTGTCGCGCCAGCGGTGCAGCTCGGCGAGCTGCGTCGTCGGTGATGCCGCACTGGACCGCCATCGGCCGGTGGCCGACCCACTCGTAGGCGGCCCGCGTGAGCTGGGCGACGCGCATGATGATCAGCTCGCGCAACGCCCGCGAGGTGACCGCCTCGTTGCGCAGCGGCCACGCCAGCCCGACCCAGGCGTTGAGCATCGCCGGCGAGTTGCCGAGCGTGCGGTACAGCGTGGGCACGTCGCGGCCGGCGTCGCGGAAGCGGCCGAAGACCGCGGCCAGCCGCGGGTCGTCGGAGTCGGAGCCGACGAGCGGGAGGCGACCGCCGGCGTTCACGAGCAGGCGCAGGTAGCGCTCGGCGTTGCCGGCGAACAGCTTGGTCAGCGTCTCGTTGCCGAGGCCCGTCCACGCCGAGCACCGTGTCGGGCGACTTCGGGAACGCGCACTGGTCGTGCGGGTAGTCGGACTGGTACATGATCGTGTCGTCGCCGATCACCTCGATGATGCTGCGCACCGTCTCCTCGCCCTCGTACAGCTCGACGCCGCAGAAGATGCGGCCGTCCTCGGCGTACCCGCGCGGCGAGCGCTGCGATCGACGGCAGCGTCGGGTGGAGGTAGCTCGGCCTGGCCCTCGAGCCGCACGAGCCACGACGGCAGCCAGCCGCCGCTGCACTCGGCGAAGCCGATCCGCAGGTTCGGGAACTGGTCGAGCAGGCCGGACAGGATCACGTAGCCGAGCAGTCGCTGGGCGCCCCACGGGTGGGCGGCGGCGCGGGCGAGGGCGACGTGCCCCCAGATGTCGCGGTAGCCGGGGAAGTAGGGCGGCTCGTAGAAGAACGAGTGGTGCAGCAGCGGCAGGTCGGCGTCGCCCATCGCCGCCCAGATCGGGTGCAGGTCGGGGTCGTCGACCGGCATGCCCTCCGGCAGCACGACCGTGACGGCGGCGACGCACTGCTCGCCGGCCAGCCGGCGGATCTCGGCGGCCGCCCACTCCGGGTCGACGGCCGGGCGCCAGGATCGTCGCCTTCAGGCGCGTCGGGTCGGCCGAGCAGTAGTCGACGATGTAGCGGTGGTACGAGGCGTACAGCTCGAGCGCCAGCGAGTCGTCGATGGCGGTGATCGCGGTCGAGAACGTGCCGGGGATGATCAGGTCGACGTCGCGGCCCTCACGGTCCATGTCGAGCAGGCGGCCGGCGGAGTTGCGCTGGCTGACGCCCGGCTCGGGGTCCTCGACCTTGTTGCTGCCGATCGCGCCCTTGAGCGCCGGCACGCCGCCCCGCTCGGCCTCGCCGGCGTCGGCCTTCTCGCCCATCTGGCGCTTGTACGGGTACGGGTTGATGCTGAGGCCGACGCCGTCGCGGAACTCGCGCTCGTACGGCGCCAACTCGCCGCGGCGGGCGAGCAGTGCCTCGCTGCCGTACTCGTAGAGGACGTCCGCCGTCGGCCCGACGTGGGTGTCGGTGTCGATGATCCGGTAGCCGTCGCGCATGAGACTCTCCCGTCTCGATCCGCCGATTGGCGTACCAATAATTCGAGTCGACTAGCATCTAGATAGTCCGGATGATGGCATCCGCTGAGAGATGGCGGGGCATGTTCGCCGGCCTCGAGGGTGCGACCGTGGTCGTCGTCGGCGCCAGCTCCGGGCTGGGACTGGCGACGGCCGTCGCCGCCGCAGCGGCGGGCGCCGACGTCGTGATCGTCGCCCGCGACCCCGGCCGGCTCGACGCGGCTCGCCGAATCGGTCGGCGGGTCGGCCCGCGTGCGTTCGCGCTCGACGCCGCCGACGCCGACGCCGTCGAGGCGATGTTCGCCGAGCTCGGCGCGGTCGACCACGTCGCCTCGTTCACCGGCGAGCAGCCCTCGGGCTCGGTCGCCGACACGACCCACGACCAGTACCAGCGCGCCCTCGACGCGCGCGTCTGGGCGGCCCGCAACCTGTGCGCTGCGGCCGCGCCGCGCATGCCGGCCACCGGATCGTTCACGTTCTGCTCCGGGCTCTCGGCGTAGCGGCCACGGCCGGTGCGGGCGGCCGGAGCGGCGGCGACCGGCGGCGCTCGAGTCGTACGCCCGCGGGATGGCCGTCGAGCTGGCGCCGATCAGGGTCAACACCGTGTGCCCCGGCTCGTTCGACACGCCGGTGCTCGACCGCGCCTTCGGCGACCGCAAGGCCGAGGCGATGCAGCCCTACCTGTCGAGCCTGCCGCTGGCGCGTCTCGGCCGGCCCGAGGAGCTCGCCCACGCCGTGCTGTTCCTGATGACCAACGGCTACGTGACCGGGACCGTGTTGCACGTCGACGGCGGCTCGCTGCTGATCTGACAGGCTCGACGACGATGGGTGGTCTGCTCGACGGCATTCGAGTGCTCGAGGTGGCCGTGCTGTTCAACGGCGACGTCGTCGGCCAGCAGCTCGGCGACCTCGGCGCCGACGTGATCAAGATCGAGTCGCCCGGGCGCGGCGACTACCTCCGCGACATGCTCGGCCAGATCGCACCGCACCAGAGCCCGGCCCACCTGCAGGTCAACCGCAACAAGCGCAGCATCACGCTCGACGTGCGCACCGACGAGGGTCGCGAGGTGTTCTGGAAGTTGCTCGACGCGGCCGACGTGTTCGTCGACGGGCTGCTGAGCGGATCGTGCGACCGGATGGGGATCGGCTACGACGAGCAACGCCGGCGCAAGCCGGGCATCGTCTACTGCCACTGCTCCGGGTTCGGCGCCCGTGGCCCGTACGCCGACGATCCCCACCCACGGGCAGATGATGAACGCCGCCGCGGCGGCGGTCACGGTGGGCCGTCGACGACGACGGCTTCGTGCGTCAGCGGCCGAACGACGAGCTGATGACCGGCACGAGCGGAGGCGGGGACGGCACCACCGCCGCCGCAGCCCACGCCGCGCTTCGCGAACGGTGGCGGCGATCGTGCGCCGCGATCGCACCGGGAGAGGGCGCGTTCCTCGATGCCGCCGGGGCCGACGCCGTGATCGCCCAGGGCTGGATCGGTGCCGTCTACGGATGGAACGAATCGCGCCTGACCGATCGCACCGGCCTGCGGCCCCCGGGCACGCCGGCGTTCAGCAGCGCCCGCTACCAGTACTACGCCACCTCCGACGACCGCTTCGTCTTGTTCTGCGCGATCGAGCCCAAGTTCTGGCAGCGGTTCTGCGCAGCCGTCGACCGCCCCGAGCTCGCCGGCGGCGGCGTGAGCGACGGGTCGCCGGTCGACTTCGCGCACGGCGACGAGCAGCTCCGTCATCAGCTGCAGGCGATCTTCGAGACCCGCTCGATGGGCGAGTGGCTCGACCTGGCGATCGACGACGACCTGCCGATCGGGCCGGCCAACCAGGGCGTCGGCTCGCTGCTCGACGACGCCCACCTGCGGGCGCGCAACATCATCGTCGACGGCGAGCACCCCGCCGTCGGGCCGTTCACGTACGTCGGCTCACCGGTGATCGTCGACGGCGAGCCGTTCGCCGTCCGCCGGCCGGCGCCGGACTCGGCGAGCACACCGACGAGATCCTCGCCGATCTCGGTCTCGACGCCGTCGCCGTTCAGCGGCTGCGCGGTGCAGGCGTCGTGTGACCTGACACGTCGATCACGCGAGATGGACGACGGCGACCGGTGATCGTTCGGGTGTCGCGCACGGCTGGGTGGGCCAGCCGAGATAGACGATGGCGACGATCGTGACCGCCTCGTCGAAGCCGGCGACATCCCGAACGGCCGGTTCGGCCCCTGTCGGGCAGCTCGACCAGTAGGAGGCCAAGCCGGCCGCGGTCGCACCGATCAGGAGGTTCTCGACGGCCGCGCACACCGCATCCCGGTTCTCGGCCGTGCGCACCGGCGTGTCGCCATCCCGCGCGCCGACGACCAGGATCGCCGGGGCGCGCAGGTACTTCGTGCGCGTCTTGTCGACCTTGGCGACGTCAGCTCCGAGACGCTCGATCGCGTCCGCCGCCGCTTCACCCAGCCGGCGTCGGGCGTCGCCGCGGAGGGAGGCGAAGCACCACGGCCAGGTGCGCTTGTGGCACGGCGCCCACGCCGCCAGCTGGCACAGCTGGTCGATCAACTCGCTCGGCACCTCGCGGTCGCGGTCGACGAGCAGGCTCGTGCGGCGCGAGGCGATGACGCGGCTGACGACGTCGAGGTCGTCGCTGCGTGACGGCGTCGATCGTCATGCGGGAGCAGCGCCGCCGAGCAGCGCGTCGAGGGCGGCGACGCCGGCCTGGGCGATGTCGGAGTCGTGTTCGTGGGCGCCGGTGGCGACACCGATCGCGCCGACGACACGCCCGTCGACGCTGAGCGGGAATCCGCCGTGGACGACGAATGCGTCACTGCGCCCGCTGATCGCCCGCCACAGCACGTCGTCGGTCGTCAGTCGCTTGGAGAGGAATTCGTCGGTCGAACGCTTGAGCCCGGATGCCGAGCTGGCTTTGGCGAGCGCGTGCCGGATCGCGATCGGCGGGGCACCGTCGAGACGCGCCAACGAGGTGACGCCGCCGGCGGCGTCGGTGACGACGACCACCGCCGCCACCCCCAACGACTCCGCCTTCGCCACCGCGGCCGTGAGCACCGCCTCGGCGGCGTCGAGCGTCACGTGGTGCTGCGTCTTGACGAACGCTCCGTCGTCACTCATGAGGAGAGCTGGACCACGGTGTCGATCTCGACGCTGGCACCCCCGGGGAGCGCCGAGACGCCGATCGCCGAGCGGGCGCAGGGCTGGCCGAAGATGTCGATCATCATCTGCGAGGCGCCGTCCATCACTTGCGGCATCTGCGTGAACGACGGCGCCGAGCGGACGTAGCCGGTCATCTTGACGAAGCGCTCGACGCGGTCGAGCGAGCCGATCGCCCCGCGCAGGTTGCTGAGCACGCTGATGAACGCCCGCGCCGCCGACAGCTTCCCGGTCTCGACGTCGAGATCGTCGCCCAGGCAGCCGGGATAGGCGAGCTTGAGCGGTGGCCCTTCGACCGCCACGGTTCCAGAGGTGAAGGCCAGATCGCCGACGATCACGACCGCGGTGTAGAGCCCGCCGGCCGGCAGCGGATCCATGAGCTCGATCCCCAGTTCCTCGATGCGTCGTTCCCAGTCGGCCACGTCGGCCCTCCTTGTTCGGTGTCACCCACAGCTGATTGTGATTGCTTCATTCGATCTGGGCATCGGCGACGAGCGCATCGAAGCGCTCCATCGTCGCCCGCGCCACCTTGGCGTCGTCGGCGTGCAGCCCGCCGCTGACCCCGACCCCGCCCACCACCTCACCATCGACGATCAACGCGAAACCGCCCGGCACGAGGAACGTCTCGTCGTCGGCGGTGAGGGCGCGGTAGAGCACCTCGTCGGCGAGCAGCCGCCGTTCGAGGAATTCCTCGGTCGAGCAGCCCAGCACGGCGGCGGTCTTGGCCTTGCCCAGGGCGCCGCGATAGGTGTTGCCCGAGGCCCCGTCGGTGCGGGCGACGGCGATCATCTCGCCGCTCGGATCGGTGACGACGATCGCGCAGTTCATGCCGATCCGGGCGCACTCGGCGAGGCCGGCGGTGATCGCCTCGTGGGCGGCGCTGTAGGAGACCTGCGCCGGGCGGTGGAGCGGGTTCGTGCGTCATGGCCTGATCGCGACGACGGTCTCGAGGATCACGCTCGCCCGTTCGGGCAACGTGGCGACGCCGATCGCCGTGCGCCCGGCGAGCGCATCGTCGCCGAACAGGTCGCCGATCAACGCGTTGGCGGCGCCCACCACGTGGTGGACCTTGTCGAAGTCGGGCGCGGCGCCGACGAACCCGCGCACGTGGACGAACGACTCGATCCGGTCGAGATCGCCGAGCTCGGCGGCGAGGTGGCTGAGCGTGAGCAGCAGGGCTCCTCGCGCCGACTGCTTGCCGTCGTCGAGCGTGAGCTCCTCGCCGACGCGACCGGGAAAGTCGATCCGCAGCGGCGGCCCGGCGATCGCCATCAGCCCCGACGTGTAGGCGGTGCGGTCGTGCACCACGACCGGCCGGTAGCGCCCGTGCACGGGGATCGGGTCGGGGAGCGCGAGGCCCAGCTCGGCGAGACGATCGGCGACACCCATCGGGAATAGAGTACTCTCAATTATGGTGGGGGCGAAGGCCGAGCTGAGGATCGGGGTCGCCCTCGCCGACATGTCGGAGTTCGTCGCCATCGACCCCGCCTACGGCATCGGCGACCAACGCGCGCACGTCGAGGCGCTGCTCGCAGCCGAGCTCGACGTCGACGCCGGTGGCCTCGCCGACCTGCCGATCGAGCTCGTGTTCCGCACCTTCAGCTCGACGAGCATCGAGCACAAGCGGGCGGTCGCCGACGAGTTCGCCGCCGACGGCGTGCTCGCCGTGCTCGGCGCGCGCGACTTCACCTACGGCTCGGTGCGGCTGGCCGAGACGCACGGCGTGCCCGTGATCGACGTCAACGCCATCCCGCGGCCGCTGTTCGCGCGGACCGACCCGTGGATGTTCACGATCCGCGCGGCACAGGATCTGGTGTACCTGACCTATGTCGAGTGGGCGCATCGCGAGCATCTGTTGGACGGTCGCCGGATCGGCGTGTTCTCGGATCGGTACACCGCCACCAGCACGCAGGCCGCGCTCGCCCGCCTGGCGACGCTCGGTCACGTTCCGGTCGCCCACGTCGAATCGGACGGGGTCGGGGTCGGGAGCGACCACGACCAGGAAGCGGCCCAGCAGTTCCACGCGGCGGGGGTCGACCTCGTGATGCCCTTCGTCAGCGGCAGCAGCCTGGCGCGCATGCTGCGGGCGGCGGACGCGATCGGTGATCCGCCGCGGGTCGTCGACCTCGAGACCGGCGAGCACGCCACCGACGTGTCGGGCAGCGTGATGCCGGCCGAGCTCTACGAGGGCACGCCGGCGATCGTGATGAGCCGGGTCGGCGAGCTCGCCGCCGGCCGCCCGTTCGATGCCGGCGCCGAACGCGCCGTAGCGGCCGTGGAGCGGGCCACCGGCCGGTCGATCGCCCGCACGGGGCGCGAGTCCAGCGGCGAGCTGTCGAACATCCTGCTCGTCGGCGATCTCGTCGCCGTCCTCTGTTCAGGGCTGCAGGCGCGCCGGTCCGAACGTCACGCGTCGAATCGCTGGTGAGCTCGATCGAAGCGATCGAGTCGATGCCGAGCGCCAGCGGTGGGCGGCTGACGTTCGGCCCCGGCGAGCATTGGGGCTGCCGCGAGATGCGCGCCATCGAATGGCGATCGG
Source organism: Ilumatobacteraceae bacterium (assembly GCA_963850755.1). GTDB lineage: Bacteria > Actinomycetota > Acidimicrobiia > Acidimicrobiales > Ilumatobacteraceae > Ilumatobacter. The sequence goes on along the minus strand of CAWKMO010000001.1, from coordinate 16,268 downwards.
GCGCGTGGCGGGTCGTCTCCGACTACGCACCGATCGTGGCCAGCCTCGTCGTGATTCAGTATCCTCAATAGGAACGTGGTCCGAAAGGAGTCCGACATGGGCGTCACCGTCACCAAGTCATCCGAAGCCGAATGGTCGCACCCGCGGCTGCCCGATGGACTCACACCCGACCAACTCGAGCGTGCCGTGCAGGTCCGGCGCCAGGGCCTCGCCGACGGCGACGGCGGCTTCTTCGCCTCCCGCGTCGTGATGCCGGCCGGCCTCGTGACCGACCCGCACCACCACGACCACTCCGAGTTGATCGTCGTCCTGAGCGGATCGATGGCCTTCGACGACGGCACCGCAACGCGTCGTCCTCACCCAGAACGACTCGGCCGCGATCGAGGCCGGACACACCTACGGGTTCACCGTCGGCGACGACGGCGTCGAGTTCCTCTTGGTCCGCGCCGCACTGTCGACATCGCACCTCGCGTGAGCCCGCCCGACGATTCCCGAACCAGGAGCATCGAGACATGAAGCAGGGATACCGGATCATCGACACCGACACCCACGTCGGGCCCAACCTCGAGACGCTGATCGAGTTCGCCGGACCGGCGTTGCGCGCCCGGTGGGACGAGCTCGACCAGTACCGCATGGCGGTCACCGACGGCGGCCATCACCTGAGCATCTCGCCCTTCCCGTACAAGCGCCGGTTGCGGCAGTCGACCGTGCTCGACAACGAGGGCTCGCGCGCCGGGCAGCAGTCGCCGCTGAAGGGTGCCGTGTCGGCGGTGCTGGAGACGCCGCCCAGCCCGGGGGTCAACAACAACAACGCCAAGGGCCGCCTCGAGGACATGGACCGTGAGGGCGTCGACGTCCATCTGATCATCCCGGCCACGTTCGCCCTGGCGGTGTCGGCCCTCGACCGCGATCTCGCGCGCGAGATCCACGCCGCGTACCTGCGGTACATCGCCGAGTACTGCTCCGCCGATCCGGCCCGCCTGAAGGCGACCGTACCCGTGATGGCCGACATCGACGGCGAATCGGCGGCGATCATCCGCGAGATCGCCGATGAGCCGTGGGTCGCGGCGGTCACGCCCGTGCTCCCGGAAGGTCTGCCGGTCGACGACCCGGTGCTCGACCCGCTGTGGGGCGCGATGAACGACGCCGACCTGCCGATCATGCACCACTCGTTCTTCTACGAGCCGCCCTACTTCCCCGGCTATCGCGACATGTGGGGCAACGTCGTCGTCGCCCGCGCCGCGGCCCATCCGTGGGGAGCCCAGCGCCTGCTCGGCTACCTCCTGCTGAGTGGTGTGTTCGACCAGTTCCCGAACCTTCGGATCGGCTTCGCCGAGTGCAGCGCCGGGTGGCTGCCGGCGTGGCTGATCCGGCTGCGTGGTCAGGCCGAGTACCTGCGCGGGGCGCTGCCCGAGTCGGTGCGTGATCCGGTCGAGTACGCACGCGAGGGCCGCGTGTTCTGCGGGATCGAGCTCTACGAGGGCGAGGAGATCGCCCAGTCGATCAACGACCTGCTCGGCGACGGCGTGATCATGTACCAGTCGGACTATCCGCACAACGGCTGTGAGTTCCCGACCTCGCCCGACATCGCGTTGAGCTGGACCGGCATCGGCGAGACGGCGATGCGCAAGCTGATGTACGACAACGCCGCCAGCTACCTGCGACTGATCTGACGGGCTCCGTCAGTCGACGGTGTCGGCGATCTGTACGTCGAACGGCACGTCGAAGATCAGGACGAAGGTGCAACCTTCGCCTGGCGCGGGCTCGTGCAGCATGGTGGTCCCGCCGGGATGATGGGCGTACCCGCCGGGACCGAGCACCTGGCTATCGATCGACAGGTGGCCGTCGAGCACGACGATCGTGTGGGCCGCGCTGTGGTGGTGCGGAAGCGCTTTGGTTCCGGGTCGGTAACGAACGACATAGTGCTCGGCACCGCTGCGCTCGTCGTGATGGAGCAGTTGCAACTCGAACGGCCGGTCGTACACCGGCTGCTCGGTCGTGCGCAGCGGCAGCGCGCTCAGGTCGGGATGGATGACGGCTGCAGTCACGCCTTCCATGTTGCACCCGGCATCGACCTCGCCGCTATCCGGGTTCGTTGGGTTCCGCCGGATCTGGCTCGTCGATCGTGGCACCCGGGCTGTCGGGATCCGAGGGAGGGCTCCCGGGAGGGACGGTCGTCGCTCCGAGCTCGTCGGCCATCTCCTCGAGATCCTCGGCCACGCCGGCAGGACTGGTCTCCTTGTCCGGGTCCGCTTCGTCCGACCTGGGTTGATTGGGATCGTCTGTCATACCCGTTCCGTACCCGCGACCACCGCCATACATGCATCAGTGACTCAGGCTGAGCTTGAGCGCCACGACGACGACGCCCATCGCAGCGGCCGCCACTCCGTACACCCACCAGTGTGAGCGGCGGGGCGTGACGGCCCATCCGACGAACAGTCCGAGGCCGACCAATTGCAGGACGGCGATCGCGAGTGCAACCCACAGGGCAGTTGTCTCGCTGACGACGTTCAGGCCGCCGAGGCCCAACGCCAACCCCGGGCCGACGGCGGCGTAGAGGATCGGCATACCGTCCCGCAACACGCGTGCGACCTCATTGCGATCGAGCGCCGATCGACGATGTACGTGGTCACCCATCACTTCCGCGTACGCGTGAGCGATGTAGGTAGCGACGCCGACACCGGTGACAAGCTCCCAGCCTGCGCCGGAACCCACTTCGGTGACCTTGATCAGGGGCAGTGCGGCGAGGATCAGAACCGTCCCGTACGTTCCGGCCGTCACTCGCTGTACGAGTCGCTCATGAGGTTGATCCCGCAACCGTTCGATCGTCCTCACCCCTCGGCTCGTCTCAGATGGCCCGCACTGATGCATGAGCATCGCGCTGCTCCTCCGTCCGGCACATAGTCGACGCGCCTGAACGGCCGAGCGGCACCATCTCCGTCGCGCCGGTCAGCCGCGCAGACGAAGACCTTTGACCAAGAGCGCGAGGCCGAGGACGAATGCGCCCATTGCCAGCAGTGTGAGGACGAGCATCACGACGAAGGCGTTCGATGTCGTTCCGTAGTCGTCACAGGCATCGCCGAACGTGCCACATGGATTGGCTGCGAGCAGAGTCGCCAGCAAGAACACCAGCGCCAAGAAGCCGGCCACGATCGTGACGACCAGGCCCGCGATCATCATCTGGCGTCGTGTCCGACGTGGTGGTTGCCCGTCGTGGTGATCGTTCATCCACCTCCAATCGGTGTCACGGCACGACTCTTGAATGACTTCGAGCAGGAACGGCAACATGGCCCTGCCGGGAACTCGGGCTACCGGCGTCAGGCGGTTGTAGTCGCGTGCCGTTGGGGCGGGTGATGTACCAAGCGCCGTCATCGTGGCGGCGGGCGTCGTAGCCGTTGCGGTACTTGAACAGGTTGTGGTGCTGGCAGAGGGGTGTGACACCGAATCGGCCTTTCGATACGAGAGATCTCGTACCGGATCGTGATTCCGAAACCCCACCAGTCCGAGACGCCCCCACCCAACCGGCCAACTCATTCCCACTGGCAGATATGGGCGGTGCTGTCGCACGATTCGACGTTGTGCGACTCTCCTTAGTGATGGATGAGGAATCCTTCGCCGCGATGTTCGAAATTGTGGAGCCGCGGTTGCGGCGAGCACTGGTTGCTTGGTACGGACCAATCGTCGGGAAGGAGGCCGCCGCCGACGCGTGGTCGTGGGCGTGGGAGCACCGTCATCGGCTCGATGGGGTGGGCAACATCGGCGGCTATCTGTTTCGTGTAGGACAGTCGGCGGCGAAGCGCGAGATCGACTGGCGACGACCGATCGAGTCGCCGACGCGTGACGAGAGTTCGGAGCGGGAATCGTCGTATGAGCCGCGGCTCGACCTTGCGATGGCGAGCCTGAGCGGTCAGCAGCGTGCCGCGGTCCTCATGGTGCACGGCTACGGATACAGCTTTCGCGAAGCGGCTGACGTACTTGGCGTTTCGCTGGGGACACTGCGCACGCACCTGGGCCGGGGCCTGGATCGGCTCCGCCACGAGTTGGAGGTCTCCAATGGCGTCTCGTCTTGATGACTTGATCCGCGCCCATGCCGAGCGGTTGGACCAGTTGGCCGGCCCGATCGATCTCACCGATGTGACCTCCGCGCCGAACGACACCACGACCGTGGCACTCATCGACATCGAGCCACCCTGGAACCAACCGAGGGCCGTCCCGCTGGCCGATCATCGCCACGGCTGCGGCCGTCGTCGCCGTCATCGGAGTGACCGCCATCACACGCGCCATCAACAACACGAACACTGACGTCGACGAGACTCCGCCGCCTACCGTGGTGGCCACCGTGGCACCAACGACAGCGCGTCGCGCCAACCCCGAGTGTTGCACCCGCGATTCAAGATTGTTCATTTCGACGTGACTCTTGCGGACATTCCGGTGACGTTCACGGTGCCGGCTGACTGGACACTCGACGAAGGACAAGCAGCCTTCAAGGGCACGGGCGTCGGAGCGGTTGGGCTGCACTTCGACGAGATCCCCAACATCTACGCCGACGGGTGCCAGTGGGTGCCGCTCGACCCGCCGGTTGGTCCTACCGTCGATGACCTCGTGACGGCGTGGACGAACCTGCCCGATTTCGCCGCGACCGCAGCGGTCGACGTCACCGTCGGCGGGTTCACCGGAAAGCAGATCGAGTTCACCGTTCCCGACTACGACATCGGCGAATGCAGGCGTGCCGATTCCCCAGCGTTCGGGCTTTGGACCGCGCCCGACCACGCGTTTCCCGACTTCGCGGCCCAGGGCCCGTACCAGCACAACCAGCAGCGGATCGTCGACGTCGCCGGCACCCGCCTCGTGATCACCGCGTACTACGTCCCGAGCGCGACGCCGCAGGACCGAGCCGACCTCGAGCAAGCCCTTGCCTCCATCCAGATCGGCTGACCTCACGCCGCGGCTCGGCAGACCGTTCGCCCGAGATACGGCGACGTGTGACGAACGACGTCACGCCGGTGACAAGACGAGCGCAGAATGTGCATTCAGGCTCGCCGCGGCACGCGGCAGATCGCAGTTCCCCGCTACCGACCTGTGCTGGACAACAGCATTCGACACACTCGGCAGGAGTCACCCTGTCAATGGGGACCTGGGGGCGCCGTCGTCGTTCAAAGAGACGTTCAGGAAGACGAGTATCGAGTCCTGGGACGCGCTCCACCAGTTCGTCAGGTCGGCACTGAAGTAGTGCCGGACTGAAGGGCGCGTCTGGATTGTCCCCAAGGTCGCCGTCGTCGAATCCTCCCTCTGGGTAGTACCTGGAGACGATGCCCCTCTCGATTGACGTCGACGTACTCTGCCCGCGGTCGCTTCGGTGGCTTGCCCATCGCCCCTCCAGCGTGGTCCAGTCCGAGCCGGTCGACACGAGTAGCTGTCTCGCATGGATCTCGCCGGATCGCACCAGCAGCAGCCGCTTGTCGGCGAGGACGTACAGTGTGCTCCGTTGACGTCGTGGGTCGTTTGCGACGGGTCACGGTCGACCAGCTCAGTCCGGCGTCGTCCGAGACGTACACGTTCGATCGTCGGGACGTCCAGGCGTCGGTTACGGCGATGCGATCACCATCAGCCGCGATCGACACGAGCTGGTCGCCGTAGAAGCGATCCTCTCCAGCTTGTCGGCGTTCCAGCCCATCGCTGATCCCCATCCAGCTCTGCCGGGAGGGCGACGTCGGTCCATGACGCCCGCCGTCGTCGCTGTAGCAAGGCCGAGACCGTTGCCGCCGGGCTTGGTCCCGATCCAGATCCGGCCCGTTCCGTGCTGTGCGACGGGAAGATCGGCCCACGCGTGTCGGGCACGGCCAATGGCCGAATCGTGCCGTCAGAGCGTCGACGACTCGGGGCAGGAACAGCTCTGGAAGAAGGGGACGTACCTCTCGCGCTCCAACCCATCGACTGCGAACTGACGGGCCATCGGGCCACGGACCACGGTCCGTCGGAAACCACCAATGCCTGCTCACGAGCGCTCACCGTCGTCGGCTCGTCACGCCACGTCAGCTCGGCATGCCCGCCCGACAGCGAGTCGATCAGCCAGGTGGTCGGCGCTCGCTGCACATCGGGTGAGATCTCGATAACCACGAAGAAGCGATCATCGAGCACATACACCGCTGGTTCATCCGCCTCTCCCAACAAGCCGTGGTGCACCTCGCCGCCGTCGACGGAGCCGGTCTCGTACGCCCAGCCCGTACTGCAGGGGGATCCGTTCGACACTCCCGCAATGAGACGAAACGGTTGGCGGCCGAAACCTGCGTCGAACCGCTGTCGAGCTGATAGGCGTCCGTGTCGCTTGCCAGCGCGATTTCCTCGGCCGACACGCTGATCAACACACCCGCAGACTCGATCGCCGTCGAAAAGGACGACTCCACCGCCACGTCTGGTGGGCTGGTCCACCCGTCGACGTCGTGGTCGGTGGTGTGTTCGTGTCACCACGGCGGTTCCGGCGGGTCGCGCTCGACGAGCACGACCGCCGCGACAACGACGACCAGCACGGCGGCGGCGGCGAGCGTCCAACGACGCCGCAGTCCGAGTCCCGTGGTCGGGTTCGGAGCCTCGAGGTCAATCGTGGTTGCGTTCGTCCTCGGTGAACTGCACCGGTCGCGGTCGAGCAACCTTGAACTGCACCCGCGACCACATATCCGTCGGGACGGGCACGTCGTCGACCGCCCTGCATCGATCCGCCACCACTGAGTCGAAATCGTCACGCATGCTCAGCCTCCGTGATCGTCTGGCGCAGAGCCGCATGGACACGATGCAGATGCACCCGAACGGTGCCCGTGCTGGTCCCCAGCAGCTCACCGATCTCCGGCGACGTGTACCCACCGACGTAGCGCAGCGCGACACACGCCCGCTGCTGCGGGGACAGATCGCCCAGGAGACCGAGGAACTCGGCCAGCGAACCGGTCAGCGGCATCGAACCGTCAACCGGTCCGAGACCGGTCGAACTCGACCGCGCCGCTACAAGGCCGCCAGGTTACGACAGCTACTCCGCACAGCCACGCGTCGTCATCATCGACGGCGGCGCCCCGCCGCAGGACCTGAGCGAAGGCCTCGGCCACGGCATCGCTCGCCAACTCTGCGTCACCCGTGAACAACAACAGCGAGCGCCACAAGCGGTGATGCACGGAGCGGAACACCGCCTCCACCCGATCCTGATCCCCCACAGCGCCCATCATTGCGAACCCCGTTCCCAGGCGCACATACTGCCCGACACGGTCGCCGGATCCAGAGCGCCAAGTTGTCGGGGATCGGGCGTGAATCTGTGTTGCGTTCCACCGACCGCGTCAGAAACCGGGTGAACGTCGCGGACTAGCAGCAGCCTGCAGCGCCGACGGGGGGTTGTTCGAAGGCTGGGTTGGTGAAGCGGTAGCCGGACTCGAGCAGGCGGCGCTCGACCCACAGCGGGCGCACCATCTCCGGTCGCGCCGTCGGCAGCTTCGGTGGGCCGGTCAGGTCGACTCGCTCACCACCCCGGTACACCGACGCCACGCGGCCGATGTTCTCGATCGCCGCCGTCGGGTCGGCGTCGAGCACCACGAGGTCGGCGAGCTTGCCGGGCTCGACCGATCCGAGGTCGTCGGCGAGATCCATGAACACGGCGTTGTCGAGCGTCGCCATGCGGATCGCTTCGAGCGGGGTGAATCCGGTGTCGACGAGGAACAGCAGCTCGCGCTGCAGGCTCAGCCCGGGAACCGAGAGGTAGGTGTCGGACCCTGCCAGCACCCGGCCACCTACCTCGGCGTGCGCCCGCAACAGGTGCCTGATGATGTCGTAGCCGACGTGCAGCTGTGCGAGATCGTCGCTGTCCTTGATGTCGTAGAGCTGTGACGTGCTCCAGATCGACCGCGCCTGTTCTGGCACGTACCCCAGTGCGGGATCGTCGGCGAGGGCGGCGTCCTCGTGACGGAACTGCTCGATCCGGTCGGAGGCCATCCGCCACCAGCCGGACATGGTGGGGATCAGGGCCACGTCGCGGCGCGCCAGGTCGGCGATCAACGCCTCGCCGCGCGGCCGCGAGATCAGCGAGTAGGCCTTGCGCTCGGCGACGTACTTGGCGTAGATGTCGATCGCCTCGAGCGTGTCGAGGTCGATCCGCAGCCATCGGATCGAGCGTCGACTGCACGATGCCGCTGGCGTGTTCGAGCCCGTCGATGCCGGCCTCTGCCGCGTCGCTGGCGCGCATCGCCCGCAGGTGGCCGGTGACCTTGAGCCCGAGCTTGTGGGCCTCGTCGACGATCGGTCGCAGCACCTCGACCGGCATCATCTCGCGGATCTTGATCGCCATCGCTCCACCCTCGAAGAGGATGTTGACGACGCGGCGAGCCATGTCGTCGTTCTCGATCCCGATGAAGTGATCGCGCCGCGGTGGCGGGATGTCGAGCCCGTTGCCGGTGAAGAAGATCCGCGGCCCGTCGCGCCCTGCCCGACTCGGTCTCGTCACGCGCCTGAGAGATCCAGGCGATGTCGTTGCCGACGTCCTTGACGGTGGTGACGCCGTGAGCAAGGAACAGCTCGCCCATCCACTCGAAGTAGTGGACGTGCACGTCGATCAGTCCGGGCAGCACGAACCGGCCCGTGAGGTCGATCACCGTCGTGTCCGCATCGATCGTCACCGACCGGCGGGTGCCGACCGACTCGATCCGGTCGCCGCGCAGTGTGACGACCGAATCGACCAGCGGTGGCCCACCGCGCCCGTCGATCAACGTCGCCCCGACAAGGGCCGTGCACGGTTCGGTCATGCCGGTCGTTCGTCGTGAGGATCGATCACGGTGGCCCGGTGCATCAGGCGCTCGGCGTCGCCGTGGTCGTGGATCGCGTAGTGCAGCAGGCAGCGGTTGTCCCACATGACCACATCGCCGTCGCGCCACTGGTGGCGATACACGAACTCGGGCCGCGAGGCGTGGTGGTAGAGGAACTCGAGCAGGCCGCGGCTCTCCTCCTCGGTCATCCCCTCGAAGTAGGGGACCGACTCGATCCGCCCGATCCCCAGCGCCTGCCGCTTCGTGGCGGGGTGCGTGCGCACCACCGGGTGATAGGTGACGACCTCGCGCCGGACGCCGTCGTCGTCGGGCATCGAGCCCGTGAACGCCGCCCGCACGCCCGACAGGAGCCGCTGCATCGCCGGCGTGAGCGCTTCGTAGGCGGCGTACTGGTTGGCCCACATCGTGTCGCCCCCGACCGGTGGCAGCACCTGGGCGGCGAGGATCGCGATCGGCGGCGGGTTCTCGAAGTAGGCGGCGTCGAAATGCCAGTTCTCGGTGAGCGTGTTGGCCTTGCCCATGTTCGGCACGCGCAGCACGGCCGGCGAGCCGGGCACGGCGTGCGGCGCCAGGTACGGCACCACCGATGGCGTTCCCCACCGCGCCGCGAATGCCTGCTGGCTGACCGCGTCGAGGTGCTGGTCGGGGAACACGAGCACGCAGTGCTCGTGGAACGCGCCGAACAGCTCGTCCATGGTCGCGTCGGAGATCTCGCCGGCCAGGCTGAGGCCGGTGACCTCGGCCCCGACCGCGGGCGAGAGTGGTCGCACGTCCACCATGGTGAGCGTCAGCCTGTGACCGTCACGTCGCCGGTGCTTCCAGGCCGTAGTAGCGGGCGGCGTTCCGGCCGAGCAGCTTGGGCAGCAAGCCGTCGGGCAGGTCGTCGCGCTCCTTCACGCACTTGACCGAGTAGGGGAACTTGCTGTCGGTGTGCGGATAGTCGGACGAGTACAGCAGGCACCCCTGGCCGAGCTGCTCGGCGACCACCGGGACGAGCCGCTCGTCGGGCTCGGACGACAGGAACAGGTTGCCGTCGGCGAAGTAGTCGGACGGTTCCTTCGTCATCTTGGGCATCTCGCGCGAGCGACGCTCGAAGTGCTCGTCGAGCCGCTCCACCCAGTACGCCGCCCAGCCGCACCCGGCTTCGAGGAAGCCGAAGCGCAGGGCGGGGAAGTCCTCGACCACGCCGCCACACACGATGTTGGCGAGGGCGATCATCTGCTCGACCGGATGCCCGACGGCATGGAGCATGAAGTGCGTGTCGAAGCGCTCGCCGCCGGCCGACTGCAGGTGGGCACCGTTGCCCCAGTGGATCGAGACCGGCACGTCGAGCTCTTGCGCCTTCTCGAAGATCGGATGGAAGTAGCCGCTGGCGAGATCGATGCCGCGGTGGTTGGGGGGCAGCGTCACACCGACGTGACCGAGCTCGGTCACCGCCCGTTCGAGCTCGTCGACCGCCGCCGGCACGTCCTGCACCGCCAGCGTGGCCATGCACTTGAGGCGGTCGGGGCGCGGCGCTGCAGAAGGCGGCGTAGTAGTCGTTGCAGGCACGCGCCATGGCGATCGCGAAATCGACGTCGGCGATCGTGGAGATCGACAGGCCGAGGCTGCCGTACAGGACCTGGAGGTCGATCCCGTCGGTGTCCATGTCGTCGAGGCGGGCGATCGGGTCGCTGGCGCCCTTCTGCATGCCGCCCAGCTGGGTGCCCTGGACCTTCTTCACGTGGTTCTGGCGCAGGCGCGTCTCGGGGTAGAGCTTGCCGTCCATCAGGATCCGGGTGAGCCCCTTGGTGTCGGTGATCAGCCGCGGCCGCAGCTCGCGGTGGTCGCTCGTCGAGGTGTTCCTCGAACACGTCGACCGGTTCGTTGATGTGTGCGTCGGCATCGATCACCAGCAGGTCGTCGACCATGAGGCCCCCTTCTCGTCGCTGCGTGAGGGAGATTAGTATACCCAATTATGCCGCCCGCTTTCGAGGTCGTCTGCGACGGGTCTGGCATTTCCCGAGAGCCCGCGTTGGCACGAGGGCGAGCTGTGGCTGTCCGAGAAACGTGCCGGACGGGTGCTCGCCGTCGACTCCGACGGCTCGGTGCGCACCGTGGCCGACATCGACGGCGAGCCCGGTGGGCTGGGATGGACGCCGCGATGGCGACCTGCTCGTCGTGGCGATGGCGAGGCGTTCGGTCGTGCGCATCGATGCCGAGCAGCAGCAGCACGTGTTCGCCGACCTGAGCGCGATCACCACGTGCAAGTGCAACGACATGGTGGTCGACCGGTCGGGCAACGCATACGTCGGCGACTTCGGCTACGACCTGCTGGCCGGGGCGCCACCCGCCCCGGGCGTGCTCGCGCTCGCCCGTGCCGACGGATCGACGGCGGTCGTCGCCGACGACGTCCACTTCCCGAACGGGTGCGTGATCACCCCCGGCGAGGAGCTGATCGTGGCCGAGTCGGCAGCCAATCGGCTCACGGCGTTCCGGATCGAGCCCGACGGCACGCTGTCGAACCGGCGCACGTTCGCCGATCTCGGCGACGGCGTCCCCGACGGCATCTGCCTCGACGCCGAGGGCGCGGTGTGGTTCGCCGACCCGCTCCACAACGCCGTGGTGCGAGTCGCCGACGGTGGCACGGTGCTCGATCGCATCCCCACTCGGCAGGGCGCCTTCGCCTGCGAGCTCGGCGGCGACGACGGACGCCTGCTGTTCGTCTGCACCTACGACGCCGCGGCCTCGGCATCGCCGGTGCCGCAGCCCGTCGGCCGGCTCGAGGTGGCGACGGGTCGAGGTTCCACGTTCGTGAGCACCGAGATCGTCACTCCGGTGCGTGAGCTCGCGCTCGACGGCGACGAACACGCGCCGCCCACTGCCGGCGGGCCACCGCGCTACTTCGCGTTGAGCGAGCCGTCGCCAGGCGTGCTGCTGGCGGGCACGTGCGGACGCGGCATCGCCCGGTCCGACGACGGCGGTGACACCTGGTCGGTGGTCGGCGAGCTGTTCGAAGGATCCAACGTCAACGCCTTCACCATCGGTCACGAACGGCGACGCTCTACGCCGCCGCCGGAGCGGCCGGACTGGCCGTGTCGCACGACGACCGGGGCCAGCTGGTCGGCGATCGATTGCGGCGACGCCTCGGTGTACTGCGTCGCCGTCGGCGGGCCCGACGTGGTCGCCGGCACGACGCTGGGCGTGATCGAGCGCGACGCCGATGGCCGCTGGTCGGCGGCCGAAGGCGGTCCGGTGTCGCCGGTCTACCGGCTGGTGCCGATCTCAGCGACGGAACGCTGGCAGCCGCCACCGAGGATGCCGGCGTCTGGCTCCGCACGCCGGCCGGTGCCTGGAGCGCGATCGGTCTCGCCGACGTCCCCGGTGTACGCGCTGATCGAGCTCGACGACGGCGACCTGCTGGCCGGCACGCGCGGCCGCGGGTCTGATGCGTTGGTGCCGGGCCGACGGAGAGTGGCGCCCGATCGCCGGTCAACCGGACGATCCGGTCGTGCACGCCATCGAACGCAGGCTCGACGGTTCGCTGGTCGCCGGCACCGGGCAGGGCGTGGTCGTCGCCGATCGCGATGGCGAACGCTGGACACGGTTGGGTTCCGAGCTCGCCCACCATCGGATGTTCTCGTTGCTCGTCCGTGGCGACGGATCGATCCTCGCCGCCACCTACGACGGCGTGTGGATCTGGACCGACGGTCGACGACGACTGGACGCCGCTCGACACCGGCCTCGACGTCGGCGCCGTGTTCGCGATCGCCGTCGATCACGACCGGCATCGCCTACGCCGGCGGCCGCGCCGGCGCCTTCCGGTCGGACGACCGCGGCCTGAGCTGGACGGCGATCCGGCCCGCCGATCATCGCGGCAACGCCTACGCCTTCTGCCGTTCCGGCGGCGACCTGTTGGTCGGCACCGACGACGGCCTGTGGCACGCCGGCGGTGGCCGGCCGGGCGACGACTGGCAGCGCGCCGGCCTCGACGGGCTGCGCGTGTACACCGCTCATCGAGCCGGCGCCCGGGCACCTGCTGGCGGGCACGCTCGGCGACGGCGTGTGGAGCCGGCCCGGCGCCGACCACGAGTGGCACCGTCTGCGACGGTCTCGACGCATCCGCTCGCCTTCGACCTGCTGCGCTCGCCCAGCACGGGCGACGTGTTCGTGGCGACCGGCAACCTCGCCGACGGGTCCAAGTCGGGCGGCATCTACCGCTCGTCCGACGGCGAGCGATGGGAGCCCGCGGCGCTCGAGCCGAACACCGTCTACGACCTGGTCGAGACGTCGTCGGGCATCGATCCTCGCCGGCGCGCAGCGCAGCCGCATCCTGCGATCGGACGACGGCGGTCGCTCGTTCGTGACGACGCGACCGAGCGGCCGCGAGGAGTCGAAGATGTACTGCCTCGACCGACGGCTCAGGCGATCGGCTGTACCTCGGCGCCGGCAACGAGCTGTTGCGCAGCGACGACGCCGGCCGACTCGTGGCAGGTGGTCGGCCGCGGGCTCGATGGCGTGACCGTGTACGGCGTCGCCGCGCTGCGACGACGGCACGCTGCTGGCGGCCACGTCGTCGGGCGTCTACCGCAGCGCCGACGCCGGCGTCACGTGGAGTCCGTCGAACTGGAACGGTTGACCGCTGCCGGCGTCGGCCGGCGCGCGACCATCTCGCACCCTCGGGGGCCGCGATCTCGTCGGCGAGCCGCTCGTCGGGGAGCCGGAACGAGAGCACGAAGGCCGCCGCCGCGGCCACGAACGTGAGCACGAACACAGCGGTCGCGCCGCTCGCCACCGCGCTGCGCACGGTCTCCTCGAGCTGATCGGGGAGGGCGTCGATCCGGCTCGGCGTCTCGAGCAGCGAGCTCAGATCGGCTCGTCGTCGCCGAGCGCTCCCGCCGACCGCAGCTGTGACGCCGTGGCGGCGCGTGAACAGCCCGCCGGCGATGGCGACGCCGAGCGTCGACCCGATCTTGCGCGTGAACTGCGTGGTCGACGTGGCTGCGCCGAGCCGGTCCTCGCCGACCGAGTTCTGGACGGCGACCATGTGGGCGGGCGTCGTCAGCCCGATGCCGAGCCCGACCAGCGCCGCGCACAGCGACGGCACGAACAGCGGGGTGTTCGAGGTCATCAGCGTCATCGCCCCGGTGCCGGCCGCCAGCAGCAGGGCGCCGACGATCGCCGTCGGCCGGTAGCGCGCCGTTCGCGACATGACCCGCCCGCCGATGGTGCTGGCGAGCATGACGCTGAGCATGAGCGGCATCAGCAGGAGCCCCGAGACCGTCGGCGTTGACACCCAAGCGCGAGCTGCACGAAGGTCGGTCCGTAGGTCAGCACGACCGTCATCGCCACGCCGGTCAGGAAGCCGAGGATGGTGGCGACCCGCACCGAGCGGCGCCGGAACAGATCGATCGGCATCGACCGGCTCGGCCGCCGATCGCTCGACGATGACGAAGGCGATCGTCGCCACGACGATGATCGCCATCAGGCCGATCAGCTCCGGCGACGCCCACGCCAACGTCTGGCCGCCCCAGGTGGCGACGAGCATCGTGCCGACCAGGCTCACGATCAGCAGGCAGCTGCCGGCGAGGTCGAACGGGGCCGACGTGGTGCGCTTGTCGCTCGGCATGTTGCGGCGCACGAACAGCAGCGCGATCAGGCACACCGCGGCGGTCATGTAGAAGAGCCAGCGCCACGACAGATGGTCGACGAAGAACCCGCCGACCACCGGCCCGGCGACGTTGGCGACGGTGAACAGCGACGCGATGTACCCCTGGTAGCGACCGCGCTCGCGCGGCACCACCAACTGGGCCACGAGCGTGAAACTGAGGGTGAGGATCGCCCCACCACCGAGACCCTGCAGCACGCGCGCCGCCACCAGCATCTCGACCGTCGTGCTGCGTCCGGCGATGATCGAGCCGATCGCGAACACGACGATCGCGATCTGGAACAGACGGTGCGTGCCGTACAGGTCGGCCAACTTGCCGGCGAACGGCACGACGACCGTCGACGCCAGCAGGTAGCCGCCGACCACCCACGAGAGACCGTCGAAACCACCCAGGTCGCCGACCATCGTCGGCAGGGCCGTGGTCACGAAGGTCTGGCTGATCGCCGTCACCGAGAGGCTCACGAGGATCCCCGCGAACACCATCCGCGGCGGGCCGGCCGGCGTCGTGTCGACGCTCATCGGCGACGCCGACTCCACGGCCGGGACCAAGGGGCACGGCAATTGAGTATGCTATATTCGCGAGTTCCCAGTTCTCGTCAGGCGTCGACGCTCCGGGGGTCTTCACGATGTCACAGCGCGCCGAGCGGGCGGTCACTGCTCCGTCCGTCCACTTCGATCACCACGCGCCCGACTTCGCCGCCGACCCGTGGCCGGTGCTCGCCGACCTGCGTCAGCGCTGCCCGGTCGCCCACAGCGACGCCTACGACGGGTTCTGGGTGGTCACCGGCTACGAGGAGATCAAGCGCATCGCCCATGACGACGCGACCTTCTCGTCGGCCGAGACGATCCTGATCCCGCCCAAGAAGAACGCCGGCCAGAAGTCGATCCCGATCGAGATGGACGCGCCCGAGTTCCTCGAGTACCGCAAGATCATGCAGTCGCTGTTCGCGCCGCCGGCGGTCGAGCGCCTCGGGCCGGTCATCGAGTACTACGCCAACCACTGCATCGACCAGTTCATCGAGTACGGCGAGGTCGACATCGTCCACGACTTCGCCGACCCCTTGCCGGTCATGGTCACGCTGCACAAGCTCGGGCTGCCGATCGACGACTGGCGCCGCTACGCCGAGCCGATGCACAAGACCGTGTTCCTGCGCCAGGACAACCCCGCCCGGGCCGGCGTGCTCGAGGAGCTGGCGTGGATCGTCGGGACGATCAAGGAGGCGATCGCCGCAGCGCAAGGATTCGCCACGCGACGACATGATCACCTACCTGCTCAACCCGCGGCCGTTCGGCGAGCCGGTCTCGGACCACGCCGTCCAGGAGATGGTGATGCTCACGATGCAGGGCGGCTTCGACACCACTGGCTCGGCGATCAGCAGCGCCCTCATCTACCTCGATCGCGACCGCGACGCACGGCAGCGCCTGATCGACGAGCCCGAGCTGATGCCCACGGCGGTCGAGGAGTTCCTGCGGTCGGCGCGCCGCAGTTCGCGCTGGCCCGCACCGCCAAGCGTGACGTCGAGGTCGGCGGCTGCCCGATCGCCGAGGGCGATCGGGTGCTGCTCGTGTGGGCGTCGGCCAACCGCGACGAGGAGGTGTTCGACCGCCCGGACGAGGTGGTGCTCGACCGGTTCCCGAACCGGCACATGGCCTTCGGGCTCGGCGCCCACCGCTGCCTCGGGTCGACCTTCGCCCGCCGCCAGATCCACCTCGCGCTCGACCGTCCTGCGGCGCATGCCCGACTACGAGGTCGACCACTCGCGCCTCGTGAGGGCCGAGACGATCGGCGTCACCTACGGCACCTTCCCGATGCCGATCACGTTCAC